>NZ_JBGCCC010000002.1:0-1192294 GCF_041261665.1 Mycobacterium sp. MAA66 | reverse complement strand
CTGGTGAAAACCTTCCACGATTGGACCGACCATCAGTATCCGGACGGGACGGTGGTGTGGACGGCCCCGACTGGGCATACCTATGTGACCAGGCCCGAAGGGGCGTATTGGTTCCCGCAGCTGGGCGCGGCCACGGGTGTGGTCTCGGTTCCTGACACCGCGGCGCCGAGTCGGTGGCGGGGACGGGCCATGCCGACCCGCAGCCGGACCCGGGTGCAGGAACGCTCAGCGAAAATCCTGGCCGAACGCCACGCGAACCAGGAACGCCTCGACGAACAACGCCAACAGGAACAACTCGCCGCAGCCAGCGACGAACCGCCGCCGTTCTGATCGGTGGTTAGGCGGCTTCCTTACCCGTCGTGCGTGAATGATGGTTGGAGTCGCGGGATTTCTTCGGCCGGTTGTCGGACTTTGATTGGTCCTTCGGAGTCTGCCCGGTCCCCTCTGTGGGGGATGTGGAAGAGCGGTCGAGAGTTGGTGTGCTGGCGATGGTTTGGCGTTTCGGCTGGGGAGCTGGCTTCTTGGTTGGAGGTGTCGCCGGCGTCGCGGCCGCGGCCACCGGCGCCTTCTGGGCTACAGGGGTCTTCGCGGCGGCGACCGGACTCAGCTCCGTACGCACGTCGTTGACGAAATTATTGATGCCTTGGTTGATCGCGCCGGGTATCGCTTGGAGCGCCGAGATGATGCGCGGCAGTGGCGTGAACAACGAAAATGGCCGCAGGGCAGCGGGATTGGCATTCGTGCGGTCGGTGTAGGCCATGTCGATCATCACCCGCAACAGCGGCTCCACGGCGTCCAGGACCGGCTTGACGAGCGGAGTCAACCCGATTGCAGCCGCCCCGGCCCGCACGGGCGCCAACAGTGGAAGGTCGTTGTTGGGGACGAAAATGTAGGTGTCGGTGCCCCCGGCGCTGTTGGTCACGACTTTGGTGATCGCGGGAGTCGTGCCGGGATCGATCGCGTTGTAGTAGACGTCCGGATGGGCATACCAGACGCCGGCCAGACTGTTGGCCAGTGCGAGCGGGTTGAAGTACGCGGGGAAGTCGGCGTACGGATCGTATTCATTGACCACGTAGGTGGTGTTGTACGCGGACGCGCGGGCCGGCCCCATGTTGTTGACGATGAAAGGCACACTGATGCCGGGGAATCGTTCGAAGATGCCGCCGTTGCCCGCGAACGGCGAGGCGATCATCACGAACGACAGGTCCGACGGTGCGGGCCCGGTATTGTTGTTCAGCAGTTGACGTTTCGCGGCCTCGGCGCCGAGTGTGCCTTCCGAATAGCCGGCGACGATCAGCTGCTGACCGGACATGGTCGTCACCGCTTGGTAGACCAGTGGCGCGGAAACCGCAGTGCTTTTGGACAGCTGGATCGTCGCCGGGTACTGAATGGGATCGTAGGTATACCCGGGCGGGACGACTGTGCCATCGAGCTTGGCGGGGACGTTGGCTGACGTGGGGTCGAGGCGGCCGCCGATGCCGATCACGGTGTTGGCCAGCCCGACCATGAGGCTGGTGGTGGCATTGGTAGCGTGCCCGACCACGAGCGCGGCCGTCAGTGCCAGGAGAGCGAAAACCCTTGACGCACTGCGGGTTACTGAACTGTACGACTGCGACATACGTACCCCCGGATATGCGCCGCACGGGTTAATTGACCCGGACGCTACTCCCGATAGGGGCCCCGCACACAGGAATTGGCAAGGTTTGCCTCGGTGAATGGGCGACGCTCTGATTGCAACGCCGCCCATTCACTCCGGCGAAGCCCTAGGGGCAGGTGACCTCCATCTCGAACGGCTTGTTGCTCGGTGCCGTCGGGTTGGACATGTCGACCGCCGTGATCGTGCCGCTGATCTTGTAGGTCTTGCCGTCCTTGGTGGCCTTCGCGTCGTTACCCGGAACGCCCGGTGCGTAGGCCAGCGCCTGCCCACCGACACTGCCGAGCCCGACAGCCTTGACCTCTGGCGGGTCGGCGTCGGTCAGGGTGGCGCCCAGGCCGCCGGTCCCGTTGCCGATGGCGATCACCACGTTGCCGCCGGCCGTCGTGCAGCCGATCGAGCCGGAGACGTCCTGCGCCTTGCCGTCGACCGTGACCTTGGCGGTGCCGGTGCCAGCTGTGGAGCCGCCCCCGCCGGGCGCCGTGGCCGAAGCCGTCGCAGTGGCCGACGATCCCCCCGATGACTCCTTCTTATCCGAACAGCCGGACAGCCCGGCGATCAGAACGGTCGCGCCTACGGCGGTGACCACCAAACCACGTTTCATAGCTGTGCTCCTTAGCTGGTGCGATCCCGTCAGACTGGCGGGTCATCGCTTTGCAGTATGCGGTGCTGGTCACCGGCATTAAGTGAATTGACAGAAAAAATATATGGACAACGAAGTGTGTTCATGGCTGTGCCATCCGCGCAGGCCAGCGCGGCTGGACGAATTTTCGGTTGATTGAATACACCGGTGAATGCACCAGCCCCGAAGTTCTTTGACGTCACGGCGGAACTGTCCGGCCGCCGAGGTCGGGTCGGGACCATCCACACCCCGCACGGCGATATCCAGACGCCGGCATTCATCGCCGTGGGCACTCAGGCGACGGTCAAGGCGGTGCTGCCGGAGACCATGAAAGAGCTTGGGGCGCAGGCTGTTCTGTCCAACGCCTATCACCTGTACCTGCGGCCGGGTCCGGATATCGTGGACGAGGCCGGTGGCGTCGGCGCATTCATGAACTGGCCCGGTCCGACCTTCACCGACAGTGGTGGATTCCAGGTGATGTCGCTGGGGGTCGGTTTCAAGAAGGTGCTGGCCATGGACACGGCCCGTTTGCAGGCAGACGACATCATTGCCGAGGGCAAGGAGCGCCTGGCGCATGTCGACGAGGACGGGGTGACGTTTCGCTCGCACCTGGACGGCGCCCGGCACCGCTTCACCCCGGAGGTCTCGATCGGTATTCAGCATCAACTCGGCGCCGACATCATCTTCGCATTCGATGAGTTGACGACATTGGTCAATACCCGTGGCTACCAAGAGCTTTCGGTGGAACGCACCCACCGTTGGGCGGTGCGCTGTCTGGCCGAGCACCGCCGGCTCACCCGAGAGCGAGCGGGCAAGCCGGCGCAGGCGTTGTTCGGGGTGGTGCAGGGCGCCCAGTACGAAGATCTGCGCCGACAGGCCACCCGGGGGCTGGTCGGCATCGTCGACGAGGATGGCCACGGATTCGACGGGTACGGCATCGGCGGGGCCCTGGAGAAACAGAACCTCGCGACCATCGTGGGCTGGGTCACCGATGAACTGCCTGCGGACAAGCCCCGTCACCTGCTCGGCATCAGTGAGCCAGACGACCTCTTCGCCGCGATCGAGGCCGGTGCGGACACCTTCGACTGCGTTTCGCCGTCCCGGGTGGCGCGCAATGCGGCGATGTATTCGGCGACCGGGCGGTTCAACATCACCAACGCCCGGTACAAACGGGACTTCACCCCGGTCGATGCTGAATGCGACTGCTATACCTGCGCCAATTACACCCGCGCGTATCTGCATCACCTGTTCCGGGCGAAGGAAGCGCTGGCCGCGACCTTGGGCACCATTCACAACGAGCGGTTCATCATCCGGCTGGTCGACCAGATCCGGGCGGCGATCGTCGCCGGGGAATTCGACGAACTCCGCGAGCATGTACTGGGCCGGTACTACGGCGGCAAATAGGGAGCGACCTGCGACGTCTCGCCCGCGTGCACAATGGCTTGATGACCAGTGTGACCGATACGCAGACACTGCTGCTGGGCCTGATGGATCCGGCGAACCGGTCAGATCCCTACCCGCTCTATGCACAGCTTCGGCAGGCCGGACCGTTGGTGTTGCCGGAGATGAACCTGGCGGTGTTCGCCGGCTACGACGAGTGCGATGCGGTGTTGCGCAGTCCGCATTCGGCCAACGACCGGATGAAATCGACCGCGGTACAACGACAGATCGAAGAGGGACAGGCCCAATACCGGCCGCTCGGTGAACCGGGCTTTCTGTTCCTCGATCCGCCCGACCACACCCGCCTGCGGATGCTCGCACAGAAAGCGTTCGCGCCCAAGGTGATCAAGGCACTCGAGTCGGACATCGTGACGATGGTCGACGAGTTGCTCGATCGGGTATCGGGTTCGATGGAGGTGGTGACGGATCTGGCCTATCCACTGCCGGTGGCGGTGATCTGCCGACTGCTGGGGGTACCGATCGAGGACGAGCCGCAGTTCGGCCGGGCGTCGGCGTTGTTGGCGCAGGCGCTCGATCCGTTCGTCGCGTTCACCGGTGAGATGTCGGCGGATGCGGACATTCGCATGGAAGCCGGGCGGTGGCTGCGGGGATACCTGCGGGACCTGATCGAGCGGCGCCGCAGCTCACCCGGTGAGGACCTGATCTCGGCGCTGATCGAAGCCGAGGAGGATGGCGATCAGCTGACGTCGGAAGAGATCGTCGCCACCTGCAACCTGCTGCTGATCGCCGGTCATGAGACCACGGTGAACTTGATCGCGAACGCGGTGCATTTGATGCTGCAGCATCGGCAGTACTGGTCGGCACTGTCCGCTGACGGCACCAAGGCGGCCGCGATCGTCGAGGAGACCTTGCGGTTCGACCCGCCGGTGCAGTTGACCAGCCGGGTCGCCACCGAGGACATGAGCGTCGGTGGGGTGACGGCGGCCAAGGGCGACATCATGATGCTGCTTCTGGCTGCCGCGCAACGTGATTCGCGGGTCTTCGAACGGCCTGACGTATTCGATCCGGATCGCGGCACGATCAAGCACCTGGCGTTCGGCAAAGGCCCGCATTTCTGCCTGGGTGCTCCGTTGGCCCGGCTCGAAGCGGCGGCCGCGCTCGCGGCCATGGCGAAGAGATTCCCGGACGCGCGACTGGATGGCGAAGCGGTGTACAAGCCGAATGTGACGCTGCGCGGTCTGGCGTCGCTGCCGGTCTCGCTCTAAGGGCGGTACACCCACGGCTCGCGCGGCAGACGCGCCGGATCGAACTGCGCCACCATCCCGTCCACGGTGGATTCGGTGTACCCGAGTGACTCCGCGATCCGGGACATGGCGGTCTCGATGCCGACCTCCGATAGCGTCACCGCGCCGTCCCGTTTGGCCAGCCGTTTGCCTTCGGCATTGAGCGCCAACGGGACGTGTGCGTAGGTGGGTTGCGGATAGCCAAGCAGCGCAGCCAGATACGCCTGCCGCGGAGATGACGGCAGCAGGTCATCGCCGCGTACCACCTGATCGATGCCCTGTACGGCGTCGTCCACCACCACCGCGAGGTTGTAGGCCGGCACCCCGTCGCCGCGGCGCAGCACGAAATCGTCGACGACGCCGGTGTATCGGCCGTGCAGCACATCGGTGACGGTGTATTGCGCTGTGTCCGAACGCAATCGCAACGCCGGGGGCCTGGTCTGTCGGGCGCGCTCGTCGCGGGTGAGGTCGCGGCAGGTACCGGGGTAGGCGCCCTCGGGTGCGTGCGGCGCCCGTGGGGCCTGCAGGATGTCCTTTCTGCTGCAATAACATTCGAAGGTCAGGCCGCGCTCGGTCAGGTTATCGATGATGGCGCGGTAGCGATCTTCGTGCGCGGTCTGGTACTCAGGGGTTTCATCCCAGGTGAGTCCTACCGCCGCCAGGTCTGCCAGTTGTCGGGCGGCGACCTCGGGGTGCGTCCGGTCGTCCAAGTCCTCGACGCGCACCAGGAAACGCCGGTCCGATGCCCGGGCGAACAGCCAGGCCAGCACCGCAGTACGCACGTTTCCGATGTGCAGGTCGGCGGACGGGCTCGGGGCGAACCGGCCGGCTGGGTGCAGTGCCACGACCGCAATCTAACGCGCCGGGCGATGACATTGGCCATGCGCGAGGGTCTACGTGAGTATGGAGAACGTGGACCTACCCCTGCAGCCGCCGATAGATCCGATGCTGGCCAAGGCGGCGACCAAGGTGCCAGAAGGGCCATGGTCCTACGAGCCCAAGTGGGACGGCTTCCGTGCCCTGGTGTTTCGCGATGGCGACGAGGTGATCATCCAGTCCCGCAACGGCAAGGAACTAGGGCGGTACTTTCCGGAGCTGCTCGAGGCGCTGCGTGAGGAGATCGCACCGAAGTGTGTGCTCGACGGTGAGGTGGTGGTGCCACGCGAGATGGACGGCCGCATCCGGCTGGACTGGGAGTCGTTGAGCCAGCGCATCCATCCGGCGGCCAGTCGGGTGCAGATGCTCGCGGCGCAGACCCCTGCGCACTTCATCGGATTCGACGCCCTGGCCGACTCGGGTCGGAGCCTGCTCGCCGAACCGTTCCGGCTCCGCCGGGCCGCGCTGCAGGAACTGGTGAACCCGAAGCAGTGGTGCCATGTCACTCGGGCCACCGATGATGCGGCGCAGGGAACCCATTGGCTGACCACATTCGAGGGCGCCGGCCTGGACGGGGTGATAGCCAAGCGGCTGGACGGCCCCTACCTGCCCGGCAAGCGAGAAATGGTCAAGGTCAAGCATGCCCGCGACGTCGACTGCGTGGCCATCGGTTATCGCATCCACAAGAGCGGTGCCGGCCTGGGCTCGATCCTGTTGGGTCTGTACCGCGACGGAATGCTCCAAATGGTCGGTGGTGCCGTGTCATTCACGGTCAAGGAGAGGTTGGAATTGTTGGCAGAGTTGGAGCCGCTGCGCACCGGCGATGCACGGGACGGCGAGGCCAGCAGGTGGAATTCTGCGGCCGACAAGACCTGGATCCCGATCCGTCCGGAGAAGGTGTGCGAGGTGGCCTACGACCAGATGGAAGGAAACCGGTTCCGGCACACGGTGAAATTCCGCCGCTGGCGACCCGACAGGGATCCGGACAGCTGCACTTTCGACCAACTCGACGTGCCGCTGAACTACGACCTGTACGACGTGCTGGAGACGAGCAGTCCAGGCGAGCGAAGCGACGGGAAAGAATAAACAATGGCAAGCGCCGCATCTGAACTCGACGTCGACGGCGTCAAGGTTCGGCTGACCAGTCCGGACAAGGTGTATTTCCCAGCGTTGGGGAGCAAGGGCACCAAGGGCACGATGGTCGACTACTACCTCTCTGTTTGCCTGGGCGAGCAGTCGTGGGGACCGATGGTCAAGCTGCTGCGGGACCGGCCCACCCATCTGCAGCGCTTCCCGGATGGCATCGCCGGCGAGGAGATCTACCAAAAGCGGGTTCCGGCGAAGCATCCCGACTATCTGCAGACCTGTGTGGTGACTTTTCCGTCGGGGCGTACCGCCGACGCACTCAAGGTGACGCACCCGTCGTCGATCATTTGGGCGGCGCAGATGGGCACCATCACGTTGCACCCCTGGCAGGTCCGCTGCCCGGACACCGAGCATCCAGACGAACTGCGCATCGACCTGGACCCGCAGCCGGGTACCGGATTCGAGCAGGCCCGGGAGATTGCCACCGGTGTACTCAAGCCGGTGCTCGACGAGTTGGGGCTGACCGGGTACCCGAAGACATCCGGCGGGCGCGGCGTCCATGTGTTCGTACGGATCAAGCCGCAGTGGGATTTCATCGCTGTGCGCCGGGCCGGTATCGCGCTGGCGCGTGAGGTGGAGCGCAGGGTGCCGGATGCGGTCACCACCAAGTGGTGGAAGGAAGAACGCGGCGCCCGGCTGTTCATCGACTACAACCAGAACGCCCGTGACCGGACCTTCGCGTCGGCCTACTCGGTGCGCAAGACCCCGATAGCTACCGTGTCGACCCCGCTGACCTGGGACGAGCTGGCCACCGCGGATCCCGATGACTACACCATGGCGACGGTGCCGGAGCTGCTCAAGCGGCGGCCGGACCCGTGGGCCGGCATCGATGATGTCGCGCATTCGCTGGATGGATTGCTGGAGTGGGTCGCCGCGGACGAGGAGCGCGGCTTGGCCGACCTGCCGTATCCGCCGAACTATCCCAAGATGCCGGGGGAGCCCAAGCGGGTGCAGCCGAGCAAGGATCGGGACCTGAAGGACTAGCAGATTTTGTGGTTCCGCCCCGCTGCGATCGCGACCTGATGAAGAATTGACGCTTCCGTAGGTCAGGTTGGCCTGGTTGATGCATTGGGTGACGCAGGGGTAGTGCCGTGGGTATTCGTGACGACGGCGGAGTTGTCTGTCCTGATGCCCATGTGGCTGCCCTGACCGAATCGGCGGCGTGGCGATATCAGGCGCTGGTCGACCAGGTATCCGACGCGATCATCGGCACCTCTGTCGAGGGCATCGTCACCGCGTGGAACCCGGCTGCGGAGGCGATCTACCGCCGACCCGCGCATCTGACGCTCGGACTGCCCATCGGCGAAGTCGTCGGAGCAGAGCTGGATCCGGCCGGCATCATCGCCGGCGGTGGCACCGAGCGAGCCACGCATTACACGGGGGACGGCGTGGCCCTCACGATTCGGGTCAGGGCGTCGGTCTTGGAGCCAGGTTATGTGTTGGTCTGCTCGGACCACACAGCGTTGCGCCGGGCGGAAAAGCACTTTCAGACCGTGGTCAACTCGTTGAACCGTGGTGTGGTGGTGATCGGCATGGACGGCTCCATCGCTTCGGCGAACCCCGCCGCTGCCCGCATTCTCGACCTCGACCCGATCCGCGACGTCAGCGACTACGTGGCGTTGGCGCGGCGATTCCAGCTCTATGGCCTCGACGGGCAGAAGCTGGACCAGCGCCACATTCCCGCGGTCATCACGCAGCACACCGGCCGGCCGGTCAACGGGCGCGTGGTCGGGCTGGACCGTAGTGATGGGCAGCGGATGTGGATCTCGGTGAGTACCTGCTTGCTTGATCCCGAGAACCCGGACCAATCCGGAATCCTGTTGTCGTTCACCGATATCACCGCCGAGTACATGGTCACTCAGCAGTTGCGCCACGATGCGGAGCACGATCCGCTGACCGGACTCTTCAACCGTGCGTCGGCGATGCGGCGGATCGCTGAAGCACTGGGGCCCTCGGGTAGACCGCCACTGGCCGCAGTGATGTTCGTCGATCTCGATCAGCTCAAGACCGTCAACGATTCCCTGGGGCACCATGCCGGCGACGAATTGCTCAGAACATGTGCCTACCGGCTCGACAAGGTGTTGCGGTCCGGTGACGTGCTGGCGCGGGTGGGCGGCGATGAGTTCGTCGCCGTCATCACTGCGCCGGCAGCGAGGGAGGATCTGATGGATATCGCGGACCGGTTGCACGATGCGCTGGCGGAGCCGATTTCCATCGACGGCGTCGATATCGCGGCCAGCGTAAGCATCGGTATCACCATGCTGGAGGGAATCGAAAGGCGTTCGGTGTCAACCATTCTCAGGCACGCCGACGCCGCGATGTATCAGGCGAAGGCGAACGGGCGCGCTCAGACCCGATTCTGGAGGACCTGACCGGGGGCTACGGCAGCGTCACGATGTCGGCCATTTCCCAGGAGACCCCGGGGGCCGGCTCACGATCGCTCTGGAAACAGCCGATAGCGCCGACCATGCCGGCTTCGACCAGGCCGACGACCACGATCGGCCACAACGCACCGGCCAGCAGACTGGTCAGTACGGTGCTGTCGGGACGATCGGCGACACGCGCAATCCGTCGTGCGATCAGGTACGTGACCACTGCCGTGATAGCCCACGCTGCGGCGTATGCCGCCACATAGGTACTGACCATCAGTCACTCCCTGGGCGGCACGAATCGAGTCCCCGCGATACGATTCAGTCCGCCGATATATTCACTCGGCCCAATCTAACCCGCATTGCGGCGGTCGCCAAGGTCTTCGTCCCGGTATCTAGGACGCGGGTACGACGCCGTGCGGCAGGATCATCGGCAGATCGGTGTACGTGACGATGCCCGGTGCCGCCCCGACCACCGCCGGAATGGCATTGATCACCGGCATCGCCGTCATGATGTGGCCGAGCACCATGAACTCCTCGAGCGTGGTGGCCTCGAAGTCTGGCGGCGGCAGGAAGCCGACTTTCATGGTGACCGTGGGCCGGCCGGCCACCTCGATGACCCAGCCGTCCTGATCGATCTGCCAATCCGGTTCCAGGGTCTGCCCCTTGCGCCAGCGCAATGTCAGCTCGACGCGGGTGACCCCGCCGATGATGCCCTTCCAGCTGACGAACACGCCGGCGACCCCACCGGCTGGGATCGTCCACGAACCCAGGTCCAGGTCGGCAGTGGTCTTGGCATACTCGGCGTCGCAGCGCACCTCGTCGAACTCGATGCCCAGGGCGTCGCCGATCATCCGGACCGCCTCGCCGAAGACCCCGGTGCCGTGTGCGGTCATCGCCTGCAGACCGGCGTGGTCGATGGGTTGGCCGAATCCGACCGGCTTCTCCGTTTCGGGGGAGTCGTAGAACGTGGTGTCGGCGGCCTCGTTCACCGTCACCTTGTCGACCCGGTCGCAGATGCCGGCCGCGACGATGGCCAGCTGGTTCACGTATCCGGGGCTGATGCCCGAGCCGAACATCGTCGAACCACCCTGTGCGCAGGCCGCAGCGATGCGGTCTCGGCCTGCACCTTGGTTGTGCCCGGTGATGAACGACGCGGTGGCCACCACATTGACCCCGGCCGACAAGATCCGCACCAGCTCGTCGACGTCGATCCACATCGGGTTGTAGACCACGCAGTCGGGCTTGAGCGCGAGCAATGCGTCGACGTCGTCGGTGGCGGCGACGCCGAGCGGCTCGATGCCCGCCAGCTCGCCGACATCCTTGCCCGCTTTGTCCGCCGACCAGGCGTAGCAGCCGATCAGTTCGAGGTTCGGGTTGGTCGCGATGGCGGCCACTGAGCTCTTGCCGACGTTTCCGGTCGTCCATTGCACGACCCGATAAGGCGCATTGTTGTGCACTCGCTCAGCATAGGGCCGTGGCCCTGGCCGCTGCGTCGTTTTGCACTCAGGACGTCAGTGCAGCCTTGCCGGTGCGCTGCTGGCCGGTGCGGTCGATCCAGAACACAACCACCGAATCGCCGGGGTAGTGCCGGTCCAGCACCGAGGTCAGCGCGGTAGCCGAATTCACGGATACGCCATCGACGCTGACCAGGACGTCGCCGGGGACCATGCCGGCCTGCTGCGCTGGGCCGCCGTCGACCACTTCGTGAATGAGTACACCGGGCAGCTGGGCATGCTGGTCGGCATTGGTGACGCCGACACCGAGCAGCGTCGGCTGTCCGACGTGCACTTCGTCCGACGGGGTGCGGGTCCGGATCTGTCCGGCGATGGCCATCGCCTGGTTGATCGGGATGGCGAAGCCCTCACCTCCCGGACCCATCTTGTAGTTGAGCGTGGCCGCCGTGGTCATGCCGACCACCTGGCCCGAGTTGGCGACCACCGGGCCGCCGGAGTCGCCGGCCCGAACCGGAGCGGCGAATTGAATCAGTCCGGTGACCTGTTCCGAGCTGCCGGTGAGTGAGTCCTGCGCGTTGATGGACCGCCCCATGCCGACCACCGGGCCGGCTTCGCGGGTCAACATCTTGCCGGTGCCGTCGGCGTTGCCGAGCGCGACCACCTGATCGCCCTGATTCAACTGCGCGGCATCGCCGATCGGCGCGGAAGGAAGTCCGGCTGCACCGCGCAACTGCAGTACGGCGACGTCGTGGTGGCGGTCATAGCCGACCAGGTCGGCCGGGAACTGGCGGCCCGCGATGGTCGCGACGATGGTGTCCGCGCTCTGCACCACGTGGAAGTTGGTCAGCACGACGCCGTTCGGATCGAGCACGATGCCAGTGCCCGCACCGATGGCGTGCTGGTAGTGGATGACGGTGTCGATGCGCGCGGTCGCGGGCTCGACCACGGCGATCGCCTGGGCGAGGTCAGCATGTGCCGGCGCGGAGAATGCAATGGCGGCCGCGAGCGCGGCGGCGCCCAGTCGACTGCCGAGGCCAAACCCACTCATGTGCTGCCTTCCGGACCGCGGCATCGCTGCCAGTTCAGTCCTTTTCTTGCGAAGCGCCACCGGAGCGGCCGAACAGGCCGGAGCCCTTGCCTGCGCGACGGTTGCGCAGCTTGCCACCTGCGGCCGGGTCTTCGGTCTCGGTGGTCTCTTCGGTGTCCGTCGACGCGGCGCCCTCGGACTCGGCTTCGGTGCCGGCTTCCGATTCTGCCGTGTCGGACTCTTCTTCGCTGGCTTCGTCGGTCGCTTCCGACGCGGGCTCGATCGGCTCAGGAGCTGCCCCGGCCGCCTTCTTGGCTTTGATCGGCTTGGGCGGAGGCGGCGGGAGTTCGGCAAGGAACGCCAGGTAGAAGGTCAGGGCGGCGAGCAGGGTCACGCCCGCGGCAGCGCCGTAAATACCGAACAACCACACGCCGGCCTTGTCCAGGGTCAGCCAGATCTCGCTGATCGCGGTGCCCAGGATGAGCACGCCGCCCAGGATGTGCAGGGCGATCGAGGCGACGCGAAGCGAGAGGGCGAGCTGCGGCGTGGCGTACTCGGGCTTGCGGGTGCGCTGCAGCGTCAGCAGGACCGGCAGTGCGGACAGTGCGACCAGCACGCCGCAGAGGATGCGCAGCGCGGTGCCGAGGGTGTGCGACGTGGTGCCGGCGAGCTCGTACCAACGCGGGAGCACAAAAAAGAAGTAGAGAACCGCGGAGGCGACGAGAAACGATGCGTGCCAAGTAATCGCCACCGAGCGCCGCATAGTCCTCCTTGAGTAGTGATCCGGGGTGCGACCTGGCTGTTTGAGCCGGTCGCACCCCGGACCGAGTGCGGAGGATAGGGGATTTGAACCCCTGAGGGCTGTTAACCCAACCCGCGTTCCAGGCGAGCGCCATAGGCCACTAGGCGAATCCTCCGTCGGCAATCGTAACCGACCGCCTGCAGGACGCCCCAACGGCGGCCGTCGGCGGGGGTACTACACTCACTTTCGGATCCCGCGCGGCGTCCATCCTGTGAACTCCCCCAGGGCCGGAAGGCAGCAAGGGTCAATGGGCTCTGGCGGGTGCGCGGGGTCCCCTAATCTTTGGCGGCACTCGATGCGAAAGGCGCGCCGTGTCGTTTCAATCCCTCGGCCGCGATGAAGTACAGGCCCGCCACGACGAGCAGCAGCGCAATTATGCCGAGCTGCAGGCCCGCAAGCTCAGTCTGGATCTGACCCGTGGCAAGCCGTCTTCGCAGCAACTCGACCTGTCGAACGCGATGCTGCATCTGCCCGGCGAGAACTATCGGGATGCCGATGGCACCGACACCCGAAACTACGGTGGCCTGCACGGTCTGCCGGAATTGCGGACCATCTTCAGCCAGCTGCTGGGTATCGGAGTGCCCAATCTGATCGCGGGCAACAACGCCAGCCTGGAGATGATGCACGACGTCGTCGTGTTCTCCCTGCTGCATGGCGGCGTCGATTCGCCCCGTCCGTGGGTGCAAGAGCCCGTGGTCAAGTTCCTCTGCCCGGCTCCCGGGTACGACCGGCACTTCGCGATCACCGAGAGTTTCGGCATCGAGATGATCGCCGTTCCGATGCGTGAGGACGGCCCGGACGTCGACCTGATCGAGGAGTTGGTCGCGGCCGACCCGACCATCAAGGGCATGTGGTGCGTGCCGGTGTTCGGCAACCCGACGGGCGTGACGTACTCCTGGGAGAACACCCGACGTCTGGTCCAAATGCAAACGGCGGCAAAAGATTTCCGACTGTTTTGGGACAACGCGTACGCCGTCCATACGCTGACCCACGATTTCCCGTCGAACATCGACATCGTCGGACTGGCGGCGACGGCGGGCAATCCGAACCGGCCCTACGTGTTCGCGTCGACCTCCAAGATCACTTTCGCCGGGGCCGGGGTGAGCTTCTTCGGCGGTTCGCTGGGGAACATCGCGTGGTACCTGCAGCACGCAGGCAAGAAGACCATCGGACCGGACAAGATCAACCAGCTGCGGCACGCCCGGTTCTTCGGGGACGCCGACGGGGTGCGGTTGCACATGCAGCGTCATCAAGAGCTGCTGGCGCCGAAGTTCGCCGCCGTGCTGGAGATTCTCGAGGACCGGTTGGGCGAGTCGAAGATCGCGTCCTGGACCGATCCCAAGGGCGGGTACTTCGTCAGCCTCGACGTGTGGCCGGGCACGGCTCGGCGCACGGTGGCGCTGGCCAAGGACGCCGGCATCGCGGTGACCGAGGCCGGTGCGTCGTTCCCGTACCGAAAAGATCCGGAGGACAAGAACATCCGGATCGCGCCGACCTTCCCGTCGCTGCCGGATCTGCGGGTGGCCATCGACGGTCTGGCGACCTGCGCGCTACTGGCGGCCACCGAGGAACTGCTGAAGGGCTAGCCCACCCGCGGGATGCGATGAGTCGGACCCGCTCGGTAGCCTTCTCCCGTGGCCCTCTACCGCAAGTACCGACCGGCAAGTTTCGCTGAGGTAGTCGGGCAGGAGCATGTGACCGGGCCGTTGTCGACGGCGCTGGAATCGGGCCGGATCAACCACGCTTACCTGTTCTCCGGGCCGCGGGGCTGCGGAAAGACATCCTCGGCGCGGATCCTGGCCCGCTCGCTGAACTGTGAACAGGGGCCGACGGCGACCCCGTGCGGTGTGTGCCACTCGTGCGTGGCCCTGGCGCCCAACGGGCCCGGCAACCTGGATGTCACCGAACTCGACGCGGCCAGCCATGGTGGTGTCGACGACACCCGCGAATTGCGCGACCGCGCGTTCTACGCACCGGCCGAGTCGCGGTACCGCATCTTCATCATCGACGAAGCGCACATGGTGACCAATGCGGGCTTCAATGCGCTGTTGAAGATCGTCGAAGAGCCGCCGGAGCATTTGATCTTCGTCTTCGCCACCACCGAACCGGAGAAGGTGTTGCCGACCATTCGGTCGCGCACCCACCACTACCCGTTCCGACTGCTGGCCCCCAAGACCATGCGCAGCCTGCTGGAGAAGATCTGTACCCAGGAGAACGTCAGCGTCGACGATGCGGTGTACCCGTTGGTGATTCGCGCCGGCGGCGGTTCGCCCCGCGACACGTTGTCGGTGCTCGACCAGTTGTTGGCCGGCGCCGAGGACGACCACATCGTCTACCAGCGCGCGCTGTCGCTGCTGGGTGCCACCGACCTGGCGTTGATCGACACCGCCATCGATGCGTTGGCGGCAGGCGACGGGGCGGCATTGTTCGGGGCGGTCGAATCGGTGATGGATGCCGGGCATGATCCGCGTCGGTTCGCCACTGATCTGCTGGAGCGCTTCCGGGATTTGATTGTGCTGCAAGTGGTTCCGGATGCCGCGACCCGCGGCGTGGTCGATGCTCCCGACGACGTCATGGATCGGATGCGTGAGCAGGCCGCGCAGATCGGAACGGCCACCCTGACCCGGTACGCCGAGGTGGTGCACGCCGGGCTGGGGGAGATGCGTGGCGCGACGGCTCCGCGGCTGCTTCTGGAGGTCGTGTGCGCGCGGCTGCTGTTGCCGTCGGCCAGCGATACCGAAGCCGCTCTGTTGCACCGGGTCGAGCGTCTCGAAACCCGGATGAACGTGTCCATCCCGGCTTCCGAAGGCGGTGTGGCAGCAGAGCCGGCTCCGGTCCTGGTGAACAAGCAATTCACCAGGAGAAGCCTGTCCCCGCAACAAGTTTCGGAGGAACCGGCCCCTGAGCCAGTCCCGGCCCCGGCGCCGCCCGTGGAGCCTGTCGCGCCGCCCGCCGCGCGGCCGGAGCCGGTGGCACCGCCTGTCGCGCGGCCTGTCGCGCGGCCGGAGCCGGTCGCACCACCTGAGCCTGTGGCCCCGCCTCAGCCGGAGCCGGTCGCTGCGTCACCCGCGCCGAGTGCGCCGGCCGGCGGGCAGCCCGATGCGGCCGCGGTGCGCGCCATGTGGGGCACGGTGCGCGAAAAGGTCAGGGCGCGTAGCCGTTCGCTCGAGGCGATGCTGATGGAAGCCACCGTCCGCGCGGTCGAGAGTGACACGCTGCTGCTCGCGCATCCGTCGGCGCCGCTGGCCAAGCGACTCAGCGAGCAGCACAACACCGATGTCATCCGAGAGGCGCTCAAGGATGCGCTCGGGGTCAACTGGCGAGTGCGGTGTGATCCGGGTGCCGCGCCGGCGGGGGCAGCGCCGGCCCCGGCACGCTCGGCGAACCCGGCCGAACAGCAGATCGCCGAGGAACAACGGGTCGCAGCCGAGCGCGCCGAAGAAGAGGACATGCTGGCCGAGGCGGCGCATGACGAGGGCCGGAACGTCCCGCGTCGCGATCCCGAAGAGGTCGCCCTGGAGCTGCTCAAAACCGAGCTGGGCGCCCGGCCGATCGGCGAATAGTCGCGATCAGGCCGGCCACCACGGTCGCAGCGGCAGACCACCGTCGGATCCGCGGCTGTCCAGCTTGACCGCCAGAACCTGGTGCAGCTGAACCACGTTGGACTCGAAGCCAAGGCGTGATCCGGCCATGTACATGCCCCACACCTTGGCGGTGGCCAGTCCGACCTCGTCGACGGCCTCGTCCCAGTGCTGGACCAGGTTGGCGCACCAGTCGCGCAGGGTCAGCGCGTAGTGCCGGCGCAGGTTTTCCTCGTGCAGCACCTCCAGCCCGGCGTTCTGCGCTTCGGTGATGATCCGGCCGGACCCGGTGAGTTCCCCGTCGGGGAACACGTAGCGGTCGATGAATCCGCTGACGGTGGCCGGCAGCTGGTTGCCCGGGCGGGTGATGCAGTGATTGAGCAGTAGGCCGCCGTCGCGCAGTCGGTCGCGCAGGAAGGCGAAATACGACGGATAGTTGGCCACCCCGATGTGCTCGGTCAGCCCGATCGAGGACACCGCGTCGAAGCCGCGCTCGCGCACGTCCCGGTAATCACCGTGCCGCACCTCGGCGAACTCCCCGAGACCTTCGTCTTCGATGGCTCGCTGCGCCCAGCTGGCCTGTTCGGTCGACAGTGTCACGCCGATCGCGTGGACGCCGCGCCGGGCGGCGTACCGCACCATGCCGCCCCAGCCGCAGCCGACGTCGAGCAGCCGGTCCCCGGGCTGCAGCCGAAGCTTGTCGAACACCAGCCGGTACTTGTTGTCCTGGGCCTCCTCCAGGGTGGCCTCCGGGCGGGAGTAGCAGGCGCAGGTGTAGGTCATCGACGGGCCGAGCACCCACTCGTAGAAGGTGTTCGACACGTCGTAGTGGTGGTGGATGGCCTCGGCATCACGAGTTCTGCTGTGCCGCAGGCCCTCGGCGATCCGGCGCCACCTGGGCAGCGCTTCCTGGGGCGGCGGGGCGATGGGCAGCAGATGTTCGAAACCGATGGACCGCACGATGTTCGCCAGTACCAGCGCCGGCGGGCGCTTGAATGCCATCTTGTCGGCCAAAGCCTTGAGCAGCTCGTACGGATCGCCCGGGTGTACCCCGAACACGTCGAGGTCGCCGGCGATGTAGGCCCGGGCCAATCCCAGATCGCCGGGGGCGGTGGCCAGATAGGTGGTGCCCCGCGGGGTCAGCAGGTCGAGTCCCAGAGTGGCGTCCTCGGGCCCGGCCGAACTGCCGTCGTATGCCTGGAATCTCAGCGGCAGCTGCCCGGCGGCGAACGTCTCCAGCACCTCCGCCAGGGTCAGCCTGGTGCCGCGATCTTCAGAAATTGTCATTGCTGTTGCACCGCCTTCGTATACAGGTCGAGTAGCCGAGAATCCGGGTCATAAACCTTCTTCACCGCTCGATAGGCAGCGCCGCCATAGAGTTGGTCGAATTCTTCTGCGGGGTAGAACGATTCCGAATACAACGATTTGTGTCCGTCGAGTTCGCCGACCTTCTGTTCGATGGCTCGGTTGGTGTGGCCCGTCCCGGCGGCAGCCGGAACCGATGACCAGAACCCGACGTTGACGTAGCCGCGGTGCGGCTGCATCGGATAGAGCGGCCACCGGGTATTGCCGCGTAACCGCAACGGGCACAACCAGATCGGATCGATCGGGATGTTTTCCAGGAACCAGTCGAGAAACTGGGTGACGTGTTCGATCGGTATTTCGACGTCCTGCACCACCCGCTCCCGCAGGGGGTGCTCAGGTGCACGGAAGCTGCGCCGCTCGATCCGATCCGCGATGTGCAGGCGGCGGTCCAGCCCGACCAGCTTCCAATAGACGCTGCTGCGTCGGTACCTGCGGGGCCACAGCCGCCGGATCATCGGCTGCTGCGCGCCGAAAGCCTGTGAGCACCAGAACCAGTCGGTGTCCCAACGCCAGAAGTAGTCGTGGATGGTGAGCCGGTCGTGCAGGTCGCCGTCCGGGTGCTGTATCGATCGGTAGAAGATGCGTTGTCCGGTGTAGTCGCTCACCGGCCCCGGAGTCGCGGTCTTCCATCCGAGGCACAGGTAGCTCTCGTCGGAGCCGAAGACCACAGCGTCTACGTAGTCCACGGGCAGACCCTGGTAGCCGCCGGTGTCGATGATCCGGTCCATAGCTTCGACCAGGTCGGCCACCCGGTGAAAGCGCACGTGTTGCACTTCTACGAACGGCAGCACGGGTTCCAGATCGATCCGCAGGCGCACCGAATAGCCCAGGGTGCCATACGAATTCGGAAAGGCGCTGAACAGATCGGCGTGCTGGTCGGGGGAGGCCGTGACCAACTCGCCGGCTCCGGTGAGGATGTCCATCTCGCGTACCGACTCATGCGGCAGGCCGTTGCGGAACGACGCCGATTCGATGCCCAGCCCCGTGACCGCGCCGCCGACGGTGATGGTCTTCAGTTGTGGAACCACCAATGGCGCCAGACCGAACGGCAGGGTCGCCGATACCAAGGTCTCGTAGGTGCACATGCCCTGCACGTCGGCGGTGCGGGAGTGCGGATCGACAGCGAGCACGCCGTCGAGCCCGGAGACGTCCAGCCCCTTGGTCCGGTGGTTGGTCCGCGACCGGAAGAGATTCGACGTCGGCTTGGCCAGCCGCACTGTGGTCCCCGGTGGAGTGCGGCGATAACTTTCCAGCAGCCGACGCACCGCCCCCACGTGGGCGGCCTGCGCATCGGTCGTGACAGCAGTCACACCTATACGCTAGGTGCAAGCCGCGGTTCTCGCGACCGCGCCGAATCGGGCGAGACCTACGCGCAAGCCCGTTATGAATGCCACGTGAACAGGAGTTTTGCCTGATGGGACAGGTCAGTGCGTCGAGCACGGTTTTGATCAACGCCGAGCCTGAGAAGGTGCTGGCAGCAGTTGCCGATTACCAGGGCGTGCGGCCGAAGATCCTCTCGGCCAACTACAGCGGTTACCAGGTGCTCGAAGGCGGCCAGGGCGCCGGCACTGTGGCGACCTGGAAGCTGCAGGCCACCAAGAAGCGCAGCCGCGACGTGAAGGCAACAGTCGACGTGGCCGGACACAGCGTCATCGAGAAGGATGCCAACTCCTCGATGGTGACCACCTGGACCGTCGCGCCGGCCGGCCCCGGTTCCTCCGTGACGGTCAAGACCGCGTGGCAGGGCGCCGGTGGCGTTGGCGGCTTCTTCGAGAAGACCTTCGCGCCGCTGGGCCTGCGCAAGATTCAGGACGAGGTGTTGGCGAACCTGAAGAAGACAATCGAAGGCTGAGCTCGACACGCAGCCGGGTCGGCCTGCCCGATGGGTGGGCCGACTAGGCTGGCGCAATCAATCGACTTAAGGGGATCGACATGCAGCCCGGTGGCCAGCCAGATGTGTCCGCGCTGCTCGCTCAGGCGCAGCAGATGCAGCAGCAGTTGATGGAGGCCCAGGCGGCGCTGGCAGCGGCCGAGGTGGTCGGCCAGGCCGGTGGCGGCCTGGTCAAGGTCACCATGACCGGCAACGGCGGGGTGACCGCGGTGACGATCGATCCGCAGGTCGTCGACCCGTCGGATGTCGAGACGCTGCAGGACCTGATCGTCGGTGCGCTCGTCGACGCGTCCTTGAAGGTCGGCGTGATGGCGCAGCAACAGTTGGGCCCGCTGGCCGGCGGTCTGCCGGGGTTCTGATGTGTTTGAAGGACCCGTTCAGGATCTGATCGACGAGCTCGGCAAGTTGCCGGGCATCGGTCCAAAAAGCGCGCAACGCATAGCTTTTCATCTTCTTTCCGTGGAGCCGCCGGATATCGACCGGCTCACCGCAGTGCTGAACCGGGTGCGCGACGGGGTCAAGTTCTGTGTGGTGTGCGGCAACGTGTCTGACGAGGACCGCTGTCGAATCTGCAGTGATTCCCGCCGTGACGGCACGCTGGTGTGTGTCGTGGAGGAACCCAAAGATGTGCAGGCCGTGGAGCGCACCCGGGAGTTCCGCGGGCGCTATCACGTGCTCGGCGGAGCGCTGGACCCGTTGTCCGGCGTCGGCCCGGAGCAGCTGCGAATTCGCGAGTTGCTCAACAGGATTGGCGAGCGGGTCGACGGTGTCGATATCGCCGAGGTGATCATCGCGACCGACCCGAACACCGAGGGCGAGGCCACGGCCACCTATTTGGTGCGGATGCTGCGCGATATCCCGGGGCTGACCGTGACGCGCATTGCTTCGGGACTTCCGATGGGCGGCGATCTGGAATTCGCCGACGAATTGACTCTGGGCCGGGCGCTGGCCGGGCGCCGCGCCATGGTCTGAATTAGTTTGACCTCGGTATTTGTCGGCTGAGGTTGCTGGCGTGTGCTCCGCAGAATGCAATTTCTGCGGTTTGGAATATCGGTGGTCCGCCATCGGACCGGCTGCTGGGCGACGATCCGGCGGGGGCCGTCGCGCCGTCGGCCGTCCGCTGTTCGGCGGGCGGCAGCTTTCTATCTGACAGAGCAAAGCTCTTGCGCCGGTTGGCCGCTCGCCTGGCCGACCGTCACCTTGCCAACTTGGCGAAGCCGTATTGCTTAGCTGACGTGTTGACAGTGTGGGCAAATAGACGGGTGTGAAGGCTGTGACATGTGAACAAAGCGGCGCGGAGCAAGATTTGTTGCATTAGTGCTGGTAGCTGGGCTGGCCACCGCAATTGGCCCTGAAGCTATGGATTAGGTGTGTGAATGCCGCCACTTTTGCCCGATTGTGCGCCAGGAGTGGCGACGATTTATGGTTGGCGGCGTTGATTGTTGACAGCTTGCGGTAACGGTGTCAGATTAATTTCGCCTAAGCCCACTTACGGTCAGTCCGAACGTTCGAGCCGAGAAAGTTATTGTCGCCCTTGTTAATTTTGGATTTGCTAGATCTTAGCATCGGGAACTCTCTCGGTGTCGGCGGTCTTTTGGTGCGGTCAGAAGGTTGTCGCCATCGCGGCCAGGGTTCGCCAAGGTTTCGGGTCAAGTCAGCCGGGTAGCATCCGGCCAGCAGGCGGGCCGGGATTGAAAAGCGTCAATTTTTTCTTGGAGGGCAACGTGACTACAAATCCTTTCGATGACGACAGCGCAAATTTTTTGGTGCTGGTCAACGAGGAGGAACAGCACAGTCTGTGGCCGACTTTTGCCGCGGTTCCAGACGGGTGGCAGGTGGTCTTCGGTGAAGCGGACCGGGCCGCATGCCTTGACTACATCGACCGCGAGTGGGCTGACATTAGGCCGAAGAGCCTGCGTGACAGGTTGGCCGAGGGACAGCGCGGCTGATCGCTTCGTCCGGCAACTTGAGGGTGGGGATGAAACTCGGCGATCCGGCATTACCGGTCACGCGTGCGCAGCTGGACATCTGGCTGGCGCAGGAGACTGGCCACTCCGCGGCGGAGTGGCAGCTCGGGATCTTTGTAAAAATTGACGGTGCAGTAGATTTCGATATCTTCCAATGGGCGATCCGCCATGTCGTAGCGGAAGCCGAGCCGGTCCGTGCCACCTTTTTCGAGTCCGCCGGTCAGGTACACCAACGGCTGCTCGATGCCTCGGACGTCGATGTCACTGTTGTCGATCTCAGCGACTCGGACCAACCGCAGGCGACGGTCCGTGAGATGGCCGCGTCGATTCAGCGCACTCCGATGCCACTGGACGGTCGGCTGCTGCGGTTCACGTTGTTCCGCGCCCGCCGCGAAGAGTCCTATCTGTTCGTCTGCTGCCACCACATTGTCGCCGACGGAATCGGCCTGGCCTTGGTGTGTCAGCGAATTGCGTCGGTTTATTCGGAATTTGTTTCCGGCGCTGCGATCCAACCGTCTTATTTCGGTTCATTGCAGGATCTGCTCGAGTGCGAATCTGCCTATGAATTATCCGAGTCATATGCCGAAGACGAGGCGTATTGGACGGCAAATCTGCCGACCGGGACCGACCCGGACTATCTTCGGCCCGAAGACGCCGAAGACGACATCTCGTCTGACCCGATCCAACTCGACCCGGCGATCCTGGCGCGGGTCGAGCAGTTGTGCCAGGCCTGGGACGTCCGTCGATCCACGGTGCTCATCGCGGCCTGTGCGCTGATCGTCCGTGGCTGGTCTGCCGCGGGCCATGAGGTCGTGCTCGACCTGCCGGTCACCCGGCGCGTGCTGCCGGTGTCGAAGACCCTTCCGGCAATGATCGCCGGGGTCGTCCCGCTGGTGCTGCAGGTTTCGCCGGAATCCACCGTCGCCGATTTCTGCGGCCACGTCCACAGACGCACCCGAGAAGCGGTGCGGCATCAGCGTTTTCCGGTGCAGGCCCTGGAGCGCAAGGTCCGGGGGTCGGTGGCCGACCGGGTGGTGGTCGATTTCCTCCCGTCCGGATTCACCGTGCCGCTGGGCAGCGCCACGGCGGCGGCGCAAATGACCTCCGGCCTCGGCCGCGGCTCCGGTCTGGCGTTCTCCGGCACCGGTGACGAGCTGTCTGTCAGCACGTTCGGTCCCCGACGACCCGATGTGGTCGATCTGGCGGATCAGTTGCATCGGGTGCTGGCGGTGATGACTGCCGATCCAGATCGGCGGCTGTCGTCGTTGGATCTGCTCGGCCCGCCGCAGCAGGACCAGTTGGCGAAGCTGGGCAACTGGTCGGCGCTGACCTCAGAGGGCGCGGAGCAGGTCTCGATCCCGGGGATGTTCGCGCAGCAGGCCGCAAGCACCCCGGACGCGGTGGCGATCAGCGGTGACGGCCGGTCGCTGACCTACCGAGAACTCGACGAGGCCTCCGACCGGTTCGCGCAGCTGCTGGTCGGTCGCGGTGTCGGCCCGGGCCAGCGGGTGGCGATGCTGCTGCCGCGGTCCGCCGAGGCCATCGTGACGATCCTCGCGGTGCTCAAGACCGGGGCGGCCTATCTGCCCATCGACCCGGCGCTGCCACCGGCCCGGATCGACTTCATGCTCACCGACGCCGACCCGTTCGCCGCCGTCACGACCGCCGACCTGACCGGACTGCTCGACGGATTCGGCGGGCTGATCGTCGATGTCGATGACCCTGCGGTCGCTGCGCCTGGCAGCGCGCCGACGGCACCGAGCCCCGACGACATCGCCTATGTCATCTACACCTCGGGCACCACAGGTACGCCCAAGGGCGTGGCCATCTCGCACCAGAACCTGACCCAGCTGATCGCGGCACAGGACGCCGGCTTGCCGTCCGAACAGGCATGGTCGCACTGGCATTCCTACGCCTTCGACTTCTCGGTGTGGGAGATCTTCTCGGCACTGTTGCGCGGTGGCCGGTTGGTGGTGGTGCCTGAGTCGGTGGCGAGCGAGCCCACCGAGTTCCATGATCTGCTGGTCGCCGAAGAAGTCACGGTGATCACCCAAACCCCTTCTGCTATCGGGGTGTTGGATAGCCATGGACTGGAATCGACCGCGTTGGTGATGGGCGGCGAGGCCTGCCCGGCCGAGGTGGTCGACCGCTGGGCGCCGGCCAGGGTCATGGTCAACGCGTACGGCCCGACCGAGACCACCATCTATGTGGCCATCAGCAAGCCGCTGGCGGCCGGTGGGGGTGCGGCACCGATCGGGTCACCGGCGGGTGGCTCGGCACTGTTCGTGCTCGACGCCTGGCTACAGCCGGTGGCGCCGGGAGCGGTCGGTGAGTTGTATGTGGCCGGTGCCGGATTAGGTGTGGGTTACCTGCACCGCACCGCGCTGACCGCAGCGCGATTCGTGGCCTGCCCGTTCGGGGCACCCGGGCAACGGATGTACCGCACCGGCGACCTGGTGTACTGGGGCGCCGACGGCCAGCTGCGCTACGTCGGGCGCGCCGATGAACAGGTCAAGATCCGCGGCTATCGCATCGAATTGGGCGAAGTCCAAACGGCTTTGGCCGGACTCGACGGAGTGGCGCAGGCGGCGGTGATCGCCCGCGAGGACCGTCCCGGTGACAAACGACTGGTCGGCTACGTCACCGGCACCGTCGACCCGGTCCAGGCGCGCGCGGCGCTGGCGGAACGGTTGCCGGGCTACCTGGTTCCGGCCGCGGTGGTGGTGCTGCCCGAGCTGCCGCTGACGACCAGCGGCAAACTCGACACCCGCGCACTGCCCGCGCCCGAGTACTCCGCGGGCGTGTACCGCGCCCCGGGCAACCCGGTCGAGGAGATCCTGGCCGGGATCTGCGCCGACGTGCTCGGGCTGGAGCGGATCGGCATCGACGAGTCGTTCTTCGAACTCGGTGGTGACAGCATTCTGGCGATGCAGTTCGCGGCCCGCGCACGTGCCGCCGGCCTGACCTGTCGGCCACGCGATGTGTTCGTCGAGCAGACGGTGGCGCGCTTGGCGTCGGTGGTGGGAACTGCCGACGTCACCGGCGTGGTCGATGAGGGCATCGGCCCGGTGGTGGCCACTCCGATCATGCGCTGGTTGCGCGATGTGAGCGGACCGATCGATCAGTTCAATCAGACCCTGGTGATTCAGGCCCCCGCCGGGGCCACCGAGGCCGATGCGGCAATCTTGTTGCAGGCCTTACTGGATCGGCATCCGATGCTGCGGCTGCGTGCTTGCGCCGACACCGCCGGTCAGTGGTCGCTGCAGGTGCCAGAAGCGTCGATCGATGCCCGCGACTGCCTTCAGATCCTCGACCAGCTGACCGAAGGGGCAGTGGCGGCGGCGCGTTCTCAGCTGGACCCGGCAGCCGGGATGATGCTCAGAGCGCTGTGGGCCACGGCCGACAACAGCCTGGTGTTGATCATTCATCACCTCGCCGTCGATGGCGTCTCCTGGCGAATCCTGTTGGAAGACCTCAATATTGCCTGGGGTCAGCTTGTAGCGGGCCAGGAGGTGGAGCTGGCGGCGACCGGCACCTCGTTCCAACGGTGGGCCTCGCTGTTGACCGAGTACGCCCAGCGCCCAGACGTGCTTCAGCTGATGCCGGCGTGGCAGCAGGTGGCGGCAGTACCGTCCGTGTTGCCCGCGGTACAGCCCGAGGCGGATACCTACGTCACCGCGGGACGGCGGTCGGTCACGCTGGATGCCGAGCACACCCGGGCCTTGCTCGGAGAGGTTCCGGCGGCGTTTCACGCTGGCGTACAAGACATTCTGTTGATCGGCTTCGCGCTGGCGGTTGCCGAATTCCTGGGGACGGGTGCGGCACCGATCGGCATCGACGTCGAGGGACACGGGCGGCACGAAGAGTTGGCCGACCTCGACCTGTCGCGCACGGTGGGCTGGTTCACCAGTAAGTATCCCGTGGCCCTGACCCTCGGTGAGCTGTCCTGGGATCAGGTGGTCACCGGCGACGCGGCACTGGGTGCGGTGATCAAGAAGGCCAAAGAGCAGCTTCGCGGGTTGCCCGACGGTCTCACCTACGGCTTGTTGCGTTACTTGAATCCCGAGGCCGAGCTGTCCGGCGCCGACCCGGGCATCGGATTCAACTACCTTGGGCGCCTGGGCTTCCCGGTAATCGAGGGTATCGAGAAGCTGTGGCGGATCGGGCCCCATGGCCTGTCGCCAGGTGGCGCCGCCGCGCCCCTGCCGCTGCTGCACACGGTGGAACTGAACGCCGGAACAGTCGACACCGAGGCCGGACCGCAACTGCAGGCCGACTGGACCTGGGCGACCTCGGCGTTCAACCACAAGCAACTGGGCCGGCTGAGCCGGTTGTGGTTTGAGGCGTTGGTAGGTATCTGCGAACACGTTCGAGACGGCGGCGGAGGTTTGACGCCGTCCGACATCGCGCCGGCTCGCCTGAGTCAACAACAGATCGACGAGTTGCAGCGGCAGTATCGGATTGCCGACATCCTGCCGCTGACACCGTTGCAGCAAGGACTGCTGTTCCACACCAGCGCCGCGCACGAGGGCGGTGATGTCGACGAAACCTATTCGGTACAGCTCGATTTCACCCTGACCGGTGCACTCGATCCGGACCGGTTGCGCGAAGCCGTACAGACGGTGGTGGCCCGGCATCCGCACCTGGCCGCGCAGTTCTGCCGACAGTTCGACGAGCCGGTGCAGATCATCCAGGCCGAGCCGGCAATAGCCTGGCGGTTCATCGATTTCGGCTCCAGCGGCGAGCTCGGCGATGACGAGATCCAGCAGCTCTGCGCCGCCGAACGCGCCGCCGTATGCGACCTCGACGGACAACCGGCCTTCCGTGCCATCCTGATTCGGCTAGCCGAGGATCGGCATCGGTTTGTCCTGACCAATCATCACATCGTGCTCGACGGTTGGTCGTTGCCGATCCTGTTGCGCGAGTTCTTCACCAGCTACGCCGGTCAGCGACTGCCGGCAGCAGCCTCATATCGGAGATTCATCACCTGGCTGGCGGATCGGGACCTCGACGCGGCACGCGAGGCTTGGGGTGAGGTGCTCTCCGGCTTCGACACGCCCACCTTGGTCGGCCCACCAGGGCGACTACAGGATCGCCTGGGCCGTCGGGGCTTCGGCTCGTTCCGGGTATCGAAACAGACCACCGACGCGCTCGGAGAGCTGGCGCGTTCGTGCCACACCACCGTCAGCACTGTGCTGCAGGGTGCCTGGGCAGTGCTGCTGGCCTCGTTGACCGGCAAGCAGGATGTGGCCTTCGGTACGGCCCGGTCCCGGATGGGCCAACTCGACGTGGCCGACACGGATGCGATGGTCGGACTGCTGATCAACACCGTGCCTGTGCGTGCCGACATCGCCTCGGCCACTACCGTTACCGGGCTGCTGGAGCAGCTGCAGGCCGCGCACAACGACACGCTCGAGCATCAACACCTGGCGCTGGCTGAGATTCATCGCATCGCGGGCCACGAACAGCTCTTCGACACGCTCTTCGTGTATGAGAACTACCCGATAGAGGCGGGCATGTCGGTGGGCGTCGACGACTTGGCGATCGCTGAGTTCGCCAACCGCGAGTTCAACCACTACCCGCTGACCGTGGAGGCGTTCCCGGGCAGCGAACTCGGCCTGCACGTCGAATACGACACCGATATCTTCACCGAGGCCGGCATCGAGGCACTCGTCGGCCGATTGAATCGACTGCTGGCGGCCATGACCGCCGATCCGACGCAGCGGCCGGCATCGATCAATCTGCTCGGGGCGGATGAGCAGGCCCAGCTGCAGCAGTGGTCCGGTGCTGGATTACGTGCGCCGATCGGGCTCGGCCCGCAGCTGTTGGCCGTGGCCGTGGCAGCCGCCCCCGATGCCCTGGCGGTCATCGACGACGAGCGCAGCCTGACCTACCGCGAGCTCGACGAGGCATCGAATCGCCTGGCTCGCAAGCTGATCGAAGCCGGAGTCGGCCCGGAGAGAGCCGTTGGTGTGGCCACCGACCGGTGCGCCGAAATGGTGCTGGCGTGGTGGGCGGTGCTCAAGGCCGGCGGCGTGTACGTGCCGATGGATCGGACGCATCCCGTGGAACGCATTGCCACGGTGCTGGATTCGGTGTCCGCGACGTGTGTGCTGACCTGTGGTACCGAGTCGGTGGCCGGAGCCGGGACGCGTCCGGTGTTGCGCCTCGATGGACTGGACCTGTCCGGTCACAGCGCCGAACCGATCACCGACCGTGGCCTGGGGACGCAGAACACCGCCTACGTCATCTTCACCTCAGGATCGACCGGCGAGCCGAAGGGCGTGGCGGTCGGTCACGCCGGCCTGCTGGGAGCCGCTGCGGCGCAACGCAACATGTATGGCCTCGGGCCGGCCGACCGGGTACTGCTGGTGGCCGCGCCGACCTTCGACGCATCACTGTTCGAGATCCTGATGGCCACGGGTTCAGCGGCCGCGCTCGTGGTGGCGCCCCGGGATGTGTACGCCGGCGAGTCGCTGACGGCGTTGATGCAACGACACCGGGTCAGTGCCGCACTGCTCACCCCGACCGTGGCGGCATCGTTGGATCGCGCCAAGCTGGACGACCTGGCCACACTGATCACCGGCGGCGAGGCCTGCCCGGATGAACTGGTCCATGCCTGGGCGCCCGGGCGCCGCATGTTCAATGCCTATGGCCCCAGCGAGGCCACGATCTGGGCCAGCGGCACCCCGTTGCTACCCTCGGCACCGGTCAATATCGGCACCCCGCTCCCGGGCGTGCGGACGTTGGTGCTGGATGCACAACTGAACCCGGCGCCCGCAGGCGTGGTGGGCGAGCTGTATCTGGCCGGCCCTGCGCTGGCACATGGCTATGTGGGCCGCGCGACCCTGACCGCCGAACGGTTCATCGCCAATCCCCATGGTGCACAAGGCGAACGTATGTACCGCACCGGCGATCTGGCGCGGTGGAGCCCGGATGGCACGCTGGACTACCTGGGACGCGTCGACACCCAGATCAAGCTGCGCGGACAACGCATCGAACTCGGCGAGATCGAGAGTGCCCTGCTGGCTTGCCCCCAGGTCAGTCAGGCCGCAGCCACCGTGCACTACGGCACCACCGGCGCGCAATTGGTCGGCTACATCACCTTCGAGCACGCCACCGACGGCAACCGCGACACCGAGCACGACGCGGAGATCGTCGGTGAGTGGCAGGACATCTACGACGAGTTGTACAGCGCGGAAGGTGAAGCGCCCGAGTTCGGTTCGGATTTCCGTGGCTGGAACAGCAGCTACACCGGCGAGCCCATTCCGCTGGAGGAGATGCGGCAGTGGCGCGCGGCCACGGTGGATCGGATCATGGCACTGCGGCCGCAGCGGGTGTTGGAGATCGGCGCGGGCTCCGGGCTGATCCTGTCCCAGGTCGCGCCGCACTGCGAAAGCTATGTCGCCACCGACGTTTCTGCGGCAGCGGTGGACAAGCTGGCAGATTCTTTGCAGCAGTTGCAGATTCCGTGGCGTGACCGGGTCGAATTGCTGGCCCGTCCGGCGCACATCACCGGCGGGCTGACGCGGGGACACTTCGACACCATCATCGTGAACTCCGTCGTCCAGTACTTCCCCAACGCGGCGTACTTGACCGAAGTCATCGACAACGCGGTGGCGCTCCTGGCGCCCGGTGGCGCCCTGTTCATCGGTGACGTTCGTAATCACAGTCTGCAGAACGCATTCCAGACCGCGATCGTGCTCGGTCGCACCGATACCGCTGCGACCGACGCTGCGGTGATCCGCCAGCGGGTCGAACATGCTGTCCTGGGTGAGGCCGAATTGCTTTTGGCTCCAGACTTTTTCACCACCTGGGCGGCCCGTCGAGCGGGTGCGTTCGGACTCGACGTCCGAGTCAAGCGAGGCTCTGCCGACAACGAGCTGAGCCGGTACCGCTACGACGTCATCATCCACAAGTCACCCGCGGCGATGCGCTCGGCTGCCGACCTGCCCACCTGGGCATGGTCGGGCATGGCGGGGCTGCAAGCCCGGTTGGCCGACGAGCGCCCGGATGGCTTGCGCGTCAGTGGCATTCCGCGCGCCGGTGTGATGACCGACGTTCGACTTGAGCAGGCACTGGCCGGCTCGGAAGGCCCCGAGGCCGCCGAGATCACCGACACCACAACAGAACAACTGCACGATATCGGCGAAGCCGCCGGCTACCGGGTGGCCGTGACGTGGGGCGGGGTACCGGGCACGGTCGACGCCGTGTTCGTCACACCTGATGACGCCGTGCTGACCGACCTCTACCTGCCCGGCCCGCAGGGCGGTGTGCACGCGAACGAACCGCACAGCAGCACCAAGATCGGTGCTGTACGCCAGCGGCTGACCGCCTGGTTGCCCGACTACATGGTCCCGCCGCACATCGTGGTGCTCGACGCGATGCCGCTGACGTCGTCGGGCAAGCTGGACCGCAAGGCGCTGCCCGCGCCCGAGTACTCCGATGCCGATGGCTACCGGGCGCCGGCCGGCGTGGTCGAAGAGATCCTGGCCGACATCTACGCCCAGGTGCTGGGCGTGCAACGGGTTGGCGTGGACGACTCGTTCTTCGACCTCGGTGGCGATTCGCTGTCTGCGATGCGTCTGATCGCCTCTGTCAATTCCAGTCTGGACGTTGACCTTTCGGTGCGCACGATATTCGAGGCGCCCACGGTCGCGTTGTTGGCGCCGCTGGTCGGCGGCGACGCGAGCCGGCTGGCCCCGTTGCGGGCCGGGGAGCGCCCAGCGGTGGTTCCGCTGTCTTTTGCCCAGAACCGGCTGTGGTTCTTCGACCAATTGCAGGGGCCCTCGGCCATCTACAACCTGGCGGTGGCGCTGCGGCTGCGTGGCCGGCTGAATGCGGACGCGCTGGCCGCGGCGCTCGGCGATGTGGTGGCCCGGCATGAGAGCCTACGCACCCGATTCGATGCGCCTGAGGGCACGCCGCGGCAGGTGGTCATCCCGGCCGAGCAGGCCGACATCGGTTGGAACACGGTGGATGCCGGCGGCTGGCCGGCAGGCCGGCTGGACGAGGCGATCAGTGCTGCGGCCCGCTACACATTCGACCTGGCTGCCCAGATCCCCTTCCACGCCGAGCTTTTCCGGGTGACCGACGACAATCACGTGCTGGTGGTCGTGGTGCACCACATCGCCGCCGACGGCTCGTCGATCACTCCGCTGGTGCGCGATCTCGGCCTGGCCTATGCCAGCCGGTATGTAGGGCAGGCCCCCGGTTGGGCGCCGCTGCCGGTGCAGTATGTGGACTACACGCTGTGGCAGCGCACGCAATTCGGCGAGCTCGAGGACCGCAGCGGCCCGATCGCCGCGCAGCTGGATTACTGGCAGGAGGCGTTGGCCGGTCTGCCCGAGCGGCTCGACCTGCCCACCGATCGTCCTTACCCGGCGGTGGCCGACCACCGCGGCGCCCGGGTGAGCGCGACGTGGCCGGTGGAACTGCAGCAGCAGGTGCGCCGCGTGGCACGCGAGCACAACGCCACCAGCTTCATGGTGATCCAGGCTGCGTTCGCGGCGCTGCTGTCGAAGGTCACTGGCACTTCCGATGTGGCGGTTGGGTTCCCGATCGCCGGCCGGCGTGACGCCGTGCTGGACGACCTGGTCGGCTTCTTCGTCAACACCCTGGTGCTGCGGGTCGACGTGACCGGCGATCCGAGTTTCGCCGACCTGCTGGCCCAGGTGCGCCGGCGCAGCCTGGCCGCCTACGAGCATCAGGACGTGCCGTTCGAGATGTTGGTCGAACGATTGAACCCGACCCGCAGCCTGACCCATCACCCGGTGGTCCAGGTGTTGTTGGGCTGGCAGAATTTCACCTGGCAGGCCGGCGACGCCGCTGGGTTGGCGCTGGGCGATCTACAGGTGACGCCGTTGCCGGTGGACACCCAGACCGCTCGCATGGATCTGGCGTTCTCGCTGGGCGAGCGCTGGGCCAACGATGGTGAGCCCGCCGGGCTCGACGTGACGGTCGAGTTCCGCACCGATGTTTTCGATGTCGGCGGCGTCGACGCACTGATCGGACGGCTGCGGCGAATGCTGTTGGCGCTCACCGCTGATCCGACGCGGCGCATGTCGTCGGTGAGCCTGCTCGACGAAGCCGAACAGGCTCGGCTGGAGCGCTGGGGCAACCGTGCGGTGCTGAGCCAACCGGCAACGGAGACGACGGTGCCTGAGTTGTTCGCCGCGCAGGTGGCCGAGGCCCCCGAAGCGGTGGCGCTGGTCTGCGGGGACCGATCATGGACCTATCGGGAACTGGACGAGGCTTCGAACCGGTTGGCACACCTGCTAATCGACCGCGGCGCCGGTCCGGGACAGGTTGTGGCGCTGCTGTTCTCGCGCTCGGCCGAGGCGATCGTGGCGATCCTGGCAGTGCTGAAATCCGGTGCGGCCTACCTGCCGTTCGATCCGGCGCTGCCCGCATCGCGGATCGAATTCATGCTCGGCGATGCCACGCCTGTCGCGGCCGTCACCAGCGGTGCATTGGTGGATCGTTTCGACGGGTTCGGTATCGGGGTCGTCGAGGTCGATGACCCCGCAGTTGCCGGTCAGCCCAGTACCTCCCCACCGGGGCCGGTCCCGGACGACATGGCCCACATCATCTACACCTCCGGCACCACCGGTATGCCCAAAGGCGTTGCGGTCACGCAGCACAACGTCACCCAGTTGTTCAGCGGCCTTCAGATCGGTATCGATCTGACACCTGGACAGGTCTGGACGCAGTTCCACTCGTATGCCTTCGACTTCTCCGTGTGGGAGATCTGGGGCGCGCTGCTGCACGGCGGCCGCTTGGTGGTCGTGCCCGACGTAGTGGCCCGGTCGGCAACGGACTTCCACGACCTGCTGGTGCGTGAACGCGTCACCGTCTTGACTCAAACACCTTCCGCTGCAGCGGTATTGGATACCGACGGTTTGGACTCGGCGAATCTGGTCATCGGCGCCGAAGCCTGCCCGCCGGAGCTGGTGGATCGCTGGGCCTCCCGCGGACGCGGGGAGCAAGGTCCGGTGATGGTGAACGTCTACGGGCCGACCGAGACGACCATGTGGCTGTGCAAGAGCACACCGTTGACCGCGGGATCGGGGTCGCCGCCGATCGGGTCGCCGACGGCGGGTGCGGCGTTCTTCGTGCTGGACGAGTGGTTGCGTCCGGTGCCGGCCGGCGTGGTCGGGGAGTTGTACCTGGCGGGCCGTGGCGTCGGGATCGGCTACTGGCGCCGACCCGGGCTGAGCGCGTCACGATTCATGGCGTGCCCGTTCGGAGAGCCCGGCACGCGCATGTATCGCACCGGAGACCTCGTGGCCTGGCGCCCCGATGGCCAGCTCGACTACTTCGGGCGGGCCGACGAGCAGGTGAAGGTCCGCGGCTATCGCATCGAATTGGGCGACGTCCGTTCGGCTTTGGCAGCCTTGCCCGGAGTGGAACAGGCCGCGGTGATCGCTCGCGAGGACCGGCCGGGCGACAAACGGCTGGTGGGGTACATCACCGGCGCGGCCGACCCAGCCCAGGCCCGGGCCGCGCTGGCCAAGGCGCTGCCGGGCTACATGGTCCCGGCTGCGGTGATCGCTCTGCCGGCGCTGCCGGTGACGGTCAATGGCAAGCTCGACACTCGCGCCCTGCCCGCCCCGGACTACCAGGACGCCGCTCGATACCGGGCTCCGTCCAGCGCGGTTGAGCAGACACTGACCGCGATCTACGCGCAGTTGCTCGGCGTCGAGCGGGTGGGCGTCGACGATTCGTTCTTCGATCTGGGCGGCGACTCGCTGTCGACGATGCGGCTGATCGCAGCGATCAATGCTGCGCTGGATGTGGAACTGCCGGTGCGCACGGTGTTCGAAGCACCGACGGTGGCGCAGTTGGCCCCGCGGATCGAGGAGGGTGCTCAGCGGTCGGCGCCGCTGGTGGCAGTGGAGCGCCCAGCTGAGATCCCGCTGTCCTACGCGCAGAACCGGCTGTGGTTCGTCGACCAATTGCAGGGCCCGTCACCGGTTTACAACATGCCGGTGGCACTGCAATTGCACGGACGACTGGATGTCGAGGCGCTGGGCGCGGCGCTGGGCGACCTGGTGGCCCGGCACGAGAGCCTGCGCACCCGGTTCGTCGCGTCGAACGGTGTGGCCCGGCAGGTGGTCATCCCGGCGGCGCAAGCCGATTTCGGCTGGGAGTTGGTCGACGCCACCGGCTGGCCGGCCGACCGGCTGAGCGAGGCGGTGGCTGCGGTGACGCAGTACGCCTTCGACCTGGGCAGCGAAACCCCGATGCGGGCCAAGCTCTTCCGAATGTCCGACGATGAGCACGTCCTGGTCGCGGTCGTGCACCACATCGCCGCCGACGGCTGGTCGATCGCCCCGCTGGTCGGCGACCTGAGCGTGGCATACGCCGGCCGCTCCGGTGGTCAGGCCCCCGACTGGTCACCGCTGCCGGTGCAGTACGTGGACTACACGCTGTGGCAGCGCGCGCAACTGGGCGAACTGGACGACTGCGACAGCCGGGTCAGTGCGCAGCTGGCCTACTGGCGGAATGCGTTGGCAGGCATGCCCGAACGCGTCGAGCTACCGACCGATCGGCCTTACCCGCCGGTGGCCGATCAGCGCGGCGCGACGGTGACGGTGGACTGGTCGCCTGAGTTGCAGCAGCGGATCGCGCGGCTCGCCCGCGAGCACAATGCGACCAGTTTCATGGTGGTGCAGGCCGCACTGGCGGTCCTGCTGTCCCGGCTCAGCGCGAGTTCCGATGTGGCCGTTGGCTTCCTGATTGCCGGGCGGCGCGACCCCGCCCTTGACCAGCTGGTCGGCTTCTTCGTCAACACCCTGGTGCTGCGGGTGGATCTGGCCGGGGACCCCAGTGTCGCCGAACTGCTGTCACAGGTGCGCACCAACAGCCTGGCGGCCTACGAGCACCAGGATGTGCCGTTCGAAGTGTTGGTGGAGCGGCTGAACCCGACTCGCAGCCTGACCCACCATCCGCTGGTTCAGGTAGTGCTCGGTTGGCAGAATCTGCCCTGGCAGAACACCGGTTTGGTGTTGGGTGACCTGGACGTCACGCCGCTGTCGGTCGACACCACGACGGCGCGCATGGATCTGTCGGTTTCGTTGGCCGAACGCTGGGGTACCGACGGCGAGCCTGCCGGTATCGGTGGCAACGTGGAGTTCCGGACCGACGTGTTCGATGCGGCCAGCATTGCAGCGATGGTCGGGCGACTGGAACAAGTGCTGATCGCGCTCACCGCCGATCCGGACGGAGCGCTGTCGTCGATCGACGTGCTGGACGTCGCCGAGCACGCCCGACTCGACGAGGTCGGGAACCGGGCGGTACTGGCTTCCCCGGCGGCGGTACCGATATCGGTCCCGGAACTGTTCGCCACCCAGGTAGTGGCGGCACCGAACGCGGTCGCAGTCAGCGGTAGCGGCCGGTCGATGACCTACCGTGAGCTGGACGAGGCATCGAACCGCTTGGCACACTTGCTGATTGCGCGGGGCGCCCGACCGGGAGAACGCGTGGCGCTGATGTCGGGCCGGTCGGCCGACGCCATCGTCGCGATTCTGGCGGTGCTCAAGACCGGCGCGGCCTACGTGCCGATCGATCCATCGGTGCCGGCCGCCCGTATCGAGTTCGTACTGGCCGACGCCGCTCCGGTCGCGGCGATCAGTACCGCGGAATTCGCCGGCTTGTTGACGGGCTTCGGCGGGCCGACTATCGAATTGGGCTCTAGGCTCGAAATTGGTTCGGTCGCAACACTTCCGGTGGTGCGTCCGGACGACATCGCCTATCTGATCTACACCTCCGGCACCACCGGTGTGCCCAAGGGTGTTGCGGTGACCCACCACAACGTCACCCAGTTGTTGGGATCGCTGGATGCGGGTCTGCCGGCAGCCGGGGTGTGGAGCCACGCCCACTCGCTGGCGTTCGACGTGTCGGTGTGGGAGATCTTCGGGCCACTGCTGTCCGGCGGCCGGGTCGCGATCGTGCCCGACGCCCGCTCGGCACCGGAACTCCATGCGGTGCTGACTGCTGAAGGCGTCACGGTCCTGACCCAAACCCCCACGGCTGCAGCGACATTGGACACCATGGGCCTGGAGTCGACGGCGCTGGTGGTGGTCGGGGAGGCTTGCCCGCCCGAGGTGGTGGACCGCTGGGCGTCCCGCGGGACGATGGTCAACGCCTACGGGCCGACCGAGACCACGATGTGTGTGGCGATCAGCGCACCGCTGATCGCGGGTGAGGCCGGCGTGGTGCCGATCGGTTCGCCGGTGGCCGAGGCGGCGCTGTTCGTTCTCGACGAGCGGCTGCGGCCGGTGCCGGTGGGCGTGGTCGGTGAGCTCTATGTGGCCGGTGCCGGGGTGGCGTCCGGATATGTGGGCCGGCCCGGACTGAGTGCGTCCCGGTTCGTGGCGTGCCCATTCGGTGGTGCCGGACAACGGATGTACCGCACCGGCGACCTGGTGTGCTGGGGATCTGACGGCCAGTTGCGCTACCGGGGCCGCGCCGACGAACAGGTCAAGATCCGCGGCTACCGCATCGAACTCGGCGAAATACAAACGGCGTTGGCCGCCATCGAGGGCGTGCAACAGGCCGTGGTCGTGGCCCGTGAGGATCGTCCCGGTGACAAGCGCCTGGTCGGCTATGTCGTCGGGGCAGTCGACCCGGCGGTGGCGCGTTCGGTATTGGGCACCGACCTTCCGGCGTACATGGTGCCGGCCGCAATCGTGGTGGTTGACGCGATTCCCTTGACTGCCAACGGAAAACTGGATGTCCGGGCTCTGCCCGCACCCGAGTACTCCGCTGGTTCCCACCGGGCTCCGGTTGGTGCGGTCGAAGAGATCCTGGCCGGCATCTACGCCGACGTGTTGGGGCTCGAACGGGCCGGCACCGACGATTCGTTCTTCGATCTCGGCGGCGACAGCATTTCGGCCATGCGCCTGATCGCTGCCATCAACGCCGCCCTGGACACCGACCTGGCGGTCCGCGCCATCTTCGAAGCGCCCACGGTCGCGCAACTGGCCCCGCGGATCGGCGTCGGCGCGGGTCGGCTGGCACCGCTGGTGGCGGCTGCGCGCCCGGCAGTGATTCCGCTGTCGTTCGCACAGAACCGGTTGTGGTTCCTGGAACAGTTGCAGGGGCCGTCGGCCGTCTACAACTTGTCGACCGCGTTGCGGTTGGATGGCGCACTCGACGCCGATGCGCTCCGCGCGGCACTGGCCGATGTGGTGGCCCGGCACGAGAGCCTGCGCACCCTGTTTGTTGCACCGGACGGAGTGCCGCAGCAGTTGGTGATGCCCGCCGAGCGGGCCGAATTCGGCTGGGAGAGCATCGATGTCACCGATTGGCCCGCCGCCCGACAGCAGGTCGCGATCGATGCCGCGGCCCGTCATGCCTTCGATCTGACCACCGAAATCCCGCTGCGGGCAACACTTTTCCGGCTCGCTGAGGACGAACACGTACTGGTCGCCGCGGTGCATCACATAGCCGCCGACGGCTGGTCGATCACACCGTTGGCCCGGGATCTCGGCGTGGCGTATGCCGCGCGTTGCGCGGGGCAGGCCCCGTCGTGGACCGCGCTGCCGGTGCAGTACGTGGACTACACGCTCTGGCAGCGCGCACAATTCGGTGACCTGCACGATGGCGACAGTCCCATTGCCGCGCAGGTGACGTACTGGCAGGACGCCCTGGCCGGGCTGCCCGAGCGGGTGTCGCTGCCCACCGACCGGCCTTACCCCCTGGTGGCCGATCAGCGCGGCGCGACCGTCGCGGTGCAGTGGCCTGCAGAACTGCAGCGGCAGATCGATCGGGTGGCCAGGGAGCACCACGCCACCAACTTCATGGTCGTGCAAACTGCACTGCTCACTTTGCTGTCCATGATCAGCGCCAGTTCCGATGTGGCCGTGGGCTTCCCGATCGCCGGTCGGCGCGAAGCCGCCCTGGACGAATTGGTCGGATTCTTTGTCAACACCCTGGTGCTGCGCGTCGAGGTAGCGGGCGACCCCACCTTCAGCGAGCTGCTGGCCCAGGTTCAGCAGCGCAGTCTGGCCGCCTATGAGCACCAGGACGTGCCGTTCGAGGTGCTGGTTGAGCGCCTCAACCCGACCCGTAGCCTGACCCATCACCCGCTGGTGCAGGTCATGCTGGCTTGGCAGAATCTGCCCGGGCAGGGCGCGAGTCCTGCAGTGGCCCTGGGGGATCTACAGGTCACGCCCATGCCGGTGGATACCCAGACCGCCCGCATGGACCTGACGCTGTCCCTGGGTGAGCTGTGGGACGCCGGCGGTGCCCCGGCCAGTATCGGCGGAACCGTGGAATACCGCACTGACGTATACGACGCGGCCACCATCGAAGCACTGGTCGAGCGGTTGCAGCGCGTGCTGTCGGCGCTCACTGCAGATCCCACCCGGCCGCTGTCGGCAGTGGAGCTGCTTGATGAATCCGAGCGCATGCACCTCGACAATCTCGGCAACCGGGCGGTGCTGAGCGAGAATTTGGTTGCTGCACCGTCGATTGCGGAGTTGTTCGGCACTCAGGTCGAGCGGACGCCGGATGCGGTGGCGCTGGTCTGTGGGGAGCAGTCGCTCACCTACCGTGAGCTTGATGACGCGGCGAGCCGATTGGCTCAGCAGTTGGCCGGCTATGGTGCCGGACCGGGACATACCGTGGCGCTGCTGCTTTCGCGGTCGGCCGAGGCCATCATCGCGATCTTGGCGGTGCTGAAGACGGGGGCGGCCTACCTGCCGATCGACCCGGCGCTGCCGAGTGCGCGGGTCGGGTTCGTCCTGGACGACGCCACCCCGGTGGCGGTGATCACCACCGCCACTCTGATGGATCGGCTCGACGGCTACCACGGTGCCATCGTCGATGTCCTCGACCCGGTCATCGAAAGCGAATACGCCGCAACACTTCCCGCACCGCGGCCGGATGACGTTGCGTACCTGATCTACACCTCGGGTACCACCGGTGTGCCCAAAGGTGTCGCGGTCACCCATCAGAACGTGACCCAGTTGTTGATGGCGGACTCCGCCCTGCCGCACCACGGCGTTTGGTCGCAGTGGCATTCGCTGGCGTTCGACGTCTCGGTATGGGAGATCTTCGGGGCTCTGCTACATGGCGGACGCCTGGTGGTGGTGCCCGAATCGGCCGCCCGCGCCCCGGAAGACCTGCACGCCTTGCTGGTTCGCGAACAGGTCACCGTGCTGAGTCAGACCCCGTCGGCGGCGGGCGCGCTGTCGACCGCGGGCCTGGACGGCGTCACTCTGGTGGTGGCCGGCGAGGCCTGCCCGACCGAACTGGTCGACCGGTGGTCTTCTGCGTGCGCGATGATCAACGCCTACGGACCCACCGAGGCCACCGTCTACGCGGCGATCAGCCGACCACTGACCCCGGGTGGTGCGGTGCCGATCGGTTCGCCGGAGCCTGGAGCCGCGCTGTTCGTGCTGGACGGGTCGTTGCGGCCAGTGCCGGCCGGGGTGGTCGGCGAGCTGTACATCGCCGGTGCCGGAGTGGCGGTTGGGTATGTGCGCCGATCCGCCTTGACTGCAACACGTTTCGTGCCGTGCCCGTTCGGTGAGCCGGGTGCCCGAATGTACCGCACCGGTGACCTGGTGCGCTGGCGGGCCGATGGGCAGCTGGACTACCTGGGTCGAGTCGACGAGCAGGTCAAGATCCGTGGCTACCGCATCGAGCTCGGAGAGATCCGGACCGCGCTGGCCGGTGTCGACGGAGTAGAACAGGCCGCGGTCATCGCCCGCGAGGATCGTCCGGGCGACAGGCGGCTGGTCGGTTACCTCACCGGGACCGCGGATCCCGCCGCGGCGCGTGCCGCACTGGCGGAACGGCTGCCCGGGTACATGATTCCGGCTGCGGTGATCGTGGTGCCGGAGCTGCCGCTGACCGCCAACGGCAAGCTCGACACCCGGGCGCTGCCGGCCCCGGACTACCAGGACGTCGATCGGTATCGCGCGCCGTCCAACGCGGTCGAGGAAGTGCTGGCCGCCGTCTACGCCCAGGTGCTCGGCCTGGACCGGGTCGGCATCGACGATTCGTTCTTCGACCTTGGCGGCGACAGCATTTCGTCGATGCAGGTGGTGACCCGGGCGCGGGCCGCCGGGTTGATGTTCCGGACCCGTGACCTGTTCGTCGAGCAGACCGTGGCCCGGCTGGCCCGGGTGGCCGAGGTCGGCGACGGCGATCCCGAGGTGGTCGATGAGGGCATCGGACCGGTACTGGCCACCCCGATCATCCGCTGGCTCGGCGAGATCGATGGGCCGGTGGACCAGTTCAACCAGACCGTGGTGGTTCAGACCCCCGCGGGCGTCGGCCACGACGACGTGGTGTTGGTGCTGCAGGCGCTGCTGGACCGGCACGCCACCCTGCGGATGCGTGTCGACGGAGGCGGTCTGTCGGTGCCCGAGCCGGGCACGGTCGACGCCCGGACCTGCCTGCGCACCGTGGATGCATTGTCCGATGACACCGTGGTCCAGGCCCGCTCGCTGCTGAACCCTGCGGCTGGGGCCATGCTGAGCGCGCTCTGGGTGCCCTCGACCGGAGAGCTCGTGGTGCTGGTGCACCACCTGGCCGTCGACGCAGTGTCCTGGCGAATCCTGTTGGAAGACATGAACATCGCCTGGGCGCAACACCGCACCGGACAACCGATCGCCCTGCCGGTGGGCGGGACGTCGTTCCAGCGGTGGGCGGCCCTGCTCGACGAGTACGCCCGACACCCCGATGTCATCGAACACGTCGGCGCGTGGCGGCAGATCGCTGCCACCCCGGTCGCACTGCCCGCCGTACAGCCGGAGACGGACACCTTCGCCAACGCAGGGCAGCTCTCGGTGGAACTGGACGCCGAGACCACCGGCATGCTGATCGGGGCGGTGCCGGCGGCATTCCACACCGGGGTGCAGGACATCCTGCTGATTGCGTTCGCCCTTGCCGCAAACGAATTCCTCGAGCACGGCAGCTCGTCGATCGGTATCGACGTGGAGGGGCACGGGCGTCACGAAGAACTCGGCGGCCGAGGCGAGCGCAGCGACGGGAAAGGTGGTCGAGGCGAGCGGAGCGACGGGAAAGGTGGTCGAGGCGAGCGGAGCGACGGGAGTGGTACTGGCGTCGACCTGACCCGCACCGTCGGTTGGTTCACCACCAAGTCCCCGGTGGCGCTTGCCGTCGGCGGACTCCGCTGGGCGCAGGTGACCTCCGGTGACGTTCAGCTCGGCGCAGTGATCAAGGACGCCAAGGAGCAGTTGCGCGGGCACCCGGACCCATTGACCTACGGGCTGCTGCGGTACCTCAACGACGAGGCCGGTCTCGATGCCGCCGAACCTTCGATCGGCTTCAACTACCTTGGGCGCCAGGGCAATCCGGTCGAATTGGCCGATGAACTGTGGCGGGTCGGATCGCTGCCCGATGCGGCTGAATCGGTCCCGATGGCCATCCCGATGCCGCTGATGCACACGGTGGAGCTCAATGCCGCCACCGTGGAGGGCGCGGCGGGACCGCGACTGCACGCCAACTGGACTTGGGCGCCCTCGGCGCTCGACCACGCGGCGGTCACCCGGTTCAGCCGGCTGTGGTTCGAAGCGCTCGCCGGTATCTGCGCTCACGTGCGTTCCGGCGGCGGCGGACTGACACCCTCTGATGTCGCTCCGGCCCGGGTCAACCAGCAGCAGATCGACGAATTGCAAAGGCAATTCAGTGTTGCCGACGTACTACCGCTGACGTCGGTGCAACAGGGCCTACTGTTCCACGCTCGGACCATGACCGGCGGTGACGATCTGTATGCCGGGCAGCTGGACATCAGCATCACCGGCCGACTCGACCACGAGCGGCTGCGCGCCGCGGTGCAGGCGATGGTGGCCCGGCATCCGAACCTGGTAGCTCGGTTCGACCAACGCTTCGGCGAGCCGGTGCAGGTCATCCCCGCCGATCCCGAACTCGCCTGGAAATTGATCGATCTCGGTGCTGGCGATGTCGAGGCGATCACCTCCGCCGAGCGGGTCGCGGTCTGCGACCTGGCAGGTCAACCGCCGTTCCGGGCCGCCCTGATCCGCGTCGCGGCGGACCAGTACCGTTTCGTCTTGACCAACCACCACATCGTGCTGGACGGCTGGTCCATGCCGATCCTGCTGGGCGAGATCTTCGCCGGCTACTACGGTCACCAACTCCCGGCGCCGGAGCCTTACCGGAACTTCGTCAGTTGGCTGGCCGGCCGCGACCATGACGCCGCACGCGCCGTCTGGGGTGAGCTGCTGGCCGGCTTCGACACCCCCACGTTGCTCGGCCGCCCCGGTCAGCAGGGGCAGCGTGGTGTCGAAATATTCGGACTGCCAAACACACTCGCGCAGGCGGTCGGCGAACTGGCCCGGACTCACCGCACCACCGTGAACACCGTGCTGCAGGCGGCGTATGCACAACTGCTGTGCCGTCTGACCGGTCGGCACGATGTCGCGTTCGGCACCACAGTTTCCGGCCGGCCCGCTGAAGTCGTGGGGATCGATTCGATGGTCGGCCTGTTCATCAACACGCTGCCGGTGCGCGCGAACATCACGGCGACCACCACCACGACCGAGCTGCTGGTCCAGCTGCAGGGCGCCCACAACGACACACTCGACCATCAGCACCTGGCACTGGGCGAGATTCATCGCATCGCCGGACAGGATCAACTGTTCGACACGCTGTTCGCCTACGAGAACTATCCGGTCGACGCCGATGCGCTGTCGGGTGAACACGAACTCGCGATCACCGACATCACCACCCACGAATCCACCCACTACCCGTTGGCGGTGCAGGCGCAGCCCGGTGAGGAACTGACGCTTCGGGTGGAGTACGACACCGACGTGTTCGATGCCGCCGGTATCAAGACGCTGGTCGACCGATTCGAGCGGCTGTTGGTGGCCATGACCACCGATCCGACACGGCGGTTGTCGGCCATCGAGGTACTGGACGCCGAAGAGCTTGCGTTGCTGGATCATTGGGCCGGCCGCGCGGCCTTGACCCGGCTGGACGGCGCGGCCACGGTGCCGGGCCGGTTCGCCGCGCAGGTGGCTCGCACTCCCGACACCGTGGCGGTGGTCTGCGCCGACCGGTCACAGACTTACCGCGAGCTCGACGAGGCGTCGAACCGGTTGGCGAATCTGCTGGCCGCCCGGGGCGTCGGTCCGGGACAGTCGGTGGCACTGATCTTCCCGCGCTCGACGGAAGCGATCACGGCGATCCTGGCGGTGCTCAAGACGGGTGCGGCCTACCTGCCGATCGACCCGGCGCTGCCGACGGCGCGCATCGAGTTCATGCTCGGCGACAGCGCGCCGCTGGCTGTGCTCACCACGGCCGAGTTGGTCGGGCTGCTCGACGGGATGGACGTGAGCGTCATCGACGCGACCGATCCGGTGGTCGAATCTCAGAGCGCCGCAGCACTTCCGGTGCCGAGTCCGGACGATCTGGCGCACATCATCTATACCTCCGGCACGACTGGCGTGCCCAAGGGTGTAGCCGTCAATCATCGCAACGTCTGCCAGTTGTTCGATGAGCTGGAAATCGGCGATGCGTTGACCCCCGGGCAGGTGTGGACCCAGTTCCACTCGTATTCGTTCGATTTCTCGGTGTGGGAGATCTGGGGCGCGCTGTTGCACGGCGGGCGCCTGGTGGTGGTACCCGATGCGGTGGCCCGCTCGACGCCGGACTTCCATGCGCTGCTGGTCCGCGAGCAGGTCACGGTACTGGCCCAAACCCCTTCCGCGGCAGCGGTGTTGCCGACCGAAGGCCTGGACTCGACCACGCTTTTGATCGGCGCCGAACCGTGCCCGCCGGAAATGGTGGATCGATGGGCACCGGGCAGGGTGATGGTCAACGTCTACGGACCGACCGAGACCACCATGTGGGTCACCAAGAGCGTCCCGTTGGCGGCCGGTTCGGGTGCGCCGCCCATCGGGTCACCGGTGGCCGGGGCCGCCTTGTTCGTATTGGACGACTGGTTGCGGCCGGTCCCCGCCGGGGTGGCCGGTGAGTTGTACGTGGCCGGCGCCGGAGTATCGGCCGGGTATGTCCATCGCTCCGCCTTGACGGCAACACGTTTCGTGCCGTGCCCGTACGGTGCGCCGGGTGCCCGGATGTACCGGACCGGTGACCTCGTGCGCTGGCGGGCCGATGGGCAGCTGGACTACCTCGGCCGGGCCGACGAGCAAGTCAAGATCCGCGGGCACCGCATCGAATTGGGTGACGTCCAATCAGCTTTGGCGGGGCTCGACGGCATCGAGCAGGCCGCGGTGATCGCCCGCGAGGATCACCCCGGTGACAAGCGCCTGGTCGGTTATTTCGTCGGAACTGCCGATGCCGCCGTGGTGCGGGCCGCGCTGGCCCAGCGGCTGCCCGCCTACATGGTCCCCGCCGCGGTGCTGAGTGTGTCGGCGTTGCCGATGACGGTCAACGGCAAGCTGGATGCCCGCGCCCTGCCCAAACCGGATTACACCGGCGGCGGATACCGTGCACCGGGCAGCTACACCGAGGAGATCCTGACCGGCGTCTATGCGCAGGTGCTCGGTATCGATCGGGTCGGTGTCGACGACTCGTTCTTCGACCTGGGCGGCGATTCGTTGTCCACCATGCGGCTGGTCGCGGCGATCAACGCCGCGCTGGATGTCGAACTTCCGGTGCGTGCGGTCTTCGAGGCGCCCACGGTGGCTCAGCTGGCCCCGCTGGTGGGCGAGGCCGAGGGCCGATTGCAGCCGCTGGTGCCGGTCGAGCGCCCTGCGGTGATCCCGTTGTCGTTCGCGCAGAGCCGGCTGTGGTTCGTGGACCAATTGCAGGGCCCATCACCGGTTTACAACATGGCATCGGCACTGCGGCTGGCCGGCGAGTTGAACGCCCAGGCCCTGGGTGCCGCGCTGGGCGATGTGGTGACCCGGCACGAGAGCCTCCGCACGCTGTTCACCGCTCCGGAGGGCACGCCCCAACAGGTGGTGATCCCGGCCGGTCATGCCGATTTCGGTTGGGAGGTCGTCGACGCCGCAGGTTGGTCACCGGGCCGATTGCACGAGGCTCTCGAGGTCGCTGCCCGCGATACCTTCGATCTGTCGACCGATATTCCGTTGCGGGCGCACCTGTTCCGGGTCGCCGACGAGGACCATGTGCTGGTGGCCGTGATCCACCACATCGCGGCCGACGGCTGGTCGCTGCGTCCGCTGGTCGCCGATCTGGGCGTCGCGTACGCCAGTCGGTGCGCCGGCCAGGCACCGGACTGGGCTCCGTTGCCGGTGCAGTACGTCGACTACACGCTCTGGCAGCGTGCGCAATTCGGCGGTCTCGACGACACCGAGAGCCGAGTTGCCGCGCAGTTGGCCTATTGGGAGAAGGCACTGGCCGGACTGCCCGAGCGGATCCAGCTGCCCACAGACAGGCCGTACCCGATGCTCGCCGACCTGGGCGGCGCCACAGTGGCGGTGGACTGGCCGGCTGAACTGCACGAGCGGGTGGCCCGGGTGGCCCGGGAGCACAACGCGACGAGCTTCATGGTCGTGCAGGCGGCGCTGGCTGCGCTGCTGTCCAGGATCAGCGCCAGTTCCGATGTTGCCGTTGGCTTCCCGATCGCCGGCAGACGCGACCCGGCGCTCGATGATCTGGTCGGCTTCTTCGTCAACACCCTGGTGCTGCGCGCTGATCTGACCGGTGACCCGAGCTTCACCGAACTGCTCACCCAGGTGCGGGCCCGTAGCCTGGAGGCCTTCGAGCACCAGGACGTGCCCTTCGAGGTGCTGGTCGATCGGCTCAACCCGACCCGAAGCCTGACCCACCACCCGCTGGTCCAGGTGATGCTGGCCTGGCAGAACTTCACCGGGCTCACCGATCCGGCCGGCGGCTCCGGGCTGAAAGGCGTTGACGTCACGTCTGTTCCGCTGGGCACCCAGTCCGCGCGGATGGACCTCACCTTTTCCCTGTCCGAACGCTGGACCGCCACCGGATCCCCAGCCGGGATCAGCGGCGAGGTGGAGTTCCGGACCGACGTCTTCGATACGGAAACCGTTGCGACGCTGATCACCCGGTTGCACCGGCTGTTGTCGGCGATGACCGCCGACCCGGCCCAGCCGTTGTCGTCGGTGGATCTGCTCGACGAGCCCGAGCGTGCCCGACTCGACGAACTGGGTCACCGGGCCATATTGACCCGACCCGTCGCTGCGGCGGTATCGGTGCCGGAGATGTTCGCTGCCCAGGTGGCACGCACCCCCGACGCGGTCGCCATCACCTGCACCGGCCGGTCGCTGACCTATCGCGAACTCGACGAGGCCGCGAACCGATTGGCGCACTTGCTGATCGGCCACGGTGCCAGCCGCGGGCAGACGGTGGCCCTGCTGTTCCACCGCTGCGCCGAGGCGATCGCCTCGATCCTTGCGGTGCTCAAGACCGGAGCGGCCTACCTGCCGATCGACCCGGCAATGCCTGCGGCGCGCGTAGAGTTCATGCTCGGCGACGCCGCGCCGATCGCTGTCGTCACCACTGATGACCTGGCCGGGCGGCTCGCGGAGGTCGACGTGACAGTGATCGATGTCAACGATCCCGTCGTCGAAAGCCAAACTGCCACAACCCCTCCAGGGCCGAGCCCGGATGACATCGCCTACCTGATCTATACCTCCGGCACCACCGGTGTACCCAAAGGCGTTGCCATCACGCATCGCAACGTCATCGGGTTGTTGGGATCGGTCGGTGTCGAGGTCGAGCCCGCCGGAGTCTGGAGCCAGTGGCATTCGCTCGCATTTGATGTGTCCGTCTGGGAGATCTTCGGAGCACTGCTGCACGGTGGCCGGTTGGTGATCGTGCCCGAGTCGATGGCGCGCGCACCGGAGGATCTGCACACCCTGCTGGTCGCCGAACAGGTCAACGTGCTGACCCAGACCCCATCCGCGGCAATGATGCTGTCGCCATTGGGACTTGAATCGACCGCGTTGGTGGTGGCCGGTGAAGCCTGCCCGACGGAACTGGTCGACCGATGGGCGGCCCGCGGACCGATGATCAACGCCTACGGACCCACCGAGGCCACCATCTACGCCGCGGTCAGCGCACCGCTGGCGGCAGGCACGGGTGTGGTCCCCATCGGCGCGCCGGCGGGCGAGTCGGCATTGTTCGTCCTGGACGACTGGTTGCGGCCAGTGCCTGCCGGCGTGGTCGGTGAGCTGTATGTGGCCGGCACCGGGGTGGCCGCGGGCTATGTCCGCCGTGGCGGGCTGACCGCGTCGCGCTTCGTGGCCTGCCCGTTCGGTGCCCCGGGCGCCCGGATGTACCGCACCGGAGACCTCGTGCGCTGGGGTGCCGATGGGCAGTTGCAGTATCTCGGCCGGGCCGATGAGCAGGTCAAGATTCGCGGTTACCGCATCGAATTGGGTGATGTGCAAACAGCTTTGGCGGGGATCGACGGCATCGAGCAGGTCGTGGTGGTCGCCCGCGAGGACCGCCCCGGCGACAAGCGCCTGGTCGGATACTTCACCGGCACCGCCGACCCGGTCGAGGCGCGGGTCGCCGTGGCCAAATACCTTCCGGCGTACATGGTTCCGGCGGCGGTCGTGTCGATGACGGCGTTACCACTGACCTCCAACGGCAAGCTCGACAGGCGGGCACTGCCCGCACCGACGTACGGCAACGTCGACGAGTACCGCGCGCCGGGCAATGAAGTCGAACAGACTCTGGCCGACATCTACGCCGAGGTGCTCGGGCTCCCGCGAGTCGGTGTCGACGATTCGTTCTTCGAATTGGGCGGCGACAGCATCATGTCGATGCAGGTGGTGGCACGGGCCCGTGCTGCTGGGCTGACCTGCCGGCCGCGGGACATCTTCGTCGAGCAGACGGTGGCCCGGTTGGCGTTGGTGGCCAAGGCTTCCGATGGCGACGCCGTCGCCGACGAGGGCGTCGGAGCAGTGCAGTCGACACCGATCATCCGCTGGTTGGCCGAGGTGGACGGACCGGTGGACCAGTTCAACCAGACGGTCGTGGTGCAGGCGCCCGCCGGGGTGGACGAGGCCGACGTCGCGGTGGTGTTGCAGGCCCTGCTGGACCGGCATCCGATGCTGCGGCTTCGCGTCGAGGAGGGTTGGTCACTGCAGGTGCCGGAGGCCGGCGCGGCCCGTCCACACCTGGTGTCGGTCGACGAATTGTCCGAGGACGCCGTCGTGGCGGCCCGCGCACAGTTGAACCCGGCTGCCGGTGTGATGCTCAGCGCCCTCTGGGAGGCCGGCCGTGGTCGGCTGGTGCTGATCGTGCATCACCTCGCCATCGACGGAGTGTCATGGCGAATCCTGCTGGAGGACTTGAACATCGCCTGGGCGCAGCACCGAGCCGGCCGGCCGGTCACGCTGCCGACCGGCGGGACCTCATTCGCCCGATGGGCCGCGCTGCTCGGTCGGCACGCGGGCAGCCCAGAGGTTGCGGAGCAGGCTGACGTCTGGCGGCGGGTCGCGGCGACCCCCGCCGCCCTGCCCGCCGTGCGGCCCGAGCTGGACACCTTCGCGACGGCCGGCCAGCTGTCGGTCGCACTGGACGATGTCGATACCGTGCGGACGCTACTGCGCGAAGCTCCGGCGGCATTCCACGCCGGCATACAGGACATCTTGGTGATCGGGTTCGCCTTGGCGCTGGGCGAATTCCTTGGCAGCCCGGTGGTGGCCATGGACGTCGAGGGTCACGGGCGCCACGAGGAGTTGGGCGAGCGCAGCGACGGGCAAGGTGTCGACATCGACCTGTCGCGCACTGTCGGCTGGTTCACCACCAAGTACCCGGTGGCGTTGACGGTCGGCGAGTTGTCCTGGGCGCAGGTCGTTTCCGGCGACGACGCGTTGGGTGCCGTCATCAAGGACGCCAAGGAGCAGCTGCGCGAGTTGCCCGACGGCCTGACCTACGGCCTGCTGCGCTACCTCAATGATGACGTTGATCTGTCGGGTGCTGACCCGACGATCGGGTTCAACTATCTGGGCCGACTCGGCGGCGGACCGGAACTGTCCGACGAGCTGTGGCGGATCGCCCGCGACGGCTCCGCGGTGACGGGGGCCAGCACCGCCGTGCCCATGCCGCTGATGCACACGCTGGATCTGAACGCCGGCACCGTCGACACCGATGCCGGTCCGCAGCTGCACGCCAACTGGACCTGGGCGCCCTCGGCGCTCAACCATGAGCAGCTGAACCGGTTGAGCGCGTTGTGGTTCGAGGCGTTGACGGGTATCGCCGCGCATGTGCGCAGTGGTGGTGGCGGACTGACCCCGTCCGACGTGGCACCGGCCAGGCTCAGTCAGCAGCAGATCGACGAACTGCAGCGGCACCACCGGATCGCGGACATCCTCCCGGTCACCCCGCTGCAACAGGGCCTGCTGTTCCACGCCCGCACCGCACCCACCGCAGACAGCTATGCGGTGCAGTTCGACCTGACCATCGCGGGCAGGTTGAATCCCGATCGGCTGCACGATGCGGTGCGCACCGTAGCAGCTCGGCATCCGCACCTGGCGGCGCGATTCAGTGCTGAACTCGGCGTGCAGATAATCCCAGCCGAACCTGAAATCGTTTGGCAGGTCATCGATCTCGAAGAGGGCGAGGTAGCGGGACTGGCTGCCACCGAGCGAGCCGCGGTGTGCGACCCGGCCGGGCGACCGCTATTCCGGGTGGCGCTGGTCCGAGTCGCGGACGATCGGTACCGGTTGGTGCTGACCAACCATCACATCGTGCTGGACGGCTGGTCGATGCCGATCCTGCTGGGGGAGATCTTCGCCGGCTACTACGGGCATCGCCTGCCCGCTGCGGTGCCCTACCGCAGATATGTCAGCTGGCTGGCCGAGCGTGATCTCGAGGCCGCCCGGGTGGCCTGGGGCGAGGTGCTCGCCGGTTTTGGCACCCCCACCCAGGTCGGCTCGGCGCGCCGGTTCGGTTCGGGTGCTCGTGGCGTCAAATCCTTTGCGATATCGGCCGAAACAACCCGGGCCGCAAGTGAATTGGCACGCTCGCAACACACCACGGTCAACGTGGTGCTGCAGGCCGCGTACGTGCAGATGCTGGTGCAGCTGACCGGTCAACACGACGTCGCATTCGGTACCCCCGTATCGGGCCGGCCCGCCGATGTCGCAGGCGCGGACTCGATGGTGGGCTTGATGATCAACACGGTTCCGGTGCGCGCGAACATCACCGCGACCACCACTGCCGCTGATCTGCTGAACCAACTGCAGGCCGCTCACAACCGGACGCTGGATCATCAGCACCTGGCGCTGGGCGAGATTCACCGGGTCGCCGGCCACGACCACCTGTTCGACACGCTCTTCGCCTACGAGAACTATCCGGTCAACACCGGTGCGTTGGCAGGGGATCAGGACCTGGCCATCACCGAATTCACCAGCCACGAGCAGAACCACTATCCGCTGACGGTGCAAGCCGCACCGGGACCCGAACTGGGCCTGCGTGTCGAGTACGACACCGACGTCTTCGACGGGTCCGAGATCGACGAGCTGATCGACCGGTTCGAGCGGGTGCTGGTGGCGATGGCCACCGACCCGACCCGTCGGCTTGCCTCGGTGGATCTACTGCACGTCGATGAGCACGTTCGGTTGGCCGAGATCGGCAACCGGGCGGCATCGACCAAGCCCCCTGCGCCGGTGTCGATTCCGGCCGCGTTCGGCGCACAGGTCGCCCGCACGCCGGGGACGGTCGCACTGGCCTGCGGGGACCGCAGTGTGACCTACCGCGAACTCGACGAGGCGTCGAACAGGCTGGCGCATTGGCTGGCCGCCCACGGAGCCGGTCCGGGACAGACTGTGGCGCTGCTGCTTTCGCGTTCCGCCGAAGCGATAGCGGCGATCCTGGCGGTGCTCAAGACCGGGGCGGCCTATCTGCCGATCGACCCGGCCCTGCCCGCGGACCGGCTGGCATTCATGCTCGACGATGCCGCGCCGATCGCTGTGGTCACCACCGATGAGCAGGCCCGGCGGTTCGACGGCGTGCCGGTGGTCGACATCGCTGACCCCCGGATCGAAACCCAGCCCGCCACCCCGCTCTCGGAGCGAGCCGGGAGCGCGCCGAGCCCGGACGACATCGCGTACGTCATCTATACCTCCGGCACCACCGGCGTACCCAAAGGTGTTGTCGTCACCCACCACAACGTCACCGGCCAGTTCGGCGAACCGGCTGCCGACCTACCGTCCGACGCGGTATGGACGCAGTGCCACTCCTACGCCTTCGACTTCTCGGTGTGGGAGATCTTCGGTGCACTGCTGCACGGCGGCCGTCTGGTGATCGTGCCCGAGTCGGTGGCCGCTTCACCGGCGGATTTCCATCGCCTACTGGTTGCGCAGCGGGTCAACGTGCTCACCCAGACCCCATCCGCGGTCGGCATGCTTTCGCCAGACGGACTGGACTCGGTGACGCTGGTGGTCGGCGGTGAAGCCTGCTCGACCGATGTGGTCGACCGTTGGGCCCGCCGCGAAGGTGGGGAGCACGACCAAACCGGACACACGATGATCAACGGCTACGGCCCAACGGAAACCACGGTCTATGCCACCACGAGTGCGCCGCTGACGGCGGGCGCAGCGGGCCCGGTACCGATCGGCTCCCCGGTGCCCGGCGCGGCGTTGTTCGTGCTGGATGCTTGGCTGCGTCCGGTACCGGCCGGTGTGGTCGGCGAGCTGTACGTCGCCGGCGTCGCGGTGGCTGCCGGGTATCTGCGCCGGGGTGGGCTCACCGCGTCGCGGTTCGTGGCCTGCCCGTTCGGGGCGCCGGGGACTCGGATGTACCGCACCGGGGACCTGGTGCGCTGGCGCGCCGATGGGCAGTTGGACTACCTGGGCCGCGCCGACGAACAGGTCAAGGTCCGCGGCTACCGCATCGAATTGGGCGATGTGCAAACGGCTTTGGCGGCGCTGCCGGGCGTCGAGCAGGCGGCGGTGATCGTCCGCGAGGACACCCCGGGAATCCAGCGTCTGGTCGGGTACCTCACCGGCACCGCCGATCCCGCCGCCGCGCGCGGCCAGTTGGCCGACCTGCTGCCGGCGCACATGATCCCGGCCGCAGTGGTGGCATTGCCGGCGCTGCCGCTGACGGTCGGCGGGAAGCTCGACGCCCGGGCATTGCCGGCACCGCAATACCGGGCCGGGACATACCGCGCGCCGAGTACACCCACCGAGGTGGCGTTGGCCGACATCTATGCCCGGACCCTGGGGGTCGAGCGAGTCGGCGTCGATGATTCGTTCTTCGACCTCGGCGGTGACAGCATCGCCGCGATGCGCGTGATCGCGGCGATCAACACCGGCCTGGACGTCGAACTGTCAGTACCCACCCTCTTCGCGGCACCCACCGTGCGCGAGCTCGGTGAGCGTCTGGCGGCAGGCACGGCCGTGGCCGACATCGCACCGGTTCAGGTACTCAAGAACGGCACCGGCACCCCGCTGTTCTGCATGCACGCGGTCAGCGGCATCAGCTGGCCCTATCAGGTTCTCGGACATGCTCTGGACTGCCCGATCATCGGCATCCAGCAAGCCGGCGAGGCCGAACCGGAATCGATCCGCGAGATGGCAGCGATCTACGCCGACCGGATTCAAGCCGAGCAGGCCACCGGCCCGTACCACCTGCTCGGCTGGTCGTTCGGCGGCATGGTGGCGCACGCCGTCGCCGTCGAACTGGAGCGCCGCGGCCAGGTCGTCGCGCGGCTGATCCTGCTGGACGCCGAGCCGACGCTCGGTGTGGAGAACCAGGCGGTAGACCGGGAACAGCTCAGCGGGGTACTGGAGGAGCAGTTCCGCCCGCTCCTGGACCAGCTGGTGGACAACTTCGACACCAATGTCGCGCTCTACCGCCAGCATGAAGCCGAGGTATTCAACGGCGATCTCGTGGTCTTCTCGGCGGCGCGGGATGCCGACGATCGCAGTGCCGTGCTGCGGCAGAGCTGGCGCCCGCACGTCGCCGGCGACATCACGGCACACTCGATCGACAGCTCGCACCATGAGATGCTGACCACTGAATCGCTTGCCGGATATGGCAAGCAACTCGGCCTCTTGCTGGGGCGTGAAACAGGGTGACGTTGAACTGGCGGCTGACGGGTACGTTCGAGCGACTGGCACGGGTGGTGCTGCGCCGGCCGTGGTGGGTGATCGGCGCCTGGTTGGTGTTGGTGGTGGTGCTGTCGTCGACGGTCCCGCCCTTGATGAAGCTGGCCAGCGACCGCAACCAGGAGCTGCTGCCGGCTGATTCGGCGGTGATGGTCGCCACCCGGGAGATGACCAAGGCCTTCCATGAGCCGGGGATTCAGAACATCGCCCTGGTGGTGCTCACCGATGAGAACGGGATGTCCAAGGCCGACGAGGACGCCTACCGCACCTTGGTGGACCGGTTGCATGACGACGACCGCGACGTGGTGATGGTGCAGGACTTCATCTCCCAACCGCCGCTGCGTGAGGTGATGGCCAGCAAGGACCACAAGGCGTGGTTCATCCCGGTCGGCATTGTGGGAGAACTGGGTTCACCGGAATCCAACGATGCCTACAAACGGGTGGTGGACATCGTCCACCGGTCCGTGGCGGGCTCGTCGTTGACGGTGCACATGACGGGACTGACCGCCACCGTCGCCGAACGCGAGGCTCTCGGGCTGCGCGATCTGCGGGTGATCGAGACCGCGACCGTGGTCATGGTTCTGGTGATTCTGCTTGTGGTGTACCGCAATATCATCACCATCCTGTTGCCGCTGGCCACCATCAGCGTCTCGCAGGCGGTCGCGACGCAGGCGGTTGCCGCGCTGGGGGAGCTGGGCCTGCCCATCTCTCAGCAGACCGTCGTGTTCATGAGCGCGATGATGATCGGCGCCGGCGTCGACTACGCGGTCTTTCTGATCAGCCGGTATCACGAGTATCTCCGGCAGGGACTGGACTCCAATGACGCTGTCGCGCAGGCGATGTCGTCCATAGGCAAGGTGATCGCGGCCTCCGCGGCCACTGTCGCGGTCACCTTCCTCGGCATGAGCTTCACCGCCCTCAAGGTGTTCTCCACCACCGGTCCGGCACTGGCGGTCTCGATCGCGGTGGCGTTCCTGTCGTCGATCACTCTGCTGCCGGCCATGCTCGTCATTTGTGGGCGCCGCGGCTGGGTCAGGCCCCGCCGTGAGCTGACGAGTCGGCTCTGGCATCGATCCGGAATCAACATCGTGCGGCGTCCCGTGGCACATCTGGTGGGCAGCCTGGTGATCCTGATTTCGCTGGCCGGTTGCGTGCTGTGGCTGCACACCAGTTACGACGTGCGTAGCGCGTTGCCCGCCAAGGCGGAGAGCAACGTCGGCTTCGCCACGATCGAGCAGCATTTCCCGGCCAGCGTCACCGCGCCGCAGTACCTCTTCATCCAGTCCCCACACGACCTGCGGACCTCCAAGGCGCTGGCCGACCTCGAGCAGATGGCCCAGCGGGTCAGCCAGGTTCCCGACGTCGGCTCGGTGCGCGGTGTCACCCGGCCCACCGGTGCACCGCTCGAGCAGGCCACGTTGAGTTTTCAGGCCGGTGCGATCGGCGACAAACTCGCCGAGGCGAATTCGAAGATCACCGGTAGCACCGATGCCCGGCAGGCACTGGTCGGCGGGGCCGGAAAACTCGCCGACAGCCTCGCGGACGTGCGCAGCCAGCTGATCAAGTCCACCGCCACGATGGACAGTCTCAGCAAGTCGATGGCCAGCATCAAGGACCAACTCGAGAACTCGCAGGAATTCCAGGACGCCCAGCGCGAACTGGCCGATGTGAAGGACAGCGGTGAGCTGCCGGACCAGCCGCCGCCGCGGTCGGGCAGCGAGAACTTCCACGACATGGTCGGCATGGCCAGCGACGCGCTGGACGGGATGAAGGCTGATCCCGGCTGTGACACCGATCCGAACTGCACCAAGCAGCGGGACCAGTTGCAACGCGTCGTCGACGGACTGCACCGGATGCAGCCGAAGCTGGATTCGGCCGCCAACGCCATTCGCAAACTCGGCATGAGCAACCCGAATGGGATGAAGCAACAGATGGCGTCCCTGCAAGATGGGGCCAATCAGCTGGCCGATGGCAGCCGCAAGATCGCCGAAGGACTGCGCACCCTGGATGATCAGACCAAGCAGCTGGGCGAGGGCCTCTCGCGCGCCTCGGCGTTCCTGCTGGCGATGAAGCTCAATGCGTCCGAACCGGGTGCGGCGGGCTTCTACATCTCGCCGGAGATCCTGGACAACAACCAATTCAAGGACCTGACAAGGGTTTTCATGTCGCCGGACGGGCATGCGGCGCGCTACATGGTGGAGTCCAAGCTGGATCCGTACGACACCAAGGCGATGGACCAGGTCAAGTCCATTCTCGCCGCGGCTCGAGGTGCGCAGGCCAACACCGCGCTCGCCGATGCCTCGGTGTCCATGTCGGGCATGACCCCGTACTACAGCGAGCTGCGCGACTACTACAACCATGATCTGCGGTTCATCGTGCTGATGACCGTTGTCGTGGTGTTCTTGATCCTGGTACTGCTGTTGAGGGCGGTGGTGGCGCCGCTGTATCTGGTTGGCACGGTGATTCTTTCGTGCCTGTCATCGCTGGGAATCGGGGTGCTGCTGCTCCAGATGATCGGGCATCAGCCGATGGCGCCGAGCACACCCGGTATGGCATTCATCGTGTTGGTGGCCGTCGGCGCGGACTACAACATGCTGTTGATCTCCCGGATCCGCGACGAGTCGCCGCATGGCATCCGATCCGGTGTGATCCGTACGGTCCGCTCCACCGGCAGCGTGATCACCTCTGCGGGAATGATTTTCGCCGCGCCCATGCTCGCCATGCTGTTCAGCAGTGTCAGCTCGATGGTGCAGGGCGGCTTCATCATCGGCATCGGCTTGCTGCTGGACACCTTTATCGTGCGCACCGTCACCGTGCCGGCTCTGGCCGTGCTGGTGGGCAAGGCAAACTGGTGGCCCTCGGGACGACTGCGCAAGCGGGCGGTTACGCCGTAACGGTGAGTTCGACCCGGCCGTCGGTGCCGAGGGTTTCGCGTTCGGTCAGCGCAGAGGTCTTGGCGACCAGGCGCACGCGGTCCGCCCGGAACAGGTCTTCGGAGTATTCGAAGGGCTGACCGTCGGCATCCGAGGCGACCCGGGTCATCGCCAATAGGGGAGTGCGGGTAGGTATTTCGAGCCAGGCAGCTTCCCGCGGGTTGGCGCTGACGACTTCGATGCTCTCGATCGATGTCGTGGGCACCAGGTCGTACCGGACGGCCAGGATCTCGTAGATCGATCCGCCCAGGGGCTGTTCCAGGAGGTCCGGAACCCGGTCCGCGGGGAAGTGCGCGCAGTCGACCGACAGCGGGAATCCGTCGGCGTACCGCAGGCGCTGGACCACGACGAGTTGGGTTTCCGGCTGTACGCCGAGACGTTGTGCCTCGATGGCGGTCGCCGGGCGTAGGGCCGTCGAAAGGACTCGGCTGCGGGCGGACGAGTGACCGCCCTCTTTGAGTCGGTTCGGCAGGCCGGACAGTTCGGCGACGTTGCGTTCCACGAGCCCGGTTTTGATGAAGGTGCCGCCGGTGCGTCCGGTCCGCCGTTCCAGGATTCCGGCGCGACTCAGGGGGACCAGGGCGCTGCGCAGCGTGGCGCGAGACACCGCGAATTGCTCAGCCATCTCCCGCTCGGACCCGAGACGATCGCCGGGTCGAAGGGTACCGGCGTCGAGCATGCCGACGATGCGGCGCCGCACGTCCTCGGCGACCGGGCCGCCTTCGGTTTCGTCCATGTGATCACCGTACCGACCGGTTGGCGGGCTTTATCCGGCGAGCGCATCAAGGGATTCGGGCAGAATCTGTCCGCCGTCGACCACGATCGATTGCCCGGTGATGTAGCGAGCCTCGTCGGTGGCCAGGAACGCGGCGAGGTGTCCGATGTCTTCCGGGGTGCCCAGTGTTCCGGCGGGGATGGAACGAGCCATGCCGGCCAGGTAGTCCTCACCCAGGTCTTTGAGCCCTTCGGTGAGGATGTTGCCGGGCAGCACGGCGTTGACGGTGATCCGGCGTGGGGCGAGTTCGATTGCGGCAGTGCGCATGAACCCCAGTTGGGCGGCCTTGGATGCGCCGTAATGCGACCAGCCGGGGAATCCGGTGACCGGGCCCGTGATGGATGAGGTGATGACAACGCGTCCGGAGCCACTGCGGGTCAGCGCGTCCAGGCAGGCCTGCACGCAGTACACGGTGCCCTTGACGTTGACGTCGAGCACCGTGGTCAGGTCGGCCGGTGTCATGGTGTCCAGCGGTGCCTCGGGAAAGATGCCCGCATTGGCGCACAACACGTCGATGCCGCCGAACGTACCGGTGGTGGCCTCGGCCATGGCCCGACATGACTGGGGATCGGCCACGTCGACGGCTACACCGAGGACCTTCCCCGAGCCGAGGGCGTCGAGTGCGGCAACTGCGGCGTCGAGGTCGGACTGGGAACGGGCCGCCACAGCGACGTTGGCGCCCGCGGCGGCGAAGACCGCTGCGATGCCGTAGCCGATTCCCTTGGTGCCCCCGGTGACGATGACGTTCTTGTTGTCGAGTGCGAACATTGCTGCCGTCCTTTGTCAGTGGGCTGTGATGGCTGAGCCGACCCGGAACCACGACGGGTCGGTCAGGTAGGCCTGCGCCAATTGCGCTGTGCCGGAGGCGAACCTGTCGCCGAGGGTTTGTGCGGGTTCGGATTCGGGGTGGGTGCCGATCCAGGCCGTGAGCATCAGTCGGCGCAGCATCACGAAGGTGGGGATCTCGGCGAGGTCGGCGAAGGTGAGGTCGCGAACGCGGCGGTAGCCGTCGAGCCACTCGTCGACGATGCGCGCGGCACCGGGGGAGTCCTCGACGAATGACACCACCGCTCCGAGGTCGGCGAGATACCAGGACCAGCCACAGTCGTCGAAGTCGATGACGGTGATCCGGCCTTCGTGCACCATCAGATTGGACATCCGGAGGTCGTTGTGGACGAGGCCGAAGCGGTGCGGCCCCATGCCGTAGCTGGTGAGTCGATCGATGATCTTGCGTTCGGCGTCCTCGATGACGGCGGCGTCCGTGGCGCTGAGTGCCGGCGCGTCTCTCCAGTTGCCCCACCGGCCGCCGGCGCCGAGCATGGTGTCCAGGTCCCACCGGAACCGGGTGAAGCCGGCCGGTCGCGTCCACTGCTGGACGTGCTCGTGCAGCTCGGCGGTGATCGTGCCCAGCTCGCTGAAGCTGATATCCGAGGCGTCATCTTCGGCGATCGTGCCCTCGACGAAGGTGAACAGATCGACCAGGCGCACCTCGTCGCCGATCCGGGCCTGGACCACGCGGCGGCCATCCGGCGCCGGGATCACCCGTGGTGTGGTGATGGCCGAGTCGAGCCGGAGACTTTCCATCCAGTCCAGTTCGGATTCGATCGCGGCCAGCGAGTGGTACCCGGGTCGGTGCACCCGCAGGACCTGGCGCTGCGTGTGCGCCCCCGAGCCGGTCTCGACCAGGAAGGTGCCGTTCTCGGAGAAGCTCAGCAGTCGCACGGTCGCGGAGTCGAGCTGATAGTGCGTGAGCGCGGCGTGGGCGAAGCGTTCGTAATCGGCGGCTTCCATGTCGCTCATTGTGGATCTCCTCGGGTGACTGGCGCAGGCGGCCTTTTTTGGTCTGCTCAGTTTCTACCGCATTCAGTCGGAAAATGGACCAAAACTGGCACATGATTTCGATGGGTTCGACTGTGAAACGGCTGGGAGATTTGTTGGCAATGTGGACGTAATACTGCTGGTAGACCAGGTATTGACGTGACACTTTTGGTCTGGTAGCAATAGCGGTGCGTTCGAGGGACTCGGTCGCATGGTCCGCAGAACGGCCCGCTGTCACTAGATAGAGCAGACCAAATAATGAGTAGCTCCGACCGCTCGGGTCGGGCTCACCTCCCACACCAGATCGGTTGGCGCCCATGAGTGAGATCGACGATTCGCCCCGGACCACGTCCAATCAGCCGCCGAGAGGTGGCGCCGACAAAACCATTGTGCAGCGGCTCAAGCCCAACGCGATCGGCTTGGTGGGCGTGCTGTTCATGGCCGTGGCCACCGCGGCCCCGATCACCGCGATGGTCGGCAACGTGCCCATCGCCGTCGGATTCGGCAACGGCTCGGCCGCCCCCGCGGGTTTCCTGGTCGCCACGATCGTATTGGGGCTCTTCGCCATCGGCTACGCAGCGATGTCGCGGCATATCACCGCCACCGGAGCGTTCTACGGCTATATCTCCCACGGCCTCGGCCGGGTGGTCGGCCTGGCCGCAGGCTTCCTGACCGCGCTGGCCTACATGGTTTTCGAGCCTGCCCTCATCGGCATCTTCGCGTTCTTCTCCCGAGACCTGTTCACATCCTTGTTCGGAGTCCATCTGCCGTGGCTGCTGTTCGCCGCGGTGGCACTGGCCGCCAATGCCGTCCTGACCTACTTCGACGTCAATCTGGCGGCGAAAGTGCTTGGCGGACTGTTGGTCACCGAGATCGTCATGCTGACCCTGATGGCCGGGTCGGTCGTGGTCAACGGCGGTGGTCCGGAGGGCTGGTCGCTGTCCTCGCTCAATCCGATCAACGGCCTGACCGGACTGCATGCCGTCGTCCCCAACGCCAACGGAGTCGGGACCATGGCCGTGGTGGGCTCGGCCGGCGTCGGCTTGTTCTTCGCGTTCTGGTCCTGGGTCGGCTTCGAGTCCAGTGCCATGTACGGCGAGGAGTCCAAGAACCCGAAGAAGATCATCCCCGTCGCGATCATGTCGTCGGTGCTGGGCATCGGAGCGTTCTACGTGGTGGTGTCGTGGCTGGCGATCGTGGGCACCGGTCCCACCAAAGCCATTGCGCTGGCGCAGGATACGAACACCGCCGGGGAGATCTTCTTCGGCCCGGTACGTGATCACCTCGGCGGCTGGGCGGTGACACTGTTCCAGATCCTGTTGACCACGGGTTCCTACGCCTGCGGCATGGCCTTTCACAACTGCGCGGCTCGGTACATCTATGCGATCGGCCGCGAAGACATCATTCCGGGAACGGCGAAAACCGTTGGCCGCACTCATCGCATCCACGGCTCGCCGCACATCGCCGGCTTCGTCCAGACGGGCGTCGCCCTGATCATCATCCTGCTGTTCGCGGTCACCGGCCGTGATCCCTACAGCGGCCTGTACGGCCTCATGGCCATCTTGGGCACGGCCGCCATCCTCATCGTGCAGGCGCTGGCCGCGTTCTCGGTGGTCTCGTACTTCCATGTCCGCAAGCAACATCCCGAGACCGCGCATTGGTTCCGTACCTTCCTGGCACCCGGCCTGGGTGGTATCGGCATGCTCTACGTGATTTACCTGCTGATCAAGAACGCCTCCTTCGCCGCGGGTTCGGCATCGGAAGATGTCGTCTTCACCGCGATTCCTTACGTGGTGGGCGCTACCGGCATCGCCGGAGTCGTTGTCGCCCTGGTGCTCCGGACCCGCTCACCGCATCGCTACGACCGATTGGGACGCGTGGTGCTCGACGAAGAGCGTTGACGCCGCAACGTCGAACCAGCGTCTACCGCCATCACAGCAGCGAGGACAAACACATGGCATTTTCCGCAATCATGGATTCCAACAGCTATACCGGAGCCGGCGGCCTTGACCCGGCCACCGACGCCATGGTCGACAAACGGCGCTCGACGCTGGGACCGTCGTACCGGCTCTTCTACAACCGGCCGGTTCATCTGGTCAAGGGCTCCGGCGCCCACCTGTTCGACGCCGAGGGCACCAGATACCTCGACGCGTACAACAATGTGGCCAGCGTGGGCCATTGCAATCCGCGGGTGATCGAGGCCGTCACCAACCAGATGGCGGAACTGAACACCCACACGCGATATCTGCACGGCAGCATCCTCGATTACTCAGAACAGCTGCTCGCCACATTTCCCGACGAGATCTCCTCGATCATGTTCACCTGCACCGGATCTGAGGCCAACGATCTGGCGGTACGGGTGGCCGAGCAGTACACCGGTGGCACCGGCGTCATCGTCACCGAGGAGGCCTACCACGGCAACAGTGCCCTGATCTCGGCGATGTCTCCGTCTCTGGGCGTCGGAGTCCCGCTCGGCGTGAACGTCCGCACGGTACCTGCACCGGACTCCTACCGAATCCATCCGTCAGATCTGGCCGGCTGGTTCGCCGACCAGATCAGCAACGCGATCGCCGATCTGGAACGTCATGGTCACAAATTCAGTGCGCTGCTGCTGGATTCGATCTTCTCCTCCGATGGGATCTACGTCGATCCATCGGTGCTGGCACCTGCGGTCGAGGTGGTGCACCGGGCCGGCGGCGTGTTCATCGCCGACGAGGTCCAACCCGGTTTCTCCCGGACCGGCGATGCGATGTGGGGCTTTGCGCGCCACGGCGTGGTGCCCGACCTGGTGACCATGGGCAAGCCCATGGGCAATGGGATTCCGGTGGCCGCGATGGCCGCGCGGCCGGAGGTTCTCGACGCGTTCGCCCGAGAAACGCCTTACTTCAACACTTTCGGCGGAAATCCGGTGTCGATGGCGGCGGCTCAGGCCGTCCTCGACATCATCCAGGGCGACGGACTGGCCGAGCATGCCGGTCGGGTCGGTGCCGAACTGCGGTCAGATATTCGCGCATTGGCCACGCAGTACCCGCTGCTGGGCGACGTCCGCGGCGCGGGGCTGTACACCGGGGTCGAGATCGTCACCGACCCCGAGACCAAGAAGCACGACGGTGCCCAGGCGCAGCGCATCGTGGATGCGATGCGGGATCACCACGTTTTGATCTCCGTGTGCGGCGGACATGGCAACATCCTCAAAGTGCGCCCGCCTCTTGTGTTCTCGATGTCTGACCTGGACTGGTTCATGACGGTGTTCAGCACCGTCGTCAAAGAGCTTGCATGAGTGCTTATCGGGAGGCCTTCGAGTCGGCGGCGCACAGCCCGGACGATTTCTGGCTGGCGGCGGCCGACGAGATCGACTGGACCACCCCGCCGAGCCGCGCGCTCGACGACTCCGCGGCGCCGCTCTATCGCTGGTTTCCCGATGGGCGACTCAACACCTGCTACAACGCACTCGACCGCCATGTCGAGGCCGGCAACGGTGCGCGCACCGCGCTGATCTATGACTCGGCGATGACCGGCGTGCAGCAGTCCTTCACCTACGCCGAGCTCCTCGACCAGGTCGCCCGTTTCGCCGGAGTGCTTGCCGCACGCGGTATCACCGCCGGCGACCGGGTGGTGGTGTACATGCCGATGATTCCCGAAGCCGTCATCGCCATGCTGGCCTGCGCACGGATCGGCGCGGTGCACTCAGTGGTCTTCGGCGGCTTTGCCGCGGGCGAACTCGCCGCCCGCATCGACGACGCGGAGCCGGTGGCGGTACTGACCGCCTCGGGTGGTCTGGAGCCGGGACGAACCGTCGAATACCTGCCCGTCGTGGCCAAGGCGCTGGCGATGTCCACCGCCGAGCCGGCCACGGTGATCGTGAAGAACCGCGACCACGTGCCGGGCCGGGCCGCCGACCACCCGGGGTATCTGGACTGGGACGAGCTGATCGCCATCGCCGAACCCGCGTCCCCGGTGCCGGTGTCGGCCACCGACCCGCTGTACATCCTTTACACCTCCGGAACCACGGGTAAACCCAAGGGCGTGGTCCGGGACAACGGCGGGCACGCCGTCGCGTTGGCGTGGTCGATGAGGCATGTCTACGACATCAGCGCCGGCCAGGTGATGTGGACGGCCTCCGACATCGGGTGGGTCGTGGGCAGTTCGTACATCGTCTACGGGCCGCTGATCGCGGGCGCTACCACGGTGCTCTACGAAGGCAAACCCGTAGGGACCCCGGATGCCGGCGCGTTCTGGCGGGTTGTCGAGCACCACAAGGTGGATGCACTGTTCACCGCGCCGACCGCGCTTCGGGCCATCCGCAAGGTGGATCCGTCCGCGAACCTGCTTGCCGTGCACGATATCTCGTCGCTGAAAGCCCTGTTCGTCGCGGGCGAACGTCTGGACCCCGACACCTACGATTGGGCGTCGGCAGTGCTGGGACGTCCCGTCGTCGATCATTGGTGGCAGACCGAAACCGGGTGGGCGATCTGCGCCAACCTGCGCGGGCTCGAACCGATGCCGATCAAGGCGGGATCACCCACGGTGCCGGTGCCCGGCTACCGCGTCGACATCGTCGATGCGAAAGGCGACCGGGTGCCCGCGGGAGACGAGGGCAACATCGTCATCAAGCTGCCGTTGCCGCCGGGCACACTCGCCGGATTGTGGCGCAATGACACGGGATTCGTTCGGTCCTACCTGTCCGCGTTCCCCGGCTATTACCTGACCGGAGATTTCGGCTACGTCGATGATGACGGCTATCTGACGGTCCTGGGCCGCACCGACGACGTGATCAACGTGGCCGGCCACCGGCTCTCCACGGGGAGTATCGAAGCCGTCCTCGCCGCGCACCCATCCATCGCCGAGTGTGCCGTCATCGGTATCCACGACGACCTCAAAGGCCAGCGGCCCAGCGGCTACGTCGTGCTCAAGGCCGGCCAGGACGTCGACCACGGCGCGTTGCAACAGGACCTCACCGCGATGGTCCGCGACCAGATCGGTGCCGTCGCCACCTTCCGCGACGTCACCGTCGTCGGCGCCCTGCCCAAGACCCGGTCGGGGAAGATCCTGCGAAAGACCATGCGGCAGATCGCCGAAGGCGTCGACTACACCGTCCCCTCGACCATCGAGGACATCTCCGTGATCGACGCGCTCATCCCTTTGCTGCGCGCGCACTGACTTCTCGGCGGAGCCGGGTAAGTTGTCGGCAATGTGGGGTTCCGTTGCCGTGCTGGCGCTTCCGATCGCACTCGATCCGGTGCGCCTCGGCGTCAATCTGCTGTTGATCTCCCGGCCGCGCCCGGCGCAGAACCTGCTGGTGTACTGGGTCGGCTGTGTGAGCGCGAGCGTCGTGCTGCTTTTGGTTCCGCTGCTGGCGCTGCACTTCACCGATCTGACATTCGTGCATGACCTGGCCAACCCCAGGACCACGGCGAGCTCCACCCTCCGGCACGTCCAGGTGTTCGTCGGCGTGCTGCTGTTGGTGATTGCCGGGGTGATGGGGGTTCGGCTGGCGACGCGTAAGCGCGCCGAGGTTGCCGACCCGGACGCCTCGCCGATCTCGAAGTTGTTGCAGCGTGGCAAGGACGCGCCCGCCGATGGTGGGTCAGCACTTCAGCGACTGCTTGCGCGCGCCCACGATGCCTGGGAGAGCGGGGCTTTGTGGGTCGCGGCGGTGATCGGCTTCTGGGCGGGGCCGAACCCGTCCCTGGTGCTGTTCGCCCTGACCACCATCCTGGCCTCCGGTGCCGCGATCGGCACACAGATCGGCGTCGCCGTGGTGTTCATCGTGGTGAGCCTTGCGGTCGTCGAGATCGTGCTGCTGTGCAATGTGGTCACGCCGACGAAAACCCAAGCGGTGCTTCGCGGGGTGCATGACTGGGTGGGTGGCTATCGCACCCAGATCGTGGTGGCCATCCTCACGCTCGTCGGCCTGGCTTTCGTGGCGCAGGGAACGGGCATGTTGTCCTAGGCGGAGACTAGACGCGACGTGGGGCGGCCAAGCGCTCGCGGCGGAGCAATTCGACCTCGGACAGCTCCAGCGGAGGCAGGTCCCCGACCACCTGGGCCAGCAGGTAATCGGCCAGTTCCGGGTTGCGGGCCAGGCAGCAGCCGTGCAGATAGGTGGCGACCACGCTGCCCTGTACCACGCCGTCGAAGCCCGAACCGTCGCGGTTGCCGGCACCCTTCTCCACCCGGGCCAGCGGACGCGCTGCAGGACCGAGATCGGTTCCGCCGCGGTGATTTTCGAAGCCGGTCAGCTTCTGGCTGAGCCCGTCGATCACCGGCACCGACGCCACTTCGCCGATGGTGCGTTCGGGCTGGGGGGACGTCGTCACGTCCAGCAGGCCGACGCCTTCGACGCGCTCGCCCGACGACGTCTCATACCAATGCCCGAGTACCTGGATGGCGGCGCAGATGGCCAGCACCGGCGCGCCTCGCGAAACCGCTTGCTGCAGACCGGGATGACGGATGAGGTGCTTGGTGGCCAGTCGCTGGGCGTAGTCCTCGGCGCCGCCGAGGGTGTACAGGTCCAGTGAGTTCGGTACCGGCTCGCTGAGCGTGATCTCGATGATCTCGGCGTCAATTCCTCTGAGCCGCAACCGCTGTCGAAGGACCACCGCGTTGCCGCCGTCGCCATAGGTACCCATCACGTCGGGCAGCACCAGGCCGATCTGTACGGGTGCCGTTCTGCTCTTCACGTCCGCGGTCATTGCCTCAGCTCTCGGTTCAGCTGCAGGAACGCCGTGTAATTGGCGATCACCTCGACATGCCCGGGTGGGCAGGACTTGATGGCGGCCATGGTGTCGTGCACCAGGGTGTGGTCGACACCGGCGTAGCCCAATCGAACCGCCAGGTCGGTGCCACGCTCGCCCGCCGAGACCACTGGCGCCGGGAAGTCCACGAAATGCTCGAAGTTCACGTCCCACAGCCAGGACAGGTCCTCGCCGTCGGGCACCTGCCCGTTGACGGAGATCACCGCGCCGGCCGCATCGGTGGAGACCATCGACAGGGCCTCCTGCCAACCGGCCGGATTCTTGGCCAGCAGCACCCGCGCGGTGTGCTCTCCCACCTGCACGGTGCGATAGCGGCCCGCGACCTCGTCCACCGCGGACACCGCGGCCACCGCCGCCGGCGGGGCGGCGCCCAATGCCACTGCGGCCGCGACGGCCTGGGTGGCATTGCCACGATTGACCGTTCCGGGCAGCGCCAGTGTCATGGGGGCGGAGAAGCCGTCCGGTCCGTAGATGGTCGTCTCGTCGTACCACCAATGTGGGGCCGGGCGCTTGAAGTCGGCGCCGGTCGAGTACCAGTGGCCCTCTTCGCGGACGATCACCTCGCCGCTGCGCGGGCAGCTCACCGAGTCGCCGGACCAACTGCCACCGGCGGCCACCCACACCACGTTCGGGCTGTCGTAGGCCGCCGAGGTCATCAGCACGTCGTCACAGTTGGCCACCACCACGGCGGAAGGATGCCGGGCCAGTCCGGCGCGCAGGGTGCGCTCGATGACGTTGATCTCGCCGACTCGGTCCAGCTGATCGCGGGACAGGTTCAACAACACGATCACCGACGGATCGACTGCATCGGACACATGCGGCACATGCATCTCATCGACTTCCAGCGCTGCCAGTCCCGCAGCCCGTGACCCGGCCAGCGCCGCGATCAACCCGGCGTCCATGTTGGCGCCCTCGCTGTTGGTCGCGACCTCGCCGACCGTCGCCAGAGCCGCCGCCGTCATCCGGGTCGTCGTCGACTTGCCGTTGGTCCCGGTGACGACCACGCTGCGCCGTCCGGAGCCCAGTTGACCGAGGATCGACGGGTCGAGCTTCATGGCGATGAGCCCGCCGATCATGGCGCCGGCTCCGCGCCCGGTGACGCGCGAGGCCCATCGGGCGGCAGCACCCGCGCCCAGCGCGACGCGTCCTCGTGCGGTGATCATCCCCGGAAGTCTAGGAGGCCCGAACCGAATGTGACGACGTGAGGCTGCCCACCTAGCGGCCGCCGGGCCGGCGTGGAACCAGGCCGTCGTCGAGCATCTGCTGGAAGTGCTCGATGACGGTCTGATCGACCGGCTGATACGTCAGCCCCAGCTCAGCGCGGCCGCGGCCGTTGTCGAATGCCAGCGGGTAACCGATATTGCGGTCGACGAACTTGCGCGTCAGTCCGACAGCCGGAGCGAGCACCTTCACGGCCAGCTTGGGCGTCGTCATCCTCGGGAAGGGATACAGCGGGCCGTATTGGCGGCGCAGAATCTTGCCGATCTCCAGCAGGCTCAGCGAGTCGGCGTTGACGACGTAGCGGCCGTGGGCCTCGGGAGTGAAGCCGGCGCGCACGTGGGCGTCGGCAACGTCACGGACGTCCACCACGCCCATGGTCAAGGCCGGCGCGCCCGCGAGCAGGGTGCCGTCGGTGAACTGCTTCATGGTGCTCAGGCTGGCGGAGTCGCTGGCACTGGTCAGAGACGGACCGAGGACCAAGCCCGGATGGATGGTGACCATGTCCCAGCGGTCCTGTGCCTTCTGGTACCGCCAGGCCTCCTGCTCGGCCACGGTCTTCGAGTACGAATACGGTTGGTGGCTGACGCTGCTGGTGGTGTTCCAGTGCTCGTCGGTGAAGACTCCGCCGGGGACATCCTGCGACTCGCAGTTGTCGCCGTAGATCGCCACCACGCTGCTGGTCAGCACCACGCGCTTGACGCTCGGAGTGCGATTGACCGAATCGAGCACATTGCGGGTGCCCTCCAGCGCCGGGCGGACGAGTGCCTCCTGCGCATCGCTGTATCCAGAGAGCAGAAACGGCGATGCGGTGTGCATGACGAGCTCGCAGCCGGCCATCGCCTCGTCGAAGCTGCCGGTGTCGAGCAGATCAGCTTTGAAAAGCCGGAGCCGGCCAGGGTGGTCGGCCGACAGTTTGTGCAGATGCTCCAGACCGGAGGCCTTCTGCGGATTACGCACTGTGCCGTGCACGGTGTGCCCCGCTTCGAGGAGGCGGCGGACGATCCAGCTGCCGATGTATCCGCTGGCGCCCGTGACGAGGACGGGCGCGGCGGGGTTGATCGTGGTTGCGGTCATGGTGGTCAATCCTTGCCTAATCGGGGCGGCGACACGCAGCGGCAGCCGCCAGGATTGTCGGGCCCGCGTGCCATCCTTGCCAACGTGGGCCAAACCAACGACCGCTGGGGGCGTCCGGCCACCGAGCCGGGCGCGGGTTGGGCCGTGGTCGACGTCGAAACATCGGGTTTCCGGCCAGGTCAGGCCCGCGTGGTCAGTGTCGCGGCGCTGGCCGTCGGCGACGACGGCAGCGTCGAACGGTCGTTTTCCAGTCTGCTCAACCCCGGTGTCGACCCCGGGCCGACCCACGTGCACGGCCTGACCGCCGAGATGCTCGACGGACAACCCACCTTCGGTGAGGTGTTCGGCGAGCTGGCCGAGGTGCTGGCCGGCCGCACACTGGTGGCCCACAACGTGGCCTTCGACTACTCGTTCCTGGCTGCCGAGGCCGAATTGGTCGACGCGGTACTGCCGGTGGACACCGTGATGTGCACCGTGGAGCTGGCCCGGCGACTGAATCTGGGCACCGAGAACCTGCGGTTGGAGACCTTGGCTGCGCACTACGGCGCCACCCAGATCCGGCCGCATGACGCGCTCGACGACGCCATGGTGTTGGCCCAGATCCTCAAACCGGCACTCGCCGCGGCCGTCGACACCAAACGCTGGCTGCCGATCCGCAACGTGACCCGCAAGCGCTGGCCCAGCGGCCACATCACCCACGACGAGCTGCGCCCGCTGAAGGTGCTGGCCTCCCGGCTGCCGTGCGACTACGCCAACCCCGGCTCATTCGTGCCGGGTCGGCCGCTGGTGCAGGGCATGCGGGTGGCGCTGTCGGCCGAGACCCGGCGCAGCCACGAGGAAGTCATCGAGCGCATCCTGGATGCCGGGCTGGCGTTCAGCGACACCGTCGATCCGCTGACCTCACTGGTCATCTGCAACGAGCCCGAGCCCGATCAGGGGAAAGGCTTCCAGGCCCGCGAATTGGGTGTGCCGCTGGTCGCCGACGAGGACTTCATGACACTGCTGAGCCAAGTCGTCGGCGGCTCCGATATCGAAGCGTTCGTCGACAACACTCCCGCGGGTGACCAGTTCACGCTGTTCTGAGGCCGGCGACCTTTCGGCTGAAGGTGCCGTGGAACCCGATCGGCAGATGATGCTCCAGATGCGCGGTTGCCAATGGCCCGTCGGCGATGGTGCGGGCGTCGAAGATGACCAATTGCGAACGATGCGATGGCAGGTCGTGATTGAGCACCAGTAACCACCCGTCGTCTTCGGCCGCCGTGTCGGATCGGGGCACGAACAACGGTTCACCGGTCTGGGCCAGCCCGAAATCGAAGGTGCTCTGAATTCCGGTGCGATGGTCGATCCTGGTGACCGCGTTGTAGTGGCCGATGTCCGCGGTGGCCGCGGCGGCGTAGGTGACGTTGTGCTCCCGGGTGGACCGGCGCCAGTCGTACTGCGGGAATTCCATTGGGGCCGTGGCTGATAGCACGGTCTCGGTGATCCGCCCGGTCTTGTTGATCCGGAACCGGGACAGGTGCCCGCGGGGCCACTCGTCGATGGTCAGGTGCGCGCGCGGATCGGTGTTGTCCGCCGGCTCCTGCCAGGCCTTGCCCAGCTTGCGGAAGATCTCCGGGTCGTCGAATCGGAAGAACTCCACCACGGTGTCCGCGCCGTCCTCAAAAGCGTTGGTGACGTGGACATGCGCCAGGGCTTCGTGCTCGATGACCCGGGGCTTGGCGCCGTCGCGGGGCACCAGGACGAACCGCGTCGACCCATTGCGCGCCTGGTAATCCAGCGCCTGCGCCAAGGACCGGGTGCGCAACAGAGTTGGGATGTTGGGCCGCAGTGGGTCCAGGACGAAGACCAGATGGCGCTGCGTGAGCGCGAAATCGTGGTTCCACACCATGTCCCACAACGGCAGGGAGTTGATCTGGGTGTTCCGGCCGAACCGGTCCACCCGATAGCAGCGCAGCCGCGGGGTGGGGAACAAGTCGAGGCCGAAGTTGAACACCTCACCCGTGCGCGGGTCCCATTTCGGGTGTGCCGAGAACGCGCCGAGGTATCCCAGTCGATCGCCATCAAAACGCTTGTACCCCAAGGTGTCCAGTGAATCGGGATCGATCTTGTGTGGCGGGCCGCCCTCCCAGAGCGCGAGCAGCTCGCCGCAGATCGACACCATGTTGGTGTTGGCGGTGTTGGCCGGCGGCTTGAGATTTCCCTGCAGGGTGGGGGCGTTGGTGGTGATGCCGCGCTGGGTCATCCGGTCGCCGCCGCGGTACTGACGGGTGCGCACGTAGCGGTTGGTGAAGCGGACCGATCGGCCGTCCAGGATGAAGCGGGACACCATGCCGTCCGCGTCGAACATCGTCTTCAGCACGGTGTCGCCGACCTCGAACTTGCCCGGGCCGATGCGGAACAACGTACCGGTGAGGTCGGGCGGCAGGGTGCCCTCGACCCGGTGGACCTGGTAGTCGAACTCGTCGTACAGGGACGCGAACGGTCGGCCGTGCAGTTCCTTCAGCGTCGGTTCTGCGGGCACAATGGCTGTCATACAACCCCCATCTGAGGACGGATGTCCTCAGTTTCAATCCGCAGCTCGGCGATGTCAAGGGAGGAGCGGCGCCAGGTGACCGACCACGCGAACAACCGGGTGACCGAACGCCGGTACTCCGGCAGGTCAGCACAGCAGCGACGGGACACCCGCCGGCGAATGCTGTTGGACGCGGCCGAGGAACTGTGGCGCGAAGGCGGGCTGTCGGCGCTCACCGTCCGGGCGGTCGCGGCGCGGGCGAAACTGACCGATCGTTATTTCTACGAGCAGTTCGCCGGCGTCGGTGCGCTGATCGGTGCGGTGATCGACGACGTGCTGGAGGGACCCTTCGCCGCAATGCTCGCCGGTGGCAGCGCGCCCGAGTCGGCAAGCGTTCAGACCCGACTCACCCTGGGACTGGCCGGCTTCATCGAACACGCCGAGAGTGACCCGCTGGCGGTGCGCATCTTCTTGACCGACGCCCGCCACATCGAGTCGGTCGCCGAACACATTCGGGTAGCCCAACACCGGGTGGCCGCCGCGATCCTGGCAGTGCTGCTGCCCGACCGCGACGCCGACCCGGAGAGCTTCGACGCGGCGCTGTTCTGTGTCGGCGGAGTGGCCACGCTGATCAACGAGCGGCTGCTCGACACCGCGAAAACCGTTACCGCACAAGACTTCGCCGCACAGGCCGTGGCCTGGTGCGCCCGGGTCCTCAGTGTCGCCGAGGACCCGGGCTGAGATCAGACGCCCACTCGGGAAGCCCGGTTCACCGCTGACACCACCGCACGCAGCGACGCCGTGGTGATCGACGGCGCGATGCCGACGCCCCACACCGTCTTACCGCCGATGGACGCCTCGACGTAGGCCGCGGCCTGCGCCTCCTCGCCGGCGGACATCGCGTGCTCCGAGTAATCCAGCACGTTGACCTTGAAACCGACGGCGCCCAGCGCATCGATGAACGCGGCCAGCGGGCCGTTACCGGCGCCGACGATCTCGCGCTCCTCACCGTCGATCTTCACGATCGCGGTGATGGTGTCGGTACCGCCGTCCTCTTCGGCCGCGGTCACCTTCTGCCGCATCCGCTCCAGCGGAGTGATCGGCGCCAGGTACTCCTCGTTGAAGACGTCCCAGATCTCCTTGGGCGAGACTTCGCCGCCCTCGCCGTCGGTGATCTTCTGGATGGCCTGGCTGAACTCCATCTGCAGCCGCCGCGGCAGCGCCAGCCCGTGGTCGGCCTTCATGATGTAAGCCACGCCGCCCTTACCGGACTGCGAGTTGACCCGGATCACGGCCTCGTAGGTGCGGCCGACATCCTTGGGGTCGATCGGCAGGTACGGGACCTGCCACCGGATGTCGTCCACGTCGGCGTCCGCGGCATCCGCATCCACCTTCATCTGATCCAGGCCCTTGTTGATGGCGTCCTGGTGACTGCCCGAGAACGCGGTGTACACCAGGTCACCGCCGTACGGGTGGCGCTCGTGCACCGGCAGCTGGTTGCAGTACTCGACGGTGCGACGGATCTGGTCGATGTTGGAGAAGTCGATCTGCGGATCGATACCGCGGCTGAACAGGTTCAGCCCCAGCGTCACCAGGCAGACGTTGCCGGTGCGCTCACCGTTGCCGAACAGGCAGCCCTCGATCCGATCGGCGCCGGCCAGGTACCCCAGTTCGGCGGCCGCGACGCCTTCGCCGCGGTCGTTGTGCGGGTGCAGGCTCAGAATGATCGAGTCCCGCGGCGTCAGGTGCCGGTGCATCCACTCGATGGAATCGGCGTAGACGTTCGGGGTGGCCATCTCGACGGTGGCGGGCAGGTTGACGATCAGCGGCCAGTCCGGGGTGGGCGCTACCACCTCGGCGACGGCGTTGCAGACGTCGACGGCGTACTCCAGTTCGGTACCGGTGTAGGACTCCGGGGAGTACTCGAAACGCCACCGCGTGCCGGGGTACTTCTTGGCTTCCTCGACGCACATCCGGGCGCCCTCGGTGGCGATCTTCTTGACGGCTTCGCGGTCGGCGCGGAACACCACACGGCGCTGCAGGATCGACGTCGAGTTGTAGAAGTGCACGATCACCCGAGGGGCGCCGGCACAGGCCTGGAACGTGCGCTCGATCAGCTCGGCCCGGCACTGGGTCAGCACCTGGATGGTGACGTCGTCGGGGATGGCGCCCTGCTCGATGATCTCGCGGACGAAGTCGAAGTCGGTCTGGCTGGCCGACGGGAAGCCGACCTCGATCTCCTTGTAGCCCATCCGAACCAGCAGGTCGAACATCCGGCGCTTGCGCTCCGGGCTCATCGGGTCGATCAGGGCCTGGTTGCCGTCGCGCAGATCGACGGCGCACCAGCCGGGCGCGACCGTGGCGACGTTGTCCGGCCAGGTGCGGTCAGGCAGGGAGATGTTTTCTACTTCGTCGGCGAAGCTGCGGTAGCGGCCCGCCGGCATCGACGAGGCGCGCTGGGTGTTCCAGGCGGGCTGGCCGGGGTTGCGCGGGCCGGACGGGACGGTGATGGATCGGTTTGACGAAAAGGCGTCGGGGGATTGGGTAGTCACGATGATTGCTCCGGTTTGTCTGAATGGGACCTAGAAGAAGGTCGCGACCGGCGCATCGCGAACACCCGCGACGGGAGGCCGGTCTGGATCAGACCCCGTCGCGGCGTCCGAGAAGGAGCATCCGCTGCGCGATAAACATCACAAGCGAGCTTACTCCGTGGACAGCGCTGGCCAAAACACGGCCCGAACCGCGGTCAGCGCTGCTGTCCTCCCAACAAACGCTGCAGGTCGCGTGCCAGGATGTCCGCGAACTTCGTGCTGACCGTGGCAGTGATATGAGTGCCGTCCCGGTAGACCAGCGTGTTGCCCAGGATGCCGGGACACGTTGTGGCATTGCAGAACAGCTCGACGTAGTCCAAATATCCCGCCTGCCCGGCGGACACGATGTCCTGCTCGGCGCGACGCGCATCGGGGTACACCGCTGCGGCGCGTGGCAAGGCGCAGCGGTCGGCGTTGTTCACGAAGCGGCCGAGACAGAGCGACGGGTTGACCCCGGTCGATGGGGTGTCGGCGATTATCGCGATCTGTGATCGCCGAGGCAGTTGCGCCACGGTCGCGGACATGGCGTCGCGCCAGCGTTGGGTCGGCCGATCGTCGTTGGCCAGGTAGAGCCGTGCGTAACCGGCGAGCAAGACCAGCGCCGGTGGACCGGCGGCGATGTTGTGGATCACCGTGCGCCGCCAGGTGTCGCATTGCGGGTAGTACGCCCCGGGAACGGCCGCGGGAGGACAGGCGGTTTTGGTGTGACTCTCCAGGCGGATGACGCCCTTGTCTGCGAGGGCAGCCAGTGCTGGATACCACTGTGCGGCATGGGAATCCCCGAACAGCACGACGCGAGGTGCGGCGCTGTTGGCCCCGACCCGACATCCGGTCGGATCGGCCGACTGCCGTTGGAGCATGCAACCGCTCGCGTTGATGCTGGGCAGGTCGTCGTGCGCAGTGATGAGTGTCGGGGTGAGGTTGCTCGGCACGAATGGCGTGCCGATCGGGTCGGCGACGAGCATGGTGGGGTCGGCGGGCCTTCCGGCGTTCAACGGTGGGTGCAGCACCGCGGCGCCGAGTAGGGCCACGCCGGTGACGCAGGCCATGCCCGCTGCTGCCACGCCGAGGGTGCGCCGTGGACGGGCCGCGGTGAGCCATGCGAAGCGCTGGCCCGGCTGTTCGACGTAGGTGTAGAGCAGCCAGGCCGCCGGGATGCACAAGGCGGCGATCAGGCCGCGCAGCCACATTGGCAGCGGATGGAGGTAACCGGTCGCGGCGAGCGGCAGCATCAGCGCCGGCCAATGCACCAGATAGAGCGAGTAGGAAATGTCGCCGGTCCAGGTGAACGGTCGACGGCCGAGCAGGGCCACCGGACCGTGCGGGGTGGCGCCGGCTGCGATCAGCAGCGCAGCACAGACGACCGGCACCGCGACCGCCGAACCCGGGTAGGCCGTCGCCGGGGAAAACAACGTGCCGGCGCCGATGATGCCGGCCAGTCCGATCCAGCCCGCCGCGGCCGCGAGCCGGTCGGGCAGTGCCCTGCGCCCGTTGAGCAGGATCAGGGCGACAATGGCGCCGAACCCGAATTCCCACACGCGCGAGGGCAGTAGGAAGAACGCGTCGGGTTGGGATTCGCGGGTCAGCCAAATGCACAGCCCGAATGACAATGCGGTGAGTGTGCCCATCGCCGCGGCCATTTTGATACGCAGGCCGAACCACCGGAACAGGAACAACAGCAGCAGCGGCCACAGCAGGTAGAACTGCTCTTCTACGCCGAGCGACCAGAAGTGCAGCAGCAGCGACGGCGTCTTGTCCGTCAGATAGTCGGTGGCGGTGGCCGCGAACGCGAAATTGGGGACGTAGAACGCCGCCGCGATCGCGTCGTTGACCACAGAACCGAATTGGACGGGTGAAGCCCAGATGGCGGAGGCGGCCACGGTCGCGATGATGACCGTGAGGGCCGCGGGTAGGAGTCGGCGGGCCCGGCGCGCGTAGAACGCGGCGAATCCGATCCGGTGCTTTTCGCGCAGCCCTTCCATCAGGTGCGTGCTGATCAGGAACCCGGATATCACGAAGAACACGTCGACGCCGACGTACCCACCGCCGAAACCGGGGATATCGGCGTGGAACAGCACAACCAGGCCGACCGCGATGGCGCGGAGGCCTTGGATGTCTGGGCGCTTGGGACGCTGCGGTCGTGACGGCGGATTGGTCAGGTCCCGCGGATGCCGGATCTCGTCGTGGACATTGCCGCGATTGTCGTCCAACAAGCGCACCCTTCTTTGCTGTCGCGAACCGCGAGCGAATCGCCGGAGACCGAAGACCGCGCTCACCCCGGGAAACCTGACTACCAGCGGTGATCCCCGACTTTTCGCCGGCGTCATTTCCGACGTCATGGCGTCCAGGAGGTCTGATCAGAAAATGTTCAGATCCGTCAATACTGGCAAATATCCAATGTAGCTTCTAGCCACGTGGGGGTACTTTCGACTACCGGCGCCCGTCGCGCGGCGCCGACAGTCCTTCTGGTCAGCGCGATCGTCTCGGGTATCGGCCATGCGTCGGTCGGACCGCACTTCCTTGACCTGCACACGATCGTCACCGCCCCGATGGGGCTGACGAACGGCCATCTCTATGACAGCCATGCGTCGGCGATGTCGGCTCATGGGGCGGTCGGCCACCGGGTGTTCGTCTACCCACCGTTCGCCGCCGTTCTGCTGTATCCGTGGCACTGGCTGCCGATGTGGCTGGTCGAGACGCTGTGGTTTGTCGCAGAGGTCGCCGCGACGTACGGCGTCGTACGCCTGACGCAAAAGCTGTTACGCAATGGCGACGCGGGAGGCGCGCTGTTGTGGACCGCCGCAGCGCTGTGGTTCGACCCGATCTCGAACGCCATATCCCTTGGTCAGGTGGGCATTTTCCTGACGTTCGCCGTCCTGTTTGCCGCATACGTGAAAAGCGACGCGGTCGCGGGGATCTTGGTCGGCATTGCCACCGGCATCAAACTGACTCCCGGGGTGACCTGGCTGTACCTGGCCGGGCAACGACGTTTCGCTGCGCTGGCCACCTCGATCGCAGTGTTCGCCGCCACCATCGGCTTCGCATTCGTCGCTTTCCCCGATGCGGCTTTTCGCTATTTCAAGACATTGTTCGGTGACGCGACCGTGATGCCGTACGCGCAAGCGATCAACCAGTCGTGGCTCGGCGCGCTGACCCGGATCGCGGGCCATCACGTCGGTGGCAGTGCCCTGCACGCGGGGGTGCTGATCGGCACGGGCGTTCTCGCCTTCTTCGCCTGGCGCGCTGTCGACGACACGCTCGGCCGCCTGCTGGTCGTGCAGATATTCGGTCTGCTCGTTTCACCGATTTCCTGGACGCACCACTGGGTGTGGCTGCTGCCACTGGTGATGTGGCTGCTGCGCGGTCCGGTCAGGCGACGCGGTGCAGCTCCGTACCTCGGTTGGGGCTGGATCGTGCTGATGGTGCTCAACATTCCGAACGGGCTGGAGATGCTCCAGACGAACATGTACCAGGTGGGCCGCCCGTGGTACCAGGCATGGGCGGGAGCGATCTACGTGGTGGCCGCTATGGGCACGTTGGGCTGGATCGCTGTGTCCGGGCGTCCACTGACTCCCTTCCGGAGTCGACATGTGGTCGCCGAGGCGGTCCGACCGTCCGTCGACATGACCCAGCCATAGGGGTCACCGCGCGGGGATGCCACGGCCCGACAGCAACAAGCCTGTCTCCTGAGAGAGACAGGCTTGTTGCTGTTCTTTGATTCGATCAGGGGGCGCAAAGGTGGACGAAACCCAGCGGGCCACTGATGCACGGGCCGCCGCCCCAGCCGCCACCGCCGCCCCAGCCGCCGCCGCCACCGCCGGCCCAGCTTGCGCCGCCCCAGCCTGGTCCGCCGCCGCCCCAGCCTGGTCCGCCGCCACCCCAGCCGGGTCCGCCACCGCCCCAGCCGGGACCGCCGCCGCCCCAGCCGGGACCGCCCGGGCCCGGATGACCGCCCCAGCCGCCGCCGGGCCCGCCGCCCCAGGCGGCGATCCCGGGACCGTGGGTCAGCGGTGACGCGTTAGCCATGCCGGAGCCGATTCCGAGCGCGGCCAGACCGATGCCCGCGGAAACGGCGGCCAACTTTGCGAAATTCTTGGTGTGTGACATATCGGTACCCCTGTCGTCTATTGCCCGGAAGGCCTCTGACCGGTATCCGGTAAGTAAAATTAGGACCGAAATCTAAGTCAGAGCTATGTGCGGGTTATGACGCTGTGATGAGCATTTGTGGGCCGATGAACGCCATTGTGAAAATTGCAATGAAAAACGCAATGAATAAGAAGAATGCCTGCCTCCTTGCGGGGGCAGGCACCTCGTTTGAAATCAGGCGCACACGCTGACGAAACCCAGCGGGCCGCTGACGCATGGAGGCGGCGGGGGCGCCCAACCGCCACCCCAAACCGGCGGCGGAGGAGGACCCCAACCGGGACCACCGCCCCAACCGGGACCACCGCCCCAGCCGCCGTGATGTCCCCATCCGCCACCCCAGGTGGCAATCCCGGGGCCGGCGGCGACCGGTGCGGCACTGGCGGTCGCGGTGCCGACGCCGAGCGCGGCAAGACCGAGGCCCGCAGAGACCAGGGCCACTTTGGTGATGCTCTTGATTCGTGACATTTCGATACAACTCCCAATAATTGCAATGCCTTTGGCTGGCTACCAACGAAGTTAGATCCGCTAGTTAAGTGCCAACTATGTCTTCGTTGGGCAGTCCCGATGGACCATTACGCCGAGCAGCTTTCGGTGCCTCGTAACAGCCCCGTCACCGAGCGACATCGGTCGGAAACGCCGGTGTCGCATCGTAGAGACGGCCGGGCGTCGGCTCGGCGCCCGAACAACTGAGAAGGCGGTGCCGTGACTGAATGTGCCGAATCGGAGCCGCGGGTGGGTCACCACACACTGGGTGACGAGTACGAACATGGTCCGGTCCCGGCGTCGGCCCGCCGTTCGTTGTTCTCGGTATCGGCTGTGTGGGTCGGCTTTCCGATGATCATGACCTCGGCGGTCTTCGCCGGAATCGTGGTCTACAACTTGGGTTTCGCCACCGGGATGCTGGCCATCGGGATCGGCGACGCGGTACTGATGTGCTATGTCGGCGCGCTGAGCTATCTGGCCGGACGGTCTGGCAAGAACTTCGCGCTGACTGCAGCGGACACCTTCGGTAGCAAGGGTTTTCGCATCGTTTCGGCGTTTCTGTCGACACTGGTGATCGGCTGGTTCGCCTTCCAGACCGGCATGGTGGGCACCACCTTGCATCTGTCCATGGGATGGCCGGCGGCTTGGATCACGCTCTTGGCCGGGCTGCTGTTCGCCGCCCTGACATTCGTTGGCATCCGGGCGATTTCCTGGCTCGGCGTAGTGGCTTCCGCACTGTTCCTGGTCCTCGGTGCGGCCGCGGTGGTCATCGCGGCCGGAGATCGCGGATTGACCCCGGCGTTCTCGTACCACGGTGGGGCGTCCACGGCGATGAGTTTCGGTGTCGCAGTCACCATGGTGATCGCCTGCTTCGCCGATTCGGGCACCATGACTGCCGACTTCACCCGCTGGGCACGTGACGGTCGCCAGGGTGTGCTCGCCTCGCTATCGGCGTTTCCGGTGGCCTACTTCGTGGCCCAGTTCGTCGGTGCCCTGATCGTGGCCCTGGGTGCGTCGGAGGACCCACAGCAGACCGGCGGTGACTTCCTGCACGTACTGGTCGGCGACGGCGGCATCCTGGTGCCGCTCGGCGTGCTGTTCGTGTTCGTCAACATGGGCAGTGTGTGTGCCCACTGCCTGTACAACGGTGCCGTCGGGTTCGGTCACATCACCGGAAAAACCATGCGCCAGTTGACGATTGTGCTCGGTGTCATCGGGATTGTGGCGGCGGTCGCGGGGATCTGGTCCTACTTCGAAGCCTGGCTCAACATCCTGGGTGTGCTGGTTCCGCCGATCGGCGTGATCATCATCGCCGACCAGTTGGTGCTGCCCGGTAGGCGGTCGGCGCCGGCCGGCTTGTACTGGAAACCGTTCGCGGCGTGGGGGATTGGCGCAGCGGCCGCACTGGCTACGCATTTCTACGCACCGCAGCTTTCCGACGCGCTGGTCGCGATGGCCGTCGGCGCCGCCGCCTTCACCGCGCTGACCTTCCTGCCCGCCCGGGTGCGGGTACCAACCCTGGCCGGAGAGAATGCGTGAACGCCGCCCCTGTGACGATCGACGCCCAGCCCTACCGCTGGCCCTACGACGGCGATATCCCAGTGGCCCGAACGGCATTGATCAACATCGACTGGCAGGTCGACTTCTGCGGTGAGGGCGGCTACGTCGACACGATGGGCTATGACCTGTCGTTGACCCGCACTCCGCTGGGCCCGGCCCAGACCGTGTTGCGGGCGGCGCGGGAGGCCGGCCTGTTCGTCATCCACACCCGGGAGGGGCACCGTCCCGACCTGTCCGATCTGCCCGCCAACAAACGCTGGCGATCGGCGCAGATCGGTGCTGAGATCGGATCGTCCGGTCCGTGCGGACGCATTCTCACCCGCGGCGAGCCCGGCTGGGAGATCGTTCCGGAGATGGCGCCGCTGCCGGGTGAGCCGGTGATCGACAAGCCCGGCAAGGGCAGCTTCTACGCCACCGATCTGGACCTGGTACTGGCCAGCCAGGGCATCACGCACATCATCTTCACCGGCATCACCACCGACGTCTGCGTGCACACCACCATGCGCGACGCCAACGATCGCGGCTACGAGTGCCTGGTGGTCTCCGACGCGACCGGCGCCACCGACTACGGCAATCACCTGGCGGCGCTGAAGATGATCACCATGCAGGGCGGGGTGTTCGGGGCGCATGCCGACAGCGCCGCGGTGGTGGCGGCCCTGGCTGGTGATTCCGGTCGCCACCGATAGAGCGATACAGTGCGACGGTGCTGACCAGATGGCTCTTCGAGCTCGACCGGAAGTGGAAGATCGCCATCGCGGTGGTCCTGGTGATCGTCGCGGCGCTGTGGATCGTGCGCCAGACGGTGTTCAACCAGCCGTCCGAAGACTGCAAGCCGGTGCTCGACATCCTGAGCTACAACAAGTCGCAGGCCCAGTTCATCGACTCCAAGACCGACAAGAACTCCAACGGAATTCCGACCATCGCGCAGGAGACGGCGTACCGGGCCTGGGCCGACGGTTTGGCCGAGCGGGCGCAGAAGGTCAATCGGGGCGACCTGGCCGTGCATGCCGTGCAGCTGGCCACCTTGTCCTCGGACTTCGTCGGCAAGCTGGACGAGCTGCGCATCGCGATGCAGGGCCGGGCGCCCGGTGCGCCGCCGCCGGCCGAGTTCTATCAGGCGAATTTCGTCAGCAGCCAGATCGACGACCAGATCGCCGAGCTCAAGAAGGCGTGTCCGGCGGAGCGCGAGTGGTTCAAGCTCTGGTAGGCCAGTTCAGCACGATCTGATCCAGCGGCAGCCGTTCGCGTGGCCGCCCGTCGCGCTCGGCGATTTCGGGACTGACGTGCGCGTAGTCGCCCAGCGTGCCGACCGCGATGATCATGATCGGCCGTAGCTGCTCGGGCAGAGCGAACGCAGTGGACGCGCCGCCGACGTCGAACCCGGCCATCGGGTGCACGATCAGGCCCCGGGACACCGCCTCGACCGACAGGTTCGCCAGCGCCGAGCCGGCGTCGACCTTGCTGTACAGGGCGGTCTTGTCGTCCGGGCCTTCATCGGTGCACAGCAGGATCAGGGCCGACGCCGCGTGGGCATAGCTGTTGCCGCGTTTGAGCAGGCCGGCCAGCGTGACGAATGTCTCGTCGAGCGCGTGCGGACCGGAGCCGGAGCCGGAGCGCTGTCCGACGATGAACCGCACCGGCTGACGACCACCCCAGGTGGCCGCCCAGCGTGCCGCTTCCAGCAGTGCGGCCAGATCTTCATGTGGCAGTTCGGCATTCGGATCGAACGCTCGTGGGCTCCAGCGGGTGGCAAGGGCGGGGTGGATCGGGACCGAGGTATCGGCGGATCGATCGGCGGGTGCGTCGGGCACGTCCGCCAAGCTACCGGCCAACAAATTCATGTGCTGGCCTCCCTTATCCTTGGTGCAGCCTCTGCAAGCGTGGGACCCAAGAAAGGCCAATAGTGGCGCTCGTCGTACAGAAATACGGCGGATCCTCGGTGTCGTCTGCCGAGCGGATTCGCCGGGTCGCTGAACGGATCGTCGAAACCAAGCGGGCCGGCAACGATGTCGTCGTGGTCTGCTCGGCGATGGGTGATACCACGGACGACCTGCTGGACCTGGCCGGTCAGGTCTCGCCGAACCCGCCGCCGCGAGAGATGGACATGTTGCTCACCTCGGGTGAGCGGATCTCCAACGCGCTGGTCGCCATGGCCATCGACGCACTCGGCGAGCACGCCCGGTCGTTCACCGGTTCGCAGGCCGGCGTGATCACCACCGGCACCCACGGCAACGCCAAGATCATCGACGTCACCCCGAGCCGGTTGCAGGACGCGCTGGCCGAGGGCCAGATCGTGCTGGTCGCCGGCTTCCAGGGCGTCAGCCAGGACAGCAAGGACGTCACCACCCTGGGCCGCGGCGGCAGCGACACCACCGCGGTGGCGCTGGCTGCGGCGCTGCACGCCGACGTCTGCGAGATCTACACCGATGTGGACGGCATCTTCACCGCCGACCCGCGCATCGTGCCCAACGCCCGCCATCTGGACACCGTCTCGTTCGAGGAGATGCTGGAAATGGCGGCGTGCGGGGCCAAGGTGCTGATGCTGCGCTGCGTCGAATACGCCCGCCGTTACAACGTTCCGATTCACGTCCGGTCGTCCTACTCGGACAAGGCCGGCACCATCGTCAATGGATCGATTGAGGACATCCCCATGGAAGACGCCATCCTGACCGGAGTCGCCCACGACCGCAGCGAGGCCAAGGTCACCGTGGTCGGTTTGCCCGACGTTCCGGGCTATGCCGCCCAGGTGTTCCGTGCCGTCGCCGATGTCGATGTGAACATCGACATGGTGCTGCAGAACATCTCCAAGGTGGAAGACGGCAAGACCGACATCACCTTCACCTGTGCGCGCGACAACGGGCCCACCGCGGTGGAGAAGCTGACCTCGCTGCAGAGCGCAATCGGCTTCACTTCGGTGCTGTACGACGATCACATCGGCAAGGTTTCGCTGGTGGGTGCCGGCATGCGCAGCCACCCGGGCGTGACCGCGAAGTTCTGCGAGACGCTGGCCGAGGTGGGCGTCAACATCGACCTGATCTCCACGTCGGAGATCCGGATTTCGGTGTTGGTCAAGGACACCGAGCTGGACAAGGCGGTGTCGGCATTGCACGAGGCATTCGGTCTGGGTGGCGACGAGGAAGCTGTCGTCTACGCCGGATCCGGGATTTAGACGGGTAGATAGATGGTCAACATCGGTGTAGTCGGCGCGACCGGTCAGGTCGGCCAGGTGATGCGGAAATTGTTGGAGGAGCGCGACTTTCCGGCCACCTCGGTGCGGTTCTTCGCTTCGGCCCGGTCCGCCGGCACGAAGCTGACCTTCCGCGGTCAGGAGATCGAGGTCGAGGACAGCGAGACCGCAGACCCGTCGGGCCTGGACATCGCCCTGTTCTCCGCCGGTGCCACCATGTCGCGGGTGCAGGCCCCGCGGTTCGCCGCGGCCGGCGTCACCGTCATCGACAACTCCTCGGCGTGGCGCAAGGACCCCGATGTGCCGCTGGTGGTTTCGGAGGTCAACTTCCACCGTGACGCGCATGTCCGTCCCAAGGGCATCATCGCCAATCCGAACTGCACCACCATGGCCGCGATGCCGGTGCTCAAGCCGCTCCACGAAGAAGCCGGCCTGACCCGCTTGATCATCTCGAGCTACCAAGCGGTCTCCGGCTCAGGTCTGGCCGGTGTCGAGGAACTGGCCTCCCAAACTCGCGCGGTGGTAGACGGTGCCGAGCAGTTGGTGCACGACGGCCGGGCCCTGACCTACCCGGCGCCGGTGAAATACGTTGCGCCCATTGCCTTCAACGTGATTCCGTTGGCCGGATCGATCGTCGACGACGGCTCCGGAGAGACCGACGAGGACCAGAAGCTGCGGAACGAGAGCCGCAAGATCCTGGGTATCCCGGATCTCGCGGTCAGCGGTACCTGCGTGCGGGTTCCGGTGTTCACCGGGCACTCGCTGTCGATCAATGCCGAATTCGCGCAACCGCTTTCGGTGCAGCGCGCGGTGGAGCTGCTGGCCGAGGCGCCGGGCGTGAAGTTGGTCGACGTGCCGACTCCGCTGGCCGCCGCCGGTGTCGACGACTCGCTCGTCGGTCGCATCCGGCAGGATCCGGGTGTGCCCGATGGCCGTGGCCTGGCATTGTTCGTCTCGGGGGACAACCTGCGCAAGGGTGCGGCGCTGAATACCGTGCAGATCGCCGAACTGCTCGCCTCCCGGTAACTCTGCACCCGCGCGGACATATACATATGGGCCGGAAAGTGCGAGTGCGGGCGGCGATCGCGTTGATCTCAGCACTCGCGCTGGGCGCTCCGCCGGCATCCGCCGACCCGCCCGCTCCGATACCGACGCCGGTGCTCGCGCCGTTGGCGCCGGGACAGGTGCTGCGTATCGGCCCAGTGGCCGGAACCGGCACCCCGACCGTCGAATACGGCATCGGCGCCACCGATCTGTGCGAGTTCATGGAGTTCCCCAGCGGACTGTTGCAGGTCTGCGGCGACAGCTTCGCCGGTCAGGGGGTGGGCTTCGGCGGTTGGTATGCGCCGGTGGCCCTGCACGTCGAGACCGACTCCATCAATGACCCGAACGGCCTGCGGTACCGCGGAGTCACCGGGATCGACAAGCCGTTGCTGGCCGACCCCAAAGTGCCTGGTATGTCGCAACTTCCGGCGGGCGTGGTGACGATCAACCGGGAGAACTACCTGATGATCAACCGCACGCTCAATCTGGTGCCGTCCGACTCACGGCTGGTGAAAGCCAACCCCGCACAAGGCGGTTGGCCGACGGTGCCGGGTTCGGTGCGGCCCGCGAAATACGCCGGGGGAGCGCAGAGTCAGATCACCGGCTATTACGATCCGATCCCGGCGGCCGATTCGCCGCGCGGCTGGGTGTACATCGTGGCCGACAACTTCGATCGCAGCAGCCCCGCGTTCTTGTACCGGGTCAGCCCGCAGTCGTTCACCGACCGGTCCAGCTGGCAGGGGTGGTCGGCGACCGCGGGTTGGAACAGGCCGCCGACACCGTTGTGGGGCGACCGGATCGGCGAGATGAGCATGAAGCAGGTGGACGGTAAGACGGTGCTGTCCTACTTCAACGGCAGCACCGGCAACATGGAGGTCCGGATCGCGGGTACCCCGACGGAGCTGGGCACCGCCCCGGTCACCACCGTGGTGGTCGCCTCAGACTGGCCGCAGCAGGCCGATGAATTTCCTGCGCCGCAAGACAATCGGCTGGGTCAGCCGTACGGCGGCTATATCTCACCTGGCTCGACGCTCGACGAGTTGAGGGTACTGGTCAGCCAGTGGTTCACGACCTCGCGGGACAGGGGGCCCTACCGCGTGGTCCAATTCGCGGTGAACCCTTTCAAGTCCTAGTCCTGCAGGACCAGGTGGACACCGGAGCCTCCGAAGACCTCGAGCAGCCCGAGCCAGGTATCGGAATCCAATGCCGCCTTGGCTTTTGAGCTGTCTGCCAGTACGAATCGGAAGGGCTCGTCCTCGGGGGTGCCGAACCCGCCGCCCAGGCAGTCCGCCAACGCATCCAGATTGCTGCCGAAGTAGCCGTCGGCCCCGTTGACCGCGTGGCCGATTTCAATGAAAAGATCTGCGCGGGAATGGATTCGGGCACCACGCACGGTGTAGGTCTTCACGCCCCTCCGATCTGGCAGAACGTCTCGTAGTGGTCGCCGGTGTAGTAGAACTCCGGAGGATCTGTCAGTGGCTGGCCACCGGTGATAACTCGTCTGGTGCCACGGGTTTTCGCGCCCGGGGTGGGCACGGTGTACTCGTGGTAGTAGCCGCGAGACTGGTTGGGCAGGCGATGCTCGAAGTTGCCGAACACGATGCCGTCACGCGGATAGGGGAACGGGCCACCGCTGTGGATGAGCCTGACCGTGGTGCCGGCCGCGGCCGGCAACGCAGAGATCTGACAGTTGTTCAGCCCGGAGTGCGATGCCGAGGATGACGACGCGGTCGAAGGCGATCCGGTGAGATGAGCCGGTGCGTTCTTGGCGCAGGCCGGCGCCAACATCAGCAGGCACGCGCCACCGGCGATGACGGCCGCAGTGCGCACGGTGATTCTGGACATGGCGCCTTTCTCGAAGTCGCTCTCACGCTACCGGGCGTCGAGCTCATAGCTGATTCTTACCCGCAACCTAGGCACGGCAGTGGTTGCCGCGTGGATCATCGGAGTCATGAGTGATCAAACGCCGCAGGCACCCCAGACTCCCGAGCCGCCGGAAACTCCGACGGATTCGTTCCCACCCGTTGCGGCGCCGCCCGTCGCAGCTCCAGTCGCAGCTCCAGTGGTCGAGCACAAGTCCAGCAAGCTCTACAAGGTGCTGGCCTGGGTCGGCATCGTGGCTGGTTCCGTGTTCATCGTCGCGACGATCTTCTTCTCCGGTTACTTCATGGGCATGCACGGCTGCGGCCATCACCATGGCTGGCACAAGCATCACCACGGCCAGGGCAGTTCGGAATTCCGCGGTGACCGCGACGACCGCGGCCCCGGTGGGCCTGGGATGTGGCACCCGATGTTCCCCGGGCCCGGCGGTCCTGGCTTCATCTTCCCCGGTGGCCCCGGCTTTCCCGGTGGCTCGGGTGGTCAGGGCGGTCAGCCCGGTGGCGGTGGTGGCCAGCCCGGCCGCTGAGACAACTGATTGACGGCAACAGGCCGCATCCCGTTATGGGGTGCGGCCTGTTGGCTTTTGCCTGATGCGGCCCGCGTCTCGGGTTCGGTGGCCCGACGGCTGGCATCATCGGAGCCATGAGTGTGCGATCGGTCCGCGTCGCGGCACTGGCGGGGGTGGTGGTCTGCGCGGCTGCTGTCGCGGTGTCGGGCAGTGCCTCGGCCAAGCCGTCAGATCCGGGAGTGGTGTCCTACGCCGTCCTGGGTAAGGGGTCGGTGGGAAACGTCGTCGGTGCCCCGATGGGCTGGGAGGGCGTCTTCACCGCACCGTTCCAGGGCTACTTCGTCGACCTTCCGGTGTGCAACAACTGGGGCGATATCGGCCTGCCCGAGGTCTACGACGATCCGGATCTGGCGTCGTTCAACGGTGCGACCACACAGACGACTGCGACAGATGAGGGCCACCTGGTGAAGCAGGCCGTCGGGGTGTTCGCCACCGACGATGCCGCGGCACGCGCTTTTCATCGCATTGTCGACCGGACCGTCGGGTGTGCGGGACAGACCACCGCGATGCACTTGGAAGACGGCCGTACCGAGGTGTGGAGCTTTTCGGGTCCGCCTGCCGGACCGGCCGATGCGTCGTGGGTGAAGCAGGAGGCGGACACCGACCGACGCTGTTTCGTGCAGACCAGGCTGCGGGAAAACGTTTTGCTGCAAGCGAAAGTTTGTCAATCTGGGAACGGTGGCCCTGCGGTCAACGTACTGGCCGGGGCGATGCAGAACACCCTCGGGCAATAACTGCGCAGCCGTGAGCATCGTGCCCGGAACAGATCAGGGGCAGAAATTGTCGGTGCCTCATGGCAGGGTCAGAAAAGCAGGAACGCTTGGGGCTGGGTTGGCGGGTCCCGAGAACGCCGATCGATGGTCCTTGGCCTAGCGCCGGGAATCGTGGAGGGAGTTCAGATGGGAACCGCGACCACTGCGCGGCGCCCGCATGCCGCGTATCCGGAGTTGTCGAGTAGTTACAGCGCCGCGCTGCATGCTGGTGGAGGTTGTCTGAGCGAGGGCCCGGTCGGCCGGGTCGGGCTCGAGCTCGAGGCGCATTGCGTCGACTTGTCCGATCCGATGCGGCGTCCGGATTGGGCCGAACTCACCGATGCCGTTGCGTCGATCCCGGAGCTGCCCGGCGGCGGCGCCATCACCATGGAACCCGGCGGCGCGATCGAACTGTCCGGCCCGCCACTGGACGGACCCATGACGGCGGTCGCCGCGATGGCGGCAGACCGGGCGGTGTTGCGGGCGGCCCTGCGGCGTCGCGGTCTGGGTCTGCTGCTGCTGGGCACCGATCCGCTGCGAGCCCGTGCTCGGGTCAACCCGGGTGCCCGGTACCGCGCGATGGAGACTTTCTTCGCGGCGAGCGGCACCCGTGACGCCGGATCGGCGATGATGACGTCGACGGCGTCGCTGCAGATCAATGTCGATGCGGGCCCGCGGGACGGCTGGGCCGATCGGGTTCGGCTGGCGCACGCCCTCGGCCCGACCATGGTTGCGATCTCGGCCAATTCGCCGATGCTCGGCGGCAGGTTCACCGGCTGGCGCAGTTCGCGCCAATGGGTGTGGGGACGGCTGGATGCCGCGCGGTGCGGGCCGATCCTGGGTGCCAGCGGCGACGACCCGGCCAGCGACTGGGCCCGGTACGCGCTGAAAGCACCGGTGATGTTGGTACACACGCCGGAGGCCGAGCCGGTCACCGAATGGGTGCCGTTCGCCGATTGGGCCGACGGCCTCACCTTGTTGGGTGGCCGCCGACCCACCGAGGCCGACCTGGACTACCACCTGACCACGTTGTTCCCGCCGGTGCGGCCGCGTGGCTGGCTGGAGATCCGCTATCTGGACGCCATGCCGGACGATGTGTGGCCGGCTGTGGTGTTCACCCTGGTGTCGTTGCTGGACAACCCGGAACTGGCACAGATCGCCTGGGAGGCAACGGAATCAGTCGCCTCGTCATGGGATCTGGCGGCACGGGTGGGGCTGGCCGATCCGCGGCTGAGGGAAGCAGCGGTGCGGTGTGTGCAAGCGGCCGCCGGGGCCGCACCTGCCGAACTGAACGCGCCGATGGATGCCCTGTTGCGCCGGGTGACCCTGGGGCGTAGCGCTGCCGACGACTTCGCCGATCGGGTGGTGGAGAACGGAATTGGTTCGGCGGTAATCGAATTGGCGAAAGGTGACGGTTGAGCGTCAGCGAACAATGCCCGCCGGACGCCCGCGAGCTGCTCGCGGGCGGGTTGGAACGGGCCAGGCAGCGCACCTTGTCACTGGTGGAATTCGACGATGCCGAGCTGCTACGCCAGTACGACCCGTTGATGAGTCCGCTGGTCTGGGACCTTGCGCACATCGGTCAGCAGGAGGAGCTATGGCTGCTGCGCGGCGGTGACCAGAACCGTCCCGGGCTGTTGGATCCCAAGGTCGACGGCCTGTACGACGCCTTCGTGCACTCCCGCGCCAGCCGCGTGAGCCTGCCGCTGCTGCCGCCCATCGACGCGCGCCGCTACTGCGGCACCGTGCGAGGGAAAGTCCTTGACGCACTGGACAAATTGACTGACGGTGATGCATTCCCCTATGCGTTGGTGATCAGCCACGAGAACCAACACGACGAGACCATGCTGCAAGCGCTGAACCTGCGCAGCGGACCGCCGTTGCTTGGTGCCGGAACGGCACTGCCGCCCGGGCGCCCAGGGGTCGCCGGCACCTCGGTGCTGGTGCCCGGCGGGCCGTTCACCCTCGGCGTCGATCTGACGCACGAGCCGTATGCACTGGACAATGAGCGCCCGGCACACACCGTCGAGGTTTCGTCGTTTCGGATCGGCACGGTGCCGGTGACCAACGCCGAATGGCGCGAGTTCATCGCCGACGACGGCTACCGCCAGCCACGCTGGTGGTCGACGGAAGGTTGGGCACACCGGCAGCGCGCCGGGCTGGTCGCGCCGTTGTTCTGGTCTGCCGATGGGGCCGGTCGAGTGCGGTTCGGGCACGTCGAGGAGCTACCCGCCGACGAACCCGTCCAGCACATCACGTTCTTCGAAGCCGAGGCATACGCCGCGTGGGCCGGCGCCCGCCTGCCGACCGAGATCGAATGGGAAAAGGCCTGTGCCTGGGATCCGGTCGCCGAAACGCGCCGCCGATTCCCTTGGGGCGCAGCCAAACCCGATGCCAGTGTGGCAAACCTCGGCGGCGGCGCATTGCGGCCCGCGCGGGTCGGCGCCTATCCCGGCGGCGCGTCGGCCTACGGCGCCGAACAGATGCTGGGCGACGTGTGGGAGTGGACCACCTCGCCACTGCGGCCCTGGCCCGGCTTCACCCCGATGATCTACGACCGGTACTCCGAGCCGTTCTTCGACGGCGCCGGTGGTGGCGACTACCGGGTGCTGCGCGGCGGGGCATGGGCGGTCGGCGCGGATATTCTGCGGCCGAGTTTCCGCAACTGGGACCACCCGATCCGCCGGCAGATCTTCTCCGGCGTCCGACTTGCGTGGGACGCCTAGATGTGCCGGCATCTGGGTTGGCTGGGCAGTCCCGTGTCGGTGGCCTCGCTGGTCCTCGAACCGGTGAATGGTCTTCTGGTGCAGTCATACTCACCGCGACGGCAGCAACATGGATTGGTCAATGCCGATGGCTGGGGCGTCGGGTTCTTCGACGCCGACGTACCCCGGCGGTGGCGCAGCGCCGCCCCGATCTGGGCCGACGCATCCTTTGCCTCGGTAGCCCCAGCGTTGCACAGCCGGTGTGTGGTGGCGGCGGTCCGGTCGGCGACGGTCGGGATGCCGGTCGAATCCTCGGCGTCGGCACCGTTCACCGACGGAACCTGGCTGCTTTCGCACAACGGGGTGGTCGATCGCGCGGTGCTGCCGGCGTCCCGCGAGATCGAGTCGACCGTCGACAGCGCGCTGTTGGCCGCATGCATATTCGCTGATGGGCTGGATCGGTTGGCGGATACCATTGTCCGCGTGGGTACCGAGGATCCGCGTGCCCGCCTCAATGTTTTGGCGGCCAACGGATCCCGTCTGCTCGCCACCACCTGGGGCGACACTCTTTCTGTGCTGCAGCGTCCCGACGGAGTTGTGGTGGCCAGTGAGCCCTACGACGACGAACCCGCGTGGCGGGACATTCCGGATCGGTGCCTGGTCGAAGTGACCGGCACCGGCGTTGACGTGAGGCCTCTCGAATGAAAGGACTGCCATGACCGTAAGCAAGACAGTGCCGTCGCTGGTCAACCATCTGGCCGCGGACTGGGCGCCGTCGGCCCTGCGCAGCGATGTGCGTAACGGCCTGACCCAGACGCCGAAGTCGTTGCCGCCCAAGTGGTTCTACGATTCGGTGGGCAGCGATCTGTTCGACCAGATCACCCGACTGCCCGAGTACTATCCGACCCGGACCGAGGCGCAGATCCTGCGTGCCGTGGCCGCCGAGATCGTCACCGCGTCCGGTGCCGACACCCTGGTGGAACTGGGCAGTGGTACCTCAGAGAAGACCAGGACAGTGCTGGACGCCTTCCACGCGGCGGGTCGCCTCGACCGGTTTGTGGCGTTCGACGTCGACGCCGGGGTGCTGAGCACCGCACTGGCCGAGCTGTCCGACGAATATTCGGGTGTCGAGGTCACCGGGGTGTGTGGGGATTTCGAGCAGCACCTCGGTGAGATACCGGTGCTCGGCCGTCGGCTCATCGTGTTCCTGGGGTCCACCATCGGCAATCTGACCGAGCAGCCCCGCGCGGAGTTCCTGTCGACGTTGGCCGGCACCATGCAGCCCGGAGACATGCTGCTGCTGGGCACAGATCTGGTGAAGGACACCGCGCGCCTGGTAGCGGCGTACGACGATGCGGCGGGTGTCACCGCCCGGTTCAACCGGAATGTCCTGGCGGTGGTGAACCGGGCGCTGGCCGCTGATTTCGACCTTGCGGGCTTCGACCATGTGGCACGATGGAACCCGGATCACGAGCGGATCGAGATGTGGCTCAGGTCTGTTGTGGCACAACAGGTTCGGATCGATGATCTGGATCTGACCGTCGAATTCGGAGCCGGGGAGGAGATGCTCACCGAGGTGTCGTGCAAGTTCCGTGCGGATGGCATCGCCGCAGAGTTGTCTGCAGCCGGGTTGCAGCGCACCCAGTGGTGGACCGACCCGGTCGGTGATTTCGGTGTGTCACTTGCCGTGAAGGCATAGCTGAGGTGAGTATCGGGGCCATGTGGCGGGCGGCCCGGCCGCGACCTGCGGGCCTGCATTTAGACAACGCCGCCTGCTCTCGGCAGAGCTTCGCGGTCATCGATGCCGCCGCCCAGCATGCCCGCCGTGAGGCTGAACTCGGTGGCTACGTGGCGGCGGAGGGCGCAGAGGCGGTACTGACCGCCGGCCGGGCTGCGATCAGCCAGCTGACCGGGATGGCCGCGGCCGACGTGCTGTTCACCACCGGTTCGTCCAACGCGCTGGACCTGCTCTTGAGCAGCTGGGCCGCCGAGCGGACGGTGGCATGCCTGCCGGGGGAGTACGGGCCGAACCTGATTGTCATGCAGGCCAACGGTTTTACCGTGCGGCATCTGCCTGCCGATGATGAGGGACGGCTCGATGTGGCCGCGGCCGGCGCGGTGTTGCGTAGCGAGCGTCCGGCGCTGGCGCATCTGACGGCGCTGGGCAGTCATCGTGGGGTGGTGCAACCGCTGGCCGAGTTCGTCGCACTGTGCCGCGAGCTCGACATCCCGGTGGCGGTCGACGCTGCGCAGGCACTCGGCCATCTGGACTGCTCGGCCGCGCCGGACGTCATCTACTCGTCGTCGCGCAAGTGGCTGGCCGGGCCCCGAGGTGTGGGTGTACTGGCCATCAATTCGACGGTGGCTCATCGCATCCGGCCGCGAATTCCGTTGCCGCAGTGGGGTGTGCCGCTTCCCGTGTTGCGGCGCCTGGATCTCGGCGAGATGAATGTCGCAGCGCGCATTGCCTTTTCGGTGGCCATCGGCGAGCATCTGGTCGCCGGGCCGGAGGTGGTCCGGCAACGGCTCGCGCAGGTGGGGCCGCTCACCCGGAACGCGCTTGCGGAGCTGCGGGGCTGGCGGGTGGTCGAGAAGGTCGATGAACCGAGCGCGATCACCACGCTGGAACCGGTCCGGGGCGCCGACCCAACCACCGTGCGCGCCAAGCTGATTGCCGAACACTGCATGGTCACCACGGTGGCAGGAGTGGATCGTGCGCCATTCGAATTGATGAGGCCGGTGTTGCGGGTCTCACCGCACGTCGACGTCACGGGCGAAGAATTGGAGTCCTTCGCCCGCGCGTTGGCGGCGGTGTCGGCTTGAAGGTTCTGACTCAGGCTTTGTGTGCGGTGAGCAGGAACGCCGGCAGCATCAACCGGCCCTTCTCGTCGCGCGGATGCGGTGGCATCTGGAACGGCGCATCAGCCGGTACATCAGGGATATTGGCGTGGATGAACGCCGGACGGATCTCGTCGATCGCCCAGTACTTGCCGACGGCCGCACGCAGCTCGGCCTCGTCGACTTCATTGGGCTTCTGCTCGGCCTCGGCCGGAAACGCGCCTTTGGCGAACACCAGGATGTAGTAGACGGCACCGAGGGTGGCGGCCCGGTACACCGACTGTTGGTAGCCGTCGCGGCCCTCGACCGGAATCGAGTGGAACAACGTCGAATCGATGATGGTGTTGAACCGGCCGTCGAAACCGGTGAACGTGGTGATGTCGTCCTGCACGAAGGTGGCATTGGTCAGGTTACGTTCGGCTGCAGCCTTTTTCGCCGCCGCGACGCCGGTCGGCGTCAGTTCGATACCGACCACCGTGTAGCCGTCGGAGGCCAGCGCGAGTGACAATTCGGCGTAACCGCACCCCGCATCGAGTACGTCGCTCTGCACCTTTCCGGCCGCAATCAGGGCGGCCAGTTCGGGCTGCGGTTCACCGATGTTCCATGGCGGTGGGCCGTCGAACCGGCCCTCTTGGCGGTAGGCGCTATCCCAATCCATTACTTGGTCGTCGGTCATGGTTCCAACGTACCCGCGGCGGCGATGACGACTTGGGGCTCGCACACCCCGCCGCGCAGCTCGACCTGCACACCGGCGTGCGTGGCCAGGGCGCGGATCGCGGTCGGGCTGTAGGTGCGCAACGAGCTGATCAGGCCGTCATGGACGAACGGCACGAAGGGGACCAGCGGCAGCATGGCGGCGAGTCGGATCAGATGCAGCGGCGCGGGAGGTCGGGGCAGGTCGATGATGACGAACTTGTCCGCGACCCGGGTGCCTTCGGCGAGTACCCGTGCCGCAGCCGCGGGCGGGAGGTGGTGGAAGGACAACGCGAACACGGCGAGGTCGTAGGTGCGGTCGGCGGCATCGATTGCGGTGGCGTCCATTTCACGTACCGTCACCCGTGGGTCGGCGGCGAACGCGGACTTGGAGATCGCCCGTACCGAGGCAGGTTCGATGTCGGTGACGGTCAGCGTGGCGGTGGGGTGCATCTCGGCCAGCTTGGCCGACAACGCGCCGTGGCCCGAGCCGAGTTCGAGGATCCGCGGGTCGGGAACGTCAGCGATCTCTTCCAGAGCGATGTGGGCGAACCGCTCGTTGGTGCCGAACCATCGACCGGCGAGCTCCAAGGCCCGCACCACCTGCCGTTTGACGGCGGGGTCGACGTCGTCGCGGTCCAGATACTCCGGTCGGTCGGTCTCCAGCAGCCGGTCCAGACATGATGCCGCCGGGCCGCCGCGTGGCATCCGATCCAGGTCGGTCACTGCAACGTATCCGTAAGTGATTGTGGCACTTGGATATCGGCCACCGCGAGGTTTTCTTCCAGGTGCGCCAGGGACGACGTACCGGGAATCAACAGGACGTTCGGTGCCGCGGTCAACGTCCACGCCAGTGCGACCTGCGCCGGGGTGTGGCCCAATGCTGTTGCCGTTCTGATGATTTCCGGGTGCCCGAGGATCGGGTTCTGCGGATTGAATGCCGACCCCAGTGGAAAATACGGGACAAAGGCGATGCCACGCTCGGTGCACACGTCCAGCACCGGCTGCGAGGTTCGGTCCAGCAGGTTGTAGGCGTTCTGGACGCAGGCGATGTCAGTGCGTTGCAGGGCGATGTGCAGATGATCGAGGGTGATGGTGCTCAGGCCGATACCGCCGATCAGGCCTTCGTCTCGGGCGGCGATCATGGCGGTCAGCTGGCGGTCGAACAGTTCAGTGTCGACTGCCCCTGGGGCGCCGTGGTCGTCGTCGCCCATGACGCGCAGATTCACCGCGGCCAGGCGGTCGGTTCCCAGCGTCTCCAGGTTCTCCTCGATGGCTCTGCGCAGGTCGTCGGGCTCCTGGGCCGGCAGCCAGTTGCCCTGCCCGTCGCGTCGCGCGCCGACCTTGCTGACCAGTGCCAGCTCGGCCGGGTAAGGGTGCAGGGCCTCGCGGATCAGCTCGTTGGCGACGTTGGGTCCGTAGAACTGCGCGGTGTCGATGTGGTTGACCCCGGCGGCCACGGCCCGGCGCAGCACCGCGACCGCTTGATCGTGGTCGCGGGGCGGCCCGAACACGCCGGGTCCGGGCAACTGCATGGCACCGAACCCGACGCGGTGGACCTGGTACGAACCGAGTGCGTAGGTCGTCATGGGTCCGAGGCTAGTCACTCCTCGCCGAGGATCTGGTAGATCTCGCGACGGGCGTTGTTGACGATGTCCAGGATGCGCTGCTGCTGTTCGGTGTCGGCGGTGTGCACCGACTGGGCGACCGCACCGAACAGCTGGGCCACGGCAGCGCGCAGGTTGATCGCGGCCGGGTCGACGTCTTGGGCGATCTCTTCCCACGGCGGGGTCTCGATCGCGTCGGCGGCGGCGCGGCCTTCGTCGGTCAGCTCGAAAGTCTTTTTGCTACCCCGACTTTCGGTCGGGACGATCAGACCCTCATCGACCAGCAGTTGCAGCGTCGGGTAGATGGAGCCGGGACTCGGCTTCCACAGGCCCTCGCTACGGGCGGCGATCTCCTGGGTCATCTCGTAGCCGTGCATCGGCCGCTCGGTGAGCAGTTTGAGAATGGCGGCGCGGACATCACCGCGACGGCCACGTCCGCCAGTGCGGCCACGTCCGCCGTGTCGGCGTCCGCGCGGTCCGCCAGGTCCGAATGGCCCGGGACCGAAGCCCGGTCCGAAGCCGCCGGGACCGAAACCGAAACCGGGACCAAAACCGAAGCCGGCGTCGCCACCGCCGCGGTGTTCGCGCACGTGTTCGCGCATCTCTCGACGGGCCGCGCGGCGCTGCTCGTGCAGGGCGCGACGGTCGGTGGGGCTGAAGCCGAAGGGCGTCTCAGGACGGCCGAATGACTGCGGTCCGCCGAATGGGTGGCCCGTAAATGGGCCTTCGGGTGGATTGAATGGGGTGTTCATGTCTGTGTTCTTTCTGTAGGCGGGAAGCACGATGTGCACTTCCGATGCGTTGACGATATATCGCTAACTATCGTGATGCAACTATTAAATACGAGATTGTCTGCTGGATCACATCCGCGGTCTCGGGGCCTTAGGGTGCTTCCATGGCAGTGAACTGGTTGGATGACCCAGAAGACCACGACTACGACGCGGCGACCGACTATCTGACGATGTTGACCGGTAAGGGTGAGGTCGCGAAAACCGTCGACGCGATGAAGTCGGCCGCAACCGTCACACGCAAGGCCAAGGACATCTTGCGCGCCGCGCAGTTGCCGTTGCTCCCCGAGTCGAACAGCCACGTCCGGTCGGATCTGTCCAAGATCAGTGACGGCAAGAAGCTGTCGCCGATCCTGCTGGTGCGCGGCGAAGTCCATGCGGGCGTTCCGCTGCAGATCGCGGACGGCTACCACCGGGTGTGCGCGAGCTATCTGACCGACGAGAACACCGACATCCCGTGCCGGCTCGTGTCGTGGCAGTCCTGACCAGCTGAGCGATGGACAGTTTCGGGTTTCATGCGCTGGCCCTGCTGGCCGTAGTTGGACTGGCGGGACCGTTGCTGGCGGCGGTGCCGCACCTTCGCCTACCGGTGATCGTGGGCGAGCTGATGGCCGGAATCATCGTGGGCCGCACCGGATTCGGCATCGTCGATGCGGGGGATCCAACCTTCTCGCTGCTCGCCGACATCGGGTTTGCGCTGGTGATGTTCGTGGTGGGCAGTCACGTGCCGGTCCGGGATCAATCCCTGCGCGGCGATCTACCCAAAGCACTGCTGCGGGCGATCGCGGTGGGCGCGATCTCGGTGGTGTTGGGTGTGGCCGTCGCACACCTCTTCGGCACCGGCCACGCCCTGATGTACGCGGTGCTGATGGCGTCGTCCTCCGCGGCGCTGGCGCTGCCGGTGATCGACTCGTTGGGTCTGACCGGACCACCTGTGCTGGCGGTCACCGCCCAGATAGCGATCGCCGATGCATCGTCAATCGTCTTGCTGCCGTTGGCGATCAATCCCGCGGGTGCGCCGCGGGCCGCACTGGGAGCGCTGGCCATCGCAGCATGTGCGGCTGTGCTATTTGTCGCGTTGCGGTACGTCAACCAGCGGGGCTGGCTCAAACGGTTCCACAAGTATTCGCAGAAGCGCGACCTTGCGTTGGAACTGCGGATCAGCCTGATCGCGCTGTTCGGGCTGGCCGCGGTGGCCAAATCGACCCATGTGTCGATCATGCTGGCGGGCTTTGCGCTCGGGCTGGTCCTTTCGGCGGTCGGCGAACCAAGGCGCCTGGCCCGCCAGTTGTTCGGTATCACCGAGGGCTTCTTCGCGCCGTTGTTCTTCGTCTGGCTCGGAGCCTCGCTGCACGTGCGTGAGCTGGGGCAGGACCCGAAGTACATCGTGCTGGGCGTGGTGCTGGGCCTCGGCGCGATCCTTGCGCACTGCAGCGGCCGGGCGTTCGGCCAACCGCTTTCGCTCGGCGTGCTGGCCTCGGCCCAGCTCGGCGTGCCGGTAGCCGCGGCAACCCTGGGCACCCAGATGCACCTGCTCGGTTCCGGGGAACCGTCGGCGTTGATCCTGGGTGCGTTGCTCACCGTTGGCGCGACTTCGGTTGCCGGCACCATCGCCAAGCGCGGCCAGGGCGCGACTGCCTCGCCCGCGGACCCGAAGACTGCCTCGCCTTCGGGCCCGAACCCCGCCTAGCCCTCGCGACGAGATACCACGTACACCACAGCGGTAGCCGTCAGTGCAAGTGCCGCCGCGATGGCCGACGTCGGTGCGATGCCGGAATCGAATGCCGCGCGGGCGGATTCCATCAGCCGGGCACCGAGTTCGGTCGGCAGGGTCTGGGCCACTGCCGCCGCGCCGCCGATGCTCTCGCCGGCGTCAGCGACCTGGGTCGGCGACAACACGTCGGGCAGCTCGATGTTGGCGCGATAGAACGCGGTGAACATGCTGCCCAGGATGGCCGTACCGACCACCGCGCCGAGTTCGTACGCAGTCTCCGAAACTGCCGATGCTGCACCAGATTTCGCTGCCGGTACCGCCGAGACGATGGTGTCGTTCGAGATGGTCTGGGATATGCCGATGCCCAGCTCGAGTACGACGAACGAGACGATGACGGCGCCGATGTTCAGGTCGTGGCGGAACGCGAGGATCAGCAGGAAGCCTGCCGCCACCAGGACCAGTCCGACCATGATCAGCGTGTGCGAGGCGAACCTGCGGGTCAACCGGACCACGCCGACCCCGGCGATCATCGAGACGACCGCGCCGGGCAGCGTCACCAACCCAGCGGCCAACGGGCTCAGCCCCAAGACCAGCTGTAGGTGCTGCGAGACGAAGAACAGGAACCCGATCAGGCCGACGATGGAAAGGAAGTTGGCCAGGATCGACGCGGTGAACGGCCCGTAGCCGAACAGTCGCATGTCCAACATCGGTGTGCTGCTGCGGTTTTGTCGACGGACGAACCAGACACCTGACCCGACGCTGACTGCGACAGCACCCACCACCAGTGCCGAGATGCCATCGTGTGCGGCGGTCTTGATCGCCCAGACGACCGGAAGCATGGTGGTGAACGACAGCAGCACGCTGGTGGGGTCGACCGGGCCCGGATTCGGATCGCGTGATTCGGGCACCAGCTTGGGCGCCAGTACCAGCAGTGGCAGCAGGAGCGGCACTGCGATCAGAAACACTGCGCCCCAGTGGAAATGCTGCAGCAGGGCGCCGCCGACGATCGGTCCCAGGGCGGACCCGGCGGTGAAGCAGGATGCCCAGATGGCGATCGCCAACCGACGCGAGGTGGCGTCGGTGAAGATGTTGCGGATCAGCGACAGCGTCGAGGGCATCAGCATGGCGCCGAAAACGCCCAGCGCGGCGCGGGCCGCGATCAAGTACGCAGCGCTCGGGGCGAATGCCGCAGCAGCGGACACGATGGCGAATCCGGTTGCGCCGATGAGCAATAGCCGGCGGCGACCGAAGCGGTCGCCGAGGCTGCCCATCATCACCAGCAGGGTCGCCAACACCAGTGAGTAGACGTCGACGATCCACAGCTGGGCGGCGGCGGACGGCCGGAACGCTTCGGCGATCTTCGGTAGTGCGAAGGCCAGCACGGTGTTGTCGATCGAGATGAGAAACACCGGGAGCATGAGCACCGTCAGTGCCCACCAACGATGTTGGTGGCTGCGGTTCGTCGCCGGTGTGGCGACGGTGCTCGTGGACATGGGAGAACTCCTTGAATTCGGTTGTGGCTCAGGCTTGGTCGGGACTGATGATCCCGGAGGTCAGGGCGGTCATGATGGCGTCGACGATCTCGACGCGGGGGGCGGTGTTGTTGCGCACGGCGGTGTATCCGGCATCGAGCAGCGCCCAGAACGCCAGGCGCGGCCAATCTGCTGGGCCGCTGGGGGGACGTGCCGATGCTCGGTTCAGTAGCTCCACGATCACCTCATCGCCGGTGTCGAGGTGGGCCGCCATCTCGGGGTCGGCCATGATCGTCGGCTCGTTGTAGATGAACGGCACGATGGGTCCGAGGTCCAGCTGCGTCTCCACCACCCGGCGCAGGGCCACCAGCGGGGGACCACAGGTCGGCTCGGCGCGCTCGATGGCCGCGTTGCACAGCGCGTGCACATGGATCGCGAGCGCGCGCAGCAGTTGAGAGCGCTCGGCGAAGTAGCGATGCAGGGTGCTGCGGCCGACACCCGCGGCGGTGGCGATGTCGCCCAGCGATGCCGCCGGGTTGGTGGCCAGGACGGTGCTGGCGGCATCGAGGATCGCGGTGCGGGTGCGCGAACGCACGCCACTATCGATCGGCATCGGTCCAGTCATGTTGGTAAATGTAGCATCGAATCGCCAAAATGGGACATATATGTCCCACATCACCGCAATGCGCTCGCGCCATGATCGGTCGCCAACCGGTTTTGACACCTACGTATATTTTGCTGGAAACGTATTTCTGGGAGAACGGTCGATGCCACACTCGGGCGTCCACTCTCTCCAACCCCCTCGAGGTGCCCCAATGTTGCGTGCCCTGATCGCTGCTGCGCTGATTGCCGGAATCGGTGTATCCGTCGCCCCCGCTGCTCAGGCGTCTGGTCCCTACAAGAACTGCAAGGAAGCCCACGCCGACGGCCGGTACAACATCCCCAAGGGTGATCCGGACTACAAGGCGTCGCAGGATCGCGACCACGACGGCATCGCCTGTGAAGGCTAGGCGGTAGCACCCAGCTCATGAAACGAGTGAGGCCCTGACCAGATTTTCCCGGTCAGGGCCTTCTTCATGCTGTCGGGGTGGCGGGATTCGAACCCACGACCTCTTCGTCCCGAACGAAGCGCGCTACCAAGCTGCGCCACACCCCGCGTGAAGCCTCGACAGCGTATCGCACCAACCCGGTCAGAAGCCAAACGGCCCTGAGCGGCCCAGATCACCGCGATTACGGGATGGATTTACCGGGTAAGCGATGTTCTACCTAGCAATGACCATTGCCACCGGCGAAACGAGGATGACATGACCGGCTTGGGAGCTCTTCTCTACGGCGGGTTCTTCGGACTCGCAGCGTTGTGGCTGTTCGCCACCTCCGACTACCGCCCCGCATTGCGCGTCGCGAGTCACGGCCAGGTGCCGGAGCGCTCGAATTCGGCCAGCGTGGCGGCGGCTTCCGGCGAATCGAGCCCACGATCGCTGACCCACGCTTCGTCGTAGTAGGTGTCCTGATAACGGTCACCGCTGTCGGCCAACAGCGTCACGACCGACCCGCTGCGGCCCTCGGCGACCATTTGCGCCAGTAGCCCGAACGCACCCCAGATATTGGTGCCGGTGGACGGACCCACCCGGCGGCCCAGCACCCGGCTCACGTGCCGCGCTGCGGCCACCGAGGCGGCATCGGGCACGGTCACCATGGCATCCACCACGCCCGGCAGGAACGACGGCTCCACCCGGGGCCTGCCGATGCCCTCGATGCGCGACGACGCCCCGGTGAACAGCTCCCGGTCGCCCTTGACCCAAGACGGGTAGAACGCCGAATTCTCCGGGTCGACGACACACAGCCGCGTTGCATGTCGGCGATACCGGATGAAGCGCCCGATGGTCGCACTGGTGCCGCCCGTGCCGGCGCCCACCACGATCCATTCCGGGACGGGGTGGGCCTCGTCCCGCATCTGGGCGAAGATCGACTCGGCGATGTTGTTGTTGCCGCGCCAGTCGGTGGCCCGCTCGGCGTTGGTGAACTGATCCAGGTAGTGCCCGCCGGTCTGCTCGGCCAGCCGCTCGGCCTCGGCGTACACCTGCGACGACTGGTCGACGAAATGGCAACGGCCACCTTGTGATTCGATCAGCGCAATCTTGGCCGCACTGGTCGAGGCCGGCATCACCGCGATGAATTCCAGACCGAGCAGGGCGGCGAAGTAGGCTTCCGACACGGCCGTGGACCCCGACGACGCCTCGATGACCGTGGTGCCCTCGCCAATCCAGCCGTTGCACAACCCATACAGGAACAGTGACCGCGCCAGCCGGTGTTTGAGGCTGCCGGTGATATGGGTGGTCTCGTCCTTCAGATACAGCTGCACGTCGACGGCGTCGCTCCAGGCCGACGGCAACGGGTACCGCAGCAGGTGGGTATCGGCGCTGCGCCGGGAGTCGGCCTCGATCAACCGCACCGCGTTGTCCACCCAGCGGCGGTCGCTGTCGTGCGCCGTGATCGAGGGGCCGGTGGTCACCGCGCGGAGACGGCCGGCAGCGTCACGTCCGCGCGGATATTGGGGTGCCCGCCGCCGGTCGGCGCGGCCACCAGCGTCAGCAAGGTGACCTCCGGCCGGCAGCAGAACCGCACCGGCGAGTACGGCGAGGTGCCGATCCCGGCCGACACGTGCAGCTGCATGTGCGCACCCCACCGCGACGGGCCCTTGACCCGTGAGGTGTCGATGTCGCAGTTGGTCACAACCGCGCCGTAGAACGGCACGCACAGCTGACCGCCGTGCGTGTGGCCCGCCAGCACCAACTGGTAGCCGTCGTCGGCGAACCGGTCCAGCACCCGGGTGTAGGGCGCGTGGGTCACGCCCAGCGACAGGCTTGCCGCCGGATTGGGCCGACCGGCGACGGTGTCGTAGCGATCACGGGTCAGGTGCGGATCATCCACCCCGGCTACCGCGATGAGTTGGCCGTTCACCTCGATCTCACGACGGGTGTGGGTCATGTCCAGCCAGCCGCGCTCGGTGAAGGCGGCCCGCAGGTCCTGCCACGGCAACGGCTTGCCGGTGACTCGCTTCGACTTGTTGAACAGGTAGTTGGCCGGGTTCTTGGGCTTCGGCGCGAAGTAGTCGTTGCTGCCGAAGACGAACAGGCCCGGCACCGACAACAGATCACCGAGCGCCTGCACCACAGCGGGTACCGACTTCTGGTGCGACAAGTTGTCTCCGGTGTTGACCACCAGGTCGGGCTCCCAATCGGCGAGCTCACGAAGCCATTCCTGCTTGCGACGTTGCCGCGGCATCATGTGCAGATCGCTCAGGTGCAGCACCCGCAGCGGCGACGACCCGGGCGTCAACACCGGCATGGTCACCTCGCGGACGCAAAACGCGTTGCGCTCGATCAGCGAGGCGTAGGCGAGCCCGGCGGCGAACGTTCCAGCTGCGGTAACCGCAGCTTTACGCAGGGTGTCAGACATGGAGCGAGTCTACTGGCTGCGTCGCCAACCAGGCCTGGTCTCGCAGGGCCGCGTTAGCAACCCCACAGAGATGACTCATCGAGTGTTCAAGTTATGGCGGCGGCGGCCCGAGCACCGGAACAGTGATCGGCGGCAGGCCCGGAATCTCCACCACAGTCGACCCCACCTGGGGTGGCGGTCCGTCCAAACCAGGGATCGACAGGCCGAACGGTGGCGGTGGAGGCGGCGGCGGTGCCGGCGGGATGCCGTTGCTGACCTGGATCGTGATGATCGAGCCGGGGATCGTCGATCCGGTCGGGTTGGTGCCGATCACCTGTCCCGACGGAGCCGTGCTGTTCACCCAGGCCGGCTGCGGGGAGAGCTGGAAGCCGGCGTCCTTGATCCGGCTCTGGGCCAGGTCCAGGTCCATCCCGGCGACGTCGGGCACCTTCGAGCCCGGGCCGCCGTCGACGTAACGCGGATCGGTGGGCGGCAGCGCCACATTCGTCGGGGTGAACTGTTTCATGGCGGTGAACCAGGTCTGGGCCGGTTCCTTACCGCCGTACAGGTCACCCTTGCCGCATTGGCGCAGCGGGAACGAGCAGATGTCCGACGGTGTTGCCGAGTCGTCGTAGATGTAGTTCGCGGCGGCGAAGGCGTTGGTGAAACCCAGGAATGCCGAGGACCGGTAGGCCTCGGTGGTACCGGTCTTGCCGGACACCGGCAGAGTCCAGCCCTGCGACGCAGCCGAACCAGCCGCGGTGCCGCTGATCGCGTCCTTGCTCATCGCATTGGCCAGGGTGTTGGCCAGACCTTCCGGAACCGCTTGCTCGCAGGTCTGGGTGGTCACCGACACCTCGTTGCCGTGGCGGTCGAAGACCTTGTCGATCGGGTCCGGTGGGCACCACGTGCCGCTCGACGCCAGGGTGGCGGCGACGTTCGAGAGCTCGAGCGCGTTGACCTCGATCGGGCCCAGGGTGAACGAGCCGATGTTCTGCCGCTTGACGAAGTCGGCCAGGCTTTCGTTGTTGTTCGGGTCGTACGCGCGCGCAGTGCCCGGCTCGGCGTACGAACGCAGCCCCAACTTGACCGCCATATCGACCGCGCGCTGGACGCCGACCTGCGAGATGAGCTTGGCGAAGGCGGTGTTCGGCGACGTGGCCAGTGCCTGGGTGACGTTCATCGAGCCGGCGTACTTACCGACGTTCTCCACACACCAGGTGTCCTTCGGACAACCCTTCGCGCCACCGCTACCCAGCCCCTTGGCGTCGAAGCGGAACGGCACGGCCAGGGTGGCGTTGATGCCCATGCCCATGTCCAACGCAGCCGCGGTCGTGAACAGCTTGAAGATCGACCCGGCGCCGTCGCCGGCCAACGAGAACGGCTGTGGCTGCATGGTTTCGTGGGCGTCGGAGTTCAACCCGTAAGTGCGGTTGCTGGCCATGGCCACCACGGCGTGGCGGTCCTTGCCGGGCCGGATCACGCTCATGACGCTGGCGATGCCGTCGATGGTCGGTGAGGCGATGCCGTCGATGGACGACTTCACCGTGTTCTGGATATCGGGGTCCAAGGTGGTGCGGATCAGGTAGCCACCCTTGGCCACCTGGTCTTTGCTGAGGCCAGCACGCGCCAGGTACTCCTGGACGTAGTCGCAGAAGTAGGCGCGGTCGCCGGCGGCGATGCAGCCGCGGGGCAACTGATTGGGCTGTGGCAGCACGCCGAGCGGTTGATCCTTGGCTGCCTGCAGCTCGTCGGCGCTCTGCGGAACGTTCTGGATCATGGTGTCCAACACCAGGTTTCGGCGCGCCAGCGCACCGTCGGGGTTGGTGTACGGATCAAGACCGCTGGTGGACTGCACCATGCCGGCCAGCAGGGCGGCCTGCTGCCAGTTCAGCTGCGAGGCGTCGATCCCGAAGTACGTCTGCGCGGCGTCCTGAATACCGAACGAGCCGTTGCCGAACGGCACCAGATTCAGGTAACGGGTGAGGATCTCGGATTTGGTGAACGTCTTGTCCAGCGTCAGTGCCATGCGGATCTCGCGCAGCTTGCGGGCCGGGGTGGTCTCGATCGCCGCGCGGCGCTCGGCGTCGGTCTGGGCGATCACCAGCAGTTGGTAGTTCTTGACGTACTGCTGTTCCAGCGTCGAACCGCCACGGGTGTCCGACGCTCCGGACATATAGCCGGACAGACCGGTCAGAGTGCCCTTCCAGTCGACGCCGTTGTGCTCGGCGAAGCGCTTGTCCTCGATCGAGACGATGGCCAGCTTCATGGTGTTGGCGATCTGATCGCTGGTTACCTCGCGCCGACGTTGGCTGTACAGCCAGGCGATCGGATTGCCCTTCACGTCGACCATCGTGGTGATCGCGGGCGCATCGCCCTCCACCAGTTGGGCTGAACCGTTGGCCACCACATCCGACGCCCGATTGGACATCAGACCGATGCCACCGACGACGGGAAACATCAACGCGGCCAGCAAGACACTGGCCAGAATGACGCACCAGGTCAGCTTGATGGCGGTGACCGCGGTGGGAGGACGCGTCGGCGGACGGTTCTGCGGTCGCTCGGACATGGGTACAGAGTAACTATGCCGCACCTGAAGAGCCCGGGACCGGTCAGTTAGCACGTTTTCTCGGGATGCGTGGCCTTCTCCGCGGACTTAAAATTGACGTCGGGACGCGCGTCCCAAAAAAGCGGCATAAGACTAGTTGCGCAAACGCCCCCTGACCACCTAACTTGGACACACAATGCGATCCAGGTAACACTACGGACCGCAATGTGGCGTAGATCGCAATCAGCGTTCTGCACGGTTACCGGGCCGTCGCTCGACGGCGTGACGAAGGGATCGCTGGTGGTAAGTACTCAGCCAGTAGCTCACAGGACAATCGCTACCGCTCCCGTCAATAGTGTCGTTCAAGCTGAGGCTGAGGCCCGAATCGCCTGGGTTTCGCAAGCCCGCTGCCGCCAGGCAGATCCCGATGAATTGTTCGTCCGCGGCGCCGCCCAGCGCAAAGCCGCTGTCATCTGCCGGCACTGCCCGGTGATCGCCGAATGTGGCGCCGATGCCCTCGACAACCGCGTCGAGTTCGGGGTCTGGGGCGGCATGACCGAGCGTCAGCGTCGTGCCCTGCTCAAGCAGCACCCCGAGGTCATCTCCTGGGCCGAATTCTTCTCGGCTCAGCGCAAGCACCGCAGCGCGGTCTGAATCCTTCAATACCAATGCCCGGCGACTCATCGAGTCGCCGGGCATTTGGCTGCGTCCAGGTGGCGGCCGCCGCCGGGTCAGTCGACCTTGACTTCTCCGGTGATCTGATCGGCGATGGCGCGCAGCGCCTCCAAGTCCGACACATCGAACGGCAATGACGGCACACCGACCAACGCCACGTGCGGGTTGGCGCCGGTGAACCGCGACAGTAACCGGATCTCACGCTTGGCGATCGCCGTGCGGTCGGCATGAATCCGCAACACCGCAGGCGTCAGGGTGTCGCCATCGGCGGCCAACGAAGTGGCGGCTTCTTCGGCCACATCGGCGCTGAGCTCGCACAGCATCGGATGGGTCCGGTTCAGGATCAAGCCGGCCAGCGGCATCTTCTCCTGCGACAACCGATCGACGAAGAACGATGCTTCACGCAGGGCATCGGGCTCGGCGGCCGACACCACCACGAACTGGGTACCGTCCCGCTTGAGCAGTTCGTAGGTGCGGTCGGCCTTCTCGCGGAACCCGCCGAATGTGGCGTCCAGCGATTGCACGAAGCTGGCGGCGTCACCGAGCATCTGCGAGCCGAGCACGGTGGACAGCGCCTTCATGGCCAGGCCCATCGCGCCGGTGACCAGTCGGCCCAGGCCGCGGCCCGGCGCCAGCAGCAGCCGCCACAGTCGGCTGTCCATGAAGTTGCCGAGCCGTTTCGGCGCGTCGAGGAAATCCAGCGCATTGCGCGACGGCGGGGTGTCGACGACGACCAGATCCCACTTGTCCTCGGCGAGAAGCTGGCCGAGCTTCTCCATCGCCATGTACTCCTGTGTGCCGGACAGCGAGGTGGCCACCGTTTGGTAGAACTGGTTCTCCAGAATCGAGTTGGCCGTCTCTTCGCCGGAGTATTGCGTCACCATCTCGTCGAAGGTGCGGCGCATGTCCAGCATCATGGCGTGCAGCTCACCCTGTACCTCCGGAGCCAGCGGCACCCGTTGCGGCGTGTTGCCCAGGTCTTTGATGCCGAGGGCCTGAGCCAGGCGCTTGGCCGGGTCGATGGTCAGCACCACGACGGTGCGGCCGAATTCGGCGGCCCGCAGCGCCATCGACGCGGCGGTGGTGGTCTTGCCGACGCCACCGGCGCCGCAGCACACCACGACGCGGTTGGCCCTGTCGTTCAGGATGGCGCGCATGTCCAGCGCCGGGGGCTTGCTGCTCACTTGGTAACCCCTTGCTGCTCAAGCGCTTCGGCGAGTTCGTACAGGCTGCCCAGGTCGACGCCGTCGGGCAGGGCCGGCAGGTCGAGCTGTGGGATGTCCAGAGCTTCGAGTTGATCGGCGCTCTCCGCGCGTGCGTTCGTCCGAGTCGCGTGCTGGATGGTCTCGGTGAGCAGCCCGGCGAAGTCGTTGTCCGACAACGTGATTCCGGCCTTGGTCAGCCCGGCGCGCACGGCGTCGGCGTCGATATCGCCCTCAGAGGCCTTGGCCAGGTCGTCGTCCGACAGATAGGCCGGGATATTGCGGTTGACGATGACGCTGCCGATCGGCAGTTCCAGCTCACGCAGTTCGGCGATCGCCTCGATGGTCTCCTGTACCGGCAGGGCCTCCAGCAAGGTGACCAGATGGATGGCGGTCAGCTCGGAATGCAGCAGTTTCACCACGCCGTCGGCCTGCGAGTGCACCGGGCCGCCCTTGGCCAGTTGCGAGACGGCCTTGGTCACATCGAGGAATCGGGCGATGCGGCCGGTCGGGGGAGCGTCGACCACGATGGCGTCGTAGGCCCGCTGGCCCTTCAGCTCCTTGGCGGTCTTGTCGTTGCGGACCACGACCTCTTTGATCTTGCCGGTCAACAGCACGTCGCGCAGGCCGGGAGCGATCGTGGTGGCGAACTCGACGGCGCCGATGCGCTTCATGGCGCGGCCGGCAATACCGAGGTTGTAGAACATGTCCAGGTATTCCAGGAACGCCGCCTCGGTGTCGATGGCCAGCGCGTTGACCTGCCCACCTCCCTCGGCCGTGGCGATCTTGATCTCGCCGTACGGCAACGGCGGCACGTCGAACAGCTGGGCAATGCCCTGGCGGCCCTCGACCTCGATGAGCAGCACATTCCGTCCGCCGGAGGCCAGCGCCAAGGCCAGCGCCGCGGCGATCGTGGTTTTGCCGGTGCCGCCCTTTCCGGTCACGAAATGCAGTCGAGCCCGATGCAGGCGCGCCGGCCAGCCGAGGTGTGCTGGGCCGGTGGATTCGGTTGTCACTCCAGCATGTTAACCAAGGGGGTACCGGTGGCCGATAAGCTCGGCGACATGAGCGAACCGACCAAGTGGGAGTACGCCACCGTTCCGTTGCTGATTCACGCGACCAAGCAGATCCTCGACCAGTGGGGTCAGGACGGCTGGGAGCTGGTGTCAGTACTGGCCAACCCGAGCGGCGAGCAGCACGTCGCGTATCTGAAGCGGCCCAAGTGAGTGTTTCACAGCGGCTGACCGAGTTGGGCATCGAGCTGCCGGAAGTTGTTGCGCCCCTTGCGGCTTACGTGCCTGCGGTACGCACCGGGAACCTGGTCTACACCGCCGGCCAGCTGCCCATGCAGTCGGGCAAGCTGCCGCAGGAAGGCAAGGTCGGCGCCGAGGTCAGTGCTGACGACGGCAAGGCATTGGCCCGGGTGAGCGCGCTCAACGCGCTGGCCGCGGTGCACGCGCTGGTCGGCATCGACTCGGTGGTGCGGGTGGTCAAGGTCGTCGGGTTCGTCGCGTCGGCGCCGGGATTCACCGGCCAGCCGGCCGTGATCAACGGGGCCTCCGAGCTGCTCGGTGAGGTGTTCGGCCCGGCAGGGGCGCACGCTCGGTCGGCGGTCGGGGTCTCCGAATTGCCGCTGAATGCGCCGGTCGAGGTGGAACTCATCGTCGAGATCGCGTAAGCGATCGAGCATAAGTAGAGGCGGTCGCGTCTTCATGGTCCATCCCGCGTACGGAGTGCTGCGGCCGGTAACCGAATCGGCCTCGGTGCTGCTGTGCGACAACCCCGGCATCATGACGCTCGATGGCACCAACACCTGGGTACTGCGCGGGCCGGGCAGCGACGAGATGGTGATCGTCGACCCGGGCCCGGACGACGACGCGCACCTGGAGCGGGTCGCTGCGCTGGGCAAGATCCCGTTGGTGCTGATCAGCCACAAGCATGAGGACCACACCGCCGGCATCGACAAGCTGGTGGCGCTGACCGGGGCGGTGGTCCGGTCGGTGGGCAGTGGTTTTCTGCGTGGTCTCGGTGGTCCGCTGATCGACGGCGAGGTGATCGATGCCGCCGGGCTGCAGATCAAGGTGATGGCCACGCCTGGACACACCGCGGACTCGTTGTCGTTCCTGGTCGACGGAGCCGTGCTGACCGCGGACACGGTGCTGGGCCGCGGGACCACTGTCATCGACAGTGAAGACGGCAGCCTGCGGGACTACCTGGAATCACTGCGCCGACTGCAGGGGCTCGGGCCGCTCACGGTGTTGCCGGGCCACGGCCCTGATCTAGCCGACCTGTCCGAGGTGACGGCCATGTACCTGGCACACCGGGAAGAGCGGTTGGACCAGGTGCGCGACGCCGTGCGGGTGCTGGGCGAGGACGCGAGCGCCCGACAGGTCGTCGAGCACGTCTATACCGACGTCGATCAGAAGCTGTGGGACGCCGCCGAGAAATCGGTGCAGGCCCAACTGGATTACTTGCAGGGCTGACCCAACGCTGGCCCAGAAACACCGAAACTGCACCCCAGCAGGAAACGTCCGAGAACGGACCTGCCGGAATGCAGTGTCGGCGGAAAACTACCGAGCGCGGCGGGCCAGTCGCTCGCTGTCGCAGATCAGTACGCTCTTGCCCTCCAGGCGAATCCAGCCGCGGTGGGCGAAGTCGGCCAGGGCCTTGTTCACCGTCTCGCGCGACGCGCCGACCAACTGGGCGATCTCTTCCTGCGTCAGGTCGTGGGTCACCCGTAGGGCGCCACCCTCCTGGGTGCCGAAGCGCTGGGCCAGCTGCAGCAGCTGCTTGGCCACGCGACCGGGCACGTCGGTGAAGATCAGGTCGGCCAGGTTGTTGTTGGTCCGGCGCAGACGACGGGCCAGAACCCGCAGCAGCTGCTCGGCGATCTCCGGGCGATCGGCGATCCATGCCCGCAGGGCCTCGCGGTCCATCGAGACCGCGCGCACCTCGGTGATGGTGGTCGCGCTCGAGGTGCGGGGGCCGGGATCGAAGATCGACAGTTCGCCGAACATGTCCGACGGACCCATGATGGTCAGCAGGTTTTCCCGACCGTCCGGTGAACGACGGCCGATCTTCACCTTGCCCGCGGTGATGATGTAGAGCCGATCACCGGGTTCGCCCTCGGCGAACACCGTGTGCCCGCGCGGAAAGTCGACCGGTTGAAGCTGCTTGGTCAGTGCGGAGACCGCGGTGGGTTCGACTCCTTGGAAGATTCCGGCCCTCGCCAGGATCTCGTCCACGTTGCCCCTCTTCAAGCTCGTGAGTGATATGACACGTGCTCAGTCCAACGATGTGAACTGGTTAACGAAGTCAGTCTAGTAGTAAGCCGTTTCGCAACGTGCCAACGCTACACACGATTGGCGTGGCGAGTCTGGCGAAACTGCGGATTGCCCCTGCCCCTGGCGTATGCCGGGCCAGGCAATTCCGGCTCGCTGGAGGCTTCGAAAGTCCGGTCCCACTCCGGTGCTGAGCACGGCAGAACGTAGTTGGACATATCTAGGGCGGTGTCGCGCTGTGGCAGTGCCCGCTGGGGTTCCCGAGGGGCGGCGCGGTGCGGCAGTGAGTTGCTGGGCGTGGTCGACGCGGCGCAGGCGGCCTTGGTCTTCTCCAGCATCTTCTTCAGCATGACGGCGACGTCGGCGGCGGACATTGTCTCCGAGGTGGCATCCAGGCGTGCTTCAAGGCGGCTCAACCCGAAGGTTGCCAGCATGAGCAACCCGGGGATGCAGACAACGAGCAACCAGGACACACGCGGAAGTAAACACGCCGAAGGTCTCGGGGTGATCACGAAACGCCACCAGTAGATGTATCCTTGCCCACCCACGTCAGTAGGCTTGCGCAGTGACTGTGCCCCGATCGGCCGCCAAGGCTGCCGCCAAGTACGACCAGGAAACCCGACTCGGTCTGGTGCGACGCGCACGGCGAATGAATCGCGAACTGGCACAAGCGTTTCCGCACGTCTACTGCGAGCTTGACTTCACCGATCCGCTGGAGTTGGCAGTGGCCACGATCTTGTCGGCGCAATGCACCGATGTGCGGGTTAATCAGACCACGCCGGCGCTGTTCGCCAAATACCGCAGCGCCCTGGATTACGCCCAGGCCAATCGCACCGAACTCGAGGAGCTGATCCGGCCGACCGGTTTCTACCGCAACAAGACGAACTCGATCATCGGCCTGGGCCAGGCGCTGGTCGAGCGGTTCGACGGGCAGGTGCCACGAACGCTGGACGAGCTCGTCACGCTGCCGGGTATCGGCCGCAAGACGGCGAATGTGGTGCTGGGCAACGCCTTCGACGTTCCGGGCATCACCGTCGACACGCACTTCGGCCGGTTGGTGCGCCGGTGGCGCTGGACCGCCGAGGAAGACCCGGTCAAGGTCGAGTTCGCGATCGGTGAGCTGATCGAACGCAAGGAGTGGACGCTGCTGAGCCACCGGGTGATCTTCCACGGCCGCCGGGTCTGCCACGCCCGCAAACCCGCGTGCGGGGTATGCGTACTGGCCAAGGACTGCCCGTCGTACGGGATCGGTCCGACTGATCGGGAGGCGGCCGCCGCCCTGGTCAAGGGGCCGGAGACCGAGCATCTGCTGGCCCTGGCGGGGTTGTGAGCACCACCAGTCGCTGGACATTGGTGGTGCTGGTCGTCTTCGGGGTGCTCGGGGTGGCCTTCTGGCGGCAGTTGGGTGACGACCATCCGTCGAATCTGTCGGGAGCAGCCGGTTCCGCGGCCGGGCAGCAGACCGCGGCGCGGGGGCATCGCGACGCCGACACCCCCGAGGCGTTGGCAGGTCCGCGAGCCCGCGCCGCATTGCCGCCGTGTCCGGTAGCGGGCGTCGGCGCCGGATCGAACGCCTTGCGCGGCATCACGGTCGAATGCGCGGCGGACGGCAGCCCGGTCGACATCGCGTCGGTGGTCGCCGGTCGGCCGACGCTGTTGAACCTGTGGGCGTACTGGTGTGGGCCGTGCGCCGATGAGCTGCCTGCGCTGGCCGAGTACCAGAAGCGGATGGGCGACCGGGTGCTGGTGCTGACCGTTCATCAGGACGAGAACGAAACCGCAGGTCTGCTCCGGCTCGCCGAGCTCGGTGTCAAGCTGCCCACCGTGCAGGACGGGCGACGCCTGATCGCCGGCGCGCTGCATGTCCCCAATGTGATGCCCACGACGGTCCTGTTGCGGGCGGACGGTAGCGTGGCGCAGATCGTGCCGCGGCCGTTCACCAGTGCCGACGACCTCGCCGGGGCGGTGAACGCACAGTTAGGAGTGTCGGGGTGAGTCAGCTGAATCCGCAGGCCGCCCCGCCTTGGCTCGCGCACCTCGTCGAGAACGTCGCGACCCTGCCGCAGGCCTACCGCCGTCGGGTTCCGACCAGTGTGCTGGCCGCGATCAGCGCAGCGAATGTCACGGCGACGTTGACCGGCGCCAAGCGCGACGCCGCTGTGCTGGTGCTGTTCTCGGGGGCCCCGGATGCCCCGGCCGGCGCCCTGCCGCCGGACGCCGATCTGCTGGTGACCGTCCGCGCCGCGACGCTGCGCAACCACGCCGGACAGGCCGCGTTCCCCGGCGGCGCCTCTGATCCCGGGGACGACGGGCCGGTGGGCACCGCGCTGCGTGAGGCGGTCGAGGAGACCGGTGTGGACACCTCGAGACTGCAGCCGTTGGCGACGGCGGAACGCATGTTCATCCCGCCCTCGGGTTTCCATGTGGTTCCGGTCCTGGCGTACTCCCCGGATCCCGGTCCGGTCCACGTGGTGGACCCGGCCGAGACGGCGATAGTGGCGCGCGTTCCGATTCGGGCGTTCGTCAATCCGGAGAACCGGCTGATGGTGTATCGCCAACAGAACACCAGCCGGTTCGCCGGCCCCGCATTCCTGCTCAATCAGATGCTGGTGTGGGGGTTCACCGGGCAGGTCATCTCCGCGATCTTGGACGTCGCAGGCTGGGCTCGGCCATGGAACGCCGACCGCGTGTGCGAACTCGATGCGGCAATGGCGCTCGTCGGCGATTCCACCGGTTACCGTGGTGCCCAACAATGAGCGCATCGCAATGGCTCGATCTGGCCATCCTGTCTGTCGTCTTCATCGCCGCCGTCTCGGGCTGGCGTTCCGGGGCGTTGGGTTCCCTGCTGTCCTTTCTCGGTGTGGTGCTCGGTGCGGTGGCCGGGGTTCTGCTGGCTCCGCATGTCGTGGCGCACCTGACCGGGGCCCGTCCCAAGCTGTTCGCCACCTTGTTCCTGATCCTCGGGTTGGTGGTGATCGGTGAGATTGCCGGCGTGGTGCTGGGCCGGGCGGTGCGTGGGGCGATCCGCAACGAGGGCGCCCGCGCGATGGATTCGGTGATCGGCGTCGCACTGCAGGTGGTCGCGGTGTTGTTGGCGGCGTGGATGCTCGCGACCCCGCTCACCTCGCCCGAGCACGGTGAAGTGGCCAAGGTGGTCAAGGGGTCGCGGGTGCTGGCCCAGGTCGACGACGTGGCGCCGTCGTGGATCAGGTGGGTGCCCGACCGGCTCAAAGCGCTGCTGAACACCTCGGGCCTGCCCGATGTGCTGCAGCCGTTCGTCCCGACACCGATCGCCAATGTCAACGCTCCCGACCCGACATTGATCACCGACCCCGTGGTCGGGCTCGACAAGGGCAGCGTGGTCAAGATCCGCGGTGTGGCGCAGAGTTGCCAGAAGGTGTTGGAGGGCAGCGGATTTGTGGTCGCGCCCAACCGGGTGATGTCGAACGCACACGTGGTGGCCGGCTCCAACTCGGTGACCGTGGAGGTCGACGGGAAGACCTATGACGCCAAGGTGGTGTCATACGACCCGGACGCCGACATCTCGATTCTGGATGTGCCGAACCTGCCGTCGCAGCCGCTGAAGTTCGATATGGCCGAATCGCAATCGGGCACCGATGTGGTGGTGATGGGCTATCCCGGCGGTGGTGAATTCGCGGCGACGCCGGCCCGGATCCGCGAGATCATCAAGCTCAACGGCCCCGATATCTACCACACCACCACCGTCACCCGCGAGGTCTACACCATCAGAGGCAATGTCCGGCAAGGCAATTCGGGCGGCCCGCTGATCGACCGCAGTGGCAACGTGCTCGGTGTGGTGTTCGGTGCCGCGGTCGACGACGCCGACACCGGTTTCGTGCTGACCGCCGAGGAAGTGGCCAAGCAGATGGCCAAGGTGGGCAGCGAGGATCCGGTGCCCACCGGTAAGTGCGTCGCGTCCTAGCGGGGCAGCTGCGACAGAAAGCCGGACAGCCGATCGTTGACCAGATCGGGTGCCTCTTCGTGAGCGAAATGTCCGGCGCCGGCGACGGAGACGAATTGGCCGTGCGGGGCGTAGCTCTGAGTGCGGTGCACCGAGTCGGCCAGCACGTAGGGATCCTCGTCGCCGTGTAGGTGTAAGACCGGAACCACGGTGGGGCGCTTCATCGTCCGGATGAAACGCCATCCCTCGCTGCGTAGCTGACTGCGCACCGCCCAACGTTGGTATTCCAGGGTCGAGTGCGCCGCGAATGGGATCTGGATAGCTTGGCGCAGGTGTGGCATGGATTCGGAAAAATCTTGGGAGTCAACCCAATTCGCGCCAGCTCGGCTGCGTACCAGGCGCTCGACCTCGGCCCCGTCGCGGCGGGTCAACTTGTGTTCGGGCCACTGCGGCAGCTGGTAGCGCAACATCCACGGCAGCAGTGCAGCCCGTTGTCGGCGATTGCCGATCACCGACGCGCGCAGTGCCAATGGATGCGGTGAACTGACCAACGCGATGGCGCGTACAGCGCGCGGATGCAGGACCGCGGTCGCCCAGCACACCAGCCCGCCGTCGGCATGGCCGATCAGCGTCGCGCTCTGGTGCCCGAGCGCGCGCACCAGTCCCGCGATGTCCCCGGCCAGGGTCCAGCCGTCGTAACCGCGTGGGGGTTTGTCGCTGCCGCCGTAACCGCGAAGGTCGACGGCGACCACCCGGGCACCGTCGGTCAGCCCGCGCAGTTGATGCCGCCAGGACCACCAGAACGAAGCGAAACCGTGCAGCAGGATCACCAGCGGACGGTCCGGCGAGTTGAAGTCGCCCGCTTTCTCACGGTCGGACTGCGAGCTCTCGCCCTCCACGACATGGAACCGAATGCCATTGGCGTGCACCTGAAGATGGCGCCACGGACCGTCGATCCGGACGACCGACGGATCGGGTGGCGGCACTACCAGCCTGAGGTGTCGCTTGTGGCTTTACCTGCCGAGCCGGCAATCGCGGGCTTGTCGTGACCCGGTGTCAGTGCGGCCTTGGTTTCCCTGACCGACGCGATGGTGCCCTGCGGGCCGCGGATCTTGCGGACCTTCAGGTAGCCGAAGAACGCCAATGCACCGGTGGTCAGCACCATCAGCGCGAAGACGATGAGGTACGACGCCCAGTGCGGGAGCCACAGCTCGAGCAGCGAGCCGAGGAAGAAGAAGAAAAAGAAGGTCGAGTAGAACAGCACCACGAGTGCCGCGATGAAGAAGATGCTGCCGGTCAGCCCCTTCTTCACATCGCGGGTGATCTCGGCCTTGGCCAGTTCCACCTCGGCGCGGACCAGCGTCGACATGTGCTCGGTGGCGTCCTTGACCAAATCGCCGATCGACGGGTCGGCCTTGGGTGCGTGGGGATCAACCAACGGGATCGAGGTCACCGTGGCCGGCACTGCGCCATTCTTGCTCACGAACACGTCCTCCCGGTGTGGGTGTAGTCCTGGCATATGTTGCCACGTGCGGCGCCGTCCGACGATGCGGGCCGACGATAGACTGGCCCGGCTTGGCTAAGAGTTGGTCGGCGCCGCGGATCTGGAGATGTTTGGGATGCCCTTGGGACGCTGCTGGCCGGCGATTGCTTTGTTGTCGACGCTGGTCGCAATCGTGCCGGGGGCGCGGGCCCACGCCGACGCGCCGCTACCGCTGGGCGGCGGCTCGGGCATCGTCGTCGACGGCGACACCCTGTGCACGTTGACTTCGATCGGTCATGACAACCGAGGCAAGCTGGTCGGATTCACCTCCGCGCACTGCGGTGGCCCCGGCCACGAGGTGGCCGTCGAAGGTGCTGAAGGACGCGGCATCGTCGGCGTCATGGTTGCCGGCAGCGAACCGATGGACTACGCGGTCATCGAATTCGACCCGGCCAAGGTTCAGCCGGTGGACAACGTGAACGGCTTCCAGATCACTGGCATCGGCCCGGACCCCGCGTTCGGTCAGGTGGCGTGCAAGTTGGGCCGCACCACCGGATACACCTGCGGCGTCACCTGGGGCCCAGGTGAGATTCCCGGCACCATCTTGAACCAGGTGTGCGGGCAGCCCGGCGATTCCGGCGCGCCGGTGACGGTGAACAACCAACTGGTCGGCATGATCCACGGCGCGTTCAGCAATGATCTGCCGACCTGCGTGACCAAGTACGTGCCGTTGCACACCCCGGCGGTGACCGTGTCGATCAACGCGGTGCTGGCCGATCTGAATGCCAAGAACCGCCCGGGTGCCGGGTTCGTCCCGATCCCCTGAGGTAGTGCACAGTCGCAAAACGGCCCCCCTTTCTTGGTGAAAAGAGGGGCCGTTTTACGTGGGTCTACTTGCTGGCCCGGATGGCTTCGAAGACGCTGGGGTCGACCAGTGTGGAGGTGTCGCCGAGTTCACGGCCTTCGGCGACATCGCGCAGCAGCCGGCGCATGATCTTGCCGCTGCGGGTCTTGGGCAGTTCGGGCACGACGTGGATCTCGCGGGGTTTGGCGATCGGTGAGATGTCCCGGGCGACCTGGGCGCGCAGTTCGGCGACCATGTTCTGCGTGCCGCCGTGCGCAGATTCCTTGAGGATGACGAACGCGCAGATGGCCTGGCCGGTGGTCTCATCGGTGGCGCCGACGACCGCGGCCTCGGCCACTCCGGCGTGGCCGACCAAGGCGGACTCGACCTCGGCGGTCGAGATGCGGTGCCCGGACACGTTCATCACGTCGTCGATGCGCCCCAATACCCACAGATCGCCGTCGGCGTCGTAGCGGGCACCGTCGCCGGCGAAGTACCAGCCCTGTTCGGCGAAACGCGACCAGTAGGTCTCGATGAAGCGCTCGTCGTCGCCCCAGATGCCGCGCAGCATGGCCGGCCACGGCTGATCGAGGACCAGATAGCCGGTGGTGGGCTCCCCGTCGCTCGGCACGAGCGGTATGCCGTCGTCGTCGACGATCTTGGCGCAGATGCCCGGCAGCGGACGCATGGCCGACCCCGGCTTGGCCGCGGCCACACCGGGTAGCGGGGTGATCATGGCGGCCCCGGTCTCGGTCTGCCACCAGGTGTCCACGATCGGAACACGGCCCGCGCCCAGGTGCTCGCGGTACCAGCGCCAGGCCTCGGGGTTGATCGGCTCGCCGACGCTGCCGAGCAGTCGCAGGCTGGACAGGTCATGAGCCGCAGGGATCTGATGGCCCCACTTCATGAAGGTGCGCACCAGGGTGGGCGCGGTGTAGTAGACGGTGACGCCGTAGGTTTCGATGATCTGGAAGTGCCGGTGCTCGTCGGGGGAATTGGGGGTGCCCTCATAGACCACCTGAGTGACGCCGTTGGCCAGCGGCGCGTAGGTGATGTAGCTGTGCCCGGTCACCCAGCCGATGTCGGCGGTGCACCAGTACACGTCGGTTTCGGGCTTGATGTCGAACACGTTGAAATGGGTGTACGCGGCCTGGGTCAGGTACCCGCCACTGGTGTGCACGATGCCCTTGGGCTTGCCCGTGGTACCCGAGGTGTACAGCAGGAACAGGGGCTGCTCGGCATCGAAGGCTTCGGGGGTGTGTTCCGGTGAGGCGGCATCGACGATCTCGTGCCACCACAGATCCCGGCCTTCGGTCCACGTGAGGTCGATTCCGGTGCGGCGCACCACCACCACGTGCTCGACGCAGTCCTGGCCGGTCACTGCTTCATCTGCGGCGTCCTTGAGCGACACCGCGGTGCCGCGACGGTACTGCCCGTCACTGGTGATCAGTACCTTCGCGGCGGCATCGGCGATGCGGGCGCGAAGGGCCGAGGCGGAGAATCCGGCGAACACCACGCTGTGCATGGCGCCCAGGCGCGCGCAGGCCAGCATCGCCACGATGGCTTCGGGCACCATCGGCAGGTAGATCGCGACCCGGTCGCCGGCGCCGACGCCGAGCGCGCTCAGGGCGTTGGCGGCCCGGGACACCTCGTCCTTGAGTTGGGCATAGGTGATGCTGCGGGCGTCATCGACCGGTTCGCCCACCCAGTGGATCGCCACGCGGTCGCCGTTGCCGGCCTCCACGTGCCGATCCACGCAGTTGTAGGCGACGTTGAGCCGGCCGCCGACGAACCATTTGGCGAAGGGCGCTGCCGTCCAGTCCAGAACCTCAGAAAATGGTGTCGCCCAAGACAACCGCCCGGCCTGCTCGCCCCAGAAGGCCAGCCGGTCGGCGTCGGCTTGCTCATACAACGCGGCGGTCGCGTTTGCCTGGGCGGCGAACTCGGCGGGCGCAGGGTACGCCGATGGCACGCCGACAATCGGGGTAGAGGCATGTGTCATGACTGTGAGCGTAGTCACTCGCAGGTTGCATGCACGTTGGTGGCGACCGCTTGGCGGCACTGGGATATCAGCGGTGCGGGCGCTACCGTGTGCGGACGTGGCTGCACCTGATCCGCTCGCACCGTTGGCTGCTCTGCCCGGCGTCGCCGAGGCTGCTGAAGAGGCGCGTGAAGCGCTCGGCCGAGCGCATCGGCACAAGTTCAATCTGCGCGGTTGGCCACAGACCGCGGCGGAAGCCTCGGTGCGGGCCGCCCGTGCATCGTCTGTGCTCGACGGTGGCTCACTCAGTTTCTCGAAGGACGAGGGTGAGCCCGATCCAGTGCTGGCGGGAGCGTTGCGGGTCGCCGAGGCGCTTGAGGGCGGCGCGACGGCGTTGGTCACGGTGTGGCAGCGGGCGCCGCTGCAGGCCATGGCCCGTCTGCACTCGCTGGCCGCGGCCGACCTCACCGATGACGACAAGCTCGGCCGGCCGCGTACCGATCACCCGGACGTGGGGCGCCGCCTTGAGCTGCTGGCCGAGATCGTCACCGGTGGCAGCCGGGTGCCGGCGGCGGTGCTGGCCGCGGTGGCTCATGGCGAACTGCTGACCCTGGCGCCTTTCGGGGTGGCCGACGGTGTGGTGGCGCGCGCGGTGTCCCGGTTGATCACCATGGCCAACGGTCTGGATCCCCATGGCCTCGGCGTGCCGGAGATGTACTGGATGAGCGAGGTGGGCCAATATCGGGCTGCCGCACGCGGGTTCGCGGCCGGTACGCCCGACGGTTTGGCCGCGTGGTTGGTGTGCAGCAGTCGTGGGCTGCAGGCCGGGGCTCGCGAGGCATTGGCCATCGCGCAGGCAGCAACGTCGTAATCGCCCGCCGCAGCAAACTCTTTGACATATGAAGCGGGCGGCGCTCCGTGGCCAGATTTCTCTGGCTCGGCTCGCCGCCCGCTAGCACGGACACCTGGTTACCATGCGTGCTGTATGGGTTACGTGGGTGGCCTCGGCGTCCTTGTAATGCGCTTCGTCTGCAACCTCACCCAAGAGGCTGATTCAGTCGTTCGCTTTTTGCAATTGCGCAGGCCCGCAACACTTTTACCATTGTCGCGGTATGTGCTCCGCGTGGGTGCCGGGAATCCGTGCTAGGAACGCCCGCCTCGGGAGGTCGAACCTTCTCTTCTGGTTCGGTCTTGGCCTAGGCGGCTTCCGTGCTTCCTTTGTACTCCGTGACCGCGGTCACAGCAAGTGGCAATCGTTGGCGATTCGCGATTGTTACGAAGGCGCCGTCAGCAACCGCCGAGAAGGTATGTCGCGCACCGTGATACGCGGTGGCTCAGAACATCAGTCGGCGCATCACCGAATAGGTCAGCGCACCGGCGGCCAATGCGCTGGCCCCGACGGCCAGTGAGGTCGCGACGGCCGCACCCGATGGGGCCTGGATGCGACCACGTAGGGACACCGGCCGGGTGAACGTCAGTACCGGCCAGCCGCGGGCGGCGGCCTCTTTGCGCAGTCCGCGGTCCGGATTGACCACCGACGGGTGGCCGACGGTTTGCAACATCGGCAGATCGGTGACCGAGTCGGAGTACGCGTAGCAGTGCTCCAGCGCGTAGCCCTCGCGCTCGGCAAGCTCGCGGATCGCCGTGACCTTGCCCTCGCCGTAGCAGTAGAAGTCGACCTCACCGGTGTACTTGCCGTCCTCGACGACCATGCGGGTGGCCATCGAATAGGTCGCGCCGAGCTCGCGGGCGATCGGGGCGACGATCTCTTCTCCGGAAGCCGAAACCACCACGACGTCGCGACCGCACAGTTTGTGATCGGCGATCAGATTGGCCGCCTCGGCGAACACCAACGGATCGACGATCTCGTGCAATGTCTCGGAGACGATCGTCTTAACCTGCTCGACGTCCCACCCTGTGCACATGTTGGTCAGGTAGGAGCGCATCCGGTCCATCTGATCGTGATCGGCGCCCGACATGAGGAAGAAGAACTGGGCATAAGTGGACTTCAGTACGGCCCGACGGTTCAGCAGACCCTGCGCGAAGAAAGGTTTGCTAAATGCGAGGGCGCTGGACTTCGCGATCACCGTTTTGTCCAAGTCGAAGAACGCTGCGGTGCGCACTGGCTGCAGAGAATCGGCGTTCGGATACGACGTGGCCATCGGTTCCGCGGCCGGTTCGGGTGCGGTCACGGTTCCCAGCATATGCTGCGGCGCCCTCAGTGAGGGTCAACGACAACTGAGAAAAAGTCGATTGCTGGGAGTCGTCTGTCCATCCAATATTCGTGTTGACGTGTGCTTTCACAGAAAATCAACAGTTGCGCCGGGCCCGCTTGACGTGTGTATAGTGGGCAGTACCCGCCTAGTGCTGGGTGTGCATCAGCCCGACCCCCCGGGGCTGATTCACGACGACCTCCGCCTCCTCCCCCCCTGGCGGGGGTCGTCCTTTTTTGCGGGCCTGTTTCCCGCGTCCCCCATGAGACCGTTCGCTGTAATCGCGGAATAGTTGCGGAATGTCATTTTCACGGGTCCGTCAACGGCGTTTATCCACAGTTGCGGATCGATCCACAATCTGACTTCCGGTGCTGGCGCGACGGTGCCGCCGAGCGTCACGGTGGGTAGGTGACGACAAGCGGTGTACTGGCGCTACTGGCCGATCCGGGCCTGCGCGACGAGGTAGATCGGATCGCTGCGGCGGCCGCCCTGAAGGTGGTGCATGCGCCACATCCGTCGGGCCACCGGGCGTGGCTGGGCGCATCGGTGGTGCTGGTGGATCTGGCCACGGCACGGGATTGTGGCGACCGTGGACTGCCGCGGCGGGGCGGGATTTTCCTGATCGCCCGGGACCGGCCGGGGGAGCCCGAGCTGGAAGCCGCAGTCGCGGTTGGTGCCCAACAAGTTCTGCATCTGCCCGCCCAGGAGGTACAGCTGGTCGGGCTGCTGTCCGAGGCGGCCGATCCGGCGGCAGGGCGGCGCGGTGCCGTGGTGGCGGTGCTCGGTGGTCGCGGCGGCGCTGGCGCCTCGGTGTTCGCCATCGCGTTGGCGCACGGTGCGGACCGAGCGTTTCTGGTCGACGCCGATCCGTGGGGCGGCGGGCTGGATTTGGCGCTCGGTATCGAACGTGACGCGGGACTGCGGTGGGCCGACCTCACGGCGGCCTCCGGTCGACTGAACTACGCGGCGTTGCGAGACGCATTGCCGACACAGAGTGGGATCGCGGTGCTTTCCGCCGGACGGGCACCGGTCGACGTGCCGGCTGCCTCGGTAGCTGCAGTCGTCGATGCCGGTAGCAGGGCCGGCGCCACCGTGATCTGTGATCTACCGCGGCAGTCCTCTGGCGCCGCCGAAGCGGCCCTGGACAACGCCGATCTGGTGGTGCTGGTGGTGCCTGCCGATGTGCGCTCGTGCGCGGCGTCCGCGGTGGTCTGTGGGTGGGCGTCCGGCATCAATCCGAACGTCGGCGTGGTGGTGCGCGGCCCGGCGCCGGGCGGGTTGCGCGCCCGTGAGGTGGCCGCGATGCTCGGCCTTCCGTTGCTCGCGGCCATGCGCGCGGAACCGGGGTTGGCGGCCGTGCTGGAACGTGGTGGGCTGCGGCCGGGCCGGCGCTCGCCACTGTCGGCGGCCGCCCGGCAGGTGCTGGGCGTGCTCGGGCCGCAATCGAGGGTTGCCGCATGAACGCACCGTTGATCGACCGGGTCAGGGAACGCCTGGCGGCCGAATCCGGTCCGCTGCGACCGACCGTGGTGGCAGCGGCGATCAGGGCCGAATCCGGCGGTGTGCTCGGCGATACCGAGGTACTGGCCAACCTGCGGTTGTTGCAGACGGAGTTCACCGGGGCCGGCATTCTGGAGCCGCTGCTGAGGGCACCGGGAACCACCGACGTGTTGGTGACCGCACCCGATCAGGTGTGGGTCGACGACGGAAGCGGGTTGCGCCCCAGCGGCATCCGCTTCCCGGACGAGGCCTCCGTACAGCGACTGGCGCAGCGTCTGGCGCTGGCGGCCGGCCGGCGCCTCGATGACTCTCAGCCGTGGGTCGACGGGCAGCTCAGTGGTCTGACAGATACCGCGTTCAGTGTCCGCCTGCACGCGGTGTTGCCGCCGATCGCCGCAGGCGGCACCTGTTTGTCTCTTCGGGTGTTGCGCCCGGCGACCCAGGACCTCGCCGCCTTGTCAGCGGCCGGAGCCATTGCGCCCGCCGCGGCCGGGCCGATCAGAGAGATCGTCGGCGCTCGTCTGGCGTTTCTGATCTCCGGCGGTACCGGCGCCGGCAAGACGACGCTGTTGTCCGCGGTCCTGGGCGCCGTCGATCCTGCCGAACGCATTGTGTGCGTTGAGGACGCGCCCGAGCTCGCACCTCGCCATCCGCATCTGGTGCGGTTGGTGGCCCGCGGCGCGAACGTCGAAGGAGCGGGCGAAGTGACCATGCGCGATCTGGTTCGGCAGGCGTTGCGAATGCGGCCGGACCGGATCGTGGTCGGGGAAGTGCGCGGCGCCGAGGTGGTGGATCTCTTGGCCGCGCTGAACACCGGTCACGATGGTGGGGCCGGCACTGTGCATGCGAACAGTCCGGCTGAGGTTCCGGCGCGACTGGAGGCGCTGGCGGCGTTGGGTGGTCTGGATCGAGCTGCTCTGCACAGTCAATTGGCCGCGGCGTGCCAGGTGGTACTGCACGTCGGCCGCGACCTGTCGGGGCGCCGGCACCTCGCCGAGATCGCGGTCCTGCGCCGCCGGTCGGATGCGGTGGTGTGCGCCGAGACCGTGTGGCACATCCAGTCCGGGTATGGGCCGGGTCGTGCGGAACTGGACCAGCTGCTGGCCGGGCGGGGACGTCGGTGATCAGCACGCTGCTGTTGGCACTCGGTCTACTGACCGCGCCGGACCTTCCGCGACTGCGACTGGCCGGTCCGAACAGGCCTTCCCGCAATCGGATTCGGCCGCAGTTGGCAGTGGCACCAGTCATCGGGTTGGCCGGGCTGCTGGTGCTGCTACCGCTACCGGTGGCCATGGCCACCACGGTGGTGACCGGGACGCTGACCATCCGGTATCGCAAGGCCCGACGGACAGCCGCCCAAGGGCGGGAAGCGGTGGCGCTGCAGGGTGCCCTGAGCGTCCTGGTCGGGGAGTTGCGGGCCGGCGCACATCCGGTTGCGGCATTCGAAACCGCCGCCGACGAAGTCGACGGGCCGGTGGGGGACGGGCTGCGAGAGGTCGCCACCCGCGCCCGCCTCGGCGCCGACGTGGCTGCCGGGCTGCGAGCGGTCGCCGTGAATTCGTCTTTGCCGTCGCACTGGGAACGCCTCGCGGTGTATTGGCAACTGGCCCACGACCACGGGCTGGCGATCGCTGTGTTGATGCGGGCTGCCGAATCTGATGTGACTGCCCGCGAGCGCTTTTCATCCCGAGTGCGGTCCGGCATGGCGGGGGCCCGGGCGACTGCCGGGGTGCTGGCCGGGTTGCCCGTACTGGGTATCGCCCTGGGGCAGATGATCGGGGCCGAGCCGCTGCGATTCCTGTTGGGCGCCGGTGATGTCGTGCTGCTGATTGGTGTTGTGCTGTCCTGTGCGGGGCTGCTGTGGTCGGATCGGATTACCGCGGTGGTGTCCAGATGACCTGGGCCGCAATGCTGCTCTCAGTGGCACTGGTAGTGCAACCCGGCGGTGCAGCGCTCCGGGGCAGGTTGTCGACACCTCGGAGTCGACCGGTGCGGCCAGCGGGACGGGAGGATCCGCTCGCGCTCGCGTCGAGTCTGGATATCTTCGCGGTGTGCTTGTCGGCGGGAATGCCGACGAGCACTGCCGCGGCCGCGGCAGTGCCATCGGCTCCGCGTTCGCTGGCGGTGGCGCTGAGGCGGGCCTCGGAATTGTTGGCGCTCGGGGCCAATCCGGCGACCGCGTGGGCCGCCGGTGGCGACCCACGGGTCGATGCGTTGTTGCGGCTGGCCCGTCGATCCGCGGCTTCCGGAGCTGCCTTGGCCCAGGGCGTGGCGGAACTCGCCGAGCAGGCCCGTGCTGATACCGGCGATGCCGCGGAAGCTGCGGCGCAGCGGGCGGCGGTACTCATCGCGGGTCCACTGGGGGTGTGCTATCTGCCGGCGTTCGTGTGTTTGGGCCTCGTGCCGGTGATCGCGGGGTTGGCGACCGATGTGCTGCAAGCAGGCGTGCTGTGACGGCACGTTGTCAAAACAAGGGGAGGAAAATGATGAATAGCAACACTTTTCGCCGGATGCGGGCGCGGATGACCTTGTTGATGGTCGACGAGTCGGGGATGTCGACCGTCGAGTACGCCATCGGCACCGTGGCGGCCGCGGCATTCGGCGCCATCTTGTACACGGTGGTGACCGGCGATTCGATCGTCAATGCCCTGAGCAACATCATCGCCCGCGCGCTCAGCACCAAGGCGTGAGCGGACGGGTATCGAAATGCCCACGGCTACGCGATGATCGCGGCGGCGTCACCGTCGAAGCGGCATTTGCGGTGGCGTCGCTTCTGGTGGTGGCGATGTTGTGCGCGGTCGGCGTCATCGCAGTCATCGGGCAGGTGCGGTGTGTCGACGCCGCTCGGGAGGCCGCCCGGTTGGCGGCGCGCGGCGACGAGCAGGCTGCGGTCGGGGCGGCCAGGCAGATCGGGCCTGGCGGGGCTCAGGTCGATCTGCGTCGTGACGGCGACCGCGTGGTGGCCAGGGTCAGCGCCGCGATGCCGATGTTGCCCGGTCTGGCGCTGGCCGCCGAAGCGGTCGCGGCAATCGAACCCGGTGTCCGGTGAACGGGGGTCGGCCAGTGTTGCCGCGGTGGCGTTGATCTCGGTCATCGTCGCGCTGACCGTTGGCGCAGCTGAATACGGGGCCGCGGTGATCGCTCGGCACCGGGCGCAGACCGCAGCGGATCTGGCGGCACTCGCCGCGGCCGGTGCGCTGGCAGGTGGCCGAGAGATGGCGTGCGGCAGAGCATCCGAGATCACCGCAGCCATGCGTGCGGCGTTGGCAGATTGTCGGGTCGAAGGCCTGGACATCGTGGTGACGGTGGATGTCCGGGTCGCGCTGCGGGTGCCGGGATTGGCGGTCGCCGGACCGGCGAGATCGACTGCCCGGGCCGGACCTGCTAGTGAAGCACCTTGAGCAACAACGGTTTACTACTTGCCGGCGATCCTGGCTTCGGCTTCGGCGCGCTCACTTTTGGTGGGCAGCCGCAGTGACAGCAGCCCGGCGTGGGTGTTCTCCGCGAGTTCCACCCGATGGGCGGTGACGTGAACCAGTGTCCAGCCACCGCCGTTGGCCCGCAGCCGCAGCACTCGCGAGGTCGGCCCGTCGTCGAACTCGGTTGTCATGAGTGCCATTTCGTCGACTTCGTCGGGGTGTACGACGGGGTCGTCGGACTCGGTGGCTCGCCAGTCGAAGAACGGGCACGGATCGTCGAGCCACTTGAGCAGTGTCCAGCTGTTCAGCTCCACCATGGCGCGGTGAACGCCGTTCTGCGCCAGGCTGTTGACAATCGCCTGGGCCAAGTCTGTCTGTGGCGCGGCGGACTCGTCGCGGACACTGCGCCAGTTCATGGCTCGGCAGATCAACCGGTCCCTGCCGGTCTCCTCATCGTTCTCCGACAGGATGCGGGCGACGAACCCGACCGTGATCGGGTTTCCCGCGAAATCCGTGACATCCCAAGTGCTGGAAAAGGTTTGTCCGGATTCGGGATTGATGATGGCCGAGATCACCCGGGCTTCCTCGGGATTGAGTTCACGGCTGGGCAGGTCCTCTGCGAAGGCCCGGCCGTGCGTGGACTCGGTAGCGGGGTTGAGCCCGCTGTTGAACAGGGACTCGGGGGTGTCGGTGGCGACACCGCTGGTCAGATCCCATTTCAGCGGCCCTGGGATGATCCGCTCGGGTGGGTCGAGATTCGGCGGCCCGATCCAGACGTGCACGCCGTGGATCCGGCCGTCGGTCATTTGCACCACTTCGGTGCGGATCACCCTGTCGCTCTTCGGGGTGATGCTGGTCAGTGCTTGACCGCCGCGGACGGTCTGGCCGATGGCTGACTGGATGGCCATCAGATTGTGGTTGCGGCGCAGAAACGCAGAGATCGGCACCAGATTCTTGGTCTGTTGACCCTGGGCGACGACGACGGGCTCGGAGCCGAGAGTCTCCACAAGGAGCCAGTCGGGAGTCATGGGCGTAGCTTATCGGGTCGATCTGCCCCCTGCCGTCACCAAATTCGGGTGAATGGTATCGATAACGGTTGCGCGCCTCCCCGGAACGGGGTAATTTCCCCATGCGCCCGCCACGGCGGGCCTGGGAACGGATCGCGTTGTCCGGCCGTTCGCCGCTTCGCCTGTGTGTCTCGACGTAGGTGGTTTCGCGCCTGGGCACGAACTGTGGACGGCGACCGTCGAGGGGTAGGTCGTTTCCGATTGGTGGGTCAGTGATTGCTGCCCGTCAACGCGTTGAGCACCAGGCGAAGTGTGCGTACCGCACCGTCCTTGTCCAAGGGATCATTGGCATTTCCGCATTTGGGTGACTGCACGCACGACGGGCAGCCGTGCCGGCATTCGCACGCTGAGATCGCCTCGGCGGTGGCTGCCCACCAGGTGGAGATCTGCTGGAAGCCACGATCGGCGAATCCCGCGCCGCCGGGATACCCGTCGTACACGAAAATTGTTGGCAGCCCGGCGAGTTCGCCAGGCCCGGGGCCCGCCGCGGTCGATACCCCGCCGATGTCACCGCGGTCGCAACTGGCTACCAGGGGCAGCAGGCCGATCGCGGCGTGCTCGGCGGCGTGCAGCGAGCCTGGTATGCGAAGAGGATCGATACCGTTGTCCTGCAATGCTTCCGGAGTGATGGTGCACATCACGGCCTTGGTCTGCAGCGTCTGGGTCGGCATGTTCAGGTCGACGAAATCGATGACCTCGCCGTCCAGTGCGCGGCGGAGATAGCCGACCACGGTATTGGACACCGCGACCGGCACCAATCCGATGGTGACCGGCCCGTAGCCACGAAGCTCCCCGTCGCCGGTGACGGCGATGTCGGTGACCTCGCGGGCAGAAGTGGTGTACCCGGGTTCTTCGGCATGCACGAATGCCAGGCCGGCCTCGAAGTCCAGTGAATCGACCAGATACGTCTCGCCCTGATGCAGGTAGATCGCACCCGGATGCACTGTGGCCGGAGCCTGTCCGGCGCCGGTGCTGCCCAGGATCCGGCCGGTGTCGGTCTCCAGGATGGCGATCTGGCCGCCGATCGAACCACGGATGTCGACCGCGGGATGCGGGTCGATTCCGGGCGCCGGGAAGTAGCCGCCCGGCCGTTTACGCAACAGTCCGTCGTCGACCAGGGTCTCGGCAACCTCTTCAGCGTCCCACAGTCGGACCTCTGCTGATGTCAGGGGCAGTTCCGTTGCGGCGCAAAGTAACTGTGGACCGAGGACGTAGGGATTGCCGGGATCGATGACCACCCGTTCGATTGGCTTGTCCAACAACGCCGCCGGATTGTGTACCAGGTAGGTGTCCAGCGGATCGTCCCGGGCGATCAGCACGATGAGCGCGCTCTGCCCGCGCCGGCCGGCCCGGCCGGCCTGCTGCCAGAACGATGCGACGGTGCCGGGAAAACCGGCCAGCACCACCGCGTCCAATCCGGCGATGTCCACCCCGAGTTCCAGTGCGTTGGTGGTGGCGAGCCCGCGTAATTGTCCCACGGCCAGTGCGTGTTCCAGCGTTCGGCGGTCCTCGGCCAGATATCCGGCACGGTATGACGCCACCAGTGGGGCCAGTTCGGGCGCAATGGCTTCCAGACGTCCCTGGGCTCCCAGCGCGGTGAGTTCGGCGCCGCGGCGGGAACGTACGAAAGTCAGGGTTCGGGCACCTTCGGCTATCAGATCGGCCATCACCCGCGCCGCCTCTGTGCCCGCCGATCGTCTTACCGGAGCGCCGTTTTCGCCGATCAGATCGGTCAACAGGGCGGGTTCCCACAGTGCCACGGTGCGTCCACCGTGAGGTGATCCGTCGGCGGTGACGGCGGTGACGGTCTGGCCGAGCAACTCGCCGGCCGTCTGGGCCGGTGAGGCGGTGGTCGCGCTGGCGAACACCACCGTCGGCGCGGCGCCGTATCGGTCGCACAACCGTAGTAACCGGCGCAGCACCAGCGCTACATTGGACCCGAAAATTCCGCGGTAGTAATGACATTCGTCGATGACGAGGTACTGAAGGTTGCGCAGGAACACCGCCCAGTGGGAATGATTGCGCAGCAGGGACAGGTGGATCATGTCCGGATTGGAGAAGATCCATCGTGACCGTTGACGTGCGAATTGCCTTGCCTCGGTGGAACTGTCGCCGTCGTAGGCGCTCGGTGCGACATCGGCAAGCGCGGGCAGCGCACCGCACAGTCCCTGCGCAGTGCGCAATTGATCGTGCCCGAGCGCTTTGGTGGGGGACAGGTACAAGGCGCGGGCTCGTGGGTCGTTCTGCAGCGCGGTCAGAATCGGCAACTGGTAGGCGAGCGACTTTCCCGACGCGGTTCCGGTGGATAGCACGACATGTCGGCCGGCGTATGCCAATTCGGCTGCTTCGACCTGATGCGACCAGGGCTCGTCGACGCCACGGTCGGCCAGCACCCGCACCACGTCGGTACCGACCCAATGGGGCCACGGTCGCGGCGCCGCGGTGCGCGGATCCAGGTCGGCGACGTGCCGCAGCGGCTGTTCGTTGGGCTCGTTGCCGGCAAGGGCGCAGGACAGCAGTTCACGGCCGAAGTTCGACCTGTGCTGCGACACGTCTGGCCCTCCTGAAGTCCGAGAATTGGGTGCGGATGAATTGTTAACCACACGATTACCTGGAAACTATCGCGAAGGCGTGGAACATGATTGACTAGCAGCGGTCGCAGCTTCTGTGTTCGTGTGTCAGCACTCGCAGGAACGTCGTTGCGATCGCGGTTCCTGCGGGGGTTGTAGGTCGGTCTGCCGGCGAGGCCACGGGGGTATGCGGTCGGAACGGGCCCGGTGCACCGGAAGACTCGGTGAACCGCACCCGCAGTAACACGAAGGAAATGAAGGACAAATGCCACAGGGCACTGTGAAGTGGTTCAACCCGGAGAAGGGCTACGGCTTCATCGAACAGGAGGACGGCGGCGGCGACGTCTTCGTTCACTACAAGCAGATTCAGTCCAACGGGTTCCGCACCCTGGAAGAGAATCAGAAGGTCGACTTCGAGATCGAGCAGAGCCCGAAGGGTCCGCAGGCCCTGAACGTCCGCGCTATCTGAATCCCAGACCAACTTCGAGCAGCCCCCGCAGCGTCCCCTGACGAAGCGGGGGCTGTTTCGTCGTCCTCGTCGTCCTCGGCATAGGTCGTCGAAGGACGCGCCGAGCACATGTCCGACGGGTATGTGGCTTATCGCTGGCCTACTGTCGGCAGTGTGAGCCAGCTGTCGTTCTTCTCGGCAGAGTCGGTGCCGCCCGCGGTCGCCGACCTGACCGGGTTGCTTGCTGGGCCGGGACAGGTGGTCCTGGTGGGCGGCGATGCGCGGCTGTCGGTGGTGGTCGATCAGCTGTGGCGAGCAGAGGCATTGGCCGAGATGATCTCGGACTCCGGCCTGGAGCCCGAGATCACCCGTACCGATGAGAACAATCCGCTGGTACGCACCGCGGTGAACATTCGGCTGGCAACCATCGCGGCGGAGTGGACCCGCGGAGCGGTCAAGACGGTGCCAGACGGCTGGCTGCCGGGTCCACGCGAGCTGCGAGCTTGGACTTTGGCCTCAGGTGTCGCCGAATCCAACGGCTATCTGTTGGGACTGGACCCGCACGCGCCTGATACCCATGCGGCGTTGGCATCGGCTCTGATGAGGGTCGGAATCGCACCCACCTTAATAGGCACCCGCGGCAACCACCCGGCCCTGCGGATCAGCGGTCGCCGGAGGCTATCGCGCCTGGTAGAGAACGTGGGGGAGCCTCCCGGACATACCGATGCATTCCTGCAATGGCCGCGGATGTAGTGCCTGTTCCGGCGTGAATCCAGCCCAGGTCGGTTTGCGTCGGTCCGCCGAGAGTGCGAAATTGTGACTTGCCTTCGAGCCGGATGACCGTTAACCATGCAACCGGTATCGAAATGGCAAACCAAGAAGTGGAGCGTATAGATACGGTGGCCAACCAGGACGGTGGCGGCAGTAGCGGCCGGGTCCGGCGACTCGTCATAGTCGAGTCGCCCACCAAGGCGCGCAAGATCGCCGGCTATCTCGGCTCCAACTACGTCGTCGAGTCCTCGCGCGGTCACATTCGTGACCTGCCGCGCAACGCTGCCGACGTGCCGGCCAAGTACAAATCCGAGTCCTGGGCCCGTCTCGGGGTCAATGTCGACGACAACTTCGAACCGCTCTACATCGTCAGCCCGGACAAGAAGGGCACGGTCACCGAGCTCAAGGGGCTGCTGCGGGACGTCGACGAGCTTTACCTGGCCACGGACGGTGACCGCGAGGGTGAGGCGATCGCCTGGCACCTGCTGGAGACGCTCAAGCCCAAGGTGCCGGTCAAACGGATGGTGTTCCACGAGATCACCGAGCCCGCCATCCTTGCCGCCGCTCAGAACCCGCGGGATCTGGATATTGCGCTTGTCGATGCGCAGGAGACCAGGCGCATCCTGGACCGGCTGTACGGCTACGAGGTTTCCCCTGTGCTGTGGAAGAAGGTCGCGCCGAAGCTCTCGGCCGGCCGGGTGCAGTCGGTCGCGACCCGCATCATCGTGCAGCGTGAGCGTGAGCGCATGGCGTTCCGCAGCGCCGGGTACTGGGACGTCACCGCCGAACTGGACGCCAGCGTGTCCGATGCCGCCGCTTCGCCGCCCAAGTTCACTGCCAAGCTCAACACCGTCGATGGCCGCCGCGTGGCCAGCGGCCGCGATTTCGACTCCTTGGGCGGGGTGAAGAAGCCAGACGAGGTGCTGGTGCTCGACGAGGCCGGCGCGGGCGCACTGGCCGCCGGGCTGCGTGGCACGTCCTTGACCGTCAGCTCGGTGGAGCAGAAGCCGTACACCCGCAAGCCGTACGCGCCGTTCATGACCTCGACGCTGCAGCAGGAAGCCGGCCGCAAGCTGCGGTTCTCGTCCGAGCGCACCATGAGCATCGCGCAGCGGCTGTACGAGAACGGCTACATCACCTACATGCGTACCGACTCGACCACGTTGTCGGAGTCGGCGATCAACGCCGCGCGCACCCAGGCCGGCCAGCTGTACGGCCAGGAGTACGTCCACCCGACGCCGCGGCAGTACACCCGCAAGGTCAAGAACGCCCAGGAGGCCCACGAGGCCATCCGGCCCGCCGGCGACGTGTTCCAGACCCCGGGCCAGCTGCACGGCGCGCTGGACACCGACGAGTTCCGGCTCTATGAGCTGATCTGGCAGCGCACCGTCGCCTCCCAGATGGCCGATGCGCGCGGCACCACCCTGTCGCTGCGCATCTCCGGTAATGCCCGGACGGGCGAGCAAGTCGTCTTCAGCGCCTCCGGCCGCACCATCACCTTCGCGGGGTTCCTCAAGGCTTACGTCGAGAGCATCGACGAGCTGGCCGGCGGCGAGTCCGACGACGCCGAGAGCCGACTGCCCAACCTCACTCAGGGCCAGCGCGTCGACGCCGCCGACCTGACCGCTGACGGGCACACCACCAACCCGCCGGCCCGCTACACCGAGGCCTCACTGATCAAGGCGCTCGAAGATCTCGGCATCGGACGCCCGTCGACGTACTCGTCGATCATCAAGACCATCCAGGACCGCGGCTACATCTACAAAAAGGGCAGCGCCCTGGTGCCGGCCTGGGTCGCGTTCGCGGTCATCGGTTTGCTGGAGCAGCATTTCGGCCGGTTGGTGGACTACGATTTCACCGCCGCGATGGAGGACGAGCTCGACGAGATCGCTGCCGGTAACGAGCAGCGCACCAACTGGCTGTCCAACTTCTATTTCGGCGGTGAGCACGGCGTCGAGGGTTCAGTGGCCCGCGACGGTGGCCTCAAGAAGCTGGTCGGCGTCAACCTCGAAGGTATCGACGCTCGAGAAGTCAACTCCATCAAGCTCTTTGACGACGTCGAGGGGCGTGCCATCAACGTCCGGGTGGGCCGCAACGGTCCGTACCTGGAGCGGATGATCGTCGGCGAAGATGGTGAGCCGACCCCGCAGCGCGCCAATCTCAACGACGACCTGACGCCCGACGAGTTGACTCTCGAGCTGGCCGAAAAGCTTTTCGCCACACCGCAAGAGGGCCGCTCGCTGGGTATCGATCCGGCCACCGGGCACGAGATCGTGGCCAAGGACGGCCGGTATGGCCCATACGTCACCGAGGTGCTGCCGGCGCCGCCGGAGGAGCCCGATGCCGGTGTCGGCGCGAAGAAGGCCAAGAAGCCGACCGGACCCAAGCCGCGCACCGGATCGTTGTTGCGTTCCATGGATCTGGAGACCGTGACGCTGGACGACGCGCTCAAGCTGCTGTCGCTGCCGCGGATTGTCGGAGTCGATCCGGAGAACAATGAAGAGATCACCGCGCAGAACGGTCGCTACGGCCCATATCTCAAGCGCGGCACCGACTCTCGTTCACTTGCCACCGAAGAGCAGATGTTCACCATCACGCTCGAGGAGGCGTTGAAGATCTACGCCGAGCCCAAGCGCCGGGGTCGTCAGGGCGCGGCCACGCCGCCGCTGCGTGAGCTGGGCACCGATCCGGCGTCGGGCAAGCCGATGGTGATCAAGGACGGCCGATTCGGCCCGTATGTCACCGACGGCGAGACCAACGCCAGCCTGCGCAAGGGCGATGACGTCATGTCGATCACCGATGAGCGGGCTTCGGAATTGCTGTCCGACCGTCGAGCGCGGGGGCCGGCGAAGAAGGCCGCCAAGAAGGCTCCGGCGAAGAAGGTCGTGAAGAAGGCGGCTGCGAAGAAGGCTCCGGCGAAGAAGGCTCCCGCCAAGAAAGCGTAGCTTTTACGCTGAATGGTCAGTTGCTGCAGAGCATTTCGTTTCCGGTGTGCTCGATTGGCCACTCGGCGGGTGGGTGACCTAACTGGCCGCCTCGGCCTTCGGTTGGGGTGGCGAGGCCAGTGACAGTGGCCTCGCCAACTGCGTCGGTGCCGTGCGCCCGCGTAGTTCGACGATCTCGCCGACGTCCCAGCACAATGCCTCGGCATCCAAAGCGCCACTGACCGCGATGGCCGACGCCAGCACGTGGCCGTTCTCCAATTTGGCCAACTCGGTCAATCGCGCGGCTTCGTTGACCGGATCGCCGATCACGGTGTACTCGAACCGGGCCAGTGCGCCGATATGACCGGCGATGGCCCTGCCGGCAGAGACGCCGATGCCGAATTCGGTTGTGCCCAGGACGGTTACCAGTTCGTCGTGCAGTTCGCGTGAGGCGGCGAGGGCCGCGCCAGAGGCGTCCGGGTGCTCGATGGGTGCGCCGAAGACGGCCAGCGCCGCGTCGCCTTGAAATTTGTTGACGAAGCCACCGTGGCGATTCACGGTGTCGACGATGACCCGGAAGAACTCGTTGAGCAGGGACACCACGTCGGCCGCGGGGATGGTCGAGGCCAGCTGGGTGGAACCCACCAGGTCGACGAACAGCACTGCGATATCGCGTTCCTGGCCGCCGAGTTCGGTGCCGCGTTCCAGCGCGCGCCGTGCCACATCCTCGCCGACGTACCGACCGAACAGGTCGCGCAGGCGCTGCCGCTCGGACAGCTCCCGCACCATGTCGTTGAACCCGGCCTGCAGCAGACCCAGCTCGCTGGCGTCGTAGATCTGCATGTGGGCGTTGTAGTTTCCGCGTTGCACCTCGCCAAGGGCCCAGCGCAATTGGCGCAGCGGGTCGGCGATCGACATCGACACCAATACCGTGCTGGCCAGGCCGATGATGAGAGCGAAACCGGCCAGCAGCAACAGCGGCGTGGTGTAGCGCTCGGCATTGGCAGTCAGCATGGACAACTGGCTGCTGCCCATCAGATCGGCCATCCGGAACTTGGTGGCGGTCAGCGCCAGCACGATGGCCAGCAGTGGGACGCCGGTCGACAGGATCCACGTCATCACCTGACGCTGAATGACGCCCGGCGCCTTGAAGTTCTCCGGAACTCCGCCGCGCAGCGCGGCGACCGCGACCGGGCGCAGCACCCGCTCGGACTGCAGATAGCCGATGATCGCGGTAGCCGTGGCGCCCAGTGCGGTGGCGACGGCGACCACGGGTGCGGTCTTGCTGGCCACCGGCCAGCTGGCGATGATGAAGACGACCGATCCCATGCTCCAGTTCAGGACGCTGATCAAGGTCCGGTAGAAGGGCATCCGCAGCGCCCGGGTGCGGGCGAGTTCGGTGAACGCCGAGTCCTCGGCGTCGGCCTGCAGGGTGTCGCGACGTTGCCAACGGATGACCGGGAACAGCAGCCGCAAGGTCGCCCAGGAGGCCACCACGAATGCGATGAACAGATAGATCAGGAAGACGGTCAGGTTTTTGGTCGGTAGGTCCTGAAGCTGGATCCGGTCCTCGGGAGGCATGCCGAAGCGCAGGAAGCCGAGAACGAACAGCGCACCGATGACGTCGGCCTGCAGCATGCCCAGGGTGAACACCGGCCACGGGGTGCGCGCCACCCATTGGACGAATCCACTGATTCGTCCGGCTGGCAGGGCTTCCGCGGTCACCAGATCACCGTATCGGGCCGGACCGTCAGATACGGCCGGTGCGCAATGGTTGTGTCCGCCGCGGGCATTAGGGTTGGCCTCGATGAGCGGAGTTTTCTCGCGTTTGGTGGGCCAGGACGCCGTGGAAGCGGAGTTGGTGGCCGCGGCACGTGCTGCCCGGGGTGATTCGGCTCACAGTGGGGTCACAACCGGGACCATGACACACGCCTGGCTGATCACCGGCCCTCCGGGGTCGGGACGGTCGATTGCGGCGGTGTGTTTTGCCGCGGCGTTGCAGTGCACCTCGGAGGAAGAACCGGGTTGCGGCCAGTGCCGTGCCTGTACGACGACGCTCGCCGGGACTCACGCAGATGTGCGCCGGGTCATCCCTGAAGGCCTGACCATCAGCGTCAAGGAGATGCGCGAGATCGTGCAGATCGCGTCGCGGCGGCCCGGTACCGGTCGTTGGCAGATCGTGGTCGTCGAGGACGCCGACCGGCTGACTGAGGGCGCCGCGAACGCGTTGCTGAAAGTGGTCGAGGAGCCGCCGCCGTCGACGGTCTTCCTGCTGTGTGCGCCGTCGGTGGACCCTGAGGACATCGCGGTGACGCTGCGTTCGCGCTGTCGGCACGTCGCGCTGACCACGCCGCGGACCGACGCGATCGCCCAGGTGCTCATGGAGTCCGACGGACTGTCCGAGACCCAGGCGCGTTGGGCGGCATCGGTGAGCGGCGGGCACGTGGGGCGGGCTCGCAGGTTGGCTACCGATGAGCAGGCCCGCGCCCGGCGGGAACAGGCGTTGGGCTTGGCGGGCGCGGCCGCGGGCCGCACCGGCGGATTCGGGGCTGCCGAGGAGCTTGTCGTTGCGGCCGAGGCGGAGGCGGTCGCGTTGACCGCCGGTCGCAATGAATCGGAGACCGAAGAGCTGAAGACGGCGCTGGGCGGCGGCGGCACGGGTAAGGGTGCGGTCGGTGCGCTCCGCGGGTCTGCCGGTGCGCTGAAAGATCTTGAGAAGCGCCAGAAGTCGCGGCAGACTCGCGCCTCGCGCGATGCCCTGGACCGGGCGCTGATCGACCTCGCCACCTACTTCCGGGATGCAATGCTGGTGGCCTCCGGCGCTTCGGGTGTGGCCGCGGCTAATCACCCAGACATGGCCGATCGGGCCGCAGCGATGGCCGAGCGGGTTCCCGCCGATCGGTTGTTGCGCTGCATCGAGGCGGTGTTGGAGTGCCGCGAGGCGTTGGCGGTCAACGTCAAGCCGAAGTTTGCGGTTGATGCCATGGTGGCGACGATGGGGCAAGCCCTGCGCGGGTGAGCTGGGAACTGACTTTGGCGGCGCAGAGGCTCTGCCGTAGACTCATCCCGCCCTGCCTCGGTGGGGCACGCCGCCTTAGCTCAGTCGGTAGAGCATCTCACTCGTAATGAGAAGGTCGGGGGTTCGATTCCCCCAGGCGGCTCTCAGTTCCTTTTGTCTCGTACCGAGATGGCATTCCAGCAGTTCGCTCGATGCCAATTTCCCTGCAAGTTCACAGATCCATGGCCGGTATTCTTGTCTCCGGGATTGCTACGGGGAGGAATGGCGATGGCCGAGCAGAGTATGGAGGTTGACCCGGCTCATCTGCATGCCGGTGCGGATCGGTGTGGTGACGCGGCCGCTACGGCGTTGAAGGCCGCGGGCAAGCTCGCGGAAAAGAAGCCGGCGGCGGGGATGTTCGGCGATTTCGATGAAGCCCACGCGTTTCATGGGGCGTTGGCGACGGCGCATCAGGGCCACGTCGAGCAGCTGCACGGCCACCACCGGGCGCTGACTGACATTGGCGATAAAAGTCGTTCTGGCGCAGATACATTCACCGCGCAAGAAGCTTCGAACGCCGACTCCCTGCGGACCGCCGAAGCCGGTTTCGGCACGCACTGATGCCGCCGCCTCTGGGTTTGGTCAACCTCTCGACCGCTGACTTGATCGCTGCTGCCGGCGGTGACCCGTGGAAGCTCAATGACGAACTGCAGACCGGGGACCCCGGCGCGATCAACGCGCAGGCGGACGCATTTCACACCGCGGCGGGGTCGGCAACCGAGGTTGAGGATGATTTCAAGTCGGCCAAGCAGCGCTTCGAAAAAGGCTGGCGGCACAACGGATCTGAGAATCCGATCAATGATTCGGCGGAGGTCACCCGCGCCACTGACCAGCTGCACCTGCAGAAGCCTCAGCTCGCCAAGATCGCCCTCGATTTGGAGAACATCGCGACCGCACTGTCGACGGCGAAAAACACCTGCGACGCTGACATCTCGTCGCTGGATACGTTCCTGCACGGGATCGACGATGCGATCGGCACCGCCAAAGCAAACAACCAGGACACCAAGGAACTTCACGACGTGGCGGTCGCGGCAGTGCGGACCAGTCTGGGCGACGTGCAGACCGGTCGTAACGGGTATATCGCCGCGATGGCGGCGGCCAAGCCGTCGTTGGAAACCATTACCGCTCCGCCCCTGATCGGTCCGGGTGCTGACGGACCTGTTCCCGCAGGCAAGCCTGACCCGAATGGGTCTTTGGTCGGCCCGGGCGCGGAAGGGCCTCCCGGCGATAAGAAGCCCCCGTGGTGGCAGCCCTCGCCCGCGGAAGTGGCGATTGGGGGTGCCGGTGCGATATCGGGCGTTACCGCCGACGGAGTGCGAGGGGCTGTACTAGACGCGATCAAAGACGGCCCTAAAACAGGGCCTGGTGCTGCTGATCCCGCCCTTCTGAGGTGGCTGGAAGATCCCAAACTTGGCGCTCTCAAGGGCTTCTCCAAGATTGGTGGGGTCGCTGCTCTTGTTGGCGTGGTCCCTTCTATTGCTTCCGATATGAAGGGTGCGGATGGCAAGCCTGGTAACTCGTTCGCAGAGGCCGCCACGCGCGAAGTTGGAGGCGCGGCTGCCGGAATTGGCGCGGGCGCGGCGACTGGGTTTCTTGCAGAGGTAGGTACGAGCGCAGCAGTTGGCTTTTTGGCCGGTTCGGAGGTTCCCGTTGTAGGGAATGTGGCGGGACTCGTGGTAGGTGCTGCGGTCGGTGCATATGTCGCCACTGACGCATCGAAGTGGATCGGCGAGGGGTGGGATTGGGCTGCTTCGGGTGTCGAATCGATATTCAGTTGGTAGAAAAGACGAACTCACCAATGCGCTTTGACGAATTCGCGCAACGACACAACCTCGCGATATCCCCTATCGATCGGTTTGACCGATTCGTCGTCGAAGTCGGCGTACCACAGGGCTGGTACCCTTTCGACTCTGCTACAGGGATGCGGATATGGGCCTGCCGCAGCGACCCCCGCATCGACGTATTCTGCGCCAACGCGGTACTGATTACACACCGCGTCGAAGCAAAACTGGATGCCCACGAGGTGTTCGCCATGCTCTCCGAACAGCAATTGGAATCTGTGCAGTGCGCTTACGAGCAGAGACGTACGCTCTCTGCCGCCACGGAGGGTCCGGGGGTTGTGGGAGTGCTGGCCATGCAGATCAACGACAAGCTCGGCGTCCTCGACAGTCTCACCCGGACCCGGATCATCACGAATCCCAAGGAGACCATGATCGCGCAATTGACCGTGACAGCACTGCAGGACTCCCCGGCCAACCGGGCGAATATTTGGCTGACGGTGCGCCTGCGCGACGACGGAAGCCCAACAGCACCAATCCTGTATTCAGGAGGCCCGGACACCGACGCATGGCGCGATCACCGATGACCGGCAACGGCAAATCAGGACGCCTAGGGCAGGTGTCGCGGTACGGCGGTGCCGCAGTGTTATTGGTGTTGGCGGTGATATCTCTGTTGCGGGGTGGCCGGTGGTACGAAACGGCCATCGTGTTTATCCCAGCTATTATGTTCTTTCTCGGAAACGGTCGGCGAATTTATCGGCCGGCGGTCGACCGCTCGGGGGAACAGATCATATGCCGGTTCATTCCGTGGTTCGAGTCACTTGTCTATTTCAGTGTGCTGCTCTCGGCGATCGGAGCAGCTGGCGTTTCCATGGGGTCCGATCCTGGTTATCCACGGTGGTTTCGCTACGGTGGAATTTTCCTAATGTGCTTCGGGGCTCTGTTATTCGCTAGCTTTTTGCGTGCGTGGCGCATGTCCCGACTGTGCATCACGCCAACGACGCTAACCATTCGCCTGCCGCTCATTCGCCCACCCGCGAGCCTGCGTGGACCCACTGAAATCCGTCGGCAGCAGGTTCAGTCGATCGCGCCGAAGATCGTGGAAATGAATTATGGCGCAAAGATCTTGAAGACTGAGCTGGTGTTTCGAGTCGACGGCGCTGATGACACCACGACCGTTGCGCTAGGTCAGCAGTTCACCATCGAGCCGATGAATCTTCTCGGAGGCCTGTTGGCGTGGAAAGACGGCGGCAACGAAGACCCAGGTGAGCTGATGGATCGGATCGAAGGAATCCTTCGGGGTCATTCAACCGCGAGTGTGTGAATGTGCTGCGCTGTTGGGTGACAAATCGAGCATCCAGAGAATAGGCGGGCGCCTCGCGTAGGGGGAAGCCACTAATGGCGAACATCGAGTGGGGGCGGATGTTTCGCTACCTGCTGGGTGCTGCCCTGTCCCTCGTCATCGTGTTGGCGATGCGGAAGGGGCTGGAGTGGTACTCCGCGGTCATCGGATTTGGTCTGGCGTTCCTCGTCGTCTATGCGCGCAAGAGCTGGATGGCGGTCCTCTTCTTGCTGTCGATGACAGCGCTCTTTGCGGTAGGTGGCACGGTCTTGGTGGCCGAAGGTGTGCGGTTCTGGGATTACCCGGCGGCCTGCGACGGTAGATGGATGAGCGCAGGCGACATGTGCTCGGTAGTCGTGCCTTCGCGATCTAGTCATCTATACGAATCGTGGACACCGGCCGGTACCCGGCCCGTTCCGCCGAAGGTCCCGACGCGGTTACAGTTCGCGCCCGTACGAGTACTGGATGCCGCAGGAAAACAAGCGATGCAGAGGACAAACTGCAAGTGGGAAATCGGATCCGGTGTGCTCTTCTTACTGCTCAGCCCGCTGGCAGTGCGAAGTCTTTTTCGACTAGTGCGTGAACTCCGGGCCAGTGGCCGGGCTGACACCCCAGTGTGAGCTTCGTGCACGCAATCTGGCCGGCCAATTTTTGCGCGTGGTCCGGACTCTGGGCAGACCCGATCTACCCAGACTCCGCTGGCGCTCGTCAAAAAAGTTGGATCTTGCGACCTGACTTTTGTCACTTTTGGTTCCTTTAACACGATCTGTGTTGCCATGTCTTCGCCAGACCCGTAGGGCGAAGCTTGTTGGATCGGATCGGGGGAATCCTCCGGCGCCACTGACAAATACCGGGTGTTCGCTCCGGCGCTGCCGCTGGAGCTGTCAGCACCGGGTGTGTACTCCATAGGTCTGTACGCCGATTTTCGTGCCGCCGAGCCGGAGTTCTCGTTCCCGCTGCCCTTCCTGCAGGCCTGACGCCTTCGCGCGTTGACCGGCGTGCCGACGACAGTGGGGGTTGTGCCCGCATCGAGCCTCGGATTTTGGACACAACCCACACGCTCGGCGAGGCGGAGAGTCGCTCAGTCCAGCACGTGCGCCGCGATATTGCGCGCGGTGTTCGCCGCGGGGAAGCCGGCGTATCCGCTGGCGTGGTAGATCACCTCGGCCAGTTCGTCGTCGGTCAGCCCATTTTGCCGGGCAATCTGGAAGTGCGCCTTGAGTTCTTCTTCGGCGCGCAGGGCAATGAGGATCCCCAGCGTCACCAGGCTGCGGTCGCGGCGGTCCAGACCTTCGCGGCTCCACAACCGGCCGAAGATGCTCTCGACGCCGATGTCCATCAACTCCGGGGCGAACCCACCGCCGAAGTCGACATCCCCGTCGGGCAGCACGCCCGGCAGCATCTCGCGGAATACCTTCAAACCTTCATCACGCCAGTCGGTCACAGCCACGAGGCTAGCGCGGTGCCAGGAACCCGACTGGCCCCGACGCGACGCACACCGACAACGCGGCGGTATTGGCCTGCACTCGGATTGTGTTGCCGGCGCCGGACAGTCGCACGAACACCCGGTTCAGCCCGGGGTGCACCAGCACGCGCGCCTCGTGGCCCTCCGTCAGCGACATGGTCATGGACCCGTCGTTGTTGGCCAGATAGTTGATCTCCGAGGTCCAGTCGGCCGGTAGCAGCGGTCCGTCCAGCGGCATGGTCACCGGTTGATCGGTCTGGACCAGGTAGCCGCAGTGCGGCGCCGGGCCGGGGGCGATGGTGCGCACCCAGGTGACCTTGGCTGGGACCAACTGGCCGGCTGCGGTAAACATCTGTAAAGACGTTGTACTGGAGGAGAATTCGGGGCGGTCACGCAGCAGGGCGAACATGTGACTCGCCATGTTCTCGGGCCATGCCACCCGCTGCATCACCATCGGATCTACTTCCTGGTCCAGCAGCGGCACGTTGCGTGGTGCGCCGGCCAGTGCGTCCTGGACATTCATCAGATACGGGCGAGTCGGGTTGTCCCGCCAGCTGGGCAGGAACGTCGCCCACGAGTACAGGCTGCTGCCCGTGAATCCCACTGCTACACAAGCCACCACAACGCGCCGTCGCGCCGACGCATCGAGCCAACCGGTCTGCGCGCGATTGGGTGCACAGAACGCGACGGCGGCGAGCAGGGCCAGCACCACCACGAGGTCAGACAAATAGCGCAGGGTCTGGGCCAATTCCAATGCAGTGAAACGCGATGACCGCATCAGATAGATCGGAACCTGGCAGGCCACCACGTACCCGACAGCCGTCAGCCAGACCGGCCCCAGCCGCCGCTTGCGCAATACGGACACCGCAACGACGGCGGCCAGTACCAGCCACCCCAGAATCATGGTTGCCAAAGTCGGTGTGGCCCAAGGCGAAGCGGGAGCCCAGCGCTGCCATTCCCACGGGCCGCCGGCCAACGTGGGTACCAGGCCATGAGTGACCGAACGGGCCAACAATTCCCACGTCATACCCAGGTCCAGGGTCCAGCGCTGTTGGTTGACCACCAGCACGTACACCCCGACCCAACCGATCGTGGTGATCAGCAGTGCCAGCCACAGCCGCAAGCCGCCCCGCCAGACGGTCTTCACCGAGCCGGTCCCGGTGACATAGGCCAACAGCCAACACACCGCGAACGCGACGAACGGGAGCACCGCAGACTTCTCGAAGAACAACAGGCCACCGAGATAGGCCACCAAGCCGGTCCATACATAGCGTTGATTACCGGTGCGCACCAACAGGATTGCGTCGGCGCACACCCAGGCCATGGCGGCGGCCATCGGCAGCGCGTTGAGCCCGGCTGACCACCAGGCGAACGCCGGCACGCCCAGGGGGGTGAACAGTGCAAAAGTCAACGGCACCAAAAGCACTGGGCGCCAGCCCAGGATCACCCGTAACGCCCGAAGCAGTGCCAGTGAGGCGGCCAGCTGCAGCACCACCAGACTGAGCGCCGGCCAGAACCAGTTCAGCGGAGCCAAGCGGGTGATCACCCCGGCCAGCAGGAATCCGCCGGGCATCACGTGCCCGTCGTGGTCGTTGAACAGGAAGTCGGTGGACAGCAGGCTGTGTGTCCCAGCCTTGCCGATCAGGATCAGGTCGTCCCAATAGAAGTAGCCCGAAAAAGCCAACACTGCCCGCAGTACCAGCTGCAGCGCGACCAACGTGGCAGCGGTGCGGGCGACCCATTTCACTCTTTCTGACTGTACGGGGCGTCCCATAGCCGCCGTCGGTATGGTGAGCGCGTGCGAACACTCGTCACCGGAGCTGCCGGGTTCATCGGATCCACACTCGTCGACCGGCTGCTCGCCGATGGCCACGATGTAGTCGGCCTTGATGACTTGAGCAGTGGCAAACGGGAGAACCTGACCGATGCCGACGGCAGTGCGCGATTCAGCTTCGCTGAGGCCGACATCGTCGATGCCGACCTGCACGGCATCGTCGCCGAGGCCAAGCCCGAGGTGATCTTTCACCTGGCCGCCCAGATCTCCGTCGCGCGGTCGGTGACCGACGCGCCGTTCGATGCCGGCGTCAACGTCGTGGGCACGGTCCGGCTGGCGGAGGCGGCGCGCAGCAATGGCGTGCGCAAGGTGGTTCATACGTCGTCAGGCGGGTCGATCTACGGCGTCCCGCCGGGCTACCCGACCAATGAGGACATGCCCACCGACCCGTCGTCCCCATACGCCGCCAGCAAGGTGTGCGGCGAGGTCTACCTCAACATGTTCCGCAACCTGTACGGGCTGGACTGCTCGCACATCGCGCCGGCCAACGTCTACGGCCCGCGTCAGGACCCGCACGGCGAGGCCGGTGTGGTCGCGATCTTCAGCCAGGCGCTGCTGGCCGGGCGCACCACCAAGATCTTCGGCGACGGCACCGACACCCGGGACTATGTCTTCGTCGACGATGTGGTGGATGGCTTCGTCCGGGCCGGCGGAGAAGCCGGTGGCGGGCTGCGCTTCAACATCGGTACCGGCGTGGAGACCTCGGTGGCGCAGCTGCACACTGCGATCGCGGCGGCGGTCGGTGTGCCGGACGCCCCCGAGTTCCACCCGCCGCGCCTCGGTGACCTGCATAGGTCGCAGTTGGACACCGCGCGTGCGCAGCAGCTGCTGGGGTGGGCTCCGAAGGTGGCACTGGCCGAGGGTGTGGCCCGGACGGTGGATTTCTTCCGTTCCTGACCTGGGATTTCGCAGAAAAAGATTGTAATCACTTACTTTCTTGGGCCCTCTGGGCTAGCGTCGTGCCATGACTTACGACGTGATCGTCTCCGGCGGCCTCTGGTTCGACGGCACCGGCAGCCAACCCCTGAAGCGCAACCTGGGCATTCGCGACGGCATCGTCGTCGCGGTGTCGTCCGAAGCACTCGACGAGACCGGCTGCCCGGACGTCATCGATGCCGCCGGCAAATGGGTGACACCCGGCTTCATTGACGTGCACACCCACTACGACGCCGAGGTGCTGCTCGACCCGGGCCTGCGGGAGTCGGTCCGCCACGGCGTGACCACCGTGCTGCTCGGCATGTGCTCGCTGTCGACGGTGTACGCGGAGGCCGAGGACGCTGCCGACCTGTTCAGTCGGGTGGAGGCGGTGCCGCGCAACTTCGTCGTCGGCGCGCTGGAGCAGCACAAGACCTGGACCGGCCCGGCCGAGTACGTCCGGACCCTCGACGCGCTGCCGCTCGGGCCGAACGTCAGCTCGCTGCTGGGGCACTCCGACCTGCGTACCTCGGTGCTGGGTCTGGATCGTGCCACCACCCGCGGCGTCACGCCGACCGATGCGGAACTCGAGATCATGGCATCGCGGCTGGACGCCGCTCTGGATGCCGGCATGCTCGGTATGTCCGGCATGGACGCCGCGATCGACAAGCTCGACGGTGACCGCTTCCGGTCCCGTGCATTGCCCTCCACCTTCGCCACTTGGCGTGAGCGGCGCCGGCTGATCAAGGTGCTGCGCAAGCGTGGCCGAATTCTGCAGAGCGCGCCGAATGTCGCGAAAATCCAAGAGGCGCTCAACTTCTTCCTGGAGAGCAGCGGCTGGTTCGGTCGTCGTCGCGGCGTCCGGATGAGCCTGCTGGTGTCGGCCGATGCCAAGTCCTCGCCTGGCGCGGTATACGTGCTCGGGCCGATCACCCGGCTGGCCAACAAGTTCCTGGACTCCAAGGTACGGTTCCAGCACCTGCCGGTGCCATTCGAATTGTATTCGGACGGAATCGATCTGCCGGTGTTCGAGGAGTTCGGCGCCGGTACCGCCGCACTGCACCTGCGCGACCAGCTGGAGCGCAACAAGCTGATGGCAGACCCGGAGTACCGCCGCCGGTTCCGCAAGTCGTTTGACAAGCGGGTGCTCGGCCCGACCCTGTGGCACCGCGATTTCCATGACTCCACGATCGTCGAATGCCCGGATAAGTCTTTGGTGGGCAAGAGCTTTGGTCAGATCGCGGACGAGCGCGGTAGTCACCCGCTGGACGCGTTCCTGGATGTGTTGGTCGAGAACGGCGAGCGCAACGTCCGCTGGACCACCATCGTGGCGAACCACCGGCCCGAGCAACTCGACAAGCTGGCGGTCGAGCCGTCGGTGCACATGGGTTTCTCCGATGCCGGTGCGCACCTGCGGAATATGGCGTTCTACAACTACGCGCTGCGCATGCTGAAGCGGGTGCGGGACGCCGATCGTAACGGCCGTGCGTTCATGACCACCGAGCATGCCGTACACCGGCTCACCGGCGAGGTTGCCGACTGGTTCGGTCTGGATGCCGGCACCTTGCGCCAGGGAGAACGCGCCGACTTCGTGGTGATCGATCCGACCGGCCTGAACGCCGATGTCGATGCGTACCACGAAGATTCGGTTCCGTTCTACGGCGGCTTGAGCCGGATGGTGAACCGCAATGACGACGCCGTCGTGGCGACGGCCGTGGGCGGCCAGGTGGTGTTCCGCAACGGCCAGTTCCGGGAGGGCTACGGCAAGGACGTGCAGTCCGGTCACTACCTGCCGGCCAAGGGTGCGAAACTTCCTGCCGCACAGCCGGTCTGAGATGGCGCGCACACAGCAGCAGCGTCGTGAGGAAACTCGGGCCCGGCTCCTGGATGCCGCGATCGAGACCATCGTCGAGGTGGGTTACGCCCGGGCCTCGGCGGCGGTGATCGCTCGCCGGGCTCAGGTTTCCGATGGCGCGCTGTTCAAGCATTTCGCCACCATGGGCGACTTCATGGCGGCTACCGTGCTGGAGGTCATGCGTAGGCAGCTCGTGGAATTCGGCAAGCTGGTCGCTGAGATTCCTTCGGACAAACCGGCTTTGGAAGGTGCTCTGGTCGCGCTGCGGGAGGTGTCCGGCAACGCCACCAACGCGGTGATGTACGAGCTGATGGTCGCCGCGCGCACCGACGTGAAACTGCGCGCCACTCTGCAGGACGCCCTGAGCGAGTACGGCCGCACCATCTACGAGACTGCGCAGGCGTTGCCTGGTGCAGACCAATTGCCTCCCGAACATCTGCTGATGTTGGTTGCCACCCTGATCAACGTGTTCGACGGCGCCGCGCTGGTGCGTGCGGTGTTGCCGCAGCCCGAGATCGAGGACGGCCGACTTCAGCTCTTGATGGCCATGCTGGGCGGGTTGGGCGGCACTCAGACCTGACGGGTGGGTGGGTCCGGTTCGGGTACCCGTGCGCCATCCAGCGCGACCCTGCGGGCCAGCTGCGCATAGCGCAACTCAAGGTCCTTGAACCGCATGTACGCGCTGATGGTGGTGAACAGGAACGCGATCACCAACGCGTACACCAGCAGGTCGGCGCCGCGCCCGATCCCGAGCCAGTGCGCCACCACCGTGGTGTCGTTGGGACGGATGATGGCGTAGATCGCGCCGAGCATGAACAGCCCGTAGCCGAGCTTGACCCAGGCCCGGGATTTGGCGCTGCGGCGTGAGCGCAGCAGGTACACCAACAGCAGGACCACCGCGGTGATCAACAGCCCCTGAATCCAGTTCATCGGCGCAACCTTCCGCGCAACAGCCCGTCGACGACGATGTTCACGCCGTTGACCAGTGGCTGGCCCTTGGACATCGAGTAGTCGGTGTAGAGGATATGCACCGGCTCCTCTGCCACGTTCCAATGGTTCTCCACGATCAGCGTGACGAACTCACTGGCGTGGCTCATGCCGTTCATGGTCAGGTTCAGCTCATCGGCCACGGTCTTGTTGAACACGCGCAGCCCGTTGTGGGCGTCGGTCAGGTGCAGTCTGCGGCTCGACGAGCTGAGCTTTGCGACGATCGGCAGCAGCAGCCGTTTGAGCATCGGCATGCGTTCCGGTGGCCGATCGCCGAAACGGGTTCCGATCACGATGTCCAAGTCCTCGGTCCGCAGCCGGTCGATCATCCGGATGACGTCGGTCACCTGATGCTGCCCGTCGGCATCGAAGGTGGCGAAAACCTGTGCCCCGGGCCGAGATCGGGCGTATTCGACGCCGGTCTGGATGGCTGCGCCCTGTCCAAGGTTCACCGGGTGACGGACCACGTGGGCGCCGGCCTGGTAGGCGCAGTCGCCGGTGTCGTCGCGGCCGCCGTCGTCGACAACCACCACGTTGGGGAACACGGTGCGGACGTCGGTGACCACATCAGCGATGACGCTCGCCTCGTTGAAGGCGGGGATGATGATCCAGACATCGCCGCGGCCGGGGCCGCAGTCTTGTTCGGGGTAGCGGGTCATGTTGATGCCGAAAATACACGTTCACCGGGCCCGAAGGCTGATCAGCGCAGCCAGGTGCACGACGATGCCGACAATCGGACCGCACAGCAGAGCGACGACGGTCCGGGTCTGTAGGTCGGTCGGCAGCATCAGGAGCAGCGTCGCGGCGAGCGTCGCACCGACCCATCCGACGGCGTAGGCGCGGTGCCGGGCGGCGGCCACGGTGGCCGCGCCGGTCAAGGTCAGCAGCGCGATCGCGACGGCCCCGGCGGTCAGCCACGCCAGCAGGGAACCACTGGCGACGTACTCGGGGCCGAAGAAGGTCCGCAACAGCCAGGGGCCGATCAGCCCGGCGGCCAGCACTGCGAATGCACCGACGCCGGCCAGCGCCAGTGCGGGGGTCAGCAGCGCGCGCAGTCGCCGGTTGTCGACGAAATGCGCGATCAGATTGCCCTGCATGGCGGTCAGCGGCACCAGCAGCGGCGCCCGGGTCAGGGTCACCGCGAGGATCACCACACCACCGGTGGCGCCCAGGTCCGCGGAGGTGGCCTTGAGCAGTACCGGGAAACCCATCACCAGGATGGCGCTGGCACCCGCGGCGGTGATCGAATGTGATGCGCCTGCCAGGAAGGTCCGCGTGGTGCCGCGGGTGCGGATGGCGGCGGCCTGGCGGGCCACGCGCGACGTCAGCAATACCAGCAGCCAGGACATCGAGCCCGCGACGGTGGCCCACAGGTATCCGTCCAGGCCCCAGCCCAGCAGGAATGACGCCACGGCGACCGCGACCCGGATGGCGGCGTCGGTCACCATCAGCGCGCCGTATTGGGTCCAGCCGTCAACGCCGGCGAGCACTCCGAGAAGCGTTGCATGCAAACAGAATCCAGCCAAACCGATGGCCAGAAGCGCCACGCTGAGCGATTCGGAGGCGGCGAATACGTGCGGTGCCCACAGCGGCGAGGTGCCCCCGATCAGGGCGGCCGCCGCGATGGCGACTCCGGCGGCCACCCGGATGGGCAGGGTATGCGGCCCGGTGGGCCGACCGGTGTCGCGCACCGACCGGACTTCGCGGGTGGCCTCCTGCAACAGCCCGAACGCCGCGCCGGTAAACAGTCCGAACGCGCCCCAGAACACGCTGAACAACGAAAAGCCCACGGGTGCAAGGTCTCGCGCCGCCAGGTACAGCACCACGTAACCGCACAGCGCGGTCAAGATGGTTGCGGCGCCGACCCGGGCCACGCTGCTCCGGGTGATGGCTCCTGCAGTCGGCGCGCCGTCGGTCACAACGCAGGCAGATCCGTGCGGTACAGCCAGGCGTTCCACAGACCGCGCAGCGACTCGTCGGCGTAGTTCGCGGCCAGGCCGGTGAAGTCGTCGGTCACCGCGGTCGAATGACGGTGCCGGTTGGTCCAATCACGCAGCAGCGCAAAGAAATTCTTGTCGCCCACCGTGCGGCGCAAGGCATGGAGGGTCAGCGCACCGCGCTTGTACACCCGGTCGTCGAACATGTCGCGGGGCCCGGGATCGGACAGCAGCAGATTCTGCGGCTGCCCCTGCAGCTTCTGGTGGTAGTGCAATGCCCGTGCGTGCGCACTGGGCCCGCCGGATGCCTCGGACCACAGCCACTCGGCGTAGCAGGCGAATCCCTCGTGCAGCCAGATGTCCCGCCAGCGTCGCACCGTCACCGAGTTGCCGAACCACTGATGGGCCAACTCGTGGGCGATCAGCCGCTCGGCGCCACGCCGGCCGTCGCAGTGATTGGCACCGAAGATCGAAACACCTTGCGCCTCAAGGGGGATATCGAGCTCGTCGTCGGTGACCACCACGGTGTAGCCGGTGGACAGCGGATACGGCCCGAACAGATCGACGAACAGTTTCATCATCTGCGGCTGGCGACCGAAGTCGTATTCGAACGCACCGAGCAGTCGCTGCGGTAACGCGGCATTCATCGGCACCGGAGACTTGGCCAGCCGCACCGACTGGTACCGGCCGATCTGCAGGGTGACCAGGTACGTCGAGGTCGGCTCGGCCAGTTCGTAGGTCCAGGTGGTCTGCCCGGCTCTTGTCCGGCTGCTCAACAATTCACCGTTGGCCACCGCGCGGTACGGGCTGTCGGTGCTGATCTGAATGCGATACGAGGCCTTCGCGCTCGGATGGTCGTCACACGGAAACCAGGACGCCGCGCCGTTGGGTTGTCCGGCGACCAGCGCCCCCTCGGACAGTTCCTCGAAACCGACTTCGCCCCACATGGATCGGATCGGCTTGGGATTCCCGGCATATCGCACCAACACCGACAGCGACGCGCCGGCGGGCAGGGCGGCGTCCAAGGCGATGTGAAGTTTTCCCTGGCTACATCGGAACTTGGCCGGCCGTCGGCCGTTGACCTCCACTTTGGAGACCGTCAGAGTATCGGACAGGTCCAGGCTGAAGGTTTTGAGCGACGCCAGCGTCACCGCGGTGATGGCGGCGACGCCAGACAGCCGGTTGCTCTCCACCTTGTATTCGAGGGCCAGCTCGTACCGGGAGACCCGGTAGCCGAAGTTGCCATTGCGCGGCAGGTACGGGTCGATCACGGGATGGGCTGTGGATGCCGTCTTGCGGGCCTTCTTGTTCGACTGCGTCATGTGGTCGATGCCTTGTTTCGGCCGGCGTTCTTGCGCTTCTTGCCGACCCACGGCGCAATGGGGTTGCCCTGCCACCGGGTGGACGGCGGCACCGAGTCGCCGCGCATCACCAGCGACGCCGGGCCGACGGTGGCGCCCGAGCCGATGCTCGCCGCGGGCAGCGCCACGCAGTGGGTGCCGAGGGTCGCGCCGTCGGCCAACAGCACGGTGTCCAATTGCATGATGCGGTCGTGGAACAGGTGGGTCTGCACCACGCAGCCGCGGTTCACCGTGGCGCCCCGGCCCAGGGTCACCAGATCGGCCTCTGGCAGCCAATAGGTTTCGCACCACACGCCGCGCCCGATCGCGGCGCCCAGGGACCGCAACCACAGGTTCATCACCGGGGTACCGCTGGCTGCCCTGGCGAACCATGGGGCGGCGACGGTCTCCACGAAGGTGTCGGCGACCTCGTTACGCCACACGAACGACGACCACAACGGATGCTCGACGGCGGTGATCCGGCCGATCATCAGCCACTTCGCTGCCACTGCGATCGCGCCGGCGATGCCACCGGCGTTGAGCAGGACCAGCCCGCCGAGCAGTGACGCTGCCGTCCAGCCGAATTCACCGGCGAGGGCCTGCAACGTCCCAAGTACGGCGATGCCGATCGCGAACGTGACGAACACCGGGAGGATGCGCAGTGTCTCGACCGTGGCCCGCATGATCTTCAGCCGAAGTGAGGGGTGGAAGGTGCGCAGCGCGTCGGTCTCGGTGGGTTGGCGGCGCAACCGGATCGGCGGACTGCCCAGCCAGGACGAGCCGGCTTTGGCCTTGTGCGGGGTGGCCGACAGCACCGCGACCAGGCCGTCGTCGGGCACCCGACGGCCGGGTTGGGTGATACCGGAGTTGCCGAGGAAGGCACGCCGGCCCACGGTTGCCTTGGCCACGTGGATCCAGCCGCCGCCGAGCTCGTACGAGGCCACCATGGTGTCGTCCGCCAGGAACGCGCCGTCTTGGATCTCGGTGAACTTTGGCGTCAGCAGCGCAGTTGAGATCTCGGTTCCGGCACCGACTTTGGCGCCCAACAGGCGCAGCCACCATGGGGTGAGCAGGCTGGCGTAGATCGGGAACAGGTAGTTCCGCGCGGCATCCATCAGCCGTTCGGTGGCCCACAGCTGCCAGCCCACCCGACTGCGCACCGGGTGATAACCCTCGTTCAGGCCGAGCGACAGCAGCCGGACGGCCAGCACCGTCACCCCGGCGTACACCACCAGCGCGGCCAGTGTGGCCACCGGCGTCCACAACGCGGCGGGCAGGATCGCCTCGGCCATCGAATGAGTGTGGCGCACAGCGAAGCCCACGATCGCCAGGCCAGATCCCAGCGCGATCAACGGCAACGCGCCCAGCAGTATCGAGGTGAGCCCGTACATCGCCACCCACACCGGTGCCCGGCCCGGCCGTTCGTCCGGCCACGGATGATGAGCCTTGCCGGACTTCACTGCCGGCGATCCCTTCCAGTACTGCCCGGCTTTCACCTTGCCGATGACGCCGGAACCCGGTGCCACATCGGCGTTTTTGCCGACCACCGCACCAGGGAACAGGGTGGTCCGGGCGCCGATGGTGGCGTCGTTGCCGATGCTGATAGGCCCGACGTGGAACAGATCGCCGTCGATCCAGTGTCCGGTCAGATCGACTTCGGGCTCGATCGAGCAGCGGTGTCCCAGGGTGAGCATGCCGGTGACCGGCGGGGCCGAGTGCAGGTCGACGGCATTGCCGACCTGGTTTCCCAGAGCCCGGGCGTAGTACACCAACCATGGTGCGCCGGCCTGGTTTTCGGCGCCGCTGGCCTCACTGAGCCGTTCGGCCAGCCACACCCGCAGATGTTCGGAGCCGCCGCGCCGATAGGTGCCCGGCTGCAGCCCGGACAGCAGTGCCCGGGCGAAGAACGCCGCGATTCCCATCCGGCCGATCGGCGTGACGAACACCAGGAAGCCGGCGAGCACCCACCACCAGTTGACGGTTTCGGCCCAGGGCAGCAGATGCAGCTTGGCTGCGACGTTGTTCAGCAGTGCCAGCCACACCACCCACTGCATGCCGGCCAGCGTGGCCAGTGGCAGTGCCAGCACCACCTGTGCCAGCTGTGTCATCAGGGGAACCGGTGTGACAGTGCGGGTTTCGACTGGCGGCGGCGGGTCGAGCTCGTCGAGGTAGCTGGCCAGCGAGCCGAGGCGGGGGTGGTCATACAAGTCCGCGACGGTCACTTGCGAATACTTCTCGCGCAGCAGGGTCACCAGTTGTGCCGCAGACAGCGAACCGCCGCCGAGGGCGAAGAAGTCGGCGCCCGGGCCGTCCACCGGAGCGGCCAGCACGTCGCGCCACAGTCCGGCCAGCCAGCCCATGGTGCCGTCCAGGTCGGGGCCGTCGTCATTGCCGGAGTCGACCGGCCACGGCAGTGCGTTGCGGTCGACCTTTCCCGAGGTGCGGGTGGGCAATTCGTCGACCAGTACCAGGCGTGGCACCAGCGCGGCCGGCAGCGCCTTGGCCAGCGCCTTGCGCGCCGCGGTGAGGTCGAACTGTGGGTCGGCGCTGGCGATGTAGCCGACCAGGAGGGGGGTGCCGCTGGCGGTCTTGCGCACCGCGGCGGCACCGCCGCTGACCCCCGGCAGATTCACCAGCGCCGAATCGACCTCACCGAGTTCGATTCGGCGGCCGCCGACCTTGACCTGATCGTCGGCACGGCCCTGGAAGTACAGCCCGTCGGGCTCCAGTCGCACGAGATCGCCGCTGCGGTAGGCCCGACGCCAGTCCAGGGTCGGCATCGGTGCGTATTTCTCGGCGTCCTTCTCGGCATCGAGATAGCGGGCCAGGCCGACGCCGCCGATCACCAGTTCGCCGACTTCGCCGTAGCCGACCTGCTGTCCCTCTTTGTCGACGACAGCCAGGTCCCATCCGGGCAGCGGCAGGCCGATACTGACCGGCCCGCCGTCCAACGGTGCCAGGCAGGCCACCACGGTGGCCTCGGTCGGTCCGTAGGTGTTCCACACCTCTCGGCCGTCCACCGCAAGGCGTTCGCCGAGTTCGGGCGGGCATGCCTCGCCGCCGAAGATCAGCAGCCGCACCGCTTCGAGCGCCTCGGCCGGCCACAGCGCGGCCAGCGTCGGGACCGTCGAGACCACGGTGATGTCGCGGGCCACCAACCACGGGCCCAGGTCCATACCGCTGCGTACCAGTGAACGCGGTGCCGGCACCAGGCAGGCGCCATGCCGCCAGGCCAGCCACATCTCTTCGCAGGACGCGTCGAAGGCCACCGACAATCCGGCCAGCACCCGGTCGCCCGGACCCAACGGATTGTCCTTGAGGAAGATCTCGGCCTCGGCGTCGACGAACGCGGCGGCATTGCGATGCGTGACGGCAACGCCCTTCGGGGTGCCGGTTGAGCCCGAGGTGAAGATGATCCAGGCGTCATCACGGGTCAGCGGATCGCCGGCCTGCCAGCCACGCGACGATCCGTGGCCACGGATCAGCCCGTCCTCGGTGATGACCCCGACCACGCCGGCCTCACCGAACACCAGGGTCGCCCGCTCCTCGGGGTCGTCGGCGTCGACCGGGACGTAGGCCGCGCCGGTCGCCAGCGTCGACAGGATCGCCACGTACAACGCGTAGCTGCCCGACGGCATCCGGATGCCGATACGGTCACCGCGGCCGATGCCGCGCGCGGTCAGCCAGGCGACGCTCTCTTGGACGTCGGCAATCAACTCGGCGTAGGTGAGCTGCACCTCGCCGTCGTCGATCGCCGGCGCATCGGGATATCTCTCGGCCGTGGCGTACAGGATGTCGATGAGGGTCCTAGCCGGCGGTGCGTCGAAAGAACGCACGTACTGCGGGGGAATCTCCAGGGCCACGCGTACAACCTACTAAGGGTTGGCCGGGTGTTCCCGACGACGTGCGGCCTGCGGCGCGTCTGCGGGGGCAGGTCTGACTACCGTGGAACCGTGACCATCGAGCTAACCGGCGCAATGATCATCGCGGGCGCACCGGTGTGGGGGGCCGGTACGCAGGTTCGCGGACTGGACCCGGTATCAGGGGCCGCCCTGGAACCGGCTTACCGCTACGGCGACCCCGGGCACGTCGAGGCGGCCTGCGCCGCTGCGATCGAGGCGTTCGGGCCCTACCGGGCCACTTCGGCCGCCCGGCGCGCGGTGTTTCTGGACGCGATCGCTGCGGGTATCGAGGCGCTCGGCGAGGACCTGGTTGACCGTGCGGTGGCCGAGACCGGTCTGCCCAACGCACGGATCAACGGTGAAATGGGACGTACCGCGGGCCAGCTGCGGCTCTTCGCATCGGTGCTGCGCGAAGGCAGTTGGCAGGACGCCTGGATCGATCCGGGGCAGCCGGATCGAAAGCCTGCACCGCGGCCAGACCTCCGGCAGCGTGCGGTGCCGTTGGGGCCGGTGGCGGTATTCGGCGCCAGTAACTTTCCGTTGGCATTCTCGGTAGCCGGTGGCGATACCGCGTCCGCACTGGCCGCGGGCTGTCCGGTGGTGGTCAAGGCACATGACGCGCATCCGGGGACTTCGGAGTTGGTGGGCCGGGTCATTGCCGCCGCGGTGGCCGAATGTGGGTTGCCGGCCGGCACCTTCTCTATGCTCTACGGCGATGGGCCCGAGCTGGGGTCAGCACTGGTCGCGGACCCGCGGATCAAGGCGGTGGCCTTCACCGGGTCACGTTCGGGGGGAACGGCTTTGGCCGCGGTGGCTGCGGCCCGGGCGGTGCCGATCCCGATTTACGCGGAGATGAGCGCGGTCAATCCGGTGTTCCTGCTGCCCGGTGCGCTGCGCGACGGGCCCGGCCAGATCGCCCGGGGATTTGTGGCATCACTGGCCCTCGGCTCGGGCCAGTTCTGCACCAACCCGGGACTGGTGATTGCCGTCGACTCCCCGGAACTGGACGAATTCGTCAATGCGGCCCGGGAAGAACTGCAACGGTGCGCCGCGGGACCCATGCTGACGCCGGGGATCGCCGCCAACTATGCCCGGGGCGTGGCGGAGTTGGCGTTGCGCGCGGAGCTGGTGGCGCAGGGTCACGAGGGCGGCCGCAACCATGGCCAGGCGGCGTTGTTCAGCACAGATACGGCAACTTTCCTGGCCTCGAAGGAACTGGCGGCCGAGGTGTTCGGTGCCGCCGGTGTACTGGTGCGTTGCTGCGGTGCCGACGAAATGATCTCGGTGGCAAGAGGTTTGGAAGGACAGCTGACCGCCACGGTGCACGCCGTCGAATCGGACCTGGGTACCGCGGCGCGGTTGTTGCCCGAGCTGGAACTGATTGCCGGGCGGATCGTGTTCAACGGCTGGCCCACCGGCGTGGAAGTCGGCCATGCCATGGTGCACGGCGGCCCGTACCCGGCCACCACGGACTCCCGCAGCACGTCGGTGGGAGCCCGGGCCATCGAGCGTTTCCTGCGGCCGGTGTGCTATCAGGACCTGCCGATAGCATTGCAGCCCAACGCTGTTGCCGACGCTAATCCGGACGGTATCTGGCGACGGATCGATGGTGTGATCGGCCGACGCTGATCACCAGTTGTTGTAGCCGCCCTCAGGGCCGAGCATCCGTTCCAGCCGAGTCCGGTTGATCCGGGCCAGTTCGTTGCGGACCACCTTGCGCTCGGTCTCGTGGTCGTTGTGCATCCGGTCGTTCATGGTGCTCAGTACCTCGTCGGCGCTCATCGCGCCGACGAACATGACGAAGTCGAAGCCGAAGTGCGCCTGATAGGTCGTGGCGAGACCGCGCAGTGTCGTCATCAGCTCCGGGTCGCGGTCGCACACCGCGCACTGCTCGAACTGTGAACGGGCGCTGCCCGGCCGCCGGCCGAGCTGCGGATAGGCCTGCAGGATGTCATCGATCGACTCTTCGCCGAGGGAAAACAGCATCGAGTCAGCCCGCCGGAACAAGTGATCGTGGTCCTTGTAGGCGCGTCCGTCGGCCAAACTGCCGGCCAGCGGCACGCTGTAGCAGCATTCGTACAGCGCGTGCACCGCCCGTTTTTTCGGCATGGCGTTGAACGCTTCGAGACCTATTCCCTGATGCATCAACACGCCTACATCATCGAATTCGGAGAGTACGTCCAGGTTTCTCCGTGTTACAACGACGCAAACTTCTGTGCGGCGGGCGTTCCTGCAGCTCTGTGCCACACTTCACGCCGATGCGCGGGCGTCGGCGGAGCACAATGACGGTTATGGACGGCGTGCTGTTTTTCGACGGTCGATGTGGCATGTGTACTCGCGCGCGCAACCGGCTGCTGCGCCTGAACCGGACCGGGCGTCTGAGCACCGAACCACTTCAGAAGCCCGGCACCGGGCAGCGTCTCGGCGTCGACTCGGAGCATCTGATGGAGTCGGTGTGGTGGCTGGATTCCTCCGGCGAGGTGTTCGGCGCCGCAAAGGCGGTCAACGCGGCGGTCGCGACGGCACTGGGTACTTCGCTGCCGCTGCGCATCTACGGTCTGCCGGGGGTCGGACCGGTGCAGGAACGGGTCTATCGGTGGGTGGCCACGCATCGGTACCGGTTCCGCGGCGTCACACCGCTGTGCGAATCCGCGCCTGATGAATGCATGGCGCCGCCCGCGTCCTGATTCAGTTCTGCGGAGCAGGCGCGGCCGCTGCCTCTGGAGCCGGAGCCGGAGCCGGAGCTGACGGTGCCGGGGCCGCCGCCGGTTGACCGTTGGGCGCCTCCAGAATCGGTGCCGGGAAGCCTGGGTCGGTCGGGGCGGTGGTCGGCTCGGCCGACTCGGCGGCGGGCGCAGTCTTCGGCGGTGCGCCGCCCGGATCTTCGAGAGTCGGGGCTTCCATACCCGCCCCGATATTCACGCCGGGGTTGACCGTCGGAAGAGCCGGGTTGGGGCTCGTACCGGCGCCGATCCGGTAGCGGGTGCTGCTCGAGGTCAAGATGTTGGCCTTGTTGGGGCTGAGCCCCAAGGCGCTGCCGAGCATACCTTGCGCGGCCATTGTGGGGTCGTTGGAGACGGTCGCACGGATCCCGCGTGCATCCACCGTTGGCGGAGGGTAGACGGGGATGATGTTGGCGGGGAACGAGTAGTTACCCATCGTGCCGTTGTACGGCAAGGGCGGAGTCGGAAAAAACGGCAACACCGGGGGTGCCGGCTGAGCATGGGCGCCTCCCGGCGCGAGTGGCAATCCCAGCAGCCCGACGATGACTCCCAGCGTCTTTGGTCCCACCCCTGTGAGCGCCATCGATGATTCGCCCTTCCGCGCCTCGTCTGAGACCTTGCGCGGGTCACCCTAAATGGGAACCCTGTGTGGTCGTTGACAGTCGTGATCGGCAGAGGTCGCCGGCACCGAGCAGCGTGGTGTCGCCGTCGTCAGATGCCTCGGAACACCACCGGTAGGGCCTGCGGCCCGCGGATGGCGGGGGTGTCGCGCCAGGTTATGTCTCCCGCGATAACAGGTTGGCGGGCAAGGATTTTCCGCAATGCCACGGTCAATTCCAGCTGGGCGAGCGCCGCGCCAAGGCAGTAATGTGCGCCGTATCCGAGGGACAGTGGCGCCGGGCCGGTGCGGTCCAGCAGGAAGCTGGCAGGGTCGGCGAACACGGCTGGGTCGCGATTGGCGGCGGCCACCGCGACGAGGACGCTGTCGCCGGCGGCGATGTCGGCATCGCCGACTCGTTGATCCTCCGTGGCGGTCCGGACCGTGGACTGCACCGGCCCGTGGAGGCGCAGCAGTTCGGTGATGACCGCCCCGTCCACGGTGGTCACTCGCTCCTGCAGCAGCCGAATCAGCCCGGCGCCGAGGAGATTCGCCGTCGTTTCATGCCCGGCGACGGCGATCAGGATCGCCGTCACCACCACATCGTCGAGCCCCAGCTCGGGGGCAGTGGCGATGTAGCTGAACAGATCGTCGCCGGGATGGGCCTGCCGATCGGCGGCGACGGGCAGGAACTCGGCCATCAGCGCGGCGACGGCGCCGAAGCCCTCGGCCACCTCGACGGGATCGGCCAGCGTGCCGAGCATTCGGATGATCGGCGGTGACAGTTCACGTAACGAGGTGGCGTGGACGGGATCGAGGTCGAGCCACTCGCCGACCACCGCGACCGGCAGCGGCAGCGCTATCTGCGACATGAAGTCGAAAGGCTCGTCTGGCCGTGGTTGGGCCACGACCTCGGCCGCGATGACCTCCACACCCTCGCTGAGACCGGACACCGCGCCGCGGGTGAACGCATCCCGCACAGCGCCGCGCAACCGGTCGTGGTTCGCGCCGTCGGCGAAGAGCATTGAGGCCTTGGTGAATTCCGGACTCATCACGGTCATCGACGCACGGGCCACCGGATTGGCCAACGGGTCGCTGCTCCAACCGGAACCACCCAGGACCTGCCGGGCCGCGTCGTAACCCACGACCAGCCAGCCCTGGGCGGTGTCGTCCCAGACCACGTCCCCGTCGCGGCGCCGTGACTCGTAATAGACGTAGGGGTCGGCGGCGTCCCAGGGCAGCCGCGCCGCGGTGACGTCAGCGCTGCTCATGGTCGTCTATCCCAAAAGGCAGCCCGCGGCGGCGAACCCAGGCGACGTGCTGCCGGCCCAGTTCGGTCACCGGTGCGGCCACCCCGTCGATGTCGTTCAATGTGGCACGGGCATAGAAGGTTGCGCGCAGCGCGGTGAAGATCGCGTTCATAGAGAGGTTGAGCCGGGAGAAGAAGACGAGATCGGGCGGCACCGTGATGTGCCGCATCGGGTGATCGGCGTCCCGCACGTCGAGCAACGACGCGATCGCGCGCTGCGAGGTCTCCGCGGTATAGGTGACCGGTTGCGGGGCCAGGATCTCGTAGATGATGGTCTGGTACCAACGGTATGCATCGTCGGCCGTCAGCCCGGAATCGGCTGTGAAGAAACCGTTTTCGACCATGCGAGCCCGCAACTCATCTTTACGGCCGTCGACGCCCGACCGCATCATGTGCACGATGAGTTGGCGCTGCGGCTCGGACAGCACCTTCACACAGCCGAAGTCGACGAAGCCGACCGTGCCGTCCGGCCCGAATCGGTAGTTGCCGGGATGCGGGTCGGCGTGGAACAGGTTGCCGTGCCGGTATGAACCCGCGATGAAGCGGGTGATGACTTCCGCCCAGGTGTCTTTCAGCTCTTGATCGGCGGTTTGCGCTGCAGCCCAATCCAATCCGTCCACATAGGTCATGGTCAGCACTCGATCACCGGACGCTTCGGTGATCACCTCGGGCACCCGGATGAACGGGTGGTCGTGGTAGAGCGCGTGGAATGCGTTGACGTGAGCCGCTTCTCGTCGATAGTCGATCTCTTCGGAGATGCGCTCGGAGATCTCCGCGGAGATCGGCGTCACGTCGGGCAGTGACGCGCCCAGCGCTCCGGCCGCGCCGGCCGCGAACCGAAACATCGTCGCCAACAATTCAGTGTTCGACAGATCGTCCCGAATGGCTTGGGCCACACCGGGATACTGAATCTTGACCGCGACCTCGCGGCCGTCGTGCAGAACGGCTCGATGTACCTGTCCGATGGAGGCCGCCGCCATCGGCTCGTCGGAGAACGATGCGAACACGGCGGAGGTCGGACGGCCGAGGTCGTCCTCCACGACCTGCCGGGCCAGGGCGGAGTCCATCGGTGGGGCATCGGCCTGCAGTCGGGTCAGCGCTTTCTGGTATGGCGAAAGTTCGCCTGCGCCAATGGCACTGGCGTCGACCATGGAGACGAGCTGGCCGGCCTTCATCAGCACGCCCTTGGAGTGGCCGAGCAGTTCGGCGTACTGCTCGGCGGTGCGCTCATGGAAACGTTCGACGGCGCCGGCGTTACCGGCCTTCTCGCGAAGCGCGGCCACCATCCGGCCGCCCGCCGCGCGTGCGGTGAATCCTGCGACCGGCATGGTGCGTCGGATTCTTCCGCGTGGCACCGCTTTGTCGTTTGCAGCCATGTCGCCTCCCTGGGCTGTATGGTGACCTAGTACGAAACATATGACAGTTCTTATAGGCGGTCAATAGTGCAAACGTCGACCAAGGAACGGCTGGTCACCGAGGCGATGCGGCTGTTCAGCGAACAGGGCTACCGGGCGACCAGCATCACCCAGATCGAGAAGGCCGCCGGCCTGGTGCCGGGCTGCGGTGCGCTCTACAACCACTTCAAGACCAAGGACGCGGTGCTCGCGGCGGGTATCGACCGGCAGCTGGATCGGCGCCGCGCGATGCACGACATCAGCGCACTGTTCGCCGGCAAAGGTGATCTGCGGACCGAACTGACGCTGCTCGGACGGTATCTGATGAGCGTGCTGCAGCAGGAAAGTCAGTTCTTGCAGGTCGCTGCCCGCACGCCGGCGGATCAGTCACCGCGGCTGAATGGTGCCTATGCCGCCTTGGTCGACGGTCTGTACGGCGAACTGGCCGACTGGATTCAGGGTTGCGCACCACAGGGTCTGGACGAAGCTCAAGCCCGGCGGATTGCCGTGGTCGGGGTCAATGCGCTGCTCGGTAAACAGGCCACGCGCGTGGTTTTCCATGCGCCCCAAGCGGATACGCCGGACGAGGAGTACATCGCGGACTGGACCGCGATGTTGGCGGGCCGGATCGAGCCGGCCCGTTGAGCGCGCCGAGATGGCAACTTGTCGTGAGTTCAGGGCGAATTCACGACAACAATTGCTATGTCGGCGCCTAAAAAGTTAGTGCTCTTCAGTCTCGAAGCGGGCGATCGAGCGAGCCAGCTCTTCTTCGGCCTCTTTACGCCCGACCCAGTCGGCAGCCTTGACGAACTTGCCCGGCTCCAGGTCCTTGTAGTGCACGAAGAAGTGCTTGATGGCGTCCAGCTCGAACTGCGAGATGTCGCCCAGATCCTGAACGTGGTCCCAACGGGGGTCTCCCGCCGGCACGCACAGCAGCTTGTCGTCGCCGCCGGCCTCGTCGGTCATCTTGAACATCGCGACGGGACGGGCGTCGATGATGCAGCCCGGGAACACCGACTCGGGCAGCAGCACCAGCGCATCCAGCGGGTCGCCGTCCTCACCGAGGGTGTTCTCGAAGAACCCGTAATCGGTGGGGTAGCCCATCGGGGTGAACAGGTAACGGTCCAGCTTGACCCGGCCGGTCACGTGGTCGACCTCGTACTTGTTGCGTGAACCCTTGGGGATCTCGATGACGACTTCGTGCTCCACCGGGAGGCTCCTTCAAGAATGTGTGACACGGGGACGTCTGGTGACGACGCGGCTCCACCATAGACGAGCGATACCCTGCTCAATACCGACTGCTCGGCAGTCCGTCCTAGATCAGGAGAATTATGCGGCCCACCCGGTGGCGCCGATCGACCCATGTGGTGATCGGTGTGGCAGTTCTGGTGCTGGTCGCCGCAGTGGTTGCCGCGGCCGCGGTGATGACCCGGAACAAGCCGGCGCCGGCCGCGGCCGGTCCGGGCGTCAAACCGCAGCCTGCCCTGGTCACCGCGAATCCGGGCGTCAAGCCCGTGCCCGACAGCGCCCCGCAGCCATCGCCCGCGCAGCTGGCGGCGGTGCTGGCTCCGCTGGCGGCCAATCCCAATCTCGGCCAGCTCGGCGGCCGGGTCACCGACGCCATCACCGGTGCACAGATCTGGGCACAGGGTGAGAACACACCATTGCAGCCCGCGTCCACCAACAAGGTACTGACCACTGCTGCGGCATTGCTCGCCCTGGATCGCACGGCCCGGCTGACCACCACGGTGCTCACCGGTGACACCCCGGGTCAGATCGTGCTCAAGGGCGGTGGTGATCCCACGCTGTCGGCGGCGCCGGCAGGCACCGACACCTGGTACCGCGACGCCGCGCGTATCTCCGATCTCGCCGACCAGATCCGCAAGTCCGGAACCGTGGTCAAATCGGTGCAGGTCGACACGAGTGCCTACACCGGCCCGACCATGGCGCCGGGCTGGGATACCGCTGACATCGCCGGTGGCGACTTCGCCCCAATCGAATCGGTGATGCTCGATGCCGGCAGGGTCCAGCCTGCGACCGTCGACTCCCGGCGCTCCACCACACCCGCGCTCGACGCCGGCCGGGCACTGGCCGTCGCGCTGGGCGTGGACCCCATGAACGTGACCCTCCGGCCGACCCCGGCGACCGGGCAGCAGCTCGCCGTGGTGCAGTCGCCGCCCTTGATCGAGCGGCTGCGGGAAATGATGGGCGAGTCGGACAACGTGATGGCCGAGTCGATCGGCCGTGAGGTGGCCGGCGCGAGCGGTGAACCGGAGAGTTTCGACGGCGGCGTACATGCGGTGCTGGGCCAGTTGTCCAAGGCCGGTCTGGAGACTTCCGGCGCGACGCTCTTCGACTCCAGCGGCCTGTCCGTCAACGACCGGCTCACCGCGACCATCCTTGATGGCGTGGTCAATGCAGCTGCCGGTAACGACCAGCCCAAGCTGCGCCCCCTGCTTGACGTCATCCCGATCGCCGGCGGCAGCGGCACGCTGTCCAATCGCTACACCGACACCGATGCCGGTCGCGCCGCTGCGGGTTACCTGCGTGCCAAAACCGGCTCGCTGACCGGCACCAATGCCCTGGCCGGCATCGTCACCGACCAGAGCGGGCGAGTGCTGACCTTCGCGCTGATCTCCAACACCGCCGGACCGGAAGGCCGCACTGCGCTCGACGCCCTGGCCGCGGCCCTGCGGTCCTGTGGGTGCGGCACGTGACCCAGACGCCGACGGTCGGCCGTACCGTCGACTGGGGTTTCGCGGCGACCGTCGGAGTCAAACTGACCCGGCCGGCGCCGGTGACCACCGATTACACCCGGGATCAGGCGTGCGCCCAGTTGGCCGACTCCGCCCGCCGTGCCGAACTTCCGGTGCGCGAGGTGACGCTGCTCAATGAGGGCGCCGAGGTTTCCGAGGCCCGCGTCATCGACCGCCCACAGTGGGTGCGTGCAGCCACCGAATCGATGCGGGTGATGACCGGCGGCACCACGGCGAGCCCCGACGGTATGGCAGCCGCGATCGCCGGACGGATCACTGGAGCACAGACCGGGGCGGTCCTGGCGTTCGTATCCTCGGGCATCCTGGGTCAGTACGATCCCTTCGGGGACGGTGGTGGCGAACTGCTGCTGATCTACCCGAATATCATTGCCACAGAACGACAATTACGGGTCGACCCGGCTGATTTCCGGCTCTGGGTCTGCCTGCACGAAGTGACCCATCGGGTGCAGTTCCGGGCCAATCCCTGGTTGACCGGTCACATGTCGCAGGCGCTCGCGGTGCTGACCGACGATGCCGGGCTTGAGGTCGGCGACATCAGCGGTCGACTGGCGGAGTTCCTGCGCGACCGGCGTGACGGTGATGCCGATCCGAATTCGCAAGGGATTCTTGGGATCATGCGGGTTTTGCAGAACGATGAGCAGCGCCGCGCCATGGACCAATTACTGGTGCTGGGCACCCTGCTGGAGGGGCACGCCGACCACGTGATGGATGCCGTCGGCCCGGCCGTGGTGCCCTCGGTGGTCACCATCCGCAACCGCTTCGATGCGCGCCGGAACCGTAGTCATTCTCCGCTGCAACGAATCATCCGGGCGTTGCTCGGGTTCGACGCCAAGGTGGCGCAGTACACCCGCGGTAAGAAATTCGTCGACGAGGTGGTGTCGACCGTCGGCATGAAACGGTTCAATGCCATCTGGACCGATGCCGAAACCTTGCCGCTACCAACCGAAATCGATGAGCCGCGGCGATGGATCGATCGGGTGCTGTAGCCGCCCTGCGCGCGTCGCTCGTCCACTTCGCCCGCCGGCACCCCGTCGAGGGCTGGTGCGTCGGGCTGTCCGGCGGCGCTGACTCACTGGCGCTGACCGGGGTCGCCGCGATGATCAAACCGACCACCGCGCTGATCGTCGACCATGGCCTGCAATCGAATTCGGCGCAGGTTGCCGCCACTGCCCAGCACCAGGCCCGGCAATTGGGATGCGTTGACGCCCGGGTGCTTCGCGTCGACGTCGGCACCGAAGGCGGGCCGGAAGCGGCGGCCCGCACCGCGCGCTATGCGGCACTCGGCGGCGCTCGCGACGCGATGCCGGTGCTACTTGCGCACACCCTGGATGATCAGGCCGAGACGGTGCTGCTCGGCTTGGGACGGGGATCAGGCGCCAGATCCATTGCGGGCATGATGGATTGGGATCCACCATGGGGCCGTCCATTGTTGGGCGTGCGGCGCGACGTCACCGTCGGCGCATGCCGCGAACTGGGTGTCGACCCGTGGCAAGACCCGCACAACAACGACCCGCGGTATACCCGGGTGCGGCTGCGCACCGAAGTGCTGCCGCTGCTCGAGGACGTTCTGGGCGGCGGGGTCGGGCCGGCGTTGGCCCGCACCGCCGCGGCACTGCGGGAGGACAACGATGCGCTGGACGCGCTGGCCGACGGGCACCTGCAGACGCGGCGCACCGATGCCGGGCTGGTGATCGACGGCCTGGAAAAACTGCCCGCTGCGCTGCGCCGCCGGGTGATCCGGTCGTGGCTCCTGGGATCCGGTGCCGCCGGACTGACCGACGTCCAGATCCGGGCGGTCGACGCGCTCGTGATGCAGTGGCGGGGCCAGGGACCCGTCGCGGTGGCCTCGCCGTTGCGCTATCACCGGTTGGTGGTGCGCCGGCGCGACGGTCTGCTGGTGACCTCCGCCCAATCGGTGTAACTGCCCGCGCAGCGGGATCGTCTTGGCCGAATCCGGTTGTCCGTGGCACGCTGTTGCGGTGCCGCCGCGTACTGACCTGTACTCCGATGACATCAAGTCGGTTCTGCTGTCCGAGGATCAGCTCAAGGAGTGCGTCGCCGATATGGCGGAGCGCATTGCCGAGCACTATCGGGCCGATTCCGGCGATCAGGATCTGTTGCTGGTGACCGTCCTCAAGGGCGCGGTCATGTTCGTCACCGATCTGGCCCGGGCCATCCCGCTGCCCACCCAGTTGGAGTTCATGGCGGTCAGCTCGTACGGCTCGTCCACCTCGTCGTCGGGCGTGGTGCGCATCCTGAAAGACCTCGACCGCGATATCAGCGGCCGCGACGTCCTGATCGTCGAAGACATCATCGACTCCGGGCTGACCCTGTCCTGGTTGCTGCGCAACCTGGCCACCCGCGGGCCGCGTTCGCTGCGCGTCTGTACGCTGCTGCGCAAGCCGGACGCCATGCGCGCCGACATCGACGTCGCACACATCGGTTTCGACATCCCCGACGAATTCGTGGTCGGCTATGGCCTGGACTACGACGAGCGCTACCGCGACCTGCCGTATATCGGCACGCTCGAGCCGAAGGTGTACGAACAGCCCTGATTGGCGCAGAATTCGGGGTATGGCTGATACCGCGCTGCGAATCTGCCCCTTCTGCGAGGCCACCTGCGGACTGACGCTCACCATCTCCGATGGCCGGGTGACCGGTGCCCGCGGCGACCGTGACGATGTGTTCAGCGCGGGATTCGTCTGTCCGAAGGGCGCCAGCTTCGGTGAACTCGACAACGATCCCGATCGGTTGACGCAGCCATTGGTCCGTCGGGACGGCGTGCTGACCGAGGCCACCTGGACTGAGGCGTACGCCGTGGTCGCCGAGCGGCTGGGCGCCGTGATCGGTGAACACGGCGGCGCATCGGTCGGTCTGTATCTCGGCAACCCGAATGCGCACACCATTGCCGGCGGCCTGTACGCGCCGCTGATCATCCGCGGCCTGGGCACCCGCCAGGTGTACAGCGCCAGCACGCTCGATCAGATGCCCAAACATGTTGCGCTGGGCCTGATGTTCGGCAGTCCCATCGCATTTACTGTGCCTGACCTGGACCGCACCGATTACCTGGTGATCATCGGAGCGAATCCCTTGGTGTCCAACGGAAGTCTGGCCACCGCCGCTGACTTCCCCGGCAAGCTGCGGGCTTTGAAGAAGCGCGGCGGCAAGCTGGTCGTGATCGACCCGGCCCGTACGCGCACCGCCGAACTCGCCGACCGTCACCTGGCGCCGCGGCCCGGCACCGACGCCGCGCTCCTGTTCGCCCTGGTGTATGTCCTGTTCGACGAGAATCTCGTCGATCTCGGTGGGCTCGCCGGGCACGTCATCGGTGTCGAGCAGGTTCGCGCACTGGCCGATGAGTTCTCACCCGAGACGGTCGCGGCGGTCTGTGGTGTGTCGGCCGGTGAGATTCGCGAACTGGCCAGGGAACTCGCCGCGGCGCCGACGGCCGCGGTCTACGGCCGGATTGGTACCTCCACAGTCGAATTCGGCACCATCGGCAGCTGGCTGGTCGACGTCCTCAACGTCCTCACCGGCAATCTGGACCGTCCGGGCGGGGCCATGTTCCCGATGGGTGCGGTACTTCCCGCGCCGCGCCCGCCGAAACCCGGGCGTGGGTTCAGGACCGGGCGATGGGCCAGCCGGGTGTCGGGCTACCCCGAGGCGCTGGCCGAGTTGCCGGCCGCCGCGCTCGCCGAGGAGATCGACACCGCAGGCGAAGGGCAGATCAAGGCCGTGATCACCATCGCCGGCAACCCGGTGCTGTCCGCGCCTGACGGCGACCGTCTCGACCGAGCGTTGGACAGCGTCGATTTCATGCTTTCGATCGACCCCTACCTCAACGAGACCACCCGGCACGCCGACGTCATCCTGCCGCCGCCCCCGCCGTCGCGCAGTGCCCACTTCGACGTCGCGCTGAACAACTTGGCCGTCCGCAACAATGTGCGCTACTCGTCGCCGGCGCTGCCGTTGGACGGGCGTCCCGACGAACCCGAGATCCTGTCCCGTCTGGCGCTGATCCTGTACGGCATTGGGCTAGAAGGGGATCCGGCTCTGGTTGATCTGCAGGTGATCGCAACGACACTGGCCAAAGAAACCGCCGATGCCGATTCGCCCGTCGCCGGGCGCGACGTCGACGAGCTGACCGCGATGCTGTACCCGGGTCGGGGCTACGAACGCCGTCTCGACATGATGCTGCGGCTCGGGCCCTACGGCGACGCGTTCGGCACCAACCCCGACGGGCTCACTCTGGAACAACTGAAGGCCAGTCCACACGGCATCGACCTCGGGCCACTGCAGCCGCGGATTCCCGAGGTGCTGCGAACCCCGAGTGGGCGCATCGAACTGGCGCCGGAACCGATCGTCGCCGACGTGGCGCGGTTGCGTGACGCACTGGGCCGCTCCGTCGGTGGGTTCCTGTTGATCGGCCGGCGCCATCTGCGGTCCAACAACAGCTGGATGCACAACCTCCCGGCGTTGTCCGGCGGCTCCAACCGGTGCACCTTGCAGATCCATCCCGACGATGCCGCCGATCTGGGCCTGACCGACGTCGCGGTCATCAAGGGCCCCGGCGGTGAGCTGCTCGCCCCCATCGAGGTGACCGACGTCATGCGCCGCGGTGTGGTCTCACTGCCCCATGGCTGGGGCCACAACCGCGGCGGCACCGGGCAGGAGCTCGCGAACAGTCACCCCGGCGTCAACGTCAATCAGCTCAATGACGGCACGCATCTGGATCCGCTGTCGGGCACCGCGGTGCTCAACGGCATCCCGGTCGACATCGCACCCGCCGCCGGCTGAGCCGGCAATCCAGCGTGGGCTAGGTCAGTTCCCAGGCCACTGTCACGGTGAATCCGACAGTCTGCTGACCAGGCTCGAGCGGCACGGCCTGGGCCATCGCCATCCGCGGCAGCGGCGTCGGCGGTGTCGTACCATCGGCGGTTTCGGAGATACTCAGTACCTTGCCCAGGTTTTCGCCGGACAGTTTCGCGTATTGCTCGGCACGGTCCTTGGCGTCGTTGAATGCCCGCGCCCGAGCGTCTTTGACCAGCTGAGAGTCGTCGTCGATAGCAAAACTCACCGAGTTGATCCGGGTCTGGTTGCCACCGGCGTCGACGATCTTCGCCAGTATCTGCGAGGCCGTGTCCAGCTTGCGGACCTTGATCCGGACCGAATTGCTGGCCCGGTAGCCGGTGATCGCGGAGTGCTCCCCGTACTCGGGTTGCAGGCTCACCTGTGTGGTGGCGATGTCCTGCTTGTCGATACCGGCGCCGACGACCGCGTCGATCACGGCCTGTTGGCGACTGCTGGTCTGGTTCATCGCCGCACTGACGTCCGGGGCCGTCGCTTCGATGGCCGCGTCGACGGTCAGGGTGTCCGGGGTGCCCTGTACCTTTCCGGCGCCGATCACCGTGACTTCGCGGGGCTTGCCTTGGTCGGAGTCGGAATCGGAACCGCAGCCGGCCAGGCCGACTGCGGCGGCGGCGGTCAGAGCGGCGAGGGCAAAGGTGGCGGGGCGTGACATGTTCTCCACCGTACCGATCCGCTACGGGTTGTTGACGTGCTCGCCGATCGCCTTGACCACAGCCTCGCCCACCCGGCCGAACAATTGGTCGCGCATGCCCTTGGCCCAGTCGTGCGAGGACCGGGGTGCGGTCAGTTGCCCCTTGAAGTGTGGAATGACCTTGCGCGCGAACAACTCATAGGAATGGAAGGTGGCTTCCGGCAGCGCCCAGTCATGGCCCAGCAGCAGCAAGGTGCCGAAGCCGCCGGAGCGGTCCAGCAAGTCCTGAATGTAGGCGATCGCGTCGTCGGCCGTTCCGATACAGCAATTGCCTTTGGCCGCATAGTCTTCGACGAATTGTCGAGACGTCGGGGCCGGGCCGGTCTGGCTGCCCAGTGGAACGAACCCGGCGGCGCCGAAGTAGTTGGAGAAGTCCTCCAGTCCGTAGGTGCAATCTTCGATCGCCTGTTCGCGGGTGTCGGCCAGGTGCACGACCCCCAGCACCCGCCAGTTCCGCCGATCCGGCTGCGGCAGGCCCGATTTCGCGGCCTGGTCGCTCACGATGTCCCAGGTGGATTCCAGTGCGGCATAGCCGCCGGGCACCGACATCGACAACGACAGCAGCGACGTCCCCAGCTGACCGGCCAGCCGCGGACCGGACGGCGAAACCATTGCCGCGGTGGAGATCTCCGGGTATGGCCAGGTGTACGGACGGATGTGCAGCGCGGCGTCGCGCAGGGTGAACCAGTCGGTCTCGCGGGTGAGGCGTTCGTCGGGGCCGGCCCGGAACAACGCCAGGATGGCCTCCAACGACTCTTGCTGCATCCGGCGCTGATCGACCGGGTCGATGCCCATCATGTAGGCGTCCGACGGCAGCGCGCCTGGACCGGTGCCGAACATGACCCGGCCGCGGGTCAGGTGGTCGAGCAGCACCCAACGATCGGCCACCATCAGCGGGTGGTGATAGGGCAGGGACACCACGCCGGTACCGAACCGGATGTGTTTGGTGCGTTCGGCCGCGGCGGCGATGAACACCTCAGGACAGGCGATCAGCTCGTAGCCACCGGAATGGTGCTCGCCGAACCACACTTCGTCGTAGCCCAGCCGGTCCAGGGCGACAGTGCGCTCCAGATCGTATTCCAGTGCGGTGGTGGGCGATTGGCCGACCGGATGGAACGGAGTGATGAAGACGCCGAAATCCACTGGCCGGTCGCTCATGGCTGCAATCCCAATCCGTCGATGAATGTGATCAGGGCCGCGTTGACCTCCTCGGCCCGTTCCTGTTGTAGCCAGTGCCCCGCGCCCTCGAGCAGGATTTCGCGATACTGGCCGGTCACCACGTTGCGGACCCGGTCCCGTGGGGTGAAGGACAGCACCGGGTCGGCGGTCCCGCCCAGGAACAGCGTCGGCACGGTGATGGTCCGGGCGGGGGGAGCTTCCGTCAGCTCCCAGTTGCGGTCGAAGTTGCGGTACCAGTTCAGCGCGCCGGTGAATCCCGTTTCGGTGAAAGCCGTTACATAAGGCTCGAATTCGTCGTCGGTGATCCAGTCCGGCAGTGGCGGCAGCGGCCGGTCGATCAATGAGTCGGCGGACCCGGTGAAGCCCTCCAGGGCGATCAGCCGGCGCATCGATGCCCGCACATCGCGCTCGAACTCCGCATCGGCGACCCCGGGTTCCTGGAAGTACAACATGTAGAAGAAGTTGTCACCGAAGATCTTTCGCCAGATCTGGGTCGGCGGCGCCGACGCCCGGGGAACCGGCGGCACGCTCAGTGCGACCACCCCATGCACCCGGTCCGGATGAAACAGCGGAAAGTTGGTGACCACCGGCGAACCCCAGTCGTGGCCGACCAGGACCGCGCGCTGTGCACCGACGTCGTCGAGCAGGCCCGCGATGTCCCCGGTGAGGTTGACGATGTTGTAGTCCGCTATGGCGGCCGGACGTGACGAGCCGCCATAGCCGCGCTGATCGGGCGCCAACACGTGATAGCCGGCCGCCGCCAGCGCTGGGATCTGGTGTCGCCAGGAGTGGGCCAGCTCGGGGAAGCCGTGTGCAAGGACCACCACCGGCGCCCCGCGTTCACCGGCCTCTGTCACCTTCAGCCGCACCCCGTTGGTGTCAACGATCCGTTCGGTAGGTGCGCTCATCGCCTTACCAAAGCACAGCGTCCGGCCGGTAGGAAGGACGTGTGCCGGGCCGCGCAACGGGCATTCGAGAGGCGCCGGAGAGCCTGCGCGATCGGAGGCCGGCGGGGCCAACCTGCTATCGGGAACTACTGAACGTTTCCTTAGCGGTAGCCTGATCTAACCCGCATTTGTGTATTGGAAGGACCTGGCCGACGAAAAACCACGTCGGCCGAAATATGTGATGAACCGAAAAAATGTCGTCCGCACCCTGACCGTCATCGCGGTTGTGCTGTTGCTGGGTTGGTCCTTCTTCTATTTCAGCGACGACACCCGTGGGTATCACTCAGTGGATACCTCGGTCGCTGTCGCCCAGATCAACTCCGGCAATGTCACCAGCGCCCAGATCGATGACCGTGAGCAGCAGCTCCGGCTCGATCTGAAGAACGTGACCGGCGATACCGACAACAGCAACAAGATCATCACCTCGTTCCCCACCGGGTACGCGGTGCCGCTGTTCGACGCGCTCAACGCCAAGAACGTCAAGACCAAGACGGTGGTCAACCAGGGCAGCATCCTGAGTTCGCTGTTCATCTACCTGCTGCCGCTGCTGCTCCTGGTCGGGCTGTTCTTCATGTTCTCGCGGATGCAGGGCGGCGGCCGGATGGGCTTCGGCTTCGGCAAGTCCCGCGCCAAGATGCTGGGCAAGGACATGCCCAAGACCACCTTCGCCGACGTCGCCGGCGTGGACGAGGCGGTCGAAGAGCTCTACGAGATCAAGGACTTCCTGCAGAACCCGTCGCGGTATCAGGCCCTCGGCGCCAAGATCCCCAAGGGTGTGCTGCTGTACGGCCCGCCAGGCACCGGTAAGACCCTCCTGGCGCGCGCTGTCGCCGGTGAGGCCGGGGTTCCGTTCTTCACGATTTCAGGTTCGGACTTCGTCGAGATGTTCGTCGGCGTCGGCGCCTCACGGGTGCGCGACCTGTTCGAGCAGGCCAAGCAGAACAGCCCGTGCATCATCTTCGTCGACGAGATCGACGCCGTCGGCCGCCAGCGCGGCGCCGGCCTGGGCGGTGGTCACGACGAACGCGAACAGACCCTCAACCAGCTGCTGGTCGAGATGGACGGTTTCGGCGACCGGCAGGGCGTCATCTTGATCGCTGCCACCAACCGGCCCGACATCCTGGACCCGGCACTGCTGCGGCCCGGCCGCTTCGACCGGCAGATCCCGGTGTCCAACCCGGACCTGGCCGGCCGCAAGGCGGTGCTGCGGGTGCACTCGGCCGGCAAGCCGATCGGCCCCGACGCAGACCTGGACGGCCTGGCCAAGCGCACCGTGGGGATGTCCGGAGCCGACCTGGCGAACGTCATCAACGAGGCAGCGCTGCTGACCGCCCGCGAGAACGGGTCGGTGATCGCCGGGCCGGCCCTGGAAGAGGCCGTCGACCGGGTCATCGGTGGACCGCGGCGCAAGGGCAGGCTGATCAGCGAGCACGAAAAGAAGATCACCGCCTACCACGAGGCCGGGCACACGCTGGCAGGTTGGGCGATGCCGAACCTGGACCCGGTGTACAAGGTGACCATCCTGGCCCGCGGCCGCACCGGCGGTCACGCCGTCGCTGTCCCCGAGGATGACAAGGGTCTGCAGACCCGTTCCGAGCTGGTGGCCCGACTGGTCATGGCGATCGGCGGTCGTGCCGCCGAGGAGCTGATCTTCCGCGAGCCCACCACCGGCGCGGTCTCGGACATCGAGCAGGCCACCAAGATCGCCCGCGCCATGGTCACCGAGCACGGTATGAGTCCCAAGCTGGGCGCGGTGCGGTACGGCACCGAACATGGTGACCCGTTCCTGGGCCGCAGCATGGGCACCCAGGCGGACTACAGCCACGAGGTCGCCCAGATCATCGACGACGAGGTGCGCAAGCTCATTGAGGCCGCGCACACCGAGGCCTGGGATGTGCTGACCGAGTACCGCGACGTACTCGACATCCTGGCCGGCGAGCTGCTGGAGAAGGAGACCCTGCACCGCGCCGATCTGGAGATCATCCTCGCCGACGTCAAGAAGCGCCCCCGGCTGACCATGTTCGACGACTTCGGTGGCCGTATCCCGTCCGAGAAGCCCCCGATCAAGACGCCGGGCGAGCTGGCCATCGAACGCGGTGAGCCGTGGCCACCGCCGGCCCAGGAACCGGCGTTCAAGGCGGCCATCGCGGCGGCCAGCCAGGCGGCATCGGCAGTGACCGGCAATAACGGTCACAGTGGCCCGAACGGTGCTGGTGTCAACGGTCAGACCCAGCCGGACTACGGTGCCCCCGCCGGATGGCAGGCCCCAGGCTGGCCGCCGCCGGGGCAGCCGCAGGCACCGCAGCAGCCCTACCCGCCGCAGGGGCAGTGGTATCCGCAACCGGGTTGGGGACAGGTTCCGCACCCGGGCCAGCAGCCCCCGCGCCCCGGCGGCTACCAGCCCTACCCGCAGCACCCGCAGCACCCGTCTGACGACCAGGCCCCGCCTACTCACGGCTGACCCGAACGGAGCCCACACATGACGCGGTCGCAGAACCATACGGCCACGGTCACCGTCCCGCAGTTCGATCAGGAGCGTGCCGAGGCTGCGGTCCGGGAGCTGCTGGTGGCAGTCGGTGAGGACCCGCAGCGTGACGGCCTGGTGGAGACCCCGGCACGGGTTGCGCGGGCTTTCAAGGAGATCTTCGGCGGGCTGTACACCGATCCGGATGCGGTGCTGGACACCACCTTTGACGAGGGTCACGACGAGTTGGTCTTGGTCAAAGAGATCCCGATGTACTCGACTTGCGAGCATCACCTGGTGTCCTTTCATGGCGTGGCCCACGTCGGCTACATCCCTGGCCACGACGGCCGGGTGACGGGACTGTCGAAGATCGCGCGTCTGGTGGACCTGTACGCCAAGCGTCCGCAGGTGCAGGAACGGCTGACCGCGCAGATCGCCGATGCACTGATGCGCAAGCTCAATCCGCGTGGCGCGATCGTGGTGATCGAGGCCGAGCACCTGTGCATGGCGATGCGTGGAGTGCGTAAGCCCGGTGCCATCACCACCACCTCGGCGGTGCGCGGACAGTTCAAGACGGACAAGGCTTCTCGGGCCGAGGCTCTGGAACTGATCCTGCGCAGGTGAGCACTCGGCCCGATCCCGTCGCTTCGCTCGCCCCGGGCCTTCATCCCGTCGCTTCGCTCGCCCCGGTGGTCATGGGAGTTGTCAACGTCACCCACGACTCGTTCTCCGACGGGGGACGCTACCTGGATCGGGATCGGGCAGTGGCCCATGGTCTGGCGCTGGTCGGGCAGGGCGCCCAGATCATCGATGTCGGAGGCGAGTCGACTCGTCCCGGCGCCACCCGCCTGGCTTCGGACGTCGAACGTGACCGGGTATTACCCGTCGTCAAAGAGCTTGCAGCTCAAGGCGTTGTCGTCAGCATCGACACCATGCATGCCGACGTCGCCGAAGCTGCGCTGGAGTGCGGGGCGCGGATGGTCAACGACGTGTCGGGCGGGCGTGCCGATGCCGGGATGGCCCCGCTGCTGGCAGCAGCCAAAGTGCCCTGGGTGCTGATGCATTGGCGTCCGGTCGACGCCGCGCAACCGCACCACGTGACGGTCTACGGTGATGTGGTTGCCGATGTGCGTGCCGAGCTGCTTGCCGACGTTGATGCCGCGGTGGCGGCCGGGGTGGTCGTGGAGAACCTGATCATCGATCCCGGTCTGGGTTTCGCCAAGTCGGCCCAACACAATTGGGCGCTGTTGCGGGCGCTGCCGGAGTTCGTCGGCACCGGGATTCCGGTGCTGGTCGGAGCGTCGCGCAAGCGCTTTCTCGGCAGTCTGCTGGCCGAGTCCGATGGCACTGCACGGACACCGGACGGCCGCGAGACGGCCACGGCAGTGATCTCCGCATTGGCCGCCGAGCATGGCGCCTGGGGCGTGCGGGTGCACGACGTGCGAGCCTCGGTGGATGCGGTGAAAGTGGTGAAGGCGTGGGCGTCGGGCGGTTTGGAGGGCGTTGATGGCTGATCGAATTGAATTGCGCGGCTTGACTGTTCGCGGAAATCACGGGGTATTCGACCACGAGCGGGTCGACGGCCAGGACTTCGTCGTCGACATCACGGTGTGGATCGATCTGGCGGCCGCGGCGGCCAGTGACGAGTTGTCCGACACTCTCGACTACGGCGCCCTGGCGCAACGCGCCGCGGCCATCATCGAAGGACCGCCGCGCAATTTGATCGAGACGGTATCGGCCGAGATCGCCGACGACGTGATGACCGACGAGCGGGTGCACGCCGTCGAGGTGGTGCTGCACAAACCGAACGCGCCGATCCCGTTGACGTTCAACGACGTTGCAGTGGTGGCGCGGCGGTCCCGGCGAGGTGGCCGCGCCGGATGAGTACCGTTGTGCTGTCCATCGGTTCCAATCTGGGCGACCGGTTGGCGCACCTGCAGTCGGTGGTCGACGGTCTGCGCGATGCGGTGCGTGCTGTGTCTCCGGTGTACGAGACCGATGCCTGGGGTGGCGTCGAGCAGGGACCGTTCCTCAATGCGGTGCTGCTGGCCGATGATCCGGCACGCGGTGCCCGGAATTGGCTACAGCTGGCCCACGAATTCGAGGATGGCGCCCGGCGGGTGCGCGAACAGCATTGGGGCCCGCGGACTCTCGACGTCGATATCGTCTGCTGCCGCGACTCGCACGGTGAAGTGCGTTCCGATGGCCCGACTTTGACGCTTCCGCATCCTTTCGCCCATCAACGGGCCTTCGTGCTGACCCCGTGGCTGGCAGCAGACCCGGACGCGGAGCTGACACTTGACGGTCGGCCTCAGCCGGTGGCGCAGTTGCTCCGCGCTCTGGATCCCGCGGAACGCGACGGTGTCCGACTGACCGAATTGTCGTTGGTGCACTGATGGGCCCGACGCGTAAACGTGATCTCACCGCGGCTGTGGTGCTGGTGGGCCTGCTCGGATATCTCGTGGTGGTCCTGACCTATCACTGGTTCCCACCGATCACCACGTGGAGTGGGGTGTCGCTGTTGGTGGTGGCGATCGGCGAGGCGGTCTGGGCATTTCAGGTGCGGTCCAAGATCTCTGGTGGTCACATCGGGGAAGGCGCGGGGCGGTTGCACCCGTTGACGGTCGCGCGCTCGGTGGTCATCGCCAAGGCATCGGCATGGGTGGGCGCACCGGCGGAAGGTTGGTGGCTGGCGGTATTGGCGTATCTGCTGCCGCGACGCGGAACCCTGCGAGTCGCCGCGGCTGATACCGGAGGCGCGGTGGTCGCTGCGATCAGCGCACTGGCCCTGGTGGCGGCCGCCTTGTGGTTACAGCATTGCTGCAAGTCACCGCCGGGCCAACCAGACCAGAACGACAACGGCTCCGAGTAGATAACGATCGAGGGTGATGGCGAGAATCGCCGTTGCCGTCGACACGTGATGTGAGCTGTGAACGGTACAGTCAGCCCATGACCGATCCGTCCCGGGGAGTGCGCGCCCGGCGCCCGATCCGTCGGCCGGGTTGGGCGCTGTTGACGACGTTGCTGGTGTTGGCCATCGTCGCGAGTTCGGCCTTGGTGTTCACCGACGAGGTCCAGCTGCTCAAACTTGCTGTGGTGCTTGCCTTGTGGGCGGCGGTCGCGGCGGCGTTCGTATCGTTCATCTATCGGCGCCAGGCTGATGCCGACAAGGCCCGCATCCGGGACCTCAAGACGGTCTACAACTTGCAGCTGGATCGGGAGATTTCGGCTCGGCGTGAGTATGAGTTGTCCGTCGAGTCGCATCTACGCCGTGAGCTGGCTTCCGAGCTGCGTGCCCAGTCCGCGGACGAAGTGGCGGCGCTGCGGGCCGAACTGGCCGCTCTCCGCACACATTTGGAGATCCTGTTCGATACCGATCTGGAACATCGCCCGGCGTTGGGCACGGTGCAGTCGGCTGAGCGCAACGCGCGCGTCATCGCCAGCCGGATCGATACCGAGGACCGGCGTGAAAAGGACGCTGAGCCGAAAACCGAAGAGAGCCCGATCATTGACGTTGCGGCCGAGCCGCATCCCAGTGATGAAGACTGGGCCCCGTCGCTGATGCCGCAGGGTGGGGCGCACCGCCGGGCGCACGAGACTGCTCCGGAGACACCTGGGCCGGTCCCGCAACCGAGTCAGCCGCCGACCGTCCCCCCACCGGCACCCCCGATTCAACCGCCGGCCGGACCGGTTCAGCCGCCGGCCGCGCAGTGGCGGCCGGTCGAGGTCGAAGGGCAGTGGATTCCGGCCGGCGCCCCGGGCAGCAATTGGGTGGCTCCGGCTCCCGAGGACGACCGTGGCCCCGAACCGACCATGACCTTGCCGGCCGTGCCCCCGCAGCGGCGCAGCCGGTACGCCGAGGAGCGGGAGCCCGCCGGCTCAGTAGTACCCGAATCGGATCAGGGCCCGCGCACCGCGCCGCCGGCACTCGCGGTGCCTGTGAGCGAACCCACACCGGCCCGGCACCGGAGCGCCGAAGAAGAGGAACAGCCTGGTCAGCACGCCGGCGGCCAATCGGCCGCGGAGTTGCTGGCCCGTCTGCAGGTCAATGTTGGTGAGGGCGGGCGTCGTCGGCGACGGGAAGACTGAGCTACCCTTTTAGCGACCGTCCGGTACCTGCCAGGCAGGACTGGAACGCTTGAACCACCAATTGTGAGGTCGCTGCGATGGGGCAGCTTGACGGACTGCGTCCGGCCCGGCTCACTGTCGGAATCATTTCCGCAGGTCGGGTCGGTAGTGCGTTGGGATTGGCACTGGAACGTGCCGACCACGTGGTGGTCGCCTGCAGTGCGATATCGCAGGCCTCTCTGCGCCGCGCCCAGCTCCGCTTACCCGACACCCTGGTGCTTCCCATCCATGATGTCGCTGCCCGCGCCGAGTTGCTGCTCCTGGCCGTCCCTGACGCCGAGCTGGCAGGACTGGTATCCGGGCTGGCGGCGACGGGCGCGGTGCGTCCCGGCGCGATCGTCGTCCACACCTCGGGAGCCAACGGCATCGCGGTGCTCGAGCCGCTCACCCAGCAGGGCTGTATCCCGCTGGCCATCCATCCGGCAATGACGTTCACCGGGTCCGACGAGGACATCGTGCGGTTGTCGGACACCTGTTTCGCGGTCACCGCGGCCGATGAGATCGGCTATGCGATCGCGCAGTCACTGGTGCTGGAGATCGGCGGTGAGCCGTTCCGGGTCCGGGAGGATGCCCGCACGCTGTATCACGCGGCGCTGGCGCACGCGGGCAACCACGTCATCACCGTGGTGCTCGACGCCGTGGAGGCGTTGCGCAGCGCGCTGGAGGGGCAGGAGCTGCTGGGCCAGGAATTGGTCGGTGGTGGTCCCGGCGGTATTGCCGAGCGGATCGTGGCACCGCTGGCCCGCGCCTCTCTGGAAAATGCGCTGCAGCGTGGACAGGCCGCTCTGACCGGTCCGGTGGCTCGTGGTGACGCGGCCGCGGTGGCAGCTCATCTCGATGCCCTCGATGAGGTGGATGGCGAACTGGCGCAAGGATATCGGGCGCTGTCATTGCGTACGGCGCAGCGTGCCCACGCGCCCGCCGAGGTCTTTTCCGTGTTGAAGTCATCCGGGGCGAGCGGAGCGACGGGAAATAGAAACGAACCAGGGAGACAGCCGTGACGGATCGCAAACCGCCGAAATTCGTTGCGGGCGAACTGAACCTGTACCGCAACCCGCAGGACGTATCGGATGTGACCCGGGCGTTGCGGGCCACCGGTCGACGGGTCACCCTGGTGCCCACCATGGGCGCGCTGCACGACGGTCATCTGGAGCTGGTGCGTACTGCCAAGAAGGTGCCCGGAGCTGTCGTCGTGGTCTCGATCTTCGTCAACCCGCTGCAGTTCGGTGCGGGGGAGGACCTCGACGCCTACCCGCGCACCCTGGATTCCGATGTCGAGCTGCTCGAATCCGAGGGCGTCGAGGTGGTGTTCGCGCCCAGCGCCGCCGAGATGTACCCCGAGGGTCAGCGCACCACGGTGCTGCCGGGTCCGATCGGCGCGGAGCTCGAAGGGGGCTCTCGGCCAACGCATTTCGCTGGCATGCTGACCGTGGTGCTCAAGCTGCTGCAGATCGTCCGGCCGGATCGGGCGTTCTTCGGCGAAAAGGATTACCAGCAGTTGGTTCTGGTCCGCCAGATGGTCGACGACCTCAACGTCGACGTGCGGATCGTGGCCGTGCCGATCGTCCGGGAGAACGACGGCCTGGCCATGTCATCGCGTAATCGCTACCTCGACGAGGTGCAGCGGGAACACGCCGGGGCGCTGTCGGCGGCGATGCTGGCCGGAAAGTACGGGGCCCCAAGGGGTGTCGAGGCGGCCTTGGATGCCGCACGCGCAGTGCTCGACGAGGTTCCGTCGATTGACGTCGACTATCTGGAAGTGCGGGACCCCTGGTTGGGGCCTGCTCCGGCCAGTGGGCCGGGCCGGTTGTTGGTCGCGGCTCGCGTCGGCAACACCAGATTGCTGGACAACATTTCCATTGATGTTGGTGCATCCGCAGGGATCGACGGGCATCCGCTCGTCGGCCAGGACGGTAACAACCATGAATTACCTTGGAGGAACTGATGTTGCGTACCATGCTCAAGTCCAAGATCCACCGTGCCACGGTGACTCAGGCGGACCTGCATTACGTCGGGTCGGTCACCATCGACGCTGATCTGATGGACGCCGCCGACCTGCTCGAGGGAGAGCAGGTCACCATCGTCGACATCGACAACGGCAACCGGCTGGTCACCTATGCCATCACCGGCGAGCGTGGCACCGGGATCATCGGAATCAACGGTGCCGCAGCGCATCTGATCCACCCCGGCGACCTGGTCATCTTGATTGCCTACGGCACCATGGAGGACGCCGAGGCCAAGGCCTTCCGGCCCCGGGTGATTTTCGTCGACGGCCAGAACCGGCAGATCGACTTCTCGCATGACGCCGCGCACGTGCCGGACGGCGTCGACGGCCTGTTGTCACCGCGGTAACCGCGGTGCTGCTGGCGATCGACGTTCGCAACACCCACACCGTGGTGGGCCTGATCTCGGGGTCCGGATCACACGCAAAGGTGGTGCAGAACTGGCGGATTCGGACCGAGTCCGAGGTGACGGCCGATGAGCTGGCGCTGACCCTCGACGGCCTGATCGGTGACGACTCGGAAAGCTTGGTCGGCGCCACGGGCCTATCGACGGTGCCTTCGGTACTACACGAGATCCGGGTGATGCTGGAGCAGTACTGGCCGTCGGTCCCGCATGTGTTGATCGAGCCGGGCGTACGCACGGGTATTCCGCTGCTGGTGGACAATCCCAAAGAGGTCGGCGCCGACCGCATCGTCAATTGTCTTGCCGCATACCATAAATACGGGACTGCGGCGATCGTGGTGGACTTCGGTTCGTCGATCTGTGTGGACGTGGTCTCGTCCAAGGGGGAGTTCCTCGGTGGTGCCATTGCGCCAGGGATCCAGGTGTCCTCCGATGCTGCGGCCGCGCGCTCGGCGGCGCTGCGCCGTGTCGAGTTGACCCGGCCGCGGTCGGTGATCGGCAAGAACACCGTCGAATGCATGCAGGCCGGTGCGGTTTTCGGGTTCGCGGCCCTGGTCGACGGTCTGGTGCACCGGATCCGGGACGACGTCGACGGTTTTGCCGGTGACAATGTCGCGGTGGTAGCGACCGGCCATACCGCCCCGCTGGTGTTGCCCGACCTGCGGACCGTGCAGCACTACGACAAACACCTGACGCTCAATGGCCTTCGGATGGTCTTCGAGCGCAACCAGCACAACAAACGCGCCAAGTGACCTGAGCACGAGACTCGCGCCCGGCATGGGAGATCGTGCACCGGTCACTCAGAAGAAGGTGCGGACCAATTCGACCACGCGGTGATCGTCGTCGATCATCGGGATCAGCTGCCACTTGTCGAAAACCGTGCACGGGTGCGAGATTCCGAACTCAACCCACTCACCGACCACCAGGTGCTGGTCCGTCGGCGCCAGCCGTAGGTAGGCGTGTTGGTCGTTGAGCTTCTCCACGCGGCTACCGGTCAACCCGTAGGGCACCGGCAGATCCTGGTCGAAGGACGCATCGCGGCGACCCATGTTGAGGATCGCCAGGTCGGGTTCCGGGCGGGAGATCACCTGCGCCCAAACACTCAGTGCGGGCTCCAGATGCGCGTCATCTACCCGGCCCAGTGGCGTGGTCCGCGCGTACAGGCCATCGTCGTGGGTCAGATAGCAACCACTGCGCACGATGGTGCGTACCGACATCTCCGCCGGCCATTTGGTCAACGTCTCGGCGACCAGGTCGAAGTAGGTACTGCCGCCGGCGGACACGATGACCTCGTCGGTCTCGAACAGCGGGTGTAGGGCGATCGCAGTATCGCGAAGTGTATTCAGGTAAGCGGCAACGGCATTCAGGGATGCGTCGGTCACCGCATGGCCGGCGGCGGCCTCGTACCCGGCGACCCCGACAAGTCGTAGCCGGTCCGAGGCGACCGCGGCCCGGGCCACGGCGTCGATTGTCTCGGCGTCCCGGCAGCCGGTTCGTCCGCCCTCCATGCCGACTTCGACGCACACGTCCAGCGGTCGCTCTGCCTCGGCGAGAGCGCTGGTCATCAATTCCACGCCGGCGACCGAATCCACCCAGCACACCAGCCCGAACTCGGGGTGAGTGTTCAATTCCCCAGCGAGCCACTGCAACCCGGCCGTATCTACCAATTCATTGGCCAGGATCATCTGCTGTACACCGAAGGCGCGGAACACTCGGACCTGGCTGATGGTCGCAACGGTGACGGCCACCGCCCCGGCGCCGAGTTGACGGGCCAGCAGTTGCGGGGACATGTGGGTTTTGCCGTGCGGCGCGAGCAATACCCCGTGGCGTCGGCACCAGCGCGCCATGGTGACCAGGTTGTGCGCCAGCGGCTGGGCTCGGAGCGTGCACACGGGTGACACCGCCCCGTCCGCGAACAGATTCGGCAGTCGGCGACTCACCTGTACGGGCGTCTGTCCCCACCAGGACGACGGCAGTCCCTTGTGGCGCCAGTCGATCGGATCGTCTCCGAGAGCGGTTACCAGCGATACATCCAAACCGGTGGGCATAGCCTTCATTTAAGCTGGCATTTCGTGACGTCAGCAGATAGTTCCGATATTCCCGAGCAGTTCCGCATTCGCCAGGCCAAGCGCGCACGGCTGCTTGCCGAGGGCCGTGAGCCCTACCCGGTCGAGGTGGCGCGTACGCACTCCCTTGCCGAGCTGCGGCAGGCGTACCCCGACCTGGCCGCCGATACCGCTACCGGCCAGGTCGTGGGCGTCGCCGGCCGCATCGTATTCGCCCGAAACTCCGGGAAGCTGTGCTTTGCGACGCTGCAGGAAGGCGACGGCACCCAGCTGCAGGCCATGTTGAGCCTGGACAAGGTCGGTCAGGAGTCCCTCGATGCCTGGAAGGCTGACGTCGACCTCGGTGACATCGTGCTGATCGAGGGTGAAGTGATCAGTTCGCGTCGAGGTGAGCTGTCCGTGCTCGCCGATTCCTGGCAGATCATCTCGAAGGCGCTGCGTCCGCTTCCGGTGGCGCACAAGGAATTGAACGAGGAAACCCGGGTCCGGCAGCGCTACGTCGATTTGATCGTCCGCCCGGAGGCACGAACGATCGCGCGGCAGCGCATCGCGGTGGTGCGTGCGGTGCGATCGGCATTGGAGCGGCGTGGCTTCTTGGAAGTCGAGACGCCGATGTTGCAAACGTTGCCAGGTGGCGCGGCTGCGCGGCCGTTTGTCACGCATTCCAACGCCCTGGACGTCGACCTGTACCTGCGTATTGCGCCGGAGTTGTTCCTCAAGCGCTGCCTGGTCGGCGGTTTTGAGAAGGTTTTTGAGTTGAATCGCAACTTTCGCAACGAAGGAGCCGATTCAACACATTCTCCGGAATTTGCGATGCTGGAGACATATCAGGCATATGGCACCTATGACGATTCCGCCATCGTGACACGCGAGCTTATTCAAGAAGTGGCGGATGAGGCCATTGGGACCCGATTGGTGCCGTTGCCGGATGGCTCGACCTATGACCTCGATGGCGAATGGGCGACCCTCGAAATGTATCCGTCGTTGTCTGCCGCGCTCGGCGAGGAGATCACTCCGGATACCGGTGTCGAACATCTCTGGCTTATTGCGGACAAGCTCGGTGCCGAGATTCCACGCGACCGCGGATACGGACATGGCAAATTGGTGGAAGAACTCTGGGAACACACCGTCGGTGATCACCTGTGGGCACCGACCTTTGTCCGTGACTTCCCGGTCGAGACAACGCCACTGACCAGAGCTCACCGCAGCATCCCAGGTGTGACCGAGAAGTGGGATCTCTATGTTCGTAACTTCGAACTGGCGACCGGATACTCCGAACTCATCGATCCGGTGATTCAGCGGGAGCGCTTCGAAGCCCAGGCCCTTGCTGCTGCTGCAGGTGACGACGAGGCAATGCGGCTTGACGAAGATTTCCTGACCGCATTGGAGTACGCCATGCCACCGACCACCGGTACCGGAATGGGCCTCGATCGTTTGTTGATGGCGTTGACCGGTCTGACGATTAGGGAGACTGTTTTGTTCCCGATTGTCCGGCCGCAGGTGTGATTGTTCGCAGTTCGGGACTCAGTTGTTGTAGGAATTGCGGTCCTATGCCAGCATTGACGGCGGGGGCAGAGTCGATCCTGCCGGCAAACACAGGCAGAAGGGTTAGTGTGGCCTAATGGCGAAGAAAGTAACCGTAACGCTCGTCGACGATTTCGATGGCGAGGGTGCGGCTGACGAGACCGTTGAATTTGCCCTCGACGGTGTGAACTACGAGATAGATCTAACTTCGAAGAACGCTGCCAAGTTGCGTGCGGATTTGAAGAAGTGGGTGGAGGCCGGTCGCCGGGTCGGCGGACGTCGTCGTGGTCGCGCCACCGGTACTGGCCGCGGTCGGGCCACGATCGATCGTGAACAGAGTGCAGCCATCCGCGACTGGGCGCGACGTAATGGACACAGCGTCTCGACTCGCGGTCGCATTCCGGCGGAGGTCATCGACGCATTCCACGCGGCCACTTAATTCGAATTTACGACTCCGTCAATTTTGATTGACCGGCGAACGCGTCGGGGGGATTTGGGGCAACGGTTCCGCGTTGCCCGGCCGCTTCGCTGGCATCGCAGCTGCGGGTTCACGCACCGTGACTCGCGCGATCCAGATGTGGTTGTCCGGGTGAGGTCCCCCCGCGCTAGGCATCTCCGAGCAGTTATTCGGACCTGAAAAATGCGGCAGTGGCACCCGCCTGCTGTTCGCCCTTGGCGTACCGATTCGTGGCACCGATTCCCCGACCAGTGACGTTACCTAGACAGGCCGCCGCAACGGTACGGCCAAACGGGTGTACGCGCGGCAACGAGATACACGGCCAACTAGAGTGGTGTATCTGGGGGACGGGCCGTTATTGCCCCGGGTCAGGAGTGAGGGAGAACGATGTTCGAGAGATTTACCGACCGCGCGAGGCGGGTCGTCGTCCTGGCTCAAGAAGAAGCCCGGATGCTCAACCACAATTACATCGGTACCGAGCACATTCTGCTTGGCCTGATCCACGAGGGCGAGGGTGTCGCAGCGAAGTCGCTGGAGTCGCTCGGCATCTCGCTGGAGGGCGTGCGTAGCCAGGTCGAGGAGATCATCGGCCAAGGTCAGCAGGCGCCGTCGGGGCACATTCCCTTCACCCCGCGGGCCAAGAAGGTCCTCGAACTGAGCCTGCGTGAAGCGCTGCAGCTCGGCCACAACTACATCGGTACCGAGCACATCCTGCTCGGGCTGATTCGCGAGGGCGAGGGCGTCGCAGCCCAGGTGCTGGTCAAGCTCGGTGCGGAACTCACCCGGGTGCGTCAGCAGGTCATCCAGCTGCTGAGCGGCTACCAGGGCAAGGAGACCGCAGAGGCTGGAACCGGCGGCCGCGGCGGCGAAGCGGGCAACCCGTCGACGTCGCTGGTGCTGGATCAGTTCGGCCGTAACCTGACCGCCGCCGCCGCCGAGGGCAAGCTCGACCCCGTCATCGGCCGCGAGAAGGAAATCGAGCGGGTCATGCAGGTGCTGAGCCGCCGCACCAAGAACAACCCGGTGCTGATCGGCGAGCCCGGCGTCGGTAAGACCGCCGTCGTCGAGGGCCTGGCGCAGGCCATCGTGCACGGCGAGGTTCCCGAGACCCTCAAGGACAAGCAGCTCTACACCCTGGACCTGGGTTCGCTGGTCGCGGGCAGCCGCTACCGCGGTGACTTCGAAGAGCGCCTCAAGAAGGTGCTCAAGGAGATCAACACCCGCGGCGACATCATCCTGTTCATCGACGAGCTGCACACGCTGGTCGGTGCCGGTGCTGCCGAGGGCGCGATCGATGCGGCTTCCATCCTGAAGCCGAAGCTGGCCCGTGGCGAGCTGCAGACCATCGGTGCCACCACGCTCGACGAGTACCGCAAGTACATCGAGAAGGACGCCGCCCTGGAGCGCCGGTTCCAGCCGGTCCAGGTGGGCGAACCGACTGTCGAGCACACCATCGAGATCCTCAAGGGTCTGCGCGACCGCTACGAGGCGCACCATCGTGTCTCGATCACCGACGGCGCGCTGGTCGCCGCCGCGACGCTGGCCGACCGGTACATCAACGACCGGTTCCTGCCGGACAAGGCAATCGACCTGATCGACGAGGCCGGCGCCCGGATGCGCATCCGCCGGATGACCGCTCCGCCAGACCTGCGTGAGTTCGACGAGAAGATCGCCGACGCTCGCCGGGAGAAGGAATCGGCGATCGACGCGCAGGATTTCGAGAAGGCCGCGCGCCTGCGGGATACGGAGAAGACCCTGGTCGCCCAGCGCGCCGAGCGAGAGAAGCAGTGGCGTTCGGGGGATCTCGACGTGGTCGCCGAGGTCGATGACGAGCAGATCGCCGAGGTTCTGGGCAACTGGACCGGCATCCCGGTGTTCAAGCTGACCGAGGCCGAGACCACGCGTCTGCTGCGCATGGAAGATGAGCTGCACAAGCGGATCATCGGCCAGGTCGACGCCGTGAAGGCTGTCTCGAAGGCCATCCGGCGTACCCGCGCCGGCCTGAAGGACCCCAAGCGTCCGTCGGGCTCGTTCATCTTCGCCGGCCCGTCCGGCGTCGGTAAGACCGAGCTGTCCAAGGCGCTGGCGGAGTTCCTGTTCGGCGACGACGACGCGCTGATCCAGATCGACATGGGCGAGTTCCACGACCGGTTCACCGCGTCGCGGCTGTTCGGTGCCCCTCCCGGGTACGTCGGCTACGAAGAGGGTGGCCAGCTCACCGAGAAGGTGCGCCGCAAGCCGTTCAGTGTGGTGCTGTTCGACGAGATCGAGAAGGCGCACCAGGAGATCTACAACAGCCTCCTGCAGGTCCTCGAAGACGGCCGTCTGACCGACGGTCAGGGGCGCACTGTGGACTTCAAGAACACCGTGCTGATTTTCACGTCCAACCTGGGCACCAGCGACATCTCCAAGGCAGTGGGTCTGGGCTTCACCCATGGCGGTGGTGAGAACAACTACGAGCGGATGAAGCTCAAGGTGCACGACGAGCTGAAGAAGCACTTCCGCCCGGAGTTCCTGAACCGGATCGATGACATCATCGTGTTCCACCAGTTGACGCAGGACGAGATCGTTCAAATGGTGGAATTGATGATCGCTCGGGTCGGCAAGCAGCTCAAGGCCAAGGACATGGCAATGGAGTTGACGCCGAAGGCCAAGGCACTACTGGCCAAGCGTGGCTTCGATCCGGTGCTGGGTGCGCGGCCACTGCGCCGGACCATCCAGCGCGAGATCGAGGACCAGCTGTCGGAGAAGATCCTCTTCGAGGAGGTCGGCCCTGGTCAGTTGGTCACGGTCGACGTCACCAACTGGGACGGCGAGAGCAACAACACCGAGGATGCGGTGTTCACGTTCGTCGGTCACCCGAAGGAGTCGGCAGAGGCAGATCTGGCTGGAGCCGCTGCGGCCGAGTAACAGTCAACGAAAAAGCACTCCCCGGGAAACCGGGGAGTGCTTTTTCGTTTGTTCAGCCCGCGTCGTTGGAGCGATCGGCCAATCCGAGTCGCAGGTGCTCGCTGTGATAGACGGCTTCGTCGAGTAGTTGGGCGACGTGGTTGTCGTACAGGCTGTAGATGATGCTGCGGCCTGTCCGCGCGCCGGCGACCAGCCCGAGATTGCGCAGCAGGCGCAATTGGTGCGAGACCAGGGATTGTTCCAGCCCGATGGCGTCGGCCAGGTCGGTGACCGAACGGGGGCCCTGGCGCAATTCGGTCAGGATCATCAGCCGGCTCGGGGTGGCCAGCGCCTGCAATGTCGTGGCGACCTGAGCCGCGGCGTCGGCATCGAGCCGTCCGGTCGGGCGATCGCGCCCCTCGACACCGTGTCCCATGAACAAAGTGTACTTAGCCACATAAATGAAGACGTATTCATATCTTCTGATAATCTCGCGGCATGCAAACTGACGTGCGGTCGCCGATTGTGCCGGACCTGGATCCGGTGCCTGTCCGGCGAGCTCGTCGCGTGTTTTCGCTTCCTGAAATGCGTTGGGCTGCAGCGTCACTTGCGCTCTTTCTGGTCGGGCTGGGCGCGCAACTGGTCGGTGCGCCGGCGTGGGTGTGGTGGGTGCTGTACCTGGCCTGCTATGCCACGGGTGGCTGGGAGCCCGCGTTGGCCGGGCTACAGGCGCTACGCGAGAAGGTCCTTGATGTCGACCTGCTGATGGTGGTCGCGGCCGTCGGAGCGGCGGCTATCGGGCAGATCACCGACGGGGCCCTGCTGATCGTCATCTTCGCCACCTCAGGTGCGTTGGAGGCGCTGGCCACTGCCCGGACCGAGGATTCGGTGCGCGGGCTGCTCGACTTGGCGCCCGACACCGCAACCCTGATCACCGCCGAAGGCGGCGAGCAGACGGTGCCGGTGTCCGGCCTGGCCGTAGGGGACGTGCTGCTGGTGCGGCCCGGCGAGCGCATCGCCGCGGACGCGACGGTGATCGCCGGGGCCGGCGAGGTCGATCAGGCCACCATCACCGGCGAGCCGCTGCCGGTGGACAAGGCCGTCGGTGACGAGGTTTTCGCCGGGACCCTCAACGGCACCGGGGCACTACGCATCCGGGTCGATCGGCGCGCCGAGGACTCGGTGGTGGCGCGGATCGCCGCGCTGGTGGAGCGGGCCAGCGCGACCAAGGCGCGCACCCAACTCTTCATCGAGAAGGTCGAGCAGCGGTACTCCATCGGCATGGTCGCCGTTACCATCGCCGTCTTCGTCATCCCGCTGCTGGCGGGCGATTCGCTCCGTGCAGCCCTGCTACGAGCGATGACCTTCATGATCGTCGCCTCTCCCTGTGCAGTGGTATTGGCGACGATGCCGCCCCTGCTCGCCGCGATCGCCAACGCCGGCCGGCACGGCGTCTTGGTCAAATCCGCCGTGGTGATGGAACGGCTCGGGTCCACCGACCTGGTCGCTTTCGACAAGACCGGCACCCTTACCCGCGGAACCCCCGAGTTGGTGGATATCCGAGTGCTGAGTTCCGAGTTCACCGATGACGAGATGCTGAGCCTGGCCGCGGCGGCCGAGCGCGCCAGTGAGCATCCGCTGGGCGCGGCGATGGTCCGCGCGGCGAAGAGTCGCGGGCTCGACGTGCCGGGTGCCGTCGACTTCGTGGCGCGGCCGGGTCGGGGAGTGCAGGCCGCGGTCGGCGGCCGGGTGATCGAGGTCGGGTCGCCGGTCGCGATGCGCGCCGACGACATCGTCGGGGCAATCGAGGAGGCCGGCCGTACCGCCGTCGTCGTCACCGTCGACCATCGCCCCGTCGCGGTGCTGGGCCTGGCCGACCAATTGCGCCCAGATGCGGCGGCGGCAGTTGCGGCCGCTGGCGAATTGACCGGACGGCGCCCCACGTTGCTCACCGGCGACAACCGCGCTGCCGCGCAGGCGGTGGCCGACCGCGTCGGTATCGCCGATGTGCGAGCCGGTCTGCTGCCGCACGAAAAGGTCAGTGCGGTAACGGAATTACAGGACGACGGTACTGCGGTGACGATGGTCGGCGACGGCGTCAACGACGCACCCGCCCTGGCCGCCGCCCACGTCGGGGTCGCGCTTCGCGGGGTGGGATCGGACCTCACCCTGCAGACCGCCGACGCCGTGCTCATCGGTGACGAACTGAGCGCCGTGCCCGCGGTGATCGCGTTGTCGCGTGCGGCTCGCCGGGTGGTCGTGGCCAATCTGGTCATCGCGGCAGCGTTCATCGCCGCCTTGGTGGCCTGGGATCTGGTCGGCACCCTGCCGCTGCCGTTGGGTGTGGCCGGTCACGAAGGTTCCACCATCATCGTCGGCCTCAACGGGCTACGGCTGCTGCGCAACGCGGCCTGGAGCCGCGCGGCCGCCGAGCGGCGGTAATCGCAGGCGCCTATGCCTCACCGGTTGGCGCCCAACGCTTTTCGATGCCGCTGAACTTCCAATATGCGATGGCGCCGAGCCAGGTGACCACGAACAGGCCGACGATGATGAAGCCGACGTTGTTCAGGTCGATGGCGCTGACCCAGTCGGAGAACGGGTTCACCCAGTCCATGTTGTCGTGCAGCACCCCGACCAGTTCGATGGTGCCGATCAGCAGGGCGACCGCGACCGACAGTCCGGTGATGGTCAGGTTGTAGTAGATCTTGCGGACCGGCTTGGCGAACGCCCAGTCGTAGGCCACCGTCATGAACAACCCGTCCGCGGTGTCCATCAAGCTCATGCCCGCTGCGAACAGCACCGGCAGCGTCAGCACGGCGAACCACGGCAGACCGGCTGCGGCTCCGGTGCCGGCGAGCGCGAGCAGCGCAACTTCGGTGGCGGTATCGAATCCCAGTCCGAACAGCAATCCGACCGGGAACATCTGGATCGGGCGTTTGATCCGCTTCATCACGGGACGCAGGATGCGGGCCAGGAATCCGCGGTTGTCCAGCTGGTCTTCAAGGTCCTGTTCGTCGAACTCACCCCGACGTAGCGCGGTGAACACGCGCCAGATGCCGATCAGCGCAACGATATTGATGATGCCGATCAGCCAGAGAAACAGGCCAGAGGCGAGCGTTCCGGCAATACCGAGTTCACGGCGGATCGGCGAGCCATCGCTGGTCAGGTCCCCGGCCACCTTGGCTGCGACGACGACCAGGACGGCCATCGCGAGCACGATCGTGGAATGACCCATGGCGAACCAGAAGCCGACCGACTTCGGCTTCGACCCGTCGGCGGTCAGCTTGCGGGTGGTGTTGTCGATGGCGGCGATGTGGTCGGCATCGAAGGCATGCCGCAGGCCGAACGTATAGGCGGTGATACCCAGGCCGACTCCGAACACCTGGGTTCCGACTTGGTAGTGGTTCGGAGCGATCAATAGCAGCAGCGATCCGAAACCGACGATGTGTAGCAGCGCGATCGCGGTGGCCAGAGCGGCGAACTCCCGCCAGTCCTTGCGGTCCCATGCCTTGGTCATCCGGCGAAACACGTTGCCGGCAGATTCAACTGATTCGGACATCCCTACACCTCCCTGGGGATCTCGCGTCCCCGTTGTGGGCCGTCCAGGTGGGCAGGTCTGACTTTCACCATCTTTGCATCGGTGGTGATCACAGTGGCGCGACCGTTCCGGATTCACACCGGATTCCGTGCCGCCTGGGCAACAATGCGCAACGTATCACTCCGGGCTCTCTGCTGCCAACGACCGTTTGGCGGCCGTACCGCGATGCGCCGCAAGACCTTTCGGCGACCGACAGATTTATTGGCGAGGCGGGAACCAAACGGGTCGCGTCGGCGACTAACTAATGCGTCTCTTTGACTGTCGTGCCTCGACTCGAACGAAAGCGATATCCCATGAAAATCGGCCCTGTGCTGGCTGTCACCGCCGTCCTGACTGCATCTGGCCTGATCAGCCCGGGTATCGCCGCCGCTCACGACTGGGTGGTGGGCAGTTCGCCCGCCGAGAACTCGACGGGACCGGCCCCTTCCCAGGTGTCGATCACCTTCAACGAGCCGGTCACCAATGCCGAGATCTGGGTGACGGGTAGTGATCACGCTGCGTGGTCAACGGGACCGACGAACGGCTCGGGTTCGACGTACTCGATTGCGCTGCGGCCGTCGTTGCCGGCAGGTGAGTACACGGTGCACTGGAAGAACAATGCGGCCGATGGTGACGACGTCCACAGCTCGTGGTTGTTCACCGTCAGTTGATGGCGGCCCGATCCATGAAAAGGAAGGTCACGGCGTGAGGTTGCCTCAGTGCCTGCCCGGCCCCAACGTGGAATTGTGGGATTGGCAGTTGCGGGCCAACTGCCGTGGTGTGGATGTGCGGACTTTCTTTTCGCCCGATGGGGAGCGGGGTCGAGCCCGATTCGAGCGCGAGAAGCGGGCAAAGCTGATCTGCCATCAATGCCCGGTGACAGCTGAGTGCCGCGAGCATGCCCTACGAGTAGGAGAAACCTTCGGCACCTGGGGAGGCCTGACCGAAGCCGAGCGCGCGCGGCTGCTCGTTGACCAGGGTGTTGGATGACCGTTGAGCCGTTTCGCGTGGCACCCGGCCGGTGTATCGTTCCGTTCCGTATGACGGTGCTTGGAAGCCGGTGTGAATCCGGCACGGTTGCGCCACTGTGAGCCTTCGGGTGAGTCAGACCTTTGACCGTCGTGCATAACCCAATAGGTAGGGGCGCACAACCCCAATAGGAGGTTTGACGATGACGAGCATTCCAGCATCGAGGCCCGGTGTATCGGCCGAGGCGTTATCGGCAGGCCGGGTGGCCGTGCTACTCGGTGTGACGATTTTCCTGGCGCTGCTGGCGTACTACTTCATCGGTGTCGATGAAGGCATGACGTCGGTATTCGGCAAGACCATGGTCGTCCACGAGTGGGTACACGACTCGCGGCACTTCCTCGGTTTCCCCTGCCACTGATCAGGGGACTGTTGTGGAAATCCGCGTCATCGGGCGCGGAGCCCTCGCCGGTCTGATCGCCGGCATTCTGGGGTTCCTCTTTGCCCGAATTTTTGCTGAGCCAACCATCGACAAGGCCATCGACTATGAATCGGGCCGCGACGATATTTTGAACGCGTTGAATAGCGCCGCCGGGCGCCCCATAGCTCCCGACGGCCCCGAGATCTTCAGCCGCTCCATCCAGTCCGGCGTCGGTATTGCCACCGGCATCATCGGTTTCTCGATCGCCATGGGCGCGCTGGTTGCCGTTGCTTACTTGGTGCTGCACGGCCGATTCGGTATCAAGCCGAAGGTGCTGGGCTGGGCCGTCGCCGGGTTCGGCTTCCTTGGCGTGTACCTGCTGCCGTTCGTCAAATACCCGGCCAACCCGCCGGCCATCGGGCACGACTTCACCATCCAGACCCGTGGCGAGCTGTACCTGACCATGGTCGCCGGCTCGGTGATCTTGCTCGGGCTTGCGGTTTTCGCGGTGCGCAAGCTGTCCGGCAAGCTCGGCTGGCCGAAGGCTGTGGGCATCGCGGTGGTCGGATTCTTAGTGGTCTACGGCGGTCTGTTGGCGGCGCTGCCGTCGCTGGGTGACTTGTCTGCCAACGTGGCGCAGGCGGACCAGTTCGGTTTCGCTCGGGCTGCCACCGAAACCCCGCAACCGATCACCAACATCCTGCCGACGCCGTTGAACGTCGAGGGTAAGGGCCTGATACAGCCGGGCCAGATCGTTTACCCGGGCTTCGATCCCGATGTGCTGTGGAAGTTCCGCTGGTACTCGCTGATCAACCAGGCTCTCATCTGGACCGTCATCGGTCTGGTGTTCGGGGCACTGATCCAGCGGTACCTCGACGGTGGAGCCACCAAGTCGAGTGCCGAGTCCACGGAGACCGTCGCGGCCTGACGACAACACCAAAACCGCCCAGATCCGTTGCGGAGCTGGGCGGTTTTGTGTTGACCAAGAGTCTTGAGGTCGGCGGCGGTAGCCTGACGGCGGGATGCAAACGGCGTGCCGGGAGGGCAGCGAAATGTTGGTGGTTACCACGAATGATCTTCCGGGCTGGGAGATTCAGCGGGTCTGCGGCGAGGTGTTCGGGCTTACCGTCCGCTCTCGGAATGCCTTCTCGCAGATGGGCGCCGGGTTCAAGTCGATGTTCGGCGGTGAGCTGCAGGGCATGACCAAGAATCTCGCGGAAAGCCGTAACGAGGCGATGAGTCGCCTGATCGGCGAGGCCCGTAATCGCGGCGGTAACGCCATCATCGCCATGCGTTTCGATACCACCGAGATCGGTGAGGTGTGGACCGAGATCTGTGCGTACGGCACTGCGGTACAAGCGGTTCCGGTGACCGACGGGGCGCGCTACACCGCGCAGCAGCTGGGCTACAGCGGCTGACCTGCCGTCTACCCGGCGTGACGAGGTAATCTCCTGAGTGCAGCTGGTCTGTTGATGACGCTTCGGCGTTTGAGACATCGAATGGTGGGTACCCGCCATGAGAGGGAACCCGGTGAGAATCCGGGACTGTCCCGCAGCGGTATGCAGGAACGAACACCGTCATCTGCACTGGTTTCCTTTGGAACTGGGAAGCGACGGCCATTAGGTGCATCCGAGGATGCGAGCCTGCGAGTCCGAAGACCTGCCAGCTGTGCCGGATGCGCCGCATCCGGCGGTGCATCGCCTCGCGGAATGGGCTGATCGCCGAGGGCGGTTCTCGCTGTCCTCGAGGGATGTCCTTGGGCTGTGCGCACTTCCGTCGCTTTTGAAGGACCTCCCTTGTCAACACTATTCACCGCAACCGTTCTGGGTACGCCCCGCATCGGCCCGAACCGGGAACTGAAGCGGGCCGTCGAACGCTACTGGGCGGCGCGGATCGACCGTGCCGCACTCGAGGAGATCGCCGCGGGCCTGCGCCGCGATGCGCGCACCGCGCTGGCCGAGGCCGGCTTGGACTCGATTCCGGTCAACACCTTCTCTTACTACGACCAGGTGCTGGACACAGCGGTTCTGCTGGGCGCCTTGCCGGCCCGGGTGCAGGGCGTGGCCGATGATCTCGACCGCTACTTCGCCGCGGCTCGCGGGACGGCGGACATCGCGCCGTTGGAGATGACCAAGTGGTTCGACACCAACTACCACTACATCGTCCCGGAGATCGGCCCCCAGACCACCTTCGCCCTGAACCCGGCGAAGGTGCTCGATGAGCTCAAAGAGGCTCAGTCCCAGGGTATTTCGGCGCGTCCGGTGATCGTCGGTCCGATCACCTTCCTGGCACTGAGCAAGGCGGTGGACGGCGCCGCCGCCCCCATCGAACGTCTCGGTGAACTGCTGCCGTTGTACGCCGACCTACTGGGGCAGCTGGCCGACGCCGGTGCCGATTGGGTGCAGATCGATGAGCCGGTGCTGGTCACCGACATCCTGGACAACGCTGCCGAACTGGCCGAGCAGGTCTATTCGGCGCTCGCCGGTGCCGCGAAGCGACCGGCGATCCTGGTGGCCACCTACTTCGGTGCGCTGGGCGATGCGCTGGCCGCATTGGCGCGGACTCCGATCGAGGGCATCGCGGTCGACTTCATCGCCGGTGGTGATCAGCCGGTGGCCGGCGTTGCGGGCTTGGCAGACAAGCTGCTGGTGGCCGGCGTCGTCGATGGCCGCAATATCTGGCGTGCCAATCTGGAAGCGGCATTGGCCCGGCTGGGGGCGCTGGTTGGTTCGGCCAAGTCGGTGGCTGTCTCGACCTCGTGCTCGACGCTGCACGTGCCGTACTCGCTGGATCCCGAGGACGGCCTGGACGATGCTCTGCGCAGCTGGCTGGCCTTCGGCACCGAGAAGGTTCGCGAGGTTGCGACGCTGGCGGTGGCACTGCGCGATGGTCGGGATCAGGTCGCTGCCGAGATCGAGGCGTCGAACCTGGCGGTGGCGTCGCGGGCACAGGATCCCAGGCTGCACAACGGCGTCATCCGCGCCCGTCTGCAGACCGCACTGACCGGAGGCATCGGCCGCGGGCCGGCTGCCGAGCGTCGCAAGGCCCAGGATGCCCGGCTCAACCTGCCGTCGTTGCCGACCACCACCATCGGCTCGTTCCCGCAGACCGTCGACATCCGCAAAGCCCGCGCGGCGCTGGTGGCCGGCGACATCGACGAGACCGAGTACACCAAGCGGATGAGGGCCGAGGTCGAGGCGGTCATCCGCTTGCAGGAGGACCTGGGCCTGGACGTGCTCGTACATGGCGAGCCCGAGCGCAACGACATGGTGCAGTACTTCGCCGAGCAACTGGATGGCTTCTTCGCCACGCGCAGTGGCTGGGTGCAGTCGTACGGCAGCCGTTGCGTGCGTCCGCCGGTGCTGTTCGGTGACGTCACTCGACAGCAGCCGATGACAGTCGAATGGGCCAAGTACGCACAGACCTTGACCGACAAGCCGGTCAAGGGCATGCTCACCGGTCCGGTGACCATCCTGGCGTGGTCGTTCGTCCGCGACGATCAGCCGCTGGCCGACTCCGCCAACCAGGTTGCGCTGGCCATCCGGGACGAGACGGTGGAACTGCAAGCCGCCGGCATCGCCATCATCCAGGTCGACGAGCCCGCACTGCGCGAGCTCCTGCCGCTGCGCGACGCGGACAAGGCCGCCTACCTGAAGTGGGCGGTCGACGCGTTCCGGCTGTCCACCTCGGGCGTCAGCGATGCCACCCAGATCCACACCCACCTGTGCTACTCGGAGTTCGGTGAGGTGATCGGCGCCATCGCGGACCTCGACGCCGACGTGACGTCGATCGAGGCGGCGCGTTCGCACATGGAGGTGCTCGATGACCTCAACGGCATCGGATTCTCGAACAGCGTCGGCCCGGGTGTCTACGACATCCACTCGCCGCGGGTTCCGACCGCCGACGAGATGGCGACGTCGTTGCGCCGTGCGCTCGATGCCGTTCCGGCAGAGCGTCTTTGGGTGAACCCCGACTGCGGTCTCAAGACCCGCAAGACCGACGAGGTCACCGAGTCGCTGCGCAACATGGTTGCGGCTGCGGTCGCGGTCCGCAGCTAGACAGCGAAGAAGCCCCGGTTAGGTGCGCAGTCACCAGACCGGGGCTTCTTCAGACTCAATTCACCACGACGAGTAGATCGTTGCCTTCGACGCTTGCGGTGGGAGCCACCGCAATCCGCTTGACCGTGCCGGCCTTCGGCGAAGTGATGGCGGCCTCCATCTTCATCGCTTCGATGGTCGCAACCGTCTGGCCGGCCTGAACCTGCTCACCCACTGCCACCCCGATCGTCACCACACCGGCGAAGGGCGCCGCGACATGGTCGGGGTTGGCGCGGTCCGCTTTCTCCGCAACTGGAACAGCGCTGTCAATTGACCTGTCCCGCACCTGAATTGGACGTAACTGCCCGTTGAGCAGACACAGCACGGTGCGCATACCGCGATCGTCGGGCTCGGAGATGGCCTCCAGCCCGATGAGCAGCTCCACACCCTTCTCCAATTTCACCCGGTGCTCTTCGCCGCGCCGCAGCCCGTAGAAGAACTGGTTGGCGCTCAGCAGGGAGGTGTCCCCGAATTGTTCGCGGTGCTTTTGGAACTCGCGGGTGGGTCCGGGGAAGAGCAGCCTGTTGAGGGTTGCTCTGCGGGTTGGTCCCGGGTCTGCCAGCTCGGCTTCATCCGCAGCGGTGAGCTCGGCCGTCGGCCTTGTCGGAGCCCGGCCCGCTAAGGCCCTGGTGCGCAATGGCTCCGGCCAGCCGGCGGCCGGCTCGCCGAGTTCGCCGCGCAGGAAGCCGATCACGGAATCCGGGATGTCGTGACGGGCCGGATCGGCCGCGAACTCTTGGGCGCTGATTCCGGCGCCGACCAGCGCGAGCGCCAGGTCACCCACCACCTTGCTGGAGGGGGTGACCTTCACCAGCCGGCCCAGGATGTGATCTGCTCCGGCATAGGAGTTTTCGACATCCTCGAACCGGCCGCCCAGGCCGAGTGCGACGGCCTGGGTGCGTAGGTTGCTGAGCTGACCACCGGGGATCTCGTGGGTGTACACCCGACCGGTCGGCGCGGGCAGACCCGCCTCGAACGGCGCGTAGACCCCACGCAGCGCCTCCCAGTACGGTTCCAGGTCGCACACGTTCGCCAACGACAGTCCGGTGTCGTGGACGGTGTGTGCCGCCGCGGCGACAATCGAACTGAGCGCCGGCTGGCTGGTGGTGCCGGCCAGTGGAGCGGCCGCCCCATCGACCGCTGAGGCCCCCGCCTGCCAGGCGGCAAGGTAGGTGGCCAGTTGACCACCCGGGGTGTCGTGGGTGTGGACGTGTACCGGCAGATCGAAGCGGGATCGCAACGCAGACAACAGGGTTGCCGCCGCGGGTGGCCGCAACAGGCCGGCCATGTCCTTGATCGCCAGCACGTGGGCCCCGGCTTCTACGATCTGCTCGGCGAGTTTGAGCCAGTAGTCCAGGGTGTACAGCGATTCGGCCGGGTCGGACAGGTCACCGGTGTAAGACATCGCCACTTCGGCTACCGCAGAGCCGGTTTCGCGCACCGCATCGATTGCCGGGCGCATCGAGTCCACATTGTTCAGCGCATCGAAGATGCGGAAGATATCAACGCCTGTCGCCGTGGCTTCTTCGACGAAGGTCGAGGTGACCGACACCGGGTACGGGGTGTAGCCCACGGTGTTGCGTCCGCGCAGCAACATCTGCAAGCAGATGTTGGGCATCGCCTCCCGCAGCGCGGCCAACCGCTCCCACGGATCTTCTTTCAAGAATCGAAGTGCCACATCATAAGTCGCCCCGCCCCAGCACTCGACCGACAGCAGTTGCGGTGTCATCCGGGCCACGTACGGGGCCACCTTGACCAGCCCCGAGGTGCGCACCCGGGTAGCCAGCAGCGACTGGTGCGCGTCACGGAACGTGGTGTCGGTGACCCACACCCGCGGCGAGTCGAGCAATGAGGAGGTGAAGCCCTCCGGCCCGAGTTCGGTCAGCAGCTGCTTGCTGCCCGGCGGTGGTGGCACGGTCAGATCGATTGCCGGCAGCTTGTCGCGTGGATAGACCGCCGACGGGCGCTGACCGTGTGGCGTGTTCACCGTCACGTCGGCCAGGTAGTTGAGGATCCGGGTGCCGCGGTCACTCGGCGTGTGAGCGGTGAGCAACTGCGGGCGCTGGTCGATGAATGACGTCGAGACACTGCCTGCGGCGAAGTCCGGGTCATCCAGAACCGCTTGCAAGAATGGGATGTTCGTCGAAACGCCGCGGATACGGAACTCGGCAAGGGCTCGCCGGGCCCGGGCCACAGCGGTCGCGAAGTCGTGACCACGGCAGGTCAGCTTGACCAGCATGGAATCGAAGTGCGCGCTGATCTCCGCGCCCACGTTGGTGCCGCCATCCAGTCGCACCCCCGCGCCGCCCGGACTGCGGTAGGCCGTGATCCGGCCGGTGTCCGGACGGAACCCGTTGGCCGGATCCTCGGTGGTGATCCGGCATTGCAGCGCGGCGCCGCGGATGCGCAGACTGTCCTGGTTCAGTCCCAGATCGGCCAACGATTCGCCGGCCGCGATCCGCAACTGGGCAGCCACCAGATCCGCATCGGTGATCTCCTCGGTCACCGTGTGCTCGACCTGGATGCGGGGATTGCATTCGATGAACACGTGGTGCCCCCGCTCATCGAGTAGAAACTCGATGGTGCCCGCGCAGAAATACCGGATCTGGCGAGCGAATGTCACTGCGTCAGCACAGATACGGCCCCGCAGTTCGTCGCTGAGGTTCGGCGCCGGCGCGAGCTCGATCACCTTCTGGTGCCGACGCTGCACGCTGCAGTCCCGTTCGAAGAGGTGGATCACCTCGCCCGTGCCGTCAGCGAGGATCTGCACTTCGATGTGGCGCGGGTTGAGGACCGCCTGCTCGAGATAGACCATCGGATCGCCGAACGCCGCCTGGGCTTCTCGCGACGCCGCTTCGATGGCTTCGGCCAGCCCTGCGGGTTCGGTGACCCGCCGCATGCCGCGGCCGCCGCCACCGGAGACCGCCTTGACGAAGAGCGGAAACTCCATTTCGGCTGCGGCCGTGAGGAGTTCATCGACCGATGCCGATGGCTTCGACGAGGCGAGCACCGGCAAGCCGGCCGCCCGGGCCGCCGCGATGGCACTGGCCTTGTTACCGGTCAGCTCCAGGACCTCGGCGCCCGGGCCGACAAAGGTGATACCGGCCGCGGCGCAGGCCGAGGCCAGTTCCGGGTTCTCCGAAAGGAATCCGTATCCGGGATACACCGCATCGGCACCGGACAGCTGGGCCACCCGGATGATCTCGGAGACCGTGAGATAGGCCCGGACGGGGTGGCCCTGCTCACCGATCTGGTAGGACTCGTCCGCCTTCAGTCGGTGCGGCGAGTTTCGGTCCTCGTAGGCGTACACCGCAACCGTCGCGATGCCCATCTCGTAGGCCGCCCGGAACGCCCGGATCGCGATCTCACCGCGGTTGGCAACAAGAACTTTGGAGATGGCGCGCTCAGGCAATGGAACGCTGTGGTTGGCCCGAGTATTCACTCAGGGGACGGATGAGTGCGTTGGCCGCGGCCTGCTCCATGATGTGTGCGGTCCATCCGGTGATCCGAGCCATCACGAAAAGCGGCGTGAAGACCGGGATGTCGAATCCCATCAGGTAGTACGCCGGTCCGGTGGGGAAGTCGAGATTCGGCTTGATCCCGGTCGTGGCGAACATCTCACGTTCCAGCACGTTGTAGATGTCCAGCCATTGCTGCCCGCCACGCACTTCCACTACCCGCTCCAGGGCGGCTTTCATGGTCGGCACCCGGGAGTCGCCGTTCTTGTACACGCGGTGCCCGAATCCCATTACCTTGTCTTTGCGGGACAGTTTGCCGTGCAACCACTTCGATGCATTCTCGGCCGAGCCGATCTCCAGCATGTCGTGCATGACTGCCTCGTTCGCGCCACCGTGCAGCGAGCCCTTGAGGGCGCCGATGGCTGCGGTCACGGCGCTGTAGATGTCCGACTGGGTCGAGGTGACAACCCGCGCGGTGAAGGTCGACGCGTTGAAGCTGTGCTCGGCGTACAGCACCATCGACTGCGAGAACGCCTCGACGATCGCCGGCTCGGGAACCTGACCGAAGCACATGTTGAGGAAGTTCTCGGCGTAGCTCAAGTGGCTGTGCGGAGTGATGGGGGCCAGCCCCTGGCGGCGGCGGATATCGGCCGCCACGATGGTCGGCAGCGCAGCCAGCATCCGCAGTGACTTGGTGTAGTTCGCGGCCGGGGTGGCGACGTCCTCCTCGGGATCCTCGGCACCCAGATAGCTGATCGCGGTGCGGACCACGTCCATCGGATGGCAGCTTTCCGGCAGCTTGGCCAGCAGTGAGTACATCGAGCGATCGACCCGCCGGTATGCGCGCTCGCGCTGGCAGAACAGCGCCAGCTCCTGGTCGGTCGGCAACTCGCCATGCCACAGTAGATAGGCGACCTGCTCGAAGCTACAGCGCGCGGCCAGTTCCTGAACCGGGTAGCCGCGATACGTCAGGCTGTTGGTCTCGGGGACGACCTTGGAGATAGCGGTGGTGTCGACTACGACACCGGCCAATCCCTTGTAGATGCGCGGTGTTTCGGGGGCGGTGGCGGTCATGCTTTCACTCCCTGGACTGCGAAGTTGAAGATGTCGGAATCGAATTGGTTGTATTCGGCGTAGCGCAGCAGCTCGTACAGCCGGCTGCGATGCTGCATCTGGTCCAGCAGGCCGGCTTGCGTTCCAGCAGTGTGGATTTCCCGTAAGCCGACCTCGACTGCATACATCGCCAGGCGCAAGGTGGTGACCGGGTAGATGACCATGTTGTAGCCGATATCGGACAACTGCTTGGCACTGACCAATTCGGACTTGCCGAACTCGGTCATGTTGGCCAGCAACGGTGTGTCCACGGCAGCCCTGAACTTCTCGAATTCACTGGGGGTGGAAAGTGCTTCGGTGAAGATCAGGTCGGCCCCGGCGTCGGCATAGGCCTTGGCCCGGTCGATGGCGGCGTCGATGCCTTCGATCCCAGCTGCATCGGTGCGGGCGCAGATGATGAAGTTCGGGTCCCGTCGGGCGGCGACCGCAGCCCGCATTCGCTTGATCATCTCGCTGGCCGGCACCACGGCCTTGCCGTCGAGGTGGCCGCAGCGTTTCGGGTTCACCTGATCTTCGAGGTGACATCCGGCCAACCCGGCATCCTCGAGAATCGTGATGGTGCGCGCGGCGCTCATCGGCTCGCCGAAGCCGGTGTCGGCGTCCACCAAAGTGGGCAGGTCGGTGGCAGCGGCGATCTGTGAGCTGCGGCCGGCCACCTCGCTCAACGTGGTCAGTCCGATATCAGGCAGGCCGAGATCGGCGGACAGTACCGCGCCGGAAACGTAGACGCCCTCAAAACCGATCTCGGACACCAGCTTTGCCACCAGTGGTGAAAATGCGCCGGGGAAGCGTTGCAGCCGGCCGGAATTCAAGCCCGCCCGCAGTGTCGCCCGTTTTTCAGTCGCGGAGACCGTCGACCCCAACAGTCCGGCGCTCATCGGAAAATCCCCGAAGGGATCGTCGGAGCCTTGTCCAGTACCACCTGTTCGACCCGCAGATTGAGGGCGCCGAGGCCGCCCGGCTTCACCGTGGCGAGGTCGTCGACCAGGGCGAGGAACCGTTTCTGCTCGCCGCTTTCGATGACACCTTCTGCCAGCGTGGTGAACTTGTTGCGGTACTGCTCCCGCTCGAACGGACGGGCACCCAGTGGGTGAGCGTCGGCCACTGCCAGCTCGTCGGTGATGATCTCGCCACTCTTGAGGGTCACCACGGCTTTGGCGCCGAAGGCCTTCTCCGCCGGGTCATTCGAGTGGTAGCGCCGGGTCCACTCCGGGTCTTCGACGGTCGAGATTTTGTTCCACAGCTCGATGGTGTCCGGCCGGTGGGCGCGCTCGGGGGAGTACGACCGCTCGTGGTGCCAATCGCCGTCCTGCAGTGCGACCGCGAAGATGTACATGACCGAGTGGTCGAGGGTCTCGCGGGAGGCGTCGGGATCGAACTTCTGCGGATCGTTCGAACCGGTGCCGATCACCACGTGGGTGTGGTGGCTGGTGTGCAGGACGATGGTGGCGATCTGGTCCAGATCGCCGATCCGCTCCCGCATCCGGCGGGCCAGGTCGATCGGAGCCTGGCTCTGGTACTCGGCGCTGTGTTCCTTGGTGTAGCTGTCGAGGATGGCCAGCTTGGGCTCGCCGGGTCCGGGCAGCGGCACCTGGTAGGTGTGTTCGGGGCCGGACAGCAGCCAGGCGATCACGCCGTCTTCACCCTCCCAGATGGGGGCCGGCGCGCCCTCACCGCGCATGGCGCGGTCAACGGCCTCGATGGCGACCTTGCCGGCCAGTGCCGGGGCGTAGGCCTTCCAGCTGGAGATCAGGCCCTTACGGGACTGCCGGGTGGCGGTGGTGAGGTGCAGGGCCTGACCGACCGCGGCGTAGATGGTTTCGGGGTCCAGCCGCAGCATGGTGCCGATGCCCGCGGCGACCGACGGTCCGAGGTGCGCGACGTGGTCAATCTTGTGTTCGTGCAGGCAGATTCCACGGACCAGGTCCATCTGGACCTCGTAGGCGGTCGCGATACCGCGGATCAGGTCGCTGCCGCGAACGTCGAGCTGCTGAGCCACTGCGACCAGTGCCGGGATGTTGTCACCGGGGTGGGAGTACTCGGCGGCCAGGAAGGTGTCATGGAAGTCGAGTTCGCGCACGGCCACGCCGTTGGCCCAGGCCGCCCACTCGGGGGAGTAGGTGCCGTCGATGCCGAACACGGTGGCGCCGCGCTGGGTGCGGTGAGTCTGGGCCTGGGTACGAGCGACGGTGACCGGGCGGCGGATGACGGATGCGGCGGAGACGGAGGCGTTGTCGATGATCCGGTTGATGACCATCGCTTCGACCTCGGGCGTGACCTCGACCGGGTCGGCGGCGACCTGGGCAATCTTGGCGGCCAGGTGTTCGGAGCGGGGGAACTCTTCTGCGCTGCGTCGGGTGCGTACCTCGTGTGTCTGCATGATCCGCACGCTACGCAGCTCGGTAATCGGTAGAAAGACCCTGTAAATGCGTAATTTTGTGTCCTCTACCCCGTAGATTTGCAAACTTTGTGTAAGCGACGGGGGCTACGCTCGCAGGTGGTGGCAAAGACATTCGTGGGCGCCCGTCTGCGACGGCTGCGCGAGGAACAAGGCCTGACCCAGGTCGCGCTGGCGCGCGCCCTGGGGTTGTCGACCAGCTACGTCAACCAGCTGGAAAATGACCAGCGCCCGGTGACCGTGCCGGTGCTGCTGACGTTGGCTGAACGATTCGATCTACCGACCAACTATTTCGCGCCGGATTCGGATGCGCGCCTGGTGTCCGACCTTCGCGAGATTCTCACCGACTCTTCGGCAACTGCGGGCCAGATCGAGGAACTGGTGGCCAGAATGCCGGCGGTCGGCCAGATGCTGGTCAGCCTGAACCGCCGATTATTCGATGCCACAACCGAACTCGACGCGATGCACACGCGGGCCAATGTCGATGCGTCGGTGCCTCTGCAGCAGCCGATGCCGTTCGAGGAAGTACGGGACTTCTTCTACGACCGTAAGAACTACATCGGTGAGCTCGATGAGGCGGCGGAGTCGTTGTTCGCTGAACGTCGAATGCGACTCGGCGGTTTGGACACCCAACTCGCCGACTTGCTGACCGAGGAATTCGGCGTCACGGTGGTGATCGACGACGGCGATGTGTTGGGCCCCAACGCACAGCGGTCCTACCGGCCGGATACCGGAGTGCTGTATATCGCGCGTTGGCTCCATCCCGGGCAGCGGGCGTTCCAGCTGGCCACTCAGGTGGCGTTGTTGAGGCATGCCGAATTGATCTCCGCCATTGTGGCCACCGATGATCAACTGAGTTCAGAGGCAAGGGAAGTCGCTCGCATCGGTTTGGCCAACTATTTCGCCGGCGCACTACTGCTGCCGTACCGGATATTTCTGGACGCTGCCGAGGAACTGCGGTACGACATCGATCAGCTGGCGCGGCGGTTCGAAGTCGGGTTCGAGACCATCTGCCATCGGCTATCGACGCTGCAGCGCCCCGACGCGCGTGGCGTGCCTTTCATCTTCGTCCGTACCGACAGTGCCGGGAACATATCGAAGCGGCAGTCCGCCACGGCATTTCACTTCTCCCGCGTTGGCGGCAACTGCCCACTGTGGGTGGTACACCACGCGGCTGAGCGGCCCGGCGAGTTCATCACTCAGGTGGCGCAGATGCCCGATGGTCGTTCCTATTTCTGGATCGCGCGAACCACGGCATCCGCCCCGAGCCGATATCGCGGACCGCGCAAGCGTTTTGCGATCGGCTTGGGCTGTGACCTCGCCTACGCCGAGAAGTTGATCTATTCGGCCGGAATCGATCTGGCTGATCCCGATGCGGCGGTTCCGATCGGGGCGGGCTGCAAGATCTGCGATCGTCCGGCCTGTCCACAGCGAGCGTTTCCGTACATCGGTCGACCGGTGCGCGTCGATCCATACAACAGCAGCGATCTGCCTTATCCACCGACGGGGCCAGGACGGTGAAGCGCCGAAGCTCCCTATCGTGGGGGCGGCGACGGTGAGCATGCACGATGAGTTGGCATCGTTCGGACCATTCTTTGCTATTGCAGCGCAAGATGATTCGCGGCTTTGGCAGCCGATGACGGCACTGGTTGACGACCCGGCGGTACTGGGTGCCCGCGTCGATCGGGTTCGCGAGGCGCTGGCCGCAGGCGGTGGCTGTGACCCTCAGCAGATCGATCTGCGAGTGGCGGCGTCGGTCGCCCACCTCGGACTGGTAGCCCGGCTGTTGGCACCGATGATCGGGATGGCAGCGCTCGGGCGGTCGAGGACGTGGTCGTTGAACGATCTGTCGTGGCAGGACGAGCTCGGCGGGCCGTTCCCGTTGTCCGTGGCCACCGAGCACATTGTCGGAGTGCCCGCGGTCGAGGCGATCACCGAAGCCTGCGAGCGATTCAACGTCAGCCGAAAAGTGCTGTGGGGCAATGTAGGTTCAGCGGCCAACAGCGCGGCACAGCAAGTCACCCGAGCTCGACCCGAGCTGTCCGAAGCGGCCCGGGCTGCAGCCGACGACATCCTGGCGGACCCGCGGGTCGACGGGGGAGCGCTGCGTTCGGGTCCGAACTTCCGTCGTCTCAGCTGCTGCCTGATCTATCAGCTGGCCGGTGACAGGGCCGCTTGCTGCGGGGACTGTGTGCTGGTCACTGCACCGGCAGCAGGCTGAAAGCCTGTCGCGCGATACTGAGCAGCCACTGCGCCGCGGTCTGCCCGCGGAACTCGTTCCACTTCACGTGGAAATTGAGCACCCACGGCTGCCCGGTGTGATCGACGGCGTACCAGCTGAATCCCATGTCGCCGGGCAGGTTTCCGCCCTTGGCCGCGATGTATGGCCACTTGGTACGGTCCAGGTCGATACCCGAGACGGCCGACATGATGTCGCGCACCGGTGCGGCGGCCCCGACGGCGGCGGCCTGTACCGCGACGTGCTCGCGGCAGACATCGGCGGCCGTGCCGTACCACTCGGCTCCGATGTTCGACGCCGGTGTGTGGGTGCGCATCGGATCCGGCAGGTACGGACGGGAATTCGCGTCGGCCAACAGTGCGTCACGGCCGGACTTGGATGCTCGCATCCACTGCTCGCGGACATCGGGGTTGCCCCAGCCGACCGAGAAGATCGAGTGCATGGTCGGGAACGGGGTCAGGCTGGCCGGATCGTGATGACCCGCGGCGATTACGGCCTGGTCGACCGCGGCCGGGCCGACCTTGTTGATCAGCATGTCGGTTGCCATGTTGTCGCTGACCGAGATCATCTGCAGAGCGGCCTCGCGGATCGTCACCTCACTACCGAGCGGCAGCCGGTCGAGCCCGGCCGATCCGAGCTTCTTGCCCTCGGCGGTGACGGTCACCTTGTCGTCCCAGTGCAGGGTTCCGGCCGTCACCGCATGGGCAACCGCAAGCAGCACATACAGTTTCATGATCGACGCCAGCGGCATGGGCGTGTCGACGTTGGCGCCGGCCACCTGGACGCACTGGCCGTCGACGATCTTGGCGACCTGATACGAATAGTGCGCGCCGGATTTGGCGATCTGCGTGTCGATGTCGGCCCACGAGGTCACGGGGGGCGGGAGCAGCGTCACTTCGAGTCGGTCGACCATCCCGCGGGAATCGGTGTGAAGGGCGATGTCCTGGTTGACGCCATAAGAATTGGTGACGTGCAGTGTCTCCTGGTCAGCGCCGACGCTGACCCCGCTGACGGTGAACGGGCGATCCGGCCATATCCACTTGAGCCGGTAGGTGATGTCGTCGACTTGAGCGGGCGCAGCCAGGGTGCGCACGTTCCCCGGCTCAATGGACCAGTTCGAGTTGAGCATGTCCATTGTCTGTTTGGCCCGGATGCCCGGCGGCGTGTTGGTGTCGATGGGCGCGCCGTAGGCGCCCTTGGCGCGCGGCACCTCGCCGGGTGCGCAACCGCTCGACAGAGTCAGAGCTATGACGCAACCGGCAGCCAGGGCCGCGCGGCAGGCGTCAGTCCTGCGCGGGCGACCCAGCAACGTCCAACACAACCTCGAATTCGAGCAGCGATGCGCCGGTCGCAACCGGGTTGGCGCGCTGGCCGGCGTGCGCCTCGACCGCGGGGCCGTTGGCCCAGGCCTGGAACGCCTCATCGGACTCCCACTGCGTCACCACAAAGTAGCGGTTCTCGCCCTTGACTGGGCGCAGCAGTTGGAAGCCCAGGAAGCCAGGCTGGTTGTCGACGGCGTGCGCTCGGTGCGCGAACCTCTTCTCCAACTCTGGGCCTGCGTCGGCCGGAACCTCGATCGCGTTGATCTTCACCACGGGCATGCGGTTCAGGTTACCGCGCGCCGCTGACGGCAGGATGTCCCCATGACCACCGACCTGCTGACCGCCCACGGAGGCGCTGGCGAGCCGATTGTGCTGGTGCATGGATTGATGGGTCGAGGGAGTACCTGGGGCCGCCAGTTGCCCTGGCTGACGGCGCTTGGCCAGGTGTACACCTACGACGCGCCGTGGCACCGGGGCCGCGGGGTGAACGACACCGAACCGATCAGCACCGAAAGGTTCGTGGCCGATTTGGCCGACGCGATCAGACCGCTGGGCCGGCCCGCCCGGATCGTCGGGCACTCGATGGGTGCGCTGCATGGCTGGTGTCTGGCCGCGGTGCACCCGGAGTTGGTCAGTGCCTTGGTGATCGAGGACATGGCGCCGGACTTCGTCGGCTTCACCACCGGTGCATGGGACCCGTGGGCACATGCATTGCCGATCGAATTCGATTCTCAGCAAAAGGTTTTCGATATGTTCGGGCCTGTCGCCGGCCAATATTTTCTGGATGCCTTCGACCGGACCGCAACTGGCTGGCGGCTACACGGCGAGGCCGGGAACTGGGTCCGGATTGCCGCCGAATGGGGTACCCGCGACTACTGGGAACAGTGGGCGGCAGCGCGGGTGCCCACATTGTTGATCGAGGCCGGCAATGGGGTGACACCGGCCGGTCAGATGCGGCGGATGGCTGAAACTGGTTATCGAACAACCTATTTGGAGGTTGTCGGAGCCGGGCATCTGGTGCACGACGACAACCCTGCCGCGTACCGGCGCGCCGTCGAGGAGTTCCTGACGGGCGCCGGTTGATGCTCAGCCCTGCGGGCGGCAGAAAGCGTTGACGTACACCGTGGTGAATTGACTGGGGTCGATCTTGTGCCCGGTGTGGTCGATGTTGGAGTCGGACAGGCCGTGGACGTCGGTCACCGAACACTGTGACAGCGGCGAGACGGTGTTGGTGTTGATCTGTACGTGGTAGCCGCGGGCCTGCAGGTCATGCACGGTATCGGCGGCCGAGCCCCCACCTGTCGGCATTGCTGACGCCTGGGTGACGGGAGCTATCGCTGCCACGGCGAACGCACCGGCTGTTGCAGCCGCGACGGCCAGACATCGGCGGTAGTTCATCTTTCGTTCAACTGGAATTCGGTAACTGGTCATGATTCATTTCTACGTGCCTGTGGACCCGATTTGGGGTCTGAGGCCCGTACTCATGTCAATCTCATGGAATTTCAGGTGAACTGGATCTCACCCTCGCCGGCCAGCGCAAACCGACCGTCGGCCGTCTGTTCGACCAATCCGTCAACCAATAGCGAGTCCAATGCGCGGTCGCGTTGCGCGGTGTCGGACAACCACGCCACGTCGAGCTGGGCCTTGGTGACCGGAGAATGGTTGTCCCGCAACACATCCAACAGCCGGCCCCGAACCTGCCGGTCGGTGCCCGCGTATTTCTGCGCCGGACGGGCCGGCATTTCGGAGGCCGGATATCCGTCTGCCCGCCAGGCGCACGAACTGAGTGGGCACACACCGCATTTCGGCGAGCGCGCGGTGCACACGATGGCGCCGAGTTCCATCAGCGCAGCCGAAAACACATGCGCCGTGCCGTCTTCGGGCAGCAGTGCGGCCACCTCACGCAGATCGTGCGCGCGTGCAGGAGCGTCGGCCCAGCCTCGAGCCACCCGGTTCACCACGCGTCGCACGTTGGTGTCGACCACCGGAACCGCTTGCTGGTAGGCGAAACATGCCACCGCGCGCGCCGTGTAGGCCCCGATACCGGGCAACGTGAGCAGCGTGTCGACGTCGGCCGGCACCTCGTCTCCGTGTTCGGTGGCGATCACCTGCGCGCATTCATGTAAGCGCTTGGCGCGGCGCGGGTAGCCCAATTTGCCCCAGGCTCGCAGCACATCTGCCGCGCTGGCGGCGGCGGTGGCCGACGGGCTGGGCCAGCGCGCTATCCACTCCTGCCAGATCGGCTCGACCCGGGCCACCGGCGTCTGCTGCAACATGAACTCGCTGACCAGGATCTGCCACGGGGTGACACCCGGTCGGCGCCAAAGTAGATCCCGTTGGGCATCGCGATACCACCCCAGCAGTTCATCGGCCCGAATGAAGTTCGCTTCGACGGTCACGGCAAGCCCAAGGCGTTCGCGGTGCACAATGGGCCACATGCCGAACTCCAGCCCGATAAATGCGTGGAAAGCACTGAAAGAGGGTAACGACCGGTTCGTCGCGGGCGAACCGTTGCACCCGAGCCAGAGCATCGAGCGCCGAACTGCGTTGGCCGGTGGGCAGAAGCCCACCGCCGTGCTGTTCGGCTGCGCCGACAGCCGCGTCGCGGCCGAGATCATCTTCGATCAGGGCCTCGGTGACATGTTCGTGGTGCGAACGGCTGGGCATGTGCTGGACTCCGCGGTGATCGGTTCCATCGAGTACGCGGTGGGTGTCCTTGAGGTTCCGCTGATCGTGGTGCTCGGACATGACAGCTGCGGCGCGGTGCAGGCCACCATCAACGCGCTGGACGACGGCGCCGTGCCGGGTGGTTACGTTCGGGACATCGTCGAACGCGTGACCCCGTCGATCCTGGTGGGACGCCGCGAGGGACTCACCGAGGTCGACGAGCTCGAGGCCCGGCACGTCAACGAGACCGTCAAGCTGCTGAGCAGCCGGTCGACCCTCATCGCCGAACGACTGGCTGCAGGCAAGGTGGCGATCGTCGGTGCCACCTACCACCTGGCCGACGGTCGAGTGGCCAAGCGCGACCACGTCGGCGACGTCGGTGAATAACCGGCACCGCCGGCGTGGCGAATAACCGGCACCGCCGGCGTGGCGAATAACCGGCACCGCCGGCGTGGCGAATAACCGGCACCGCCGGCGTGGCGAATAGCCGGCACCGCCGGCGTGGCGAATAGCCGGCACCGCCGGCGTGGCGAATAGCCGCGATGACCTCTGCCACGCCGGGTACCCACCGCGGCCGGGTTCACATGCGACACGCCGGACCAGGTCAGACAGCGCAAGGTGTCGTGCCCTTACCGTGACAATGTGCCGGATCTTGAACCGCATGGCCCGCTTCCGTCCCAGATCTACTGGCGCCGGCGGATGCTGGCGATCGGTGTTGGTGTCGTCGTCCTGATCCTGGTCGTAGTCATCGGCGTCTTCGCTTTCAGCGGTAGCGACAGCCCCCAGCCTCAGCTGACCACCAAGTCGGCGTCCAGCCCCACCCCACTGCCCGGCGAGACGCCCGGCGTGAAGAGCCCGATCGCGCCTCCACCGGGTGAGGCACCACCGCCCACGCCCACACCGACTCCGGCGGTCACTCCGCCGCCGGTGCTCAAGGCAGGCGACGACTGCCCCGATTCGACACTGGCGGTCAAGGGCATCACCAACCAGCCGGACTACGTCATCGGCGATCAGCCGAAGTTCACCATGGTCGTCACCAATATCGGTCTGGTCGAGTGCAAACGAGACGTCGGTGCCGCGGTCCTGGCGGCCTACGTATACGGACTGGACAACGGCCGGCTGTGGTCGAATCTGGACTGCGCGCCGTCCAACGAGACCCTGGTCAAGACGTTCAAGCCGGGCGAGCAGGTGCAGACCGAGGTGACCTGGACCGGTATGGGCTCGGCGCCCAACTGCCCGTTGCCTCGGCAGGCGATCGGCGCGGGCACCTACAACCTGGTCGTACAGCTCGGCAATCTGCGCTCCGCGCCGGTGCCGTTCATCCTCAACGAGGCCAAGCCGCCGGCTCCCGGTGCTCCAGCGGGTGACGCACCGCCGCCGGCTCCGGGTGGCGAGGGCCCGCCGCCGGCCCCGCCGGCGCCCGGCAACTAGTCGATTCCGCATCGCCGCGCTCGCCCCGGCTCGATTTCCCGTCGCTGCGCTCGCCCCAGGAAGCTCAGGCCAGCCGGTCGGCGATAGTCGACTCAGCCAGCAGCGACAGACCCTCTCGGATGTGGCGGGCCCACATCGAACCGATGCCCTCCACCGATTGCAGGTCGTCGGAGCTTGCCGCGAGGAGTCCCTGCAGCGATCCGAATGAACGCACCAGCAGGTCGACGTGGGCGAACTGCAGTCGGGGGATGCCCGCCATCGCGCGGTAGCCACGGGAACTCATGGCCGAGTCCTGGGCCTCCGGAGTCGAGGGGTAGCCGAAAACGCTTGCCAGCGCGGTGAAGTCGAGCAACTCGTTGTCGCTGAGTGCATCGAGTTCTTCGAGCGTGGCGCTGACCTGCGCCGCGGTCGGGGGTTCCGGATTGGCGTGGTAGTCGCGCACGATCAGTTCGCGCGCCGCATCGTTGTCGCCGACCAGCTCTTCGAGTTGCAGCTTCAACTGGCGCCCGTCGGTACCCAACTCGACCACATCGGCGTCGATCTCCAGGCTGATCCGGCGCACCATCTCGAGCCGCTGCACCACCGTCATCACATCGCGCAGCGTGACGAAATCCTCGATCTCGGCCATCGACAGCTGCTTGCTGACCTCGTCGAGCCGGGACTTGTAGCGCTCCAGCGTGGCGACGGTCTGATTGGCCCTGGACAGGATGGTCGCCGAGTCGGGCACCACGTGCCGTTCGCCGGCGACGTACACCGTCACAATGCTCATCGAGTGACTCACCGATACCACCGGGAATCCGGTCTGCACGGCAGCTCGCTCGGCAGAGCGGTGCCGGGTGCCGGACTCATCGGTGGGGATGGACGGGTCCGGGACCAACTGCACGTTGGCCCGCAGGATCCGGGTCAGGTCGCTGGACAGCACCACGGCACCGTCCATCTTGGACAGCTCACGCAGCTTGGTCGGCACGAACTGCACATCGAGGGGGAACCCGCCGTCGCAGATGGCTTCCACGCTGTCGTCGTAGCCCAGCACGATCAGACCACCGGTGCGGCCGCGCAGGATGCGCTCCAGGCCGTCGCGCAGCGATGTGCCGGGTGCCAGCTTGCCCAGGGTCTCGCGCAGTGTGGGGCGGGCCAGCTCCACGACAGCTCCGCGACTAGCCCTGCCTGCCGCCTTTACCGCCATTGGGTCTCCTCCCCGGATCCCAGCGCCTCGTCGGGCAGCTGTGGTTTACCGATTCTCGGCGATGTTGCGGAGCACCCGCAATGCTGCGCCGATGTTATCCGCAGGCACGATCCGCAGCCCGGTTGGAGCGGTCATGACGCCCGCAGGCACCACGGCGACGGTGAACCCCAACCGAGCGGCCTCGGCCAGCCGACGGTCCATTCCGGTAACTCGGCGCAGGTCGCCGGCCAACCCGACCTCGCCGATGGCGATCGCAGTGGTCGGCAGCGGTAGATCGGTGTAGGCGGACGCGATCGCCAGGGCCACCGCAAGATCGGTCGACGGGTCGGTCAACCGCATCCCGCCGACGGTGGACAGGTAGATGTCGTTCGAGCCGACCGGCAGGTGGGCGCGTTTCTCCAGCACTGCGGTGATCATCGCCGCGCGGGCCGAGTCGATACCGCTGACCGCCCGCCGTGGCGCGCCGGCCGCGGGCGAGCCGATGAGCGCTTGGATCTCGCCGATGAGCGGGCGCTTGCCGTCCAGACTGACGGTCACCGCGGTCCCGGACACCGGTGCCGGACGCTGGTCCAGGAATAGTCCGGATGGGTCGGCGACGCACTCAATTCCATTGTCGTGCAACATGAAACAGCCGACTTCGTCAGCGGCGCCGAACCGGTTCTTCACGCCGCGGACCATACGCAGCGCCGAGCTGCGGTCGCCCTCGAAATGCAGCACCACGTCGACCAGGTGTTCCAGCGAACGTGGACCCGCGATGGCGCCGTCCTTGGTGACGTGACCGACCAGGATCATCGCGACACCGGTGGTCTTGGCCGCCATGGTCAGTGCCGTGGTCACTGCGCGGACCTGGGTGACACCACCGGTCACCCCGTCGGCCTCTGCGGTCGACATGGTCTGCACTGAGTCGACCACCACCAGCGACGGCTGCACCTCTTCGATGTGCCCGAGTGCGGTCTGAAGGTCAGATTCGGCGGCCAGGTAGACCTCGTCGTGCGTGCATCCGGTGCGTTCGGCGCGCAACCGGATCTGCCCGGCCGATTCCTCGCCGGACAGGTACAGGGCCCGCCGACCGGTGCCGGCCCAGCGGTGAGCCACCTCAAGCAGCAGGGTTGATTTGCCCACGCCGGGGTCACCGGCGAGCAGCGTCACCGAACCCGGGACCAGGCCGCCGCCGAGGACCCTGTCCAGCTCGCTGATGCCGGTGTGGAAGTGCCGGGTGGTGCCGGGATCGATCGAGCTGATCGGCACGGCAGGGGACGTCGGTGCCACGGCCCGGCGGGTGGGTGCGACCAGCGAGGACAGCACCGGGACTTCGTTGACGGTGCCCCAGGTGCCGCAATCAGGGCAGCGGCCCACCCATTTCGCGGCGACGTGCTGACACTCCGAACAACGGAATTGCGAACGTGCTTTCGAACCGCTTCTGGCCATGCGGCGACGTTAGCGGCTGGCACCGACATCGGGACGCGTCAGGCGACCCGCGCGAGTCGGATCAGTTGCGGCGCTGGTCGGAGCCGGCCGAGATCGGAACCTCGACATGGGCCTCGCCGGCGTTCTGGAACTTGAAAGTGAACTTGTAGGTCAGCCCGTTGCTGATCGGCTGGGTGAGCGCGACGTCTGCGGTTGCGGTGCTGTCGTCCGACTTCAGCAGCGACTGATCCCTGCCGTCGGGAGTGCCGACCAGTAGGGAGCCGCCTGCGGGCACGGCACCGTCGCCCCGGACCATCACTTCGCCGGTGTCGGACGTGACGGACAGCAGCTTGTCGGCCGTGTCGGCGGACTTGTTGACTGCGACGAACTTCAGCTCGGCCATGCTGCCCGGCTTGACGAAGTCGCGGGTCTGCTTGGCCTGCAGGTAGACGTTGCGCAGATCGATGCCGGCCTTGGTGTCGCCGATGGTGGCGGCCGTGCCGTTGACAGCCGGCCGCTGGTTCGCGGTCTGTGAGACCTGACCGGCGCCACAACCGGTGAGTGTCACCGCGGCGACCAGCCCGCAGGCGGCCAAGCCCGACGTGACGGCAGAAGTGCGCGATTTGGTGCGGTTCACTCAAGGCCTCCTGCTCGCCGCCCGCGGGGGTGCGCGGCGGACTTCGATGTGCTGTCCGGACAGGTCCGGCGTTCGACTATGCAGAGTAGTAGGTGGCGGTTGACGGCGGTAGCCGAGGCCCGTTATCGCCGCCGATCGGTGTGGTTTTCCGGCGCGGTTTCTTTGCCGTCTATAACGGCATTGTGGCGCCCGCCACTCATGGATTCGCCGTCCTGTCAACCCCTTGCGTTAACCTGAGATGCCCCTGACCTGCATAGTTGGTCCGCACGTGTCGTAGCTCCGTGCTAACATTGGTATGTGAAAGGGGCCCGAATCTGATGATTTTCAAGGTCGGAGACACCGTTGTTTACCCACACCACGGTGCTGCATTGATCGAGGCGATTGAAACCCGGACCATCAAAGGCGAACAAAAAGAGTACCTGGTGCTCAAAGTCGCACAGGGTGATCTGACTGTTCGAGTCCCTGCAGAAAACGCTGAGTACGTGGGTGTTCGTGATGTCGTCGGCCAGGAGGGCCTGGACAAGGTCTTCCAGGTGCTGCGTGCGCCGCACACCGAGGAGCCGACCAACTGGTCGCGTCGGTACAAGGCGAACCTGGAGAAACTGGCTTCCGGCGACGTGAACAAGGTCGCCGAGGTCGTCCGCGACCTGTGGCGTCGCGATCAGGAGCGCGGGCTGTCCGCCGGTGAGAAGCGCATGCTGGCCAAGGCTCGCCAGATCCTCGTCGGTGAATTGGCTCTGGCCGAGAACACCGATGACGCGAAGGCCGCGATCATTCTGGACGAGGTCCTCGCCGCAGCCTCCTGAAGGCCGCAGTGAATTTCCGTGTCGGTCTCGGTACCGACGTACATCCCATTGAGGCTGGTCGGCCATGTCGACTGTTATGCCTGTTGTTCGACGATGCTGACGGCTGCGCCGGCCACTCCGACGGCGACGTGGCCGCCCATGCCTTGTGCGATGCCCTGCTGAGCGCCGCAGGACTGGGTGATCTCGGCAGTGTTTTCGGTACTGACCGGCCGGAATGGCGCGGTGTCACCGGTGCCGAGATGCTTCGGCACGTCCACAAGCTGGTCCACGACGCTGGCTTTCAGATCGGCAACGCCGCTGTTCAGGTGGTCGGCAACCGGCCGAAGATCTCGCCCCGACGCGAGGAGGCCCAGCAGGTGTTATCCGATCTGCTGGGTGCCCCCATATCGGTGTCGGCGACCACCACTGATGGCCTTGGCCTGACCGGCCGCGGGGAGGGTCTGGCCGCGATTGCAACGGCCCTGGTGGTCGGCCGTGGTCAATGACGCTCGAATAGGCCGGTAAGCTGGCACGTCGTGACCGAACACCGTCTCCAGGGCCTACGGCTCTACGACACCATGACCGGTGCCGTGCGGGACTTCACCCCGGTGCGGCCCGGACACGCATCCATCTATCTGTGTGGCGCTACCGTGCAGGGCCTGCCGCACATCGGCCATGTGCGTAGCGGTGTCGCATTCGACGTGCTGCGGCGCTGGCTGGCCGCCAAAGGCTATGACGTCGCCTTCGTCCGCAACGTCACCGACATCGACGACAAGATCCTCACCAAGGCCGCCGACGCCGGCCGTCCCTGGTGGGAGTGGGCCGCCACGTTCGAGCGTGCCTTCACTGCCGCCTATGACGCGCTGGGCGTACTGCCGCCGTCTGCTGAGCCGCGCGCCACCGGACACATCACTCAGATGGTCGAGCTGATCGACCGACTCATCGCGCGCGGCCACGCCTATGCGGCCGACGGCGACGTCTACTTCGACGTGCTGAGCCAGCCTGACTACGGCAAGCTTTCCGGACACCGCATCGACGACGTGCACCAAGGGGAAGGGGTTGCGACCGGTAAGCGCGACGCGCGCGACTTCACCCTGTGGAAGGGCGCCAAGCCGGGCGAGCCGTCGTGGCCGACGCCTTGGGGCCCGGGTCGTCCCGGCTGGCACACCGAGTGCGTGGCCATGTGCGAGGCGTACCTGGGTGCCGAATTCGATATCCACGCCGGCGGTATGGATTTGGTCTTTCCGCACCACGAGAACGAGATCGCCCAGGCCAATGCGGCCGGTGACGGGTTCGCCCGGTACTGGTTGCACAACGGCTGGGTCACCATGGGCGGCGAGAAGATGAGCAAGTCTCTCGGCAACGTGCTCGCGATTCCCGCTGTGCTGAAACGGGTTCGGGCCGCGGAGCTGCGTTACTACCTGGGTAGTGCCCACTACCGCTCGATGTTGGAGTTCTCCGAGACGTCGTTGCAGGATGCGGCCAAGGCCTATACCGGTATCGAAGAGTTCCTGCACCGAGTGCGCAACCGCATCGGGGCGGTCGAGGTCGGCACCTGGACCGAAAGGTTCGCCGCCGCACTGGATGACGATTTGGCGGTGCCGATTGCACTGGCCGAGGTGCACGCCGCTCGCGCTGAAGGCAACCGGGCGTTGGACCTTGGTGATCATCAGGGCGCGATGGCCGCCGCGACGTCGATCCGGGCCATGATGGGGATTCTCGGCTGTGACCCGCTCGATGAGCGGTGGGAATCGCGCGACGAGACCTCGGCCGCACTGGCGGCGGTCGACGCTCTCGTGCAGTGGGCGTTGCAGGGTCGGGCGGAAGCCCGGGAGAACCGGGACTGGGCTGCGGCTGATGCTATCCGCGACCGGCTCAAGTCGGCTGGCATCGAGGTCACCGACACCGCTGATGGCCCGCAGTGGGCCCTAACTGATGGGGCATGACGATGGCCGGAAACTCCCAGCGCCGCGGCGCTATTCGCAAAGACGGCACCAAGAAGGGCCCGACCGTCGGCTCAGGTGGTCAACGCCGCCGAGGTCTGGAGGGTCGAGGTGCCACGCCGCCGGCGAGCCAGCGACCCAACCACAAGGCGTACAAGCAGGCCGCGAAGACCGCGCGATCGAATCAGGGACGGCACAAGAAGACCGACGACGTCGAGGTCGTGGTCGGCCGCAACCCGGTGGTCGAGTGCCTGCGTGCCGGCGTTCCGGCCACCGCGCTGTACGTCGTGCTGGGCACCGAAGCTGATGAGCGGCTGACCGAATCGGTAACGCGTGCAGCGGATTCCGGCATCGCCATCATGGAGGTGCAGCGCCACGATCTGGATCGCATCACCAGCAACGGTATGCATCAGGGCATCGCGTTGCAGGTGCCGCCCTACCAGTACGCGCACCCGGACGACATGCTAAAGTCGGCGACCACTGATTCCACCCCGGCCTTGCTGGTTGCCCTGGACAACATCTCCGACCCGCGCAACCTGGGCGCGATCGTGCGTTCCGTGGCGGCGTTCGGTGGACACGGCGTGGTGATCCCGCAGCGGCGCTCGGCGTCGGTCAGCGCGGTCGCCTGGCGTACCAGCGCCGGGGCCGCAGCCCGGCTCCGGGTGGCCCGCGCGACGAATCTCACTCGGACACTGAAGGATTGGGCCAATGCCGGCCTGACCGTCGTCGGATTGGATGCCGACGGCGACACCACACTGGACGAACTGGATGGGTCCGGGCCGATGGTGGTCGTGGTCGGATCCGAGGGCAAGGGTCTGTCTCGTCTGGTCCGGGAGAACTGTGACCACATCGTGTCGATCCCGATGGCCGGGCCCACCGAGTCGCTCAATGCCTCGGTGGCCGCGGGTGTGGTGCTGGCCGAGATCGCCCGCCAGCGCCGCTAGCGCTTCTTGTAGTCAGAGACCGAGTGCTGGAGCAGTCAACCAGAGCCCGATGACGGCAGCGCACAGCGTCAAAGGCGTCGTCAGTAAGCCGATTCGGGTGAACTCGGCGGCCGAAGTATCCAGTGAACCGCGGACCGTCCTGCGCCACAACAGGTTCGACAACGAACCGAGATAGGTCAGGTTGGGTCCGATGTTCACCCCGATCAATACCGCCAGCACCGCCGTCGGCCCGATCGGCGCGACCACCGGAAGCAGCACCAGCACCGCGGGCAGATTGTTGATCACGTTGGCCAGCACCGCCGCGATCGCCGCGGTACCCAGCAGTGCGGCCAAGCCACTGCCGTGTGGTAGCACCTGAGACATCAAGTGGCCCAATCCGAGTTGCAGTACCACGGCGACCAGTCCGCCAAGGGCCAGCACGAAGATCAGGAACGGCACGTTCGCTGCGCGCAGGATGCCCATCGGCGTCTCGTGACCGCGCACCAGCGCACGTAGGGCCAACACCGCGGCGCCGGCGAATGCTGCCCATGCCGGCGCCAGTCCCAGGATTGAGGTCACCGCGAAGCCGATCAACGTGCAGACCAGGACGACGAGTACGAACATCGGAATCTCGGCCGGCGGAGGCTCTGTACCGGCAGCTGGTACGGACCGCAGCTCGTGTCGGAAAACCCAACGCAGCACCAGGTATTCGGCGGCGACCGCCAGCAACCACGGCAGCGTCATCGCCGCGGTGAACCGGGTGAAGGCCAGGCCGGCGGTCGAAAAGGCCAGCAGATTCGTCAGATTCGAGACCGGCAGCAGCAGCGACGCGGTGTTGGCCAGGTGCGCGGAGGCGTAGCCGTGCGGCCGCGCCGGCAGCTGCAGCGTTCCGGCAGTGGTCAGGACGACGGGCGTCAGCAGTACCACCGTGGCATCCAGACTGAGCACTGCTGTGGTCAGCGCGGCGAGGACGAACACAGTGGTGAGCAGGCGAGCACCCGAGCCCGTTGTCCGCCGGGCCATATAAACCCCGGCGGCATGGAACAGTCCCTCGTCGTCGCACAGCTTGGCCAGCACCAGGACCGCGGCCAAGAACCCGACCACCGGCAGCAGCCTGGTGATCTCCTGCAGTGCGTTGTTCACAGCCAGGGGTCGGCCGGTTGCCAGAGCATCGGAAGATGCAGCGGTACGCCGTCTTCGGCGGCCAGTGCGGTCAACACGCGCATCGACACATCCAGGTCGTCGCCGGCGTAGGGCAGTGCCCGCAGCGGTTGATCCAGCGGCCGGAAGAAGTCGTCCCAATGAGTCAGCACGACGCGCCGCGCACCGACCGCGCGGACCGTCTCGGTCCAGTAGTCCCTCAGGTACTGCTCGGGTTGCAGACCCAGTTGCCCGACACCGAGATACGCCACCTCGGCCCGCTGTCCGGCCAGCGCACCGGGGATGAATCCGGCACTGCCTACGGCCAGCAGGCCGCGACCGGTCGGCCGATGCCGGATCAGCATGGACCAAGCCTCACCGCAGCGGTAGGCGGATGCTCGAACCGGCGAGGTGACCGGCAGGTCGATGGTGCCGGGGAACCTGTCCGGCGGGCAGTGGGTACCGTCGATGAGCGTGATATCGAAGGAGCCCAAGGCGATTGGAATGCCAGGGGTGGCCACCGTGAGGCGGTCGTCGGCCAGTCCGCCACCACGGCCGATGTTCGCGGTGGAGGTACCCCCGATCAGCTGGGCGCCGGTGCGCGCCGCGACGACGGCCGAATCCATCGCGTGGTCGAAGTGGGAATGCACAGGCAGCACGGCCTCCAGGCGGTTCACGCCCAGCCGCTCCAGGCCGGAATCGATCCGGGCGTCGGACGGAGACAGTCGTCCCAGCCCGACGGTGAGCAGGCTTGGCCGCGAGAAGAAGCCGTCGGTGAGTACCGCGCTCTGACCATCGTCGACCAACATGGTGGTGACCCCGGCCCAGGTGACCCGCACCGGCGAGGCGTCGGTGGCGGCGGGCTGATCGAACCGGTCGGCGTAGGCGGCCAGGTCGGGTCTGCCGAGCTTCAATCGCATCAGACGAATGCCTCCAATGTTGTGCCGTCGGACTTCAAGCGGTCCCGCACGGCGGCGGCGATCTGCACTGCTCCGGGTGAATCACCGTGGACGCAAACCGATTCCACCGCTATTGGGATGGTGGAGCCGTCGATGGCGGTCACCCGGCCCGACTGCACCATGGTGGACACCCGATCGGCGATCTGGGCTGGATCGTGCAATACCGCGCCCGGCTCGCGCCGGGACACCAGGTGTCCGTCCGATTGGTATGCGCGGTCGGCGAAAGCTTCGGGGACCGTGCGTAATCCGAGTTCTGCCGCTGCGGTGAAGAACGCTGAGCCGCTCAGTCCGAGCACTGGCAGTGACGGGCCGGCGGCATGCACCGCCGTCGCGACCGCGCGGGCCTGGACGGCGTCGGTGACGATCGTGTTGTACAGGGCGCCATGGGGTTTGACGTAGTCCACTGCTGAGCCGGCCGCGTGTGCCAGCGCCTGCAGCGCGCCGATCTGGTAGATGACGTCGGCGATCAGGTCGTCCGGGGCGACGTCGATGTAGCGTCTGCCGAAGCCTGCCAGGTCCCGGTAGCCGACCTGAGCCCCGATGCGCACCCCGCGCGCGGCGGCGGCCCGGCACACGCGGAGCAGGCCCGCCGGGTCGCCGGCGTGAAAGCCGCACGCGATGTTGGCACTGGTGACCACCTCGAGCATCGCGTCGTCGTCGCCCAGCTGCCAGATGCCGAAGCCTTCACCCAGATCGGCATTGAGGTCCACCGTGTGTCTTTTCCCGTCGCTTCGCTCCACCGGCTGACCTTCCCCGCCGCTTCGCCCCACCGTCGCCACGCTCGTCAGCCTAGGCTCCAAGCATGTCCACCCGCGCCGACATCCTGATCACCTCGTTCGAGCTGGCCCGATTGATCGCCGCTGGGCCGGTGACTCTGTTGGACGTGCGCTGGAGCCTGCCGCAGCCCGACGGCCGGGACGACTACCTGGCCGGACACATCCCCGATGCGGTGTACGTGTCATTGGACGACGAGTTGTCCGATCACTCGGTCCAGGGCAAAGGCCGCCATCCGCTGCCTTCGGGGCCGGCGCTGCAGGCTGCGGCCCGGCGCTGGGGCGTACGGGACGGCGTGCCCACGGTGGTGTACGACGGCTGGAACCTGGCCGGGTCTGCGCGGGCCTGGTGGGTACTGCGGGCCGCGGGTATCGACGACGTCCGGATTCTGGACGGTGGGCTGGCGGCGTGGACGGCCTCTGGCGGGCCCTTGGACCGTGGCGAGGGACAGGCTGAGCCCGGCGATGTCACGGTGACCCATCAAGACCTGTACCGCGGAGCCATGCCGACCCTGACCGCCGACGAGGCCGCCGAGCTGGGGCCGGGGCTGGCCGATGCCCGGTCGCCGGAGCGCTTCCGGGGCGAGGTCGAGCCCGTCGATCCGGTTGCCGGGCATATCCCGGGCGCGGTGAACCTGCCGAGTACCGGACTGCTGACGGCGGACGGCACCGTGCGCGGGGACCTCGAGGCCGACGGTGTGCAGGGCGTCTATTGCGGATCCGGGGTGACGGCCGCGGTCGCGGTCGTCGCGTTGGCCGCGTCGGGTCGCGACGTGGCGATGTTTCCGGGTTCCTGGTCGCAGTGGAGCGCCGAGGGGCGCCCGGTCGCTACCGGCGGCTGAGTCCCCAGCGTCCGCGCAGGTTCCCCAGGCCCCAGCACAACAGGTAGATGCCGAACGAAATCGACGTCACGAAGACCGAGACCGGCACTCCGGGTGCCAACGACAGGATGATGCCGCCGACCGAGGCGATCTCCGCGAACACCACCGCGGCCACCAGGGTGGTGACGGGCGAACTGAACACCCGAGCGGCGGCCGCGGCCGGGGTGATCAGCAGCGACATCACCAGCAGTGCCCCGACGATCTGCACGCCCTGGGCCGCGGCGACACCCACCAGCGCCGCGAACACGATGCCCAGGGCCCGCACCGGAACCCCGCGTGCCGCAGCCACTTCCGGGTCGGCGGTGGCGAATAGCAGGGGTCGGTAGCAGACCGCCAGGATGGCGACCACCAACACGGTGACGACGGCCAGCAGGCTCAGCCCCGAGTAACCGACGCCGACGATCTGCCCGGTGAGCAATGCGAAACTGGTTCCGGTGCGGCCCGGATAGAGGTGGATGAACAGCACCGCCAAGCCCAGCCCGAATGCCAGCACCACGCCGATCGCCGAGTCCCGCTCCCGAGAGCGCTGCCCGAGGATGCCGAAAAGTATTGCCGCCAGGGCACTTCCGATCAACGCGCCGATACCGACGTTGAATCCGGTCAGCAGGGCGAACGACGCGCCGGTCAGGGACAGCTCGCTGGAACCGTGGACCGCGAACGACATCTGCCGCATCACGATGAATGGCCCGATCAGCCCGCCCAGTAGGGCCAGCAGTGCGGCGGCCAGGACTGCCTGCTGGACGAAGCCGCGGCCCAGGAGGTCGGTGGTCAGGGCAGGGTCGAAGAACGGCGCAGCCGAGTAACTAGTCATGGCAGTGCCCGCTCGCGTGCTCGGAATTGTCGACGGCGGTGCCGTGCTCGCCGATCACCACATACTGGCCGCCGATCTGAGCGACCTGGATGTCGGCCCGGTACAGCTCGGAGAGCGTCGCGGAGGTCATCACGTCGGCGACGGCGCCGATCCGGAACCGTCCGTCGACCAGATACAGCACCCGATCCACGTATGGCAGCACCGGGTTGACCTCGTGGGTGACGAACAGCACGGCGGTGTCGGCCTGGCATCGGCGTGCATCGATCAGTGCGGACACCCGCTGGGCATTGGCCGGGTCGAGGTTCAGCAGCGGCTCGTCGCACAGCAGCAGTGCCGGATCGGCCGCCAGAGCCTGGGCTATCCGTATGCGCTGCAGCTCGCCGCCGGACATCACCGAGACCGGGACATCGGCCAGCCGGGCGCCGTCCACCTGGCCCAGCGCCCGGGTCACCACAGCCCGCCGCGCCGCCCGCGCCCGCGGTCCGGCGAAACCCCAACGGTTTCCGTCCAACCCCAGGCCCACCAGGTCACGGCCGCGCAGCGACAGCCCGGTGTCCAGGGAACGGTGTTGCGGCACATAACCGATCTGGCCGCGGGTGCGCAGCGTGCCGGCACTGAGCGGCTGCTGCCGCAACAGCACCTTGAGCAGCGAGGTCTTACCGGTGCCGTTGGGACCGAGCACGGCGATGAATTCGCCTGGGCGCACGGTCAGATCGAGGCCGTCCCACAGCACCCGATCGCCGAACGCCAACCGCGCGCCGGTCAGCTCGGCGATGGAATCGGTGGGCACGGCTACCGATTATCGGGCCGGGGCAGGTGCGTTATCCAACTGGTGGCTGAAAGCTTCCGCGGTCTGGCGCTGCCAGGTCAGATAGTCAACTCCGGCAGGGAGGGTCTCGGTGACCTCGACGACGGGCAGCGAGGCCTTGCCTGCGGCGTCCCGCAGCTGCTTGGTGACCGCTGTTTCGGTCTGCTTGTTCAGCACCAATGCGGCAACCTTGTGGCCGTTGATCAGGTCGAGAACCGCGGCCAGGTCGGCGGGGGACGGGTCGTGGCCCGCTTCGGAGGCCTCGGCGAATCCGTGCGGGGTGGCGTCGGCGATGCCGGCGGTGGCCAGCAGGTAGTGCGCAACGGGTTCGGTCGCGACGACCGAGAGGCCCGGATGCCGCTGGCCGATGGCGCGCTCGGTGGCCGCTATGGCGTCGGTCTGCTTACCGAAGTCGGCGGCGTTGGCCTGGTAGGAGCCGGCGTTGGCCGGGTCTGCCTTCGCCAGGTCGTCGGCGATCTTGCCGGCCGCGGCCTTGGCGACGTCCATGTCGTAGAACACGTGCTCGTTGGCCGGCTCGGCGCCGGGTGCGGCCGCCGGCAGCAGGCTGTAGGCGTTCACCGTGGTGACGTTCTTGTGGCCGGCCAGGATGTCGTCGGCCCAGTGGTCGTAGCCGCCGCCGTTGTAGACCACCAGGGCGGCGTCGGAAATCGCCGCGGCGTCGGCAGGGGTCGCCTCATAGGAGTGCGGGTCGTCGACCGGGCTGGTGAGGATGGATTTCACGGTGGCGTGCTGGCCGGCGATGGCGCCGGCGACGCTGCCCCACACGTTGGTGGTGGCCACGACGTCGGCGGTCTTTGTGGGCGCGGATCCGTCCGGCGAACCGCAGGCCGCTGCGGTCAGCACTGTGGCCGCGGTCAATACCGCCACCGTGGTCCGTTTCATGGGCACTCCCGCAAGAACTTAATACTAATGAAAATCGTTTGCAATAAATGTAACGCGCCAAACCTTGCGACGCGAATCGGATGCGCTAGCGTCACAGGATGCCGAGGAGTCCTGCGCCAAGGCGTCGGGCCACACTGGCCTCACTGGCTGCCGAGCTGAAGGTCTCGCGCACCACGATCTCTAACGCCTACAACCGGCCCGACCAGTTGTCTGCCGACCTGCGTGAGCGGGTGCTGGCTGCGGCAAAGCAGATGGGCTATCCCGGGCCGGACCCGGTGGCGCGTTCGCTGCGCACTCGCAAGGCCGGGGCCGTGGGGCTGATCATCACCGAACCGCTGAACTATTCGTTCCGTGATCCGGCGGCGTTGGATTTCGTTGCCGGACTTGCCGAGTCCTGCGAGGAGGCGGGGCAGGGCCTGTTGCTGGTGGCGGCCGGCCCCAACCGCACGGTCGAGGACGGCAGCGCCGCGGTGTTGTCGGCCGGGGTGGACGGCTTCGTGGTGTATGCCGCATCCGATGACGACCCATATCTGTCGGTGGTCTCGCAGCGCGGATTGCCGACTGTGGTGGTCGACCAGCCGATGGACCTTGCAGGCGCCTCCAGGGTGGGCATCGACGACCGGGCCGCGATGCGCGAAATCGCCGAATATGTTGTGGGACTTGGCCATCGCGAGATCGCGCTGCTCACCATGCGGCTCGGCCGGGACTGGCCGCACGCTGGTGAGTCGGCGATCGCCGATGAGGAGCGGTTGGCCTCGCCGCATTTCCATGCTCAGCGCGACCGCATTCTGGGGGTGCGTGACGCGATGGAGGCGGCCGGGCTGAAGCCGAACTCGCTGACCGTGGTGGAGACCTACGAGCACGGTCCGGCCTCCGGTCACTCGGCGACCGAGGTTGCGCTGCAAGCCAATCCGCGGATCACCGCGGTGATGTGTACCGCCGATGTGTTGGCGCTGTCGGCCATGGATCACCTGAGATCCCGCGGTATCTATGTGCCGGGCCAGATGACGGTCACCGGGTTCGACGGGGTGCCTGAAGCGCTGGCCCGTGGCTTGACCACGGTGTCGCAGCCCAGCCTGGAAAAGGGGCGGCGGGCCGGCCATCTGCTGCACAACCCACCGCGATCGGGGATCCCGGTGGTCGAGGTGCTCGACACCGAGCTGATCCGCGGCCGCACCGCCGCCGCGCCGTAGCGCTATTTCAGCGTGCTGGGGACGATTTGCGTCCACTATCCACGCCGAAATCATGATCAGGCCGGACGGCGGCGCGCCAAGTGCGCCAACGCTTCGGCGACATCGTCGGGGGAATCGACGCGATACTGTGCGGCAGATTGGCCGGGGCCGACTTTGACGCCCACATCACCGTCGGCCAAGCGTGCGAAGGCTTTCTCGTCGGTGACGTCGTCGCCGAAGAACACCACGGCCGTCGCCGCGGCCCGTGACCGCAACTCATCGATCGCCGAGCCCTTGTTCGTGGTGATCACCGCGAACTCCAAAACTTCCTTGCCCGAGGTGATTTCGGCGTTCCAGTCGGCGGCGGCCAGTTGTGCCGCGGCCAGGGCCGCCGTCCCGTCGCCGGACGACGCATTGCGTACGTGCAGCGCGACGCTGGCAGGTTTGGTCTCTACTGCCACACCCGGGTAGCGGGATGCAATCTCGCCGAGCGAAAGCCCGATTCTGGTCAGCAGTGCTTCGTCGACGGGCTGGGAAAAACCGGATTCGAACTCGGCGCCATGACTGCCGACCAGATGAACGTTCGCGGGCACGGCGGCCAGTTCCTTGAGCACATTCAGGGCGCGGCCGGATATCAGTGCCACCTCGGTGTCGGCGAGATCCGCCAGCGTGATCAGGGCTGAGGCCGCGGCGGGCAGCGCGCGGGCGTCGGCCGGATTGTTGACGATCGGTGCCAGGGTGCCGTCGAAATCCGAGGTCACCAACAGTCGTGGCGTGGATGAGACGGCGTCGAGCGCCGTGATGAGGTCTGCCGGGAGCACCGGTCAGATATTAGGCTGCTCGTCCTCGCCGATCAGCAGACGCACCGCCAGGTCCAGTCGCTTGCTGACGTCGGTGGCCGACGCGCGCCGGGTCAGCCAGGCCAGCAGATTCGACAACCACACGTCGGAGATGACACGGGCGATGTGGTACTGGTCCTCGGTCGGCTCGCCGTCGCTCATCGCGCGGGCGAACATCGAGTCCATCAGCTTGCCGACGTGATCGACCTCGCCCGCCGCCGACGCGTCGGCGAACACGAAAGCCCGCGTCATGGCCTCGGTCAGCAACGGGTTGCGCTGCATGGAGCGATTCAGCTTGCTGACCATGAACTGGAGCCGCTGATAGGGCGTGCCGCCGGTCAACGCAGCACGATCGGTCTTGGCGTCGATGCGTTCGAATTCGCGGCCCAGGGCCGACACCAGCAGGTGCACCTTGGACGGGAAGTACCGGTACAGGGTGCCGACGGCGACGTCGGCACGCTCGGCGACGGCGCGCATCTGAACGGCCTCGTAACCACCCTTTGACGCGATGGCCAGGGTAGCGTCCAGGATGCGCTTGCGGCGCTCGCGCTGGGCTTCGGAGCCGAGTTCGGACTCGGCGAGGGCTGCCACGTTCATGACCTCACGGGGGCGGGTGTCGGAATCGGATTTGAGTTCTGCTGGCGTCGGCACGCTGCGGTCAGCTCCTTCCGGTAGCGCACTGGATGAAAACGATACGCAAATTGATCGGAAATTACCCACCTCCAGGCGCTCGGGGACACCCGCATGTCCTGCTGTGATAGCGAACGACTTGACGGCTGAATGCTCTGCCTATTAGAACACGTTCTAGTGGGAAGCGTGTTCTTCTCGCCCTAAGCCAAGGAGTGCACGGTGTCCATCACTTCCACAAGCGTCGACTCGGAGCAGGCCGCCGTCCGTGAAATGGTCCGGAGCTGGGCCGTCGGGTCTGGTTCGATCAGTTCGGTGCGCGCCGCCGAGGGCACTGACCCGGATTCGTGGCGGGGCCCGTACGGCAGCCTGGCAGAACTAGGGACCTTCGGCGTCGCGGTCTCCGAGGACCTCGGCGGCGCCGGCGGCTCGATCGGCGATCTGTGCGTGATGGTCGACGAAGCCGCCGCTGCCCTGGTGCCCGGCCCGGTGGCTACGACCGCGCTGGCAACTCTGGTCATTGCAGAAGCCGAATCGTTGGATGCGCTGGCCTCGGGTGAGCGCACCGCCGGGCTGGCGCTGGATTCCGACATCGCCTTCGATGGACAGAGCGCGACCGGTACCGCCAAGTTCGTGCTGGGCGCCCTGCCCGACGGCCTGCTGGTACTGCCGGCCGGCGACAGGTGGCTGCTGGTGGACGGCGGCGCCGCAGGTGTCACGGTGACACCGTTGGCCGCCACCGACTTCTCCCGTCCGCTCGCCCGCGTGGAACTGAATGCCGCTCCCGCCAAGGCAATTGACCTGCCATACCAGCGCGTAGTCAACCTGGCGGTGACCGTGCTCGCGGCAGAAGCCGCGGGTCTGGCGCGCTGGACACTGGAGACCGCGGCCGAATATGCCAAGGTCCGTGAGCAATTCGGCAAGCCGATCGGTAGCTTCCAGGCCGTCAAGCACATGTGCTCGGAGATGTTGCTGCGTTCGCAGCAGATCGCGGTGGCCGCATCCGACGTGGCCGAGGCGGCCGCGGGTGACGACGAAGAGCAGCTGTCCATCGCCGCGGCCGTTGCCGCGGCAGCGGGCATCGACGCCGCGAAACGCAATGCGCGCGACTGCATTCAGGTGCTCGGCGGGATCGGCTTCACCTGGGAGCATGACGCCCACCTGTACCTGCGCCGGGCGTATGCGATCTCGCAGATCCTCGGTGGTCGCGGCAAGTGGCTGCGTCGGGTGGCTTCGCTCACCCGAGACGGTGTGCGCCGTCAGCTGCACGTCGACACCGGTGACGGTGAGGCTGCCCGACCCGAGATCGCCGCTGCGGTAGCGGAAATCGCCGCGCTGCCCACCGAGCAGCATCAGGCGGCGTTGGCCGCCGCGGGCCTCATGGCCCCCCACTGGCCGGCGCCGTTCGGCCGCGCCGCCTCTCCGGGCGAACAGCTGGTGATCGACGACGAGCTGAGCAAGGCCGGCGTTGTGCGCCCGGACATTTCGATCGGCTGGTGGGCCGCGCCGACCATCCTGCAGGCCGGCACTCCCGAGCAGATCGAGCGCTTCATCCCGGGCACCCTGACCGGCGAGGTGTTCTGGTGCCAGCTGTTCAGCGAGCCCGGCGCCGGGTCCGACCTTGCCGCTTTGCGTACCAAGGCAGTTCGCGTAGACGGTGCGGACGCGGGGAGCAACGGGAAATCGGGTTGGCAGCTGACCGGCCAAAAGGTGTGGAGTTCCAATGCGCACCGCGCGAACTGGGGCATCTGCCTGGCTCGCACCAACCCGGATGCGCCCAAGCACAAGGGCATCACCTACTTCGTGGTCGACATGAGCTCGCCCGGCATCGACATCCGTCCGCTGCGGGAGATCACCGGCGAGGCACTGTTCAACGAGGTGTTCCTGGACGACCTGTTCGTGCCGGACGACTGTGTCATCGGCCAGATCGACGGCGGCTGGCCGTTGGCCCGCACCACGCTGGCCAACGAGCGGGTGGCGATGGCGGCCGGTGGCGCGTTGGACAAGGGCATGGAGCACCTGCTGGACGTGATCGGGGACCGTGAACTCGACGCCGCTGAATCGGAAGGCCTTGGCGCACTGATCATTGCGGCCCAGGTCGGTTCGTTGCTGGATCAGTTGATCGCCCAGATGGCCGTCGGTGGACACGATCCGGGCGCGCCGTCGAGTGTGCGCAAACTGATCGGTGTGCGGTACCGGCAGACCCTGGCCGAGAGCATCATGGACGCCCACGACGGTTCGGGTATCGAGCTCTCACCGGACGTCCAGTACTTCCTGAACACCCGCTGCCTGTCGATCGCCGGTGGCACCGAGCAGATTCTGCTGACCGTCGCGGGCGAACGGCTGTTGGGCCTGCCGCGCTGACGCTTCAGGAATCAGACCGCGACCGACTCGCGCTTCCGGTCGTCGACCGGAACATTTTCGGAGGCTGACTGTGCACGGCCGTCGAGCGTGGCGTGCATGACGGCGCTGTCGAGGGTCTTGGTCCAGGCCGCGATCAGCACGGTCGCAACGGCGTTGCCCGAGAAATTGGTGACCGCGCGGGCCTCCGACATGAAGCGGTCGATGCCGACGATCAATCCGATGCCGTCGAGCAGCTCCGGGCGGTGACTCTGCAGGCCGCCGGCCAGGGTGGCCAGGCCCGCACCGCTGACACCCGCAGCGCCCTTGGAGGCGATGATCATGAAGACCAGCAGGGACAACTGTTCGGTCATCGACAGCGGGTCGCCCATCGCGTCAGCGATGAACAGCGAGGCCATCGTCAGGTAGATCGCGGTCCCGTCGAGGTTGAACGAATAACCGGTCGGCACAACGATTCCCACGGTCGTGGGCTGCACGCCGGCATGCTCCAGTTTGGCGATCAGCCGGGGTAGCGCCGATTCCGAAGACGAGGTCGCGAAGATCAGTAGGTACTCGCGGGCCAGATAGCGCACCAACTTGAAGATCGACACCCCGGCGACCAACCGCAGGATCGAGCCGAGCACGCCGAACACGAACAGCACGCAGGTCAGGTAGAAGGCGCTCATCAGAACGGCCAGCTGGATGACGGCGTCGAAGCCGGTGTCGCCCACCACCTTTGCGATGGCGCCGAACGCACCGAGTGGCGCCAGCCACAGGATGCCGGCCAGGATGCGGAACACCAGCTTTTGCACCGAGGCGACTCCACGCAGAATGCCCTCACCGGAGGGGCCCATGGCTTGCACGCCGAAGCCGACCAGCAGTGCCACGAACAACGTCTGCAGCACGTTGCCTTCGGTGAGCGAGCTGAACAGCGAGGTCGGCACGATGTGCTGGATGAAGTCCATGGTGCCGCCGGCGGCGTGTGCCTTTTCGGCCAGCTTCGCGCCCGCCGCTGGATCGGCTGCCAGGTGCAGTCCGGTTCCGGGTCTGATCAGATTGCCCACCAGCAGACCGATGCCCAGCGCCACGGTCGACATCGCCAGGAAGTAGCCCAGGGCCAGGCCGCCGACCTTGCCGACGGACGCGGCCTTGCGGACCGAGCCGATGCCCAGCACGATCGTGCAGAAGATCACCGGGGTGATCATCATCTTGATCAGGCTGACGAACATGGTGCCGAGCACTCCGAGAGCCGATCCGACTTCGGGTGCGATCAGGCCGACCACGATGCCGGCCAGCACCGCGACGATGACGCCGACGTAGAGCCAGTGCGTGCGGTCGCGCCGCTTGGGCATGGGGATCTCGGTGGGGTGCGGGCGCACCTCGGTCGGGTGGGGGGCCTTGATCGGTCTGCGGAAGTTCATGGTGTGGCTCCTTGTGTCCGGCATCGCACGTCGGGAATGTTTGCAATGCTCGGGTGTGACGTGACGGGAGTCACCAATAAGTTCATTTTGTTCACGGAAGGCGGTGACGCGAGGTGCGGCTCAGGGAGCGGAGCGCGGCGCGGAGCGTGGCGCGCGAACTCTTCGGCTGGCAACTGGCGCTCCTCCTGCTGCTGATCGTGAGCGCCGGCGCCTTCGCGATCCTCGACGCGCGCCGCGCCGCGGACGAGCTCACCCGGCAGAAGGTCGTCGCCGTCACCGAATCCGTCGCGAAGATGAATTCGACAGCCCAGGCGATCGCCTCGCCGAACCCGGCAGCCGTCCTGCAGCCGCAAACCGAGGCCGTCCGCCAGGCCACCGGTGTCGATTTCGTGGTCGTGATGGCGCCGGACCGCACCCGGTTCACCCACACCGACGTCACCCGGATCGGCGGCCAGTTCACCGGCAACATCGACCGCGCGCTGGCCGGTGAGACCTTCACCGAGACCTACGCGGGCACCCTCGGCCCATCGATCCGTGCGGTGGCTCCGGTGCACGCCGCCGACGGGCGCATCGTCGGTCTGGTCTCGGCAGGCGTGACCCGCGAGCGCACCTGGCGCAGTGTGCTCGCGACCCTGCCTGCGATCGCCGCTGCGATCGGAGTTGCGTTGCTGTTGGCGCTGATCGGTTCGGTGCTGCTGGAACGGCGCCTGCGTCGGCGCACGTTGGGATTGTCCTTTCCGGATTTGAGGTCGATCTACGAGCAGCGCGAAGCGGTCTTGCACGCCGTCGGCGAGGGGCTGCTGGTATTCGACAACAGCGGCAGGGTCGAAGTGGTCAATGACGAAGCGCGGCGGTTGCTTTCACTTCCGCAGGGCGCTCTTACCCGCGCACAGTTGCCCGGCTCGCTCGGGAGTGCGGGCGACGGCGTCCTCACCGACGAAACGCATGTCACCGTGGACCGGGTGCTGCTCGTCAATCAACAACCCGTGCAGTGGGAGCAGCGCAGCATCGGCACCGTGATGACCCTGCGGGATCGCACTGATCTGCAACGGGTTTCGGGTGAACTGAGTTCGGTGACACAGTTCGCGGAATCGCTACGGGCCAGGGCCCATGAGGCCGACAATCGGCTGCACACGGTGATCACCATGGTCGAACTCGGCCGTGCTGAGGACGCGGTGCGGTTCGCCACCGCGGAACTGGCTGTGTCACAACAACTCATCGACAGGTTGATGTCGACGGTGGCAGAGCCCGCGCTGGCCGCCCTGCTGCTCGGCAAGATCAGCCAGGCCCGCGATCACGGGGTCGAGCTGTCCGTCACCGAGGACTCGCTACTCGACGATCCGGCGAGCCTCACGTTGGGTCAAGGCGAATTGATCACGCTGATGGGCAATCTCGTGGACAATGCGATCGACGCCGCCGGCGCCGATCCGCCAGGATGGGTGGAAATCACCGTGCGTGGTGAACCGGAGGAGTTGACCATCGTCGTCGCCGACAGCGGTCCGGGTATGTCCACCGACGCATTCGAGCAGGCCCGCACGCGCGGCTATTCGACGAAGGGCGATTCGCGCGGGCTCGGACTGGCGTTGGTGTGGCAGGTGATCGCCTCCCATGGCGGCACGATCACGTCGGAGAACACCTACGGATCGGTGATCACCGTGACGGTGCCGTCCCGCGGGGGTACCGCCGGAGCGGGTCCGCACCGATGATCCGGGTGTTGATCGTCGAGGATGAACCGTTGATCGCCGAGGCTCATCGTCAATACGTTGAACGGATACCGGGATTCGTCGTCCACGCCGTGGTGAACACCGGGAACGCCGCGATACGTGCCGCCGCTGCGGCCGCCGGCGATGGCACCCCGATCGAATTGGTACTGCTGGATATCGGACTTCCGGATGCCAGTGGAATCGACGTGGCCTCGGCGCTGGGCGGGATCCGTCCGGCCCCGGAAATCATCGCGATCAGTTCGGAACGGGACCTGGCCGTGGTGCGTTCGGCGGTGGCGCACGGCATAGCGATGTATCTGCTCAAGCCGTTCACCTTCGCGGCGTTCCGGGACAAGCTCGAGCGTTATCGGCAGTACCGCGATGCGCTGAAGTCGGGTGGGGTCGCTGCGGGTCAGCATGAGATCGACCGGGCGATGAACGCGCTGCGTTCGGCCGACCAACGGCCGTTCGCTCCCAAGGGCATCTCGACCGACACGCTGGATCTGGTGATCGGGGCGCTGCGCGAGGTGCCGGCCGGGCTCAACGCATCCGAAGCCGCTGAACGCCTGGGCATCTCACGGGTGACGGCGTGGCGCTATCTGGAGCGGGTGGCCGATGACGGCGTAGTCCGTCGTGAGACCGAGTACGGCAAGGCCGGCCGCCCGCAGGTGCGCTATGTGTTGTCGACCTGACGCGGTGGTCGCTCACGGACGGACCGATCGGTTCAGCCGTACATCCGGTGCACACCGGCGATGATCGCGTCGCGCAGTGCGGACTCGGCGTCGGACAGCGTGCTGTGCCGGTGCAGCAGTACGAACTCAAGGTGACCCAGGTCTGGGAGCTGGTTGCCGGCGATGGGCGCAAGGCCTTGGGGCAGTAGGGTTTCGGAGTGCGCAACGATGCCGAGACCGGCCAGTGCCGCGGCCTGCAGGCCGAGCAGGCTGTCGCTGACGCAGGCGATCCGCCAGGTCCGCCGTTCGCGCTCCAGTTCGCGTAACGCGACGTGCCGGGTCAGGCTGGGCGGTGGATACGTGACGATCGGGATCGGGTCGGCGATATGGGTCAGGCCGGGTCGTCCCGCCCAGACCAACCGGTCTCGCCACAATAGTTCTCCGTGTTTCTCTCCAGGTAACCGTTTGGCGACCATGAGGTCTAATTCGCCTGCGGCCATTCGGGTTTTGAGATTCTCGCTGAGGCCCACGACGAGTTCGAGGTCCACTCCGGGATAGGAGCGCCGGAACTCCACCAGCACGTCGGAGAGCATGCGACCGACCAGATCGTCGGACGCGCCGAGTCGGATGAGACCGGTCACCGTGCTCTCTGAGAAGTAGCGATCCGCCTGGGCCTGGGCGTCCAGGATGTTGTGGGCGAACCCGACCATGGCTGCCCCGTCGGCGGTCAGCGCCAGGTTGCGGGTATCGCGGCGGAACAGCTCGCGCCCGACGGCCTGTTCGAGGCGAGTGATGTGTCCGCTGACCGTCGACTGCCGTAGCCCCAGCAGTCGCCCGGCCGCGGTGAACCCGCCGGCCCGCTCGACCGCGAGGAAGGTCCGCAGCAGCTCGGGGTCCAACATATTCATCACGATATACGTTCAGATATATCGGATACATCGGCTTTCGCTATGAGTGACCTCCGCAGTACGTTTGCCCGGTGAACCTCCTCGCCAAGCTCCGCATCGACGGCTTCCTCCTCGGGCTGTTCGCTGCGATGGCGATCGGCGTGCTCATACCGGCCCGTGGCGAGGCGACCGGTGTCGTGGAGTCGGCCACCAAGGTCGCGATCGCGGTGCTGTTCCTGCTGTACGGCACCCGACTGGAGCCGCGAGAGGCACTCGAAGGCCTGAAACACTGGCGGCTGCACACCACCGTGCTGGCCGCCACCTACGTGCTGTTCCCGCTGCTCGGTCTGGCGATGAAGGTGCTGGTTCCTTCGGTGCTGACCGGCGAGCTCTACATCGGCATGCTGTATCTGTGCCTGTTGCCGTCCACGGTGCAGTCGTCGATCGCGTTCACCTCGATCGCTCGCGGCAATGTCGCGGCCGCGGTGGTGAGTGCATCGGCGTCAAACTTACTGGGCATCTTCGTCACTCCGCTGTTGGTGACACTCCTGATGCAAACCTCCGGTGGCGCAACGGTTTCGGCGAAATCGATCCTGGAGATCGTCGTGCAGTTGTTGTTGCCGTTCGTGGCCGGCCAGCTGCTGCGATCCAAGCTGCACCGGGTGCTGTCGCACACCACATTGACCAAGGTCGTCGACCGCGGTTCGGTCTATCTGGTCGTCTACGCCGCATTCAGCGCCGGTATGTCCGAACACATTTGGACCGGCATGAAGGTCACCAACGTGCTGGCCGTCGTGGCAGTCAGCGTGGTGCTGTTGGCGGTGGTGCTCGCAGCGACGTCCGGTGTCGCGAGGCTGCTGAAATTCGACCGCGCCGACCGAATCGTCATCATCTTCTGCGGGTCGAAGAAGAGCTTGGCCACCGGACTGCCCATGGCCACCGTGTTGTTCGCCGGACACCCGGTGGGCCTGATTGTGTTGCCGCTGATGATCTTTCACCAGATTCAGCTGATCACCTGTGCGTGGCTGTCGGGGCGCTGGGGCAGACAGGCCGAGGCTCTGGAGTCAGAACTCGACATGGTTGCCGCCAAAGGCTGACCGTCAGGCGTTCCGCAGATATCCGGTGAGCATCGCCACTATCGAATCCTCCAACTGCCGTGTGTCGGCCGGCCGCTCGCAGGCAATCAGCCGGTGGGTGAGCGATTCGATCGTCGCGACTGTCATCCGGGCCGCGAACTTGAGGTCCGGCACGCAAACTTCGGGATGCTGCGACAGCAGATCGTGCGCTGCCCGCACCGCCCATTCCTCGGCGTCGTGCAGGCGCGCCAGCAGTGCCGGTGACCGCGGCGCCTCCTCGAACAGCACTCGGTGCAGGGATGGATCGTCGCGGTGGTTGTCGATGGTCGCGCGGGTGAACAGCCGTAACCGGTCTTCCAACGACTCCGGCAACCCGGTGGCCGCGCGTTCGGCCAGCAGCGCCGCGCCCGCGTCGATGTGTGCGTCGATGAGCGCGGCCAGGATCGCGTCTTTGTTCGGGAAGTACTGATACAACGAGCCGATCGAAATATCCGCCGCGGCAGCGATGCGATTCGTGGTGCCCGCCCGGTAACCGTACGCCGAGAAAACATGAGCAGCCGCCGCCAGTATCCGCGTGCGGGTCTGCGTCGAACGCTGCTGTTTGGGCTGCTTGCGGGCACGGAACCGGTCTGATGGGGCCATTGTCACCTCCAGCGGAAAGGCGAGTAGTCAACCCGCCTGCCCCTATCGAGAATTAGGTGACCCTAACTGAAAAGGAGTGCCACCGTGAAGACCGTGCATACCGAATCCGAACTGCTGGCCTGCGTCGACCAGGTCTGGCACGCGATGCAACAACCTGCCACCTTCCTCTATGTGTGCCGTGGCCTGTTCGCGGTTCCCATCCTGTCCGGGCGCACCGAACCGCTGCGGGCCGGGGAGCGGGGGACCGGCTGGCTGTTGGCATTTCATCTGATTCCGGCCTACCGACACACCATCGAGGTGCTGTCCGTCGACGCCTTCGCCCACACCATCCGCACTCACGAGCACGGCGGGGTGATCGACTCGTGGAACCACACCCTGCATGTCGAACCCGTCGGGCCGGGTCGCTGCCGGTACCGCGACACCATCGAGATCGATGCCGGATGGCTGAGCGGAGTCGTGGCACTGGTCGCGCGCGGCATCTTCCGCTACCGCCATCGCCGGTGGCGCAAGCTGGTTCGGGAGCTGGCGTCTGTGAGCTGACCGATCAGAACGTCGTTGTCGCGCAAGCGGTAGGCGTAGTGAGGTTGACCCCGGCGTACGCCACCTGAATGTCCGAGCAGGCAATGAAATTCGACTGGGTCCGCGGTTGGCCGGTACCCGCGTCGAGCGGTTCGGAGACGCCGTCGACCTGGAACCGTTCGAACGATCCGCCGCCGAAGTAGGTGATCGAGAGCTGCGAGCTGTTCTCGGACTTGAGCTGGCGCGACAGCACGTTGTCGTAGTTGGAGCCACGGTGCTGGGCCGGGTATCCGGACGGCGCGCTGTACGCGACATCCTGGTAGACCAGGCGATCAGAACTGCGCAAGGTGATGTTCTGCCGGGCCCAGGTGTCACCGGGCAACGGCAGCGGACCGTCGGGAGTCAGCAGATTGGCCGCCGTGTTGAAGGTGCAGGTCGTCCCCGAGCAGTTGGCGGTGACGTGCATCTGGATCTTGGTCACCCCGTCCACCGGAACGAACGAGTCGGCCGAAGTGCTCGCGGCGCCAGCCGTTGCGGGCGAGATCAGGGCAGTCGCGGCCAGAGCCGCCACGCTTGCTGCAGTAAGCCGGGTCATCGTCAGAAAATATCCGTTCGCTACTCGTCGTAGGTGACTTCGACGGAATCCGTCTTCGGCACCGCCTGGCACGCAAGGACCAGGCCTTCCTCCAGGTCGGACGGCTCCAGCACGTCGTTGATGGCCATCTGTACATCGCCGCTTTTCATGAGCACCGCGCACGCGCCGCAGTGCCCTTCGCGACAGGAGAATGGAGCCTCCAAACCTTTGTTGAGCAACACGTCGAGCAGCACTGCCTGACGTGGCCAACTCAACTCGTGCGTTTCGCCGTCGAGCGTGACGACGGCCGTTGCCGGACCTTCGTCGCTGTCATCGTCTGCCAGGACGACCGCCGCGAACGGGTCGGAGTCCAGTGACTGGAACACTTCGAGGTGGATTTTTTCCTTGGCCGCCCCGGACTTGGCCAGCGCTTCCTCAGTGGCGGCCATGAATGGCGCGGGGCCGCAGATGAAGGCCTCCCGTGCGGCGTAGGGGGCCAGCGCGGTGGCCAACGTGGTCACGCTGGGTAGACCCTGCACCGACTCCAGCCAGTGCACGACGGACAGCCGGTCTGGGTACAACGAGGTCAATTCGCGCAACGCTTTGCCGAAGATCACCGAGTTCTCGTCCCGGTTGGCGTAGAACAGCGTCACCTTGCCGGTGCCCTCCGACAGGGCGGACTTGCAGATCGACAACATCGGGGTGATGCCGCTGCCGCCCGCCAGCAGGAGAAAGTCGGCGTCCAGGTTCTTGGGCACGAAGTTCCCGGACGGTGCCAGCACATGCATCCGCATCCCGGCGTGCGCGTTGTCGCACAACCAGTTCGATGCGTAGCCGTTCGCGGTGCGCTTGACCGCCACGGTCAGTGCCTCATCGGCGAACGGGGAGCTGCACAGCGAGTAGCAGCGGGCCACCGACCCGGTGCGGGTACTGGGGACGCGCAGGGTGAGGAATTGGCCGGGGGAGTACTTCAGACGCTCCGGCGGGATGTCGCTGCCATCGGGGGTCGTGAACACCAACACTCGAGCGTCGGCGGTCTCAGCGACGACGTCGGCCACCACCAGTTCGAGTACGTGGCTGCCCAGGGCTGGATCCCGGCTCAGCCGGAGCGGCTCGTCAGTCACAACTAACACCCTTCTATTTTTGCGGCCTGAAACCGGAACTAGAACAGGTTACAAAAACCCGCTTTGCCAGGTCTACCTGCTGCAGGAATACCCTGCTCGACACAAATCGTAACGTGTTCTAATCTCTGTCTAGACGACCACTTCTGGGAGGCAATCCGTGACGTCCATTGAACAACGCGACGTGCAGGCCGTGCTGGCCGGTATCGACGAGCTGCTGCCGGTGCTGCGTGAGCGCGCCCAGGCGACCGAGGACCTTCGCCAGGTCCCGCAGGAGTCTATCGACACGCTCAATGAGATCGGCTTCTTCAAGTTGCTGCAGCCCGAGCAGTGGGGTGGCCTTCAGTGCGACCCGTCGTACTTCTACGAAGCCGTCCGCCGGCTGGCCAGCGCCTGCGGCTCGACCGGATGGGTCGCCTCGATCATCGGCGTGCACAACTGGCACCTGGCCCTGTTCGATCAGCAGGCCCAGGAAGACGTCTGGGGCGAGGACGCGTCGGTGCGGATCTCTTCGTCCTACGCCCCCATGGGCGCCGGCGTGGTGACCGAGACCGGTGACGGCTACATCGTCAACGGCGCCTGGAACTGGTCGTCCGGTTCAGAGCATGCCACCTGGGCCTTCCTCGGCGGACCCGTGATCAAGGACGGCCGGCCGGTCGACTTCGGCAGCTTCCTGATCCCGCGAACCGAGTACACCATCGACGACGTCTGGAACGTGGTGGGCCTGCGCGGCACCGGTTCGAACACCGTCGTGGTCAAGGACGTGTTCGTGCCCCGGCACCGCTTCCTGTCCTACAAGTCGATGAACGACGGCACCGCCGGTGGCTACCAGACCAACACCGCCCCGGTTTACAAGATGCCCTGGGGCACTGTGCATCCCAGCACCATCTCGGCACCGATCGTCGGTATGGCTTACGGCGCCTACGAGGCGCACGTCGAGCACCAGGGCAAGCGGGTGCGTGCCGCGTTCGCCGGCGAGAAGTCCAAGGATGATCCGTTCGCCAAGGTCCGGATCGCCGAGGCTGCCAGCGACATCGACGCCGCGTGGCGTCAGCTGTCCGGCAACATCGCCGACGAGTATGCACTGCTGTTGGCGGGCAAGGAGATTCCGTTCGAGCTCCGGGCCCGGGCCCGTCGTGACCAGGTGCGCGCCACGGGCCGCGCCATCGCGTCCATCGACCGCCTGTTCGAGGCTGCCGGTGCCACCGCGCTGGCGAATGGCACTCCGCTGCAACGCTTCTGGCGCGACGCACATGCAGGTCGGGTGCACGCCGCCAACGAGCCCGAGCGCGCCTACCTGATCTTCGGCAACAACGAATTCGGTCTGCCGCCGGCAGACACGATGGTCTGATGCCAGAGGTCACTTTCGAGTCGACCTCGCGGTACGCGCAGGTCTCTGGGGCGAGCGTAGCGACGGGAAATGTCGCTGGGGCGAGCGTAGCGACGGGAAATGTCGCTGGGGCGAGCGTAGCGACGGGAAATGTCGCTGGGGCGAGCGTAGCGACGGGTGATGCGCATGAAGGTATGCGCCTGCACTACCACGAAGCCGGCGACCCGGCCGCTGAGACGATCGTGCTGTTGCACGGCGGCGGACCGGGTGCGTCGAGCTGGTCGAACTTCTCGAAGAACATCGCGGTGCTGGCGGAGCACTTCCATGTGCTCGCCGTCGACCAGCCGGGCTACGGCCACTCCGACAAGCACACCGAGCATGAGCAGTACAACCGGTACAGCGCCAATGCCCTGTTGGGTCTTTTCGACCATCTCGGTATCGAACGTGCTGCGCTGGTGGGCAATTCGCTCGGCGGCGGCACCGCAGTGCGGTTCGCGCTGGACAACCCGAAGCGGGCGGGCAAGTTGGTGCTGATGGGCCCGGGTGGCCTGAGCGTCAACCTGTTCGCGCCGGACCCCACCGAGGGTGTCAAGCTGCTCGGCCGTTTCACCGGCGAGCCGACGCGCGAGAACATGGAGAAATTCCTCCGCATCATGGTGTTCGACCAGAGCCTGGTCACTCCGGAATTGATCGAGGAACGCTTCCAGATCGCCAGCCGGCCCGAGTCCCTGGCCGCGGCGCGAGCGATGGGGAAGTCGTTCGCGGGTGCGGACTTCGAGCTCGGAATGATGTGGCGAGATGTCTACAAGCTGCGTCAGCCGGTGCTGTTGATCTGGGGTCGCGAGGACCGCGTCAACCCGATCGACGGTGCGCTGGTGGCACTCAAGCAGATTCCGCGAGTGCAGCTGCATGTGTTCGGTCAATGCGGGCACTGGGCGCAGCTGGAGAAGTTCGACGAGTTCAACAAACTCACCATTGATTTCCTGCGCGGTTAAGCGTCGGCTATTAGGAGATATGCGATGACGACGATCAAGGCGCTCGGCTACATGCGCATCGAGGCCACCGACATGGCGGCCTGGCGTGAGTTCGGGCTCAAGGTGCTCGGCATGATGGAGGGCGAGGGCACCAACCCCGACGCGCTCTACCTTCGGATGGACGATGTCGCGGCCCGCCTGGTGATCGTGCCCGGTGAGAAGGACCGGCTGCTGGTTTCGGGCTGGGAGGTCGCTGACGCGCCGGCCCTGGCTCAGGTGCGCGAGACGTTGTCCAAAGCAGGTGTCGAGTTCACCGAGGGCACCAAGGATGAGCTGGCCGACCGCAAGGTCGAGGGCCTGATCCGGTTCAACGATCCAGCCGGCAACACCCTCGAGGTGTTCTACGGCATCCAGTACCTGGGGCGCCGGTTCGTCAGCCCCTACGGCCACAAGTTCGTCACCGCCGAGCAGGGACTGGGCCATGTCGTGCTCACCTGTGACGATGACGCTGCGGCACAAGCCTTTTACCAGGACGTGCTGGGCTTCCGGCTGCGTGACTCGATGCGGTTGCCTCCGCAGATCGCGGGCCGTCCGGCCGACGGCGAGCCGGTGTGGCTGCGCTTCTACGGCTGCAACCCGCGCCACCACGCGCTGGCGTTCATGCCGATGCCCAACCCGACCGGCATTGTCCACCTGATGGTCGAGGTGGGGAACGCCGACGACGTCGGCCTGTGCCTGGACCGCGCCAACCGCAAGAAGGTCAAGATGTCGGCCACCTTGGGCAGGCACATCAACGACAAGATGCTGTCCTTCTACATGAAGACCCCGGGCGGGTTCGACATGGAATTCGGTTGCGAGGGGCTCGAAGTCGAGGACGAGAGCTGGATCGCACGGGAGAGCGTCGGGATCAGCCTCTGGGGCCACGACTTCAGCGTTGGGTTCAAGTAACCTCATTCGGGTGAGGAGCCTGCCGTGACCGAAACTCCGCAGATCGACCCGCGCGTATTCCGAAATGTGCTGGGGCAGTTCTGTACTGGCATCACCGTCATCACCACGGTGCACGAGGATGTGCCGATCGGCTTCGCCTGTCAGTCGTTCGCGGCGTTGTCGCTCGACCCGCCGCTGGTGCTGTTCTGCCCGACCAAGCAGTCCCGGGCCTGGAAGGCCATCGAGGCCAGCGGCAAGTTCTGCGTCAACATGCTGCACGAGAACCAGCAACACGTCTCGGCGCAGTTCGGCTCGCGCGCCGAGGACAAGTTCGCCGGAATCGATTGGCGTCCTTCGGAACTGGGCTCACCGGTGATCGATGGCGGGCTGGCGCACATCGACTGCACGGTGCATTCCGTCCACGACGGCGGTGACCACTTCGTGGTGTTCGGTGGCGTGCAGTCCATGTCGGAGCCGCATGCGATCAAACCGCGGCCGCTGTTGTTCTACCGCGGCGAGTACACCGGTATCGAGCCGGACAAGAACACCCCCGCCCAGTGGCGCGCAGACCTGGATGCCTTCCTGACGACGACCACTGAAGACACCTGGCTGTAGGGCCTAATCTCGCGGATGCCGAGGCTCGCCCTCGCGCTCGGCGAGGTGACTGCCCATCGTGGCACGCAAGTCGATGAGCAGGGCTTCGAAACTGTTCAATAGTTCGGGGGCATAGCGCGACATCACGGTGTCGAATTGCAGTCCCAGCGTCGTGAAGAACTCCTCGGCGCGACCGTGCACAATAGGGCTGCTGCGCAGCGTCACAACTCGTCGATCCGTGCTTTCCCGGCTTCGGATGATGTGTCCGGCTTCCTCAAGGCGGTTGAGCAGCGATGTTGTGGCACCTGAGGACAGGCCGATGCGACTCGCTAGACGCGCCGGCGAGAGTGGGGAGCTGTGCTCCTCCGCGTACACGATTTCCATCAACGCTTCCGAATCGGTTGAGTGCAAACCGAGCCAGCTGCCGAACAGGCGACTGAACTGGTTGAAGATGGAACCGTAGATTCGCAGTTCTTCCATCAGGCGGGCGCGCTGCCCGGCGGCGTCCGAATTCTCCTGCTGCATCGCAGACCTACCTTCTTCGTGGACGCGGTGTTCGCCGCCTGATCTTGACAACCCACCATCAGCTATCTAGCTTCAATATGAAGATACTTGATATTGGTACCTTATTCAACGGCTGCCCGCAGGTCTATCCAGGAGTTTTCATGACCGACCAGATCCCCGACGCCGCGACCATGCGGGCGTTCAACCAGACTGTTATCGACGAGTTCCGCGCCAATGGCGGCAAGGTGAGCGGCCCGTTCGAAGGCCAAGACCTGTTGCTGCTCACCACTCGAGGCGCCAAGACCGGTCTGCCTCGACTGGTGCCGTTGTCCTACTTGACGATCGACGGGGTCATCATCTTGGTCGGCTCCCTCGCCGGCGCTGATATCGATCCGGCCTGGGCGCACAATCTTCGAGCCAACCCACGGGCGCGCGTTGATCTCGGCAACGAGTCCTACGACGTGCTGGTGCGCGAACTGTCGCGCGTGGAGCGAGATGCAACGTTTCCGAAAGTCACGGCAGTGGAACCGATATACGCCGAGTACCAGGCGAAAACGGCACGGGCGATTCCACTCTTCGAGTTACTTCGAGCCGAGGACTGAGGGCTCGAAGGTCAACTCGTTGCCAAGCGGGTAGATCGTACAAAGATCTTTCGCCGCGAAACCAACCCGGAAACTAGGTTATCTGTGAGCTTTTCGTTGAACACCCGGCGGTGGCTGGGCCTGATCGCCATCGCCCTCGGGGTCGCGCTGATCGTGGTCGACACCACCATCGTGAACGTGATCGTGCCGTCGATAATCGACGATTTGAAGGTGAATTCTGTTCAGTCGCAATGGATTCAGGAGTCCTACGCGATTGTGTTGGCGGCCCTGCTCCTGCTGGTCGGCCGGGTTGCGGACATCGTCGGTGCGCGCCGAGTCTTCTTGACAGGCGTGGTGATCTTCGGGGCGCCGAGTCTGCTGGCGGGGCTGGCGTCGACCGGCGGCCTGCTGATCGTGGCGCGCTTCGCGCAAGGCATGGGCGCGGCGATGATCCTGCCCACTTCGCTGTCGCTACTGAACGCGTCGTTCACCGGAAAGGCCCGCGGCCAGGCATTCGCGGTCTGGGGATCGACCATCGGTGCCGCTGCCGCGGTTGGACCCCTGCTGGGCGGCTGGCTTTCCGAACACGTGTCCTGGCGCTGGGCCTTCGGCATCAACATTCCGCTGGCCATCCTCATCTTCGCCGCCTCGATGATCTTCCTGGACCGCTCACCAAAAATCCCCGGGCGCGTCGACGTACTCGGCGCGCTGCTCTCGGTGGTGGGGCTGGGACTTCTGGCCTTCGGTCTGATCGAGGGCCGTACCTACGGCTGGCTGACCGTCGAAGAACCATTGACGCTGCTCGGGCACACCTGGTCAGGCGGCCCGTCACCTGTCGCGGTGGCGTTGGTCCTGGCGGCTACGGCACTGGTGGGTTTCGCCGTCCGGCAAACTCTGCTGACCCGCGGCCCCGACCCCGATCGCGCGCTGATGGACATTCGACTGCTCTCGATCGGGTCGTTCCGCAACGGCAATATCGCCACTCTCATCATCGGCGTCGGCGAGTTCGGCATCGTGGCGGTGCTACCGCTGTGGCTGCAGTTCACCCTCGGTTACAGCGCAGTGCAAGCGGGATTGGCCCTCGTGCCCATCGCCATCGGCAGCTTCGTCGCCAGCGGCGCCAGCTTCGCGCTCGCCGCCAAGGCGTCCCCGCTGGATCTGGTCCGGATGGGCCTGCTCCTCGAAGCATTCGGACTTGGCGGTCTGGCCTTCGTCGCCGACGTACACGCTCCCTGGTGGCACCTGGCAGGGGTGCTGTTCTTCTACGGGATCGGAGTGGGCTTCGCGACCGCGCAGGTCACCAATGTTGTTCTCAACGATGTCCCCGAGCAGAACTCCGGACAGGCTTCCGGCATCCAGAGCGCCTTCCGCCAACTCGGATCGGCACTCGGCATCGCGGTGCTGACCACCACGTTCTTCAGCACGCTGGGCGCCACGCTGAAAACCGCGCTCACCACTGCAGGCACGCCGCCGCGGCAAGCCGATGGCCTCACCCACGCCGTCACCGACAGCGCGGGCGCGGCAATCGAAGGCCTTGCCGCCGGGCCACATACGCAGTTCGTCGCCGGCGCCGCGCGCGACGCGATGACGCACAGCGTGAGCGTGGTCGGTTACATCGCCGCAGGCGTCATCGTCCTGGGACTCATCGCCACTGCCTTCATCCGGAGTCAGCCCGCCGCGTCACCCGACCCAACTCCCGTAGTCGATACCGGCGAGCGGACGGCACTGTAAAGCAGAGAACGGCGCAAGCGCCCGCTAGGACTCTTCCTGCGCGATCGCGGCGGCCCACAATCCGCGACCCAGGTCGGACAGGCTCAAGGTCAGCTTCTCCACCCGGGCCGGCAACGGTCCACGGGTCGCGCGTTTGGTCGCGTCCAGCACGATCGGCTCGGCCGTGAGGATTTCGTAGTCGACGTCCTGGGTGGGATCCTCTGGACCGGTTTCGACCAGCCCGAGGTCCAGTAGGTGCCCGACGTATTGCGGGACCATCTTCGGCAGGGCCACGTTGGCGGTACGGCCCACCAGGCAGGCGTTGGTCAGCACCAGCTGGCCCCGACGGGTGTACACGTTCACCAGCGGTGAGGATCCGCCGTCGGACAGCGCGCCGACGATCCGCGCTTCGTCGGCGACCAGCTGATCGAGCAGCCGATGATAGAACTCGTTCTGGCTTTCGGCGGTGCTCTGATCCAGTGCTTTGTCGAGCAGCTTGCCCAGCTTGGTGTTGAGCGTTTCCTGCACCGGGGGCTCTGGCGTGCTGGGGGCCAACTCGCGGGGAGTGGCGTTCTCCAACGCGACCAGGCTGGTCTTGCCGAGGGCCGCCAACTGCTCACCGCTCCACAACGCCAGCTTGAGCCCCGCCGTAGCCGCACCAAGGGCGCGATCGGCGACGCCGAACGGATCGAATCGCTTGGGGATCGCCGGACGGCGCTTCGGCGTGCTGACGGCGATGGCGAAGTCACCGATCGGGGTGCTCAGCCTGAACCCACGACGCTCACGCGGTTCGCGGTTGACCGGCGCATCATCGGTCACATCCGGTTCTCCGGTGTTCGATATCTCCTGCGACATCGTCGCTCGATCCCTCTCGTGTGGCACTCTCGGCGACCGGCCGAGGGCGCTTGGTTATGGGGACCGTACCTGGTCGAATGGCAAAACCGGCATGCGGTTGCAGCGGCGAGGGTGGACCGTGCGGGTGTTGACGGCCGTCAGCCGGAGAACCTTGCCAGCCAGGGACCCAGCCTGCGCAGTGCTTCCTCTATGTCGGACCGTGGGCCGGCGAACGACAGCCGGACGAATGATTCTCCGTACTGTGTGTCGAAATCCACACCCGGGGCAACGGCCAGACCGGTGTCGGCGAGCAGTTTCTCGCAGAATGCCAGCGAGTCGGTGGAGTAGTCGGAGATGTCGGCGTACACGTAGAACGCGCCGTCGGCCGGCGCCAGTTTGTGCAGCCCGATCTGCGCGAGCCCCTCCAGCAGCAGTGCCCGGTTCACCGCGTAGTGCTCGACCAAACCATCGGCTTCGGCGATCGATTCGGCTGTGAATGCCGCGACGGCCGCGTACTGGGGCAGCGTGGGCGGGCAGATGGAGAAGTTCCCGGTCAGGCGGTCCACCGCGCGGCGCAGCGGCTCGGGTACCAGCAGCCAGCCCAGTCGCCAGCCGGTCATCGCGAAGTACTTGGAGAAGCTGTTCACCACGATGGCGTTGCGTGAGCTCTCCCAGGCGCAGCTGGTCGCCGGTGCGCCTTCATAGACCAAGCCGTGGTACAGCTCGTCGCTGACCAGCTGTACGTCGTTGGCGTCACACCACGTGACAATCGCGGCCAGGTCCTCGGCCGGCAGTACCGTGCCGGTCGGATTGTTCGGGCTGGCGATGATCAGACCCTTTATCGGTGGGTCCAGTTGCTCCAGCATGGAAATAGTTGGGTGAAAACGGGTTTCCGGCCCGCAGGGCACCTCGACAACCTCGCAGCCCAAGGCAGACAAGATGTTTCGGTAGCAGGGGTACCCGGGGCTGACCACTGCGACCCGATCGCCGGCATCGAAGCAGGACAGGAATGTCAACAGGAATCCGCCGGTCGAACCGGTGGTCACGACGACCGCGTCAGGTTCCACCTCGATGCCGTAGCGGTCCAGGTACGACGCGGCTATCGCCTCGCGTAGTTCCGGAATGCCCAGGGCGACGGTGTATCCAAGGTTGTCGTTGGCCAGCGCTTGAGCCGCGGCGGCCCGGATCGGTGCCGGTGCCTGCGCGGCAGGCTGGCCCGCCGACAGGTTCACCAGGTCACCGTGGGTGCGTTGCCGCTGCGCCGCGGCCAGCCACACGTCCATCACATAGAACGGTGGGATGCCCGCCCGCAGCGCAACCATTCTCAGAGCACTTCGGCTTCGAGGCGGCGCAGGTGCTCCCGCGCCGGCCCGAGCAGCTGGGCGCTGCCGTGCGCCCGCTTGAAGTAGAACTGGATGTCGCTTTCCCAGGTGATGGCGATACCGCCATGCATCTGGATTGCCTCGGCGGCAACGGCATTGAACGCCTCGGTGGCGATGAAGCGGGCCAGTGAAGCGTTCGTGGGAGTCGGATCGGCGATGGCGTCGTTGACGATCGAGCGCGCGGCGGAGACCTTCACGTATAGATCGGACATCCGGTGCTTGAGCGCTTGGAAGCTGCCGATCGGCCGGCCGAACTGCACCCGGTCCTTGGTGTAGGCCACGGTCAGGTCCAGGCAGCGGCTGGCCGCGCCGACCTGCTCGACGGCCATCAGGATTGCCGCGGTGTCGGCCAATCCGGGGTCGGCACCGAGGTTTTCGGTGGCGCCCGCAGTGACGGCGGCCAGTCGACGGGTGGGGTCCATCGTGGTGGCCGGCGTCGAGGTGACATCCGTCCAGCGGCTCAGCTGGCCGTCCTGGGCGGCGATCACCACGTCGGCGATGTCGCCGTTGAGGGCGTAGCCCGCATCGAAAACAACTGTGCCGATGGATGTGCCCTCGGCCAGGCCTTCGAGCGGCTCGTGGTTGCCGACGGCCAGCAGGGCTACTTCTGCCAGGGTGGTGCCGAACAGCGGCGTTGGCACCAGATTTTTGGCCAGCTCTTCCAGAACCACTGCGGCATCGGCTAATTCACCGCCGGCTCCGCCCAGTTCGTCGGGCACGATCAGCGCCGCGGCGCCGACCTGTTCGCACAGCAGCTGCCACAGGTTCGTGTCGTAGCCGTGCTCGGACTCGATGGCGGCCCGCACTGCCTCGGGGCCGGCGTGCTTGTCGACCAGTGCCGCGACGGTGGCGCGCAGCATCTCCCGTTCTTCGCTCACAATCACAGTCCTTCCAGCACGCGGGTCCGGTGCCACGTCGAATCGCCCCACGCCGAGCGCAGCGCCTGGGTGCGCAGCAGCAGCAGGGACAGGTCGTGTTCCTGCGTGAAACCGATGGCGCCGTGGGTCTGCAGCGACGAGCGAGCGGCCAGCAGCGCGGCCTCGTTGGCGGCCACCTTTGCGGCGCTGACGTCGCGGGCCAGCGTCGGCGAGCCGTCGGCCAGTGCCAGGGCGGCGCCGTAGACCAGCGGACGGGCCAGCTCGACGGCGATGTGCACGTCGGCCAGCTTGTGTTTGATCGCCTGGTACGAACCGATCACCGTGCCGAACTGGGTGCGCTGCTTGGCGTACTCGACAGCCATGTCGAGCATCGCCTGGCCGGCGCCGACCAGCTGTGCGGCGGTGGCCAGCGCACCGAATTCGAAAGCCTTTGCGGTATCGGCGGATTGGGCCGCACCGGTGGCGGTCACGTCGAACAGGTGACGGGCCGGGTCGACCGATTGGTGCTCAGTGCCGATGGTGGCGTCCTGCACCTGCCCGTCACCGGCCAGCAGGATCAGCCCGGCGGTGTCGGCGTCGACGGCCCGCGGGGTCAGCGGCGGCTGGGCCACGGTGGCGATGAGCTCGCCCGAGGCCAGTCCCTCCGAACGCGCGTCTGCCGCCAGCAGTACCGGTGCCACGGCGATGGATTCGGTGACCGGACCGGGCACGGCCCAGTAGCCCAGACGCTCAAGGGCGACAACCAGATCCACCGGGTGTGCGCCGATGCCGTCGAATTCTTCCGGCACGTTCAGTGCGGTGACGCCCAGGTCGGCCAGGGTGGACCAGACCTTGCGGCCGGGCGCGGCGTCGGCCGCCTTTTCGACCCCACCCCATGCGCGCACCGCGGCGGGGACATCGGCGGCACCCAACGCGGCATCGATGCTCGCAGCGAAATCGCGCTGCGAATCGTCCAATTCAAAGAACACGTCAAGAATCTCTCTTATTTGCGGGGCAGGCCCAGCAGGCGCTCGGCGATGATGTTGCGCTGAATTTCGTTGGTACCGGCGTAGATCGGGCCGCCCAGGGCGAACAGCAATCCTTCGGTCCAGTGGTCGTACAGCTCGGCGTCGGCGCCGCGCAGGTCCAGCGCGGTCTGGTGCAGGGCGACGTCAAGGTCGGACCAGAACACCTTGGTCACCGAGGACTCGGCGCCCAGTTCGCCGCCGTTGGCCAGCCGCGTGACGGTGCCGAAGGTGTGCAGGCGGTAGGCCTGGGCCTTGATCCAGGCATCGGCGACGCGCTCGGCGTAGGCCGGGTTCTGGTCGACCTTCCATTGCGCGACAAGGCGTTCTGCCGGGGCGACGAAGCGGGCCGGGCTGCGCAGCGACATGCCGCGCTCGTTGCTGGAGGTGCTCATGGCGGCAGTCCAGCCGTTGTGCACCTGGCCGATGACGTCCTCGTCGGGGACGAACACGTCGTCGAGGAAGATCTCACCGAAACCGGTCTCGCCGCCCAGCTGGGCGATGGGGCGGACCGTGATGCCCTCGGCCTTCAGATCGAACATGAAGTAGGTCAGGCCCTTGTGCCGCTGGGCTTCCGGGTCGGAGCGGAACAGGCCGAAGCCGCGCTCGCCGAACGGGGCGCGCGAGCTCCAGATCTTCTGGCCGTTGAGCTTCCAACCGCCCTCGACCTTGGTCGCGGTCGAGCGCAGCGAGGCCAGGTCGCTGCCGGACTCAGGCTCGGACCAGGCCTGGGCCCAGATCTCTTCGCCGGAGGCCATTTTCGGCAGCACGCGCTGCATCTGCTCCGGCGTGCCGTGGGCGAACAGTGTCGGGGCCAGCATCGCGGTCCCGTTGGCGGAGGCCCGGCCCGGTGCGCCGGACTTGAAGTACTCCTCCTCGTACACCACCCACTGCAGCATGGTGGCGTCGCGGCCGCCGTACTCCTTGGGCCACGCGATGACCGACAGGCCGGCGTCGAACAGCACCTTGTCCCAAACCCGGTGCTGCTCGAAGCCTTCGCGGATGTCGTAGGACTTGGTAGGGAACTTGTCCTTGTTGGCCGCCAAGAAGTCGCGGACCTCGGCCCGGAATTCTTCTGTCTCGTCGTCGAATGTCAGGTCCATCTATCGACTCATCTCATCTCTCGAAGCGAAGGTTTGACCACTTTTCCTCCAGGGTTGCGCGGCGGGGCGTCCAGGAACGGCACCGATCGCGGGGTCTTGAAGTTCGCCAGATGTTCTTTGGTGTAGGTCTGCGGTGGGGTCTGCCGACCGGGCTGCTGGGTGCCGTCGGACCCACTCATCGGAACTCCCTCTAACAAAGCAAGTGCTTGGTAGGTTAGCCTACAGGGGTGATAGAGGTCCAGACGTTCCGGGCTGAGGTCCGGCAATGGCTCGCAGACAATCTCGTCGGTGAATTCGCAGCTCTCAAGGGCCTGGGTGGCCCCGGCCGTGAGCACGAGGCGTACGAGGAACGACGCGCGTGGAACCAGCATCTGGCTGCGGCAGGGCTGACCTGCCTGGGTTGGCCGGAGGAGCATGGCGGCCGTGGCCTGTCGGTCGCGCACCGCGTCGCCTTCTATGAGGAGTACGCCAAGGCGGACGCTCCGGACAAGGTCAACCACCTCGGTGAGGAACTGCTGGGGCCGACGCTCATCGCGTACGGCACCGAAGAGCAGAAGAAGCGCTTCCTGCCGAACATCCTGAACGTCACCGAGCTGTGGGCCCAGGGCTACTCGGAGCCCGGCGCAGGTAGCGACCTGGCCAACGTCTCGACGTCGGCTGAGCTGGTCGGCGACGAATGGGTGATCAACGGCCAGAAGGTGTGGACCTCGCTGGCGCACTGGGCGCAGTGGTGCTTCGTGGTGGCCCGCAGCGAAAAGGGCTCCAAGCGTCACCATGGCCTTTCCTACTTGTTGGTGCCGCTGGACCAGCCGGGCGTCGAAATCCGTCCGATCGTCCAGCTGACCGGCGACTCCGAGTTCAACGAGGTGTTCTTCGACGACGCCCGCACCGAGGCGTCGCTGGTCGTCGGTGAGCCCGGGCAGGGCTGGGGCGTGGCGATGGCCACCCTGACCTTCGAGCGCGGCGTCTCCACGCTGGGCCAGCAGATCCGCTACAAGCGTGAGCTTGAAGGCCTGATCGACGTGGCCAAGCGCAGCGGAGCCCTCGACGATCCGCTGATCCGGCACAAGCTGACCGAGTCCTGGACCGGCCTGCAGGCCATGCGGTCCTACGCCATGGCGACGATGGACGTCGAGCAGCCCGGCCAGGACAACGTGTCAAAGCTGTTGTGGGCCAACTGGCATCGTGAACTCGGCGAGATCGCCATGGAGGTTCAGGGCATGGCGGGGCTGACGCTGCCCGGCGGCGAGTTCGACGAGTGGCAGCGGCTGTTCCTGTTCTCGCGTTCGGACACCATCTACGGCGGTTCGAACGAAATTCAGCGCAACATCATCGCCGAGCGCGTGCTCGGCCTACCCCGAGAGGCCAAGGGCTGATGGATCTTTCAGTTGCTCCCACCGAGGTTGAGGGCCACGGCCTGCTGAAGGGCAAGGTCGTCCTGGTCACCGCCGCAGCCGGCACCGGCATCGGCTCGTCCACCGCCCGTCGGGCGCTGATGGAGGGCGCCGACGTCGTGGTGTCCGACTACCACGAGCGGCGCCTGAACGAGACCCGCGATCAGCTGGCCGAGCTCAGCTTGGGCCGCGTCGAGGCCGTGGTCTGCGACGTCACCTCGACTTCCGCGGTCGACGCCCTGATCACCTCGGCCGTCGAAAAGATGGGCCGCTTGGACGTTTTGGTGAACAACGCCGGCCTCGGTGGCGAGACCCCGTTGGTCGATATGACCGACGATGAGTGGGACCGTGTCCTGAACGTCACGCTGAACTCGGTGATGCGCGCGACCCGGGCGGCGCTGCGGTACTTCCGCGGTGCTGAGCACGGTGGTGTGATCGTCAACAACGCCAGTGTCCTGGGCTGGCGCGCCCAGCACTCGCAGTCGCACTACGCCGCCGCCAAGGCCGGGGTGATGGCCCTGACCCGTTGCAGCGCAATCGAAGCCGTCGAGTACGGGGTGCGGATCAACGCGGTGTCCCCGAGCATCGCGCGGCACAAGTTCCTGGAGAAGTCGGCCGATGCCGCGCTGCTGGACCGGCTGTCCTCCGACGAGGCATTCGGCCGTGCCGCCGAGCCGTGGGAAATCGCCACCACCATCGCGTATTTGGCCAGTGACTACTCCAGTTACCTGACCGGTGAGATCATTTCGGTGTCGAGCCAGCGGGCGTAGTTTTCATCCGGCCGCGAGGTTCGGATATATGCACTTGCCCGCCTAATTGCGACAGCGTTGTCGCAATTAGGCGGGCATTTTCATGTGTGGCTGGCTCGCGATCTCGCGAGCCTGACCTGGTGGCGGACCCTCTCGATCAGATGATCGCCTGCTCTTGCAAGCTCGCGATCCGCGCCGCGTCATAGCCCAGTTCGCCCAGTATCTCTGCGCTGTGCTCGCCGATCAGCGGCGGCGGGCGGCGGATCGTCGCAGGCGTCGCGCCCATGCCCGCCAGCGGGCTGCCGATCAGGTCGACCGATCCGGCGGCGGCCCACATGTGCGGAGTCGTGGCGCGCAGGCCCCGGTGCTGCACCTGCGGATCATCCCAGACCTCCGCTAGATCGTTATAGCGCGCGGCCGGGATGCCCACGCTGTCGAACTTCGCCTGAAGCTCCTCCGTCGTGAACTGCCGGCTCCACACGTTGATGATGTCGATCAACTCCGCGCGATTGATCTTGGCCCGCTTGGCGTTGGTGTCGAAGCGCGGGTCGGCGTAGAGCTCGGGCCGGCCCATCAACTCCGACATGCGCCGCCAGTGGGCGTCGCTGCCGGCCGTAATGTACGTCATGCCGTCGCGCGCATGGATGAGGTCGGCGGGTCCGCCGCCGTTGCCGCCATTGCCCAGACGCTCCGCCTGGACGCCGTTGATCAGATAGTCCTGCATGATGTGGCAGATCATCGCCACGGAACTGTCAAGCAGCGCCATGTCGATGTGCTGGCCCTCGCCCGTGCTGTTGCGATGGTTCAGCGCGGCGAGGATCGCGATGGCGCTGTTGTGCCCGGTCACGAAATCGACCAGGCTGGGACCGGCCTTCACCGGACCCGCGCCGGGCTGGCCTTCGGGGATTCCGGTCACGGCCATCATGCCGCCGCTCGCCTGGAACAACCCGTCGTAGCCCGCGCGCGCCGCCATCGGCCCGGTCTGGCCAAAGCCGGTGATCGAGCAATAGATGAGGCGGGGATTGATCGCCTTCAGGCTCTCGTAGTCCAGCCCGAACCGCTTGAGGTCGCCGACCTTGTAATTCTCGATTAGGATGTCCGCGGTCTTGACTAGGGCACGCAGGATGTCCTGCCCCTCCGGCTTGGAGTGGTTGACCGTGATCGACCGCTTGTTGCGGTTCGACGCGGTGAAGAAGCCGGACTGGCGAAGGTCCTTGCCATCCTTGCCCTCGACCGAGGCAAGACCGTAACCGCGCCCTTCGTCACCGCTGCCCGGACGCTCCACCTTGATGACGTCAGCGCCGAGGTCGCCCAGTATCTGCGCGCTGATCGGGCCGGCGAAGACGCGGGTCATGTCGATGACCCGGATACCCTCCAGGGCAAGCTGTGTCGTGCTCATGATCTCCTGATACTCATCCATTTCACATCGTGCTGCGCGCAATCATAGGGCTCGAATCGAAGCGCCCGACGCTTTGCGCACCCCATCTATCGGTCGCGGTCGAGAACCGCGCGCGTGACCTCGCCCGCCCTCAGGGCCGCGATCGCCTCAACGTGCGCGACCCAGGTGAGCACTCGATCTTTGTGTATGTAGTGGCCAAGTCAACACCGGCCCGACCTACCCTAGCAAGCGCTTGGTTGCTATGCTGTGTCGATGGCGTCTCAATCGCCCACTCAGGCCGTGAGCAGGCGTGACGAGCTCCTTGAGCTCGCCGCGGCGATGTTCGCTGAGCGCGGGCTGAAGGCAACCACGGTCCGCGACATCGCAGACTCCGCGGGAATCCTCTCCGGCAGTCTCTACCACCACTTCAAATCGAAGGAACAAATGGTGGAGGAGATCATGCGTGATTTCCTTGACTGGCTGTTCGACAAGTACCGGCAGATCATCGAAACCGAGTCCGATCCGATGGAGCGGCTCAAGGGCCTTTTCATGGCCTCCTTCGACGCCATTGAGCACCGGCATGCCCAGGTTGTCATCTACCAGGACGAGGCGAAGCGGCTGGGCATTCTGCCGCAGTTCGATTTCGTCGATGAGCGCAATCGCGAGCAACGCAAGATGTGGGTCGACATCCTCAACGAGGGTGTGGCGCAAGGAGTCTTCCGCCCCGACCTGGACTTCGATCTGGTCTACCGATTCATCCGCGACACCACCTGGGTATCTGTTCGTTGGTATCAGCCAGGCGGACCGTTGAGCGCGCGCGAGGTCGGCGAGCAATACCTGGCCATTGTGCTCGGGGGAATCGCCGATCCCGCCAAAAACATTGTGAATAAATAGATTTCTGAAACAAAGGAGTTGAGAAATGGCTGCATCTGAGGCGTATGTCATCGATGCCGTGCGCACCGCCGTCGGCAAGAAGGGTGGCGCCCTCGCCGGCTACCACCCGATCGATCTCGGTGTGGAGGCGTACCGCGGCATCTTCGCCCGTAACGACGTCGACCCCGCTGCGTTCGACGACGTCATCGTCGGTTGTGTCGACGCCATCGGTGGGCAGGCCGGCAACATCGGCCGGCTGACCTGGCTGGCCGCGGGTTACGACGAGGGCGTTCCCGGCACCACCGTCGACCGGCAGTGCGGTTCCTCGCAGCAGGCCATTTCCTTTGGCGCGCAAGCCATCATGTCCGGCACCGCGGATCTGATCCTGGCCGCCGGCATTCAGAACATGAGCCAGATCCCGATCAGCTCGGCCATGATCGTCGGCGAGCAGTTCGGGTTCACCTCGCCGACCAGCGAGTCGAAGCGCTGGGTGGAACGCTATGGCGACCAAGAGATTTCGCAGTTCCGCGGCGCCGAGATGATCGCCGAGCAGTGGGACATCTCCCGCGAGGACATGGAGCTGTTCGCCTACAACAGCCACCAGCGGGCGTTCGCTGCGATCCGTGAGGGCCGGTTCGACAACGAGATCGTCCCGGTCGACGGCTTCAAGGTCGACGAGGGCCCGCGGGAGAGCACTCTGGAGAAGCTGGCGTCGCTCAAGGTGCTGGTCGAAGGCGGTCGGCTGACCGCCGCGCTGGCCAGCCAGATTTCTGATGGCGCGTCGGCGACGCTGCTGGCCTCTGAAGCGGCGGTCAAGGCTCACGGCCTCAAGCCGCGGGCCCGCATCCACCACATCAGCTGCCGCGGTGACGACCCGGTGAAGATGCTGACCGGCCCGATCCCGGCGACCAAGTACGCGCTGGAGAAGACCGGCCTGACCATGGACGACATCGACGTCATCGAGATCAACGAGGCGTTCGCGTCCGTCGCGCTAGCCTGGGCCAAGGAGCTGGGCGTCGACCTGGCGAAGGTGAACCCGAACGGCGGCGGCATCGCGCTGGGCCACCCGCTCGGTGCCACCGGCGCCAAGCTGTTCGCCACCCTGCTCAACGAGCTGGAACGCATCAACGGCCGCTACGGCCTGCTGACCATGTGCGAGGGCGGCGGTACCGCCAACGTCACCATCATCGAGCGCCTGTAGTTGTTCAGCGAGTAGACGTGAAATCCCCCTAATTTGCGGGTTTTAGGGGGATTTCGCGTCTACTCGTGGGGATGGGCTGTTTAGCGGTCCGATATTCGGGCATTCAGCATGGATGTTGAAGTCCATCGCCGTTGCTGCGGCGGCAGCAGTTTCGGTCATCGGTTCAAGCGCCTGTTCGAGCGGACGCGATGGGTCGGGGAGTACGACGGGCACATCCGGCACCGTCTCGACTTCGACGTCCTCTTCCTCGAGTTCGACCTCGACGCTGATCATCCCGGGAGTTCCGGTCGGCCCGTCGTTGCCCGCCTCGACGTCGCCGTCGACCACCACGACCACCGTCATCGTCACCACGCTGCCGACGACGAGCGAGGTGGCTCCTCACCCGTCATGAGCGCCGGTGCCGAACCTTCCCGGCCCGCGCGGTGGTGGCTGCTGAGTGCTCCGCCGCGGCCGGGTCCGGTTGGTACAGCCAGACGACATCTGCGCAGAGCCCTAGTCTTCAGGGCATGAGCGATTCGCGCGACGAGAGCTTTCTGACCGTCGTCGTCGCACTCGGCGCCAACGCGCTGATCGCAATCGCCAAGTCCCTGGCCGCCGCGGCCACCGGGAGCGCGTCGATGCTGGCCGAGTCCGCCCACTCCTGGGCGGACACCGGCAACGAGGTCTTCTTGTTGATCGGCACCCGTAAGTCGAACAAGCCGGCCGACGCCGAACACCGACTCGGCTACGGCAGGGCAAGCTACATCTGGTCGATGTTCGCGGCGTTCGGACTGTTCACCGTCGGCGCAGTGGTGTCGATCTGGCACGGAATCCAGTCGCTGCGCGCCGAAGCCGAGGTGACGTCATACGCCTGGGCCTATGCGGTGCTGGCGGTGTCGTTCGTGTTGGAGGGATCCTCGTTCCTGCAGGCGTTTTCGCAGACCCGCTCAGGCGCGGTGCGGCGACGGATCCATCCGTTGCGCTACATCCGGGTGACGTCGAATCCGATGCTGCGCGCGGTCTTCGCCGAGGATCTGTCGGCCCTGATCGGCCTGGTGATCGCGGCCTGCGGCATCCTGGCCCATCAGCTCACGGGGAAGGCTGTCTGGGACGCCGTCGGTTCGATCCTGGTCGGTCTGCTGCTCGGCTGCGTCGCACTGTTTCTCATCGGGCGCAACATGGACTTTCTCACCGGTGAAGCGGTCACCCCACTCGCCCGCAACAACGCGCTGCGTGCGCTGCTCGAGCACGATGACGTCGAACGAGTCAGCTATCTGCACATGGAGTGGGTCGGTGCGGACCGGATCTATCTGGTCGCCGCGGTCGACTTGGTCGGTGACGCAGCCGAATCCAACGTTGCCGCGCGGCTCAACGTCGTCGCCGACGCGCTACAGGCCCGTCCCGAGATCGTGCGCGCGGTGCTGACCCTGACTCGACCGGGTGACACCACGGCACTGGTCCCCGGCGACCTTCCCGAGTGGTACCGCTAACTCGGGTCTACGGCGACGCGGACAGTTTGCGCGGTCTTCACCAACGCACGGGCCAGGACGGAGCCGGGCTCGGTCGCGCCGGTGACCAGCGCGACCGTGGCAGCCACCGACGGGTCGTCCAATGGCACCACGCGCACCCCGACCGGTGGCCGCAACGTCTGTAGCCAGGTCTGCGGGACGATGCTGGCCCACCGCCCGGTACTGACATGCGCCAGCAGTGACACCACCGAATCCGACTCCAACCGTGGTGTCGCGGTGAGGCCGCGGCCGGCCAGAGCGTCATTGAGGAGCTGCCGGCCGCGCATGCCCGTGTTCAGCAGGCAGAGCGGCAGTTCGAGCGCGTCGGCCCAGGTGATCGGATCGGGGTGGCTGGTCAGCAACTCGCCGCCGGCGATGAGCACCTGCCGCTCCTGGTAGAGCGGGGTGACGAGCAGGTCGGTCGTGTTTTGTCCGTCGGGATAGATGATGCCCGCGTCGAGCTCGAATCGCCGGATGCGTTCCACGATTGTCGCCGAGCGCAGACTGCTCTCCAATTGCACTCGTACCAAAGGGTGTTCGGCACAGAACGGATCTGTCAGCAGCGCCACGGTACTCGATGCGGCCGGGATGACGCCGAGTCGTAGCTCGCCGGTCAGGCCGGTCTGCAGTGCGGTGACCTCGTGGATGAGGGCTTCGTGATCGGCGAGGATCCGGCGTGCCCACAGCACCAGCCGTTCGCCTTCAGGGGTGAGGCCTTCGAAGCTCTGCCCGCGTCGCACCAGCGGAACCTTGAGTTCGTTCTCGAGCTTGCGGATGGCTTCGGACAGCGCCGGCTGGGACACGTAACAGGCCGCGGCGGCGCGGGCGAAGTGCTTCTCGCGGGCGAGCGCGACGAAATATTCGAGCTGACGGAACAGCATGAACTATTCGACCACGAGTGATAGGCACCGCCTATCAGCCTCACGGAAATTGCCCTTGGACTCAGGCGTCACTGGCCGAGCAGACTTGACCAATGACCGACCGAAGCACCGAGCAGCGTACCGACGCCGAGGGCCAAGGCGAACCAGAGTTTCATCCGTACCATCACCCCGCCGCGGGCTGGGGAGCGGCCATCAGCGTCACCAAGTTCCTGGCCCGCGAGCATGAACCCATCGGCGGGCCGCGGGCGATCATGAAGATGAACCACGAGGACGGCGGGTTCGACTGCCCGGGCTGTGCCTGGCCCGACGACATGAAGGGCCTCAAGCTCGACATCTGCGAGAACGGCATCAAACACGTCTCCTGGGAAATGACGCACAAGCGCTGCGGTCCGGAATTCTTTGCCCAACACACTGTTTCGGAACTTGCGACGTGGAGTGACTTCGCGCTCGAGGATCAGGGCCGGCTCACCGAGCCGATGGTGTACGACGCCGAGTCCGACCATTACCGGCCGATCAGCTGGCGAGATGCCTTCGATCTGATCGGCCGCGCACTCGCCGATCTTGATGACCCCAATCAGGCGTCGTACTACACCTCGGGGCGGCTGGGTAACGAGGCCACGTTCCTGTACCAGTTGATGGCCCGGGAACTGGGCACCAATAATCTGCCCGACTGTTCGAACATGTGCCACGAGGCCAGTGGCCGCGCCATGCAGGCCGCCCTCGGTACCGGCAAGGGCACCGTGGATCTCGAGGACTGGGAGGCCGCGGACGCGCTGTTCGTCATCGGCGTCAACGCCGCATCGAACGCGCCGCGCATGCTCACCGCACTGTCCGAGGCCTACCGCCGCGGCGCGCAGATAGTGCACATCAACCCGCTGGTGGAAGCCGGTGCCACCAAAACCATCATCCCGCACGACTTCCTGCGGATGGCGACCTTCAAGTCCACCAAGACGAGCACGCTGAACCTGCAGCCCCGCATCGGCGGGGACATGGCACTGATTCGCGGGATCGCCAAAATTGTTCTGGAACAGGCCGAGACAGATCCCAAAGCGCTCGATGCGGAGTTCATCGAGCGCTACACCGCGGGGTTCGACGCCTACCGGGCCGTCGTCGAGGCCACGTCATGGGACGAGATCGAATACAAATCCGGTGTGCGGCAGAGCGATATCCGCAAGGCCGCCAAGATCTACCGCGATTCCGACCGCAGCATCATCAGCTGGTGTCTCGGTGTCACCCAGCACGAACACGGCGTGGACAGCGTGCGCGAGATCGTCAATCTGCTTCTGCTGCGCGGCAACCTGGGTCGTGAGGGCGCAGGCCCGTCACCGGTGCGCGGTCACAGCAATGTGCAGGGTAACCGCACCTGCGGTATCGATCATCGGCCTGCCCCCGCGTTCCTCGACCGTCTCGCGGACGTATGCGGCATCGACCCGCCGCGAGAACACGGTCTCGACACCGTCAACACCATCGAGGGCATGCACCGCGGTGAGGTCAAGGTCTTCATCGGAATGGGTGGGAACTTCGCCAGCGCAGCACCGGACACCGCGTACACGTTCGCGGGCCTGCAGAAGTGCGACCTCACTGTGCAGGTCAGCACCAAGCTGAACCGCAGTCACGTGATCCACGGGCGTCGCGCCGTGATCCTGCCCTGCCTGGGCCGTACCGAGAAGGACCAGCAGAAGGCCGGCATTCAGTCGACGTCGGTCGAAGATTCGATGAGCATGGTGCATCTGTCGGTCGGGATGAAGAAGCCGGCCTCACCGCACCTGCTGTCCGAGCCGGCGATCATCGCGGGGATCGCGGCGGCCGCGCTGCCCGCCAGCGGTACGCCGTGGAGCTGGTACGTCGAGGACTACGACCGGATCCGCGACACCATGGCCAAGGTGCTCAACGGCTTTGAGGACTTCAACCGGCGGGTTCGGTTGCCTCTGGGTTTCCGGATCAAGCAACCGGCACGGGAGCTGATCTTCCTGACCCCGTCCGGCCGTGCCGAGTTCTCAGCGGCCCAGCTGCCCGATGACAATGTCGCCGCCGGCACCCTGATCCTGGCGACGCTGCGCTCCCACGATCAGTGGAACACCACCGTCTACTCCGATAACGACCGCTACCGTGGCATCAAGAATCTGCGCACGCTGATCTTCATGAATGCCCACGACATGGCGGACCGCGACATCAAAGAGTTCGATGACGTCGACATCGTCGCCACCGCGCGCGACGGTAGCGTCCGTTCCTTGCACCGGTACAAAGCCGTTCCCTACGGCATCCCCCGCGGCAACGCGGCCGGGTACATGCCCGAGATGAACGTCTTGTGTGCCATCGGAGACTTCAGCACGCAGAGCGATCAACCGATCATGAAGAATGTCAAAGTCACTGTGGCCCTGTCTGCTTCGCGGGCCGTCTGATGGGCGAGATCAATGTGACCGTCGCGTCGTGTGTCGTGCGCGTCACCGACCTGAATCGGTCCGTCGAGTTCTACCGCGACATCTTCTCCTGCCGGGTGACGGTTCAGACCGAAGATATGGCATTGCTGTTGACCACCAAAGGTTTCCAGATCTATCTGCAGGTCAGGGAACCGTTCGTGTCGCGGGGTTTCGGGGTGTTGGGGGTTCAGCATCTGGTGTGGTCGACCGACAGTGAATTCGACCTGCAGCAGGTGACCGAGCGCCTGCGGGCATACGACCCGGCGACCTACCTGCACACGGACTCGACGACCGGCCTTACCTTGGTGGACGCCTGTGGACCGGATTTTGAGCGGATCATCATCACCCATCCGAGTCCGGGTGAGCTGCCCCGTGAAGCCATCGCGGACCGGCTACGCGGTTGATTCGGCGCGGCCCGGCATCAGTAGCGCGACGGCAATGGCGGCCCCGACGCCGATGATCGTGTCGATGCCGCGATCGGTCAACAGCGCGAGCGGTGCGGTGGGCCGGGTCAGATCGGTCATCAGCATGATCAGCGGCGTGAAGAAGCCCAACGCCACCGCATGATGGTGGGCCATGAACAGCTCTGTCGGGAACAGCAACGCCATCACAGCGATGGCCAACAGATACGCGTTCGGCTGCGGAATGAGCAGTGCCGCAGCAACTCCGAGACCGATGAAGGTGCCACCTAGGCGATGAATGCCGCGCCGGATGCGACCGCTGGTGTCGACGGCAGCCAACGGACCGGCAGCGGCGGCCATTGCCCAGTTGGCGTGGTCGACCCCGAGGAACAGTCCGGCCGTGCCCGCGACAGCGATGGCAAGTGCGTAGCGGGTCGCGTGGATCAGCACATCGTGTCTGGGCATTGCCGCGGCTATGGGCTGCGATGCCCGCGGCGCGTCCAGGGCGCCGAGCACGATGGACAGCAAAGCCGTTGCCGCACAGATCGATATCGCCGACCATGGCGATACCTGGCCGGCCGGCACCGTGCCGACGGCTCCCAGGGCGAACACGCCGTAGAAGGGCCCCTCGGGTTTGAGCGCGAGGTAGTCCGTCGCCACTGAGCCGAGTGTCGCGAAGAGCGCCGCAGCGAGGACCAGCGTCGCGGGCATGAGTTGTGAATTCGCCAGTGCGACACCGATCGTCACGCCGAGGGTCAAGATTGCTGCCGCCTGACTCTGGTGCACGAGCCGCCGGTTCCGGGGCTCGGCCCGGCCGTACATCCCGGTGATGGCGCCGAATACCGCGTAGATGATCAGATCGGGACGCCCGGCCACCAGCAGCGCCACGCCGGGGACAGCCAGCCCCAGGGCCACGCGCAGTGCCGGCCGATGCTCGCCCGGCGGAGGCGTCATCGCGGTGCGCACCCGCACGTACAGGTCGGCGGCGCGCATGTGGTCACTCCGATCGATCAAACTATCTGGCCGACAACATCAGTCATGCGACACGCGGACCGGCCCGCCCGTCGGCCGGTTACCGCTCGATGCTGCCGCGCAACCGGGTCTGCGGTCAAAGCGGAGTTTCCGAGCGGCCGATCGGCCGCGTCTATCAGCGCAGGGTGCACAGCGTGATCGGCGTGTCCTATCGGCTGGTCGGAATTGCGTCTTGGACGTCGTGGGGATGCCAGGAACAGGCTGGAACTGTACGAAATTCCACTCGTTCATTGATGAGGAGTAACGATGGCCAAGATCTTGTGCGTGCTGTACCCCGACCCGGTAACCGGCTATCCGCCGGTCTACGCCCGTGACTCCATCCCGACCTTGCAGGGATACCCCGACGGGCAGACGTTGCCCACCCCGTCGGCCATCGACTTCACCCCGGGACAGCTGCTCGGCTGCGTCTCCGGCGAACTCGGGCTGCGCCGCTACCTGGAGTCCCAGGGCCACGAGCTGATCGTCACCTCCGACAAGGACGGCCCGGATTCGGTGTTCGAGCGAGAGCTCCATGACGCGGATGTGGTTATCTCGCAGCCATTTTGGCCGGCCTATTTGAATGCCGAGCGAATTGCGAAGGCGCCCAGGCTGAAGCTGGCGCTCACCGCGGGTATCGGCTCGGACCACGTCGACCTCGATGCCGCCATCAAGGCCGGCATCACCGTCGCCGAGGTGACCTACTGCAACAGCATCAGCGTCGCCGAGCACGCCGTCATGCAGATTCTGGCGCTGGTACGCAACTACCTACCGTCACACCAGTGGGTCACCGACGGCGGCTGGAACATCGCCGACTGCGCCGAACGCTCGTACGACCTCGAAGGCTTCGATGTGGGTGTTATCGCCGCCGGCCGGATCGGCCAGGCCGTGCTGCGCCGCCTCGCACCGTTCGAGGTGAACCTGCACTACTTCGACACCCGTCGGCTCCCGGCGGATCTGGAGAAAGAACTGGGCCTCACCTACCACCCGAACGTCCAGTCGCTGGTCAGCTCGGTGGACGTGGTCGACATCCACGCCCCGCTGCACCCGCAGACCTACCACCTGTTCGACGCCAACCTGATCAACTCGATGCGCCGCGGCTCCTACATCGTCAACACCGCCCGCGCCGAGATCACCGTGCAGGAAGACATCGTGACAGCGCTGGAGTCCGGCCAGCTCGCCGGATATGCCGGTGACGTCTGGTACCCGCAGCCCCCGGCCCCCGATCACCCGTGGCGCACCATGCCACACGAGGCGATGACGCCACACATCTCCGGGACTTCGCTGTCGGCACAGGCCCGCTACGCCGCCGGAACCCGCGAGATCCTGGAGAGCTTCTTCGCCAGGACACCGATCCGGGACGAGTACCTGATTGTCGAGGGTGGCGCGCTGGCCGGCACCGGGGCGAAATCCTACACCGCCGACGGCTCGGCCAGCCCGGGCAGTGCCTAGGTGATGTTCCGAGTGCCGGTCACCGGCGTCAGCCGCAGCGCGGCCGGCGCGGTGGCCGGCACTGCCGGGTGGCGCGGCGCAATCGGCTCGAGTCGTCGGTATTCGGTGCCCAGTGGGGGACGGGCATCGGCCTCACCTTTGTTGGGCCACAACGACGTAGCCCGCTCGGCCTGCGCGGTGATGGTCAGTGACGGGTTCACCCCAAGGTTCGCCGAAATCGTCGAGCCGTCGAGGATGTGCAACCCGGAGTAGCCGAATACCCGGTGATACGGGTCGATCACGCCACTGGCCGCGGAATCACCGATGACACAGCCGCCGAGGAAGTGCGCTGTCATCGGGATGTCCAGAATCTCGCCGATGCTGCTGTAGGGCGCACCGTCGATCTCGTCGGCCACGCGGCGCACCGTTTCGTTGGCCGCGGGGATCCAGGTCGGGTTCGGCGTGCCGTGGCCCTGCTTCGACGACAATCGCAGCTTCCCGAACCGACCGCGCTTCGGGAAGAGGGTCAGTGAGTTGTCCTCGGTCTGCATGACCAGTGCGATCACCGTCCGTTGCGACCAATCCTTCAGTCCCACATACAAAGACGCGGCCTGGCCGGGATGGCGCAGCAGTTGGCCAAGCCATTTGAGCCAGCGCGGCACGCGGCCGCCGCCGTCGGTCATCACCGTGGTCAGCAGGGCCATCGCATTGGATCCCTTGCCGTACCGGACGGGTTCGATATGGGTCTTGTCATCGGGGTGGATCGATGACGTGATTGCCACGCCCCGCTGGAATTCGGCGCCGTCTCGCTTGCTGAGTTTGACGCTGGCGGTGCAGAGCGCTTCGGAGTTGGTACGGGTGAGCTCGCCCAGCCGGTCGGACAATCCAGGCAGCGACGCTTGGGCTTTCATGCGGTGCAGCAGCTGTTGGGTGCCCCAGGTGCCCGCGGCGAAGATCACCTCGTCGGCGGTGAACGTCCGGGCGCTGCGTTTGGCCCGCCACGCGCCGGTGCGCACGGTGTCTACCGCGTACCCGCCGGCACGCAGTGGGCGGACGGTAGTGACGGTGGTCAGTGGATGTACTTGTGCCCCGGCCTGTTCGGCGAGGTACAGGTAGTTTTTCATCAACGTGTTCTTGGCGTTGTGTCGGCAGCCGGTCATGCACTCGCCGCATTGCAGGCAACCGCGGCGGCACGGGCCCGCCCCGCCGAAGAACGGGTCCTCGGCTTGCACACCCGGCTCGCCGAAGAACACTCCGACCGGCGTCATACCGAAACTGTTGCTCACGCCCATCTGATCGGCCACCTTGAGCAGCACCCGGTCCGACGGCGTCATGGTCGGGTTGGTCACCACGCCGAGCATCCGCTTGGCCTGCTGATAGAACGGGGACAGCTCGGACTTCCAGTCGGTGATGTGGGCCCAGTGCGGATCACGATAGAACGCATCGGATTTCGGCTCGTACAGGGTGTTCGCATACACCAGTGACCCACCGCCGACACCGGCGCCGGCCAGGATCACCACATCGGGCAGCACGTGGATCCGCTGAATCCCGGTGCAGCCCAGCTTCGGTGCCCAGAACGCCTTGCGCACTTCCCAGTTTGTCTTCGCGAACTCGTCGTCCTCGAATCGTCGGCCGGCTTCCAGAACGCCCACCCGATAGCCTTTTTCGGTCAGGCGCAGTGCCGAGACGGACCCGCCGAAGCCCGATCCGATGACAACGACGTCATAGTGGATGTCGCTCATCGGATTACCCCAGCACCGGGAAGCTGCGGCGCTTGGCCAGGCGGTCCATGCCGGACTGGATGGCGAACTGGACCTCGTCGTAGATCTTGTCGACATAGGCCGCGTCACCGGCGCGCTCTGGGTCGGTGTCCACGTGGATCGGGTCGAGCAATTCGGTGCGGATCTTCGCCGGCAGCGGCAGATGCATCGGGAGGATTTCGACTGCGAGCGGGAACGGGAAGCCGGCGATGATGGGCGCGTTGGCGCCGCGCAGCCGCTTACCCAGCCCGGTCCACTTGGCGATGAACTTCCCCTCTGACAGCACGAAGACAGTGTCGTGACCGCCTACGGTCGCCACCGGGACGATCGGCACACCGGACCGGATCGCTTGCTTCACAAAGCCTTTGCGGCCGGCCAGCACCGCCTGATCACGGTCGCGCCAGCTGCGCATGGCATCCTGCTCACCGCCGGGCCACACCACCACGTCGTGACCGGCGGCCAGCGCGTTGGTGACACCGTCGCGCGATGCCGGGATCACCCCGACGGCCCGGAAGTAGTCGCCGAGCCCGGGCGCACCCATCAGCACGTCGTGCGCGGTGCCGTGCAATGTCCGTTGCCCGTCGAAATGCCGGTACCAGGAGTGCACCAGGGTCCAGGCATCCATGGTCAGCGAGCCGCCGGAGTGGATACCGATCAGCAGCGACGGCTCGTCGGGAACTCGGTGCCAACCGTCGATTTCCAGACGGAAGTAGTGGTCGCACAGGAAATTCCAGACCGGATTCTGCACGTACCGCATGAAGGTCGGGTTCGGGGCTGGCGGCGCGGAGATGGGCGTCGTCGTTGTCGATGTCATAGGTCCTCGTTGGCTGAGTCGGGAGATGTCGCAGCTGGTAAGGGCCTTGCCGCTGCGTTCGCGAATGACGCTACGGAGGTCGACCGCCGGTGCCGACATCTCCAGCGGCCGAAATTTGACGGATCAACTGTGTTCAGAGGCCAAAGGACGATCGGACCGAATTGCCGCCACACGCAGAAGCGTCCCTGTCCAGAAGGACAAGGACGCTAGTGCGCGGGGACTTGTGGCAGGGGAATCAGGCGATGGCCGGCCGGCGGCTCGCGACCGTCCGCACCACTGCGCCGCAGGCGGCGATCAGGACCGGGAAGGTGCCGATGACGAACAGCAGCAGCATCTGGAGGTAGAGCATGATGTCCCCTTCGGGTGATTTGTGAAGTTCGGTGGTCTTTGGCCTGGTCAGTACGTTACGGAGACCGAAAACGCATCACGACGTGCTCAGGCGACGAAGAATTGGCGCTTCGCTGTAGCGAGCGGACAAACTCGCGGGTATCCGGGTGCCAGAGAGGTCAGGCGACTGCGGGGCGGCGGTTCGCGACCGTCCGCACCACTCCGCCGCAGGCGGCGATCAGGACCGGGAAGGTGCCGATGACGAACAGCAGCAGCATCTGGAGGTAGAGCATGATGTCCCCTTTGGGTGATTTGTGAAGTACCAGGTCCCTGGCGTGGGCAGAACGCTACGGAGACCGGAACGGGATCACGATGTACCCAGGCGACCAAGAATCTGAGGTCGGCTGTATCAGGGAAACAACTGGCCGGTAGCACACGTGAGCAGACGCAAAACTGCCCCTTTTCGATCGAAAAGGGGCAGTTTTACGGTTACTTGTCGAAGAGGTATCACCCGCGGGCGGCCGAGGGCATATCGCCGCCCGCGGGGAGACTGGTGGCTACTGGATGTAGCTGGTGGCGGCCTGCAGGTGCTCGATCGCCTCGGCGACGATCTGCGGCACCAGTTCCGCGCAGGACGGCAGGCTGTCGATGATGCCTGCCACCTGGCCCGAAGCCAGCACACCGGCGTCGGTGTTGCCTTCGACCAGACCGGCCTTCAGCAGCATCGGCGTGTTGGCCGCCATGACCACCTGTGACCAGGTGAGGTCCTTGCCGTGTCGCATGGCCAGGCCGTCCTTGACCATCGATGCCCAGCTCATCCCGGACATCTTCTTGAACTTCTGTGCGTTGCCGACGGCGGCAGCGAAACCCCTTACTGGGGAACCGCTTTCGAGCTTTTCCACCAGACCTGTGCGCAGTACCCGGTGCGGCATGCCGTCGACCCGGGTCGACACCACGGTGCCGTCCAGCGCGGCGTCCAGGTACCGCTGCTTGACCGCATCGGGCACCGTCGAGTCCGATGTCAGCAGAAAGCGCGTGCCCATCGCGACACCGGCGGCGCCGTAGGACAGCGCCGCGGCCAGGCCACGGCCGTCGAAGAAGCCGCCCGCGGCGATCACCGGCATACCGGTGTCTTTCACCGCGTCCAGCACCGACGGCAGCAGCAGTGTGGTGGCGATCGGACCGGTGTGGCCACCGCCTTCACCGCCCTGCACGATCACCGCGTCGGCACCCCAGCTAGCCACCTTCTTGGCGTGCTTGGCCAGTCCGACTGACGGAATCACCACGACTCCAGCGTCTTTCAGCTTGGCGATCAGTTCGGGCTTGGGAGCAAGGGCGAAGGAGGCGACTTTGACTCCTTCGCGGATCAGGAGGTCGCAGCGGGCGTCCGCGTCGCCGGCGTCGGCACGCATGTTGATGCCGAACGGCTTATCGGTGGCCGCCTTGACCTTGGTGACGGCGGTCTGCAGCTCGTCGAGCGTCATGGTGGCTGACGCCAGGATGCCGAGGCCGCCGGCATTGGAGGTGGCCGCGACCAGTCGGGCGCCGGCGACCCAGCCCATGCCGGTCTGCACGACCGGGTACTCGATGCCGACCAGTTCGGTCAGCGGGGTCTTCAGCTTGCTCATCAGAGCTTGACTTCCTTGTCGCGGAACGACTTCGGGTCGATGACCTCGCGCAGCAGCTGCAGTTCCTCGGCGGTGGGCAGGCGAGTCTCCTGCGCGCTGTCCAGGCCGTGCACCTCGAAGGAGGTGTTCTCGGCGACCTGCTCGGCAGTGACGCCCGTGTGCAGCGACACTGCGCGCATCTGGTGCTCGGGGCCGTTGAAGTCGAACACACCCAGGTTGGACACCACGCGATAGACGTTGGCGAACCGGAACGCGGGGTTCTCGGGATCAACCTTGTCCCAACCGATTCCGGAGACGATGTCGACCGATTCGGTGAACACGCGCGTGGAGTGGTTGCCCACGAAGTAGCTGGTGGCGTGGTTGATGCTGTTGCCGGGGGCGCCGCGGACGCCGAACATCTGCCGGGTCGGGTGCTGCAGCGGGCCGAAGGCCGACAGGTTCTGGTTGCCATAGCGGTCAACCTGATTCGCGCCCATGACCACATGGCGACGGCCCCACGCCAGCGTCTCGAAGACTCGGTTGAACGGCATCCAGCCCTCGACGGCGAAGGGCGCGCCGATCGCCGGGGTGTCGGCCAGAATTCGGGCCTCGCCGTCGGTCAGCACGATGTCGGGAGAGAAGGTCAGCCGGGCCAGCCGGGCACCCACCTGGACGATGGTGGTCATGGGGCTGGCCATGATTTCGCCTGCGTCACGGAATAATTCGGCACAGGCGACGGCGCAGATGTCACCGCGGGTTGCTGAACCATTTCCCGTCGCTCCGTTCGCCTCGTTACTCACTTGGCTGCCTCCTTCTGGGCCTCGGCGAACTTGCGGACCGCGGCCTGGTAATCGGCTTCGGTTCCGGACAGATAGGTCTTGACGAACTCGGCCCAGGTCTCCTCCGAGCCGGCAGCTTCCGCGTAGTGGCGCTGGAACTTCTCGTCGCGCCGGTAGTCGGGCTCGTTGGTGGTGAAATGGGCGCCGTTAGGTGCCTCGACGACGGTGTCGACCATCATGCGGTTGATGACCTGCTGCTGCGGCACAACCGATTTCACGAGTTCTTCGGTGGAGACGATCTTCTCGACCGACAGGTGCCGGCGCTTGGCCGACATCAGGAACAGGTCGTCGAAGTAGGGGTCGATGCCGGTGTAGGCGGCATTGCCCTTCACATCACCGAGGTTCATGTGCACGAACGCGGCGTCGAGGTTCAGCGCCGGCATGGCGACGAGCTCCTCGTAGCCATCACCGGTCGGGTAGGGGGACTTGACGGTCTTGAGCTCGTCGCCCCAGAACGCGCGGACGTCGCTGCCCAGGCCGGCGCGGATCGGCAGGAACGGAAGGCGTTGCGCGGCAGCCTGAAGTCCGCAGCGCAGCATGCCCTCATCCATCTCGCGGGCCTCGATCGCGCCGGAGGTGCGGGCCTTGGCGAACCACGGGTCGTAGAACGGCGGCGAGTCCAGCGACACGAAGCCGTAGTAGACGCGCTTGACCTTGCCTGCGGCACACAGCAATCCGAGGTCCGGGCCGCCGTAGGTCACGACCGTCAGGTCGGTGACGTCAGTGCGCAGCAGTGCGCGGATGAACGCCATCGGCTTGCGGCGGGAACCCCAGCCGCCGATGCCGATGGTCATGCCGCTTTCGATCTCGGCGACCGCCGCTTCGAGAGTTGTTGTCTTGTCGGTCATTTCTTCCCCGCTCGCTGCGCTCGTGCCCGCCGAATCATTTTTATTTGGCTCCCTTATTGGTCCCCGCGAATTCGTCGCGGTGCTCGTCGGACACGCCGGACAGGTTCAGTTCGAAGGTGAAGCCCTGCTCCATGCGGTAGCGCGCGTTGACGGGCTGCACGTCGATGAAGTTCAGCGCCTCCTTGGCGGCGCGGATAACGCGGGTGTCCTTGCTGGCGATGTCGCGCGCGACGCGCAGTGCGGCCTCGTCGAGCTCTTCGCGCGGCACGACCTCGTGTACGGAACCGAAGTGCTGCAGCGTCGTTGCGGGCACGGTGGCGGCGGTGAAGAACAGCCGGCGCATCATGTGCTGCGGGACCAGGCGGGACAGGTGCGTCGCCGCGCCCAGGGCGCCACGTTCGACCTCGGGCAGACCGAACTTGGCATCGTCGGAAGCCACGATGACGTCCGAGTTGCCGACCAGGCCGATGCCGCCACCGACGCAGAAGCCGTTGACCGCCGCGATGACCGGGACCTGGCATTCGTACACCGCGCGGAACGCCTCGTAGCAGCCGCGGTTGGCGTCGATCAGCGCGCCGAAGCCCTCGGTGTTCTGCATTTCCTTGATGTCGACACCGGCATTGAAGCCACGTCCCTCGGCGCGCAGGATCACCACGTGGGTGCTCTTGTCGCGCCCGGCCGCAGTGATCTGGTCGGCCAGCTCGAACCAACCTGCCGACGGGATGGCGTTGACCGGCGGGTAGTTCACGGTGACCGAGACGATGCCCGGTTCGACTGTCTTGGTGGTGATGGTCATCAGTCACTTCCTGGGGGACGGGTACCTAAGCAAGCACTTGCTTGGTACGCTAGCACAGTGACTGCTGGAATCAATCTGCAATTGGCCGGTCGGGTGGTGCTGGTCACCGGCGGCGTACGTGGCGTCGGAGCGGGCATCAGCGCGGTGTTCGCCGAGCAGGGCGCGACCGTCATCACCTGCGCGCGGCGCGAGGTCGAGGGGCTGCCCTACGAGTTCCACGCCTGCGACGTCCGCGACGACGCCGCGGTCAAGGCGATGATCGACGCCATCGTCGCCAAGCACGGCCGGCTGGATGTCGTGGTCAACAACGCCGGCGGCTCGCCGTTCGCGCTGGCCGCTGATGCCTCGGCCAAGTTCAGCACCAAGATCATCGAGCTCAACCTGATTGCGCCGCTGCTGGTTTCGACGCATGCCAACGCGGTGATGCAGCAGCAGGATTCCGGCGGCGTGATCGTCAACATCTCCAGCGTCAGCGCCCACCGACCCACCCCGGGTACCGGTGCCTACGGTGCGGCGAAGGCCGGCATCGACAGCCTGACCACCACCCTGGCGGTGGAATGGTCGCCCAAGGTCCGGGTGAACTCGGTCGTGGTCGGCATGGTCGAGACCGAACAATCCGAACTGTTCTACGGTGACGCCGAATCCGTCGCAGCCGTAGCCGCCACGGTGCCACTCGGGCGTCTGGCCAAGCCCGCCGATATCGGTTGGGCAGCAGCGTTTTTGGCCTCTGAGGCCGCGTCGTACATCAGTGGTGCGGCCCTCGAAGTGCATGGCGGCGGCGAGCCGCCGCATTACCTCGACGCCTCCAGCGCGAACAAATAACGAAAAAGGAGACACAACAATGGGTTTGCTCGACGGCCGGGTGGTCATCGTGACGGGTGCCGGCGGCGGAATCGGACGTGAGCACGCGCTTGCGTTCGCCGCCGAGGGGGCCCGGGTCGTGGTCAACGACATCGGGGTCGGCCTCGACGGCTCACCGGCCGGTGGCGGCAGCGCCGCGCAGAATGTGGTCGACGAGATCGTCGCCGCCGGTGGCGAGGCCGTTGCCAATGGTTCGAATGTCGCTGACTGGGCGCAGGCAGAGGCCTTGATCCAACAGGCCGTCGACGCCTTCGGCACGCTCGACGTGTTGGTGAACAACGCCGGCATCGTGCGTGACCGCATGTTCGCCAACGCCACCGAAGAGGAATTCGACGCGGTCACCGCGGTGCACCTCAAGGGGCACTTCGCCACCATGAAGCACGCCGCCGCGTACTGGCGGGCCAAGGCCAAGGCCGGTGACACAGTGGACGCCCGCATCATCAACACCAGCTCGGGTGCCGGCTTGCAGGGCAGCGTCGGCCAGGCCACCTACAGCGCCTCCAAGGCCGGCATCGCTGCGCTCACGCTGGTGGCCGCCGCCGAGATGGGTCGCTACGGCGTCACCGTCAACGCCATCGCGCCGTCGGCCCGCACCCGCATGACCGAGACCGTCTTCGCCGACATGATGGCCACTCAGGACGCCGCCTTCGACACCATGGCAGCCGAGAACATCTCGCCGTTGGTGGTCTGGCTGGGCAGCGTCGAGTCGCGTGATGTCACCGGCAAGATGTTCGAGATCGAAGGCGGCAAGATCCGCCTCGCCGAGGGCTGGGCGCACGGACCGCAGATCGACAAGGCTGCCAAGTGGGATCCGGCCGAGCTGGGTCCGGTGGTGGCCGATCTGCTCAAGCAGGAGCGCCCCCCGGTTCCGGTCTACGGCGCGTAAGCCGTCGGCGCACTACAAAAAAGGTTCCCCCAGAACGAGATTCGTTCTGGGGGAACCTTGCTTTCACCCGGTGGGCCTACTTGCTGCCCCCGTGGTGCCCGCTCGGGCTGCCGGATTTACCCGAGCTGGAGGTACCCGATGCGGCACTGGCGCTGGCCGCGCCGTTGCTGCCGCTCTTCTTGCTGCCCGACTTCTTCTTCGGCGTGTCCGTTTTGGTGTCGGAACCGGTGGCGTCGTCGGACTTGTCGGTCTTCGCGCTGACTGCCGTCGGAGACTCATCGGCACCCGACTTCTGCGATGCCGCAGTCGGGTTCGAGTCACTGGCGTGGGTCGGCTTGGTGGCGGCCGCCGACACCGGATTTGAGCCGGCGGTGGATTTGACTGCTGTCTTGGTCGCCGCGGCCGCGACGGTCCCGGACGACGCGGCGATCGGACTGCCGGCGATGCCCAGGGTCGAGCCCGACGGCGGGACGGAAACGCCGGCCGGCGGTGCGGCCGCCTTGATCAGCGTGCCGGTCGTGATGGAGTTGACCACGCTCTTGACCACGTTGATCGGGAAGTTGACCACTGCCTTGACCGTGTTGAACACGCCGCTGCCGATGGCCTTGGCGATGGTCGAGATGTTCAACGTGCGCAGGGCCTGGGTGAAATTGAACAGTGCCATCTGCGGGGTGGCGATCAGATCGCGGACGTTGACCATCAACTTGGTCAGCAGTGCCGGGTTCTGAGTGACCGCCTGGCCGCCCCAGCTGACCAGCGTCCAGCCGTCGGTGGGGTTTCCGGTGACGGTGACGGTATCGGTGTTGCTCAGCGGATGCTTCAGCATCAGGCTCAGGTCCGGGTTCTTCACGTTCATCAGGGTCCACGCCATGATCGCCAGGCCGTGGGAGAAGGCCACCGGATCGGCGCCGCCATTTTTGTAGATGGTGTCGACGGCGCCGCTGAACCGGGACTCGAAGTTGGATCCGGTGGCGTCGGCAGAACCGAGCATCGGCACCGAATACAGGCCCAGACTCCACGCCACCGGGATCAGCGCGTAGAAGATGCGTTCGATGCCGGAGTTCTGCGGTGCGCCTTCCAGGAAGCCGGCCTGCACCTCATGCAGGCCGTTCAGTGTGGTCGGGGTCAGACCGGTGTCGCCCGCGAACGGTGCCGCGGTCTGCTGGGTCCGGACCATGTTCGAGTCGTAGATGCTGGTGTAGTGGATGCCGTCATTGGCCAGTGCTGTTCCGATGGCGGTGGCCTGCGACTGGCCGTTGGGGGTCAGATCCGGGCCGGGGATCTGGGTGTTGATGCAGCATGACGTGTTGCCGTACGACTCACCGTGCCGGACGAAAGTAATGGTGATGTCGGTGGCGGCCCAGGCGGTGAACGCCGACGCGACGAACATTGCCATGGCGGTCAACATGATTGCCATGGCCTTGAGTGGCCGTCTCAGACGTGCACTTGGTGCTTGCGAACTGGCGGAATTGCGTGGCATAGGCGACTCCATCTGTAACCCGCGGCAAGGTGGGTGTACCCGCTACGGTTCGTGTGCGTGGAGTCACACTATGTACAGATTGAAAGATCTGTCTAGTGAACGGCGTCAATATACTGGCCGAACCGCAAAGGTCAGGCTGGATCGCAGATGACGATCGGGATTTCCCGGTCGGTGTAGGACCGGTAGTTGACGAAATCGGGGTACATGGCGTCGAGCTTCGGCCAGTACTCGTCACGTTCGGCAGCCGTGGCGTCTCGCGCGACGAGTTGCAGGACGTCGCGCTTGGTCTGGAATGACACTGCGGGGTCGGCCTGCAGGTTCAGGTACCACATCGGGTTGGTGGCCCGGCCGCCCTGCGAAGCGACCAGCACGATGCGCGAACCCTCCTGCAGGAACAACAGTGGGCTGTCCCGCTTTTCGCCGGTCTTGCGGCCGGTCGTGGTCAGGATGCCGACTTCGGCGCCCCGCAGGAACTTGTCGCCGAGGCGGCCGCCGGACTTCTTGAAGATCCAGGTCTGCGCGCGCGACATCCACTTGATCGCGGTGCCGACGCCGTCGGAATTGAGCGACTCGATCTGCTTGGGACTGAGTGCGCGAGGCTGATTGGCCACTGGGAAATCCTTATCGGCGGATGAACGGCACGATCTTGGCATTGATGTGGTGGATCTTGGGGGACCCGCTGGAATCTTCCGCCGGGATCACGAAGATCTCGTCCACGTGTGAGCACACCCTTCGGCCGAAGAGTCGCGGCTTGGTCAACACGTCGAACTTGGCCCGGACGTTGTCGCCCTCGACGGTGAATTCCGGCGCCGTGGTGCCTTCGATGATCTTGAACTGTGGCCCGCGTTCCAGGCTCCGGCGCAGGTGATCGGCATTGCGCCCGGTCTTGATACCGACTTCGATGCGCTGACAGTCCGGCGTGAACGGGATGTCGGCGGCCCGGTGAGTGGACAGTGAATCGATGTAGGACTGGGCGGCGGCGATACGTTCGGCATCTGAAAAAGACACAGCGAAAGTCCTTAGATGCGTTCGATGATGGTGCCGGTCGACAGCGCCCCGCCGGCACACATGGTGATCAGCGCGGTCGACTTGCCGGTGCGCTCGAGCTCGTGCAGGGCAGTGGTGATCAGGCGCGAACCGGTGGAACCGACGGGGTGACCCAGGGCGATGGCGCCGCCGTTGACGTTGACCCGGTCCATGTCGGCCTTGTGCACCTGGGCCCAGGACAGGACCACGGAGGCGAAGGCCTCGTTGATCTCGACCAGGTCGATGTCGGCCATGGACATGCGAGCCTTCTCCAGCACCTTGGCGGTGGACTGCACCGGGCCGTCGAGGTGGTAGTAGGTCTCGGCGCCGACGTTGGCCTGCGCAATGATCCGGGCGCGGGGCTTGAAGCCGAGCGCCTTGGCCTTGTCCTCGTCCATCCACAGCACCGCGGCGGCGCCGTCGGAGATCTGCGACGAGGTGCCGGCCGTGTGAATGCCGCCTTCCATCACTGGCTTGAGCGTGGCGAGACCTTCCAGCGTGGTGTCGCGCAGACCCTGGTCGCGGCTGACCAGGTTCAGCTCGGCCGTCGGCTGCTTGTTCTCGTCGATGACCGGAGCCTGGATCGGCGAGATCTCTCGGTCGAACCGGCCCTCGGCCCAGGCCTGCTTGGCCTTGGCCTGCGAGGCGAAGCCCAGTGCGTCGACGTCGGCGCGGGTGATGCCACGGCGCTTGGCGATGCGCTCGGCGGCCTCGAACTGGTTGGGCAGGTCGATGTCCCACGACGCGGCACGTGCGCCACCGCCGTTGGCGCCCAGGGGGACTCGGCTCATGGCCTCGATACCGCAGGCGATGCCGATGTCGATGGCGCCGGTGGCGATCAGCCCGGCGATCAGGTGATTGGCCTGCTGGGCGCTGCCGCACTGGCAGTCGATGGTGGTGGCGCCGACATGCTCGGGCAGCCCGGCCACCAGCCAGGACTGGCGGGTGATGTTATTGCCCTGCTCGCCGTACTGGGTGACGCAGCCGCCGATGAGCTGCTCGACGTCACCGGCGTCGATGCCGGCCTTCTCGACGAGGGCCTTCTGGGTGGCACCCAGCAGTTCGGTGGCGTGCAAGCCGGACAACCAGCCATTGCGCTTTCCGATCGGGCTGCGGGTGGCTTCGACGATGACAGGATTACCCATGAGGTCAGGCTAGAACACGTTTCATTAGTCTGACAAGCAAGGATCTTGAGGTGCCTTTTATCTGCGGTGAAGGCATGTTTCAATGGTCGCAATAGGAACTAGAAGGATTTGTCTCAGGACCCTCGTTCTGCGGCGCTGCATTCCCCGAGGAGAACTTATGCCTTGCCCGATCTCGTCCGAATTCGACTTGCTGGACGCCAACCTCAACCTCGAGCGGCTGCCCGTCGAGGAACTTGCCGAGCTGCGCAAGTCCGAACCGGTGCACTGGGTGGACGTGCCGGGAGGCACCGGTGGCTTCGGTGACAAGGGCTATTGGATCGTCACGAAGTACGACGATGTCAAAGAGGTCTCCAAGCGCAACGACATCTTCGGCAGTTCGCCCGACGGCGCCATCCCGATATGGCCGCAGGAGATGACCCGCGACGCCGTCGACCTGCAGAAGGCCGTGCTGCTCAACATGGACGCCCCGCAGCACACCCGACTGCGCAAGATCATCTCGCGCGGTTTCACCCCGCGCGCCGTCGGTCGCCTGCAGGCCGAGCTGGCCGAGCGCGCCCAGAAGATTGCCGAGACCGCCGCGGCGTCTGGCTCCGGTGACTTCGTCGAGCAGGTCTCCTGCGAGCTCCCACTACAGGCTATTGCCGGTCTGCTCGGTGTCCCGCAGGAGGATCGCGACAAAATCTTCCGCTGGTCCAACGAGATGACTGCCGGCGAGGACCCTGAATACGCCGATGTCGATCCGGCGATGTCCTCGTTCGAGCTGATCACTTACGCCATGAAGATGGCAGAGGAGCGCAAGGCCAACCCCACCGACGACATCGTCACCCAGCTGATCGAGGCTGACTTTGACGGCGAGAAGCTCTCCGACGACGAGTTCGGCTTCTTCGTGGTGATGCTCGCGGTGGCCGGCAACGAGACCACCCGTAACTCGATCACCCACGGCATGATCGCCTTCTCGCAGAACCCCGAACAGTGGGAGCTGTACAAGAAGGAGCGTCCGGAGAGCGCCGCCGACGAGATCGTCCGTTGGGCCACACCGGTTTCTGCGTTCCAGCGCACCGCGCTTGAGGACACCGAGCTCGGTGACGCGCAGATCAAGAAGGGTCAGCGGGTGGTCATGTCCTACCGTTCGGCCAACTTCGACGAGGATGCGTTCCCGAACCCGCACACCTTCGACATCCTGCGCAGCCCGAACCAGCACGTCGGCTTCGGCGGCACCGGTGCGCATTACTGCATCGGCGCCAACCTCGCGCGCATGACCATCAACTTGATCTTCAACGCTGTCGCCGACCACATGCCCGATCTGAAGTCGATCGGTGAGCCGGAGCGGTTGAAGTCGGGCTGGCTCAACGGGATCAAGCACTGGCAGGTTGACTACACCGGCAAGTGCCCCGTCCAGGCCGGCGAGCCGGCCACTCAGGCCTGAGCTGACCGCGGACCGCGCTCAATCCCTTCGTTCGAATCAAGGAGGATTCGGGTGGATTTCACACCGAACCCGGAACAGCAGGCTGTCGCCGACGTGGTGAACTCCGTGCTGGAACGGGAAAATACCTGGGACGCACTGGTTTCCGGTGGCGTCGTGGCGTTGGCTGTACCGGACCGCCTCGGCGGCGACGGGCTCGGGCTGCTGGAGGCGGCCACCGCGCTGACCGAGATCGGACGACGCGGCACCATCGGTGCTGCGCTGGCCACCATCGGTCTGGGCCTGGTGCCGCTGCTGGACCTGGCCTCCGAGGCGCAGCAGGACCGTTACCTGGCCGGGGTGGCCAAGGGCGCGGTGCTCTCGGCTGCCCTGAACGAGGCCGGCGACCAGCTGACGGAGAACCCCTCGACCAGCCTCGCCGGCGGCAAGCTCAACGGCACCAAAATCGGTGTGCCGTATGCCGAAACGGCGCAGTGGCTGCTGGTCACCACCGACAACGGGGTGGTCGTCGTGTCGCCCAAGGCTGCCGGAGTGAGCATCACCAAGACCCCGACGGCCAACGGCTCGGACGAGTACGTGGTGACCTTCTTCGACGTCGCGGTGGCCGACGACGATGTACTCGCCGGTGCCACCGTGGCCCGGGTCAACGAGTTGGCATTGGCCATGATCGGTGCGTTCGGTGCCGGTCTGGTGGCCGGGGCGCTGCGACTGACCGCCGATTACACCGCGACCCGTGAGCAGTTCGGCAAGCCGCTGTCCACCTTCCAGACCGTGGCCGCGCAGCTCTCCGAGGTCTACATCGCCTCGCGGACAATCGATCTGGTGTCCACTTCAGTGGTGTGGCGACTGTCCGAGGGACTCGACGCCGCCGAGGATCTGGCCATTCTGGGCTACTGGCTGACCTCGCAGGCTCCGCCGGCCATGCGGCTGTGCCATCACCTGCACGGCGGCATGGGTATGGATATCACCTACCCGATGGACCGCTACTACTCCTCGATCAAGGACCTGAACCGGTTGCTCGGTGGTCCGTCGCATCGTCTGGACTTGGTGGGTGCCGGACTGGGCGAGCAAAGCGACGGGAAATAAGCATGTACATCGAACTGACCCCGGAACAGCGCAAGCTGCAATTCGAACTGCGCGAGTATTTTTCGACGCTGATCACGCCCGAAGAGGCGGCGGCGATGGAGTCCGACCGGCACAACGACGCCTACCGCACCGTGATCAAGCGGATGGGCAGCGACGGCAAGCTCGGTGTGGGCTGGCCCAAGGAGTACGGCGGCCTGGGCTTCGGCCCGATCGAGCAGCAGATCTTCATCAACGAGGCCAACCGTGCCGACATCCCGTTGCCGATGGTGACGCTGCAGACCGTGGGCCCCACCCTGCAGCTGCTGGGTACCGAGGAGCAGAAGAAGAAGTTCCTGCCCGGAATCCTTTCCGGTGACGTGCATTTCGCGATCGGCTACTCCGAGCCCGATGCCGGCACCGACTTGGCCTCACTGCGCACCACCGCGGTGCGCCACGGTGACGAGTACATCGTGAACGGCCAGAAGATGTGGACCACCGGTGCGCACGACGCCGACTACGTCTGGTTGGCCTGCCGTACCGACCCCACTGCGGTGAAGCACAAGGGCATCTCGATCCTGATCGTCGACACCAAGGACCCGGGCTACTCGTGGACCCCGATCATCCTGTCCGACGGCGCCCACCACACCAACGCGACGTACTACAACGACGTGCGGGTGCCCGCCGACATGCTCGTCGGCGAGGAGAACGGTGGCTGGAAGCTGATCACCACCCAGCTCAACCACGAGCGAGTCGGCCTGGGTCCCGCGGGTCGAGTGGCCGGCATCTACGAACAGGTACGCACCTGGGCGTCCGAGCCGGGCTCGAATGGTGTTGTGCCGCTCGATGATCCGGAGGCCAAGCGGCTGCTCAGTCAGATCAAGTCGATCTGGCGGCTCAACGAACTGCTCAACTGGCAGGTCGCATCATCCGGCGAGAACATCGCCGTCGCCGACGCTGCAGCAACCAAAGTCTTTTCCACCGAACGCATTCAGGAAGTCAGCCGACTGGCGGAGGAAGTCGTGGGCCGCTTCGGCAACCCGGCCGACAAGCACACCGCGCAGCTGTTGCAGTGGCTGGACACGATGGCCAAGCGCAACCTGGTCATCACCTTCGGCGGCGGGGTAAACGAGGTCATGCGCGAGATGATCGCGGCGTCCGGCCTCAAGGTGCCGCGGGTTCCGCGGTAAGAAAGGTCGAGATGAGCAATCTTCAGGCGGGCATCGACGAGATCATCGCCGCCGGACGCAGCAAGCCGGCGGTGAGCCGGGATCCGGTGAACCAGACCATGATTCATCACTGGACGGACGCGATCGGGGACAAGAACCCGATCTACGTCGACGAGGAAGCCGCCAAGGCGGCCGGCCATGACGGCATCGTCGCGCCGCCCGCGATGATCCAGGTCTGGACCATGATGGGCCTGGGGCGTTCGCGCTCAGAGGACGATCCGCTGGCCCGTGCCATGAAGTTGTTCGACGATGCCGGTTATGTCGGCGTGGTCGCCACCAACTGCGACCAGACCTACCACCGCTACCTGAAGCCGGGCGAGCAGGTCGCGATCAGCGCCGAGATCACCGACGTGGTCGGCCCCAAGCAGACGGCGCTGGGCGAGGGCTATTTCATCAACCAGAAGATTCGCTGGCATGTGGGTGACGAAGAAGTCGCCGACATGGACTGGCGCATCATGAAGTTCCTGCCTGCTGCCAAGCAGCTTGCAGCGCAGGAAGTTTCGGTCCCAGAGGACCTCGACCCGGACAAGCTGATGCGGCCTTCGTCGTCGAAGGACACCCAGTTCTTCTGGGACGGCGTCAACGCACACGAACTGCGGATCCAGAAGCGCCCCGACGGCACGCTGCAGCACCCCCCGGTGCCGGCGTTGTGGAAGGACCACACCGACCCGGTCACCGCCGACGACTACGTTGTCGCGACCGGCCGGGGCATCGTCTTCAGCTATGTGGTGCACCACGCACCGAAGGTGCCCGGCCGCACGCTGCCGTTCATCATCGCGCTCGTCGAACTCGACGAGGGCGTGCGGATGCTCGGCGAGCTGCGCGGCGTCAACTCCGAGGATGTGAAGATCGGAATGCCCGTTCAGGCAGGGTTTATCGACTTCCCGGACAGTGACGTCAGTCCCGCCTGGACCCTGTACGCATGGGAAGGAGTGAACCGATGACAACGCACCAGTCTGATGTCGCTGCCGGAGCGGTTCCGACGGTGGGCACCAAGCTGCCCGAGCTGTCGATCTACGGCGACCCGACGTTCATCGTCTCCACTGCCATCGCCACCCGGGACTATCAGGATGTGCACCACGACCGAGACAAGGCGCAGGCCAAGGGCTCCAAGGACATTTTCGTCAACATCCTGACCGACACCGGTCTGGTGCAGCGGTACGTCACGGACTGGGCCGGGCCGAACGCCGTCATCAAGTCGATCAAGTTGCGTCTGGGTGTGCCCTGGTACGCCTACGACACCATCACCTTCCGCGGTGAGGTCACCGCGGCCGTGGGTGACCTGGTGACGCTGAAAGTGGTGGGCAGCAACAGCCTTGGCGATCACGTCATCGCCACCTCGACGCTCACGATGGGAGCAGCACAGTGAGCATCTCCGGTAAGGCAGCCATCGCCGGTATCGGCGCCACCGACTTCTCCAAGAACTCGGGCCGCAGCGAATTACGGTTGGCTGCCGAGGCCGTGACCGACGCGCTGAACGATGCGGGCTTGTCGCCCAAGGACGTCGACGGCCTGGTGACCTTCACCATGGACTCCAATCTGGAGACCGCGGTGGCCCGGTCGACCGGCATCGGGGAGTTGAAGTTCTTCAGCCAGATCGGTTACGGCGGCGGCGCCGCAGCGGCGACCGTGCAGCAGGCGGTGCTGGCGGTGGCCACCGGCGTTGCGGAATGCGTTGTGGCATACCGGGCATTCAACGAGCGCTCAGGGCACCGCTTCGGCCAGGTGATGACCGGGCTGACTGTCAATGCCGATTCCCGTGGTGTCGAGTACAGCTGGTCCTACCCGCACGGGCTGAGCACCCCGGCCGCTTCGGTCGCCATGGTCGCCCAGCGCTACATGCACGAATACGGCGCCACCAGTGCCGATTTCGGCGTGGTGTCGGTGGCCGACCGCAAGCACGCGGCCACAAACCCGAAGGCCCACTTCTACGGCAAGCCGATCACCATCGAGGACCACCAGAACTCGCGCTTCATCGCCGACCCCCTGCGGCTGCTGGACTGCTGCCAGGAGACCGACGGTGGCGTCGCGATCGTGGTGACCACGCCCGAGCGCGCCAAGGACCTCAAGCAGCGTCCGGTGATCGTCGAAGCGGCCGCGCAGGGCGCAGGCCAGGATCAGTTCACCATGTACTCGTACTACCGGGACGAGCTGGGTCTGCCCGAGATGGGTCTGGTCGGCCGACAGCTCTGGGGACAGAGCGGCTTGACGCCGAACGACATCCAAACCGCGATCCTGTACGACCACTTCACCCCGTACACGCTGTTGCAGCTCGAGGAACTCGGCTTCTGCGGCAAGGGCGAGGCCAAGGACTTCATCGCCGGTGGTGCGATCGAGCTGGGCGGCCGGCTACCGATCAACACCCATGGCGGTCAGCTCGGTGAGGCCTACATCCACGGTATGAACGGCATCGCAGAGGGCGTGCGTCAGCTGCGCGGAACCTCGGTGAATCAGGTGCCGGACGTCGAGCACGTGCTGGTCACCGCAGGCACCGGCGTACCGACAAGCGGCCTGATCCTGGGCTGAATCTCTCCCGCGAGCGGTCGCAAAAGTGCCCTGAATCAGCAGATTCAGGTCACTTTTGCCGTTGCCGGGCCTCCGGACTCTCCCGTGGTGGGCACCTCCGGCGTGCTGGCGTGGCGTACGGCGCACGGTTTAGTTCGCGTCGGCGGGCGTCCGGATCCGCGGTAACCTCGAGACTGACGCAGGGGTGGGTCGCGGAAGGGGGCCGTGTCGATGGGGATTCAGCCGGATAGCAGCCCATATGGGTCGCAGACGGTGACCGGACCGGCGTGGCCGAACGTCCAGGAGGAACAGCTCGAAGAGGCGGCTACGCACTATCAGGCGTTGGCCACCAAGATCACCGGATCGGTTGTTCCGCAGCAGCACAGCCAGCTGATGAGTCTGACCGATACTTGGACCGGTGCCGGCTCGCTCGCCGCATCGGGTGAAGCCACGACGATCATCGGTGGACACGAGGCCAACGGTGCCCAGGCCGCGGCCATCGCCGCCAAACTACAGTCGATGGTCGCTGCGGTGATCCGCACCAAGAACCTGGTCAATGCCACCGCCGAGGAAACTCAGCAGGAATGCATGGCGTTGTCCGCCGCGCCGTTCCCGAATGTCCAGGAGCTGATCCAAGCCCGGATCAAGGCCGGCATGTCCACGAACATCGCGGCTGTGACGGCCGCGGCCACCGAGATGGCGAACGTGATCGGGGCGCCACCCAGCATTCCCAGCGCCGGTGTGCCGCCGCAGGTGGAGCAGGCCGCGCAGAAGGCGGCAGATCAGGCCAATCCGCAGGACATGATGCAGCTGCTGAGCCAGATGGGCCAGATGGCCGGCCAGCTTCCGCAGATGCTCGGGCAATTACCGCAGCAGGCGATGCAGCCGCTGCAGCAGCTCTCGCAGCCCTTGCAACAGTTGACGTCGTTGTTCACCAGTGGCGGGCAGGCCAAGTCGGTCCCCGGTCTGGGGACCTCACCGTTCTCGGCGTTTTCCAATCACCCGTTGGCCGGGGGATCCGGCGCCGGCGGTGGAGGCGGTATGACGAAAGCAGCGGGGTTGCCGGGCGGTGGCGGCGGCGCGGCGACCCGCACCCCGTTGTTGGCGAAGATGGTCGGCCCCTTACCCGCTGCCACCGCGCCGGCCGGCGCCGCCGCGGGGATCGCTGCACTGGGGATGGCGCCGGTGGCCGCCGGCGCCGGCGGAGCCATGGGTGGTGGAGGCATGCCCATGATGGGCCACCGAGGTGAAAGCGGCGGTAGAGCTGCCGCACTCGCGGTGCCCGCTCCACTTGATCACGATGTCGAGGACGAAGACGCCGACGACGACTGGTGAGCCTTGACCGGCTCATCGAAGCGAGAGGAGTTGTAGCCGTGGGTATGTCGCCATTACAGACGCCGGGGAGCATCAGCTGGAGCCCCGCGTCGGTCGAATTGCCTGATATGCCGATGATCCAGCCCGGTGAGGACGCGATGAGCGCGACGATCGCCGCGGTGCTACCGGCCATGGCCGCTGACATGACCGCGAATGTGGTGTCGCTGCAGGCCAAAGAGGGCATGTTCTCGGGCAAGGTCGACGCCGCGTCGTCGGCGTATCAGAACGCCGATGATTCGGGGAAGTCATCCATCGGGCAGATGGGCCAGATGCTGGGCCAGCTCGGGCAGATGGGGCAGCAGGCCGGTCAGATGGCCGGTCAGGCCGGCGGCCCGGTGGGGCAGCTTGGTCAGCAAGCAGGTCAGTTCGGTCAGATGATCCAGCAGGCCATGCAGGGCAAGGGCGGCGAAGGCGGCGGCCCTGGCGGTGCGCCAGGTGATCCCGGTCAAACGGGGCAGGGCACGCCGGGTGCGCCGGGACAACCGCCGCAACCCGACGCGCGTCAGGCCCAGCAGGACACCCGTCAGCAGCAACAGGACGCGCGTCAGGTGCAGCAAGACTCGCGCCAGGAGCAGCAGGACACCCGGGAGACCCAGCAGGATCGGCGGGAGGCCCAGCAGGATCAGCGCGAAGTGCACCAGAGCGCGCCGGCCGCGGGTCCCGGCCCGCAGGCGCCCGGTGCCGGCCCGGTGCCGGTGGCACCCGTTGCGCCGCCTCGACACGGTGGGGACGTCGCCCGCGAGATGTAATTCGACGGCAAAAAGATTGGGGCCCAGTCGCTTTCGTAGCGACTGGGCCCCATCTCTGGGTCTGGCCTCCAGTTAGGAAGTCGGTGCAGCGGTGGCCGGCGCACCGGCGCTCGTGTTGGCTGCCGGGGCAGCGGCGCCCTGGGCCGGGCTGGCGACGCCGGCCGCTGCGGGCTGTGCGCCGGCAGCGGGAGTCGGCGCAGCCGGGGCGGCGGGTGCCGACGGGGTGGGTCCGCTGACTGCGGCCGCGGCCCCGGGGCTGGCTTCGGGTGCCGACTGGGTGCCCGCCGGAGCCGGAGCGTTGGCCGCGGCCGGGGTACCTGCCGGAGCGTTGGCTGCGGCCGGAGTGCCAGCCGGTGCCGGCGCCCCTGCGGGCGTACCGGCCGGGGTACTGCCGTCGGCGGGCACGGTCGCCGGGCCCTGCGACGCCGGAACTGTGTTGGGCTGGGCGGCCGTTGCGGGCTGGGTGCCGTCGGTGGGCTGAGCACCGGCGACGGGCTGCGTACCAGTGGCGGGCTGCGTACCAGTGGCGGGCTGCGTACCGGCGAGGGGCTGAGCACCGGTGGCGGCCGGCACTGTGCCTGCCGGAGCACCTGCGGCGGCACCGAGGCTGCCGGTGGGCGCTGCGATCGTGGCGTTGGCGGCGGGAGCCGCGGCGGGCGTTGCCGCCGGAGCGGCGGCTGTGCCGGCAGGTGCCGCGGCGTGAGCGCCGCCCGAGGTCGGGGCTGCCGCCGGGGCGGTGGTCGATGATCCCTGCCAGCTCAGCAGGTCATGGCCACCGGCGTTGTAGACGACGCTCTGCGGGGCCGGCCCGGTGACATCGAAGTACACCTTGCCGGTGGACTTCTGTCCCTGGCCGAGCGTGGCCGGGTTGACACCCTGCGGGGTCGCGACGCCGAACAGCACGCGGTAGTTCTGACCATCGGCGGCCCGAGCGTTCAGGTTGGACACAATCGGAGTGGCGCCGCCCTGGATGGCCTCATCGGTGGCGGTGGCCTCCCACAAGGTGCCGTTGGCGGCGTAAGGGATGGCGTCGGTGCTGGGCTTGAGGTCGGTGATGGTCCAACCCTGCACGCTGTTGCCGTCGATCAGCTTGGCCTGCTGGCCAAGGGACGCCGTCGTGGTGCTGACCGAGTCGTCGGCCCATGCCAGCGGCGCGGCGATGGCAGCGGCAGCAGCAGCCGCTGCGGCAGCGGCGGTGATCTTGATGATGTTCACGGTGGTTCGCTCCTAAGTCGTCCGACGGGCGGCTTCCCCCGACAGAAGTTTGGTCACACGTTATTTACTACGCATACGGAAATTAGCAGGTTAGGGGCTTGCCGTGGGCCGCGGTGCGCATAACTGCGGCTGACGTGGTGCGGCTCAGTCTTTGCTGAGGCGACGTGAGATCGCCGAGAGTGCAGCTAAAAATATTGTTGAGTACCGGTCTGAAATAGCGGAGCCGCCGCGGTGACAGTGGCCACCGCGACGGCTCTACTAAATCAGGATGCGACTAATTCCACGCCCGAGAGCACGACGGTGTTGTCGCGGCTCGGGACCGTCAGCACGCCGGTGATCGTGTCGCCCTCACGCCACAAGTTCGCCTGCAGCGTCTCGCCGGGAAACACCACGCCGGCGAACCGGGCGCCGTAGGACCGCACCCGCCCGGCGTCGCCGTCGAGCACATTGTCGACGATGGCCTTGCAGCCGATGCCGTAGCTGCACAGGCCGTGCAGGATCGGGCGGTCGAAGCCTGCGGCCTTGGCGAAGCCGGGATCCGAGTGCAGCGGATTGCGGTCACCGCAGAGGCGGTACAGCAGCGCCTGCTGTGGCAGCGTCGGCAGGTCGACGGTCAGATCCGGGGCGCGGTCGGGCTCGGAGGCGGTGCTCGCCGGACCCCGGTCGCCACCGAAACCACCCTCGCCGCGGGCGAAAATGGACCGCTTCTGCTTCCACAGCGGAGCGCCGTCCAGGGTGGTCACCGTGGTCTCCGACCAGATGACCGCGGCCTTGCCCTTGTCCCAGATCTCGGTGAACTTCTGCACGGCCCGTCCAGAGCCCGACGGCGGGATGGGAGCGTCGACGTACACCGCCTCGCTGGCGTGCAGCACCTTGCTCAGTTCGATGTCGATGCCCGGGAACTGCACCGTCGGCGGCTCGGTCATGTGGAAGCTCTGCGCCACGTTGCCGAATGTCGGCAGCACCTGCGGGGTGTTGTCGACCAGGTAGCGCAGCTCCTTCTCGCTCATCGGGTCGGTGCCGGCGCCCAGGCCCAGGTGGTAGAGCTGGATATCGCTACTGCTCCACGAGAATTCGACCGGCGCCAGCTCCGCGCCCAAGGCTTCGTCGAGATTGATCGGCATGTCAGCCCTTTCCTGCGATGTGCAGTGCCGCAAGGTATCCGAAGGTCATCGCGGGGCCGATGGTCCCGCCGGGGCCGGGGTAGGTGTGGCCCATGACCGGCGCGCTGACGTTGCCCGACGCGTACAGCCCTGCGATCACCGAGCCGTCCTCGCGCAGCGCGCGGCCGTGCACGTCGGTGACGATGCCGCCTTTGGTGCCCAGGTCGCCGGGCACCATCTTGGCTGCGTAGAACGGCCCGTGCTTGATCTCGCCCAGGTTCGGGTTCGGCTTGTTGGTCGGGTCGCCGTAGTACCGGTCGTAGGCGCTCTCACCGCGATGGAAGTCCTCGTCGACGCCGCTGCGCGCGAAGCCGTTGAACCGCTCGATGGTGGCCTTCAGCGCCTCCACCGGGACGCCGGTCTTGCCGGCGAGTTCCTCGATGGTGTCGGCCTTGACGATCACGCCGGACTCCGACCACTTCTTCGGAATACGTTGCCCCGGTTGCAGACCCGCGAAGATGTACCGGTCGCGGTACTGCTGGTCGAACAGCAGCCAGGCCGGCACGTTCTCGCCCGGGCCGTCGCCCTGGCCGAACTGGCCGCCGTACATGTGGTGGCAGGCCTCCACGTACGGCATCGACTCGTTCATGAATCGCTTGCCGTTCATGTTGACGATGATCGAGCCGGGGGAGTTGCGCTCGGACAGCGCGAACCACGGTGAGTCGACCAGCGGAACCGTCGGGCCCCACCAGGCGTCTTCCATGATGTCCATTGCCGCACCGAGCTTTTCGGCGGCCAGGATGCCGTCACCCGTGTTAGCCACCGCGCCGACGGTCCAATCGGTGGTGATCGGCTGACGCTGGTACTTGGTGCGCATCTCCTGGTTGTGCTCGAAACCGCCGCTGCCCAGGATTACCGCCTTGCGGGCCCGGATCAGTTGCGGCTCAGCGCTCTCCGGCGCGTCGGTCTTGCGCACGTAGATGCCGCGGACGACACCGTCCTCGATGTAGAGGTCGGTCAATGCGGTGTTCAGCTCGACCGGGACGCCGGCGTCGCGCAGGCCGATCCGCATCGGGGCGATCAGTGCACGACCCATGCCGACCAGGTTCTTGCCGGTGGCCTGGGCGAACATCGCGCGGACACCGACCTTGAGGCTGCGCAGCACTCCGCGGGGGTGGCGCTTGAGCTGGTTGAGGCGCACGTAGTCCTGTTGCATCACAACCATGTTCAGCGGCACCTTGCCGTATGCCGGCTCCAGGCCGGCCATGTCGGCGCCGAGCTTCTTGGCGTTGAACGGCTTGGGTTCGACGGACCGTCCGCCGGCCCGGCCGCCCTCGGTCTCGGGGTAGTAGTCGGAGTAGTTCGGCACCCAACAGAGCTTGAGCGGAGAGTTCTGCAGGACGAACGACAGCATCTCGGGCCCGCGCCGTAGATAGGTGTCGATCTTCTCGGCGGGCACCACGTCGCCGACGATGTTGTGAAGGTAGGTGCGGGCCGCTTCGGGGGTGTCCGTGACCCCCGCACGCTGCAGAATCTCATTGTTCGGGATCCACACGCCACCACCTGACCGCGCAGTGGAACCTCCGTAGTGCGGCGCCTTTTCAACGACTACTGTCGAAAGTCCCTGATGGGCTGCGGTGAGGGCGGCAACCATGCCGGCCGCACCACTACCTACGACGACAACGTCGTACTCCTGTCCTGTCATGTAGAACACGTTATAGAATTGCCCGGCCTGTGGACAACTGCGCCGGTCCATCAAGTTAGGGGAATTCACGAAATGCTGTCCGATGCTGTGCGTGCCGAACTGGCTGCCGCTCTGGCTCAGGCCGAGCGATCCCGGGTGCCCATCACCCCGATGACGGACGCGTACCCGGACATGGATGTCGTCGACGCCTACGAGGTTCAGTTGATCAACATTCGGCAGCGAATTGCCGAAGGTGCCCGCGTGGCGGGACACAAGGTTGGTTTGTCCAGCGAGGCCATGCAAAAAATGATGGGAGTGGACGAACCCGACTACGGGCACTTGCTGGCCGATATGGAGGTGTTCGAAGACGTGCCGGTCGTGACGTCGAAATACCTCTACCCGAGGGTCGAGGTCGAGGTGGGTTTCATCTTGGCCGATGACCTGCCGGGTGCCGGCTGCACCGAGGACGACGTGCTGGCGGCCACGGCTGCCTACGTGCCGTCGATCGAACTGATCGACACCCGTATCACCGATTGGAAGATCAAGTTGTGCGACACCATCGCCGACAACGCCTCGTCGGCGGGCTGGGTGCTGGGCAAAGAGCGGGTGTCGCCCAAAGACCTGGACATCTGCAACATCGACGCGGTGCTCAAGCGGGGCGGCGAGACCATCGCCGAGGGTCGCAGCGACGCGGTGCTCGGTAACCCGGTGACCGCGGTGGCCTGGCTGGCCCGCAAGGTCGACCAGTTCGGCGTGCGCCTCAAGGCCGGTGACGTGGTGCTGCCCGGCGCCTGCATGCGTGCGATCGATGCCCGTCCGGGCGACGACTTCGTCGCCGAATTCGCCGGATTGGGTTCCGTCCACCTGTCTTTCGAGTAATTCTCAAAGTTTTCCATCAAGAGGAGCGAGCATGTCCAAAGCCAGTGTCGCCATCGTCGGCTCCGGCAACATCAGCACCGACCTGCTGTACAAGCTGTTGCGGTCGGATTGGCTGGAACCCCGCTGGATGATCGGCATCGACCCCGACAGCGAGGGCCTGGCCCGCGCCCGCAAGCTGGGTCTGGAGACCAGCCACGAAGGGGCGGACTGGCTGCTGGCGCAGAGCGAAAGGCCGGACTTCGTCTTCGAGGCCACCAGCGCCTACGTGCACAAGGCGTACGCGCCCCGGTACGAGGAAGCCGGCATCCGGGCCATCGATCTGACCCCAGCCGCCGTCGGCCCCGGCGTCATCCCGCCCGCCAACCTGCGGGCGCACCTCGACGCGCCCAACGTCAACATGGTCACCTGCGGTGGCCAGGCCACCATCCCGATGGTCTACGCGGTATCGCGCGTCGTGGACGTGCCTTACGCCGAGATCGTGGCTTCGGTGTCGTCGGCTTCGGCCGGTCCCGGCACCCGGGCCAACATCGATGAGTTCACCAAGACCACCAGCGCCGGAGTTCGCGACATCGGTGGGGCCAAGGACGGCAAGGCCATCATCATCCTGAACCCGGCGGATCCGCCAATGATCATGCGCGACACCATCTTCTGTGCCATCCCCGAAGACGCCGACCACGCCGCCATCACGCAGTCGATCAAGGATGTGGCCGCCGAGGTGCAGACCTACGTGCCCGGTTACCGCCTGCTCAACGAGCCGCAGTTCGACGAGCCGTCGATGGTCAACGGTGGCCAGCATGTCGTCAGCATTTTCGTCGAGGTGGAGGGTGCGGGAGACTACCTGCCGCCCTACGCTGGAAACCTGGACATCATGACCGCCGCGGCCACCAAGGTGGGCGAAGAAATTGCGAGGGATCGCGTCGTCACGTCAGGAGTTAAGGCATGAGCACCGCACTTGAACCCGGAGACATCTTCTTCGACGCCGCCTGGGATGTCCGGATGACGGACACCTCGCTGCGCGACGGCTCGCACCACAAGCGCCACCAGTTCACCGGTGACGAGGTCCGTGCGATCGTCGGCGCGCTCGACAATGCCGGTGTTCCGGTCATCGAGGTCACCCACGGTGACGGGCTCGGTGGTTCGAGCTTCAACTACGGGTTCTCCAAGACCCCGGAGCAAGAGCTGATCACCATCGCGGCCGAGACCGCGCGCAAAGCCAAGATCGCCTTCCTGATGCTGCCGGGCGTGGGCACCAAGGAAGACATCCGCGTGGCCCAGGGCAACGGCGGCTCGATCTGCCGCATCGCCACCCACTGCACCGAGGCCGACGTCTCGATCCAGCACTTCGGTTTCGCCCGGGATCTCGGTCTGGAGACCGTGGGCTTCTTGATGATGAGCCACACCATCTCCCCGGAGAAGTTGGCCGCGCAGGCCCGCATCATGGCCGACGCCGGCTGTCAGTGCGTGTACGTCGTCGACTCGGCGGGTGCGCTGGTCCTCGATGCGGTGGCCGACCGTGTTGCCGCATTGGTCGCCGAGCTGGGTAACGATGCCCAGGTTGGCTTCCACGGACACGAGAACCTGGGGCTGGGCGTCGCCAACTCGGTCGAGGCCGTGCGCGCGGGTGCCAAGCAGATCGACGGCTCTTGCCGCCGGTTCGGTGCCGGTGCCGGCAACGCTCCGGTCGAGGCGCTCATCGGCGTGTTCGACAAGATCGGCGTCAAGACCGGTATCGACTTCTTCGACATCGCCGACGCGGCGGAAGAGGTTGTCGCCCCGGCGATGCCGGCCGAGTGCCTGCTTGACCGCAACGCGCTGATCATGGGCTACTCGGGTGTGTACTCGAGCTTCCTCAAGCACGCGGTGCGCCAATCCGAGCGCTACGGGGTTCCGGCCCACCAGCTGCTGCACCGGGCCGGTCAACGCAAGCTGATCGGTGGCCAGGAGGACCAGCTGATCGACATCGCGCTGGAGATCAAGCGCGAGCAGGCCGAAGCGGGCGCATAACTCCCCGCCGAGTGTTGTTGGAAATGGCCGCAGAATCAGCTGATTCTGCGGCCATTTCACTCGCGTTCGACGGTGCGGGCCGGTCAGCTTCGGCCATCCGGCGCGGGCCGGTCGACTGTAGGTCACCAATCGACTGGGCGCAGTTCTAACATCGGCTTCATGACGACCATTGATGGCAGCACGCTCGAGGGCGTCTCGGCGACGACACTGTGGACGCTGCACAATCGGGCAAGCGAAGCGAAGCGTCGCGACGGCAGTCTCGAAGATCCTTATGCAGTAGCGCTGTTCGACACCATCGACTACGACTACCTCAAGTTCGGCAACCCCAACCAATCCCACGCGTTGCGGGCCAAGGCGTTCGATGCCGCTGCAACCGTTTACCTGCGAACGCATCCGAACGCCTCGGTGGTGGCACTGGCCGAAGGGCTCCAGACAAGTTTCTGGCGCTTGCAGTCCATGGGACTCGCGGACAACTTGAGGTGGTATTCGGTCGATCTTCCCGCGGTGGTGACGCTGCGTGAACAGTTGCTTCCGCCGGATGATCGGATCACCGCGTTGGCGCAGTCGGCGTTGGACTTCAGTTGGATGGATCAGGTGGATGGCACTGACGGCGCATTCATCACCGCTGAGGGGCTGCTCATGTATCTGGAACCCGATGACGTTCGCGCTCTGATAGCTGCCTGTGCAACCCGGTTCCCTGGCGGCCAGTTGATGTTCGACTCCATTCCGACATGGCTGAGCGACAGAACATTGAAGGGCTGGAAGTTGTCCGAGCGCTACACGGCACCGCCGATGCCGTTTGGCGTCAGCCCTGATGAGGCGATCGCGATGGCACTGCAGATTCCCGGCGTGGTTGCGGCCCGGGATGTCCCACATATGCCAGGTCGTGGCGTGTTCAAGTTGTTTTCGTCGCCGACCTTGGACAGGTTAGGCGTTTTTCACCGGAACCGGCCCAGCATGACCCTGGTGACCTTCGGCTGAGCGTGCCACCAACTCGGCCAGCGCGGCGGGCAGTCGATCGGCGATGACCTGCGTGTCGGGGACCTGATCGGCGCAACTGAGCACGCAGATCTGCATCTGCCCCTCGTAGCTCCACCCGGTTATGTTCAGGCCCATCGGAAACACAAGTGGCCCAGTGGAAATCAGCTGCTCCACCGGTGCTCCGCCGAAGTACAGCCGCTGCGGTCCGCGCATGTTGGAGGCGATCATGCTGAACATCGGACGCTTCTTGAGCTTTGCCCCGACAATCGGCAGGCCGCGTGAATAGAACTTGAACAGCGGCCAGTACTCCATCCAGTCGTGCTGCAGCCAGGCGTCGCGCTCGGCCTGCACCTCGCGTGCGGTGCCGGTGTTGGCCGCGATGGCCTGAAGGCGCTCAACGGGATCGGCGATGTCCGTGGCGATATCGACATTCCAGCGGGCCACTTTGTTGCCCCAGCGGTCACCGTCTTCGGGGCGCATCGACACCGGCACCACGGCCGTCATCGAGTCCTCGCTGATCGACCCGCGGGAGGCCTGGTATTCACGCATCACGGTGCTGCACAGGGCGAGGAACACATCGTTGACGCTCACCCCGAAGGCCTTTGACACCTGCTTGATCTGCGCCATATCGCAAGCGCGATAAGCGAACCCGCGCTTGGCGCTCAGCGGTTCGTTGATGGGTAGCGCCGGCGGCACGAAGGCCTCGGCATAGCCCGGCTTGCCGGCCTTCTGCCTGCGCCGGATGGTGCCGGTGACCTTGGCGGTACGGGTCACGATGCTGGGGAGCTTCCGAAGTGCCTTGGCCTGATGGCGCGCCACCATCGGGAACCACTCGGCCGCCGGCGGCCGGTGCTCGTGGGGTGCCGGGTCCGGCGACGGTCCCGGCAACCGCGCGGCCGCGTCGCTGCTGTAGAACAGCTCGAGCAGATTCTTCGAAGCCATGCCGTCGGCCAGCGCGTGATGAAGCTTGAGCACCAGGGCAATCCGGCCGTCGGCCAGGCCGTCGATGTACCAGAGCTGCCACAGCGGCCGGCTGCGGTCCAGTGGCTCCTCGAACAGCTCGGCGATGGCCGCGCCCAATTCGGCATTGCCGCCCGGTGCGGCCGCGGTGGAGCGACGCACGTGATAGTCCAGGTCGCCCCGAGCTTGGGTGATCCACCATGGCCGACCTGAGCCGACCCGCGGCGACATCAGCTGCCATTGCAACGGCTCCACGCGGTCGACCAGACCCGGCACTGCGGCGCGCACCGCCTCGAAGGTGAGGGGCTCATGCCCCTGGCTGGGATCCAGCACGGCAGCCTTGATGGTTTGCTGCGGCTGCACGTCGCTTTCCCATGCCAGGAAGCTGTTGTCCTCGCCCGATAAACGTCGCATACGTCACTTCTACTCGTAGCGTGTGATGAACTGAACAACATGTCTCAGTCATCGGGACTTGCTGATGTTCGGTCGATGTGTCCCGTCGTACCGTACAAGCCATGACGAGTGCAGGAGCCGAAACCGCAGACCGGATGGCAGCGGCTTTCGCGTCGATCGCCGACGGCACCGGCACCGCCGCGGACGTGCGGGCCAGCTTGAAAGCGAGCCGCAAACCGGCCGAGTCGGTGGAGGTCGCCGGCGTCACCAACCGGAGGATCGACGGACCTGAGGGTCTGCAGTCGATCCCGGTCCGCGTCTATCACCCGCTGGGCGCGGCCGAGGGTGCACTGACGGCCGAGCCGTCAAATAAGGCACTGACGGCCGAGCCGTCAGATAAGGCGCTGCCGGTGCTGGTGTACTTCCACGGCGGCGGATTCGTGCTGTGCGACTTGGATTCTCACGACTCCTGCTGCCGGCGCCTGGCCAACGGTGCGGGTGCCATCGTGGTCTCGGTGGACTATCGGCTGGCTCCGGAGAGCCCCTTCCCGGCGGCGGTTGACGACGCCTGGGCCGCGGTGCAGTGGGTGTCCCAGCATGCCGTTGATCTCGGCGGCGACCCGCAGCGTCTGGTGGTGGCGGGTGACAGTGCCGGCGGCAACCTGGCCGCAGTGGTGTCGATGATGGCGCGCGATCAGGGCGGCCCGGCGATCGCTTTCCAACTGCTGATCTACCCGGTGGTCGATCAGCGTCGCAAGGCTTCTGCCACAAGCGAATACTCCCGATCGGGTAGTGCACTGAGCGGTGATCACATGCGGTGGTTCACCCAGCAGTACCTCGGCGCCGAAGGGGACCGCACCGACGTGCTGGCCTCCCCGATCCTCGGAGACTTCACCGGTCTGCCGCCGGCGCACATCGTCACCGGGGAGAAAGACCCGTTGCGCGCCGAGGAAGAGCTGTACGCCGAGCTGCTGCGCGGCGCCGGTGTTCCGGTGACGATCACCAACTACGACAACATGTTTCACGGGTTCTTCAACTTGGCTGACCAGCTGCCGATCGCCCGGCAGGCCACCGACGATGTCTGCGAAATTCTGAACGGAGTACTGAAATGCAACTGAGGAACAGCCGAGTGCTGGTCACCGGCGCCAGCCGTGGCCTGGGCAAGCACATCGCCCAGGCGGTGGCCCGGCACGGTGCCGAGGTCGCGGTGGTCGCCCGTAACGGTGACCAGCTCGAGGTATTGGCGAAAGAGCTTGGTGGTAAGGCATATCCGACCGATCTGATGGACCCGGCGGCCGTCGAAGCGCTGCTCGACCGGGTGGAGGCCGACGGCCCGGTCGACGTCATCATCAACAACGCGGGTGTCGACCGGGTGGGCCGGTTCTACGAGGCGTCCTCGGAGGACGTGCGAGACCTGTTGCAGGTCAACCTGATTGCGCCGATGGAGCTGTGTCGTCAGGCGATGCCGCGGATGTTGCAGCGGGGCCGCGGCCACATCGTCAACGTGTCGTCGATGGGCGCCATCTCCACCGGACCGGGCGTCACCCTGTACGGCGCCTCCAAGGCCGGGCTCAGCCACTTCACCGCCGGCATCCGCTCGGAACTGCGCAACAAGCCGGTCAACACCACGCTGGTGCAGATCGGCGAGGTCAAGACCGACATGATCGACCACATCCGGGCATTCGGTCCGGCTCGCCGCACCATCGAGCGGTCACTGAAATGGCGGATGATTCCGCAGGAGCCGCTGGATGCGGACATGGTCGCCGAGGCCATTGCCGATGCCATCGAAGAGAACCGTAAACACGTCATCCTGCCCAAGCGCATCGCGATGATGGCCAACTTCACCGAGTTCCCGCGCCGGGTCTCCGAGCTGATGCTGACCGGTATCGACCAGGATTCCGACTAGCAGTGGATCTCACCGGCAAAGTCGCGATCATCACCGGCGCGGCGCGTGGTCAGGGGGAGGCCGAGGCCCGGCTGTTCGCCGCGCTGGGCGCCCGCGTGGTGCTGACCGATGTGCTGGTGGAAGACGGCGAGCGGGTCGCTGCGTCGATCGGCGCCGTGGCGCGCTTCCAGCGGCACGATGTCGCCAGCGAAACCGATTGGCAGGCAACGGTCGAGCTGGCGCTGAGTGAGTTCGGCCGGGTCGACGCACTGGTCAACAACGCAGCGATCTGCACCGTCGAGCCGCTGATGGCACACACCGCCGCGACTTTTGAGCGGCAGCTGCAGGTCAACCTGATCGGGCCGTTCCTGGGTACGCAGGCCGTCGTCGAACCCATGCGCGCGGCCGGCGGCGGGTCGATCATCAACATCTCCTCGCAAGCCGGCCTGCAGGGGCTGGCCGGTTACAGCGCCTATGGCGCGTCCAAGTGGGGACTGCGTGGATTCTCCAAAGTCGCGGCGATCGAACTGGGCCCCTTGGGTATTCGGGTCAACACCGTGTACCCGGGCATGATCGACACCCCGATGGTGGCGCACCTGTCGGTACAGCGCGGGCCCGGTGGTCATGCGGGTGCACCGCTGACCCGGGTCGGTGCGCCGGAGGAGGTCGCCGAGGTGGTGGCGTTCCTGGCCTCCGATGCGTCGTCGTACATGACCGGAGCGGATTTGGCAGTCGACGGCGGCGCCAGTGCCGGCCGAATCCCGATCGTTCCGACCCATTAGCTAGGCGAACTGTCAGACTTCCCCGGCAAGATGGGGGCATGACGGGTGAGGTGACGGCGCGTCGGCGTCGCGCCGGGTCGATGGAGCTGCTGCTGGTCGCGCTGATCGGTCTGGCGCTGTCCGGGCCGCTCGTCACCCGGCTGTTGGCTGATCATGACCGGGTCGCGGCCGCTGCCACCGTCTTCTGCGGGGTGTTCGTACAGGCATTGCCGTTCCTGGTGCTCGGTGTCATCGTCAGCGGCCTGGTGGCGGCGTACGTCACCCCCGAGCGGTTGGAACGTTGGTTGCCCCGCCAGCCGGCGTTGGCGGTGGCCGTCGCCGGTATCGGTGGCGCGGCGTTACCGGGCTGCGAGTGCGGTTCGGTGCCGGTGGCCCGTCGGCTGTTCAGCGGTGCGACGGCCGGTGCGGCGCTCACTTTCATGTTGTCCGCGCCGGCTATCAACCCGGTGGTGTTGGTGGCCACGGCGGTGGCCTTTCCCGGGCAGCCGCAGATGGTGTTGGGTCGGTGTCTGGCCTCGCTGCTGACCGCTGTCATCATGGGGCTGCTGTGGCAGCGCCTGGGCCGGACCGAATGGGTGACCCGCACGCTGCCCGCACATCATGGCGAGGACGCGTCGCGGTTCACCGTATTCACTGAGGCGGCCCGCCACGATTTCCTACAGTCGGCGTCGTATCTGGTGGTCGGTGCCGGCGCGGCCGCACTACTGCGTTCTGTTGTGCCGCAATGGGTTTTCGGACATGTCGCCGGCAACCTGGTGGTGGGTGTCATCGTGATGGCGCTGCTGGCCGTGGTGCTGGCCTTGTGTTCGGAGGCCGACGCGTTTGTCGCGGCGAGTCTGACCATGATCCCGCTGCTGCCGCGGCTGGTATTCCTTGTGGTCGGCCCTGCGGTGGATGTGAAGTTGTTCGCCATGCAGACCGGGGCGTTCGGCCGCGCGTTCGCGGTGCGGTTTGCGCCCACGACCTTGGTGGTTGCCACGGTATGCGCGACGGTCGTCGGGTTTCTGGTCCTGGGGGCGCAGTGAGCAGAGAGACGCAGAACGTCCTGGTGCTGTTGGTCGGGTTGAGCACGGGTCTGATCGCGATCCGGGGCAACTACCTGAATTTCGTCAAGCCGACGCTGTTGCCGTGGCTGCTGGCTGCTGCGGTTCTGCTCGCCGTGCTGGCGCTGGTGTGCTTGCTGCGCGATCTGCGGGGTGGCGATGCCCACGGCCATCAGCATCGGGGCACGCTGGCCTGGCTGTTGCTGATTCCGGTGGCGTTGACGGCGTTTGTGTCGGTTCCGCCGATGAGCGAGGTCGGGGCCACATCCGTGTCTGCTGTCACCGCACCGCCGAAGCGGGCTTTCCCGCCGTTGCCGGCCGATGGGACGGTGTCGCTGCCCGACCTGCTGATGCGTGCGGCCGCCGACTCGACCAACAGCCTCGACGGCCGGCTGGTCACGATCACCGGCTTCACCAAAGGCTCTGACCTGGACCGAGTGGTGATCGTGTGCTGCGCCGCTGATGCCCAGCTGGCGCGAATTCACCTGACCGGTAACGTCGGGCAGCATCCCGACGACACCTGGCTGAAGGTGCAGGGCAAGGTGGTCCCGGGATCGTCGAGTCCATCCACGAACTTCGTCCCGACCATGGAAGTGACAAGTGCCACCCCAATTGCCAAGCCACGCAACACCTACGCGTACTGACGCCCAGGCGATCCTCGAGCAGCTCGCCGGACCGGCTGCGGTCCTACGCGATGATCAGTGGACCGCGATCGAGGCGCTGGTGGTGGGCCGTCGGCGGGCGTTGGTGGTGCAACGTACCGGGTGGGGCAAGTCTGCGGTCTACTTCATCGCAGCGAAGCTGTTGCGGGCAGCTGGTTTCGGCCCGACGGTGATCGTGTCGCCACTGCTGGCCTTGATGCGTAACCAGGTCGCCGCTGCCGAGCGGGCCGGGGTGCACGCCGCGACCATCAACTCGGGCAATGTGACCGAGTGGGACGACATCCATGCGCGGGTTCGCGCCGGTTCCTTGGATGTCTTGCTGGTCAGTCCGGAACGCTTGAACAATCCCGACTTTCGTGACAAGGTGCTGCCGGCGTTGGCCGCCGACGCGGGGCTGGTCGTGGTCGACGAAGCGCACTGCGTGTCGGACTGGGGTCATGACTTCCGGCCGGACTACCGCCGAATCCGTACCCTGGTCGCCGAATTGGGTTCGGATATCCCGGTTCTGGCCACCACCGCGACGGCCAACGACCGGGTGGTGCATGACGTCGCCGAGCAACTCGGCGTCGGCGGTGCCGACAATGTGGCGGGTGGCGGTGCCGACAGTGTGGCGGGTGGCGGGCAGGGCACCCTGGTACTGCGCGGCGGGCTGGACCGGAAGTCGCTGCGGCTGTCGGTGGTCAAGGCCGGCACCGCGACACAGCGCGCGGCCTGGCTTGCCGCCCAACTGGATTCGTTGCCCGGATCGGGGATCGTCTACACGCTGACGGTCGCCCAGGCCCATGACGTGGCTGCGCTGTTGCGCGAACAGGGTCACGCCGTGGCGTCCTACACCGGTTCGACCGACACCGCCGAACGCGAGCAGCTCGAAGCCGACCTGCTGGCCAACCGGGTCAAGGCACTGGTCGCGACGTCGGCGCTGGGGATGGGTTTCGACAAACCCGATCTGGGATTCGTGGTACATCTGGGCGCGCCGTCCTCGCCGATCGCCTACTACCAGCAGGTCGGGCGTGCCGGCCGCGCCACCGACAGCGCCGAGGTGGTGCTGCTGCCCGGGCCAGAGGATGCCGATATCTGGCGATACTTCGCGTCGGTGGCGTTCCCGTCGGAGACCATGGTGCGCAACGTGATTGCGGCCCTCGATGTCGAAAGACCGCTCTCCACACCGGCATTGGAACCTCTGGTCGACCTGAACCGGTCCCGGCTGGAGATGGTGCTCAAGGTGCTCGACGTCGACGGCGCGGTGCGCCGGGTCAAGGGCGGTTGGCTGGCGACGGGGCAGGCGTGGAGTTACGACGCGGACCGCTACCGCGCGCTGGCCGATGCCCGTGGGCGAGAACAACAGGCCATGCTGGACTATCAAGGCACCACGGAATGCCGAATGGTCTTCTTGCGCAGCCAACTTGACGATCCGGAGCTGGAGCCCGGCGAGAGCTGTGGGCGCTGTGACAACTGCGGCGGGTCCAGATATTCGGCTGTGGTCGATGATGCTGCGGTGACGTCGACACGGGACCGGTTGATGCGTCCCGGAGTCGAATTGACGCCGCGGCGGCAGTGGCCGTCGGGACTGGCCAAGCTGGGACTGGAGCTGTCCGGCCGGATTTCCGACGGTCCCGAGGCGGGGCGAGTTGTCGGCCGGCTCACCGATATCGGTTGGGGTGCCCGATTGCGTGCGCTGTTGGAGTCCGATGGTGAGGCGCCGGATGCCGTGGTGCAGGCGGCCGTTGCGGTGCTCAAGGCGTGGGATTGGCACACCCGACCGGTGGCCGTGATGGGCTTGGATTCTGCGGCGCATCCGGTGCTGATTCGGTCACTGGTGGACCGATTGGCGTCGTTGGGGCGACTGACGAATCTGGGGATTCTGCAGTACCGGCCGGAGCGCCGCCCGGTCACCGCCGCAAATTCGGCATATCGGGTTGCGGCACTGGTTGATTCGTGGGAGACGCGGGCCCTGGACGTCAGTGGCCCGGTGCTGTTGGTCGACGACCTGACCGACACCGGGTGGACGTTGACCATGGCGGCCCGGGTGCTGCGCGCGGCCGGGGCGCCGGCGGTGTTGCCATTCGCGGTCGCGTCGGTCAGCTGATGGCCAGCTGATGGCGCGCCCGGTCGATTTCGATGAGCTGAATGTCGTTGCGGGGTGACCACTGATCTCGAGCCAGGCTGAATTCCAGCATGGTGTCCGCGGCGCCGCGGCGCGGTCGCTGCGAGGCGCCGATCTGCCGGTAGGGCAGTGAGCGAGTGACCGCCAGTGAAGCCGCGTTGTCGTGGAAAGCGCTGGTGCGCGCTTCGGTTGCACCGAAGCCGATGAATGCCAACTGCAGTGCGGCGGAGCGCATCTCGCGGCCGGCTCCTTGGCCCTGGTGGCGGCGTCCGAGCCACGAACCGGTCTCTGCAACTCGCCGCGTCGGAAACTGGTCCGCCGAAACCGTGCACACGCCGATGGCGACCCCATCCCGGATGACGGCGAACGGCAATTCCCAATGCTCCGGGGTGAACTCGGCACGGCACCGCCAGAAATACTGCAGCGCATTACGTTCCAGGTCGGGCTCGTCGGTCCAAGGTATGGAGAAGGGCATGGTCGCCGGGTCGTGAATGCCTTGCGCGGCCAGGCCTGCGAGTTCGACGGCGAGCTCGTCGGTGATGTACCGCAGCGTCAGGGTCGGAGTCAGCACCTGCAGGTTCGACAGCGGCCAGAACGTCTCCATCCACTCATCTGAACAGATCGTGGCGCTGTGGGCGACTGATTTTCGACCGACCGTGGACCGATTTGCGTAGCAGGTGATCAATGTTCGGGCGGCGCCATAGTGGAGTTGCTGCTGATCGAAGATGGTTTGCAAACGACGTGCCATCCCGGGATTGGTCGCCCGTCCTGCGGCGGATATACCCGGGATTGATCAGCTGGGCTTCGACCCGCCTAGTTGCGTCGTCAACACGTCTGCCGTGCTGACGAGCAAGCGCGCCTGTCTGGTGATCTCGGCGTCGGTCAGGGCGGTGCCGACGTGCAACGACACCGTCATCACCTGATGCTGGTGGTGGTCGTACACGGGAGCGGTGATGACGCTGATGTCGTGTCGCTGACGTGCGGTCGGCGATTCAGAGCGCAGATACACCCGCTCGCCGATGTCGGATACCAATTCTCTTAGCAGCGCCTGCAATTCGTCGGGAAGGTTGCTCGACATGCCGGCCATCAGCCCATATAGGCGCCGGCCGCCGGGGGTGAGGCGCTCGACCAGATAGCCCGCGCTGCGGCATTCGGCAACCACCCGGTTCAGCCGGTCGGTCTCGGTGCGCAACGGAATCGTCGGCGCCTTGCGGAGCCAGGCAGTCAATGCAGCGTCATCCCACAGCACGAACATCAATCCGACGGGGGGCGCGAACGGATAACTCTGGCCCACTCGGATGCCGACATCCACACCGGGCGGACCGACCAGTTCCAGCACGGTGATCCGGTCGTCGACGACGGCGGACAGTGCGACAGTGGTGTCGCATGCCGCCGATAACTTGCGTAACTCGGCGCCGGCGCCCGGGGTGACCCGCATGGACTCCTGTGCGGTGTGTCCGAGCGAAATCAGTACGGGCCCGAGGCGATATGTCTTGTCGTTCGAGTCGCGCAGCAGGTAGCCGGCATCGGACAACGACGTGACGATGCCCAGGCACGTGGGCTTGCTGAGCTCGAGGCGCCGGGCCAATTCGGACAGTCCGAACTGTTGATGCGGGTGCTGGGACAGGAAATTGAGTACCGCGACGACCCGCTCGGTGGGCGGCGACGCGCGGCCGGAATCGCCCATGGTCATCCTCCGGGTGCATTGACGTGAACTAGAACGGGTTCTAATCTCAGGTAGGAAACTCTACCACTACGGTCCAATATTGGAACAGCGGGAGGATATCGATGTACTCACAACCCTTGGCCGAAGCGATTGCCGAGGCCGAGCGGCTGGTCAGCGAAGCGCCGTTCATCGAGTCCGAGGCCGACCTGCTCGAAGGGCTGCAGTACCTGGCCGGGTGTCTGGCGTCCTGCACTCATGTCGCCTTCGACTACGACCGGGATCATCCGTTCCTGCACAGCGGTACCGGGCCGTTCACCAAGATGGGCTTGGACAACCCGGACACCATGTACTTCGGCGCCCGGGTCCAGCCCGGGCACGAGTTCGTCGTCACCGGCCGTCGCGGCACCACCACCGACGTCAGCTTTCAGCTGCTCGGCGGCGAGTACACCGACGACAACGTGCCCGACAGCGAGACCGCTTTCGACGACCGCAAGCTCACGGTCGCCGAGGACGGCACCTTCGAGTGGCGCTTCACCCCGTCGACGCCGGCACAGCTGGTGATCCGCGAGGTCTACAACGACTGGTCGGCTCAGCGCGGCAGCTTCGCGATCGCCCGCACCGACACCGCCGGCACCGCACCCGCTCCGCTGACCCGTGAGCTCATCGCAAAGCGTTATGCCGTGGCCGGCAAGCAGCTGGTACAGCGGGTCAAGACCTGGCTGCAGTTCCCCAAGTGGTTCTACGACAACCTGCCGGTCAACACGCTGACCGCGCCGCGGCTGACCCCGGGCGGTCTGGCCACGCAGTATTCGGCAGTGGGGCACTATGACCTGATGCCGGACCAGGCCATGGTCATCACCCTGCCGGTATCTGATGCGCCGTATGTCGGCTTCCAGCTGGGCAGCTTGTGGTACATCTCGCTGGACTACATCAACCATCAGACCTCGCTGAACGGCACTCAGGCTCAAGCCGATCCGGACGGCAAGATCCGGATCGTGGTGTCCGAGGACAACCCCGGCGTGACCAACTGGTGCGAGACGCTGGGACATGCGAAGGGCTATCTGCAGTTCCGCTGGCAGCGGCTGTCGCGGGAGATGACGGCCGAAGACGGGCCGACGTGCGAGGTCGTCTCCGTTTCCGAGGTGGCCGCCAAGCTGCCGTACTACGAGACCAACAAGATTTCCGATGAAGACTGGCGGGCCCGAATTGCGCTGCGCCAGAAGCAGATCAACGAAAGGATGGTGGGCTGAGCATGGCCGGTCTGCTCGATGGCAAGGTAGTGGTGATCAGTGGGGTCGGCCCGGCGCTTGGGTCGACACTGGCCCGCCGCTGTGCGGAGAACGGCGCCGACCTGGTGCTGGCCGCCCGTACGGTGGAGCGGCTCGAGGACGTCGCCAAGGAGGTGACGGCTGCGGGGCGCCGGGCGCTGTCGGTCGGTACCGACATCACCGACGATGAGCAGGTCGCCAACCTGGTGTCACGCTCGGTGGAGGAGTTCGGCAAGGTCGACGTGTTGATCAACAACGCGTTCCGGGTGCCCTCGATGAAGCCATTCGCCAACACCACCTATGACCACATGAAGGACGCCATCGAGCTGACGGTGTTCGGGGCGCTGCGGATGATCCAGGGCTTCACGCCGGCGCTGGAATCATCCAAAGGCTCTGTGGTGAACGTGAATTCGATGGTGCTGCGGCATTCGCAGGCCAAGTACGGCGCCTACAAGATGGCCAAGTCGGCGCTGCTGGCCATGTCCCAGACCCTGGCCACCGAGCTGGGCGAGAAGGGTATCCGGGTGAATTCCATTCTGCCCGGTTACATCTGGGGTGGCACTCTGCAGAGCTACTTCCAGCACCAGGCCGACAAATACGGCACCACCGTCGACCAGATCTACAACGCGGCCGCCGCCGGTTCGGATCTCAAGCGACTGCCGACCGAGGACGAGGTGGCCTCGGCCATCCTGTTCATGGCCAGTGACCTGTCCAGCGGTATCACCGGACAGACCCTCGATGTGAACTGCGGGGAGTACAAGGCATGACGCGCACCAACGTGGGCACCGTCGAGGATCTGCACGCCTCAGCGGTAAAAGCCTGTGGCCTGGAAGATTTCGGTGCCGACGACGACAACTATCTGGAAGCACTCGGGGTGCTGCTGGACTCCTATCAGCGTGATGCCGATCTGACCGAACTCGGCAGCAAGATGCAGCGGTTCTTCACCCGCAACGCGTTGGTGGCGCGACTGGTGTCGAATGCCGCGTTCAAGCAGTACCCGCAGCACGCCGAGGTGTCGATCGAGCGGCCGATTTTCGTCACCGGCCTGCCCCGCACCGGAACCACGGTGATCCACCGGCTGTTGGCCGCGGACCCGTCGCACCAGGGACTCGAGATGTGGCTCGCGGAGTACCCGCAGCCCCGGCCGCCGCGCGAAACCTGGTCCGACAACCCCGTTTTCAGTGCACTCGATGCTCGGTTCAAGAAGGAGCACGAGGAGAACCCGGACTACACCGGCCTTCATTTCATGACTGCCGACGAGGTCGAGGAGTGCTGGCAGCTGCTGCGGCAGTCGCTGCACTCGGTGTCTTACGAGACGCTGGCGCATGTGCCGACCTACGCCCAGTGGCTGGCCGGGCAGGACTGGACCAAGTCGTACCAGCGGCATCGCAAGAACCTGCAGCTGATCGGCCTGAACGAGCCCGAAAAGCGTTGGGTGCTCAAGAATCCCAGCCACCTGTTCGCGTTGGATGCGCTGCTGCAGGTGTATCCGGATGCGCTGGTGGTGCAGTGCCACCGCCCGGCGGAGACCATCCTGGCGTCGATGTGCTCGCTGTCGCAGCACACCACGGCCGGCTGGTCGAACACGTTCACCGGCAAGGTCATCGGCGACGACGCCCTGGAGACCTGGTCCCGCGGTTTGGAGTTGTTCAATGCCGAACGGGCCAAGCATGATCCGGCCCAGTTCTGCGATGTCGACTACTTCGAGTTCATCAAGGACCCGGTCGGTGCCGTCGAGGGCATCTACCGGACATTCGGGCTGGAGTTCACCGACGCCGCGCGACAGGCGATGGTCGACAGCCATGCCGAGAGCCAGCGGGGGCCGCGCGCCCCGAAGCACACCTACGCGTTGGCCGACTACGGGCTGACCGAGGATCAGGTGAAGGCCCGCTTCGCCAACCTCTGACTGCCGAGCAGACGTAAATGTCCCCGACACGCCGAGCGTGCGGGGACATTTACGTCTGCTCGCGAGAAGAACCGAGAAGAACTCAGCCGTCGCCGGGGGAGGGTGCCGTGGAGAACTCTTCCAGGCACCCCTCGGCGACCGCGTGCTTGATGCTGTCGCTCAGGCGCGGACACGACCGGCTACGGCTGGGATCGCCGCCTTCGGCGCGGACCTCGGCGAAATAGGCACAACGTCCCATGGCTGCGGAATTCCATTGCACCGCAGTGTGTTCCGGACCCAGCTTTTTGACCGTCACCGTCGAGTGGCAGAACCGGCAGTCGACCGGGGCCAGCCCGGTGGTCAGGTAGCGTTCGCGGTCGGCCGCGGTGGCGGCGTGCACCGCCGCAGCGCGCGCTGGGTCGTCGGCGAAATCCGGTGCCTTGGACCAGGACCCAGTGGACGGTGTCGCGGACACGACATGTCCGTGGTCATCGTCGTGGCCCATCAGCTGCAGCATCGAGCGGGCCAGACGCTCGGCGTCCGGGGTCTGGGCCCGCTCGTCGTGCTGGGTCATCAGCTGGGCTGCTCCGCGGCTTCCTTCGCTTCTGCTTCCTCGGCCTGCTGTGCCAGGTTCCGCTCCACCTCGACATGCCACTTTTCGTTGGCTGCTGTGGTGTCGATCTCGAGCTCGAACCGGTCGGTCATGTCCGGGGAGATGTCGGCGACATCGACGTAGAACTGCTGGTACCAGCGGCGCATCTGATAGACGGCGCCGTCCTCCTCGACCAGCAGCGGGTTGTCGATCCGCGTCTTGTGCTTCCAGATCTCGACGTCCTGCATGAAGCCCATCGACACGCCATCGGTGAAGGCGTTGGCCAGCTTCTCGGTGGTCTTTTCGTCCATGCCCTTGGGCTTTTCGACGATGACACCCCACTGCAGCATGAACGAATCCTGGCTCACCGGGTAGTGGCAGTTGATCAGGATCGACTCGGCCTTGAAGCCGCTGTAGTTGTTGTGCAGCCAGTTGATCATGAACGACGGACCGAAGTACGACGCCTCGGAATCCAGATGCGACTCGCCGTACTGCGTGCCCATGCCGCCGATGTCCTGCCGGCCCACGTTGTGCAGGTACTGCGAGGCGATGTGGCCCTCGAAGACGTTCTTGAAGTACGTCGGCAGGCCGAAGTGAATGTAGAAGAAGTGCGCCATGTCGGTGACGTTGTCGATGATCTCGCGGCAGTTGCTGCCCTCGATCAGCAGCGAGTTCCACTTCCAGTCGGTCCACTCGTCACTGACGAACTCGGGGATGTCCGGAATACGGACCTCGGGTTGCGGGTCGTTGCCCTCGTGGTCGTGCCAGACGAACAGCAGGCCGCCGCGCACGTCGGTGTGCCAGGCCCGGGTGCGCGCCAGGCGCGGGGTGCGCTTGGCATATGGCACCAGCTTGCACTTACCGTCGCCGCCCCAGCGCCAGTCGTGGAACGGGCAGGCGACCTCGTCGCCCTTGATGGTGCCCTGGGACAGGTCGCCACCCATGTGCCGGCAGTAACCGTCCAGGATCTTCAGCTCGCCCTGCGAGTCGGCGAAGACCACGAGCTTGGTGCCGAATGCCTCGAACGAATGCGGCTTGCCGTCGAGGAAGTTCTTCACCGGTCCGACGCAATGCCAGCCACGGGCATAGCGGTCGGGCAGCGCGCCCGTATCGATCTCGCGAACTCCCGCGGTTTCGGTGTTCACCATGGCCTCCCAAATCTTCGGCTGCTAACTAGAACACGTTACAGTTTTTCCCTACCGCGGCGCAATACAAACGCATCTACCTGCGGTATATCTAGTGCATGCCGCTTTACGCCTTCGAGGGCCGCAGCCCGGTAGTCGACCCCACCGCATTCATCGCGCCGACCGCGACGCTGATCGGCGACGTGCGCGTGGAGGCAGGTGCCTCAGTATGGTTCAACGCGGTGCTGCGCGCCGACTATGCGCCGATCATCATCCGCGAAGGCGCGAACGTGCAGGACGGCTCGGTGCTGCACGCCCCGCCGGGCATTCCCTGCGATATCGGCCCAGGCGCGACGATCGCGCACATGTGCGTTGTGCACGGTGCGCACGTCGGAGCCGAGGCGTTGATCGCCAACCACTGCACGGTGCTGGATGGCGCGGTGATCGGCCGGCGCAGCCTCATCGCCGCGCACTCACTGGTGGTTGCGGGGACCAAGATTCCCGACGAGGTGCTGGTGGTCGGCTCGCCCGCCAAGATCCGAGGTCCGGTGGCCGGTACCGGAGCTCAGATGTGGGTCGATACCAACCCGGCGGCCTATCGGGATCTGGCCCAGCGGTATCTGGAAGGACTGGACGAGATCTAGGTGCGCCAGTGTCGGCTGGTGCGCGAATTTTTGCGGAAATCCGCCCTACGAGGCGACGTCCGGCCAACACTGATCCGATGATGCTCAAAGTCTGCGTGGTCACGGTCGCCGTTGCGAGCGCTGCGGCCCCGGTTGCTCAGGCGGCGCCGCCCAGCTTTCCGGACTTCACGGGTTTCGCCGTGGTGACCGATACCCACCAGGTGCTGTACCGGGGAGGCCCCCAGCAGACGGTGAAGTTCTCCACGCCGGATGGGGTGTATTGCGGCATCAGTGCCCTGGACGGGACCGGCCCGGTGACGCGGTGTTACGGACCGCTTCCCGGCCTGCGGGGGTTGTCGGTCACCACTGACTCGACTGCGACCACGCCGTGTGATTTCGGTGTGGCACAGCTACGTTCGGCCAATGAGGGAGTGCTCAGCAGCTACCGCGGCGATTGTCCGAGCGACCTCGCCGGTGCCGACGTCATGACGGTGGGTCAGAAAGTGGTCGTGGGCAGCACCACCTGTGGCATCGCAGCGGGCAACGTCACCGCGTGCTTCGACAAGAGCGATGGTGGGCACGGATTCGTCCTGCAACCGTCGGGCTCCTGGACGTTCTGAGGGCGATTTGGCCGTTTGCCGGACGTTAGTGCGGCGCTTCCCAGTAGGCGCGCAGCGCCAACATCTGCCCCGCCTCATTCACCCGATAGGTGAACACGCCCTCGGTGACGACCTGGTGTTCTCCGAAGGTACTGACGATATTGCCGACGTTGGCTTCCTCGTCACCGCACTGGTAGGTCTGCAGAAAGTTGAACTCCAGCTTGTCGGTCAGCGCGATCGACTTGTCCCAGAACGCCGCAATGGCTTCCTTGCCGCGGTGCCCGTTGCCCTCGGGGTCGAGGAACGACGGTCCGATCGGATCTTGCACGATCGCGTCGTCGGCGAACACGGACAACCATGCCTCTTTGTCCCGTGCGGCCACTGCGTCGCGGGACCGTTTGCCGGCCAGGTGTGCGGGGTGGTTCGGATCGGAGACGGTCATGTCAGTCCTGCCAGCCGGAGTGGATGTGGGTGTCTGCGTATCGCTTGAGTGAATCCTTCTTCTTCTCGACCGGGGCGTCGAACGCCAGGCCGTCGAAGATCCACGGGATCACGATGTTGTCGGTGACGCCGGCCGCAGCGAGCTCGCGGTGGCCGTCCACCCCGAACTTGTCGATGCAGACCGCCTGGATTTCGAAAGGCGCATCGGCCCTTCCGTATTCGGACCGCAACTGGTTGAGCTGGGTGACGGTGTCGGCAAGCTGGGCGCAGGTCATCATCGCGCTGGTCCAGCCGTCACTGACCTTGGCAGCTCGCTTGAGTGCCACCTCGGTGTGCCCGCCGACATAGAACGGCACGGGCTGTGACGGTGCGGGGCTCATCTGCAGGCGTTCGAAATCGTAGAACTTGCCGTGGAATTCGACCATGCCGCCGGCGAGTACCAACTTGATGACCTCGATCATCTCGTCGACCCGGGCGCCGCGCTTGGCGTACGGCTGACCACACCACTCGAATTCCTCAGGTGCCCAGCCAATTCCGACACCGAAGCCGAACCGGTTGCCGGTCAGGTTCGCCACCGAGCCGACCTGACGGGCGAGCAGCAGCGGATTGCGTGAGCCCAGCTTCATCACGTTGGTGTAGAAGCGGATCTTGCTGGTCACCGCACCCATGGCCGCGGCGGCGATCAGCGGATCCACCCACGGCGTTTCGGCGTTCCACATCCGCGAACCATCCGGGGTGTACGGATAGTCCGCGGCCTGCTTCTCCATGTAGAACAGCGAGTCCGGCAGTGCGATCGCCTCGAAGCCGACCTCTTCAGCGGTTTTGGCGATCTCGATGATGTCCTCGATCGGGCCCATCGCCACGCTGACCGTGTACTTCATCTTGCTCATCCGGACTAGGCGCCCGGCTTGTCCGCAGAAACCACCCACATCGAGTAGTACTGTGCGCCACCGCCATACGCGTGCCCCAGGGCCTTGCGGGCACCGGGCACCTGATGGTCGCCGGCCTTGCCCATCACCTGGATGGCGGACTCGGCGAACCGGATCATGCCGGATGCGCCGATCGGGTTGGAGCTCAGCACGCCACCGGAGGCGTTGAACGGAATCTTGCCGCCGATCGCTGTCTCGCCGGCCTGGGTCAGCTTCCAGCCCTCGCCTTCGGGCGCGAAGCCCAGGTTCTCCAGCCACATCGGCTCGTACCAGGAGAACGGCACATACACCTCGGCGCAATCGATTTCGTCGATCGGGCTGGTGATGCCGGCGGCCTTCCACAGGGCGGCGGCAGCGTCGCGGCCGGCCTGCGGATTCACCTGATCGCGACCGGAGTAGGCCAGCGGTTCGGTGCGCAGCGACGTGGCGTGGATCCACGCCACCGGGTGTCCCTCGGCGATGCGGGCCTCGGCGACTTCCTCATTGCCGATCACCAGTGCGGCCGCACCGTCTGAGGACGGACAGGTCTCATCGAAACGGATTGGATCCCAAAGCATCTGCGATGCCATCACCTTCTCGACGGTGATGTCCGGCTGGTGCAGGTGGGCCAGCGGGTTCTTGGCGCCGTTGAGCCGGTCCTTGACCGCGACGATGGCGCCGATGTTGTTCGGCGCGCCCGAGCGGCGGATGTAGGCCCGCACGTGCGGGGCGAAGTAGCCGCCCGCACCGGCGCCCACCGGCTTGGTGAACGGCACCGGAATACTCAACGCCCACATGGCATTCGACTCGGACTGCTTCTCCCAGGCCATGGTCAGCACCCGGCGGTACTTGCCGGACTTCACCAGGCTGGCGGCGACGATTGCGGTCGAGCCACCCACCGAACCGGCGGTGTGTACCCGGATCAGTGGCTTGTTGGTGGCGCCGGTGGCGTCGGCCATGAACAGCTCGGGCATCATCACGCCCTCGAAGAAGTCCGGGGCCTTGCCGACCACGACGGCGTCGATGTCGGCCATGGTGCACCCCGAATCGACGAGTGCCCGGTCGATGGCTTCGCGGACCAGGCCGTTCATCGAGACGTCGGTGCGCTTGGCGACGTACTTGGTCTGCCCGGTACCGAGCACCGCAGCGAGATTCTTAGCCATTGCTATTTACCCTCCAGAACGGCGATCAGATTCTGTTGCAGCGCAGGACCGCTCGTGGCATGGGCCAGCACCCGGTTCGCGGTGCCGTTGAAGATGTGCTCGGCGGCAAAGCCGATGCGCTCCAGGCCGGCCGAGAACATCGGGTTCGCGGCCAGCGCACCACCGGACGGGTTGATCTTCGTCGCCGCACCCAGGCCGATCGCTTCGGCGAGGATCAACTGCTGGTGGCTGAACGGCGCGTGCAGTTCGGCGATGTCGATCGAACCGGTGTCCCCGGCGGTGGCGACCGCGGCCGACGCGGCAGTCGAGGTCGAGACCGTCAGATCGCGGGCACCGAGGATAGGGGTCTCGATGCGGTGCTCGAAACCTGTGATCCAGGCCGGGTTTTCGCGCAGTTCGCGGGCCTTGTCGGCCGAGGCCAGCACAATCGCGGCGGCACCGTCGGTGATCGGCGCGATGTCGTGGCGGCGCAGCGGGTCGGCGAAGAACGGCCGGTCCAGCAGCTCACCGACGCTCGATGCGGCTTCGACCCTGTCGACTCGTGGGGACGCCGCGAACGAGTCAAGCGCCACCTGGGCCATCTGCTCTGCCGTCCACTTACCGGCATCCAAGCCGAAGCGGGCCTGCAGACCCGCCATGGAGACTGCGTCCGGCCACAGCGGCGCGACGGTGTACGGATCGGTCTGCAGGGCCAGTACCCGACGCAGATTGCCGGCGCTGCCCTTGCCGAAGCCGTAGACCAGAGCGGTGTCCACCTCGCCGGTCAGGATCTTCAGGTAGGCCTCGTAGAGCGCCCAGGCCGCGTCCATCTCCACGTGCGACTCGTTGATCGGCGGTACGGCGCCGATCGAGTCGATCGCCGAGATGAACGAAAATGCCCGGCCGGCAAGGTAATCCGAAGAGCCGGAGCACCAGAAGCCGATATCGGTCTGCTGCAGGCCCAATTCGCCGAACAGCTTGGCAAAACACGGCATCAACATTTCGACGCCGTTGGTGGTGCCGTCAGTGCGGCGCACATGCGGGGCATGCGCGAAGCCGACGACCGCTACATCGCTGGAAGTCATCAGATCCCTTTACAGGTGGTGCTTGTAGGAGTCGTATTCGGCGTCGGGTTCGCCGCTGGGCCGGAAGTGCGAGATGTTGTCGATGCCCAGGCCCCACTCCTCACGGGGCTTCCACACCGCCTGCACTCGCATGCCCATCCGGACGTCGGCCGCGTCGATCTCGGTGACCAGGTGCAGGAAGGGGATGTCTGCGCCGTCCAGTAGGACGTAGGCGGCCACATAGGGCGGCTTGATGCGCTGGCCCGGGAACGGGATGTTGATGATCGCGAATGTGGTGACCGTGCCGTAGTCGGGCAGCTCGACGAACTCGTCGAGTTCCATGCCGGTGGCCGGGTCGGCTTCCTTGGGCGGGAACAGCACCGCGCCGGGCTTGCCGTCGCGGCCGACCTTGGTGCGGGCGCCGAGCAGCTTGCCCTCTTGCAGGCCGCGCAGGAACACCGTCTCGGGATGCGATGCGGTGTGCTGGATTTCGATGGATGACGGCACGACAAGCATGGTGACCGGGTCGCGGTCGTCGGCCGGCAATGGTTCAACTACGTCCTCGCCGGGCACGAAGTACGCGACGTCGGTGATGGCACCGACGGGCTCGTCCACCCAGTGCGCACGGACCCGGTCGCCGGACTTCAGCGAACCTTCCGGGGCGTCCACCGCGTGCAACAGCGGAGTGTCGGCTCCGTCGAGCTTGATCAACGCCCACGCGAACGGTCGCGGCAGTGGCTGGCCTTCCAACGGCTCGGGCTGCCAGGTCCACGACACCACGGTGCCGACGCTTTCGACCGGGACGACCTCGGTCAGGGCGTCGTAGGTGACGGGGTCATACTCGGCGGGAGGTACGTGCACCCGGCCATCCGACCCGCGGGTGCCGACGATACGTCGGCTACGCAGCGCGGTGAAGAACTGGCTGAGGACCGGACCCACTGAACGGGTGTAGTCGAATGACAGTTTCAGCGGAGCTGAGAGGGGCGGCTCATGGCCTGCTATCTGGGCTGGGCTGCTTTGGCTAGCGCTCACGGCATCGAGTAGAACAGGTTCTAACAATCGTGGCAAGGTCCGACCCGGACTCACGAGAAAGGCAGTCGTCAATGAAGCTCGGTCTGCAGCTCGGCTACTGGGGCGCCAAGCCGCCCACGGATCATGCGGTCCTCGTCGCCGCCGCGGAAGAAGCCGGTTTCGACACCGTCTTCACCGCCGAGGCCTGGGGCTCGGACGCCTACACACCGTTGGCGTGGTGGGGGCGGGAGACCACCCGGATGCGACTGGGCACCTCGGTCATCCAGATGTCGGCCCGTACGCCCACCGCATGCGCGATGGCCGCGCTGACCCTCGATCATCTGTCCGGCGGCCGGCACATCCTGGGCCTCGGCGTCTCGGGCCCGCAGGTGGTGGAGGGCTGGTACGGGCAGAAGTTCCCTAAGCCGCTGGCCCGCACCCGTGAGTACATCGACATCCTGCGCCAGGTCTGGGCCCGCGAAGCCCCGGTGACCAGCGCCGGCCCGCACTACCCGTTGCCGGTGACGGGTGCGGGGACCACTGGTCTGGGCAAGCCACTCAAGCCCATCACCCACCCGCTGCGCGCTGACATCCCGGTGATGCTCGGCGCCGAAGGGCCCAAGAACGTCGCGCTGGCCGCCGAGATCGCCGATGGCTGGCTGCCGATCTTCTACTCGCCGCGGATCTCGGGGATGTACAACGAGTGGCTGGACGAGGGCTTCGCGCGCGCCGGCGCCCATCGCACCCGGGAAAGCTTCGAAATCTGTGCCACCGCACAGATCGTCGTGACCGACGACCGGCCGATGGTGATGGAGATGATGAAGCCGCACCTGGCGCTGTACATGGGTGGCATGGGTTCGGAGGACACCAACTTCCACGCCGAGGTGTACCGGCGGATGGGTTACGCCGAGGTCGTCGACGATGTGACCAAGCTGTTCCGGAGCGATCGGAAAGACGAAGCGGCCAAGGTGATTCCGGACGAGCTGGTCGATGACTCCGCGATCGTCGGCAACCTGGACTACGTCAAGGAGCAGATCAAGGCCTGGGAGGCCTCGGGCGTCACCATGATGGTGGTCGGGGCCAAGTCGGTTGAGCAGATCAACCAGCTGGCTGCGCTGGTATAGCGACGCTCTGCGGGCGTCAGTAGACACTTCTTGCAAGTTGTCTATAACGTGTTCTAGATTTGCGATGTGACTGACGCCGCCGGGCCCTCGCGGCACACCATCGCCGGCACCGTGCTGACCATGCCGGTGCGGGTGCGCAAGGCGGCGCAGCACATGGCGATGTTCTCGGTCGACGCCGATGCAGCGCAACGCATGATCGACTACAGCGGCCTGCAGGTGTGCCGGTATCGACCGCGCCGAGCCGTGGCGGTGCTGATGTTGATGCACTACGTCGACAGCGATCTCGGGCAGTACTACGAGTACGGCACCAATGTGATGGTGAACCCGCCCGGCTCGAATGCGTCGGGCCTACGCGCACTGCAGTCGGCGGGCGCATTCATCCACCACCTACCTGTCGACCAGGCCTTCACGCTGGAGGCCGGGCGATCGATCTGGGGCTACCCAAAGGTGATGGCGGACTTCGCTGTCCGCGGAGCGGACAGTCCGGCCGGGGTTCGTCGCGGTAAGAATTTCGGCTTCGACGTCAGCATCGACGGCCGATTCGCGGTCGGGATGGATTTCCGGCCCGGCCTGCCGGTGCCCGCGCCGGCCAAACCGCAGGCACACCCGACCTATTCGCATCTCGACGGCGTCACGCGCGAGACCGTCGGCGTGATGAGGCCCACCGGGGTGCGCTACCGACCTGCAGGGGTGACGGTCCGACTGGGCGACCACCCGTACGCCCAGGAACTGGCCGCACTCGGTTTGCCGAAACGCGCCATGCTCTCCGGCTCCGCTGACAACGTGGACATGACTTTCGCCGACGCTCAGGAGATCAAGTGACAAGTGTTATCACCAGGCCCGATGTCGACCTGACCGATGGCCGGTTCTATGCCGACGGGCCGGCCGCGCGCGAGGCCTACCGCTGGATGCGGGCCAACGAGCCGGTGTTCCGGGACCGCAACGGGCAGGTAGCGGTGACCACTTACCAGGCGGTGCTCGACGCCGAGCGCAACGCCGAACTGTTCTCCAACGCCGGCGGTATCCGCCCGGATCAGCCGGGCATGCCGTACATGATCGATATGGACGATCCGGCACACCTGGTGCGGCGCAAGCTGGTCAACGCTGGCTTCACCCGCAAGCGCGTGATGGACAAGGTGCCGTCGATCGAGCGGCTGTGCGACGCCTTGATCGACAACGTCTGCGAGAAGGGCTCCGCGGACTTCGTCCGTGAGCTGGCCGCTCCGCTGCCCATGGCCGTGATCGGCGACATGCTGGGCGTGGTGCCGGAAGAGCGCGAGATGCTGCTCAACTGGTCCGACGAGTTGGTGTCTGGGCTGTCCTCGCATCTGGACGAGTCGGCGATCCAGAAGCTGATGGAAACCTTTGCGGCATATACCGCTTTCACCATGGGCGTGATCGCCGACCGGCGCGCCAACCCCACCGATGACCTGTTCTCCGTGCTGATCAATTCCGAGGTCGACGGACAGCGGATGGACGACAACGAGATCGTCATGGAGACGCTGCTCATCCTGATCGGCGGCGACGAGACCACCCGGCATACGTTGTCCGGCGGCATCGAACAGCTGCTGCGGCATCGCGATCAGTGGGACCGGTTGACCGCCGACGCCGAGCTGATGCCCGGTGCTGTCGAGGAGATGCTGCGGTGGACCTCACCGATCAAGAACATGTGCCGCGTCCTGACCGCGGACACCGTCTTCTACGGCACCGAGCTGAAGAAGGATGAGAAGGTCATGCTGATGTTCGAGTCGGCGAACTTCGACGGGGAGCAGTTCGCGAACCCGGATGACTTCACGATTGATCGGAATCCCAACAGTCACTTGGCCTTCGGCTTCGGTACTCACTTCTGCCTGGGTAACCAGCTGGCCCGGTTGGAGCTGAAGCTGATGACCCAGAAGCTGATGCAGCGGCTGCCCGATCTGCGGCTGGCCGATGGTGCGGTGGTGCCGTTGCGTGCGGCCAACTTCGTCAGCGGCCCGGAGTCGATGCCGGTGGTGTTCACCCCGACGGCCCGGGTGCTCTGAGGTCGGAGCCGTCGACTACCCCTCGCCGAGACTGATCCTGAGGGCGTCGACGGCGGCGTCGATGTGTGGGCAGATCGTGGACCCGTATCGGTCGATCAGCTGCGCCAGGGAGCGCGCGATATGTGGGCCCACCGCGTCCGCATTGAGCGTCTCTTCGGCGATCACGATGTCGCCCACCACGTGGGCTGCCCGCAGACGTCCGTCCTGGGCGATCTCGTAGCGCCAGTCGGCGATCTGGACTCGCGCCGGTGTAGAGCGGAACAGGCTGCGCCGGGCCGGTGTGTGTACGACGCCGGGGACGGTGCTGAATACGGCGACCACCGATCCGACGCCCGCGGGCCCGGACCGTGCCGCGGCCACCGTGTCGCTCACCCGGGAGGGATCGAAGCCGGTCATCACCCGCTCATCGGCAGGACGAACGACGGCGTGATGGTCTCGCCCTCGCCGACGCGCCGGACCGCAGTGCCCGCGACGTAGAACTCCACCGTGTGATGTCCCCACGCGTAGTTCGATATGGCGAATTCCACGCCGACCACACCACTGGCGCCGTCGCGTTCGGCCTCCGCTTGCATACGGGACATCGCCAATTCGCGTGCCTCGTAATTGCCTTGGGTCCATTGCGGCATCTCGGCATTGCGGCCCATTTGCTTCACGTTCTGCATGAATCCCTGTACGGCGACGTGATAGACACAGTTGCCCATGACGAACGCGACAGGTGCGAACCCGGAGCGCAGCAACGTCGTCAGGTCCTGCCCACCGAGGTGACTGCTGAACGCCTGCCCGCTGGCGCGGCGGTAGGCACCGGGCTGGGCCGTGTAGCGCACCGCTGTTCCCACCGCGATGAACTCCAGGTGTTCACCTTCGCCGACGTGACGCCAGTCGAGTCGGACGCCGACCACGCCATCGGCACCCAGTGCGTCGGCTTCAGCCTGCATGCGCGCCATCGCGTTCCACCGTGCCCGGTAGGTGGCCTCGGTGAGGATCGGCAGTTCCGCCTGCTGCTTGAGGCCGGTGAACTGATATCCGACGTGGTAGACCGACGCGCCCATCACGAGCTCCATCGGCGCGAACCCCGCGCCGTGCAGCAGGGCGAACTCGTTGATCGACAGGTCGGAGGTGAATAGTTTGTCGGCGTGAGACAGTCGCTCGCTGGCGACCGGATCGAGTGGGTTGGGCTGCATCTGCGTGTCCTCCCGTGAATTGCGTACAGCGTACGAGCCTCCGTCCGAACCCGGTAGTCACTGGCCCCAACGCGGGTGGTGCTCGGTACTGCCGTGACCCATGCGATCGCGCACTTCGTATCGCCGAGCGTGACGCAGTGCGCCGAAGTCGCCGTCAGGCAAACGAGCAGATGATCGATTCGCGGGGATCCCGCCAGGTCAGGCCGAGGTCGGACAGTGTGAACGAATCATCGGTCGGCACCGCGGCAGTCAGCAGCATCGCCGCTTCATAGCTGAGGCCATCGGCCAGTGGCAGCCACTTGCCGGCGAAGTCAGCCAATCGACCGATCCCGCGAAACAGGCCGGGGGATAAGGGAATCCGGCGGATCGGCTGTCTCACAGCGGCCTCGAGTGCGTCGATCATCTGATCAAAGGTCAGCATGACGCCGCCGCAGACGTACCTTTTGGGGCCGCGACCGGGCGCCATCAATGCCGTGTGTACGGCGGCCACGTCGCCGACATCGATCATCTGCATGCCGCCACGCAGCCGCGGCGCCACCCTGGCCCGGACGATCGGATCCCAACCACGTTGTGTCACACCGACAGCGGTGTGGAAGGCCGGTCCGACGACCGACGACGGATACGTCACCACGACGGGTGCCCCGGCCGACTGCAACCGGCGTGCGGCGGTGTCGGCGTAGGCCTTGGTGCGCGCGTAGTCGCTGCGGCCGGGCACCGGGGGAGTGTCCGGCCCGATGACACCGTCCGGCGGCGGGAACAACGAGCTGTACGACGAAACCGACACGATGGGGTCGAGCCCGAGCTCGGCAGCCCGCATCAACAACGACTCTGTGGCGTAAGCGTTGATGTCCCACATCAACTGGGTGCGTCGACTATCGGTGCCGACCACGCCGGCCGCATGCAATACCGCGTCACACCCGGTCAGCAGCGCCGAAATCGTTTCCGCAGAACGGATATCGCCGGGCAAGACTTCCAGCGGCCCCAACGGCTGCAATGCCGCGATGACTGCGTCATCGGCGCCGCCGGGCACCACCAGCAGCCGAACAAAGTGGCCGGCGCCCAACAGGGCGCGAACCGTGTGGGCACCGAGATACCCGGTGCCGCCGGTGACCGCGATACGCATCAGCGCATCTTGAACTGCGGCGCGCGCTTCTCCTTGAAAGCCAACGGACCTTCTTTTGAGTCCTCGGACAGGAACACGGGAATGCCGTTGGCGGTGTCGGGCTTGAAGGCATCAAGCTCGTGCATGCCCTCGGTTTCGCGAATCGTTTTGAGGATTGCCTGCACCGCCAGCGGGCCGTTGTTGTTGATCACCTCGGCGATCTGAAGGGCCTTCTCCAGCGCGGTGCCGTCCGGCACCACATGCCCGATGAGCCCGTACTCAAGGGCCTGGGCCGCGGTGATGTGCCGGCCGGTCAGCAGCATGTCGCACGCGATGGTGTACGGAATCTGGCGCACCAGGCGTACCGCCGAGCCGCCCATCGGGTAGAGGCTCCACTTGGCCTCGGAGATGCCGAACTTGGCGCTCTCGCCGGCGACCCGGATGTCGGTACCCTGCAGGATCTCGGTGCCGCCGGCGATGGCCGGGCCCTCGACTGCCGCGATCAGCGGCTTGGTCAGGCGACGGCCCTTCAGCAGCCCGTCGATACGCGACGGGTCGTAGCTGCCGTCCTTGAACGAGTCGCCCGGCGGCTTCTTGGTGGCGCCCTTGAGATCCATACCTGCGCAGAAGTAGCCGCCGGCGCCGGTCAGGATGCAGGTCCGGATCTCCGGATCGCTGTCCACGCGGTCCCAGGCCTCGACCATGATCGAGAGCATCTCTGACGAAAGCGCGTTGCGCGCCTCGGGCCGGTTCAGGGTGACAATCAGGGTGTGTCCGCGCTGCTCAATGAGGGCGTCGGGGCCAGCTGATTTGCTGACGTCGGGCTCACTCACAGATACCAACCTCCGGGCTGAATTTCGTTAGACTTGTCACAAAATGTAACACGTTCTAGTTTAGGTAACCGTGGCTCTTAACATCGCCGATCTTGCCGAGCACTCCATCGATGCTGTGCCGGACCGCGTCGCACTCATCTGCGGCGACGAACAGCTGACCTACGCCCAGTTGGAGGAGAAGGCCAACCGCCTGGCCCACTATCTCCAGTCGCAGGGCGTCAAGAAGGACGACAAGGTTGGGCTGTATTGCCGCAACCGCATCGAGATCGTGATCGGCATGCTCGGCATCGTCAAAGCCGGCGCCATTCTGGTCAACGTCAATTTCCGCTACGTCGAGGGCGAGCTGCGCTATCTGTTCGACAACTCGGACATGGTGGCGCTGATCCACGAGCGTCAGTACTCCGACCGGGTCGCCAACGTCCTGCCCGACCTGCCGTTGCTCAAGACGATCCTGGTGGTCGAGGACGGTTCGGACGACGATTTCCAGCGCTACGGCGGCGTCGAGTTCTACTCGGCCATCGCCGACAGCTCCCCCGAGCGCGATTTCGGTCCGCGCAGCGAAGACGACATCTACCTGCTGTACACCGGCGGCACCACCGGATTCCCCAAAGGTGTGATGTGGCGCCACGAGGACATTTACCGAGTTCTGTTCGGCGGCACCGACTTTGCCACCGGCGAGCCGATCGCCGATGAGTACGACCTGTCCAAGCAGGCCGCCGCCAACCCGCCGATGATCCGCCTCCCCATTCCGCCGATGATCCACGGCGCCACCCAGTCGGCCACCTGGATGGCCATGTTCACCGGCCACACCGTGGTGCTGATGCCGGAGTTCGACGCCGACGCCACCTGGCGAATGATCCACGAGCACAAGGTGAATCTGCTGTTCTTCACCGGCGACGCGATGGCCCGGCCGCTGCTGGACGCCCTGTTGGCCCACCAGGACGCCGGCAACGAGTACGACCTGTCGTCGTTGTTCCTGTTGGCCAGCACCGCCGCCCTGTTCTCCACCAGCCTCAAGGAGAAATTCCTCGAGCTGCTGCCGAACCGGATCATCACCGACTCGATCGGCTCGTCGGAGACCGGTTTCGGTGGCACCAGCATCGTCGCCAAGGGGCAGTCCCACACCGGAGGCCCGCGCGTCACCATCGACAAGAAGACCAAGGTCCTGGACGAGGACGGCAACGAGGTCGTTCCCGGGTCCGGCGTCCGAGGCATCATCGCCAAGTGCGGCCACATCCCGGTCGGCTACTTCAAGGACGAGAAGAAGACGGCCGAAACCTTCAAGACCATCAACGGCGTTCGCTACGCCATCCCGGGTGACTACGCCGAGGTCGAGGCCGACGGCAGCGTGACCATGCTGGGCCGCGGCTCGGTGTCGATCAACTCCGGTGGCGAGAAGATCTACCCCGAAGAGGTCGAGGCCGCGCTCAAGGGTCACCCGGATGTGTTCGACGCCTTGGTCGTCGGCGTTCCGGACCCGCGTTTCGGCCAGCACGTCGCGGCCGTCGTGCAGCCCCGTGAGGGGACCAAGCCTGCGCTGGCCGACCTGGATGCGTTCGTCCGCAGCGAGATCGCCGGCTACAAGGTGCCGCGCAGCCTCTGGCTGGTCGACGAGGTCAAGCGGTCCCCGGCCGGCAAGCCCGACTACCGCTGGGCCAAGGACCAGACCGAGGCGCGTCCAGCCGATGAGGTGCACGCCAAACACGCCGGCGCACAAGCCTAGTTAGGGGCATGACGTGAAAACAGAGCTCTGCGAGCGGTTCGGGATCGAATACCCGATCTTCGTGTTCACGCCGTCGGAGAAGGTGGCCGCCGCGGTGAGCCGTGCCGGCGGTATGGGCGTGCTGGGTTGCGTCCGGTTCAACGACGCCGACGACCTGGAGCACGTCCTGCAGTGGATGGACGCCAACACCGACGGTAAGCCGTACGGCGTCGACATCGTGATGCCCGCCAAGGTCCCCACAGAGGGCACATCGGTCGACATCAATAAGCTGATCCCGCAGACGCACAAGGACTTCGTCGCCAAAACCCTTGCCGACCTTGGCGTTCCGCCGTTGCCGGAAGACGAGGAGAAAAACGAGGGCGTGCTGGGCTGGTTGCACTCGGTAGCCCGCTCTCACGTCGATGTCGCGCTCAAGCACCCCATCAAGTTGATCGCCAACGCACTCGGCTCGCCGCCGAAGGACGTCATCGATCAGGCGCACGCCGCCGGTGTCCCGGTCGCGGCCCTGGCCGGCTCCGCCAAGCATGCGGCGCGGCACGTCGAGAACGGCGTCGACATCGTGGTCGCTCAGGGGCACGAGGCCGGCGGGCACACCGGTGAGATCGGCTCCATGGTGTTGTGGCCGGAAATCGTTGATGCCCTTGGTGGTTCGGCCCCGGTCCTCGCCGCGGGCGGCATCGGCACCGGCCGACAGCTGGCCGCCGCGCTGGCGCTGGGCGCGCAGGGCGTCTGGATGGGCTCGGCGTTCCTGACGTCGGCCGAGTACGACCTGGGCGTGCGGCTGGAGTCGGGCGTTTCCGTTGTGCAGCAAGCGATGCTGAATGCGACCTCGGCCGACACCGTCCGCCGCAAGATCTACACCGGCAAGCCGGCTCGGCTGCTCAAGAGCCGCTGGACCGACGCCTGGGACGCCGAGGGCGCGCCCGACCCATTGCCGATGCCACTGCAGAACATTCTGGTCAGCGAGGCCCATCAGCGGATGAACGAGTCCGTCGATCCGACCGCTGTTGCCATGCCGGTAGGTCAGATAGTCGGCCGGATGAACGAGATCCGTCCGGTGGCGGACATCATCGCCGAGCTGGTGGCCGGGTTCGAGGCCGCCACCAAGCGGCTGGACGCCATTCGCGAGTCGTGATGAGGCGGAGCCACCTCAGGGCGTGACCTTCGTCTGTTGGCCGACCAGCACAGTGGCGGCTTCGACCAGGGCCGTCTGATCGGCCGTCCCATCTGAATTGAGTTGCAGCACATAGGTTGCGTCCTCGGCGGGGATGACCACGGTCTTCTGTGCCACGAACTTGGTCTTGCCGTCGGCGGTCCAGGTGCCGGCCAGCTGATAGGCGGGGTAGGTGCCAAGGGTGGTGGCCGTCCCCAGCCCAGAGGCCTTGAAGCCCGGGAGGTTCTGCAATTCACCGGGCGCCGCGGCCAGCAGTGCCTTCGGGTCGACGGTGCCGTTCAGCTTGGACAGCAGGGCGACGATGCTGGGCGTGTAGTCGGTGTCTTTCCCGTCCGCCGGCCCGCTGTAGATGATCGAGTCATACGCCCACATCGGGTTGTCGTCGCCGGCGGCCTTCCAGCCGTCCGGGGTCGGCAGGTCGACCTTGGGCGTGCCAGCGTCGCCGCGGTGCACCTGGCTCTCAGTGAGCTTGTGGTCCCGGATGTAGTCGGCGATCGTCGGGTTGGGGCCGTCGTTCTGGACCGGCTTGGCGACCTTTCCGCTGGTGGGCGCCGTCGATACGGCGGATGAGGAAGTCGTGGCGGTGTCGGTCTTCTGGGTGTCGGAGCCGCAGCCGGACAAGGCCAGGGCCAGGGCGGTCGCAGAGGCGGCGATACCGGCGAATGCAGACGTTCTCATGGGCGCGAGGCTAGCGGGCGAACCTGTGACCGCCGGCGCGAGTCGCTCAGGACGGCCCGAGCACGTACTCGCCGGAGCCCGGCCGGTGGTACCAGCCGCCGGCCGCCGCGGTCCCGCCATCGACGTGAATGGTTTGGCCTGTGATGTACGAGGCCATATCCGATGCCAGAAACACTGCGCTGGAGGCCATTTCGTCGACGTGCCCGGCACGGGCCAGCGGGATCATGTCATCCTTCGTCGCAAGCATGCCGCCGGCGCCGGCCAGCTGTGCCAGGCCTTCGGTGAGGGTGAAGTCCGGTGCCAGTGCATTGACCCGGATGCGGTGCGGTGCCAGTTCCAGCGCGGCGGTCTTGGTGTAGTTGATCACGCCGGCTTTGGCGGCGGCGTACGCGGCGTAACCCGGTGCAGCACGGGTGCCTTCGATCGAAGTGATGGTGATGATGCTGCCCGGTAGGCCGTGTTCGACCATGACCCGCGCCACCCGCTGGGTACACAGCAATACCTGCTTGAGATTGGTGCGGTACAAGGTATCCCAGCCGTTTTCGGTGGTATCCAGCAGCGGCGACGAGAAGGTGCCCCCGGCGTTGTTGACCAGTATCGAGGGTGGGCCGAGTTCGGCCACTGTGCGGGCCAACGCCTGATCCACCGCAGCAGACTCTCGCACATCGACGGTGATACCCAGCGCACCAATGCGTTTCGCAGTATCGGCGCAGGTGTCGGGGTTGCGCTCCCAGATCGCCACCTTGGCCCCGAATGCCACCAGACCCTCGGCGATGCCACGGCCGATCCCGGTGCCGCCACCGGTCACCACGGCCACCCGGTCGGTGAGCAGGATGTGCGACGGATCGATCGCCATGAACGGACTCTAGCGGGGGCGTCGACTGTGGGGTTACTGTGAGCGCTGTGGCAGACGCACCGAAACCTCCGCCCGCCTGGCTGATCGACGGCATCGGCCGCGTCCGTGACGGATTGGGCGCGTTGCGCAGGTCCGTGGTGCCGGCCAATGTGGCGATATTCGAGCTGATCCAGGGCGGCTGGCTCACCCAGGCGATGTACGCGGCCGCCAAGCTCGGAGTCTTCGACGTGCTGGCCACCGGCCCGGCTACCGCTGACGACATCGCCGGCCGGTTGGGTTCAGATCCCGGTGCGACGTTCCGGCTGCTGCGGGCGCTTGCCGGCAACGCGCTGCTCAAGCAGGACAACGATGGCCGGTTCGCCTTGACCCGGCTGGGGCAGACGCTGCGATCCGATACGCCGGGCACCCTGGCACCGATGCTCAAATTCGTCGGCCACCCCAAGCACTGGGAACACTGGGGTCAATTGCTGTATGCGGTGCAGACCGGCAAGACCTCGGCGGAAATGCTGCGCGGCATGCCGATCTTCGAATACCTGGAGACCGACCCGGACCTGGCCGCGACATTCAACGATGCGATGACCGCGGTCTCCGGCATGGCAATCGAAACCCTCATGCCCGCTTACGATTTCCGCCGCTTCGGCACCGTCGTCGACGTGGGTGGCGGGCACGGCGCGCTGTTGTCCGCGGTGCTGCAGCAGGCGCCCGAGTCCAGGGGTGTGCTGTTCGACCTGCCGTCGGTGGTCGCCGGCGCCGCGCCCCTACTGGAGGCGGCGGGGGTGTCGGAACGCACGACCGTCACCGGTGGCTCGTTCTTCGAGTCGGTACCCGAGGGCGGCGACGCCTATCTGCTGAAGACGATCATCCACGACTGGGACGAGGACAGCGCGGTGGCGATCCTGCGTAATGTGCGGTCTGCGATCGCCCCGGGCGGCACGTTGGCCCTGATCGAGCTGGTGCTGCCCGAGGGCACCCCGCACCACCCTGGCCTGCTCCTGGACCTGGAGATGCTGGTGGTCGCCGGCGGGCGGGAGCGCACGGCTTCCGAGTACGCGGAGTTGTTGTCGCGGGCCGGTTTTCGCCAGACTCGGGTGGTTCCGACCGCGGGGCCGATGTCGCTGGTGGAGGCCGTCCCCGACTGAGCCGGGTCAGCGGGCGATCGCGTACACCGGGTCCGCGCAGTTGGTCCCTTCGCCCGACAACTGCCGCTTGATCACCTTGAAGGTCTCGGTGCGGGGCAGGGTGGCGGCGACCCGAACGAACCGCGGCCGCTGCTTGGGGCCCAGATCTTCCTGCGCGCCGAGGAACGCGGTGAAGTCGTCGACGGAGAACGACGCCCCGTCGGCCAGCAGCAGCGCGGCCATCACCTGATCGCCGACCGCCGGGTCCGGGATCGGATACACCGCGGCCTCGACCACGTCGGGATACCGCAGTAGCACCCGCTCGATCGGCGCGGTACCCAGGTTCTCGCCGTCGACCCGCATCCAGTCACCCAGGCGCCCAGCGAAGTACGCGAACCCGTCGGCGTCCTGGTAGGCCAGGTCGCCGGTGTGGTAAACGCCGCCTACCATCCGCTCGGCCTCGGCGTCGGCGTTGTTGTAGTAGCCGCGGAACCAACCACGCCCGGTCGGGTTCACCAGTTCCCCGACCACCCCTGGCAGGCAGGGTTCGCCGGTCTCCACGTCGACGATCGATACCTCGTCGCCGAGCGGGCCCAGTGCGCCCAGTGGGGTCTCCAGGGTGCGGGCGATCGCGACGCCACCCTCGGTCGAACCGAAGCCGTCCACGACGACGACCCCGAACCGCTGCGCGAATACCGGCAGGTCGCGAGGCGCGCCCTCGTTGCCGTAGAGGAACTTGAGCGGATTGTCGGCATCGTCATCGTGTGGCGGGGTGGCCAGGATGTAGGACAATGGCTTGCCGACGTAATTGGCGTAGGTGGCGCCGTAGCGTCGCACGTCCCCGATGAAGCCCGAGGCGGAAAACTTGCGGCGCAAGGCAATTGACCCCTGCGCTGCGAGGGCGACAGCCCATCCGGCCATCACCGCGTTCGAGTGGAACAGCGGCATGGACAGGTAGAAGGTGTCGTCGCGGCCCAGACCGAAACGGTCGGCCAGCATGCGTCCAGGGACCGCCACCTTGTCGTGAGTGACCCGAACCGCCTTGGGTTCACCGCTGGTGCCCGAGGTGAAGATCAGCATGAACAGGTCATCGGGGTCGACGTCGGCGAATTGGACCGGTGTGCCGGCAAAGGATGCGAACTCTGTTGCCCAGGAATCGGATTCGACATCGATGACGTCGATGCCCGCGGCTTCCAGTCCGGCGGGCACCAGGTCTGGATTGTCGGCCAGCACCAGTTGGCAGTCAGCCCGCTGGATATCGCCGACCAGGGCCGCCCCGCGGCGGGTCGGATTCAGCCCGACCGGTACCAGGCCGGCCAGCGCCGAGGCCACCAGTACCGACGAGAAGAACCTCGTGTTGCCCAGCAGCACACCGATATGCGGCGGCTTGCCCGGATCGAGACGGGTCTTCAGGGCTGCCGCCAGCGCGGCGCCCGCCGCGATGTGGTCGGCCCAGCTGATCAGATCAGCCGGGCCGACTGGAGCGTCGCCCGCGGAACAGTCGTACAACCCGCGGTCTGTGACGCCGACCAGCGGACGCAGCAGATCGCTTACGGTCGGTCCGGTAGGCATCGACTAAACAGCCACGTCGAAGACGTGAATCATGCCGGCGTATCGGCCAGCTCGCGGCCGATGCGCAGCAGCTGCCCGGTCGCACTGCCGACCGCGAACTCGGTCTGCTTGGCGGCCAGGAAGTACCGGTGCACCGGGTGGTCCATGTCGATGCCCACACCGCCGTGCACGTGCACCGCGGTGTGCGCGACGCGGTGACCTGCCTCGGCGGCCCAGAACGCGGCGGTGTTCACCTCGACCTCGGCGGGCAGTCCCTCGGCCACCCGCCAGGAAGCCTGGGTCAGGGTCAGGCGCAGTGCCTTGATGTCGATGTAGCCGTCCGCCAGCCGTGCGGACACCGCCTGGAAACTGCCGATCGGGCGGTCGAATTGCTCGCGCTCCCGGGCGTACAGCGAGGTGAGCTCCAGGGCCCGCTCGAGGACGCCGAGCTGAAATGCGCTGCGGCCCAAGGCGCTGTGCAGGGTCAGCCAATCCACAACTTCAGCGTCGCCGATGACGCGGTCGCCCGAGACGGCCACCCCCTGCAGATCGAGGTGGCCGACGCTGCCGTGGCCGGTGGTGTTCAGCGAGGTCATGGTGGCCCCGGTGTCACCTGCGGCGACCAGGAAAACCTTTACCCCGGAGGCGGTTTCGGCCGGCACCAGGTAGGCGTCGGCGACCGGTCCATAGGCCACCTGCGCCCGCGAGCCGGTCAAGGTGTAGCCGTCACCGGTGGCCGTCGCCTGTACCGGGCCTTGGCCCATCTCGCCGTCCAGCGCGGGCACGATGATCTTGCTGCCGGCGACTGCCGGGGTGGCCCACTCGGCTTGCAGCTCAGCGGAGCCGAATTCGGCGATGGCGCCGGCGCCGAGGATGGTCGACTCCAGGTAGGGCACCGCCGAGAGTTGGCGGCCCAGTGCGGTCAGCACCGAAACCTGCTCCAGCGCACCGAATCCGCCGCCGCCCACCGATTCCGGTGCGGTGGTGGACAGGATGTCCGAGTCGATCAATTTGGCCCAGAGTTCGCGATCGAACCGCTCGTCCTGTTTGTCCAGTTCCTTCTGCCGCTCCGGGGGGAGCACCGACTCGGTGATCGAGCGGACCAGGCCGCCGAGGTCGTCAGAGGCTTCGGTTGTCTTGAAATCCATTTCCCAAATCTCCCTTAGCGATTCACTCGGGGCAGGCCGAGCGCGACCATGCCGATGATGTCGCGCTGAATCTCGTTGGTGCCGCCGCCGAAGGTCAGGATGAGGCAGGACCGGTGCATCCGCTCGACCCGGCCGCGCAACAGCGCGCCCGGGGTGTCGGTGCGCAGCGTCGCCGAGGTGCCCAGCACCTCCATCAGCAGGCGGTAGGCCTCTGTGGCCAGCTCGGTGCCGTACACCTTGGCCGCCGACGCGTCGGCGGGGGAGGGGGCGGCCTCGGTGGAGGCCAGCTCCCAGTTGATCAGCTTGAGCACCTCGGCTTTGGCGTGCACCCGGGCCAGGTTCAGCTGCACCCATTCCGAGTCGATCAGCCTCTTGCCGTGGTGATCCTTGGTGTTCTGGGCCCATTCGCGGACCCCGTCCAGCGCTGTGAAGATCGGCTGTGCGGACACCAGCGCGACGCGCTCATGGTTGAGCTGGTTGGTGACCAGCTTCCAGCCGCCGTGCTCCTCACCGACCAAACTCGAGGTGGGCACCCGAAGGTCCTGGTAGTAAGTGGCGCTGGTGTCGACACCGGACACGGTGTGCACCGGAGTCCACGAGAAGCCCTCGGCGGTGGTCGGCACGATCAGCATCGAGATACCGCGGTGCTTCTTGGCCTCCGGGTTGGTGCGCGCGGCCAGCCACACGTAGTCCGCGTAGGCGATCAGGCTGGTCCACATCTTCTGGCCGTTGATCACGTAGTCGTCGCCGTCGCGCACCGCGGTGGTGCGCAGCGAAGCCAGGTCGGTGCCGGCGCCGGGTTCGGAGTAGCCGATGGCGAAGTGCAGATCACCGGAGGCGATCTTGGGCAGGAAGAACTTCTTCTGTTCCTCGGTGCCGAAGTGCATGATTGTCGGCGCGATGCTGTTGATGGTCAGGAATGGGACCGGCACGTTGGCGATGGAGGCTTCGTCGTTGAAGATCAGGCCGTCCATCGGCGGGCGGGCCTGGCCGCCATACTCCGTGGGCCAGGACAGTGTCAGCCAGCCGTCTTTGCCCATCTGTGCGACGGTCTCGCGGTAGACATTGCCGCGTCCCATCTCACCGTCGTTGGACGCCAGCGCTTCGGCGCGCTCGGGGGTCATGAGTTTGGTGAAGTACGAACGCAGTTCGCGCCGCAACTCCTCCTGCTCGGGCGTATAGCCGATCCGCATCGAATCATCCTTACCAGTCGGATTGGGTTGTTGGGGCCGTGCGAAGCGACCCGCGACTACTCCTGGTTGTAACACGTTCTAGTCTTGGGGTCCAGAGCATGCCACACTGGCATCGCCAGGGCGGGGTCGTATTGTTGGCGTCGCCGTCGGAATCCGGGCTCTCAGGAGGGACGTCATGCGGGTAGAAGTCGATCACGACCGCTGCGAAGGAAACGCGGTCTGCGTGGGAATTGCTCCGGACCTGTTTGATCTGGACGATGACGATTACGCGGTCGTCAAGGCTGATCCGGTGCCCGCCGACCAGGAAGCACTGGCCGAACAGTCCATCGCGGAATGCCCCCGCGCCGCCCTTCTCCGCAAAGACTAGAGGTATTCATAAAGTGACGAGCGAATTGGACTCGACCGACCTGTCCGGCAAGGTCGCAGTGGTGACCGGCGCTGCTGCCGGTCTGGGCCGTGCAGAGGCTATCGGCCTGGCCAAGGCGGGCGCCACCATCGTGGTGAACGACATGGCGGGTGCCCTGGATAAGTCGGACGTGCTCGCCGAGATCGAGGCGGCCGGCTCCAAGGGGATCGCGGTCGCCGGTGACATCAGCGCACGCAGCACCGCCGACGAACTGGTCGACACCGCGGACAAGCTCGGTGGCTTGTCCATCGTGGTCAACAACGCCGGTATCACTCGCGACAAGATGTTGTTCAACATGACCGACGAGGACTGGGACGCGGTCATCGCGGTGCACCTGCGGGGTCACTTCCTGCTGACCCGCAACGCTGCGACGTATTGGCGGGCCAAGGCCAAGGACTCGGCTGACGGCACCGTTTACGGCCGCATCGTCAACACGTCGTCGGAGGCCGGCTTGGCCGGACCGGTCGGGCAGGCCAACTACGGTGCCGCGAAAGCCGGCATCACGGCGCTGACCCTGACTGCCGCCCGCGGCCTGGAGCGCTACGGTGTGCGGTCCAACGCGATCGCCCCGCGGGCGCGTACCGCGATGACCGCCGACGTATTCGGTGCGGCGCCCGCCGCGGGTGAGGTCGATCCGCTGTCGCCGGAGCATGTCGTGAAGCTGGTGCGGTTCCTGTCGTCGCCGGCCTCGGACAAGGTCAACGGTCAGTTGTTCATCGTGTACGGCCCGACCGTCACTCTGGTGGCGGCCCCGACAGCTGAGAGCCAGTTCACTGCTTCGTCCACTGAGTGGGAAATGGACGATTTGGCGTCGACCTTGCGTGGATACTTTGCTGACCGTGATCCGAACCGGTGTTTCTCGGCGACTGCCCTCATGGAGTCACGAGACTAACCGTCTCGGATCACGGTCTGGTGACAGGCCGCTGACCAAGCTGGAACGTGTTCCGGTTTTTCCGGTCTAAATAGGCGCTCATCTGGTGTTTTATGTGCTTATTTACCTATTTGTTGGTTTGTCTGTCACTGTGAACACGTCCTAGTTAGTATGATCCGGCTCACTAAGAGCCGTGCTTAACTACAGAGTGGACAGACGTCGCGCGGAGTGCAGTACCAACACTTCGCCGGGACTGCCCACTTCGCACTGAGAATGGAGCTAAAGGTTGATTGAACAGCTTGCGGTTCCGGCTCGGGCCGTGGGCGGGTTCTTCGAAATGGCCATCGACACATTCGCCAAGATGTGGCAGCGGCCCTTTCAGCTCCGGGAGTTTCTCGAACAGACCTGGATGATCGCCCGCGTCTCACTGGTCCCCACCCTCCTGGTCGCCATTCCGTTCACCGTGCTGGTGGCCTTCACGCTCAACATCCTGCTCGCAGAGATCGGTGCCGCTGACCTCTCCGGCGCCGGCACCGCGTTCGGCACCATCACGCAGCTGGGCCCGGTCGTCACGGTGCTGGTGGTCGCCGGCGCCGGCGCCACCGCCATCTGCGCCGACCTGGGCGCGCGCACCATCCGCGAAGAGATCGACGCGATGAAGGTGTTGGGCATCGACCCGATCCAGCGGCTGGTCGTACCTCGCGTGCTGGCCTCCACCTTCGTCGCACTGCTGCTCAACGGCCTGGTCTGTGCCATCGGCCTGACCGGCGGTTACGTCTTCTCGGTCTTCCTGCAGGGCGTGAACCCGGGTGCGTTCATCAACGGCCTGACGGTGCTGACCGGCCTTGGGGAGTTGATGCTCGCCATGGTCAAGGCCCTGCTGTTCGGTTTGATGGCCGGGCTCGTCGGCTGTTACCGCGGCCTTACGGTCAAGGGCGGTTCCAAGGGCGTCGGTGTCGCGGTGAACGAGACCGTCGTCTACTCCTTCATCTGTCTGTTCGTCATCAACGTGATCATGACCGCCGTCGGCGTCCGAGTATTGGCGAGGTGACGGCGCCGTGAGTTACGACGCGACATTGAGGTTCAAACGCATCTTCCGCAAGATTCCCGCACTGGTCGACGGTATCGGCGAGCAAGCGCTGTTCTACGGCGAGTCGATCCGGTACATCCCCAACGCGCTGACGCGCTACCGCAGGGAGACCATCCGGCTGATCGCCGAGATGACCATGGGTACTGGCGCCCTGGTGATGATCGGCGGCACCGTCGGCGTCGCGGCGTTCATGACCCTGGCCTCCGGTGGCGTGATCGCGGTTCAGGGTTACTCGTCGCTGGGCAATATCGGTATCGAGGCTCTGACCGGTTTCCTGTCGGCGTTCCTGAATGTGCGCATTGTCGCGCCGGTGATCGCCGGTATCGCACTGGCCGCCACCATCGGCGCCGGGTGTACCGCGCAATTGGGCGCCATGCGCGTGGCCGAGGAGATCGATGCTGTCGAATCGATGGCCGTGCACTCGGTGTCGTACCTGGTGTCCACCCGAATCATCGCCGGCCTGATCGCGATCATTCCGCTGTATGCGCTGTCGGTGCTCGCGTCGTTCTTCGCGGCCCGGGCCACCACGGTGTTCATCAATGGACAGTCATCGGGTCTGTATGACCACTACTTCAGCACCTTCATGGTGCCCACCGATCTGCTGTGGTCGTTCCTGCAGGCGATCGTGATGTCGATTGCGGTCATGCTGGTGCACACCTATTACGGCTACAACGCCCATGGCGGACCCGTCGGTGTTGGTATCGCAGTCGGTCAGGCCGTGCGGACCTCGCTGATCGTCGTCGTCACCATCGTGCTGCTCATCTCCCTGGCCGTGTACGGCGCGTCCGGCAACTTCAACCTTTCCGGATAGGGGGTGTACGACGATGGCGACAAGCGCTAGACGACACAGGACGCACTTGCGGGTGGCCGCTGCGGTGTTGGCCAGCATCCTGGTCGCGGCAGTGGTCTTCACCTACCTGGCGTACACGGCCGCCTTCACCCCGACGGACTCCGTGACGGTGTTCGCGCCGCGGGCCGGCCTGGTGATGGACAAGTCTGCCAAGGTCAAGTACCGCGGTGTGCAGATCGGCAAGGTCACCGACATCGCCTACGCCGGCGATCAGGCCAAGTTGTCGCTGTTGATCCTGAGCGACCAGATGCACTTCATTCCCGCGAACGCGCGGGTCCGGATCGGTGGCACCACGGTGTTCGGCGCCAAGTCGGTCGAGTTCCTACCGCCCGACCAGGCCGCAGGCGGCTCGCTGCGTCCGGGCGCACAGGTGCGGGCCAAGGACGTGCAGGTCGAGATGAATACTGTCTTCCAGACCCTGACCGACCTGCTGAACAAGATCGACCCGGTGAACCTGAACGCGACCGTGACTGCGCTCGGTGAAGGTCTGCGCGGCAACGGTGACGACTTCGGCGCCGCCATCTCCGGTCTGAGTACCTATCTCGGCAAGTTCAACCCGGAACTGCCCACGCTGCAAAAGGTGTTCCGCGACACCGCCACCGTCGGCAACATCTACGGCGACGCCGGACCGGACATCGCCAAGATCCTGGAAAACGCGCCGACTGTCAGCAAAACATTGGTCGACGAGAAGGGCGATCTGAACGCCGCCCTGTTGGCCGCAACTGGCCTGGCCAACAACGGCACCGCGACGCTCGCTCCCGCTGCGGACGACTACATTGCGGCGATCCAGCGGCTGCGCGCCCCGCTGAAGGTCATCGGTGACTACTCGCCGGAATTCCCCTGCCTGATCAAGGGTCTGTCGAACGCAGCGGACCGCTTCGGTCCGTCGTTCGGTGGCGTCAAGCCCGGCTTGTTCGTGTCGTCGAACTTCATCCCGGGTGCGCCCAACTACACCTACCCAGAGAGCCTGCCGGTGGTGAACGCCTCCGGCGGCCCGAACTGCCGCGGTCTTCCGGATGTGCCGTCCAAGCAGTTCGGCGGGTCGTACTTCCACAGCCAGTTCCTGGTCACCGACAGCGCCTATGTCCCGTTCCAGCCGAACACCGAGTTGCAGTTCGACGCACCGTCGACCCTGCAGTTCCTGTTCAACGGTGCCTACGCGGAGAAGGACCGGTACTGATGAATCACAGACGCACGATGATCAATGTCAGCATTTTCACCGTGGTGATGATGTTGGTCGCCGCCGGACTGGTGGTGGTGTTCGGGCAGTTCCGATTCGATGCCAGCACGACCTACCACGCCACGTTCAGCGACGCCTCGCGGCTGCGGGCCGGTCAGGACGTCCGGATCGCGGGTGTGCCCGTGGGTTCGGTGGACAAGGTCTCGCTCAACCCGGACAACACCATTGACGTCAAATTCGATGTCAACAAGCGCTACCAGCTCTACACCTCGACCCGTGCCCAGGTGCGGTACCTGAATCTGGTGGGCGACCGGTATCTGGAGATCGCTTCTGGCCCAGGTGATTTGCGCAAGCTTCCGGCGGGCGCCACGATCGCCAGGTCCAATACCCAACCTGCATTGGACCTGGACGCGCTGCTGGGCGGATTGCGTCCGGTGCTCAAGGGGCTGGACGGCAAGAAGGTCAACGAGATCAGCAACGCGATCATCGAGGCGCTGCAGGGACAGGGCGGCACGCTGGCCGAAATGCTCTCCAGCACAAGCTCATTCACTCAGACGCTGGCTTCGCACGATCAGCTGATCGGTGACGTGATCACCAACCTCAACACCGTGCTCGGCACCGTCGATGCCAAGGGCGCTCAGTTCAACACCAGCATCGACCAGCTGCAGCAGCTGATCAACGGGCTGGCCAAGGGACGCGATCCGATTGCCGGTGCGGTGGGGCCGCTGTCCTCGGCAGAGGCCGACCTGACGGACATGCTGCAGAAGAGCCGCCGCCCGCTGCAGGGCGTGCTGGAGAATGCCCGGCCGTTCGCGCAGCGCTCCTATCAGCGTCGCGGCGAGGTGGACCCGATCATCGAGAACCTCGCGGAGAACTACTTGCGGCTCAACGCCCTTGGTGCCTACGGCGCGTTCTTCAACATCTACTACTGCTCGGTGAAGATCAAGATCAGCGGCCCGGCCGGCAGTGACGTCATCATCCCGTTCGGTGGCCCAGCGGATCCGTCGAAGGGTAGGTGCTCGGTAAATGGCTAAGCCAGAAAAAGATCCGTTACGCACCGGTGTCATCGGTGTGTTCACGGTGGCCTGCCTCGTGCTGATCTCCTTCGGCTACACCTCGCTGCCGTTCTGGCCGCAGGGCAAGAACTACACCGCCTTCTTCAGCGACGCCGGTGGTATCTCGCCGGGCAGCGACGTCAGCGTGTCTGGCATGAAGGTCGGCAAGGTGAACGAGGTCGAATTGGCCGGCACCTCGGCCAAGGTGGATTTCACCGTCGATCGCAAGATCCGGGTCGGCGACCAGTCGCTGGTCGCGATCAAGACCGACACCGTGCTGGGGCAGAAGTCCCTTGCAGTGACCCCGAAGGGCAGCGGTGAGGCCACCGTTATCCCGTTGGGCCGCACCACCACTCCCTACACGTTGAGCATCGCGCTGCAGGATCTCGGCGAGACCTCGGCGAACCTGGACAAGGAGAAGCTGAACCAGGCGCTCGGCGTGCTGACCGACACCCTGCACGACGCCACCCCGCAGTTGCGCGGCGCGCTCGACGGTGTGGCCAGCCTGTCACGCGCCATCAACAAGCGTGACCAGGCGTTGGAGGAGTTGCTGGGGCACGCCAAGAAGGTGTCTGACACGTTGGCGCAGCGCGCCGGTCAGGTCAATGATCTGGTCACCCAGGGCAACCTGCTGTTCGGTGCGCTCGACGAGCGGCGCCAGGCGCTGAGCACCCTGATCTCGGGTATTCGCGGTGTGTCCGAACAGCTTTCGGGGTTCGTTTCGGACAACAAGCGGGAGTTCGGGCCGGCCTTGACCCAGCTGAACCTGCTGATGGGCAACTTGCTGGAGCGCAAGGATCACATCACTGAGGCGCTCAAGAGGCTGCCCGGCTATGCCACCGCGCTCGGCGAGGTCGTCGGTAACGGTCCCGGCTTCAACATCAACCTGTATGGTCTGCCGCCGGCCACGATCACCGAGGTGGCGCTGGATGCGTTCTTCCAGCCCGGCAAACTGCCCGCCAGCCTCGGCGACATGTTGCGTGGCTACATCTCCGAACGACTGATCGTGAGGCCGAAGTCGCCGTGATCAAAGACACGCTGAAGTCGCGCTCGGTGCGCGTCACCCTCGCCCTGGGGCTGGTCATAGCGTTGGTGGCAGTGGGCTACCTGATGTGGCCGTCACGTCGTGGTCACCAGGTCGTCGCCTACTTCACCAATGCGGTGGGCCTGTACCCCGGTGACGATGTGCGCATCGTCGGTGTCCCGGTGGGCAAGATCGACAAGATCGAGCCTCGGCCCACCGACGTCAAGGTGACCATGACGCTGCAGGACGGCATCAAGGTGCCGGCCGATGCACGGGCACTGATCATTTCGCCGAACCTGGTGTCGGCGCGATTCGTCCAGTTCACCCCGGCCTATTCCGGTGGGGCACAACTGGGGGCCGGCGGTGAGATCCCGTTGAACCGTACCGGTGTTCCGGTCGAGTGGGATGACGTCAAGAAGCAGCTGACCCAGCTCAGCGCGCAGCTCGGCCCGCAGGTCAATGAGGTTCAGGGGCCGCTGGGTTCGTTCATCAACCAGGCCGCCGAAACACTGGACGGCAGCGGTGACTCGTTCCGCAACGCCCTGCGTGAGTTGTCGCAAACCACTGGGCGCCTTGGTGATTCGCGTGGCGACTTGTTCGGCACGGTCAAGAATCTGCAGGTCTTGGTCAACGCGCTGGCCAACAGCAATGAGCAGATCGTGCAGTTCACCGACCATGTCGCGTCGGTGTCGCAGGTGCTGGCCGCGAGCTCTGACGGTCTGGATCAGACCCTGGGTGCCCTGAACAAGGCGCTCGGCGACGTCAAGGGCCTGTTGAAGGACAACAATGCGGCGCTGATCGAGCAGGTCGGCAAGCTGGCCGACTTCACCAAGATCCTCAACGATCAGAGTGACAACATCGAGCAGGTCCTGCACGTGACGCCGAATGGCCTGGCCAACTTCTACAACATCTACAACCCGGCCCAGGGCTCCCTGGACGGTCTGTTGTCGCTGCCGAACTTCTCCAACCCGGTGCAGTTCCTTTGCGGCGGTAACTTCGACGTCGGTGCCACACCGGACAATTACAAACGTTCGGAGATCTGTCGCGAACGCATGGCGCCGGTGCTGCGTCGCATCGCGATGAACTACCCGCCGGTGCTGTTCCACCCGATCAACAGCATTGTCGCGTACAAGGGCCAGGTCATCTACGACACCCCGCAGACCGAGGCGAAGGCGCAGACTCCGGTCCCAGACCTGCAGTGGAATGCTGCACCTGGGGTCACCCCGCCGAAGATCGGTCCAGACGGACGCCTGTCCGACCTGATGTTGCCGCCGCCTGCGATACAGGGGCAGATCTCGCCCGCCACTCCGCCGCAGGGTGCCGGTGCCACGCCGCTGGACGGCGCCGGACCGTTGCCTGGTCCGCCGCCAGCACCTGCTCCGCAGGTGCCGGCCGGCCCAGCGTTGCCCGCAGAAGTCGGAGGTGGCAACTGATGAGAATCGTCAAGGCTCTGGCCCTCGGGTCAGGTGCGGTCCTGCTGAGCAGCTGCTCGTTCGGTGGGCTGAACTCCCTGGACATGCCGGGTACCAAAGGTCATGGCGCGGGGTCGTTCTCGGTGACGGTGCAGTTGCCGGACGTGGCAACCCTGCCGCAGAACTCACCGGTCATGGTCAACGACGTGACGGTCGGCAGTGTGTCGGGCCTCGAGGCGGTGCAGCGGCCCGATGGCACGTTTTACGCCGCGGTGAAACTGTCGCTCAACGGTGACGTGAAGCTGCCCGCGGACGCGACGGCCAAGGTTGCGCAGACCTCGCTGCTGGGTTCACAGCATGTCGAGCTGTCGCCCCCGGCCGGGCAGTCCTCCGGCGGCTGGCTCAAGCAGGGCTCGGAGATCCCGCTGTCCCACACCGGCCGGTACCCCACGACCGAAGAGGTGCTGTCCTCGCTGGGCATGGTGGTGAACAAGGGCAATCTCGGTGCGCTGCAAGACATCACCGATGAGGCCTATGCCGCAGTGGCGGGCCGGGCCGGGCAGTTCGCCGACCTGATCCCGCGGCTGGCCGAGCTGACCAAGTCGCTCGACGCGCAAACCGACGACATCGTTTCGGCGATGAGCGGCCTGAACCGCTTCGCGGCAATCCTCGCGCAGAGCAAGGACGCGCTCGGCCGCACCCTGGACACCCTGCCGGGCGCGCTCAAGGTGCTCAACGACAATCGCAAGAACATCGTCGATGCGTTCACCGCGTTGCAGAAGTTCGCGACCGTCGGCGCCCGGGTGCTCAGCTCGACCAAGGAAGATTTCGCCGCCGATCTGAAGGACATCTTCCCGGCCATCAAGGCGCTCAACGACAATGCCGACGACTTCATCCACGACCTGGAGTTCATTCCGACGTTCCCGTTCGACTACAAGTACTTCCGCAACGCGGTGCGCGGCGACTACCTGAACGTGTTCGTCACCTTCGACCTGACCCTGCGTCGCCTCGGTGAGACCGTCTTCACCACCTCGCTGGGGCTGGACCCGAACATGAAGCGGTTGAACGAGGTGATCAACCCGCCCGATTGGCTGATGGGTGAGTTGGCCAACCTGTCCGGGCAGGCGGCCGACCCGTTTGCGATTCCGGCGGGCACCGCAACGCAGCACGACACACCAGCACCGGGGACGACGGGAGGGAACCACTGATGTTGTTGACCCGCCTCGCGCGCATCCAGCTGGGCATCTTCGCCGTCGTCACGGTGGTGTGTCTGGCGCTGATCACGACGTCGTATCTGCACCTGCCGGCCGCCCTCGGGCTGGGGGCGTACAACGTCACGGCTGACTTCAAAGTCGGCGGTGGCATCTACCAGCAGGCCAACGTCACCTATCGCGGTGTGACCATCGGCCGGGTGGAGTCAGTCGGGCTGACCGACACCGGCGTCATCACCCGCATGCGGCTGAACTCCGATACGTCGGTGCCCGACAACGTCACCGCCACCGTCAAGAGCATGTCTTCGATCGGTGAGCAGTACATCGATCTGGTGCCTCCGGCGGATCCCTCGCAGAAGACGCTGCGGGACGGTTCGAACATCGGCGTGGACCGCACCGCGGTGGGGCAGGACATCGTCAGCCTGCTCAACCAGGCCCAGACGTTGGTGACCAGCATTACCAACACCCGCTTGCAGGATCTGCTGCGCGAATCCTTCAAGGCGTTCAACGGATCTGGTCCCGAGCTGTCCCGGTTGATCCAGTCGTCGCGGTTGTTGGTGGACGAGGCCAACGCCAACTCCGATGCGACCAACCAGCTGCTGGACCAGGCGGGGCCGCTGTTGAAGGCCCAGATCCGCAGCGGTGACAGCATCAGGACCCTGGCGTCCAGCCTGGCGACCCTGACCGGCGAGGCGGCGAAGGCCGATCCGCAGCTGCGGTCGCTGTTGCGGACGGTGCCGGGTGCCACCGAGGTGGCCAACGAGACGTTCGAGGGCATCCGTCCGACCTTCCCGATGCTGGCCGCCAACCTGGCCAACTTCGGCCGGATCGGCGTGATCTACCACAAGTCGATCGAACAGGCCCTGGTCATCTTCCCGGCGTTGATCGCGGCGCTGCTGACTGACGCCGGCGGTACCCCGATCGACGAGGGCGCCAAGCTGGACTTCAAGGTCAGCCTGGGCCAGCCGCCGTGCATGACGGGTTTCGTCCCGGCGCCGTTGATCCGTACCCCTGCGGACACCACGGTGCGGGACTTGCCGAGCGACCTGTACTGCAAGACCGCGCAGAACGATCCGAGCACCGTCCGCGGTGCCCGTAACTACCCGTGCATGGAGTACCCGGGCAAGCGCGCCCCGACGGTTCAGCTGTGTCGTGACCCGCGTGGATACGTGCCGATCGGCAGCAACCCGTGGCGTGGTCCGCCAGTGCCGTACGGCACGCCGGTTGTCGACCCGCGCAACATCACTCCGGCCAACGGGTTCCCGAACATCCCACCGGGTGCCGACTATGACCCGGGTCCGCCGTCGGTGCAGTTGCCGCCGGGTGTGCCCGCCGGGCCGGGGCCGGCGCCCAACGCGCCGTTCCCACTGCCGTACCCGCCGAACACGCCGGGACCGCAGCCGCTGCCGTGGCCGTTCTTCGCGCCGCCGGATCAGAACGTCCCGCCGTACGCGATCAACAACCCCCCGGCACCGGACGGTGCAGGCCCCCTCCCGGGTCCCGCTCTGGCCCCTGCAGCCGGTGCACCCGCACCGGCGCCCGACGGTCAGCCGCAGGCGGCCGGCGTCAGGTCCACGACGTACGATCCGAAGTCGGGTGTCTTCAATGACCCTGCCGGTGGCACAGGTGTGCTCAGCGGCACCGACAAGGCGGATAGCGCGGAGACGTGGTCTGACCTGATGAAGGATCCAAGGCAGGTCTGATGATTGACGAACCGGCTGCGACGGACGAAACGTCGGAGCCGCCAGTCGGCCGTGTCCGCAGGCGGGCCTCGCGGCCCGCGGGCCCGGTCGAGCTGACCGATGCTTCGGGCGCGCCGCTTGACGTGGCGCTGCCGTTACCGTCGGCCTCCGACAATGCCGGGGCCGGTGGCTCGGCGACGCCAGCCACGCCGTGGGCGGTGCCGCGGCGCCAGCCGCATCGCTCCTTGGTGGCGGCGGTCGGCCTGAGCATCGCGGCGGTTCTGGTTGCGGCGTTGGCCGTCGGTTCGTGGTTCCTGTGGCACGGAAACCAGCAGCTGCAGGCCGCGGCTGACCGTGACCAGCGATTCGTCGACACTGCCAAGCAGACCGTGGTCAACATGTTCAGCTACAACCAGAACACCATCGATGAGAGCGTCAACCGGTTCATCAACGGCCTGGGCCCGGGACCGTTGCGCGACATGATGAGCCAGAACAACAACGGCGACAATCTCAAGTACTTGTTCAAGCAGACGCAGGCCAACTCCGAAGCGGTGGTCACCGCGGCGGCGCTGGAGAACATCGACGAGACCGCGAAGATCGCCAAGGTGCTGGTGACGGCACGGGTGACGCTGTCGGATATGAACGGGGTGAACCAGCCGTCCCACGCGTACCGGCAGCGAGTGCTGATACGTGAGGACGACAACGGCCACATGGCTGCCTACGACCTGAAATACCCGGATGGGGGCAACTGATGGGCCGCACATCGAGTCGGCTCCTGGTGCTGTTCGGGGCATTGCTGGGTGCCGCCGTGGTGGTTCTCGGTGCCTGCGGCGGGGCCGCCTATTGGACGCACGCCGAACTGACTGCTCAGCAGCAGACCAGCGCAACGCTGCCCGACTTGGCCAAAGAAGAGATCCCGAGGATCTTCGGTTTCGACTACCAGTCGATCGAGCGCAGCCGGGTCGAGGCCTATGAGCTGATGACGCCGTCGTTCCGCAAGCAGTACGAGGAAGACACGGCGAACAAGATCGTTCCCGAGGCGCGCAAGCATCATGTGGTCAGTCAGGCGAGCGTGGTAGGCGCCGGAATGCTTGATTCACAACGTGATTCGGGCTCGGTGCTGGTCTATCTGAACCAGACCTTCACCAACGAGTCCAAGCAGCCCATGTATCAGGGCAGCCGACTGCGCGTGGATTTCGTGAAGGTCGGCAACACGTGGCTGATCAACCAGATGACGCCGATCTTCTGACAACTCGCGCACGTTCCGTCACGAACAGGCAGCAGGCGGTCCGTGACGGAACCGCGGGAAATCTTTCAGTGGCGAGTGCCGGCCAGCGCGTCGAGGAACGCCCGGGCCCAGCGATCCACGTCGTGCGCCAGCACTTGACGGCGCAGCGCACGCATCCGGCGGCGCCCTTCCTCGGGTGACTGGGTCAACGCGGCGGCGATCGAATCCTTCACGCCATCGAGATGATGCGGGTTGGTCAGGTAGGCCTGGCGGAGTTCCTCTGCCGCGCCGGTGAATTCGCTGAGCACGAGTGCCCCGCCGAGGTCGCTGCGGCACGCGACGTACTCCTTGGCCACCAGGTTCATGCCGTCGCGCAACGGCGTCACCACCATGACGTCGGCGGCCACGAAGAAGGCGATGAGCTCGTCGCGGTCGACGGGTCGGTGCAGGTAGTGCACGACCGGGTGACCGATCTCGCTGAACATGCCGTTGATGTGACCGACCTGGCGCTCGATGTCCTCGCGCATGACCTTGTAGCTGTCCACCCGTTCGCGGCTCGGGGTGGCCAGCTGGACCAGCACGGTGTCGTGCCGGTTGGCCCGGCCCTCGGCGAGCAGTTCGGAGAATGCGCGTACGCGGACGTCGATGCCCTTGGTGTAGTCCAGCCGGTCAACGCCCAGCAGAATCTTGCGTGGGTTGCCCATCTCGCTGCGGATCTCGCGTGCGCGCTGCCGGATCTCGCGGTTGCGGGCCCGGGCATCCATCTCGGCCGAGTCGATCGAGATGGGGAAGGCCCCGACCTTCACCTTGCGGAAGCCTGTTTGCACCTCGCCGAAACGGGACCGGACGCCGACTGACGCTCGGGACGCGTTCGCCCCGAGCAGACGCCGGGCGAGCACCAGGAAGTTCTGGGCGCCGCCGGGCAGGTGGAATCCGACCAGATCGGCGCCGAGCAAGCCTTCGATGATCTCGGTGCGCCACGGCATCTGCATGAACAGTTCCACCGGAGGGAACGGGATGTGCAGGAAGAACCCGATGGTCAGATCCGGACGCAACATACGCAGCATCTTGGGCACCAGCTGCAGCTGGTAGTCCTGGACCCAGACGGTGGCGCCTTCGGCGGCTACCCGGGCGGTCGCTTCGGCGAACCGCCGATTCACGTCGACGTAGCTGTCCCACCATTCGCGGTGGTAGATCGGTTTGACGATGACGTCGTGGTAGAGCGGCCACAACGTGGCGTTGGAGAAGCCCTCGTAGTAGTCAGCGATGTCGTCGGCGGACAGCGACACCGGACACAGCAGGAGATCCTCCTGCTCGATCGGTTCTTCGTCGCTGTCGGCGACGCCGGGCCAGCCGATCCAGGCGCCACGGCGCTTGCGGAGCAACGGCTCAAGCGCCGTCACCAGGCCGCCGGGACTGCGTTTCCATTCGATGGAGCCGTCCGGCAACCGCTCCATGTCGACGGGCAGCCGGTTTGCGACCACCACGAAATCCGAATTACCGAACTGTTGGGCGTCTCCTGTATCGATGTCCCCCGAGGCTTCATCGCCTCTACCGGAGGTCACGCGTCGATTTTCGGCCCGATACCCAGCATCGACAGGAACGTCCGGCATTCGTCGGCGTCGGTGGCGTACGCAGCCACCACCCGTCGAGCCTGACGGGCAGTGCTGTCGGCCAGCGGCTCGACGTCATCGATGTCGGCGGGGTCAGTTTTCGCAGCCATTCCACAACTCTAGGGGACGAGGCTACGGACTGGAGCTGACGGTCGAGTGCGGCGACACGTTGGGCGCCTGGTTCTCCGACAGACCGATGCATTGGCCCGAGTTGCCGCCGGTGCACGGAATGCCGTCGATCTCCGGGATGTCCGGGTTGGCGCCGTTGACGGGCGACACCGACTCGGAGAAGTTCCCCGAGTAGTCGGGCCCCTGTTGGGTGCTGGTGTTGGGCGACAGGATCGGCTGGCAGTCACCGCTGAACACGTCGGATTCCTCGCCTGCCGCGCAACTGGCCTGTGGCACGTGTGCGGTTGGTGCGGCGGATAGCAGCATTGCAGTAGGCGCCGCGGCGATGGTCAGCGCGAACCCGCAAGCGGTCAGCAGTCGTCCGATTTGTGCCATCAGTGACCGTTCTCGGACAGGCCGATGCACTGGCCCATGTTGTGGCCGGTGCAGGGGATGCCGTCGACCGAGCCCAAACCATTGCCTGGCGCCTGTACGTGCACCTGGTTCTGGGGCTGGGACGAGCAGCTTCCGCTGATCGGGTCGGAGATCATCCCGGCCGGACAGTCGGCGACGAACGCAGCCGGCGACGTCCCGAACGCGATCGCCACCGGTGCGGCGAGGGAGGCCAGGGCGAACCCACCGGTGACGAGGATTCGTCCGGTGCGTGAGGTTGTCATTTTTCCCACTTTCATAACGTGTGGTACTGCGGGGCCGGGTCTGTAGTTGAATCGGCCCGATGGCAGCTACCTCGCAGAATACGCCGTTGACGGCAGCGTAGATCGAAATCAGGGCGGCGGGCCCTCGACGGCGGACGCGAGGTAGTGAACAACTTTCAAATGTTGTATACAAGAACCAGCTTTCGGCCATCGGCGATGAATGGGGTAACAGTGCAGATTTCGTTGGCGGACCAGACGGTCCTGATCACCGGCGGCGGCAGTGGCATCGGCAAGGGCATCGCCGCAGCCGTGGTCGCGGCCGGCGGCAACGCGATGATCGTCGGCCGAACCGAGGCGACGCTGGAGGCCGCGGCCAAGGAAATCGGCGGCAACGTGCGGTTCCAGACCGCCGACGTCACCAATGAGGACGATGTCGCCCGGGCGGTTGCCGCGGCCGCAGCATGGAACGGCAAACTGTCCGGCACCGTGCACTGCGCCGGCGGCTCGCTGACCGTCGGACCGGTGACCCACCTCGACTCGGAAATGTGGCGGCAGACGGTCGATCTGAACGTCAACGGCAGCATGTACGTGATCAAGCACGCGGCGCGGGAGATGGTCCGGGGCGGCGGCGGCTCGTTCGTCGGCATCTCCTCGATCGCGGCGAGCAACACCCACCGCTGGTTCGGGCCGTACGGCGTCACCAAGTCGGCGCTGGACCATCTGGTGCAGCTGGCCGCCGACGAACTCGGTGCCTCGTGGGTGCGGGCCAACAGCATCCGCCCCGGCCTGATCCGCACCGATCTGGTGGCGGCCAGCATCTTCGAATTCGAGCCGCTGCGGGAGGACTACAAGCAGTGCACCCCGTTGCCGCGGGCCGGCGAGGTCGAGGACATCGCCAATCTGGCGGTGTTCCTGCTCAGCGATGCCTCGCAGTGGATCACCGGCCAGTTGATCAATGTGGACGGCGGCCACATGTTGCGCCGGGGCCCGGATTTCTCGGCCATGATGGAGCCGATGTTCGGCGCCGACGCCATGCGCGGGGTGTTCAGCGAATAAGTCTGATTCCCAAGCTATTTGGGCGTGACCACGCCGTGGTCGTAGGCATAGACGATGGCGGCGGCGCGGTCACGCAGATCGAGCTTGGTGAAAATTCGCCCGATGTGGCTCTTCACCGTCACCTCGGAGATGACCAACCGCCGGGCGATCTCGCCATTGGTGGCCCCCGCGCCGATCAGCTGAAGGACATCGACTTCGCGGGCGGTGAGCTTGTCTGCCACATCGGCGGACACCGCCCCGGGGGCGCGCCGGTAGTCGCTGAGCACCCGGGAGGTGACGGCGGAGTCGAGATAGGACGCGCCCCGCGCGACGGCATGCACCGCCCGGATCAGTTCTTCGGCCGGCGAGTCTTTCAGGATGAACCCCGAGGCACCGGCGCGCAAGGCCCCGGACAGAAGCTCGTCATCGTCAAAAGTGGTCAGTGCCAAGGCCGGTGGGCCGTCGGCGGCGCGCAGCGTACGGATTGCATCGACGCCGCTGACCCGCTTCATCCGCAGATCCATCACCACCACGTCTGGGCGGTGCAACGCCACCGACGCCGGTACCTCGTCGCCGTCGGCGCACTCGCCGACCACGTTGAACCCGTCCTTGCGGCGCAATATCCTGCGCAGGCCGGAACGCACCAGCTCCTGGTCGTCCACCAGTAGCACGCCTATCTCAGTCATGGCTGACCCTGTTGCGGTGCAGGTGCTTCCGGATGATCGGGCACGGCGAAACATCGACGGAGATGGGTACCCTGGCCTGCACTGTCCAGCCGTCCAGATCGGGGCCGGCGCGGAATTGTCCATCGAGCACCTCGATGCGCTGGCGCATGCCGGACAGACCCGAGCCGGATTCTCGCGGAGTCCGGGTTCCCGGCGGAAGGTCGTTGCGCACCGTCAGTACCGCCGCGTCCGCCGCGACCCGTAGCTGCAGATCGGCGTTCGATGCCGGGGCGTGTTTGGCGATATTGGCCAGCGACTCCTGCGCCACCCGGTACAGCGCCAGACCGACGCCGGCGGTGACGGTGTCCGGTGCGCCGTCGATGTGGGAGTCGACTCGTAGTCCTGCGGTGGCGAAAGTCGACACCAGATCGGGGATGTCCGCCATTCCGGGCTCGGGGGGCGGCGCCGCCGTGGGATCCTCGCGCGGCCCGGTGCCGAGCAACCCGACGGTGCGCCGGATATCCGACATGGCTTGTCGGCCAAGCCGTTCGGCATCGAGCAGGCCGTCCACGGCTTCCTCGACATCGTGGTCCTCCTGCAGGGCGCGGCGCGCTCCGGTGAGGTGCAGCATGGTCACCGACAACGAGTGTGCGATGACGTCGTGGATCTCCCGGGCGATACGGCGACGTTCGTCTGCGGTGGCCTGCTGCGTGCGGGCGGCCTGCCGATCGCGTTCCTTGAGGACGAGTCGTTGTTGCAGCTGCAGAATGCGACCGATCATCGCGGCGATGGCCAAGAAGAACAGGAGATATTGCAGGGGCGTGTCGAGGTGCCCGGTGTGGTAAGCGCCGATGAGCAACAGGGCACTTGCAGCCCCGGCCAGCAGCCCGTCCCGCAGCGAGCCCAAGGCAAACACCTCGCCGAGCATGAACATCAGCAGGAATGGCGCAGCATCCAGAGTGATCGGCGGCCAGGAAAGGAGCATGGCGACCGCGGTCAACACGCAGGCTGCAGCGGCCAGCGGCACCGGCTTCACCCCGAACACGATGAACAGCAGGATTGGTCCCAGTGCCAGGAGGAAGGCCGCGGCCAGTAGCCAGGGGCGAGTGAAGTCGCGCTGCACCGCGGCGGTGCCGCCGACCATCAGGCTCCCGGTGTACATGACGATCGGCACGGTGAACGGGAATTCGTAGGACACCAGCCCGCGACGACGCATGGCGAAGTCGCGCAGCCAGTCCATGGCGCCAGCGTAGAACCTTTGACTACCTCGCACATCATGCTTGGGCAGTCACGGATCTCCTACCACGGTAGGAGATCCGGTTTCGCCTGCGGCACGACGACGTGCGGCTGCGGCCCTCGTAATTTCGGTTGCCATGTGGGACGCCATCGCGAGATTCTCCAGCCGGTTCGCCGTGGTCGTCATCGGATTGTGGCTGGTGGCGGCTGGCGCCGGCAATCTCCTTGTGCCGCAGGTGGAAACGACCGCGCACAACCACGCACGTGGATTCCTGCCGGCAGATGCCCCGGTGAACGTGGCCGGGGCGCGGATGGGAGAGCAGTTCCACGACGGCTCCGGCGGCAACCTCAACTACCTGGTGCTGGAGAGCGACCATCGGCTGGGACAGCCCGAGCGTGCCTATTACGACCGGTTGGTGTCCACCTTGCGTGCCGATACCTCGAACCTGGACTCGTTGATGGATCTGTGGTCGGACCCGGTGACGGCACCCGGCGCGCAGAGCGCCGACGGCAAGGCGGCGTACACCATGCTGCGGATCCGCGGCGAGCTCGGCGCCACGAAAGCCAATGCGGCGCTGGACGCGGTGCGACAGACGGTGGCCCGGGAGCCGGCGCCGCCGGGCCTGCGCGCCTACGTGACCGGTCCCGGCGCCACCATCGCCGACGAACTCAGCGCCATCGACAAGCAGATGCTGATGATCACCGGCGTGACCGTGGTGCTGATCGCCCTGCTGTTGTTCGCCGTGTACCGGTCGGCGATCACCGCGGCGATCCCACTGCTCACGGTTGGTCTCGGTCTCGGTGTGGCCCGGGCGATCGTGGCGATGCTGGGGGAGCGGGAGTTGATCGAGGTGTCGATCTTCTCGGTGTCACTGCTGGCCGCAATGGTGCTCGGCGCGGCAACCGATTACGGCATCTTTCTGCTGGGGCGCTATCACGAACAGCGCCGCAACGGCGTGGCGCACGAGGAGGCGCTGGTCGTCGCGAACCGCAGTGTCGCCCCGGTGATCGCGGCGTCGGCGCTGACCATCGCCGCGGCACTGTCGTGTCTGTTGTTCGCCCAGGTCGGAATGCTGCGCAGCGCCGGATTGCCCTGTGCCATCGGCATTCTCACCGGCATGTTGGCGTCACTGACATTGCTGCCCGCATTGATCGGGCTGGCCGGGCGGCACGGTCTGGCGCAACCGCGGGCGCGCAGTCGGGTCTCCGGCCGGGCTTGGCGTCGGGTCGGCACCGTGGTATCCCGCTGGCCGGGACCGGTGCTGGTGGCATCGAGCCTGGCGCTGGCGGTATGCGCGATTCCGGTGGTCGGGGTGCGGTTGGGCTTCGATGAGCTTGCCGCCCAACCGGATTCCACCCACGCCAACCGTGGCTATCAGGCCATGGATCGGCACTTTCCGGCCAATCGCCTGCTGCCGGAGATCGTCTCGATCCAGACCGACCACGATCTGCGGAACCCGGCGGGCGTCATCGCGATCGAACGCGTCACCCGAAAGATCATGGCAATCGGGGGTATTCAGATGGTCCAATCGGCGTCGCGGCCGTCGGGGTCGCTGCCCGAGCAGGCTACGTTGACCGATCAGGCCGGAACCATTGCGGACCAATTGGACGACGGCGTGGCGCAGCTGGGTAAACGCCTGGGCGCTGTCAACCAGTTATCTGCGACGCTGGACCAGTTCTCCACTGCCATCACGCAGTTGCAGAAGGGGCTGGGCGGCAGCGTCAACGGGCTGGGGCAACTGAACTCGGGTATCGACGCCATGCACGGCGGCATGCAGCAACTGCAGGACAACGTGACTCAGGTGTCGCAGTATCTGGACCCGTTGCGCAATTTCACCAATGCCAACCCGAATTGCGCGGGCGACGGCATCTGCTCATTGGTGCTCAAGGCCGTCCAACCGATGGACTCGGTCGTCGCGTCGACCGCGGCGTTGACCGACAGCACCCTGAAGTTCGGTTCGGGCACCACCGACATGGCCTGGTCATTGTCCGGCGCCGAGGCCTCGGTCCGCCTCATGCGTGGAGCAGTTGACCAACTAGGTGCGGTCACAACACAATTGACCAAGACCGTCGGCGAGACTCGCAGTATGTTCTCCGGGCTCACCGACTATCTGCGTGGCGTACGCGCCGACTTCCGCAGCAGTGCCGACGGCGGCTTCTATCTGCCGCAGCGGGCCTGGGACGACCCACGGTTCCAGCGGGCCGCCGGCTTGTACTTCGCGCCGGACGGTCGGTCGACCCGGTTGCTGGTCTACGGCGACGGCAAGGTGTTCGGTACCGATGGCGCCCAGCGCTCGCCGCAGATCCTGGCCGCGGTGCGCGAGGCGACCAAGGAGGGCACGTTGGTCTCGAACACGGTGGATGTCACCGGTTTTGGTACCGGTACGGCAGAGCTGCGCGGTTATGTGAGCAATGACTTCCTGTTGCTGGCCGCGGTGGCGCTGTCGTTGGTATTCCTGATCGTGCTGATCATGTTGCGCAGTCCGGTGGCGGCAACGGTGGTGATCGGCACCGTGGTGGTGTCGTACGTGTCGGCGCTGGGGGTCAGCACGCTGGTCTGGCAGGACCTGATCGGCAAGGATCTGCACTGGGCGGTGCCGTCGATCGCGTTGATCGCCCTGGTCGCCGTTGGCGCCGACTACAACCTGCTGCTCACCATGCGGATGCGCGAGGAGATGTCAGCGGGCTTGAAGACCGGCATGATCCGGACGTTCGGTGGCACCGGTGGCGTGGTGACGACCGCGGGAATCGTCTTCGGTATCACCATGTTTGCGATGCTGTCGAGCGATGTGCTCAGCATCGAGCAAGTGGGCACCACCATCGGGGTGGGCCTGCTGGTCGACACCCTGATCGTGCGGACGTTCGTGGTGCCGGGCATCGCTGCGCTGTTGGGCCGATGGTTCTGGTGGTCGCCGGCACCGTTGGTTCGCAATGTGCTGGCTCGGGCCTTCGGCCGTCATCCGCGGGCAGCCGCACAGGGACGGTTACCCGCCTCTGTGCGGCTCGACCCAGCGGTCGCCGCCGCCAACGTAACCTGATCGCGGACAACCCGGTCCGGCAATCTCCCACGGCGGCGCGTACGGGACTGAGATCCAAATCCCTTGTGGCTCTAGCTCAATTCCACCGTCAACTCGGCACCCGTCGAGGCGATCACGTCGTCGACGCTCACCCCTGGCGCGGTTTCCCGCAGGATCAGCCGGCCGTCACCGGGCACGTCGATGACCGCGAGGTTGGTGATGATCCGATCGACCACACCTTGCCCGGTCAAGGGCAGCGTGCACACCGGCACGATCTTGGGGTTGCCTGCCTTGTCGGTGTGTTCCATCAACACGATCACCCGAGTTGCACCGTGCACCAGGTCCATGGCGCCGCCCATGCCCTTGACCATCTTGCCGGGCACCATCCAGTTGGCCAGGTCGCCGGCGGCCGAGACCTCCATCCCGCCCAGTACCGCTGTGTCGATGTGTCCGCCGCGGATCATGCCGAACGACAGCGCTGAATCGAAGAATGCCGCACCGGGATTGACCGTGACGGTCTCCTTGCCGGCATTGATCAGGTCGGCGTCGACGGCGTCCTCGGTGGGGTAGGGGCCGGTGCCGAGGACGCCGTTCTCCGAGTGCAGGGTGACGTGCACATCGCCGGTGAGGTAGCCGGGGATGAGGGTCGGCAGGCCGATACCGAGATTGACGTACTCGCCGTCGATCATCTCGGCAGCGGCGCGAGCGGCCATCTGGTCGCGGGTCCATCCGGCGCCGGCGCTCACTTGGCTTCTCCTTCACGGACCGTGCGCTTTTCGATCTTCTTGTCCTGAGGTCCGGTGTGGACGATGCGTTGCACGAACACACCCGCCAGATGCACGGCGTCTGGGTCGATCTCGCCGGGGGCCACCAACTCCTCGACCTGCACGATGGTGATGCGCCCGGCCATCGCGGCGAGCGGGTTGAAATTGCAGGCGGACTTGTTGAAGACCAGGTTGCCCTCGGTATCGGCGCGCAGCGCGTGGACCAGCGCGTAGTCGGCCTTGATCGCTTCCTCCAGCACGTAGCGCTTACCACCGAACTCGCGAATCTCCTTGGGCGGCGAGGCAATTGCGATCGACCCGTCGGGCGCGTAGCGCCAGGGCAGGCCGCCGTCGGAAACCGGAGTGCCGACCCCGGCCGGTGTGTAGAAGGCTGGGATGCCGGCACCGCCGGCCCGCATCCGCTCGGCCAGCGTGCCCTGAGGAGTGAGTTCGACTTCGAGCTCGCCGGCCAGATACTGGCGGGCGAATTCCTTGTTCTCCCCGACGTAGGACGCGATGACTCGGCGAATCCGCCCCTGCGCGAGCAGCACACCCAGCCCTGCCCCGTCGACCCCGCAGTTGTTCGAGAACACCTCGAAATCGGTTGCGTTCGTGGCGGCGACGGCGTCGATCAGTTGGTCCGGAATGCCGCACAGGCCGAAGCCGCCGACGGCCAACGTGGCGCCATCGGCGATGTCGGCCACCGCCTCGGCGGGCGAGGCGTACACCTTCGAGGTCATGGTTCTCCCGTTCATTGAGTAAACGCGGCTACCCACTTTTCATGGGCCCGGTTGACATGGCAAGTACCTGGGCCGACGGTGCCGGAACTGTTCGCCTGATGACCCGTTGAGCATCGCGGCGTTCATTCAGTGAACGACTACGATGTGGTGATGCCGGGTCCGAACGTCGTCGCGCGCGTCGGTGCGATGCTGCGTGCGGTGGCTGCGACCGAACCCGATGGGGCGTCCACCACCGAGTTGGGCAAATCGGCCGGTCTGGCCCGGCCGACCGCGCACCGACTGCTGACGTCGCTGGCCGACGAAGGGCTGATCAGTCGCGATCCGAAGACCGGGCGGTGGTCCCTGGGGCCAGAGTTGTACCTGCTGGGTGTCGGCGCGGCCTACCGCTACGACGTCACCGATCAGGCGCGCGCCGTGCTGACGCGCGTGGCCCGGGAAACCGGGGAGAGCGCGTTCTTCTCGGTGCGTCGTGGTGATGAGACGGTCTGCGTGCTGGCCGAAGAGGGCAGTTTCCCACTGCGTTCGCACGTGCTGCACGTGGGTGTTCGGTTTCCGCTCGGGGTGGCCAGTGCGGGGCTGGCCATCCTCAGTCACCTGTCGGCCGCCGAGGTGGACGAGTATTTCTCCCGAGCGCAACCCGAAAAAGATTGGGGGCCAGGTCATTCCGAAGCCGCTATTCGCAAACGGATCGAGCTGACCCGGCGTCATGGCTACGCGGTGAACCCGGCGATGCTGGTCGAGGGCAGTTGGGGAATGGCGGCCGCAGTGTTCGACCGACGTGGCCAGCCCGGCTGGGCGCTGAGCCTGACGGGCGTCGAGACCAGGTTCCGGGCGGACCGGCGGCGGGAGCTGGGAAAGCTGCTGCTGGAGTATGCGCACGAACTATCGGGCCGACTCCAGGGCTGACTGGCGACAGCTCTTAGATCAGTCCTGCCACTCTTAGGTCAGTCCTGCCACGGGTTGTTGTTCGCCTCCCACTGCTCGACGACCTCGGGGTACAGCGTCGACTGATCGGTTGGCAGCGAGGCCTTCACGTAGCGGGTCCAGTCGTCGGTCAGCACCTCGGTCTTGCCGCGTTCGACGGCCTCCAATGCCTGGGCGGCCACCTCGCGCGGTGAGATCTTCGCCTCGACCACGGAGGCGGCCATGTCCGTATCGATGAAGCCGGCGTGCACGCCGACCACCAGCGTGCCTTGTGCATGCAGTTCGGTGCGCAGGGCGTTGGTCAGCGCCCACTGAGCCGATTTCGAGGCGCAATACGACGCGTTGAACGGCGCTGCGTAAAAGCTCACCACCGAGAGCATATTCACCAGCGCGCCGCCTCCGGAAGCGGCGAGCAGCGGGGCGAAGGCCCGGGACATCGCCAGCGTGCCAAAGTAATTCGTCTCCATCTCGGCGCGCGCGATCGTGTCATCGGGTGCTGCAAGCAGCGGGGTCTTGAGCATCGCCCCGGCGTTGTTGACGAGCACCGAGACTTCGCCGCACAGCGCAGCGGCGGCCTCGACATCGTCGCGTTTGGTGATATCGAGTTTGACCGGCACAACCCGTTCATCGGAGAAATCGACACTTGCTGGATTCCGCGCACCGGCGAAGACTCGTCCTGCGCCGCGGTCAAGCAACTCCTGGACGAATGATCTGCCCAGCCCGCGATTGGCCCCGGTCACTAGCGCGCTGGCCCCGGCGATCGATACTCCTTGATGTTGCGTCATCTTCACTCCTGTCGGTGTTGCACGCCATGAGTGGGAACAACCGAGAGGCGTTGCGCAATCCCGTGGTCGACCGCCGGCGCCGCGCGGGCCGGTCGTTCCGGCCGTGACAACGCTCGTTAACCGTCAACCCGGAGTAGTCGAAGTTCGCGACCGCGGGACCGATCAACTGGCCTGGGTGGCCTTGCGGCGCTTGTACCACTCCCAGATCATCGGGGACACCGACACCACGGCGATCAGGATGAAGATCGGGTCGAGCAGTTTCTGCACCACCTCGAACTGGCCCAGCCCGTAACCGAGCAGCGTCATGCCGCAGCCCCACACCACCGCACCGATCACGTTGTACAGCGTGAACGGGCCGTGGCCCATCTTGGCCGCACCGGCGGTGATGGGCGCCAGGGTCCGGACGATCGGCACGAACCGGGCCAGCAGGATCGCGAACGGGCCGCGCTGTTCGAAGAAGGCGTGCGCTTCGTCCAGGTACCGCTGCTTGAGAAACCGGGCGTCGGGCTTGAACATCGCGGTGCCCACGTAGCGCCCGATGAAGTAGCCGATCTGGCCGCCCAGGATCGCGGCGATCGGGACGGTGATCAGCAGCAGCCAGATGTTGAAATGCGCGTTGGCGTCGCTGTGCGCCTGCTGGGCGGTGCCCGCGGCCAGCATGCCCGCGACGAAGAGCAGCGTGTCGCCGGGCAGTACCGGGAACAGGATTCCGGACTCGATGAAAATGACCACCAGCAGCCCGACCAGTGCCCAGGTGCCGAAGTAGCCGATCAGCGTCATCGGGTCGAGGATGCCGGGCATGGCGGCGATGGTGGTCGTCATGAGGCCCCAAGATACCGGGGTTTGTTGACTACCCAGCCAACGGTCGGATACCGGCCTATCGTCAGCCCATGGCCACCCACAAGGCAGTCCACGTTGCGCAAGCCAACGCTCCGCTCACCCTGGTGGACGTCGACACCGTTGCGCCGCCGCGCGATCATGTCCGCATCGAGGTCGCCGCCTGCGGCGTTTGCGGTACCGACCGTGAGTTCTACGCGGGGCACTTCCCCGGACTGTCATGGCCCATCACCCTCGGCCACGAGATAGCGGGCACCGTCGCTGAACTCGGTGACGGTGTCGAGGATTTCGTGGTCGGCGATCGCGTGGCGGTCGGCTGGTTCGGCGGCAATTGCAACCGCTGTGTGCCCTGCCGCCGGGGCTACTTCATGCAGTGCGAACGTATGGAGGTGCCCAGCTGGCATTATCCGGGCGGCTACGCCGAATCGGTCACCGCGCCCGTGACGGCGCTGGCTCGGATTCCGGACGAGTTCTCGTTCGCCGAGGCGGCACCGATGGGGTGCGCGGGAGTGACGACGTTCAACGGATTGCGCAGGACTCGCGCCAAGGCCGGCGACCTGGTCGCGGTGATCGGCATCGGCGGACTCGGCCACCTCGGGGTGCAGTTCTCCCGGGCGATGGGCTTCGAGACGGTGGCCATTGCGCGTGGGCCGCAGCGGGAGGCGGCCGCCAAGGAACTCGGTGCCCACCACTACATCGATTCGAACGCCTCGGATGTCGCCGCCGAACTCCAGCGTCTCGGCGGGGCGGCGGTCGTGCTCGCGACCGCAGCGAGCTCGAAGGCCATGGCCGCGACCGTCGCAGGGTTGGGGCCCGAGGGCGAGTTGGTGACCGTCGGCGTCACCCCCGAGCCCCTGCCGATCAGCCCGCTCGACCTGATCAACGGCGGCCTCTCGGTCACCGGGCATCCGTCGGGCACCTCGCGCGATATAGAGGAAACGTTGCACTTTGCCGCGCTGACGGGCGTGCGCGCCGTCATCGAGGAGCGGCCACTCGCACAGGCTGCCGAGGCCTTCGAGCACATGAACAGCGGCCACGCGCACTACCGGGTGGTCCTGACGGTCTAAGGGGTGGGGAACCCGCAGTTACCTACGTCACCTGTAATTGCCATACTGGCCTGCGACGACAGGTCCGCCGAGAGGAATACTCATGCCCATCGCCACACCCGAGGTCTACGCCGAGATGCTGGCCCGTGCCAAGGAGCACTCGTTCGCGTTTCCGGCGATCAACTGCACATCGTCGGAAACCATCAACGCTGCCATCAAGGGCTTCGCGGATGCGGGCAGTGATGGCATCATCCAATTCTCCACCGGCGGTGCGGAATTCGGTTCCGGACTGGGTATCAAGGACATGGTCACCGGTGCTGTCGCGCTGGCCGAGTTTGCACACATCGTCGCTGCCAAGTACGACATCACGGTCGCGCTGCACACTGACCACTGCCCCAAGGACAAGCTCGACACCTACGTGCGCCCGCTGCTGGCCATCTCCGCCGAGCGTGTCGCCAAGGGCCAGAACCCGCTGTTCCAGTCGCACATGTGGGACGGCTCCGCGGTGCCGATCGACGAGAACCTGCAGATCGCACAAGAGCTGCTGAAGCTGGCCTCCGCTGCGAAGATCATCCTCGAGGTCGAGATCGGCGTCGTCGGTGGCGAAGAAGACGGTGTCGAGGCCGAGATCAACGAGAAGCTCTACACCACCCCTGAGGACTTCGAGAAGACCATCGACGCGCTGGGCTCCGGCGAGCACGGCAAGTATCTGCTGGCCGCCACGTTCGGCAATGTGCACGGCGTGTACAAGCCGGGCAACGTCAAGCTCAAGCCCGAGGTGTTGGCCGAAGGTCAGCAGGTGGCCGCCGCCAAGCTCGGATTGCCGGACGGCGCAAAGCCTTTCGACTTCGTGTTCCACGGTGGTTCGGGCTCGCTGAAGTCGGAGATCGAGGACTCGCTGCGCTACGGCGTGGTGAAGATGAACGTCGACACCGACACCCAGTACGCATTCACCCGCCCACTTGCCGGCCACATGTTCGCCAACTACGACGGTGTACTGAAGATCGATGGCGAGGTCGGCAACAAGAAGTTCTACGACCCGCGCAGCTACCTGAAGAAGGCCGAGGCGTCGATGACCGAGCGCGTCATCGAGGCCTGTAACGACCTGCACAGCACCAGCCGGAGTGTCTCCGCCGGCTAGAGACCCTGTTGCCGAATGGCCGGTTACGACAGGAGAATCGCGAGATTCCGTGTCGTGACCGGCCATTCGGCGTTGTGGGCCGAGTGTTCCTGGGTCAGCAGCACGGTGCCCAAGATGGCCACCGCCACGATGGCCGCGATCACGAGCACCAGCGCGATCACCCAACCCCAGCTGCGCCGATCGCGCGGCAGCCGCGGACCGCGGCCTGGGATGACCTGAGGACCGGCCGGCGGGAAGAGTTCGGTCTCCGGGTCGGGCACCGGATCGAAGATCTGGGTCTTTCCGTCGAAGCTCGACGGTGCGGTGTACAGCCGGGGCGCGATCGCCGGGTCCGTAGCCGGGTCGGCGGGTTCGAAGATCTCGGTGGCCGCGACATCGGCCGGCGCGAAGATCTCGGTGGCCACCGCGTCGGGATCGACTGTCTCGTCGGCGCCGTGCGAGTCGAGTTCCCCGGCCAGGTGTTCCTGCGGCCCAGTTGGGTTCGACATGACGCTGACGGCCTCCATCTTTTTCACGGCTTATCGCTGAGCTTAATCGTCCGCCTGCCCCGAACGCGGTTATGACAGCACGGCACAATAGCTGGCATGACACGTATGGGTGACCTGCTGGGGCCGGAACCGGTGCTGCTGCCGGGCGACATCGAGGCCGAGGACGATCTGGACGCCGGTGAAGATCCGGCGATCGTGGCCGCCGCGCATCCGACCGCCTCGGTGGCGTGGGCCGCGTTGGCCGAGGCCGCCTTGGCCGATGACAAGGTGATCACCGCGTACGCGTATGCCCGTACCGGCTACCACCGCGGGCTGGATCAACTGCGTCGCAACGGTTGGAAGGGTTTCGGCCCGGTGCCTTACGCGCACGAACCCAACCGCGGCTTCCTGCGGTGCGTGGCCGCGCTGGCTCGGGCGGCGGAATCGATCGGCGAAACCGCCGAGCACGCCCGTTGCCTGGATCTACTGGACGACTGCGACCCGTCGGCCCGCGCCGAGCTGGGCCTGGCGTAAGTAATCCCCGTCGTTTCGCTCGCCCTTAGTCCGCTTCGCAGTGGCAGCCGCCGGTAGCCGGCGGCTCCACCTGCACGGTGGCGTGTTCGAGTCCGCGCGCGGCCATCACGGCTTGGGCCGACTTGAGCACGTCTGCGCTATCTGCTGACGAGGTGAGGTGCGCGGTGGCCATGTCCTTGCCGGGTACCAGCGTCCACACGTGCAGGTCGTGGACGTCGGTGACGCCGTCCAGGGCGGCCAGCGCGGACCGTAGTTCATCGACGTCGATGTGGCTCGGCGACGATTCGGACAGGATGCGCAGGGCGGCCCGGGCCAGCGCGATGGCGCGTGGGAGCACCCACAGCGCCACCAGCACGGCGACCACCACGTCGGCGTACGGCCAGCCGGTGGTGACCGTGACGATGCCGGCGATCAGCACACCGAGGCTGCCGACGGTGTCGGCGACGACCTCCATGTAGGCGCCCTTGACCGCGAGGCTGCTGTCGGCGTCCGAGCGCAGCAGCAGTACGACGACCAGGTTGGCGAGCAGTCCGGCAAGAGCGACCACGATCATCGGGACGCCGGGGATTTGCGGCGCATCGCCGAGGCGTTCCAGCGCCTCGTAGAGGATGAACACCGCCACACCGAGCAGCAGCACTGCGTTGGCCACCGCGGTGAACACCTCGGCGCGGTGCCAACCGTAGGTCCGGGCGGCCGAGGTCGATCCGCGGCGGGCGAGTAGCACGGCGCCCAGCCCCATGAACATGGCGACCAGGTCGGTCAGCATGTGACCGGCGTCGGCCAGCAGCGCGATCGAATTGATCAGCAGTGCGGTGGTGATTTCGATGACGAAGAAGACGCTGAGCACCACCGCGGCCAGGACCATACGGCTGACGCGAGTGGTTGCTCCGTGGCTGTGATCGTGTCCGGCACTCATGCGAGAAATATATGCGTACTTCTGCATATGTTGCAAGTGGTCCGTCGGCTTGTGCGCGAAAAGGGGTGCTCAGCGCCCTAAGGCGAGTGCAAGTCGCGGTTACCAGGCGGACCAGAAGCGGGTGAGCGCGCCGCCGATCATCGCCAGATGCGGGGGCACGCCGGTCAGTGAGACCAGGGAGTACACCAGCGAGAAGAACATCTGATTCAGCGCCGGGGCGATCAGCAGCAGCATCAGGATCAAAAAGCCCCATTGCTTGGCTGGTTGCAGGGCACGCTGGGTGTCAGGGCTCAGGTGTGGCTCCAGCGCGTTGTAACCGTCCAGCCCCGGGATCGGCAACAGGTTCAGCAGTACCGCGGTCACCTGCAGGAAGCCGAGAAACGCCACGCCCGACCAGAACACGCCGTGGCGCGGGTCGAACAACACGTTCGTGGCGGTCAGCAGTACCAGCGCCAGCACCAGGTTCGCCGCCGGGCCCGCCAAGCTCACCTGCGTGCGCTGCTTGGCGGTCATGAACCAGGTCCGCACGTAGACCGCGCCACCCGGCAGGCCGATGCCGCCGAGGGCGATGAACAGTGCGGGCAGCCCCAGCGACAGCAGCGGGTTGGAGTACTTCAGCGGATTGAGCGTCAGATAGCCGCGCAGTTCGACATCCTGGTCGCCATAACGCCAGGCGGTGTAGGCATGGCCGAACTCGTGCAGGCACAGCGACACCGTCCAGCCCGCGATCACGAAGACGAACACGCCGGCGTAGGCCAACGGGGAGACCTCGATGCCGACGTACCAGGCCACTGCGCCGCCGATCGCCGTCAGCGCGACGATCGCCCAGAACAACGGACTGGGACGCACGCCCTGCCTTGTCATGTTCACGCCCAAAAGCTAGCCGACCCGGAGCCAACCTTGAACATTGCGATAGAACGCCGACCGGCGGACCGGGCGGGATCCCGCCACGCCATCGCGTTCCACCAAAGCGCCGGTGCTGCCGAGTTGGGCCGCGCGGCCGGCCACCCACCGCCGCGGCCCGCCTCCGATGGGCCGGGCCCGCAGCCCGGGGGCGGTGTCCAGCGGCTCGATCTCGACGCCTGCGGAGGTGCCGTCGAACAGCACGGTGTCGTCGACGACGGCCTCCCCGGTGATGGCGTCGGCGCCCGATGGCAGCCAGCGCGCGGACCGGACGATCACCGTGGCGGTCTCGTCGCGGATCAATGGAACTCGTTGGGCCGCACCATGTCTGGCGCGCCGCGCGGAACCCCACCGGGTGGGGCGCCACGGCTCGACGAAGCCGACCTCGACGTCCAGGCGGTCGTCGCGCAAGAGCCGGCTCAGGGTGGCGGCCAGGTCGGTGGCCTCGCCCACCACGATCACCCGGGCGGCGTCGGCGGGTATGACGAGTGCGTCCGGTCCGGCCACTTCGGCGGCGGTCAGATCGGCCAGCGCGCGCGGCACCCGACGGTCGCCGAACACCAGAACCAAGGCCTCTCTGGCGGTCAAGGCCTCTCCTCGGGTCTCGCTGGGATAAGGTTGCTCACCGGCTGCCACAGTATTTAGGCAGGTAATGCGGGAGACAATACGATGCCGGCAATCGTGCTCATCGGGGCCCAGTGGGGCGACGAGGGCAAAGGAAAGGCCACCGACCTACTCGGTGGCCGTGTGCAATGGGTGGTTCGGTACCAGGGCGGCAACAATGCCGGTCACACGGTGGTGCTGCCCACGGGCGAGAATTTCGCCCTCCATCTCATCCCGTCGGGCATTCTGACGCCCGGCGTCACCAATGTCATCGGCAACGGTGTGGTGGTCGATCCGGGGGTGCTGCTCACAGAGCTGTCCGGGCTCGAGGACCGCGGTGTGGACACTTCGGGCCTGCTGATCTCGGCTGACGCGCACCTGCTGATGCCGTACCACGTCGCCATCGACAAGGTGACCGAGCGGTACATGGGCAGTAAGAAGATCGGCACCACCGGGCGCGGTATCGGTCCCTGCTACCAGGACAAGATCGCGCGCATCGGGATCCGCGTCGCCGACGTGCTCGACCCCGATCAACTGGCCAACAAGATCGAGGCCGCCCTGGACTTCAAGAACCAGGTGCTGGTCAAGATCTACAACCGCAAGGCGCTCGATCCGGCTGAGGTGGTCGAGAACCTGCTGGTGCAGGCCGAGGGCTTCAAGCACCGCATCGCCGATGCCCGGCTGCTGCTCAACGAAGCCCTGGAGCGCGGCGAGACGGTGTTGTTGGAGGGCTCGCAGGGCACGCTGCTGGACGTCGACCACGGCACCTACCCGTTCGTCACGTCCTCGAACCCGACAGCGGGCGGCGCGGCGGTCGGCTCGGGTATCGGCCCGACCCGGATCACCACGGTGCTGGGCATCCTGAAGGCCTACACCACCCGGGTGGGCTCGGGCCCGTTCCCGACCGAGCTGTTCGACGACAACGGGGCCTATCTGGCCAAAACCGGCGGCGAGGTCGGCGTGACCACCGGACGGCCCCGGCGCTGTGGCTGGTTCGACGCGGTGATCGCGCGCTACGCCACTCGGGTCAACGGCATCACCGACTACTTCCTGACGAAGCTCGACGTGCTGTCCAGCCTGGAGACGGTGCCGGTGTGCGTGGGCTACACCGTGGGCGGCAAACGCACCAACGAGATGCCGATGACGCAGGTGGACATCGCCCGTGCCGAGCCGATCTACGAAGAGCTGCCGGGTTGGTGGGAGGACATCAGCGAGTGCCGAACCTTCGAGGACCTGCCTGCCAAGGCCCGGGATTACGTGCTGCGTCTGGAAGAGCTTGCCGGAGCCCATGTTTCGTGCATCGGTGTGGGTCCCGGTCGGGATGAGACGATCGTCCGCCGGGACATCCTCGGGTGACGGACGGATTCATCGACCAGCACGGTGGCTTCCCGGTCTTCGAAGTGGCTCAGCCGGGGCCCGGCTTCGGGAGGTTCATCGAGGGCATGCGCCGGCTGCAGGACCTTGCGGTCTGCGCCGACCCGGACAGCGATACCTGGGATGACGCCGCGGACCGGGTCGAGGAACTGGTCAAGCTGTTGGGGCCGTTCGAGGCCCCCGAGGGGGTCGGTCCGGCGAACCGGGTGCCGTCGTTGCCGGGAGTCGGCAGCCTGCTGATGCCGCCGTGGTTCGTCGACCGATTCGAGCCGGACGGTGTGGAGCTGCGGGTGACGTTCAGCCGCTATCACGTGGGCGGCAACTATGCGGTGCACGGCGGGGTGCTGCCACTGCTGTTCGACTCGGTGTTCGGCATGGTGATCCACGCCGCGGGCCGGCCCATCAGCCGCACCGCGTACCTGCACGTCGACTACCGCAAGGTCACACCGATCAACACCCCACTGATCGCCAAGGGGCGGGTCACCGAGACCGAGGGACGCAAGGCGTTCGTCGCCGCGGAACTGTACGACCCCGAGGGCAACCTGCTGGCCGAGGCCAAGGGCCTGATGATCCGGCTGTTGCCCGGTCAGCCCTGAATCCAGCTCTTGATGTCGTTGACCTCGGTGGTCAACTCGGCCACCGCGTCGACCAGCGTCAGGTTCTGCCCGTGGGAGTTCTGACCGAGCTGCGGCCAGCCGTTCAGGTTCGGCCCGCGCAGTTGTGCCTGGATATCCTGCACGATCGCCAGAATCTGATTCAGCGTCGCGGTGGTCGGATCCGGCCCGGTCATACTGCCTCCTTGCAAGAGTGCGATGAGTTGATCGAGGGTCCCCGCAAAAGCGTTGCAGTCCACCGTCAGAGTCCCGATCTGGGCCGCGTCGGTGAATTGCAGGAGCTGGGGTGTGGCACCGCCGTACCCGAACCAGTAGTTCGGGTTGTCGTTGCCGGGGTAGAGGTTTGACGCGTACCCGGTACCGCTGACGTAGTTCGATGCGATCAGCCCTGGCACCTGCGACAGGTCTGGAGAGCCGATCTGCTGCCAGTACCAGTGTGGGATGTAGGACAGCGAGATGTGGACTCCCGCGTTGTTGAATGCATCGACGACGGCCCAGAAGTTGTGGATGTCACCGGAATTCGCCTCGAAGTCGAGCATTGCGTAGCTGCCGCCATGGTTGGCGAGCCAGGTCTGGGCCTGCGTCGCAGGTTCGTCGGTGGTGACGTAGTGATAGCCGATGCACGGAAAGCTGTTCCGCCGGCACCATTGGGAGATCACCGGCCAGTAAGGGTCCTGGTAGTAGTTGCCCTCGGAGACCTTCTGCTCGATCCAGGAGAAGCCCTGGCCGGGCAACTGGGAGACGAACGCGATGGCCGCGCTTACTGAACTGAAGTTGTTGTTCGAGGTGTCCGGTCCGTAGAGGGTCATCGGTTGCGCGCCGCTCCCCTCGATGAAAATGTTGTCCCGCTTGAACTCTCGACCACCATAACGGCAACGGGTGGTGGCTTGCAGTGGCAGCATGGCGCCGTGACCGTCGATCGGAATCCACGCAGCTTTCGTCAGCTGTCCACGCCGCATGCCGCGGCGGTCGCCGGGGTGCTGTTCGCCCTGCTGTTCGGCGTGGCAGTGGTATGTCTGAAGACCGCATTGCCGGACGGGGCGAAGCCCGGCTCGCAATTCATCGATGGGTCCAACACCCGATTGCGGGTGGCGGCAATCCTGATGCCGTTCGCGGGTATCGCGTTCCTGTGGTTCATCGGTGTGGTGCGCGACGGCTTCGGTGCACTGGAAGACCGGTTCTTCTCATCGGTGTTCCTGGGCAGCGGATTGTTGTTCCTGTCAGTTATTTTCGCGTCATCCGCGGTGGGGTCGGGACTGGTTGCCAGTCGGCGCGCCGACATCGCGCCCGACCTGCACAGTCAGGTTGTCGAGTTCGGTCGTGGCTTGCTGGTGACGCTGACCGACACCTACGCGGTGCGGATGGCCGCGGTGTTCATGGTGTCCTCGGCGACCATCTGGCTCAAGACCGGTTTGATGCCCAGATGGCTGGTGGGCCTGACTTACCTTGTCGCGGTGATAAATCTGATTGCCGCGGACACATCGATGTGGATGACGTTGTCGTTCCCGGTGTGGGTGCTGGTGGTCAGCGTGCTGTTGCTGGTGCGGGCCGAACACCACCGGCCGTCTGCGACTTCGACTGAGGGTTCTTGATTTTTTGGCCACGTCTGATCGGTGGGTCGGCCCGTTGGCCCGAGCCCTTCACAGGTCGATCACCACGGCCTCGGTGGGTTGTGCGCAGCAGATCAGGATGTTTCCCTCAGCCGGGAGCTCCAGTGGTTGCGGGTCGTAGCGCACCGATCCGGACAGCAGTGCGGTTTCGCAGTTGTGGCATACGCCGGTGCGGCACGACCACCGGGCGGGGACGTCGCACGCCTCGGCGAACTCAAGCAGGCTGGCGCTGGGTGGCCCAAACGGCGCGGATACGCCACTGCGCGCAAATTGGACCTCGGGGCCCGGACCGGGGAGTCCCAAGGGCAGGTGCGGCGCGACCGGCTGCCCGGTGAGCCCGGGGGTAAGTGCGGCTACCGAGCCGAAACGCTCGGTGTGGATGCGGCCTGGCTCCAGGCCGTGATGCTCCAGGGCGGCGCTGAACGCATCCATGAATGCGACGGGTCCGCACAAGTAGGCGTCCGCGTCGGGCGGCAAGCCCAGGTCCCGGACCGCCCCGATCGACAGGCGGCCGTGCTCGATGAAGTCGATACCCACCTTGTCGGTTGGGGCCGGGTCGCTGTAGCAGATGTGGGATCTGCTGTCGGACAACCGATTCAGCAGAGCGTGGCTCTCGCGCGCGAACGGATGTTCGTCGCCGCAGCGGGCGCCGTAGAGCCACCACACCTGCCGGCACGAGTCGGCGGCGGCGAGCGCATGCAGCATCGAGAGCATCGGGGTGACACCGACGCCGACCGACAGCAGGATCACCGGAGTGTCACGGTCGGTGAGGACGAAGGTGCCCCGCGGTGCTGCGACATCGATCAGGTCACCGGTCCGTATCTGATCGTGGATGAGTCCGCTTGCCGCGCCGTGTGGTTCACGCTTGACGCTGATCCGATAGTGATCCGAGCCGGGCCGATTGGACAGCGAATAGTTGCGGATCAGTCCGGTACGCTCGGAGTCCGGCTCGAGCCGCAGCGCAATCGCCTGGCCTGCTTGCCATTCCGGCAGAGGGTCACCGTCAGGAGCGGCCAGTGACACCGACCGCACCTGACGGCTCTCCTGGTGGACGGCCGTCACTCGAAGCGGCCGGAATCCCGTCCAGGCCGGTGGGGCAGTAGGCGCCGTGAGTCCGGAATTGCCGCCCGATGACGGGGTGTCTTTTGCCTGTTCCGCGAGGCGTTGCAGGGATGTTCGCCAGCCGAGGCTGAGTGCGGGGATGCGAAGCGCCCGTTCCAGACCGTCGCGAGGATGGCCTGGTAGGTAGAGCAGCGCGTCGATCTCGGCGACTGTCACCTGCTCGGGTCCCGACGCCAGCTTGGTGATCTCTTGGCCGGCCTCCACCTGGCCTTCAGTGATCACCCGGCAGTAGAAGCCAGGTCGACCGTGGGCGACCAGCAGCGCCGCCATCCGGGGCTGGCCGATGCGCATGCCGGCGCGGTAGCACGTCACCCGCGGTTGGCTGACCTCGAATACCGCGTCGCCGATCCGGTACCGATCGCCGATACACACCTCGTCGTCGGGCAGTCCATCAACGGTGAAGTTCTCCGCCAGCATTCCTGGCACGAGGTCTTCGCGCTGGAATTCCTTGGCCCAGTGGCGGTATGAGTCAAGTTGGTACACCAGTACCGCGCGGTTCTCGCCGCCGTGGCCGCCGAGGTCGCCTTGTCCGTCGCCGTCGATATTGAGCCGCCGTACCATTCGGGGCCCGGCCACCGGGTACTTCCAGGCACCGGTGTACACGGTGCGGTCGTTCCACGGGATGTCTGCGGGCAAGCCGACGTTTACTGACATCAAGGTGGCCAACGGTGTGTTCCCTTCCGACCGCCGCGACTCTTCTGCCGTGGTTATTCGATTGCGACTCAGCCGAATCCGGCCGTGATCGGCACGTAGATGGAGCCCGCGGGGATCGGCGGGACGCCGAGTTCCGCCGCGACGGCGTCGATCCCTTGCTGGGCGGCATCAAGGTCCACGTGGCCGTCGGAGGTGAAGTACGGCGCGACGTAGCGCTCGTAGTAGCGGTGCACCTCTTCGCGGGTCAGCCGGCTCAGAAACGCTGCCAGGTACTCGATGGTCACATCGGGTCGGTCCGACAGCAATTGCAGGACCCGCCGATTGGCCCGCACCAGCCCCTGCACCGCTGGGCTGTCGATCGGGTTGCGGGTCGGATCCACCACGATGCCCACGGTGGGAATGCGGAAGGAGTCTCCCACCCAGGACAGCATGTGGAAGCCTTCTTCTTCGGCGACCTGTTCGGGTCCGATGCTGCTGCCGACGTAGGCCGCATCGATCGACCCGTCGCGGAGATTTCGCAGGTCCATCTGGTAGTCGCCGGGGTGCCGCACCAGCGACTCAACGTCGCGATCGGGGTCCAGACCGTGCTGCCGGAGCACGATGCGGGCAAAACATCCGGGAGGGTTGTCCGGGGCGTGCACCGCGAGGCGGCGCCCGCGAAGGTCTGCCATGGAAGTGACGTCGGGTCCGCCGAGGAACCAGAACAACGGACGGTCGGTGGTGACGCTCAGGCCGGTCCATTCGATGTCTTCGGTCAACCGCGACAACAGCGCCCGGCCGTGTCCGATCATCGCACCGGCACGCAGCCGCTCGGTGTGCCAACGGGTTCCGTCCCGCATGGCGACGTGAACGCCTTCGTCTTCGAAGTAACCTTCCTGATCGGCCACATAGGCGACCAGTTCTTCGTGAAGACCGCGCCCGACGTAGGCCAGGTCGATTGTGTGCATGGTGAGAGTCCCTTTTCGGTGTAACCGGTTTCGACGCGGTATGGCCGCGTTCAGTCCATTGCGAGTCCGCCGTCGAGCGGGATGTAATGGCCGGTGGTGAAGGAGGCCTCCTCGCTGGCCAAGAACGCCACCGTGTGGGCGATGTCGTCGGGCCGAACCAGGCGGCCCATCGGTGTGGCCGCACCGAGGTCATGCAACTTCTCTGGAGTCAACGCCTGATTCATTGCCGTTCCCTGAACCGTTGCCGGCGCGACCAGGTTGGCGGTGACTCCATGCGGTGCCAACTCGAGGGCGACGTACCGGACGAACTGGTCCATTGCCGCCTTGGCGGTGCCGAGCAGGATCATCCCGTCGCGGGGATGGCGCGACAGTACGGTGCTCATGTACACCAGCCGACCGTAACCATTCGAAAGCATTGACGGTACAACAGCTTTGGTGACCAAGTAGGCTGCATGCAGCTCGGTATCGAGCTTGCCGCCCAGCTGCTCCCAGGTCAGATCAGCGAACGACGTTATGGCGTAAGGTATTAACGCGTTGTGCACCAGCACGTCCACGCCGCCCCACCGTCGTTCGGTTTCGCTCACCAGGGCCGCCACATCGTCGGCCACCGTGACATCTGCCCGGATCGCCATGGCCGCACCGCCGGTCGCGGTCGCGGCCCTAACCACCTCATCAGCTTCTCCGGCGCTGGAACGATAGTTGACCACCACGCGAAACCCGCGCTCTGCAAGCAGCAACGCGATTGCCGCGCCAATTCCGCGGCTGGCTCCCGTGACTACGGCAACGCGACTCATTTCAGTTGTCCCTCTCCATCCGTGTTCGTCAGCACTGGACCGTCCGGGGAAACCGGCCAATTCGCTTCCCGCGCCGTGGTATTCGACTCACTTGATGCTGGGGATGAACCCGGGTACTCCGGTGTTCACCACCGAGTTGAACCTGATGTTCGTGGTGATGCGGTCCCGAATCGCCTGCATGGCTTCTTCGGGAAGGGTGGAAATCTCGAAGTTTTCCTTGATGCGTTGGGGTTTGGTCGAGGTGGTCAGGAATGCGGTCCCGCGCTGCGCTGCCCAGGACAGAGCGACCTGAGCGGCGACATGTGCACCCGCTCGGCGATGGCGGTGATCACCGGGTCTTCCAGAACATTCGGCTTCATCGAATGCAGGTCGGACCCGCTCTGGACGGTGATTGGTGTTCCACAACTTGGTGGTGACGAACAGGTCCTCCCGTCGGACCGTCCCCGCCGCGATCGCTTCGTGTATCGCGGCGCCGACCGCTTCTTCATTTTGGTAGCGTTCCGCGCCATCGAGATGTCGGAAGCCCACTTCCAACGCCGCCGTGGTGGCTTGCTTTGTTTGGCCCAGGTCTGGAATCAGCGTGCCGAATCCGGGTGCCGGAATCGCACCGGTTCCGTGGGCGAGTGAGATTCTTGAATGACGAAGCGCCTCGGCGGCGACCATGCTCATCTCCTGGCCGAATGGATGCGGTGGTCCCGAGGGTTGTCGCGCCGTCGGGGTGGTGTCCAGTAGGTATTCCCGAGTCCCCGTCAACCGGGATGCCTGAATGTGTCGAGAACGTGCACGCCGTGCGGACCGCTGCGACCGCCGATCGCTGTCGGTGCCCGCCACTTATCGCCCTGCGGGGCATTGTCCACCACTGTGGCTGCTCTCGCACTCACTACGGGCATCGCAGATGGCCGATCAACATTGCGCCAGCGGAAAAGGTCTGGTCACCAACCGACGTTGGGGATGTGCCTGATTCGGCGCTGCTTCAGGCGTTCGTCAGTTCGGCGATGACGATCTTCTTCTGTCGCATCATGGTCTGCACCTGCTCGGGCCGCTGCAACAGTTCGCCCATGGCGGCCGGGATGATCTGCCAGCTGATCCCGAAACGGTCCTTGCACCAACCGCATTGCTCGGCTTCGGGCACGTGCGACAGCCTCGACCAGTAGGCATCGATCTCGGCCTGGTCGGCGCAACTGATCACGAATGAGATCGCCTCGTTGAAGGTGAAGGCGGGACCGCCGTCCAGACAGGTGAAATCCGTGCCGTTCAAGGTGAATCGTCCGTTGATGACCTTGCCGGACATGCCGGTGAAGTGTTCGTCGAGTGATTCTTCTGGATACTCCTCGATCGACACGATCCGAGAGTTGGGGAACGTCTCGACGTAGTACTGCATGGCCTCGCGGGCCCGGCCGTCGAACCACAGGCACGGTTGTGGGGGTGATGACATGGTCGCTTTCCTTTCCTTTCCTTTCCTTTGCTTTGCAGGGGTTCTCGTCGGTTATCCGGCCAGCACTGCGTCGATTTGGCCGAGCGCCCCGGTCATGCCTTCGACCATGCCCATGGCGGCGACCTTTTCCAGCTGTTCGATGTCGGTGAAGCGGGTCAGGATCGTCATGCGGGTGCCGCTGTCGACCGCTTCGAAGGACACCTCCATCCGCATGGTCGGCATGGCGTGGTCGGGCTCGCCGTCGGGCCCGGAGAACCCGTCCTCGACGACCAGCGCGGCGGGCGGCTTCGTCGAGATGGTCGTCCACCAGCCCGGCGCCTTCTCACCCTCGGGTCCGGTCATGTGATAGCGCGACTGCCCGCCCGGCGTCAGTTCGTGGCGGGTGAACGTCGCCGGCCAGATCGGTGGCCCCCACCAGCGCTCGAGCTGACGCGGGTCGGCCCAGACCTGCCATACCCGTTCTGGCGGCGCGGCGAACTCGGCGACGAAGGTCATGATGAGGGCTTGGGGATCGGTACTGCTGCTGATGACGGTCATCGGTGTCCTTTCGGGGTTGGGCGCGGCTTTACGGCTTCAGCGGTGGGTAGCCGTCTTCGGCGAGGATGGTTTCGATGGCGGCGGCCCGGTCGCGCCAGAGTGCCTCGTATCGGTCCAAGAGGACGCCGGCGTGCCTCAGGGTTTCCGGCACCGCCCGGACCAGCTGTTCTCGACCGCGGCGTTCCTTGTGCACCAATGCCGCGGAAGCGAGCACGGCGACGTGCTTCTGAACCGCGGCGAAGCTCATGTCGTAGTGCCGGGCCAGGGTGCTGACGGACTGGTCGCTGCGCATGGTCCGGACCACGATGTCCCGGCGGGTGGCATCGGCCAGCGCGTGGAAGATCCGGTCGATCTCCGCGTCAGTCAAGGAATCTACAACCATTTGGTTGTAGATTAGGCGGTGGCCCTGGGGCGGTCAAGGCCACAAGCGTCGACTCTCGACGCGGCGACGCCGAAGTCACTCGCGGTTGAGCGCGGCTTCTTCCAGATCCAGACCGTGCAGCACGGTCCGCAGCACCTCGTCGTCGATGTTGCCGGCGTCGCGCTCGGCGATGAACGTCTCGCGTTCGGCGGCCAGCATCTCCAACCGCATCCGGCGCATGGCCGAGGCCGGGCTCTCGCCGATGTCGTCTTCGCTGCGGCCCAGCCGTTCCCAGACGGCATTGCGGCGGCGGTCATTCCAATGTTGCAGCACCGTTCCGACGTGCTGTTGAACGGTCGAGCCCGAGTCGTCGGCCAGCAGTTCGTCGAGTCGATCGGCCGCGGCCTGCGCGGCGCGGGTGGATGCGGCTGCCTCGTCCAGGGCGTCCTGGTGGGTCTCGGCTTCGCTGCTCACGTCGAGCACCTTGATCAGCCACGGCAGCGTCAGGCCGTGCAACAGCAGGGTGCTTATCACCACCACGAACGTGAGGAAGACCAGTTGGGGCCGCCCGGGGAAACGGTCGTCGGTCAGCGTGCTCATCGGCACACCGAATGCGGCGGCCAGCGAAACCACGCCGCGCATGCCGGCCCACGCCACGATGAACACCTGCGCCGGCGTCGGTCTGGGCTCCCGTCGCCGGATGCCCGCGGACAGTACACGTGGGACGTAGGCCATCACGTAGACCCAGACGATCCGCACCACGATCACTGCCGTCACCACTGCCACCGAGGCGATTGCCAGTGTCGAGGCGCGGATGCCGGTCAGCTCGTCGACGACGGTCGGCAGCTGCAGGCCGATCATCAGGAACGCGAACGACTCAAGGACCAACGTCACGGACTTCCACACCGCGTCGTCCTGCAGTCGAGTGGCGTAGGTGGCGCGGGTGGACCGCTGGCCCAGCAGCACTGCGGCGATCACCACCGCGATCACGCCGGAGCCGTGCACCTCCTCGGCGAGCCAGTAAATGAAGTACGGGGCCACCAGCCCGATGGCGCTCTCCACCAGGGGATCGTCCAGCCAGGTCCGGATGCGCTCGATGAGCAAGCCGATCAGCCCGCCGATCAGCACACCGCCGACCGCGGCCAGCGCGAAGGTACCCAGCGCGCCCTTCCAGGTGGTGGCGGCGCCGACCGCGGCGGCCAGCGACACTTTGTAGGCCGTGAGTGCGGTGGCGTCGTTGAGCAGGCTCTCGCCACCAAGCAGTGTCATGATCCGCCGAGGCAACCCCAGCCGGCGGCCGATCGCGGTGGCCGACACCGCATCGGGCGGGGCGACGATGGCGCCCAGCGTCAGGGCGGCGGGCAGGGTCAGTTCCGGCACGGTGTGAAAGGCCACCAGACCGACCACGAATGTGGTGGCCAGTGGCAACCCGACCGCCAGCATGCCGATGGTGCGGACGTTTCGGCGCAGCGCCACGTAGCTGCTGTCTATGCCTGCGGACCACAGCAGTGGCGGCAGCACGACGAACATGACGAACTGCGGCTGCAATTCGATGCCGTGTACGCCGGGAATCAGTCCGGCGGCCAGCCCGACCACGACCAGAGCCAGCGGTGCGGAAACGTCATATCGGCGGGCCAGCGCAGCCAACAACACCGACGCGACCAGCACCGCCAATAGTGGGGCACCCACGTCTGGAAAACCTCCTCGCCTCAGCCCGCCTATCCTTGTTCACCATGCGCAGGAAACTGGGGCGAACACGGCCACGCGTTGAGGACGCTCCACCTTCAACCTGCGAACACCTCGCCGCAGCCGGCCGGGTGCCCGAGCCCGCGCCACTGACCCCGGGCCGTTGCGGGGATTGTGCGGCACATGGCGAGAATACGTGGGCGCATCTGCGGATGTGCCTGACCTGTGGGCAAGTGGGCTGCTGTGATTCCAGTCCGCACCGGCACGCCAACGAGCATTTCCGGCAGACCGGTCACGCCGTCATGCGCTCGGTGGAGCCGGGGGAGAACTGGCGGTGGTGCTATGTCGACATCAGGTTGGGTTGATGTGGATGGGGCGAGCGGAGCGACGGGAAGTTTGGCGGGGCGAGCGGAGTGACGGGAAAGGTTGACGGGGCGTGACCGAGCAGGAACCGATTGATCGGCCGACGATGGCCCCCTTCCTCGGGGCGCTCGCGGTCATCGTCGTCGTGATTGTCGTCATCGTGGTGCTGAATAACGTAGGAGCCGTCAGCGGAGGTGGGCCGACGCCTGAGCAAAGCGTGCGGACCGCGGTGGTCGGCCAGAACGATGGGCTGCAACGCCTGGACTACGGGCGCTTCCAGAGTTACACGTGCAAAGCCCAGTACGGCACACAAGCAGATGTCATTGCCCAGCAACGTGATTCGGCGGTCCGTAGCGGTCAGCGCTATATCGACGAGGTGTCGGACATCCACATCGACGGAGACCACGCGACGGCTGCGGTGACGGTGCACTTCGACAAGGACGCGGACAAGAAGGCCAACGCGCCGGTGACGTTGGTGCGCGAGGACGGGGCCTGGAAGGTGTGCTCGCCGGTCCCGAGCCAGGTGTGACAGACTCGCAGCCGTGAGCTACGCGGGAAACATCACGCCGCAGCAGGCCTGGGACCTGCTGCGCGACCACCCCGAGGCAGTGCTCGTGGACTGCCGTACCCGTGCCGAATGGCAGTGGGTCGGTGTACCCGACATCTCCAGCCTCGGACGCGACGTCGTCTACATCGAGTGGAACTCGGGCGACGGCAGGCACAACGACGGCTTCGTCGATGACCTGCAGGCCGCCGGAGTGACGCCGGGTGAGCGGCCGGTGGTGTTCCTATGTCGTTCGGGTAATCGCTCCATCGGTGCGGCCGAGGCCGCAACCGCCGCGGGCATCGCTCCGTCGTACAACGTGCTGGACGGCTTCGAGGGCAACCTTGACGAGCACCGGCATCGCGGCGGCACCGGTTGGCGGGCCATCGGGTTGCCATGGGTGCAGTCATGAGCCAACTGAACAGTGACGGGGTCCCGTCGGTTCGGGTCCCGGCGGCACTGCCAGACGGCGTCAGCCAGGCCACCATCGGGGTGCGGGGCGGTCTGCTGCGGTCGGAATTCGAAGAGACCGCCGAGGCCATGTATCTGACGTCGGGGTACGTCTACCAATCCGCGGCCGCGGCCGAGCAGGCGTTCACCGGTGAGATCGACCGCTACGTCTATTCGCGTTACGGCAACCCGACCATCCAGATGTTCGAGGAGCGGCTGCGCCTGATCGAAGGCGCCCCGGCCTGTTTCGCCACCGCGACCGGTATGTCGGCGGTGTTCACCGCGCTTGGCGCCCTGCTGGGCGCGGGGGATCGGTTGGTGGCCGCGCGCAGCCTGTTCGGCTCGTGCTTCGTGGTGTGCAACGAGATCCTGCCGCGGTGGGGTATCGAGACGGTGTTCGTCGACGGCGACGACCTCTCGCAGTGGGAACAGGCGCTGTCGGTGCCGACCACCGCGGTGTTCTTCGAGACGCCGTCCAACCCCATGCAGTCGTTGGTCGACATCGCCGCGGTATCCGAGCTGGCCCACGCGGCGGGCGCAAAGGTGGTGTTGGACAACGTCTTTGCCACCCCGCTGCTACAGCAGGGCATGCCGATGGGCGCGGACGTGGTGGTGTACTCGGGCACCAAGCACATCGACGGTCAGGGCCGGGTGCTCGGCGGTGCGATCCTGGGGGACAAGGAATACATCACCGGACCGGTACAGCAGTTGATGCGGCACACGGGTCCGGCGATGAGCGCGTTCAACGCCTGGACCTTGCTGAAAGGTCTTGAGACACTGTCGCTTCGGGTCGACTACTCGAACGCCTCGGCGCACCGGGTGGCCGAGTTCCTCGAAGGCGTGTCCGGTGTCAACTGGGTGAAATATCCCTTTCTGCAGTCGCATCCGCAGCATGATCTGGCCAAGCGGCAGATGCGCGGCGGTGGAACCGTGGTCACTTTCGAACTCGACGGCGGCAAGGACCGGGCGTTCGAGGTGCTCGACAAGCTCCGGGTCATCGACATCTCCAACAACCTGGGCGACTCCAAGACGCTGATCACTCATCCGGCCACCACCACGCACCGCGCGATGGGGCCCGAAGGCCGCGCCGCCATCGGCCTGGGTGATGGTGTGGTGCGCGTTTCGATCGGCCTGGAGGGCACCGAGGATCTGATCGCCGATCTCGATCAGGCGCTGCACTAACGATGTCGAGGCAATCCGACGCGAAGAAGGCTCGTCGTAAGAAGCGTCAGACAGTGCGCAACGTGAGTTGGCTGCCCGAAGATGTCCACGCCGAGGTGCAGGGCATCGCCCGGATCGCCGACGAAATCGTCCCGCGCGGTTGGGAATACGACTCCGAGTACTCCAACGACGACTTCATCACCTGGTATTACCCGCCGTCCGGGATCGAGCTGGATGACGACGACGGACGTGAGCCGGTGACCCGCATCTGGGTCTCTGATCCGCAAAAGGTTCAGCTGGTGCTGGTCGGCACGGCTGACGAGGGGCACATCTACAACGTGGATGTGGACCAGTTGTCGGCGGGTCTGGACGCCATCGAGGCGTATCGGATCGGCGATGCCATTCCTGATCTGAAGGTGTCACCGCCGGACGATGGGCTAGCCGACTAGACAGCCGACGGGGCGGCGTGGCGGCACCTGGACCCGGGCGAATCTTTGGCTGAACTCGAGTAGCTGGTTGCGCCTCCACAGCAACCCGGGATGATCCGACAATATTGTCGCGCAAGTCTATTCGGAGCGTGGCGCTGGCGGTCAATTATTTGCTGAAAATTATCGACCGCGATCTCTGTAGTGTTCAGCGGCACCGGATTTGACGATCTTGTACACGCCGACTTCGCTAGAATCATACTTTTCGTCTCAAATCGATTGCAGACCGCGGCTGGATATATTATCCTGACGGCCAGCAAGTTGGCAGGATTCGTGGCCATCCGGCCTTTCTGGAGAGTTCGTCGTGTCGCGATGTGCGAGGAAGGTTCGCAACTTCAACGGAAGTACCAGGCGCTGTTTCTTGTGATGGTCATGTGCCGGTGCTGATTCCCGGCCGATCCCTGTCCGGGTGCGTTTGTTGGCCGCTGATCGCCGGCGGACTCCGTTGAGGTGCAATGCAAGGGTTGGTGCATAGGGAGAGGAAATGAAGGCATTTGGATCGGTAGCTCGCCTAGCAGTCAGTGGTGATGCCATCGGAGTCGTATCTGCGCCGCACGAAGTCGGCAGTCAGGTGCTTCATAATCGGCGGCACACGGATCCCGGTGCGATGGCCGCTCCAAATGTTGTTCCGATGACGCCTGACGGCACTGAGAATTCGGCGCGCTCACCGCACACCGTTGTACGAAACCAACTTTGCGGAGTACGGATACTGATCGTTGACGACTGTATGTTGTACCGTGACAGCCTTGCTGCGGCGCTCACTGCTCGCGGCCTGCCGGCTATCGGATTTGCCTGGGATCTACGGACTCTGGTGATTGCCATGCGTGAGCGCTCGGTAGAGGTGATCTTGTTGAACATCGCCACCCGGGACAGCGCGGCCCTGTTGAATGTCGCGGTAGCGACAGATCCTGGCGTTCGTGTGGTGGTTCTGGGCGTGTCCGAGGACGACGAATCTGGCGTCATTGCCTGCGCGGAGGCAGGGGTAGCCGGATATCACACCAGGGCCGAGTCGTTGGAGGATCTACTTGCGCAGATCGAGAAGGTCGTCGGCGGTGAGACGATGTGTTCGCCGCGACTATCTGCGATTTTGCTGCAGAGATTGTCGGCACTTGCTTCTCAGCCCCAGAATCCGCTCGGAGAGCGGATTCTGACCGCCCGCGAGGTCGAAATCTTGGGCATGTTGGAGGCGGGAATGTCGAATCGAGAGATCGCCGACCGTCTGTGTATTGCGGTACACACCGTCAAAAATCATGTGCACAGCGTGCTGACAAAACTCGGCGTCGCGACACGTGCCGAGGCGGCAGCCTCTGCACGCACCCAACGCATCGGCACCGTCGGTTCGGGATACTGATCTCCCATCGCCGGTGGATCCACCCGGCGATCGCCTTCGATCTATTGGTGCCGTCTATAAGTAACGCCATTGTTAAATAACCACTTTCGCAATATTTCGAGCGCCGATCCGGTTGTGCACGGTTGCTTGCGCGAATTCATTGACGACCTGAATGCGGCGGTACGAACGCGTTAGGGGACTAGTTCCCGGATTGCGGCCGGCTGATCGGTCAGCGCTGCCCCGGGGCCGATCTGTGGTGAGGCGTCAGCTGCGAAAACGACCACGTAGATGGTGGTTGATTGCGCGGACGCACCTCGTTGCAGATCGATGAGGTTCACCCGTCGGCGTCATGCGGACTAGTCCCCCGGCGTCAGGGCACTAGTGCCGGACCGGTCTGAATTTCGATCCTATGGCCTATTTGCCGGCGGGCCGGCAATCCCCATGATTGGCCAATGATCTTGGAATCCAGGGGAATTCATACCTCGACGCGGTCGTCGTCGGCACGGAATGCCGCCGGTCGCAGTCGGGAGTCCCGCTGGGGAGCGGGACTGCTTATCGGCGCCGGCGTCACGCGATGGCAAGGACGGCACTGATGTGCGGCGTTATCGCTTGTCGGACAAATGAATCCGCGATCGACTATCTGTTGGCCGCGCTGCACCGGCTCGAGTACCGCGGCTACGACTCCGTAGGTCTCGCGGTGACCACCGTTGCCGGCGATATCGCGACGGTGCGAACGGTAGGGCGAGTCCGCGCATTGGACAGGCGCGTAAGGGAATGGGCAGGACCGGCCTTCGGTTCCGTGGGCATCGGGCATACCCGGTGGGCGACCCACGGCATGGTGACCGAGGCCAATGCGCATCCGCATATGGACTGCACCGGCAATATCTGCGTCGTCCACAACGGGATCATCGAGAATGCAGACGAACAACGCGAAGCGCTGGGGGCCTCGGGGCACTCGTTTTCCTCGACGGTCGACAGCGAAGTCCTCTGCCATCTGGTGGAAGAGGAATTGCGACACTGCGCGGACCTGCTCGAAGCGGTTGAAAAGGCACTCGTGCATGTCGAAGGTACCTGGGGCCTGGCAGTGTTGGAACGACACACGGGTCAATTGGTGGTGGCTGCCAATGGATCACCACTGATCGTGGCGCACACCAGTTTTGGCGAATTTGCGACGAGCGACATTGCGGCGGTGGCGGACTGGGCCGACGAGTTCCGGGTTCTCGACGACGGTGATGTCGTTGATCTGAGCGGTAAGGGCCGGTGGCGGAATCGCGGCGTCGACGTGTCGAGCAACGACCTGATCGCGAGCGATGTCCGCGGCAGCGACGTGGGGCTCAACGGCTACACGGATTACATGGCCAAGGAGATCGACGAGCAACCAGAGGCGGTGGCCAAGGTGCTCGACGAATTGGGCGGTGGGGTGGCCACTGGTCGGCTATGGCGCGAGCTCGGACTGGCGAACTTCGACCGCGTCGAGGTGATCGGTTGTGGTACTTCACTGAATGCCGGAACCGTGATCACCAATTTTCTCCATCGAGTGGGTGGGATGCCCGTGGCCAACCTGGTCGCCAGTGAGGTCGCCGACGATCTGGTGGAACCACGGACTCTCTGCTTGGCGATCAGTCAATCCGGGGAGACGGCAGATGTCCTGCGCGCCATCAGGACCCGGAGGTTTTCGCCCGCATCGCTGCTCGCTCTGACCAACAGCACCCACTCGACGTTGGCCCGCGGCACGGACGCAGTGGTGGCCTGCTCGGCCGGCCCGGAAATCGGTGTGGCTGCCACCAAGACATTCGTCTGTCAGATCGTCGCCGGTGTCGCAGTGATGATCTCGGCCCTGGTTGCTCAACATCGCCTGGCTGAGCTGGGTGCCAGGCGACTCGTGGACAACCTACGTCACCTTCCGGACCAGCTCGCCGCTGCTTGTGCGACGTCGAAATGCGTTGTGCCGGCTATCGCTGAAGAGCTCATCACCGCTACCGGCGTCATTTACCTCGGCAGAGGAACATCGCTGCCATACGCGGCCGAAGGTGCGTTGAAGCTCAAGGAATTAACCTACCGATGGGCTGAGCACCACCCTGCCGGTGAGCTCAAACACGGGCCGCTGGCACTCGTGGAATCGGGTACCCCGGTGGTCGTCGTGGAGAATGCCGATCGCAGACTTGCGGGCAACGTTGCGGCGGTTACCGCACGAGGTGCCCGAGTCATCACGATCGGGTCGCAGGGCAGCACGGTACCGGTGGCCGACGATCTGGACGCCCCGTGGGGTCCGCTCGCCGCTGCGGTGCCGCTACAGGTCTTGGCACGCACACTCGCCTTGGCTCTCGGCCGCGATGTTGACAATCCGCGCAACCTGGCCAAATCGGTGACGGTGGAGTGAGTCGATGAACAGCTCCAGGCGACCATCGGGCCAGGTCGGCCGACGACGGTGCGATGGCACTCAAAGTGCTTGGCAACAAGCGATATTCATGTGTAAGGCAGCTGACAGTGGATTGGAGTTCCGATCATGACCGATCTGGTTCCGTTGAACGGCCACGCGGAGCAACCTTTGGCCATGCCATTGGCTGCGGGGGCAGTTCGAATCAGAGGCGCGAATACGCCAGAAAGCCTCGATGGCTTCCACGCCACACGCAATCGCAGAGAGGCCTCGTCACCGACGGTCAGCCTCGTGATCCCGGTCAGGAACGAGGCGCGCAACATCGCTTGGGTGCTCGAGCAGGTGGCCGACGAAGTCCACGAGATCATCCTGGTCGATGGCAACTCAACTGACGCAACGGTTATCACCGCTCGTAGCTATCGGCCGGATGTCAAGGTGGTACGTCAAGAGGGCGCGGGCAAGGGCAGTGCGCTACGGGAGGGTTTCCTGGCCGCCTCGGGCGACATCATCGTGATGATGGATGCCGACGGCAGTATGGCGCCACAAGAGATTCGTCACTACCTACACTTCTTGGCCAACGGATACGACTTCGTCAAGGGGTCACGGTTCATCGTGGGTGGCGGGTCGCTGGACATCACGACCTTTCGGCGCATGGGGAACTGGTTTCTGTTGACCGTGTTCAACACCCTCCACGGCACCGAACTGACTGACTTGTGCTACGGCTTCTGTGCTTTTCACCGTTGCTATCTTGACCATCTGTCACTGTCCGCGACCGGTTTCGAGATCGAGGCCGAGATGGTCGTCAGTGCAATGCGATCTGGCCTGCGGATAGCTGAAGTGCCGAGCATGGAGATGCCGCGTCGGTCGGGCAAATCGAATCTGCATGCGATCCGTGATGGCGTCCGGGTGCTCCGCACCCTCCTGGACGGCCACGGTCCAAACGTTTCCACAGGAGTCCGCCAGCACAGAGGCCGTCGTGAACTTGTCGAGTCGTCGATCCGGGCTAGCTCCGCCGATACCGATGATGCGCCGAATGGAATGAATCACCTTTGATACCAGGATCGTTCGTCTATAGACCCGTCATTCATCCTCGTTAGGAGTTCACCGCCATGCGAACACTCGTCACCGGCGCGGCCGGTTTCATCGGGTCGAATCTGGTCGACCGTCTCTTGGCCGAAGGCCATGATGTAGTCGGCGTCGACAACCTCAGCACCGGGACCACAGCCAATCTCGAGGCCGCCCTTGCCGGTAAGGCAAGGGCGGCCGCCGGCTTCACCTTCATACCGGTGGATGTTCAGGCACCTGAAATGAGCGGCATCGTCATGGGCGTGAGCCCTGATGTGATATTCCACCTGGCTGCCCACGTGGATCTCCGAGCCTCGGTATCTGATCCGCAATTCGATGCGCGCAGCAATATTCTGGGCACCATCAACTTGTGTGAGGCGGCACGGCAGGCCGGCGTGCGGCGGATCGTCTATGCGGCGTCCGGGGGCTCACGCTACGGGACGCCGTCACGCCTACCGGTCGACGAAAACCATTCTCTGACACCGCAGTCGCCGTATGCAGTCGCGAAGTTGGCAGGGGAGCTGTATCTCGGTGCGTATGCCGGCATGTATGGTCTGGCGCCCATCTGCCTGGCGCTGTCCAATGTCTACGGCCCACGCCAGAATCCCCGCGGGGAAGCCGGCGTGATAGCCGTGTTCGGCGGTGCGATGGTCGCCGGTGACGGCGTGACCGTCTACGGTGACGGCTCCGCGTCGCGCGACTACGTCTACGTGGACGACGTGGTGGAAGCTTTTGTCTGTGCCGCCGCCGCACCGCTGTCGGTCACCGGAACGTTCAATATCGGTACCGGCATGCAGACGAGCGTCATGGACGTCTTCCGGATGCTTTCGGCGTTGTTCGATGACGTACCACCTGCCGGCCATGCCGAAATGAGAACCGGTGAGCTGCAGGCCATCGCACTGGACGCGGGCCGAGCACACGACCAACTCGGTTGGGAGCCGGTCGTAGACATCGCGCAGGGAATCGAGCGCACGGTTCACTGGCTGCGTGGGCGTCAAGATGCCCGCATGGCGTCGTAATGCCCTGGCAAAAAGGGTGATTGAGCGCACTCGCAGTACAACAACGGAGGCACGAGATGAGCACTGAGAGTGCGGGATCCACCCTCACGATGAGTGTGGTGATATGTGCATACACCTTTGATCGGTGGGACGACGTGCTGGCCGCCGTGGCCTCGGTCCGGGGCCAGCGGATCCCGCCGTACGAAATCGTTGTGGTCGTCGATCACAACGCCGAGCTCTACGACCGGCTGCGGTCTGCACTGTCCGATGTGACGGTCATCCAGAATGCACAGCAGCAGGGCCTGTCCGGTGGCAAGAACACCGGAATCGAAGCGACTTCTGGCGACTTGGTCGTGTTCCTCGACGACGACGCCGTGGCACACCCCGACTGGCTGCAGCACCTGCGTGAGGCGTACACCGACGAGCACATCGTCGGAGTCGGCGGCACCACGTTGCCGCTGTGGGAAACCTCCCGTCCTCGATGGTTCCCGCGGGAGTTCGATTGGGTGTTGGGTTGCACCTTTATCGGTCGAGAGCCGGGAAAAGTGCGAAATGTGCTGGGCGGCAACGCATCATTTCGTCGTGAAGTCTTTTCCGTGGCGGGCGGGTTTCCGAGTCATATCGGCCGCACTGCGGCCCAGCACCGCCCACTGGGTTGTGAGGAAACAGAGTTCTGCATCCGGGTCAACCACCATCGCCCCGACTATTCGTTCGTTTTCGCGCAACACGCGGTGATATGGCACCGAGTACCCTCCGCCCGGGAGACGTTCGCCTATTTTCGGTCGCGCTGCTTTGCCGAAGGAATCTCCAAGGCGGCCGTGACGCAGAGTGTGGGTCGGGCCGATGGGCTGGCGGTGGAGCGTACGTACGTGGCGCGCACGCTTTCGCGCGGCTTCTTGCGCGGACTCGGTGACGCACTGCACGGAGATCTGGGTGGGATCGAGCGCGCGTTGGCCATCGTCGTCGGTTTGTCCGTCACTGCAATGGGTTACGCGCGCGGCATCGGGACTCCGGTTGATCACCGGGTGCCGGCGACTGCGGGGTCACGATGACCGCATCGGTGCCGATCCTCATGTACCACGACGTCGCCGAGCGACCACCGGCCGCTACCAGACGCTTGTCGGTGAGTCCGGGGCTGCTGGAACAGCAGCTCGAATTTCTGGTCGAGCACGGCTACACGGGGGTGTCCTTCTCGGACTTGGTAGGTGCATTTCAAACCGGCGCGAGCCTGCCGGACAAGCCTGTGGTCCTCACGTTCGATGACGGCTACGCCGGTGTGGCACTGGATGCGGGTCCGTTGCTCCGGAAATTCGACTTTCCCGCAACGGTTTTCGTCACCACCGGGTGGGTCGACGGTGAGCCGTTGATCGGCGCACGCGTGCCGCCGAACCAGATGTTGAGCTGGACACAGATCCGCGCGCTTGCCGGTTCGGGAATAGAGATCGGGGCGCACAGCCACAGCCATCCTGAACTCGATCAGCTGACCGACGTCGAACTGTGCCGAGAGCTCGGTCTGGGACGCGCATTGCTCGAAGACTGCATCGGGGCCCCGGTCCATGCCCTGGCATACCCGTTCGGCTATTCGAACCCGCGGGTGCAGCAGGCGGCGCGAGCGGCCGGTTACCGATGCGCCGCCGTGGTACGGAACCGTCGCGCAACGCCTTACGACGACCCCTTCGTGATCCCGCGACTCACGATCCGTCGCACCGTAGACCAGGGCACGTTCGGCGCGATCGTGACCGGACGGCCGGGCGACGTCTTCTATCGGGACCGCTTGTTGACGGCCGGTTGGGCGTGTGTGCGCCGGGCCCGTTGGGCGGCGAAGCGGATTTTCACCGCCGATTACCAGGCAATAGCTGCCACGGCGCTGTCCAGAGTGGCTCGTAGCCCGCAATCGTAGGGAGACAGGCAATGATTGAGAGCAGTCAAAGACCTCTACGCATCGCGATGGTTTCGGCGCTTGCGCTGCCCGAGATGGGCGGGATCGAGACACACGTCCACGAAGTGTCGAGCCGCCTTGCCGCCACGGGCGCCGACGTGACGGTGCTGACGACGGATCGCTCGGGCGCATTACCGGCCGACGAGGAATGCTCTGGCTATCGCGTCCGCAGGTGGTGTGCCTATCCCAGATCGGCGGATTATTGTCTGGCACCTGGGCTGACTCGCCATCTGATGTCGGAGCGGTACGACGTTGTCCACGTGCAAGGGATTCGCACGTTGCTGGCGCCGACGGCACTGGCGGCAGCGCAGCGGGCGGGCACTCCGTCGGTGCTCACCCTGCATACCGGAGGTAGCCGGTCCGCTCTGCGCCAGTCGCTGCGCCCCGTGCAATTCAGGCTCTGGTCACCGGTGCTGCGCCGAACCACAGCCCTTGTCGCAGTGTGCGAGTACGAACGGCAGAAGATCGCCGCGCTGCTCCGCGTCAGTGAAGGATCGATCCGGCTCATCCGAAACGGATGCGATCCATTGCCAATCGATGATGCAGCCCCCAAGCCCGATGGCAGCCCGCTGCTGGTTTCTGCCGGCCGGCTCGAGCGGTTCAAAGGCCACCACCGCATCATGCGGGCGATGCCGGCGATCCTGGCGCAGAAGCCCGCCGCTCGGCTGGTGGTTGCCGGAAGCGGGCCGTACGAAAAGTCGTTGCGTAAGTTAGCCATCCGGCTCGGCGTATCCGAACGGGTGTCCATCTGCTCATTCGGCCCGGACCGCCGCGGATCGCTGGGCCGGCTGTTCGCCGACGCGGATCTGTTCTGTCTGCTCAGCGAATGCGAGGCTCATCCAGTCGCGGTGATGGAGGCGGTCGGGGCCGGGACCAAGGCCCTGGTTGCGGACACGTCCGGATTGTCCGAACTCGGGCGCGCAGGGATTGTCACCACAATTGCGCTCAGCGCGTCTGACGAGGAGGTCGCGGCAGCGGCGTTGGATCTGGCGGCCGCGCCACGCACAGCGCCACCGTCGATTCCGAGTTGGGACAGCTGTACGGACGAATTGCAGCGCCTCTACCACGAGGTAGTGGCATGCGGATCCTGATGTTGACGTCCTTCCTGCCGCCCATCATCGGTGGCGTGGAACGCCACGCCTGGACGCTGGCACGGGCGTTGGCCACGCGCGGACACGACGTCACCCTGCTCGGGTTCGCCACCGGGACACAGGAACCGGGGGAGAGCCAGGTCGACGGCGTGCGAATCGTAAGAGTGCGCACCGGTGCCTCGTATCTGCCATTCCTGTACAGCGACCCAGATCGCCCGCATCCGCTTCCGGTGGCCGATCCGCTGGTGCATCGTGCGATTCGGCATGAACTGTCATGTCATCACTTTGACGTCATCCACGCGCACAACTGGATCGTCAACAGCGCGCTGGCGCCGGCCGCATCCGCTCGTGTTCCGGTGGTGATGACCCTGCACGACTACAGCCACCGCTGCGTGACGGCCCGGATGATGGAACAAGACAGGCGGCCGTGCCCCGGCCCGTCCACGGCACGCTGTATGGCCTGCGGCTCTTCGCATTTCGGCGCGCTACTGGGACCGGTCACGGTGCTCGCCAACGCCTGGTCGGCCCGGCAACGGTCTCGGCGCGTGGCGGGTACCGCGGCGGTGAGCGGGGCGGTGGCCGGCGTGGTGAACGTTGACGGCGAGCGCGGGTTGTTCGGCAACGTCGGCCTTGCGGCACAGGTCATTCCCAACTTCATCCCGGACGAGATCATCTGCGAGGACATTCCCCTGCCAGGCCATGATGCCCCGCTGCTCTTCGTCGGTGACCTCGTGCCCGACAAAGGGATCGATGTGCTCTTGAGCGCGTATGGACTGCTCGACGGTGCACCGCCACTCGTCCTTGCCGGTCGTTCCGAAGCTGAATTGTCTGTGAGGCTGCCGCCGGGTGTCACCTGGCTCGGTGCGTTGCCGCATGAGCAGGTACTTCCGCTGTACGCGTCGGCTCGTGCGGTGATTGTGCCCTCGGTGTGGTCGGATCCTTGTCCCACAGTCGTTCTCGAGGCCATGGCGGCGGGACGGCCGGTTGTTGCTGCGGCGTCGGGCGGCATTCTCGACATGGTTGTCGACGGGGTCACCGGCGTACTGGTGCCGCCGGGGGATGTCGCAGAATTGGCTCGGGCCATCGCCTTCGTGTCCGGCGATGCGCAGACGGCCAGATCATTCGGCGTTGCGGGGCGTGATCGGGTCCGCAGGTTCGCCGTGAGCGCCGTCGTCGCGCAGATCGAGCGCATGTATGTCAGTGCCATCGACGCATACAGCCGTGAGCTGGATCATGCTGGCTAGGCTGCAGGCCTGTAGTACTCGCGCCGCGCTGCAGGCAGCGCGGGTGAGCACCGTTGTGCGATCGCGACGCTCGGGTGGCGACGCTGCGCCCCGCACGGTGTCGCGTACCGCAATGCGCGAGAAGAACACACTGACGGATGTTTTTGCCTCGCTTATGGGTTCGCACGTCGGCGGTGCCCTTCTCGGCCTCGTCTTCTGGATACTCGCGGCGCATACGTTCACTCCCGCGCAAGTGGGTATCGGCGCTGCGTTGGTGGCAGCGATGACCTTGTTGTCGGAACTGGCGTTGCTCGGCGTGGACACGCTGTTGCTCGAACGGTTCAAGTTCGTGTCGGTCGGGGACCGTTGGGCGTTGTTCGTTACCGGCCTGGTGGTCACAGCCGGCGCGGGTGCGCTGATTGCTCTGGCAGGGCTCGCCGTCCTGCGGCTGATCCGCCCCGCGGGCGTAATGGGTGACCTCTCGTCGGTCGACGCCGTGCTACTGGTACTGGCTACCGTCATCGCTGCGGTGTGCGCCGTATTCGATCAGGCTGCGATCGGCATGGGAGCTGGCGCAGTTCAGTTGTGGCGCAACCTTTGTGCTTCCGTGCTTCGGGTCGGCGTCCTGGTTGGCGCAACCGTTCTGCAGTGCAGCAATGGGTACCTGATCCTCGTCGCCTGGATAGTCGGGATGGTCGGTTCGCTGGCGGTCTGCCGTCTGCAGCGCACGACGCTGCCGCGATCTGCGGTGACCGGACGAGACCGGCTGCGATTGGTACGTGCCCACTGGACGACGGCGCTGGGCCACCACGGACTCACCCTGGCCATGGGGACCGGTGCCCTGATGCTTCCCGTTGTCGTCGCGGCACTGATCCCGGCGGAAGAGACCGCATATTTTGTGCAGGCCAGACTGCTCTCCGACACGGCGCTGGCGCTGCCGTTTCTGCTGACCGTCGCGTTGTTCGCCACCGCAGTAGATATCGATGAATTCCGTCGAACAGCAAGATACACAATATGTTTGGGAATGGCGTTTGCGTTGTTCCTGATCGGTGGTGCCGCGTTGTTGGGGCGTGCACTGCTGATGTTGTTCGGTTCGCAGTACGCCAACGCTTCGCTGCCGCTACTGCTGATACTGCTCTGCACCGGTCCGGTCCTGGTGATCAAGGATCACTTCGCCGTCCTTCGCCGCCTGCAGGGGAAGCGGATCTCGGGGGCGGTGGCGATGGCACTCTGGGCTGCTGCGGAATTGTCAGGTGCCATCGTAGGCGGTCTGACCGGCAGCGTGCTGCTGCTGTGTGTTGGCTGGTTGGTGATGTCGGCGGCATCCGCCCTGGTGGCGTTGCCGGTACTCGTCAGTGGGATGCGGCGGCCGATAATGGTTGCTCAACAGGAAGATTCATCACCTGCGGAGCGGGCGGATCGGAGGCTGGCGGAGTTCTGGACGTCGTACGTGGAGTCCGGAATCGGCCGGTATCACTATGCGGCATGGCACCCGCTGCGCTGTCTGAGTGCCATTCGCGCCATCCGGCAACTGCCGGTCGTGTGCCTGGCCACCCCATCAGCCCGGCCCGGCGGGGTGGCAGTACAGCGAGTCCTCGATCTGCGCGGTCCGGGCGGGGTGCCGGCTCGCTGGTTGGGATCAGCCGCGCTCGCTGTGCCGGCCGACGCCGCTGAGTATCAACGAGGCCCGCATGCCAGGACATTGCGTCGCAAGATCCGGGCGGCGGACCGGCACGGAATCCGCTGTCGCCTGGTGCCGCACGCCGAGCGGATCACCATGGTGGCGCAGTGCAATTCAGCCGAGCAGAGGCACCGCCAGCAGCAGTACCGCGTGCGGCACCCACATAATGACGACCTGTTGCAGCACGACCTGTGGCTGGTAGCCGAGGACGTTGCGGGCCGGGCGCTGTTGTTGGCGGTGCTGCCCGTTGACGGCGACGTCGCGACATTGCGGTACTTCCGCACCCTCGGTGCCGGTGAGGTGTACTCACTGAGCCGTTACGTCGGCACCCAGGCTGTGGTCACGGAGCTGTCGAGGCGCGGGGTGCGGTGGCTGCTGGACACGGCCCCGCCGGGCGCGCAGACGAACGGAGTGCGGCACTTTCAGCGGATGGTGGGGTTCCGTTATGTGCGGCTAGCGATCGCCTCCCCAGTCGGAGCTGCGCCGGTGCCCGCGGAATCTGGAGTCGCGGTGCACATCGAACACGGACTTCCCGTGGCTGGGATGCAGTTGCGATGACGGACCTTTACTCCGCGCCAACGGTGCAGGACGACGAGTTGAGTTCCGATGGTGGCACGTGGTGCGCCGTATGGGTACTGCTGGCAATCCAAGCCGTCGCATTGACTATGCAGGTGGTAGCGGTGTGTATGGCCCGTCAAGGCCTCAGCGCATCGGCAAATATCTTGTCCTGCAGCGGGTTCGGACTTGCGTTCGCCAGCGCGTTGTGGCCGCTGATCGGCAGGCGTTTGGACCGGACGCTACGCAACGCCGCGGTCGTTTGCCTCGGCATCACAAGCGCCCTGCAATGGCGAGTGAACGACCCCACCGTGTATCTGGGTTACGACGAACAACTGCACCTGCGGACCCTACGAGATATCGAGTCCGCCCATCGCATCTTCGAACCGCAGGCGCTGCTTCCCGTCAGTCCGCGTTATCCCGGGTTGGAGACACTGACCGCGTTGCTTAATCAGATCGGTCTGCCCATACCGGTCGCGACGATGGCAGTTGTCGTGTTGGCGCGGATCACTCTGGTTGTGGTTCTCTGCTCAGCGGTTGAGCACGCGACCGGCCATCCCCGCGCGGGTGGTCTGGCGGTCGCCGTCTATGCGATTTCGCCCCAGTTCGTCTTCTTCAATTCGCAGTTCGCATATCAAACGTTGTCGCTGCCATTGGCGTTGGCGGCGGTTGCTCTGGTAGCCCGCGCGCGCCGAGCGCAGAACACGACGCCGCTGCTGTGGGGCGCTTCGGCTTGTCTGTTGGCCGTCGCAATGACTCATCACTTGACCAGCTTGCTCACCGCAGGCTTTCTGGTGGTCTGGGCGATGGTCGAACAACCGGGGCAATGCCGGCGACGGGTCGCGTGGGCCGCGGTGATCGCGGTACTTGTCACAGCTCTGTGGGCGACTGTCCAATGGTCCCTGCTACGAGACTATTTCGGTCCGATGATCTCAGGCATCACCGATGAGTTGCGGTTGGGGCATCGGAGAGAGCCGTTCGCGGAGACAGCCGGAAGCCCCAAACCGTGGTGGGAGCGGGCGCTTCTCGGGTACTACGCGCTGGTGATCGTATCGGCGATTTCATACCTGATGCTGACCCATGGCCGCGCCGTTCTTCGACGGCGGAGACGTTTGCCGGTGGTGTCGTCGGACGCCTCGCCAACCGCCGATCTGAGTGCGACTCGGTGGCAAGTCCCGGCGCTGCTGTTGTGCGTCATCGCGACCATTCCACTGTTGTTCGGGGCGCGAGTGGTGCCGCGTTTCGGCGAGCTCGGCGACCGCGCGAGCACCTTCACCTATCTCGCCTTCAGTTTGTTCGCCGCTGTCGGACTCGAGCAGTGGCGTCGACGATTGACAGAACAGATGCAGTCGCGCGCAAAGCACAGAGCGCGCCTGAACCGTCGATATCTACTTGTGGGTCTGGGTGTTCGCGCAATTGTGGTGGCGCTTGCCGCGGGAGTTTTCGTCGGCGGCTATCTGCTGGGAAGCGGTGCGGCCTGGGCGCGATTGCCCGGGCACTATCTGCCGGGCGCTGACGGGCGATCGGTGGATGCCGAAATGCTTGCCGTGGCGGACTGGGCGCGCGATGCGCTGCCGGCGGGCAGCCGGGTGGCCGCCGACCGGATGACATCGACATTGTTGTCTAGCCGGGCCGGGATGTGGCCGCTTTCGTCGGAGCCCGGCGGCCTCGATCTGGCGTCGTTGTATCAGGCCGATGACTGGGGCCAGCCACAGACAGAGATGGCCAGTCGAGCCAATCTGCGGTATCTGTTCGTCGACGACCGAATCGTCGGTGAAAAGCCCTACGATCTGGGGTATTTCGACGAGACGACGCACGTCCTGCTCACTCGTCGACAACTCGCGAAATTCGATCTGGTACCCGGGATTGTGGAGGTTTATCGACACGAGCCGATCAGCGTCTACGATCTGCGCGGTGTCGGCGTGCCAGAGGTGCGCGCCGGATGGATGGGGACGACCCGGTCGCTGAATCTTGCCACGCAGACGGTCCTCGGCCTTTCGCTGGGCTTTGTGGGTGTTGTGTTGTGGCGCACGGACGTTGGCAGGTACCTGGTCGGAGCCGCCCGGTCGCTTCATGCTGCGGCCGGAACATCGCTGGCCTTCGCATCCTGTGTGGCGGCGTTGTGCGTCGTGTCAGTGGTGATGCTGCTGGCGCGGATCTGGTTGGGGCCCGCAGTATTTGCTGCCTCGGCCGTGGTGGTCCTGGCGATGAATCCGGGATGGGTCGGTGAACGTCTGTCCAGATGGCGCCGACTCCGCATCGGTAGGTGGGTACCAGCGGCACTGGTGACTCTGTCCGCGGCCACTGCCATCGCGATCTCGGTGTGGGACGCCGATATGGCGCATCGTCTGGGCTCTCCCGACAGCGTTCGGTGTGTGGAGGGCAGTTGCCATGAGTAGCGGTGGAATCGGTCGGCGCGGTTTTCTGGTTCGTGCCGGTTGTTACGTCTCTGTCGGTCTGCTCGCGATGGCGGCCCGTCCGGATGAAGTACCCGCGAGTGCCGCTGCGTCGGTGTTCGACGACTTCAACGGTCCACCTGGGTCGCCGCCGGATCCGGCCGTCTGGGCATATCGGGTCGGACGTGGGTGGGACGACGGGATAGAGGGTTATCGTCCCGAGAACGCTGTCCTCGACGGAGTGGGCAACCTGGTCATCCGGGCCGCGGCGACCGCCAATGGGTATGTCTCGGGCCGGGTCCAGACCAAGCATGGCTTCGGCTATGGCACTACCCGGGCCCGTATCAAAATGCCTTCCGGACAGGGTCTTTGGCCTGCATTCTGGATGATAGGTGCAGATGACGACAAGGCCGAGATCGACGTCATCGAGCTGGTCAGCAGTGCCACGACTTACTACAGCACCATTCACGGGCCGAGAACCGGTGGCGGGCCAGGCTATCAAGTGCAGTTCAGCGGCGGGGTGGCCGACCTGTCGGACGATTACCACGAGTACTGGATGACGCATGAGCCGCAGCGCATCACCGCTGGCATCGATTCGGCGACCTTGGCCACATTTGTCCCGGAATCGCTTCCTCCAGACGGTATTTGGGTATACGACCGGCCGATGTGCGCAGTCTTGTCGATGGCGGTCGGCGGTGATTGGGCAGGACCGCCCGATGCTTCGACACGTTTTCCGGCGACGATGTTCGTGGACTGGATCCGATGGGAGTCGCTATGACCGGCTATGGCCCTTCTGTTGAATCTGCAGAGCCGAACACGTTGTCCTGGAACACTTGCGCTGCCGGTGACGACATTTCTCCGGAGCGCGAGGACACCGCGGACGTGCTGGCGGACTTCGACGCAGTGGTCGAGTTGCTGCCAGGGGGGCCCGCCATCGTCCACAACGGCGCAGTCACCACTTATCGAGAATTGGCAGAAGATGTCCGCAGCGCGTCGGCGCGCTACCGCGGGCGTCGGTCCGACTCTGATCAGCGGGGGTTGATCGGCACTGTCGTATCGCATACGCCCGCCGCGGCGGTACAGCTGCTGGGTGCATTGCATGCGGGCGCCATGTACTGCCCGATTGATGTAGCAGTCCCGCAAGCTCGCCGCCGAGCGCTCGCCGAAATGCTCGGACTGAACGAATTATATTTTGCCATAACCAATCTGGAGGGTCCGGCAGCACCGGAGAAGCCGAGTGCAGTCGCTGTGCCCAGCGAATTGGCACCGGCTCGATCGCAGCCGAGCGACCCGGCGTATGTGTTGTGTACGTCCGGTTCGACGGGGATGCCGAAACCCGTGGTCGTCTCTCGGCGGGCGCTGACCGCCACGGTGCGGGAACTGCGCCGGCTCTTCGGGCTGACGTCTCAGGACCGTGTCCTGCAATTCGCTTCGCTCGGTTGGGATACCTGTCTGGAGGAGATCATGCCCGCGCTGACCGCCGGCGCGACACTGATTTTCGACGATGCGGCCTTCCGCGGCTCGTTCTCTACGTTCATTCGCATGCTCGCCGATCGCGAGATCACCATGCTCGACCTGCCGACGGCGTTCTGGCACGAACTGGTGCTTTTTCTCCTTGACGAGGGCGCGACATTGCCGGACTGCGTGCGGCTGGTGGCCATCGGCGGCGAGCGGGTCGATCCGACGCGTCTGCGGCAGTGGCGTGATATCGATGCCGGGCACGTCCGGCTGCTCAACACCTACGGATGCACAGAAACGACGATGGTGACCCACGCCGTGCAATTGTGCGGTCCCGGAACCGAACCCGATGTCGCCGGTCAAGACGGTGAGGCTCCGATTGGCCGCGCGTTGGCGCATCTGCGCGATCACGTCACCGATGAAGGTGAACTATGGATCTCCGGACCGTCCCTGGCTACTGGCTATCTGGGCTTGCCCGACCTCACAGCGGCAGCTTTTCCGGTCGTGGATCAAGGTTCGGGGTCCACTCGGTGGTTCCCCACCGGTGATCTGGTGACTCGTGGTGCGAACGGACTGCTGTACTGCCGGGGCCGCCTCGATGAGCAGGTGAAAGTGCTTGGGGTGCGGGTACATCCGGCCGAAGTGGAGACGCAGTTGAACACCCACTGGGCCGTCGCCGGCGCTGTCGTGGTCGGCGAACCACAGCTGGGGCGCACTGTGCTGCGCGCATATGTCGTCGCGGCGGGCCCGGTCACCTCGGCTGAGCTCAAGCAACATCTGCGAGAGCGGCTACCGGCCCAATTCGTTCCGAGTTCAGTGAAATTTGTTGCCGCACTGAAATACACCGCCAGCGGCAAAGTCGATCGTGCGGCAACTCGACGCGCCGCCGCCGGCCATGACAACAACGGAGGAGTCCGATGAGCACCGAACCCATAATTCAGATATTCCGCAGGGTACTCGACCTCACCGAGGTGAACGCGAGTTCGGATTTCTTCGAACTCGGAGGCGACTCGCTGCTCGCCACTCGCGTGCTCAGTGCCATTGCCCGGGAGTTCGGCACCGAGCTGTACTACGACGACTTCCTCGAGAATCCCTCACCCGAGGGGTTGCTCGCCAAAGTCGTTGCGGCAGCCTGACGGACGGATGATCAAATGCGAATCATCGTGGTGGGCGCCGGCCTGGCCGGCCTGACTGCTGCCACTGACCTGGCGTCCGCCGGCGCCGACGTGACAGTGCTGGAGGCCCGCGACCGCGTGGGTGGGCGGATACATGGTGTCCCGATCGGTGGGGGAGTCGTCGTCGACGGTGGGGCTGCGTACCTGGGTGCCCGGCATACCGAATTGCTCGCGATGTTGTGCAGCCATGGGCTCGGCCTGGCCTCGACAGCCATGACAGGCGACAGCACATTTTTGTTGTCGCAACGTCGGACCACGTCTGCCAGTCGAATGCCTCCGCTGGACGCCATCGCCCTCGGTGAGCTGTTCGATCGGTTGGAGGACCTGGTCGCGAAAGTTCGTCTGGACGCGCCGTGGCAGACACCGCAGGCCGCGCGCCTGGACCGGTTGTCGGCGGCGAGTTGGTTGGCCGAGGAGGTCAGGCATCCCGACGCCCGGACTTTCTTCCCGTTGTTCATCGGCGAGATGATGGCGGCCGATCCCGCGGCGATATCCGCTCTGCATATGGCGTTTTACCTGCGCTCAGGCGGTGGAATCCGGTACCTGAACGCCTTTGAGGGTGGTGCCCAGCAGTGGCGGATCGACGGTGGCGCACATCGGCTGTGTGCTGCCGTTGCCAGTCGACTGGGTGCTCGGATACGGCTGAGGACAGCGGTCCGCGGGATCGAGCAGAACACCAATGATGTTTTGGTGCACTGTATTTCCGAGTTCGGCGACAGCCCGACGGAGCTGCGCGCAGATCGGGTGGTCGTCGCGATCCCGCCACGGCTGGCGCAGCGGATCATCTTCGATCCCGCGCTGCCGCGGCCGCGCGCGACCGCGGGAACGGGGCGGGGCTGTGCGGTGAAGGTGCAGCTGGGGTATTCAGCTCCGCTGTGGCGCGAGAGTGGCCTGTCGGGCTGGTCGGTGAGTTCCAGCGGGCCGCTGCTGTCCACCGTCGACGACTCTCCGCCCGACGATTCCATCGGCGTGTTGACCGGATTCGTCACCGGTGCAGCAGCTCTGACTTTCTCTGCATTGTCGGCCGAAGATCGGCGCGCCAGCGCGCTGACCCACGTGAGCCGACTGTTTCCCGAGCTGCCGCCGCCCACCCGGGTCGCGGTGACGGACTGGCTGGCCGAGAGATACACCCGGGGCTGTTATGCCGCGCTGTTCGGCCCCGGTGACTGGCTGCGGCTGGGAACCACACTGACTGTGCCCCATGGCCGTATCCATTGGGCGGGCACCGAAACCAGCCTCGAGTTCTTCGGGTTGATGGAGGGCGCCATCAGGTCGGGGCGGCGAGTGGCGGCGGAGTTGATCCGCGGCGCCGAACCGGTAACCGCGTCACGAAAGGTGTCGTCACGATGACCATGCTCACCGAAGTCGGTGAACCCGCCCCGTCGGGATTTACCGCTGTTATCAATCAGCCCTACATCTACAAACGAAAGATGTTGTCAGAGCCCGATTGGCGCCGATATCCGGGCTGGGCAGCGGTGACCGAATCGCAGTGGCGCGATGCGCAGTGGCAACGGTCGCACTCGGTGAAGAACATCGGGCAGCTGCGTGCGGTGGTCGGAGAGTTGCTCGATGAGTCGTTCTACGACGACCTGATTGCAGACCAGAGGCACTGCGCGACGATGTCGATGTTGCTGCCGCCGCAGGTGTTGAACACCATCGCCGCCGATGCGGTGCCCGGACGGGGCAGCCTCACCGAGGCGTTCTACGCCGACCCGATACGCCGTTACATGCTGCCGGTGCTCAGCGATCGGCGGCCGCAGTGGTGCTCACATCCGTACGCGGAGCGGGATTCATTGCACGAGAGCGACATGTGGGTGGTGGAAGGACTGACGCATCGGTACCCGACCAAGGTGCTGGCCGAGATGTTGGCCACTTGCCCGCAGTATTGCGGGCATTGCACGCGCATGGATCTGATCGGCAATTCGACCCCGACGGTGAGCAAGTCGCGACTGACCCTGCAACCCGCCGACCGGCACGGCCGCATGCTCGATTACCTGCGTGCCACGCCGACGGTGCGTGATGTCGTGGTGTCTGGCGGCGATGTTGCCAACATGCCGTGGCACCGATTGGAAACGTTTGTCCTGCAGCTGCTTGCGATCGACAGCGTCAGGGATATTCGCCTGGCGTCCAAGGCGTTGGCCGACCTGCCGCAGCACTGGCTCCAGCCGACCGTCGTCGACGGAGTGCACCGTCTGGCACGTCTTGCCGCCGCCCGCGGTGTGAATCTGGCGCTGCACACGCACATCAACCACGTCCGGTCGGTGACTCCGCTGGTTGCTGCTGCCGCGCGTGCGTTGCTGGATGCAGGGTTGCGGGACGTACGCAATCAAGGGGTGTTGATGCGTGGCGTGAACGACACCAGTGGCGATCTGCTCGATCTCTGTTTCGCGCTGCAGGGCGAGGCGAACATCTTGCCGTACTACTTCTACATGTGCGACATGATTCCCAACGCCGAGCACTGGCGGACGCCGTTGTGGCAAGCGCAGGAACTGCAGATGGCGGTGCTGGGCTATCTGCCCGGTTACGCGACGCCCCGAATTGTCTGCGATGTGCCGTATGTCGGTAAGCGATGGGTACACCAGGTGGTCCGGTATGACCGGGAACGCGGCATCTCGTATTGGAGCAAGAACTACCTCACCGGATTGGATGGCGCGGACGTCGATGCGTTGAACCGGGTCTACCCGTTCTACGACCCTATCGACACCTTGCCTGCCACCGGGCAGGCGTGGTGGCAGCAGAACTCCGGCATGTGTGTTGGCAGTGAGCTTTCGGGTGCAGATGCTTCGGCCGCGTCGGCCCTGGGAGCATCCGGCTCACTCGATGGTGAATTGTCGGCCTGACACCTGGAGTCGGAGATGGATGCTGGATACGAGAATCCCCGTGATCGGCGACGGGTCACCGGAGGCGCCGGCTCCGTCGTCGTCGCGCCCATCACCGTTGACGACCTGCCGGCGGTGGCGGACTTCCTGCACGCCAACCTGAATGACCATGTTCCGTGGGAACGGTCGTATGCGGACGTGCCGTGGAATGCCGAGATGCCCAATCGCGGATTCTTGTTGCGGGACGGACATCGTGTCGTGGGTACGTTGTTGGCGTTGTACTCCGAGCGGCTGGTGGCCGGACGAATCGAGCGGTTCTGCAACCTGGGTTCGTGGTGCGTGCTGCCCGCGTATCGCGCGTGGAGCGTTTCACTGCTGACCAGGCTGCTCGCGCAAGAGAACTACCACTTCACGGTGCTCTCACCGGACGCGACGTCGCAGGAGATCCTGCCGTGGTACCGGTTTCGCTTCTTTGACACGGCTGCGGCGTTCATTCCCAATCTGCCGTGGCCGATGGCATACCCAACCCGGATCAGTTCGGATCCCGAGGTCCTTGAACGGACCCTCTGCGGGTCGGAACGCAAGATCTACCGGGATCACGCGGATGCGCGCGCGGCGCATCATCTCGTGGTGATCGATGGCGAGGAACACTGTTACGTGATGTACCGCAAGTTCCGGTACCGCGACGTCCCGGTGTTCGCAGTAGTGCTGTACGTCAGCAATGCCGGCCTGTTCCATCGAGCCTTGATTCCATTGGGCCGCCACCTGTTGGTACGTCATCGATTGCTCGCGACGATGGCCGAGCTGCGGGTGATCGGGCGCCGGCCGCGACTGTCGTTCGCCCTGGACGATTGGCCCAAGGTGTACCGCAGTGCCACGCTGGCCCCGGAGCAGATCGATTACCTCTACAGCGAGCTGGAGTGCGTGCCCTGGAGCCGCGGAAGCTTCCCGGGCAGGGGCTTGACGGCCGTGCGCAGATGGCGCCGTGCGCGGGCGGATGATGCGGACAGGCCGGCGCGCACCGGAGTGGATCGCCCAAGAAGAAAGGGCTCACCGTGGACACAGTGCGGGATGCAATGAAGGTGCTCGTCCTCCTGGCCAGCTGTGTGTTTGTGCTTCTACTGGCCGGCGATGTCGCGCTGTACCGCGTGCTGCGCTCGCGGATTCCGCAACGGCGCACTGGTACAGCGCATCTCAAGGACGGCTGACTCAGGTCTCGGAGTCCTTCTCCAACACGCCCTGCGCGGCTTGGGCCCGGTCGGTGTAGCTCTGCCGCTTGGTGGCGTCGAACTGCAGGAACACGGTGTCCAGCCCGAGGCGCTTGTTCATCCAGCGACGTCCGCGGGGCCCGAGCAGCTGCGTGGTCTGCGCGACGAACCGCAATGCCGGTGGTACCGACACGTGGGTTTTGGGCTTGTCCAGGGTCTTCACCACAGCGGCGGCGATGTCTTCCGGCTCGACGGGCTTGGTGGTCGCCGTTTCCGTTGTGCCCGAGATCAATTCGGTTCGGGTGAACGGCGGCATGATCACCGAGATCTCAACTCCCTGCGGCGCGAATTCGTCTGCCAGGGCCGCGGACATTCCGACGACGCCGAATTTGGTGGCGTTGTAGATGGCCTGTCCGGGCACCGGGATCAGCCCGGCCATGGAACCGATGTTGATGATGTGACCGCTGCGTCGGCGAACCATCTCCGGCAGGGCCAGTTGGCATCCGGTGATCACGCCGTAGAGATTCACTTCGAGTGCGGATCGGACCGACTGCGGGGACTCGTCCAGGAATGCGCCGATGGGCATGACGCCGGCGTTGTTGATCAGCACGTCGAGGTGGCCAGAACCGTCGCTGCGGGCCTTGTCCAGGAACACCTCGAACGACTCGCGGTCGGTGACGTCGAGTGGGTACCCGGTCACCTGGCCCAGCTTGCCCAGGGTGCTGACGGCAGTTTCCAGCACTGTGACGTCGCGATCGCCGATCACCACCCGGGCGCCGCGGGCGAGCAGCGCCGTGGCGGTGGCGTACCCGATGCCGCGGGCGGCGCCGGTGATCGCGATGGTTCTACCGCTGATGTTGTCCATGGCGTCGAACTTTACACGTGTCAAGTTTTGATTTGAAGCCCCCGGAATGCCGGGTATGCGGTCTAGGGTCTGGGTATGACGCGCACGCTGCAGACCCAGGTCTGCGTGGCCGGTGGCGGTCCGGCGGGGCTGGTGCATGCCCTGCTGCTGGCCCGGGCCGGGATCAAAGTCGTTGTCCTGGAAAAGCACAACGACTTCTTGCGAGATTTTCGCGGCGACACCGTGCATCCGACCACGCTGCGGATAATGCACGAGTTGGGGTTCGTCGACGAGTTCCTGAAGCTGCCGCACACCAAGATCGACCGCATCTGCTTCGACACCGATGGCACCATCCGTACCTTGGGTGACTTCGGTGCCCTGAAGCTGCTGGGTTTCCCCGAGCCCTACATCGCGCTCATGCCGCAGTGGGACTTCTTGGACTTTGTCGCCGAAAAGGCTTCTGTTTACCCGGAATTCACCCTGATCCGTAACGCCGAGGTGACCGATCTGATCATCGAAGGCGACCGGGTCGCCGGGGTCCGAACCCCCGAACTGGAGGTCCGGGCCGATCTGGTGGTGGGCGCGGACGGTCGCAAGTCTGCGGTGCGGGCCGCGGCCGGAATGCAGCTGGCCACCGCGCACAGTCCGATGGACGTGCTGTGGTTCCGGCTGGGCTGGCGGCCCGGCGATCCCAAGGAGCTGTTCGCGGTGGTCCGCAAGGGCCTGATGATGGTGATGATCTACCGCGGCGACTATTGGCAGGTCGCCTATCTGATGCCCAAGGGTGCCGATCCCCGAGGTGGGTCGATCGACGACTTCAAGGCCCGGTTGGTGTCGGTGCGTCCGCAGTTGAGTGAGCACGTGCAGGATCTGCGTTCGTGGGACGACACCAGCTTCCTCGATGTGCGGGTGGACCGGCTCAAGACCTGGTGGCGACGCGGCCTGCTGTGCATCGGCGACGCTGCCCATGCGATGTCACCGGCGGGTGGTGTCGGAATCAACCTGGCAGTGGCCGACGCGGTGGCCGCCGCGAACATCCTGTGCGGGCCGCTGCGCAACGGCCTGTTGACCGATGCCGACCTGGCGAAGGTGCAGCGCCGCCGCGAGTTGCCGGCCCGGGTCATCCAGGCCGGGCAGGTGTTCATCCAGGATCGGGCGGTCCAACCCAATCTGGCCGGTGACCTCTCGCCGATCACGTTGCCGCGGTTCGTCGGGATGGGGCCGCTGCAGTACATCCCGCCATTGATCGTCGGCCGCGGGCTACGTCCGGAGCATGTACGCACGCCCGATGTGCACACCGCACCGAGGTGATCAGTGTTTACCCAGTGGACTGTCGGCTGGCTGCTTCTGGTGGCCGCGGCGGCGGTATTCGCGTGCGGTTTGGTGTTGCGCTGGTATGTCGGTCGGGCCCAGGCCACCGGCAGGGTGAGTGAGGTCGTGCTTGCGGTCCGCAAGTCGGCATTGGGCCGGTTCATCTTTGGGCCCCTCGACGACCGGGACGCCGCAGGGCGCCCACGCGTCGCTCTCGACGGCGACGAGCTGGATCAGATGATCGTGATGCCGACGATCATCTTGGGTGCCGGGCTGTGTCTGGTCGCGATCTTCATGTTGTTCTTCGAGCTGGTCAACCGCTGACCGCGGCAGCGGCCTGTTCGGCGGCCTCCCGGATGGGGCCGCGCCACTCGGAGCCGTGGCCCGGTAGCAGCACCTGGGTGTCGAGCAGGCCCAACGCGGCCAGGCTGCGGACGGTTCGCTCCTGGTCGTGATTGAACATCTGCGGCAGTAGTTGCGGTCCGCGCCGGGCGGTGACGGGATGGCCGGTGATCATCGCATCGCCGGCCACCAGCACGTCGCCGAACACGTACGAGCAGTGCCCGCCGGTGTGGCCCGGGCTGGGAATCGGCTGCGGCCCGCCGGGCAGCGACGCCGCGATGTCGGTGGTGAGTGCCTGAGCGGTGGGAATACCGTCGTGCACCAGCGCGCCCTTGCCGATGATGCTCAGCGACCAGGTCAGGTACCGCGGATTCCAGGCGTGCATCATCAGGTCGACGGGCGAGACCTGCTCAAGGTATTCGCGCTTGGCGTGCCCTACTTCGGTGGCATGGCAATACACCGGCGTGCCAAGGGTTTTCGCGAACCAGATGGCGGTTCCGAAATGGTCGACATGGGCGTGGGTGAGCAGGATGGCCCGGACGTCCGCGGCCTCGAAGCCCAGCTCCCGCAGCGAGCCGAGTACCTCGTCGCGCTGACCGGGAAACCCGGCGTCGATCAGGATCACGCCGGTGTCGTCGCTGACCAGGGTCCAATTGACCAGATCGGTCCGAGCGAAATGGATGTTGTCGGTGATTGCGCTCAGGGCTGCCGCCATGTGGCGAGTGTAAGCAGGGGAGTAGAAAAGTAGTGCGCACATGAGGAGCGAAGTGGCGGTGCGCGCCCGAGGAGCAAAGGGAGACCATGGCTGAACTCAGATTGGGATACAAGGCGTCGGCCGAACAGTTCGCCCCGCGCGAACTGGTGGAGCTGGCAGTGCTCGCCGAAGCGGCGGGCATGGACAGCGCCACCGTCAGCGACCATTTCCAGCCGTGGCGGCACAACGGCGGTCATGCGCCGTTCTCCCTGGCATGGATGACCGCGGTCGGCGAGCGTACCCAACGCCTGGTCCTGGGTACCTCGGTACTGACCCCGACGTTCCGCTACAACCCGGCGGTCATCGCGCAGGCGTTCGCGACCATGGGCTGTCTGTATCCGAATCGGATCTTCCTCGGCGTGGGCACCGGCGAGGCGCTCAACGAGATCGCCACGGGATACCAGGGCGAGTGGCCGGAGTTCAAGGAGCGCTACGCCCGGCTGCGGGAGTCGGTGCGGTTGATGCGCGAACTGTGGCTCGGTGACCGCGTCGACTTCGACGGCGAGTACTACAAGACCAAGGGCGCCTCGATCTACGACGTGCCCTCCGGCGGCATCCCGATCTACATCGCCGCGGGTGGTCCGCAGGTCGCCAAGTACGCCGGCCGCGCGGGTGACGGTTTCATCTGCACCTCGGGCAAGGGTGAAGAGCTGTACAAGGACAAGCTGATTCCGGCGATGCGCGAAGGTGCGGAAGCCGCCGGCCGCAGCCCCGATGACATCGACCGGATGATCGAGATCAAGATCTCCTATGACCCGGATCCACAGCTGGCACTGGAGAACACCCGGTTCTGGGCTCCGCTGTCGCTGACCGCCGAGCAGAAGCACTCCATCGAAGATCCGATGGAGATGGAGGCGGCCGCCGACGCGCTGCCGATCGAGCAGGTGGCCAAGCGCTGGATCGTCGCCTCCGACCCGGACGAGGCCGTCGAGAAGGTCGCCGACTACGTCGGGTGGGGCTTGAACCACCTGGTGTTCCATGCGCCCGGCCACGACCAGCGGCGGTTCCTGGGACTGTTCAAGTCCGATCTGGAACCCCGGTTGCGCAAGCTGGCCTGACGCACAGGCCACCCTCGGTAGGCTGACCCGGTGCCCGACGCAACCGCGATCTACATCGCTTCGCCCGAGGGCGATACCGGCAAGTCCACCATCGCATTGGGGCTGTTGCACCGGCTGGCGGCCACGGTCGCCGATGTCGGGGTGTTCCGCCCGATTGTTCGGGCCGGTGGCGGTCGTGACTACATCCTCGAGTTGCTGCTGGCGCACTCCACCGCGGGTCTGGACTACGACGACTGCGCGGGGGTGACCTACCAGCAGCTGCACGACGACACAGATGCAGCGGTCGCCGACATCGTCGACTGCTACCACCGGGTGGCGGCCAAATGCGGCGCGGTGGTGATCGTCGGAAGCGACTACACCGATGTCGCCTCACCCAGCGAGCTTTCGGTGAACGCCCGGATTGCGGTGAATCTCGGTGCGCCGGTTCTACTCTCGGTACGGGCCGCCGGGCGCACACCCGATGAGGTGGCGCATGTCGTGGAGCTGTGTCTGGCCGAGTTGGCAGCGCAGCACGCCCACACGGCCGCAGTGGTGGCCAATCGTTGTGACCCGGCCGAACTGGCGCAGGTGACTGCGGCGTTGGCCCGGTTCGTCCCGAAAAGCTATGTGCTCCCGGAGGAGCCGTTACTGGCGGCGCCGACGGTGGCCGAATTGCGTGACGCCGTGCACGGCACCTTGATCAGCGGCGACGAGGAGCTGCTGACCCGCGAGGCGATGGGCGTGATGGTGGCGGGCATGACCGCCGAGCACTGCCTGGAACGGCTGTCGGAGGCGATGGCCGTCATCACCCCGGGCGACCGCTCGGACGTGGTGCTGGCGATCGCCAGTGCTCATGAGGCAGAAGGCTTTCCGTCGCTGTCCTGCATCATCCTCAATGGTGGCCTGCCGCTGCATCCGGCGATCGCGAAGCTGGTGGCCGGGCTCAAGTTGCGGCTGCCCATCGTGGCCACCGACAGCGGCACCTACGAGACCGCGCGGGCGGCGTCGACCGCCAAGGGCCGGGTCACCGCCACCTCGCAGCGCAAGGTGGACACCGCGCTGGCGCTGATGGACCAGCACGTCGACATTGCGGATCTGCTTGCCCAGCTTGCAGTTCCGATCCCGACGGTGACCACGCCGCAGATGTTCACCCACCAGTTGCAGGACCGGGCGCGTTCCGATCGCAAACGCATCGTGCTCCCCGAGGGGGACGACGACCGGATCTTGCGGGCGGCCGGGCGATTGCTGTCCCGCTCGGTCGCGGACCTGACCATCCTCGGCGATGAGCCGGCGGTCCGCGCGCGGGCCGCCGAATTGGGTGTCGACATCTCGGCCGCATCGGTGCTCAATCCACGGACCAGTGAGCTGGCCGACCAATTCGCCGCGCAATACGCCGAATTGCGTAAGCACAAGGGTGTCACCGTCGAGCAGGCCCGCGAAATCATTCACGACGTCTCGTATTTCGGCACCATGCTGGTACACAACGACATGGTTGACGGCATGGTGTCGGGGGCGGTGCACACCACCGCGCACACCGTGCGTCCAGCGTTCGAGATCATCCGTACCGCACCGAATATCTCGACGGTGTCGAGCATCTTCCTGATGTGTCTGGCCGACCGGGTGCTGGCTTACGGTGATTGCGCGATCGTGCCGGACCCGACCTCCGAGCAGCTGGCCGACATCGCGATCAGCTCGGCGCAGACCGCCGCGCAGTTCGGCATCGAACCGCGGGTGGCCATGCTGTCGTATTCGACCGGAGATTCCGGTACCGGTGCTGATGTCGACAAGGTCAGGGCGGCAACAGAATCGGTACGTCGTCGGGCACCGGAGCTGCTCGTCGAAGGGCCGATCCAGTACGACGCCGCAGTCGAGCCCTCGGTGGCGGCGACCAAGATGCCGGGTTCGGCCGTCGCCGGTCACGCGACGGTGCTGATCTTCCCGGACCTGAACACGGGCAACAACACCTATAAGGCGGTGCAGCGCAGTGCCGGTGCCATCGCGATCGGCCCGGTGCTGCAGGGCCTGAACAAGCCGGTCAACGATCTGTCCCGCGGCGCGCTCGTCGAGGACATCGTCAATACCGTTGCGATCACCGCCATTCAGGCACAGGGGGCGAAATGAGCGGGCCGGTACTCGTCTTGAACTGCGGTTCGTCGTCGGTGAAATACCGCCTGGTGCAGCCGGATTCGGGTGAATCCTTGGTCGACGGGGTGATCGAGCGGGTGGCCGACTACGGGCAGGCGCTGCGGGAGGTCTTCGCCGCGGTCGGCGCGGTCGGGGTATCCACCGACGACGTGATCGCAGTCGGACACCGCGTGGTGCACGGCGGCCGTCGGTTCTACCGGCCCACGGTGATCGACGATGCGTTGGTGGCCAGGCTCGACGAACTGGCCCCGCTGGCGCCGCTGCACAACCCGCCCGCCGTGCTCGGTATCACCGAGGCGCGCGCACTGTTGCCCGGGGTGCCGCACGTCGCGGTGTTCGACACCGCGTTCTTCCACGACCTGCCGGCCGCCGCCGCGGAGTACGCGATCGACCGGGATGTGGCCGCGCAGTGGCACATTCGGCGGTATGGCTTCCACGGCACGTCGCATCAATACGTCAGTGAGCAGGCCGCGCAGCTCTTGGGGCGGCCGCTGGATTCGCTGAAGCAGATTGTGCTGCACCTGGGCAACGGGGCCTCGGCATCGGCCATTTCCGGCGGGCGCCCCATCGACACCTCCATGGGGCTGACCCCGATGGAGGGCCTGGTGATGGGCACCCGCTCCGGTGACATCGACCCCGGCGTGATCATGTATCTGTCGCGTACCGCTGGGATGACGGTCGAGGACATCGACACCATGCTGAACCGGCACTCGGGGGTGTCCGGGCTGGGCGGTGCGACCGATTTCCGTGAGCTGCACAAGCGGATGGACTCCGGAGACGCGGACGCGCAGTTGGCCTATGACGTCTACATCCACCGGCTGCGCAAGTACGTCGGCGCATACCTGGCGCTACTGGGCGGTGCCGATGTCATCACCTTCACCGCCGGGGTCGGCGAGAACGACGCCGCGGTGCGCCGTGACGCACTGAGCGGATTGTCTGCGCTGGGCATCGAGCTCGACGACGATCGCAACACCTCGGCGAACCGTGGGCCGCGCTGGATCTCGGCCGACTCGTCGCGGGTCGCCGTGCTGGTCATCCCCACCAACGAGGAGCTGGCCATCGCGCAGGCCTGCGTGGATGTCTGTATGGACCCTGCCAGGTTCATGGCGTAGTTTGCGGCACGTGCCCCCGATGATCGCCGGGTCGTGGACGTTCGACCCCGTTGCCGTGGTGCTGATGCTGCTCGGTGTCGCCGGTCTGGTGTGGGCCGGCAGGCGAACCGAGGTGTCGCGCGCTCAACTGTGGTGCTTTGGTGGCGCCAACCTGGTGTGGGCGTTGTGCACGCTCAGTGCCATTGCCGTCTATGCGCCGATGCTGTTCTGGGTGCGAGCCCTGCAGGTGTTGTTGCTGCTGTACGTGGTGCCGTTCTTCCTGGCGATGACCCGGCCGGTGTCGCTGCTGCGTGGCGCACTGGGGCCGGCGGGGCAGGCGCGCATCGACGCGGTGCTCGGATCGGCAGTGGCCCGGGTGCTGTGCTCGCCACCGGTGACGTCGGTGGCGATGCTGGCCACCCCGTGGCTGCTCTACCTGACACCCTGGTATGTCGCGTCGATGACGGGACCGCTTGCAGTGGTGACTCGACTTGTGTTGCTGGGCATCGGCTTCGGTTACTTCTATGCGCGGCTGCAGGCCGACCCGGTGCCGCGTAAGTATCCGCCGTTGATGTCGATCGGGATCAGCGTCGCCGAGGGGCTCGGCGACGGCATTCTGGGTCTGATGCTGTGGCTCGGGCCGGTCATCGCCTACGACTACTACGCCGGTCTGCATCGTGATTTCGGGCCCAGTATCCGGCAGGATCAGACCCTTGGTGCGGGCGTGCTGTGGATCGTCGGTGACGTGCTCGGCGTGCCGTTCATCATGCTGCTGATGCGGGCTCTGGGGTCCGACGAAAGGCGAAAGGCCGCCGAGGTCGACGCGGAGCTCGACGCCGCGGTCACGCCGTCGGTTGCTGCGGAACAGGAGACCGAGCCATCGGTCGGTGGATTGTGGTGGCAGAACGACCCGCAATTACGTGACCGCTACCGCTGAGCTCTGAGTGATCCGTTGACCTTGCGTCCACGCAGTTGTGCGCTCGGACTTCTTCTGCGTCAGCGCAAGATCAACGGCGTGGCGCTTGTGCCGGCAGAGCCCTAGAACGTGCTCATCGGCCGGACGTTGTTGGCCAGGTCGACCAGCGCATAGCGATGCTCCTTGGTCGGTGCCACCCGGGCCAGCCCGCGCAGTGAGGCCTCCACGCCTAGGCGCAGACCGTATTCGGTGAACGGGAACCCGAGGATGTGCTTGGTGTTGGCGCTGTTGTCGGCCAGCCAGTCCAGTGCAGTGCCCAGGACGAGCGCCCGGATCTGCAACACCCGGGGTTCGGTTTCCGGCAGCGCTTCTACTCGGCGCGCGGCATCGCGGATCTGGTCTTCGGTGATGTCGGCGGTGATCGGCGCCGACAGCAGGGTCACCGCGCTGGTCAGTCGCGCGGTGGTGAAATGCCTTGAGGTGTGCGGTACCTGGTCCAGGGTGCGGACCGCGGCCTCCCGGTCGCCGTAGCCGGACTGGGCGCGGGCCAGGCCGAACCCGGCCGAGATGACGCCGTTGTCGGTGTTCCACACGGTCTGATAGAACGACCGATCGGCCGGGGTACCGGACAGTTCTGCGGTGGCGGCCAATGCCAGTTTGGGTGCCAACTCACCCGGGAGGGTATCGAGCACCTCGGTGAAATGCTTTGTCGCAGCGTTGTAGTCACCCGACAGCAGCTCGCCGACCGCCTTGAACCAGACCAGCCGCCAACGCCAGCCGACCCGGTCGGCGAGGTTCTCCAACTTACGGTTGGCCTTGGCCACATCACCGAGATCGAGCAGTGCGCGCACCTCCATCAACGGCAGCTCGACCGATTCGGACAGGTCCACGCCTTCGGAGTCCAGCGCGCCGTGCCGCGCGGCGCGCAACGAGTCCAGGGTCTGCACCGGCTGACTGAGCACGTTGGCCGACAGCACCGTAGCCCCGACGTCGGTCGGATCGACCAGCGGAACCTGTAGTGCCCGAACGATCTCCGGTGCGGTCAGCTTCTCGGTGTGCGACTGCCCATCGAGGTACACATCGGTGTGCGCCACCAGCATGTCGACACCGAACATCGACCGGGACGGACTGAACACCGATGACAGGCCAGGGCGTGGGACGCCGGTGTCCAGGGCGACCACCTCGCGCAACACACCGATCAACTGCCCGGACATCTCCTCGGCGCTGGAGAACCGTCGCCGCGGGTCGGGATCGATGGCGCGGCGTAGCAGTCGGCCGAAGGAGTCGTATTTGACCAGCACGGGATCGTCCTCGGGCAGCCCGTCGACGTACCGGCCGTTGCGGGTGCGCATCTGCAACGTCAGGGCGGCCAGCGTGCGCCCCACGGTGTAGATGTCGGTGGCGACCGTCGGGCCGGTGCGGACGATCTCTGGCGCCTGGTATCCCGGTGTGCCGTAAAGGAATCCGAACGAATTGATCCGGGACACCGCACCCAGGTCGATCAGCTTGAGCTGCTCCTCGGTGACCATGATGTTCTCGGGCTTGAGGTCGTTGTACACCAGGCCGATCGAATGCAGGTAGCCCAACGCGGGCAGGATTTCGATCATGTAGGCGATCGCCTGTGCCACTGGCAGTTTGGTGCCACGGACCTGCTTGAGCGAGGTGCCGCCGACATACTCCATCACGATGTAACCGACGGGGTCGCCGTGTTTGTCGGAATGTTCGACGAAGTTGAAGATCTTGACGATCGCCGGGTGGGTGACCTCGGCCAGGAACTGCCGCTCGGCCATGGCGATGGCCTGCGCCTCGGCGTCGCCGGAGTGGACCAGGCCCTTGAGCACCACCGGCCGATTGTTCACGTTCTTGTCGAACGCGAGGTATATCCAGCCCAGGCCACCGTGCGCGATGCAGCCCTTGACCTCATACTGGTCGGCCACCATGGAGCCCGGAGTCAGTTGCGGCAGAAAGGAATACGCACTTCCGCAGTGCGGACACACACCCTCGGACCGGCCCTTGCTGTCGGCTGTGCGCCGCCCGACCGGCCTACCACAGCACCAGCAGAATCGCTTCGCCTCGGCGACGACGGGGCTTTCCATCAACGCGGCGAGCGGGTCTTTCTCCAGGACCCGCGGCACTTCCACCAACCCGCCACCGAGCCGCCGGATCGGCGAAACCATGCGGGTGATCACGGTTTTCGGGGTGGGGTGCCCTTCGTTGGCGGTCGGCGCACTGCCGATCGAGATGCCCACCGAGTCATCGAATTGCGGACGGAACACCGACTGAGTGGCCATCGGCCGCATGGTTGCCAGTGAATCCCAACTCACATCGGATGGCTGGGTTCCGGGGTCGGCGTCGACCTCGTTGTGGGGGATGTCGTCGTCGGCCATCAGTCGACATACCTCGGAACGGGAGGCGCCGGAGCCGGGCCCAACACCGTCAACCACTTGCGGTACAACGTGTTCCAGGTGCCGTCTCGACGAATCCGTTCCAGTGTCCCGTTGACGAAACGGACCAGGCCGGTGTTCTCCTGGTTGATCCCGATGCCGTAGGGCTCCTGTCCCATACTCGGTCCGACGATGTGCAGATACGGATCCTGAGCCATCAAGCCCGCGAGGATCGCGTCGTCGGTGGAGACCGCGTCGGCCTGCCGCTGTTGCAGCGCCACCAGGCAGTCGGCCCAGGTGACCGCACCCACCGCGATCGGTGGCGGGCTGATCGCCTCGACCCGCTGCATCGAGGTGGTGTCCTTGACCGAGCACACCCGCTTTCCGGACAGGTCACTGGCCCTGACGATCGCCGAGTCCCGTGCGGCCAGGATGCGTTGGTGCGCCGAGAAATACTCGGTGGAGAAGTTGACCAGTTTGCGTCGATCGCAGGTGATGCTCATGGTCTTCACGACGATGTCCACCTGATTGTGCTGCAACGCCTGAATGCGTTCGGTGTCGGACAGGATGCGGTACTCGACCTGCGACGGCGTGCCGAAGATGTCGCGGGCCACCTCGCCGGCGATGTCGACGTCGAAGCCGGTGATCTGTCCGGAGATCGGATCCCGGAACGAGAACAGGTTGCTGCCGATGTCCAAACCGACGATCAACCGGCCCCGGTCGTGGATATTGCTGACCGCGGCCGCGGCCAGAGCCGGAGTGGGGAACGGTCGCAGACTTCCGGTGCAGTCGGCTGACTCGACCGGCGGAGGTGATGGCGGTGCCGTGGTGACCTCCATACCGGCCGGCGTCGGTGGCGCGACCAGAATGCTCGGCGGAGCGAGCACCGGCGGTGCTTCGCCGCATCCGGCCAACATCATCGCGACCGCCGCCACAGCGGCGATGCGGACCCGCGCCGAACCGATCATCGGTACTCACTCATCCGCGGCCACAGGCCGAGAGCGACCGCCACCGCGGCGGCGATACTCAGCGTCGCGGCCCCGACTGTGGCCCCGGACAGCGCTCGTCGAGCGTTGACGATGTCATTGCGCAACTGTCGACGACTCTCCTCGATGCCTTTGGTCAGGGCCTCGTCGAGTTTATCGAAGGACGGCGTGGAATCGTCCTCGCTGGTGCCCAGCGCAACCTGGGTGGCCGCCTGGTAGTTGCCGACCGAGATGAAGGCGTTGATCCGGTCATCGGCGGCCCGCCAGCGCTGCAGCAACTGTTCGGCGTTGGCCAGTTCGGTGCGGCCGATGGCGTTGTCGCGCTTGATGTATTCGACGAGCTGCAGTTCCAGGGCATCGATGCGGTCGTGGTAGGACTGCTTGCGGACGTCCTCGTCGCCGCGGCGGATCAGGGTCAGCGTCTCGTCGGCCCGGGCCTGCTGCGCGGTGATCGCCATGGTGGTGACGGACTTCAGCGATGCGGCGGCGGTATTCCTCGCGGTGCGACTGCTGGCGGTCGAAATGGTCAGGGTGGTGCCGAGCCACACCACCATGACCAGCACCGCCATCCCGCCGGCGACGAAACCGATGTTGACCCGGCGGCGAGTGTGCCGGGCCAGCCAGCGATTCGAGAACACCCCGAACATCACCGTCGCAAGCACCACCAGGATCACCGGTGCCGGGATCTGGCTGGATGCCGAGATCTCCGAATCGACCCGAGCCGATGTCGTTTCGTAGAGCCGCTGGGCATCCGGGAGGATCTGGGTCTGCATCAGCGACGAGGCCTCGGACAGGTATGACGAGCCCACCGGATTGCCCGCCCGGTTGTTGGTCCGGGCGGTTTCGACCAGCCCGGTGTACACCGCCAACTCGCCGTTGATGTGGCCGAGCAGCTCGACCATCGGCTCGTCGGTCAACCCACTGGATGCGCGGGTGACCGCCACCGCGGCATCGGTGATGGCCTGCTCGTAGCGGTGCCGGACATCCTGCGGTTCGGCACCGGCGATGAATGCGGTGGCCGCCGCGGCGTCGGCGATGGACAGCGTGGTGTACAGCTGGCCCGCCGCGAACGCCAACGGCTCGGTGTGGTCCAGCACGGCAGTCAGGGCCTGCTGGCGCAGCCGGATGGTGGTGGAGGTGGCGAACGCGCAGGCCAGCACCAGGGTGGACAGCACGATGCCGATGATCAGGATCCGCCCCGGCGTGGTCCAGAGGAACCACCAGCGGGGGAGTTCAATGGTGCTGGGTGACCGAGACGCCATTGGCTCGGTCGAGGGGTGCGCCAACTCCACAGTCACGTGTGCGCGGCCTCAACTTTCCGGTAGTCCCGACCCGTTCGAACGCTGTTAAGAGCAGTCTAAGAGCTGGACGCGGTAAGGGGGTGGATTCTCGACCGGCGACGTCAAACCCCGCACATTGGTATCGGTCCTTATTGTTGAGACCGTGCGTGGCGACGGTGATGGATGGGTGCTCGACTCCGAAGGCGCGCACTTCTGGGGTCGTCACGGTGCAGCCGGGTTGCTGCTGCGTGCTCCCCACCCGGCCGGCGGGGCCGCGGTGCTGCTGCAGTACCGCGCGCCGTGGAGCCACCAGGGCGGCACCTGGGGACTGCCCGGCGGCGCCCGGGACAGTCACGAGACGGTGGAACAGGCCGCGGTCCGGGAGGCCTTCGAGGAGGCCGGGCTGGCGGCCGACCAGGTGACCGTGCGCACATCGGTGGTCACTGCGACTGCCACCGGCGAGGTGTGGACCTACACCACGGTGATCGCCGACGCCGCCCACCAGTTGGAGACGGTGGCCAACCTGGAGAGCGCGGAGCTGCGGTGGGTCGCAGTCGACGAAGTCAGCGAACTGCCGCTGCACCCCGGGTTCGCGGCCAGCTGGGACGCGCTGCGTGCGGTGGCCGCGGAGTTGCCGCTCAATCCGTAGGCAGCGCCTGTTTCAACGCCCGGGCCGCGGCGGCGGGATCGTCGGCCGCGGTGATGGCGCGGACCACGACGATCCGGCGGGCACCGGCGGCCAGTACCTGGGGCAGCCGATCGGCGTCGATGCCGCCGATCGCGAACCAGGGCTTGTCGGTCCTCGATGCGGCCGCGGACCGGACCAGATCCAAACCCGGCGCGGGACGTCCCGGTTTGGTCGGCGTCGGCCAGCACGGCCCGACACAGAAGTAATCGACCTCTTCGGCGATCGCCGCGGCCAGCTCGTCGGTGCTGTGCGTCGAGCGGCCGAACAGGGGATCGGGCCCGACGATGTCGCGCGCCAGCGTCAGTGGCAGGTCGTCTTGGCCGAGGTGCAGCACGTCGGCGCCGGCGCCGCGGGCGATGTCGGCGCGGTCGTTGACGGCCAGCAGCGCACTGTGCCGCCGGGCCGCGTCGGCCAGGATCTCCAGCGCGGCCAGTTCCTGCTTGGCCTCCAGTGGGCCGAACTGCTCTTCGCCCGCCGACCCTTTGTCCCGTAATTGAATGATGTCCACCCCGCCGGCCAGCGCGGCGTCGGCGAATTCGGCCAGGTCGCCGCGTTCGCGGCGGGCGTCGGTGCACAGGTACAGGGACGCGGACCGCAGACGTTGGGTGGGTTTAGGCACAGCGCGACGGTAGCGACTACGGTGGACGCCGCAACACGGGAGTCCCAGGTCCGGGGACTGAGAGTGGGACGCCTACCCTTACCGTCACACCTGATCCGGGTCATGCCGGCGAAGGGAGAAGGAAATATGCGATCGCTGGCCGTGGTCGGTGGCGGTGTCATCGGTCTGGCAGTGGCGCGACGCGCGGCCCTGGACGGATGGTCGGTGCGTGTCCACCGCAGCGAGCAGCGTGGCGCGTCCTGGGTGGCCGGCGGCATGCTCGCCCCGCATTCGGAGGGCTGGCCCGGCGAGGAAGAGCTGCTGGCGCTGGGGCTCGAGTCGCTGGCCCTGTGGCACTCGGGGTTCCTGGACGGATTGCCCGACGAGGTGGTGACCGCCCGCGAGTCGCTGGTCGTCGCGGTCGACCGGGCTGATGTCGATGAGCTGCGCACGGTCGCCGGCTGGCTCGCCACGCAGGGGCATCCGGTGCAACTCACCGGTTCGGCACGCGATGTCGAACCGCTGTTGGCGCAGGGCATTCGGCACGGCTTCCGGGCGGACAGTGAACTGGCCGTGGACAACCGGCTGATGGTCGAGGCGCTGGCCACGCACTGCAGTCAGTTGGGTGTGCAATGGGCCGGGCCGGTGACCTCGCTGGAGCAGACCCGAGATGCCGATATCACGGTGCTGGCCAATGGAATTGACGCGCCGGCGTTATGGCCCGGACTGCCGGTCCGTCCGGTCAAGGGCGAGGTGCTGCGGCTGCGCTGGCGCCGGGGTTGCATGCCGGTTCCGCAGCGGGTGATCCGCGCCCGGGTGCACGGGCGGCAGGTGTATCTGGTGCCCCGCGCCGACGGCGTGGTGGTCGGGGCGACGCAGTACGAACACGGCAGGGACACCGCGCCGTCCGTCACCGGCGTGCGGGACCTGCTCGATGACGCGTGTGCGGTGCTGCCCGCGCTGGGGGAGTACGAGCTCGCCGAGTGCGCCGCCGGGCTGCGGCCGATGACCCCGGACAACCTGCCGATCGTCGGTCGGCTCGATGAACGCACCCTGGTGGCCGCGGGCCATGGCCGTTCCGGCTTTCTGCTGGCACCCTGGACTGCACAACGGATCTCGGAGGAACTCAAGTGAGGGTCACGGTCAACGACGAAGACATGCAGGTCGGTGAGCACACCACGGTATCCGAACTGCTTGACACCCTTGGCCTTCCGGACAAGGGCATCGCGGTCGCGGTGGATTGGACCGTCGTGCCACGGTCCCAGTGGGGCGAGGTCCTGACCGACGGCGCCAAGATCGAGGTCGTCACGGCGGTGCAGGGTGGCTGAGGACATCTTGCGGATCGCCGACCGGGAGTTCGGCTCCCGGCTGATCATGGGTACCGGAGGCGCCACCAGCCTGGCCGCGCTGGAGCAGGCACTGGTCGCCTCGGGCACCGAACTGACCACTGTGGCGATGCGCCGCGTCGACGCCGAGACCGGTACCGGGGTGCTGGACCTCCTGAACACCTTGGGCATCGCACTGCTGCCGAACACCGCCGGTTGCCGCGGCGCAGCCGAGGCGGTGCTCACCGCTCAACTGGCCCGCGAGGCGTTGGGCACCAACTGGGTCAAACTCGAGGTGATCGCCGACGAGCGGACCCTGCTGCCCGATGCCATCGAATTGGTCCGGGCCGCAGAACAGTTGGTGGATGACGGCTTCGTCGTACTGCCGTACACCAACGACGACCCGGTGCTGGCGCGACGACTGGAGGACACCGGCTGCGCGGCGGTGATGCCCCTGGGGTCCCCGATCGGCACCGGACTGGGCATCGCCAATCCGCACCACATCGAGATGATCGTCGCGGCCGCCGGGGTTCCGGTGATCCTCGATGCCGGGATCGGCACCGCCAGCGACGCCGCGCTGGCCATGGAATTGGGTTGCGACGCCGTGCTTTTGGCCACCGCAGTCACCCGGGCGTCGGACCCGCCGATGATGGCAGCGGCGATGGCCTCCGCGGTCACTGCCGGCCGGCTGGCCCGCCAGGCCGGGCGGATCCCCAAACGATTCTGGGCTCAGGCGTCCAGCCCGGCCAAGTGACACCCCGCTACGTCGCCCTGGGCAGCTCGATGGCTGCCGGGCCGGGTCTCGCCCCATCCGCGCCGGGTGCCCCCGGCCGGTCGGGACGCTCGGCAGTCAACTACGCACATCTGGTGGCGCAGCAACTCGGCTATCACCTTGTCGACGTCACGTTCTCGGGTGCTACCACCGCACATGTGTTGTCCGAACGGCAATTCGGGGTGTCCCCGCAGATTCGGGCCCTCGACGGTACCGAGGACCTGGTCACTGTCACCATCGGTGGAAATGACGCGGGATATGTCCCGATGCTGGCGGCGGCATGCCTGCCCCGGGTGCTGCGGTCGGTGCCGCTGGTGGGCGGGGTGTTGCGCGGACAGCTTGACCATGCTGCCCGCGACCGGGCTCTCGATATCGTTGGTGAGTCGCTGAAAACCGTTGGCCGCGAAGTACGTCTACGTGCGCCCAAGGCGCGGGTGCTGTTCGTCGACTACCTGACCCTGCTACCGCCGGCCGGTACCCCGGCCCCGCCGATCGCCGACGCCGATGCCGAATTCGGACGGCACGTCGCCGCGAGATTGGCCGAGCTGACCGCGACGGCCGTCGCCGAAACCGGATGCGAGTTGGTACCCGCCGCGGCCGCCAGCGTCGATCATCACGCCTGGTCGGCCGCCCCGTGGACCACGAGCTTCTACCTGCCTTTGCCGGGCCGGGTGGCGCCACTGCATCCCAATGCCGCGGGCATGCGGTCGGTGGCTGCACTGATCGTCAAGGCGTTGCAGACATGATTCAATTGACCTCTCTGACAAAGGTTTACCGGCGAAACCGGGCGGTTGACGGCCTGACCTGCAGCGTCGAGCCCGGGCATGTCACCGGCTTCCTCGGCCCCAACGGTGCGGGCAAGTCCACCACCATGAGGATGATCGTCGGCCTGGACCGGCCCACCGCGGGCACCGCCACTGTCCTGGGCAAGCGATACTGCGACCTCAAATATCCGCTGCGCCACGTCGGTGCGTTGCTCGACGCCCGCCAGGTGCATCCCAGCCGGTCGGCCCGTGCCCACTTGCGCTGGCTGGCCGCCACCAACGCGTTGCCCGGCGCCAGGGTCGACGAGGTTCTGGGCATCGTCGGGTTGTCCGAGGTGGCCGATCGGCAGGCCGGCTCGTTCTCGCTGGGGATGGCCCAGCGGCTCGGCATCGCAGTGGCGTTGTTGGGCGATCCCGAGGTGCTGTTGTTCGACGAACCGGTGAACGGTCTTGACCCCGAAGGTATTCGGTGGATCCGCACGCTGATGCGCGAGTTGGCCGCCGAAGGCCGGACGGTGCTGGTCTCCAGCCACCTGTTGGCCGAGATGTCCAATACCGCCGACCGCCTGCTGGTGATCGGCCGGGGACGATTGATCGCGTCGACCACCATGGCAGACTTCCTGGCCGACTCGGGGGTGGGCACCGTGCGGGTCCGCAGCCCGCAGCTGGATCTTCTACACGAATTGCTCACTGCCCAAGGTGTTTCGGTGCGCAACGACGATGGTGCGCTGCTCGCACAGGGCGTCAGCACCGAACAGGTCGGGCAGTTGGCTGCCGATCGCGGTCTGACCCTGCACGAATTGTCCACGCAGCGTGCCTCGTTGGAGGAGGCCTATCTGCGGATGACCGACGATGCGGTCGACTATCGAGCAGCCGGAGCGTGACGATGACCTTCCTTGCCGCGGTCAACGCCGAGCGGATCAAACTGCAGACCACCCGATCGCCGCTGTGGTTGGTGCTGACGGTGGTGGTGCTCGGCCTGGGCATGGCGGGTATCCAGGCGTACGCGCTGCCGTATGGATCCCTGCCGCCGGAGCGGGCCGCATTGGGCATCGGCGTGTTCGGCGTGCCGGTGCTGATGATCCTGTCCGCACTGACCGTGACCGGTGAGTACCGCACCGGGATGATTCGCAGTACCTTCTTGGCCACCCCGCGCCGGTCCGTGGTGATTGCCGCCAAATCGCTTGTCGTCGCACTGCTTTGCGGTGTGCTCACCGCGATCACCACGGTCGGCGCGATCGCCCTGGCGGGCACGCTGGTCGCAGACCGGCAGCGAGCCCAGCTGATGCTGGACAGCTTCGGGGTGTGGCGCGAGGTCGGGGCGATGACCCTGTACGCGGTTCTCGGCGCGGTGCTGGCGGTGGGACTGGGCGTGCTGCTGCGGCACACCGCCGCGGTGGTCGCGTTGCTGCTACTGCTGCCGTTTGTGGTGGAACCACTGCTGGGGATCATTCCGGAGGTCGGGCAGCGGGTCGGGTCATTGCTCCCGTTCGCCAACGCCTATGCCTTCACCAGAATCGAGTGGTTGCAGACGGTTTCGATGTGGTGGGGCCCGGTGGGTGCGGCGCTGTATTTCGCTGCCGTGGTGGCAGTGGTGTTCGGCGCGGCGCTCGTAGTGGTCGGGCGCCGTGATCCGTAGCGCCGGCGCGGTGTTGACAGTGCTGACCCTGGTGGCATGCGCGACGCCGACACCCTCGGCGGCCGACTATGGCACCGAACTGTCCCGCCGTGTCGGCGTCGACGCGATGTATGGGCATCTGACCAAGTTGCAGCACATCGCCGACGAGAATGGTGGTAACCGGGCTTTCGGTACCACGGGCTACGACGCCAGTGTGCAATATGTAGAAGAGGCGTTGCGCAGCAGGGGCTTCGATGTTTCCGCGACCATTCTCGACGTCCCGATCGCGTACGCCGACAAACCGGTGCTGAGCGTCGGCGGTGCCGCGATCGCCGCGGAGTCGATGCGATTCACGCGTGGTACGCCACCGGAGGGCATCACCGCGTCGTTGGTGCCGGTGCGCGGTACCGGTCAGGGCTGTCTGGCCGGCGATTACGACGGGCTGCCGATGTTCGGGGCGGTGGCACTGGTGGACCGCGGCGGGTGCACGTATGCGGGCAAAGAAGCCAATGCCGCGGCACGCGGGGCGGTGGCGCTCATCATCGCGGACAACGTCGCTGATGGTCCGCTGCTCGGGTCGCTCGGTGAACGCACTGCGGTGCAGATTCCTGCGATCGGCGTGGGCAAGGCCGATGGAGCTCGTCTGCGCGTACATCCGGCTCCGGTCACGCTGAGGCTCAATGCCGGTGTGCGGAGCGAACATACGCGCAACGTCATCGCACAGACCAAGACCGGGTCCACCCACGACATGGTCATGGTCGGCGCCCACCTGGACAGCGTCAGAGCAGGACCGGGCATCAACGACGACGGCTCGGGTGTGGCGGCGGTGCTGGAGACCGCGCTGCAACTGGGCAGCACGCCGTCGGTGCGCAACGCCGTCCGGTTCGCGTTCTGGGCCGCCGAGGAGGACGGCGTGGTGGGCTCGAGGCGCTACGTCGAGTCCCTGGATGCCGACGGGCTCAAAGACATTGCGCTGTATCTGAATTTCGACATGATTGCCTCTCCGAACCCGGGCTACTTCACCTATGACGGCGATCAATCCGGCCCGCGGAAGGACGACGACAAGAATCCCCGGGTCCCGGAGGGCTCGGCCGGTATCGAGCGGACGCTCGTTGCCTATCTCGACGGCACACCGAAGAAGGCCGAGGACACCGCGTTCGACGGGCGGTCCGATTACGACGCGTTCACCGAGGCGGGCATTCCGTCTGGTGGTCTTTTCTCCGGTGCGGACGGCGCAATGACCGCCGAGCAGGCGAGGCGCTGGGGTGGTACGGCAGGCCGACCGTTTGACCCCAACTATCACAAGAAATCGGATACTGTGGACCACATCGATCGCACAGCATTGGAAATCCTTGGCCGCGGAGTGGCTTTCGCGGTTGGCAGCTATGCCCAGAACATCGGCGGCCGCAACGGTGTGCCGGCACGCCAGGACCGGACCCGGCATCAGGTGACGCCGTCGTGAGGCGGGCCGTCGCCTTGGCGCTGATGGCCGGCGCCATTGCAGGCTGTTCGCCACCATCACATCAAGCACCGGCGCAGGCCCCCGATCTCGGACGTGCTTTGGCGTCCAAGGTCGGCGTGGACGGTATCTACACCCATCTGCACAAGTTCGCCGACATTGCCGCCGCCAACAAGGGCTCCCGGGCAGACGGCACACCCGGTTACGACGCGAGCGTCGACTACGTGGCGAATCTGTTGCGTGACAAGGGATTCGATGTGCAGACCCCGGAGTATGAGCGGGTGTCACCGGGGCCGTCCGGCGATCCGATGTTGGAGGTCGGCGGCCGCAGGTTGCCGGTCGTGCAGGCCTCGCTGCTGACGTCCACGGCGCCGGGCGGTCTGAACGCGCCGACCCTGCATGCGGTCAAACCGGCCGGTTGCGCGGCTACTGACTACGGCACGCTCAACTTCCGCGGTGCCATTGCGGTGGTCGATGACACCGCATGCTCGGTGGTCGACAAGCAGAACGCCGCGGTCTCGCGTGGCGCCGTCGGGGTGCTGGTGGTCAGCGTGCCCGGACCGAACGGCAGCCCGCACGGACTGTTCACTCCTGGCTATTATGAGCGGCTCACCACCCCGGTCGGGATCATCGGCCGGGACGCCGACACCGCGCTGCTGCATACCAATGCCGCGGTCAGGCTCACGCTCGACGCCAAAAACGTCGCGGTGAAATCACGAAATGTGTTCGCCCAGACCAAGACCGGTGATCAGCACAACGTCGTGATGGCGGGTGCGCACTTGGACAGTGCGCCCGACAGCGCCGGCCTCAACGATGCCGCGACCGGTGTATCCGCATTGCTGGAGACGGCCGCCGCGCTCGGCGGGTCGCCGAATGTCGCGAACGCGGTGCGCTTCACGTTCTGGGGTTCGGGGGCCGCTGGGCAGGAAGGCGCGACCAAGTATGTGCGCGGACTGGCCGCGGATCCGCTGAATGACATTGCGCTGTACCTGGACTTCGACATTCTCGGATCACCGAACGCCGGGTTCTTCACCTTCGACGGCGATCAGTCGGGACAACCCAGTCCAGGGATCCCGGTCGATTCGGTGCCGCCCGGTTCCGCGGGCATCGAGCGCACCCTGGCCGGCTACGTGTACCTGGCGGGCATGCGGCCGGCGGACATGCCGTTGACCCTCGCCGGCGACTACGGTCCCTTCCTCAATGCCGGTGTTCCGATCGGCGGCCTCAGCACCGGTTCGTCGCAACGGAAGAATGCGCTCCAGGCCAGGCTGTGGGGCGGCCAGGCCGGGGTCGCTTTCGATCCCGGCCGCCCGCCGGCAGGCGACACGGTCGACGCGCTGAACCGGGCCGCGCTGGCCATCACCGGTCCGACGGTTGCCTTTACAGTCGGGACGTACGCCCAGTCGGTGACCGGGCCGAATGGCGTTCCGCCGCGGGATCAAAGACACCGTCTACCTGGCAAATAGCGATATTCACAGTAATTCCGAAGCTCAAATCGCCGGACGCGATCTGTGCATCGGCGGATTGCTGCAGTAGAAATACTGCCCGTGAAGACGACTTATCGCCGTTGGTCCGCAGCCGCCGGAGCCCTGACAGTCCTAGCCATGGGCGGACTGACCGTGGCCTGCGGTTCGCACAGCAATGCACCCGCTACGACGGTCACCGTCACCCCGTCGAGCACCACGACGACGACCACCAGTGCTGCCGAGCACCATCATGAGGGTGGCGGTGGCGGTGGCGGCAATGGTGGCGGTAGCAATTCCGGGGGTGGTGGTGGTCAGGAGCAGGCTCCCGCTCCGGCCACGGTGACCAACACCGAGACCGACACCGCGACGCAGACTCAGACCGAGACCTCGACCTCGGTTCAGACGTCGACCCAGACCTCCACCCAGACCGTGTACCAGGGTCCGCCTCGCGACGACCGAGGTAGCTACAACCAGGGCGGCCCGCAACAACAGCAACAACCCTGGCAGCAGCAACAGCACCACTGACCTGGCAGCAATTACCTGACGGCGCGGCCGCCACTGGAGATATCCGGTGGCGGCCGCTTTCGTCGGACGTGCGGCGCAGCTACGGCGAAATTGGCGAACCGCTGGGCCGCCGGAGACAGGGTGCGGCGTCGCGCCCGGGCCAGCCCGACCTCGCCTTTGGCCTGCGGATCGGACAGCGGGACATAGACGACGGCCGGCTCACCGCGATCTGATTGTGGCGCAGGCACTATCGCCACACCCAGACCTGCGGCCACCAGTCCCTCCATGGTGGGTAGCCACGCCACCTCGAATGCGACCGGTGGGTTGATGCCCTCGGCGGCCCACATCCGCTTCGTGACGGTACGCAGCCCGAATGGGTCCGCCGCGAGAATGAACAACTCGTCGGCGCAGTCGGCGAGCCGGACCGTGCGGCGGCCGGCGAGCCGATGATCCGCCGGCACCGCCAGACACAGCCGCACGCTGACCAGCTGATGCCAGTCGAATTGTTCGTCGTCTCGATGGAGTCCGGTGATCGCCAGATCGACTTCGCCGGTGGCGAGCAGCTCAGTGACCTGACTGCCTGGACCCTCTCGCAGGTCGAACTGGACCCCTGGTGCCTGCCGGCGAAACCGGCTCAGCAGGTCGGGGACGAACCAGCTCGCTACCGAGCGCACGAACGCGAGCCGGACGGTGCCGCTGTCGGGGTCGCGCAGTGCCTGGATTTCCGCACTGGCCAAACGAATTTCGTCCAGGCTTCGCCTTGAGCGCTCCAGCATGATGCGCCCGTTCTCGTTCAGTTGCAGACGGCGGTGCAGCCGATCGAACAGCGGTGCTCCGACCTGCTGTTCCAGGCGCGCCAAGGCACGGGACAGTGTCGGTTGGCTGACGTTGAGCGTGGCGGCGGCGTCGGTCATGTGACCGGTCTCGGCCAGCACCACGAACCACCGCAGCTCCTCGATGTACATGAGAACAACGATACGTCTGGTGAATCAATTCTATAAATATTCGAATTTTACGTATTCCAATGTCGGTGGTTACCTGGAAGGTGCGGCCCGAGCAGTGACGCCGGGCGCAGTCCTGACCAACCTGACCCGGAAACCACCATGCGTCTAGTGCGTCTCACGTTGATCGCTGTCGGAGTCATCCAAACGCTTTTCGGCGCAGCTCTTTTGATAGAGCCAGCGGTGCTGCTCGGCGGGCTTGAGCCGCAGCCCGCCGCGTCGAACTGGATCTTCGCCACGGCGGCAGCCAGGTGCATCGGCTATGGCATCGGCATGTTCGCCGCAGCCCATGCGCCGGCTCGTCACCGGCTGTGGATCGACACCATGATCGGGATCCAGGTTGTCGACTTCGCGGCGACCGCAGGCTGTCTGGCGGTCGGCATGCTGCCCACCGGAATCACCGGCGCAGCGGTTCTGCCCCCGCTGTTGTGGGTATTCCTGCTGAGCTGGGCGCGTTGGCAGCTCCGCACCGCACCCATCCACGGAAAGGGAATCTCATCATGACAACTCCGAATCGGCCCATTCGAATCGGCGTCCACCTGCAGCTGCAGCACGCCGACTACGGGCAGATCCGCCGAGCCGCGGCCGAGGCCGAAAACCTGGGTGTGGACATCGTTTTCAACTACGACCACTTCTTTCCGCTGGACGGGGACCCCAACGGCAAGGTATTCGAATGTTGGACCGTGCTGGGAGCCTGGGCCGAATCCACCAAGCGGGTGGAGATCGGTGCGCTGGTGACCTGCAACGCGTATCGCAACCCGGACCTGCTCGCCGACATGGCCCGCACCGTCGACCACATCAGTGATGGCCGGCTCATTCTCGGGGTGGGCTCGGGCTGGTTCGAGAAGGACTTCGACGAATACGGCTACCCGTTCGGCACGGCCGGGCAACGGCTGGACGATCTCGCCGCGGCCATGCCGCGCATCGAGAACCGGCTGGCGCGGCTGAACCCACCGCCGACCCGCAAGATCCCGGTGCTCATCGGTGGCGGCGGTGAGAAGAAGACACTGCGGATCGTCGCCGAGCATGCCGACATCTGGCACGCCTTCGGCGACCGGGAGTCTCTGCAGCGCAAGATCGAGGTGTTGGACGGACACTGCCGTGCCGTCGGACGTGACCCTCAGGAGATCGAGCACTCCGCGCAGATCGTGCCGTCACCCGCCATTCCGGCGGACTTGCTCGACACCTTGGCCAAGCCCGACGAGCTGCGTGAGCTCGGATTCACGCTGTTCACCTGGACCATCGGCGGGCCGAACTACGATCTGGAACCGCTACGGCAATGGGTCGCCTGGCGTGACAAGTACAACGGCTGATTGCTGCGTTGTGATCTCAGCCGCATCTTGTATGCAACCTTGCATGCAAGGCGTACTGTCGATCCGTGACCACCGACCAGACCCCCGCCGGAGAGCGCGCCTACCAGCAGACCAAGGACAAGATCCTGGTCGGCGCCGTCAAAGGTGGGCAACTGCTCAGTGAGGTGGAAGTCGCCGCCCAGCTGGGGGTGAGCCGCACGCCGGTCCACGAAGCCTTCCTGCGGCTGGCTGCCGAGGACCTGCTGGAGATGCTCCCGCGCCGCGGTGCGGTGGTCATCCCGATCCCGCCGCGCGAGGCTACCGATCTGTTGGAGATGCGCCTGGCCCTGGAGGGCAGCGCGGTCACGCGGCTGTGCCGGTCGGCCGACGTGGCCGCCGTGGCAGCTGAGTTGGCCGATCTGGTCGAACAGCAGCGCGACGCCGCCGGCGACCTGGCCCGATTCGCCGAACTCGATGCTGCGTTCCACCGGCACATCGTCGATGCCGCCGGGAACCGCATCGCCCAACGCTTCTACTGCTCGCTCGGTGATCGCCAGCGTCGGATGATGGCCGACGCAGTGCAGGCCGACCGGACGCTGGTCGACCGGCTGATCGTCGAGCATCGGCAGCTCGCTGACACGATCGGCCGGCGGGACACCGGCGCGTTCGATGCACTACTGCTGGTCCACCTCGAGTCGACCTACCAGGTGGTGCTGCGATGATCCGCAACATGTCGCCGTGGTTCGCCGTGGCGCTGGCCGCGTTCTGCATCGGTTGGGGCGGAAACCAATTCACCCCGATGCTGATCGAATACGTGCAGTACGCCGGGTACTCACGGGTGGACGTCGACGTGCTGCTGGGCGCCTACGTGCTGGGGCTGATCCCCGGGCTGCTCGTGGCGGCCGCGCTGTCGAACCGGCACGGTCGCCGTCCGGTGATGGCTGCCGGGTTGATCAGTTCGGCGGTCGGCAGTCTGGTGATCGCCGCCGGTGACCTCTGGGGATTTCCCGCACTGCTGATCGGTCGGCTGCTGTGCGGCCTGTCGGTCGGCATCGCAATGGCCGTCGGATCGGCATGGATCACCGAATTATCAAGGCCGCCATACGATGATGCCGATGCCGGCACCGGAGCTCGGCGGGCGTCCGTCTGGTTGTCACTGGGCTTGGCTGTCGGCCCGTTGTGCGCCGGCCTGCTGGCCCAGTTCGCGCCGTGGCCGTTGGCGCTCACCTACTTGGTGCAGGCCGCGCTCTGCGCGCCCGCGCTGTGGTTGTTGAAAGTCGTTGCGGTGGAGACCCGTACCGAACGCACCCGCGTTGGCATCGCATCGTCGCTGCGGGTGCCGGCGGTCTCGCACCGGCGGTTCCTGCGGGTCGTGGTGCCGATGGCGCCGTGGGTGTTCGGGTCGGCAGCTATCGCGTATGCCATTGTACCGGCATTGGTTTCCGAGAAGACCGGACAGTGGGCGCTGCTCTACACCTCGGGTCTGACGGTGCTGACCCTGGCGTGCGGCGTGCTGGTCCAGCCGATCGCCCGTCGCCTCGATGACCACTCGAGCGCGCGTGCGGTGGTGGTCTCGATGGTGCTGATGTCGCTGGGAGTGTTCGCGGCCGTGGCGACCGCGATCACCCAGTCGCCGATCGCCGCGGTGCTGGTGGCGATGCTGCTGGGCAGCGCCTATGGCATCGCGATCGTGTCGGGGCTGTTGGAGATTCAGCGGATCGCCGAGCCCGATGAGCTGGCGGCGATCTCCGGCATCTATTACGCGTTGGCCTACGTCGGGTTCCTGCTGCCCGCGGTGCTGGCGTCGTTGGCCCACTACGTCAGTTACCCGGCAATGCTGACCGCGGTCGGTGTGTTGGCGGCCGGTAGCACTGCGATCTGTGCCGCGGGCTGGTCCAAGCACCTACCCGCCACCACCTAGCGATCGGTGCCCGAAAATCCGCACCCAATAGGCGTTTTCGGGCACCGAATCGCCGAGGGTCAGGCGCGGGCGCGAACGCCGTTGGCGCCCAGGTACAGCACGTAGCCGAGCACGCCGAGTCGTGCCAGCTTGCGGGTCTTGGGTACCACCAGGCCGAGCCCGAGGGCCGTTTCGATGGATCCGTTGATCTGAAGGTGCTTGTCGGTGTCACGCGGAAACGCCGCCGCGGTGATCGACGTGAACAGTTCCGGCTTGACGAAGTGGGCAAGCCCGGTCACGGCCAGCCCGATCCCGAACAGGGTGGCCTTCCGGGACTTCTTTTCGACAGTGTCAGACACCAATGATCCTCTCTGATCAGTTGATTCGGTAGTCACTCAACGGAAACTCGGATGCTTCGCGGATGGCCGTGGCCGTCGAGGTCGGCCGCAGCAGGGTGGGTTCGCCCGCGGGGTTGAAGTAGTACGAGTGTGCGCCGGCGCAATTGCCCTGGGTGAAAAGCGATTTCCCGAGTAACTGGGTCATGCGGTCCAGGTACGCGGTGTTGGCTTCCTCGGTGACCTCGAAGGTGGTCGCGCCGCGCTGCTGTACCTCGGTGAAAAGCCGCTGTATCAACCGCATCTGGTACTCCATGGTGTTGAAGAAGTTCAGCCCGAGGAATGCGTAAGGGCCGGCCAGGCTCAGATAGTTGGGGAAGTACGGCATGGATACGCCCTGGTAGGCCTGGAACCTGGTGTCGCGCCACCACTTTCCCAGGTTCCGGCCCTCGCGTCCGATCACTTCGATGGCCGGGAAGTTGGCGTCCCACAGGTCGAATCCGGTGGCCAGCACCAAGGTGTCGATCACGTTCTCGGTGCCGTCTTTGCCGACGATGCCGTCGGCTTCGATCCGCTCGATGCCGGCGTCCTGCAGGTGTACGTTCGCCCTGTTGAACGCCTGGTAGTAGCCGTTGGAGAAGGTCGGGCGTTTGCAGCCGAAGTCGTAGTCCGGCGTCAAGCGGCGGCGCAGATCCCGGTCGCGAATGGTGATGAAGCGGTGGACCTTTGACAGGTCGGCGGCCGCGATGTTGCCGCGGCCGCGCAGCGACAGGTAGTTCACCACGCCGGCTGACACCAGCAGCTCGTAGATGTTGTCGGTGACGGCACGCAGTGCCCGCTGGCTGGCCGGTACCCGGGCGAAGAGCCGCTTGGCGAGTCGGCCGAAACGCAGGTCGATCTTGGGTACCACCCAGATCGGCGTCCGCTGGTACACCGTCAGGTCGGCGGCGGACTTGGCCAGTTCGGGGATCAGCTGGACCGCGGTCGCCCCGGTGCCGATCACCGCAATGCGCTTGCCCGCCGGATCGTAGGCATCGTCCCACTTCGTGGTGTGGATGACTTGGCCGCCGAAGTTCTCGATGCCGGGAATCTCCGGCATGTGCGGCTGGGAAAGGAAGCCAGTGGCGGTGAAAAGGTAACGAGCGCTGATGGTTTCGCCGCCGTCGACCGCAACGCGCCAGAGTGAGGCGTCCTCATCCCAGCGGGCGCCGTCGACCACGGTGTTGAATCGCATGTGCTTGCGCACGTCATACTTGGCGGCCACGTCGTCGGCGTATCGCTTGATCTCCGGGCCCGGAGTGAACAGCCGTGACCAGTTGGGGTTCGGCTCGAAGAAGTACGAATAGGTGGTGGTGGGCACGTCCACCGCCAGGCCAGGGTAGTGGTTGACATACCAGGTGCCACCGAGGTCGTCTTCGCGTTCGAGGATGACGAAGTCATTGATCCCGAGTCGCTTGAGCTGAATCGCCGCGCCGATGCCGGCGAAACCCGCCCCGACGATGACCGCGTCGTGCTGCTGCGTCGTCATATTTAGACGGTACCTCAGGTACTGGGTATTTCCGAGAGTCTCGCTGCCGCGGCGACGGCGAGCGCCGGAACATCCAGCGTCTTGGACCCCAGGTCATGCCGCGCACCGGTGATCTCGACGATCTCGGTCGGTGCGTTGATCAGCGCGGCAGCCGGGCGCAGCTCGTCGATGCTGCCGAACGGGTCAGACGTGCCGTGGGTGAACACCGTCGGCACGGCGATCTGTGACAGGTGCTCGGTGCGGGCTCGTTCAGGCTTGCCGGGCGGGTGCAGCGGGTAGGAGAACAGTGTCAGCACCGCCAGGTCCGCGCCGCCGGCCGCGACCATGGACGTCATCCGGCCGCCGTAGGAATGCCCTCCGGCGATCACCGGGCCGTCGGTGAGCGTGTGCGCCAGCTCGATGGCCTCGATGATGCCCTGTTGGTCCGACGCCGCGGAGTTCGACGGCGGGCCCTTGGGGCGGCGACGGCGGTAGGGCAGGTCGTAGCGGATCGCGAGCCAGCCCCCTTGCGCCCATTCGTCGCAGATCCGGATGATCAGCGGGGCGTCGCGGTTGCTGCCCGCGCCGTGCGTGAGCAGCACCGTGCCCAGGGGTTTGCCTGCGGGTTCGTGCGCGACACCCGCGATGGCCTCAAGCTCTGGTTCGATGCTCTTCGCGCGAGAGCTCATCGCCAAGCCAGCCGGAACAGTGCGTTGACCGGACCGTGCCCGTGGCCCAAAGGATAAGCGGCACGCAGGCATTCGGTCACCCAGCCCTTGGCGAAGGCCACCGCATCGGGCACCGAGTAGCCGTGCGCCAGCGCGGCCGCGGTGGCCGCGGCCAGGGTGTCACCGGCGCCGTGATCATGCCCGGTGTCGATGCGTTCGCTGGTGAACTCGTAGAAGTCGGTGCCGTCGTAGAGCAGGTCGGGGCTGTGATCGCTGGAGCGTAGATGGCCGCCCTTGACCAGCGCCCATTTCGGCCCGAGGTCGTGTAACGCTCTGGCCGCATCGCGTTGCGTCGACGCGTCCACCACTTCGACACCGGTGATCAGCCGCACCTCGTCGAGGTTCGGGGTGACCAGGGTGGCGATCGGAAACAGCTGGGTACGAACCGAATTCAGCGCGCTGGGGTGCAGCAGCGGGTCGCCGTGCATGGATGCGCACACCGGGTCCACCACCAACGGGATATCGCCGTCGAGACCCCGCCAGGTTTCCGCGACGACCCCGATGATCTCGCTCGATGCCAGCATGCCGGTCTTGGCCGCCTGGATGCCTATGTCCTCGGCCACCGCGGTGATCTGCCCGCTGATGATGTCCAGCGGCAGCTCGTGAAAAGCCTTGACTCCGACAGAGTTCTGCACCGTCACCGCGGCGACCGCGACACAGCCATGCACGCCCAGCATCGCAAAAGTGCGTAGGTCGGCCTGGATGCCGGCACCACCGCCGGAATCGGAGCCGGCGATGGTCATCACCCGCAACGGGGTATGGCCGGGCGGGGTCAGTGGAAGCAGGTTCACGGAGCTAAGGGTAAGTACACCCGGTTTCCGTGGTCGGCGAACTCCTGCGATTTCTCGGCCATGCCCCGCTCGATGTCCGCGGCGGCGACCCCGTCCGGGTACGCGTCGCGGATGTCCTGGGTGATCCGCATCGAGCAGAACTTCGGCCCGCACATCGAGCAGAAGTGCGCGGTCTTGGCGGGCTCGGCGGGCAGCGTCTCGTCGTGGTACTCCCGGGCGGTGTCCGGGTCGAGCGACAGCGCGAACTGGTCATGCCACCGGAATTCGAAGCGAGCCTGGGACAGCGCATTGTCGCGGTCTTGGGCACCGGGGTGGCATTTGGCCAGGTCGGCGGCATGGGCGGCGATCTTGTAGGCGATCACGCCGTCCTTGACGTCCTTGCGGTTGGGCAGACCCAGGTGTTCCTTCGGGGTGACGTAGCACAGCATCGCGGTGCCGGCCTGAGCGATGATCGCCGCGCCGATCGCCGAGGTGATGTGGTCGTACGCCGGCGCGATGTCAGTGGCCAGCGGGCCCAGCGTGTAGAACGGGGCCTCTTCGCAGAGCTCTTCCTCCAGCCGAACGTTCTCGACGATCTTGTGCATCGGGACGTGGCCCGGGCCTTCGATCATCACCTGCACGCCATGGGATTTCGCGATCTTGGTCAGCTCACCCAGGGTGCGGAGTTCGGCGAACTGGGCCTCGTCGTTGGCGTCGGCGATGGAGCCGGGACGCAGCCCGTCGCCGAGGGAGAAGGTGACGTCGTAGCGCTGCAGGATCTCGCACAGCTCTTCGAAGTGCGTGTACAGGAACGACTCCTGGTGATGTGCCAGGCACCACGCCGCCATGATCGAACCGCCACGAGAGACGATGCCGGTGACCCGCTTGACTGTCAGCGGGATGTACCGCAGCAGCACGCCGGCGTGCACCGTCATGTAGTCGACGCCCTGCTCGCACTGCTCGATGACGGTGTCGCGGTACAGCTCCCAGGTGAGCAGCGTGGGATCGCCGTTGACCTTTTCCAGCGCCTGGTAGATCGGCACGGTGCCGACCGGGACGGGGGAGTTGCGCAGAATCCACTCGCGGGTCTGGTGAATGTCCTTGCCGGTGGACAGATCCATGATCGTGTCGGCGCCCCAGCGCGTGGCCCACACCATCTTGTCGACTTCCTCGGAAATGGACGAGGTTACTGCGCTATTTCCAATATTGGCGTTGACCTTCACCGCGAAGGCCTTGCCGATGACCATCGGCTCCAGCTCGGGATGGTTGTGGTTGGCCGGGATGATCGCCCGGCCGCGGGCGACCTCGTCGCGGACCAGCTCGGCCGGCACGCCTTCGCGCTCGGCGATGAACGCCATCTCGGCGGTGATCTCGCCACCGCGGGCGCGCTGCAGCTGGGTGCCTTTGTCCTTGACGACGCCGGGGCGGGCGGGCAGGCCCTGCTCCAGGTCGATGGTGGCGTTCTCGTCGGTGTACGGGCCCGAGGTGTCGTACAGGTCGAGGTGGTCGCCGGTGGTCAGGTTGACCCGCCTGAACGGGACCTTTCCGCCGTCGGGAAGCTCCCGGTAAACCTTGCTGCTGCCTGCGATGGGGCCGCAAGAAAGGTCGTTGAACACAGCAATTGCAGTCATCTGCTTACTCCCTACGCCGGCATTACCCGGTCAGGTTCATACGGTCGACGGCACCTATCAGCCGTCCTCTCAGCGCACCAAGGCGTGCGCTCCCGCGCGGACGTGTCCACGGTAACCGATGTGTGCGGGAAGGCAAGGGTGGCGTGAGCATCGCCGGCCGCGGGCGCGGGTGGATTCGCGTCGACGGGCCGCGGCCAACCACACCTGCCCGAGTTCGGGACGCGGTTGGGCCTCCGGCAATCCCGCCTACCGGGATGCCGGCAGGTGGGAAGTGGATTGTCATCAGTTCGTTTGTATAGCTAACATATGTTTCTCCGATGCTTAGGGCGAAGACTGCTGATGACGACTGAAACCGGGCCGGCTGCGTCGACCGAGACGGCGCAGGCCCAGACCGCTCGCCGCCGCGTGCAGATAGACCACGACCATCCGCACTACAAGTGGGTGGTGCTGTCCAACACCACGCTGGGCATCCTGCTGGCCTCGATCAACGCATCCATCGTGCTGATCTCCCTGCCCGCCATCTTCCGGGGTATCGGGCTGAACCCGCTGGCCCCGGGCAACGTCAGTTACCTGCTGTGGATGTTGATGGGCTACCTGGTGGTCACCGCCGTTCTGGTGGTCCCGTTCGGGCGGCTCGGTGACATGTACGGCCGCGTTCGCATCTACAACATCGGCTTCGTGGTCTTCACCCTGGCTGCGATCGCGCTGTCCTTCGATCCGTTCCACCTGGACGGCGGCGCAGTGTGGTTGATCGGCTGGCGGGTCATCCAGGGAATCGGTGGCGCCATGCTGATGGCGTCGTCGTCGGCAATTCTGACCGACGCCTTCCCCGCGAACCAGCGCGGAATGGCCTTGGGGGTCAATATGGTTGCCGCCGTGGCCGGTTCGTTCCTGGGCCTGCTGATCGGCGGCTTCCTGTCCGAGTGGAACTGGAAGGCGGTCTTCTGGGTGGGTGTGCCGATCGGGGTGATCGGCACCATCTGGAGCTACCGGTCGCTGCGCGAGCTGGGTACCCGCTCGGCCGGCAAGCTGGACTGGGCCGGCACCCTGACCTTCGGGCTCGGCCTGACAGTGCTTCTGCTCGGCATCACCTATGGCATTCAGCCGTATGGCAATTCGCCGACCGGCTGGACCAGCCCGGCGGTGCTGGGGTCCATCGGTGTCGGGCTGGCCCTGTTGGTCGCCTTCTGCGTGGTCGAGCTGCGGGTGGCATCGCCGATGGTCGACCTCAGGCTGTTCAAGTCCGCCACGTTCGGTATGGGCAATCTGGCCGGACTGTTGTCTTCGGTAGGCCGTGGCGGGCTGCAGTTCATGCTGATCATCTGGCTGCAGGGCATCTGGCTTCCGTTGCACGGCTACAACTTCGAGTCGACGCCGCTGTGGGCGGGCATCTACTTGCTGCCGGCCACTTTCGGCTTCCTGGTGGCGGCGCCCGTTGCGGGAACGTTGGCCGACCGCTTCGGCGCCCGGCCGCTGGCCGTCGGTGGCATGCTGCTGATGGCCGCATCTTTCCTTGCGCTGCTGATGATTCCGGTCAACTTCGACTACTGGCAGTTCGCCGTCCTGGTGTTCCTCAACGGCATCGGTGGCGGCATCTTCACCGCGCCGAACACCGCGGCCATCATGTCCAGCGTGCCCGCCGACCAGCGTGGTGCCGCTTCGGGTGTGCGGTCGACGTTCTTCAATGCGGGCAACTCGCTGTCGATCGGCATCTTCTTCTCGCTGATGATCGTTGGGTTGGCGCACACGTTGCCCAACGCGTTGTTCAATGGCCTTCAGCAGCAAGGTGTTTCGGCCGACGTTGCGCACCAGGTAGCGCAACTGCCGCCGGTGGGCAGCCTGTTCGCCGCGTTCCTCGGCTACAACCCGATGGCAGAGTTGCTGGCACCGTTCCATGCGCTGCAGCAGCCTGGAGTAAATGCCGATGTACTGACCGGGCAGACCTTCTTCCCACAGCTCATCACCGCGCCGTTTCACTCCGGACTGACCGTGGTGTTCGGTGCCGCGGCGGTCATGATGCTGCTCGGTGCGCTGGCCTCGGTGTTCACTCCGGGTAACTACGGCACTGCTCCCGACGCCGACAACGCGGCCTGATCTGGTCCTCGCGCAGTGGCCACTTAGCGCACGGAAATTTGGAAAAGCCGTGCTCTAGGTGGCCACTGCGCGTATACCAGGGTTATCACCACCAACTGTGCCATTGACAAATGGCACAGTTGGTGGTGACCTAGTGCCCGTGACAGTCTCCAATGACGTAGGCCTGCCTCCGATCCCCACTCACGTTTCGCCGCGCGCGGTGGTCTCGTCCACCGTGACCCGCTGGACACTGGGCTGCCTGACCGGCTTCATCCCGATGAATCAACCGGGGGTTTGGTTCTCCCGGGCGGTGGTCGCCACGATCATGGGCGCCCTCGGCTCCATGCCGGACGGCTCCCGGATCATCCCGGTCAAGGCTCCAGGGGTGCGTGGTGAGTGGGTGCTCGGGCCCGGCGTCGAGTTCGGCCGGCGTGCGGGTTACTACGTGCACGGCAGCGGCTATGTGATCTGCTCGACCGGGACGCACCGCAAGCTGGTCGCGCAGCTGTCCGAGGCGACCGGCATGCCGTTCTTCTCCGTGGACTACCGACTGGCTCCCGAGTACCGGTTCCCGACCGCGGCCCGTGATGTGGAGTCCGGCTACCGCTGGCTGCTCTCGAAGGGCTACCTGGCGTCGGACGTCGTGATCGCCGGTGATTCTGCCGGCGGCCATTTGACCTGCGACATGCTGCTCGCGAACGCCGACGAGCCGGACTTTCAGCCGGCCGGTGCGGTGCTGTTCTCACCGTTGGTGGATCTGACCATGGGACTTGCCCGCCAGCAGGAGCGGGTGCGTCGCGACCCGTTGATCTCGGCGGCCGACGCGCGCCGGTTGGTCGGCCTTTACACCAAGGGCCAGGATCCGGAACACCCGCGGTTGCGGCTCGATTTTGCAAAGGCTGATCGCTTGCCGCCCATACTGATTCAGGTGGGTGGTTTCGAGATGCTCAGTGCCGACTCACGTTACCTGGACACCCAGATCCGCCGGGCCGGTGGTGTCAGCGCCCTTGAAGTATGGCCCGGCATGGTGCACGTCTTCCAGGCATTGCCCCGACTGGTCCCAGAAGCCGACGCGGCGCTGCGTCGGGCCGCGGCCTTCATCGCCACGGCGTTGGCAGACAATCAATCAGACGTTGTGGTGGAGGTGGGCTGATGTTCGGAATCGATATGTTGCTCAACGTATTTCGCGGTAGCCGTCGTTCGGACAAGGCGAAGGCGGTGGTCACCGGCGCCGGCAGTGGCATCGGCCGGTCGTTTGCCCTTGAGCTCGCCAGGAGGGGCGGTGAGATCATCTGCGCGGACATCAGCATCGAGCGGGCCAACGAGACAGTTGCGCTGATCGACAAGTTGCCCACCGGTAAGGGCTATGCGGTGCAGTGTGACGTGTCCGACCGCAGCGCCATCGAGCTGCTGGCCAAACAGTCGCAGGAGATCTTCGCCGGAGCGCCGAGCATGGTGATCAACAATGCCGGTGTCGGCATCGGCGGAAAGCCGGTGGGCGACATCGGTTTCGAGGACTGGGACTGGGCACTGGGCATCAACCTGTGGGGCGTGGTGTACGGCTGTGAGGTTTTCACACCGGTCCTGCGTGAGGCCGGACGCGGCGGCATCATCAACGTCGCCTCGGCGGCCGGATTCGCCGCCGCGCCGTCGATGGCCGCATACAACGTCTCCAAGGCGGGCGTGATGTCGCTGTCCGAAACCCTGGCCGCGGAACTGGACGGGACCGACATCGCGGTCACCGTACTGTGCCCAACGTTCGTGAAGACCAACGTCTTTGCCGACGGCCGCATCACCCCGGGCTCGATGAGCCTGAGCCAGCAGCTGGCCAATTGGACCGGACTGTCCGCGGACAGTGTCGCCGCTCGCACCCTCGACGCCCACGACGGTGGCCGCCTGTATGTGGTGCCACAGCTCGACGCCACCGTCATCTGGCACCTCAAGCGCCACTTCCCGGCCCTGTACGTCCGCGGCGCCGGACTGCTCGGCCGTCTCCTTCCCGACAACTGAAGCCACGAAAGGAACTGATCATGGCGATGAATCTCGACGAGATGCTGCAGAAGATCAAGGACAAGCAGTGGGCCCTGGTCGACATCGACTGGGACGCACCGGGAGCCGAGCTGATCGAGCCCGAACTCTGGGCCAAGCTCAAGCCCTTCATGACCGACCTGATGTGGATCGAGAACGTGGGAGCCCGCGGCTTTGCGGCACTGGCGAAGAAGGCACCGACTCCGACGCTGAAGAGCATCTACGAGCACTTCCACGCCGAGGAGCAGAAGCACGCCAATGCCGAGCTCGCGCTGATGCGCCGCTGGGGCATGCTCGATGACGACGAGATCCCGCCGCCGAGTATCAATGTGCAGTTGGTGATCACCTGGCTCGACAAGTTCTCGGACACCATGTCGCTATCGATCTTGGGCACCGTCATCCCGATGCTCGAGGTGGCACTGGACGGCGCGCTGATCAAGTTCATCACCGACGAGGTCAAAGATCCGGTGGCGCAAGAGGTTTTCAAGCGGATCAACTCTGACGAATCCCGCCACCTCGCGGTCGACTTCGAGGTGATGGACATCCTGGGCCACGCCGACGTGCGCAAGCTGGCCGTCGATTTCGTCGGCAGCTGGATGAACCCTGCGCTGCTGATCGGCACGCTGAGCTACTTCCCGCTGCTGAACAAGATGCGCGACAACATCGTGGCCATGGGTGTCAACGAAGAACGTCTGTACCAGGCGATGCGCCGATTCCGAAGTGTCGGTGAGCGAAGTGAATTCGTGCACCGGGTGCCGATGTACCGATTCATCTCCTGGCACAGCAAGAAGGTCATCGACCGCAGCTCGAAGTACCACTGGTTGGCCGACTCGCTGGTGAAGGTCACCGGAGTCATTCCGATGCCGCTGGTGCGATACACGCCCACCTGGTCGGACGAGCTGACCTACGAGCCGGTCGCCTGAGTAAGAGGAACGATTACCGTGACCATTTCTGTAGCCATCATCGGTGCCGGGTTCGCCGGCATCGGCGCCGCCATCCGGCTCAAAGACCAGGGCACAGAAGATTTCGTGATCTTCGAACGCGGCACCCGGGTCGGTGGAACCTGGCGGGACAACACCTATCCCGGTGCGGCCTGCGACATTCCATCGCGGCTCTACTCCTACAGTTTCGCGCCCAACCCGGACTGGTCGCACACCTACTCGGGCAGCGCCGAGATCCTCGGATACATCGACGGTATGGTCGAGTCCGCCGGCATCGCACCGCATATCCGGTTCGAGCACACCGTCACCGGATTGGCATTCGATGAGGCGATGGGGGAGTGGACGATCAGCTTCTCCGGTCGCGAGTCGGTGCGCGCCCGAACGGTCATCGTCGCCTCCGGGCCACTGGCGAACGCCAGCTTCCCCGACCTTCCGGGCATCGAAACCTACGAAGGTCACAAGATCCACAGCGCCCGTTGGGATCACGACTACGACTTCACCGGTAAGAAGGTGGCGGTCGTCGGCACCGGTGCCAGCGGTGTGCAGATCGTGCCGGAACTGGTGAAGGTCGCTGAGTCGGTCAAGGTGTTTCAGCGCACCCCGGGTTGGGTGATCCCCCGGGTCAACACCCCGACCGGCGGCTGGCTGAAGCGCATCTACAAAGATGTGCCGCTGGCGGAGAAGCTGATTCGGTCTGCCTGGTACTGGGGTCATGAGTCGGTTGCCCTCGGCGTGGTGTGGGACAGCCCGTTCACTCGCGTGGTGGAAGCCTTGAGCCTGGCGAATCTGCGTATGCAGGTGAAGGATTCGTGGCTGCGCCGGCAACTGACGCCGGACTTCTCGGCCGGGTGCAAGCGGCTGCTGATGACCAGCGAGTACTACCCTGCCCTGCAGGCGGAGAACTGCAAGTTGGTGACCTGGCCGATTGCCCGGTTGTCGCCCAAGGGAATTCGCACCGTCGAAGGCATTGAACACCAATTCGATGCCATCGTGTTCGCCACCGGCTTCGAGGTGTCCAAGGCCGGCACGCCGATCCCGATCACCGGCATCGACGGCCGGGACCTAGGGTCCGAATGGAGCCGGGGCGCGTACGCGTACCGCAGCGTCGCGGTGTCGGGCTACCCCAACCTGTTCTTCACCTTCGGGCCCAACTCCGGGCCGGGCCACAGCTCGGCGCTGGTGTACATGGAAGCTCAGATCGACTACATCGTCGGTGCCATCTCCAAGCTGCTCCAATTCGATTGGAAGGCGTTGGACGTGCGGCCGGAGGTGCAGGCCCGGTACAACGAGAACATCCAGCGGCGGCTGCAGTCCACCACCTGGAATTCCGGATGCCAGAGTTGGTACCTGACCGATGACGGATTCAACGCGACCATGTACCCCGGGTTCGCCACTCAGTACATCAACCAGCTGAAGGCGGTGAATCTGCAGGACTACAAGATCACCGCGGACCGTGCCGATGAAACGGCGGTGGTCGAGACCAGCGGCGAACCCGTCCTGACCGCATAGAATCCGCTGGTGGCTGAGTACCGGATCGACGACCTCGCGCGCGAAGCGGGGACGACCACCCGGAACGTCCGCGTCTACCAGGAGAACGGCCTGCTGCCCCGGCCCCTGCGCCGGGGCCGGGTCGCTATCTACACCGACAAGCACCTCAGTCAGCTGCAGGCGATCATCCGGTTGCTCAGCGAGGGCTTCACGGTCAAGCACATCCTGAAATTCCTTGCCGGTTTGCAACGCGGCGAGGGGCTGGTCGAGGTGCTGGATCTGTCGGAGCTCGAGGAGCTGGTGATCACCCCGTGGTCACACCCGGAGTCGCAGACCATGACTCGCGAGGACCTGGAGATGCAGCTCGGCCGGCTGGACGGCGCGACGCTGCGACGGCTGATCGCGGGCGGTTTCGTCGAGTCGACGGATGACAAAGATTCCTATCTGGTGCCCGATCGCCGGGTGATCGATGACTTCGCCAAGCTCATCTCCCGCGGCATGCCGTTGTCGGCGATCCTGAAGACCACCACGGCCGTCGACAAGAAACTCGATGGCGCCGCACGTGCGCTGACCCGAGCCGGACACACGGAAGTGGTCCGCCAACGGGGAACAGGCTGGTATCCCAGCACCGACGTCGAACTTGCCTGGGCAGCGGATCTGATCGACGCCATGCGCCGGGTAGCGCGGCGTTCGGCGCACGCTAGCCTGGATCGGGCGCTGGATGAAGCGGTGCGTGCCGAGCTGCAGCACTACCAGCAGGAAGCAAAAGACCACGGCGCCCCGGTTGAACGGAAGGCGTGAGGCCATGGCGGCGGCAAAGACCGACGACGGATCTGCAGGCAAGCGCAGGCGCGGGCCAAAGACGCTCATCGAAGCGGTGTTTGCACTGATGGACGACGTGGCCGAGCTGCGAAAGTCAGCGCAGTTCATTGCGGACAACATCGCCGCTTTGAGCGAGAGCGCCGCGGGCATCGACCGGCACGCGGAGTTGATCGCCAGCCAGATCACCACCTTGACCGAGGCTGCGGCCGGAATCGATACGTCGGCGGAGAAGATCGCGTTCGGTGCCAATTCCATCGCCTCGACCCTGCCGAGCCTGCAACGCCTGGCCGAAGTGGTGGAGCCCCTGGAGAGCACCGTGGCCCGGCTGGGCTGGGTCATCGATCGAATTCCCGGCGGAAAACGAAGCTAGGCAATGACTTTCAGCTGGGCGTGGTCAGTTCATGTTCCATGTGTCGCCGTAGGTGGTCACCGAGTCGCCGGTCTTGGAGATCAGGCGGGCGAACGGACGCAGCAGCACACCGCCGGCGGCCCCGGTCACCATGCCGTGGGCATTCGATACCGCGACCACGCGGTGCGGACCCGTCACATCAACCGAGAACGTCGACACCTCCTGGATGCCGGGACCGTTACCGAGATCGGCTGAGATGGACACGCCCGGGAACAGGTTCGGTGTGATGATGCCGCCGCTGCCGCGACCGGTCAGTGAGCCGGGATTGAAGGCATCGAGCAGGATGTTCGGTGTCGTGTAGCTGAAATTGATACCCACGCCCAGCGACCATGGGAAGCCGATCTGGTACCCCAGTTCGAGAGTGCCCTCGAATTCGTCGCAACCCGGGCCGTCGCAGGTGTACTTGGCCTTGCCCGAATGGAACCACTCCCGGGTCAATCGGTTGCGGTCGAGCGGAAATACGCCATTGAGGAACGTGTCCCATTGCGCAACGGTCAGCGTTCGATCGTGGCCGTCGATCAGGCTGAGTTCGTTGTCCAGACCTGCGCGCGCGGTGCCCATTCCGGTCAGCATCATCGTGGTAAGGACGGCCATAAGCCCGATGACGGAATGAATGTATTTTAGCAAAATCAGATCGCTCTCGAAGGTGGTCGCTGTTCTGTCTAATAGGTTCTCGATTAGTAGTCCAGCAAACGCAATCGGTAAATATTTGGTCGGCATCAATTCCGCCATGGCGAAATTGGTTGCTAGGAACCTGTCGTCGGTTTGGTGGTCATGCCTGAATCGGAGCCACCGGATCGCACTATCGGCGATGGTGTCGGAAACAGATAATTCTCGGTCGCGTTTATCGCGTTCTTCGCCACGGTCACCTTGTTCACCTTGTTGCCGGTACCGGCGCCATCGTGAGCAACGGACATCGGCATCGAAATCGCGAGCGCTGCACCGCCGAGGATCAGACCAAAGGACTTGGCATTGGCACGCTGGACAATCCGGGACCGCAAATTCATGCCACGTCGAACCATCGCCTGCATTGTCTTTTCTCGCCTTCCCGTGGAGCCGGCTCGATATCGTCGTTGAGCGGCCGAAGTGCAGTGTGGCGAGTGCGCGCTGAGAAATCGCCAAGGGGCCGATTGATCGTGAGACAAGGATCGTGGTCCTACAGTCCACAGTCATGAGCAGTGAGGGATGGCCCCGGCCACGGCATTGGGGAATTGCTGCGCGGTCGGCCGTGCTGTCGGCCTCGGTGGTACTCATCGCGCTGCTGATCGCGTCCGCTGGGCTGCTCGCCGTGCTGAACACCACGCTGTTGCGGGGGGTGGATGACGCCGCCGCGGACCGGGTCGAGGACGTGGTGTCGGCGCTGCGGGACGACGCGGTCAATGACCTGGACGGTTCGTTGTTCGTCACCGATCAGAGAGTGGTCGCGGTCCAGGTGATCGACCATGCCGGGAAAGTGCTGCGTCGATCGCCCGATACCCCCGACACGCCGCTGGTCCCCGTCGCCGATATCGGGACCGTGGTGCGCGCCGGGATCGCCGTCGACGGCGCAGACACCGACATGCGGATCAGCGGTCAGCGCACTCGCACCCCTGCGGGCGACTACACGATACTGGCCGCCGGCGGCATCGAGTCTGTCGAGTCGACGCTGAAAACCGTTGCGCTGCTTCTCGGTGCGGCCGCACCGATCATCATCGCCGCGGCCGCTCTGGTCAGCTACTGGTTGATGAAACGCTCACTACGGTCGGTGGAAGCGATCCGCGTTCGGGTCTCCGACATCTCGACCTCGGATCTCAGCGAGCGCGTCCCGGTACCACCGCACCGCGACGAGATCTCGGCGCTGGCGTCAACCATGAACGAGATGCTGAGCCGCATCGAGGCCGGCCATACCGCGCAGCGCCGATTCGTCGGCGACGCGTCGCACGAGCTGAGAAGCCCTCTGGCGGCGATCATTTCGGCATTGGAGGTCGGAAAGGAGCATCCCGAACTCCTGGATTCGGAACTGACCACCGGTGCGCTGATCCCCGAGGCGTACCGCATGCAGGCGCTCGTCGAGGATTTGCTCTTGCTGGCGCGGGCCGACGAGCGCGGATTGACGCTGCGTGCCGAGGATACCGATCTGGACGTGCTGGCCGAGGACGAAATCGCCCGACTACGGCGGGAATCCGCGCACACTGTGCGTGCCGACCTGCTGCCCACCCGGATGGTCGGCAATACCGGAGCCATGACCCGGGTACTGCGCAACCTGCTGGACAACGCCGACCGGCATGCCCGTTCGACGGTCGAGGTTTCGGTACGCAGCCTCGACGGCACCGCGGAATTGCTGGTCAGCGATGACGGTCCCGGAATACCTGCCGCCGACCGGGACCGGGTGTTCGACCGGTTCGTCCGGTTGGACTCCGCACGTTCCCGTAGCGGCGGCGGCACCGGACTCGGGCTGTCGATCGTCGCGGAGATCGTGTCGGCGCATGGTGGAAGCGTCGGCATCGGGGAACGGACCGGGGGAGGCACCGAGGTGCGGGTGCGGCTGCCGTCAGGGCAATAGCCGGTAACCGACCCCGCGCACGGTCTCAATAGTGTTGGTGCTGAACGGGATATCGATCTTACGGCGCAGATACCCGACGTACACTTCGACCACGTTGTCCGGACCCGAATAGTGCACGTCCCACACGCTGCTCAAGATGTCAGCCTTGGATACCACGGTGTCCTTGTGGCGCATCAGAAACTCGAGCACCCCGAACTCGCGTGGCGTCAACGTGATCGAAGTGTCTCCGCGAACCACTTCGCGCCGGGACGGATCGAGTGACAACGTCCCCGCGGTGAGAACCACGGGTCGCTCGGGTGCGCCGCGCCTGATCAGTGCCCGCAGCCGCGCAACCAACACCAGATACGAAAACGGTTTGGTCAGATAGTCATCGGCACCCAGGTCGAAGGCATCGGTCTGGTCGTACTCACCGTCCTTGGCCGTGAGCATCAGCACCGGAGTCCAAATGTGCCGTGACCGAAGCTGTCTGAGCACCTCGTAGCCGCTGAGCCCGGGCAGCATGATGTCGAGCACCACCACGTCGTACGAGTTGGACGTCGCTTCGTGCAGTCCCTCGAGGCCGTCAGCAGCGGTGACCACCACAAAGCCGTCCGCCCTCAGACCAGCCGACAGTGCCGTCGACAGACCCGGTTCATCCTCGACCAGAAGAACCTTCACTCGACCTCCCGCACGTCGTTGCCGTCCACTGCAGTGTGCCCGATCGGCGAAGGAGTTCCTCAGCGTTGGTTCAGGAACTGGTATTTAGCGTGGGTAAGCATGACCAGTGCCATTGAGTCCCGGACCCGCGCGCGGCGCGTGACCCTGAGCAAGGTGCCCGAGGTCACCGTCTGGTTCTGGCTCATCAAGGTGCTGTGCACCACGGTCGGGGAGAGCTTCGCGGACTGGGTGAACACCGGGCTGGGCGTCGGCCTGGGCAGAACGACGTTGATCTTCACCGTGGTTCTGGCCGTGACGCTGGGGGTTCAGCTGGCGGTCGGTCGCTACCTGCCGCTGGTGTATTGGCTGACTGTCGTGGTGCTCAGCGTGACCGGCACCCTGTACACCGACGTCCTCACCGACAAGTTCGGTGTGCCGTTGGCGTTGAGTACGGGTGTCTTCGCCGGCGTGCTGGCGGTGGTGTTCGGGGTGTGGTTCGCGCGAGAGCGCACGCTGTCGATACACAGCATCATCACGCTGCCCCGCGAATTGTTTTACTGGCTGGCGGTGTTGGTGACTTTCGCGTTGGGCACCGCCGCCGGTGACTGGACACTGGCGCTCACCGGATGGGGTCCGGGCGTGGCGGTGCTGCTGCCCGTCGGGCTGATCGTAGTGGTCGCCATCGGCTGGCGCGCCGGGGTGAATGCCGTGCTGTCATTCTGGGTCGCCTACGTTTTGACCAGGCCGCTGGGTGCCAACCTCGGGGACTGGTTCGCCTCGCCCACAACCGATCACGGGCTCGGGCTGGGCTACGGCGTGACGAGCGTGATATTCCTGGCCGCCATCGCGGGTGCCGTCGGCTACCTCACGATTTCCCACGCTGATGTCATCGACGTGAACCGGGCACCGGACGATCACGGCGGGGTGAGGCGGACGGTGCCCACTGCGGTCTCGGTCGGGTACTACGCCGTGGTGATGCTGGCCGCGGCCGGGCTACTGGGCTGGGCGGCCAGCCAGCCCCACCGGCCGGTCGGGGTCGCCGGTGAGGACGAATTGCCCGCTGTCCCAACGGCATCCGCGGCACTGCACCCCGGGCAGGTCGCATCGACCATTCCGGCCCCCGACCTGGCACAATTTCGGACCATCGTCCAGGACACCTTGACCAAGGTCGACGCCGGTGACCAATCGGGCGCGAGGGCGCGCATCAGGGATCTGGAATCGGTGTGGGACGACGATCAAGCCAGGTTGCAACCGGCCGCGCCGGACACCTGGTCGGTGCTCGATGGGCAGATCGACGCGGTGCTCAAGTCGATCAGGTCAAGCCATCCCGACCCGGTGCACGAAAAGCAATCCCTGACAACCTTGTTGGTGACCCTCGGGTGAGCGGCACCGGCGTACCATAACGGCTCAATGGCGGTCGGCCGTCGGGGCCGGCTTGCTCGGCCACCAGATGCGGTTCCCGATCAGGGCCATGGCGGCCGGTACCAGCACGGTGCGCACTAAGGTGATGTCGATCAGCAGGCCCACGCCGACGGTGAACCCGATCTGCAGCAGGTTGATCACCCGCCCACTCATCAACGCGAACATCGTGAGCGCGAAAACGATGCCGGCCGTGGTGATCACGCTCCCGGTGCTGCCGAAGCTGCGGATGATTCCGCGGATCATGCCGTCGCCCGACTCGTCGCGGATGCGTGCAGCGAACAACATGCTGTAGTCGGCGCCCACGGCGATGAGGGCCATGAACGACACCGGGAACACCGACCAGTCCACATCGACACCGATGATGTGCTGCCACACCAGGACACTGAATCCGGACGCGGCGGCGAACGACACGGTCACCACTGCGACCATGAACACCGGTGCCGCGATGCTGCGCAACAACGCAATCAGCACCAGCAGCACACCCAGGATGGCCACGACGCCGTAGACCGCGAAGTCGTGCCATACCTGGTCGCGCATGTCTGCGGAGAGCGAAGCCAGGCCGGTGGTGGCGAAACGGGCGCCCTGCAAAGAAGTTCCGAACGCAGCCTGGGTAGCCGCGACAGGCAGTGTGCGGGTGGTGTCCAAAGCCTCGGCGCTGTACGGATTGATCTTCCAGATGACCAGCATGCGCGCGGTCTTGCCGTCGGGGGAGAACAGAAGATTCTGGGCTGACCGGAATGCCGGATCCGAAAATCCCTGGGGCGGAAGGTAGAAACCGGAGGCCGGACCGCCCGCGGTGTGCGAGCTCAATGTGGTCAGGTAGTCCGAGGCCTGGCCGAGTCCGTCGGTGAGCCGGCCGGACATGTCGACCACGCGGTCCACCCCGCCCTTGACCTGATCGAGTCCGGCGGCAAGTTGAGTGATCCCGGCATTGAGGCGGTCGGCACCGCGCACCAGTTCTGTGAGTTGGGTCTTGGCTTGAGCCGGAGACCCGCCGGGCAGAGTCGAGGCCAGGCTCTGCAGCTTGGCCAACGCATCTCGGATTGACGGCTCCGCGGCCCTGACCTTGTCGACGGTCACTTGGGGGATCGCGGTGAGCCGCTGCGCCTGCAGCAATGTCCGGCTGACCGCGCCATCGGAGATCGCGTCGAGGTCGGCCAGGTCCGAACGTGCTCTGCTGCATACCGGGTTGGCCAGGCAATCCGGCCCGGGTTGCGGGGCCAGTGCTGAGCCCAGCGTGGAACTCACCACCCGACCGGCGTCGGCGACCTGGGCGTTGCCGTCGATCGCCTGCAACGCCATATCGAGTAATCCGGCAGAGGAACTGAGATCGGCCAACGCCGAACGGACGTCCACGGTTCCGTCGGTGAGCGTGGAGAGTCCGGCGCCGGCTGCCTGATAGCTGTCGAGCATCTGATGGGCCAGACCGGTGACCTGCCTTATGCCGGAAGCCAATTGGGGTACCTGGGTGGCCGCGGCGGCGGCGCCGTCGCGGAGCGCAGTGGTACCCACACCTAATCGATGGATGTCGGGCGCGGCGTCGGACACCTGCTTGCGGGCATCGCCGAGGCGGTCCGCCAGAACCCCAGCCTGATAGCCAATGGTGGTTTGGGGCAACTGCTTTCCGTCGGGACGCGTCATCGACCGGACGTACGCGACTTCGGGCATTGCGGCGATCCGGCCTGCGACGCGGTCGAGCGCCGCGAGGTCGTCGGTGTTGCGCATGTCGTGATTCGCGGTGACGATCAGGTACTCGGGGGCGGCCTCGTTGACGCCCCAATGGGCGTAGGTCTTTTCGTAGCCGGCGGCACTCTCGGTGCGGTCGAGCTGCATGGCGTTCTCGTCGAAGTTGACCCGGAACGTGGTCAGGACTGTTGCGGTGCCCAGCAGAACCGCGAGCGACGCGGTGACCAGCACCCCGGACCGACGGATCATCGTGGATCCGATTCGGCGCCAACGTCGGTCGTTCAGCTGGCGGGGTTCGGCCAGACCGAGCCTACCCAGGATCGACAGCAGCGCGTAGGGCAGTGACATCGATACCGCCAAGCCGACCACGATGGCGATGGCGATGGGCGGGCCCGCAGCTTTGAACATGCCGAGCTGGGTGAAGCCCATCGCCGTGGCCGCTGCGGCGATGGTCAGCATCGACGCCACCAGGATTCCCGAAACACGCTGTCCGGCTTGGGCTATCGAATCGCCGACGGGGAGTTGGCTGCGTCGGGCTTCGTGATAGCCCGACAGGATGAAGATGGCGTAGTCAGTGGCGGCGCCGAGCAGCATCGCGGTCATCAGGGCGATGGTGAAGTTCGAGACGGTCAGGGTGCCGGTCATGCCGAGCAACGAGACGATCGGGCGGGCCACGCCGAGGGCGATGCCGATGGTCAACAGCGGAATCATCGCCGTCGCCAGCGATCGGTAGACGACGAGCAGTACCAGCGTGATGAGCAGAACGCTGACCACTGTGATGATCAACAGCGAGAAGTCCATGGCGCTGAACAGATCTGCCAACGTGGGCGACGGACCGGTCAGGTAGACCTCGACGCCGGGCGGTTTCGGCAGTGCTTTGATCGCCTCACGGATCGCGAGGGTGTTCTGATGGGCTCGCGTGGACCCGACGTCACCGGTACCGGCCACCACCAGATTGATGGCCTTGTGGTCGGGACTGAGTGCAATGCCGCGCAATTGCGGATTGTCGTAGGTGTCCAGTACGTAGGCCACGTTCGCGCTGTCGCGTTGCAGAGTGGCGACGACGTTGCGGTAAAGGGCTTCGTCCGCGGTGCTGATCCCGCTTTCGTCGACCAGCACCACGCTTCCGATCGCGGACGACTGCGGGACCCCGAAGGCGTCGGACATCTCTCGCAAGGTCTGTGCGGCCTGGATGTTGGCCGGCATGAACGGCGCGGAGTGAGCGGCGACGGTCTGCTCCAACTGGGGGATGCCGACGTTGAGAAGGCCCGTCAGGGCTACCCAGAAGCCGATGACCAGCCAGGCCCATCTGGCGCAGAAACGGCTGGTAGCGGCGAAAAACGTACTGTTGTGCCCCACTCTCGAGCCCCCCTCGATTCGAGACCCGAACTACACCGTTCGGTCTACTATTGATGGCAGACGCTAGTAGACCGATTGGTATGCAAACAATGCCGTAAGACAGGGAGATGCATCACATGACTGCCCGGGATCGGCTCCTCGTCACAGCCATCGATCTGGTCCGGCGGCAAGGTGTTGCCGGAACCGGACTCAGCCAACTGCTTGAGCGCAGCGGCGCCGCGCGCCGATCGCTCTACCTGAACTTCCCCGGGGGCAAGGCCGAGCTGGTGGCCGACGCGACCGTGATGGCGGGGACCGCGCTGGCCGATGGCATCGACGTACTGCTCGACGAACGGGGTCCGGTCGGGGCGGTTCGGGCTTTCGTCGAAATGTGGATAACGAATCTGACCACTGGTGACTTCGCGGTCGGATGTCCGATCGTCGCAGCCGCTCTCGGCCGGACGGAGGCACCCGCCGCGGCCGACGCCGCCGGTGCCGCCTTCCTCGATTGGGAACGTCGCATCGCGGCCGGGCTCGAAACCGCAGGGTTGTCAACCGATGACGCCGCGCGCCAGGCGACGCTGACCGTCGCCGCAGTGGAGGGCGCCATCATCGTGGCCCAGGCGACCCGGTCCGAACTGCCGCTACGGCGGGTTGAGCAAGCGCTCGTCGAGACGACCGAGCAGCTCCTGGCCGGCCGGGACTAGGCGATCTTGCTCGGCGGCACGTCGGTGGCTGTGCCGGAAAGGCATTCGGCGATGAAACTCGCCATCCGCGCAAATGCTCGGCGGCTTTCGGGTAGCCGGGGAAATATGGCGGGAAATGCGTGGAGTTGACTGGGCCAGGCTACGACGTCGCACCTGCGGCCTGCTTGGTCAAGCCGCTCCTGCATCCGTTCGGCGTCGCACAACAGCGCCTCTGACGCGGACACCACGATCAGCGACGGCGGCATGGTGTCCATCGGTCCCGACACGGGCTCCAGCCTGGCAATCAGATCCGTTGTGGGGCAAACGCGTTCGGTGATGACGGGCATCGCGGTAGCGATCCCGAACACGTCCGTCCGGGCGTTCAGATGTGCGCGGCGCGCGACGTTGTCCAATTCCAGCAAGGGCGAGATGCCGACCACTCCAGCGGGGGTGGGAAGTCCGTGCTGCGGGGCGCGCTGCGCGGTGGCGAAGGCCAAGAACCCGCCGGCCGAGTCGCCGGCGATGATGACCTTGGCCGGATCGACGCCCTGGCCGAGCAACTCGCGGTATGCGCCAAGACAATCGGCGACGGACGTCTCTAGATCGACCTCGGGGTACTGCCGATACTCGATGTGCACCACCGGCAATCGCGTGACTTGCGCCAGGGTCGCGACGGCACGGATGTGAGTGTTCAGATCGCCGAGGACGAAACCGCCGCCATGGAAGTACAGGATGACCCCGGCCTCGGTCGATGCGGGCAGCTCGCGCACCGCCACTGTCTCGACGCGCAGACCGTTCCACGTGGAAGTGGTCAACCGGAATTTTCGCAGCGGCTGGAGACGTTGCAGCCGGGCAATCTTGTTGACGCGGCGTCCCAGCTGCTCGATCCGTGCCGATGTGGACTCATATCCCGCTGTGGTCAGCGTACGGATGAGTATGCGGGCCAACAGGAGTCGCGCAATGAAGTGGATGATTCGGGCGCGCCGACTGGTCGGCTCGACGGCGTTGACAACGGCGGTCACTGTCCCAACTCCACCAGTACCGGTGCGTGATCGCTGGGCTGCTTGCCCTTACGTTCTTCGCGGACGATCTCGCCGTGCGTGACCCGGGCCGCGAATTCCGGTGAGCCGAGCACGAAATCGATGCGCATACCCTGCTTCTTGGGGAAGCGTAGTTGGGTGTAGTCCCAGTAGGTGTAGACACCCGGCCCCGGAGTGAAGGGGCGCACCACGTCGACGAAGCCGGCGTCGTTCATCGCCCGGAACGCGGCGCGCTCGGGCTCGGAGACATGCGTCGAGTCCTGGAACTCCGCCATGTCCCACACGTCTTCGTCGGTCGGCGCGATATTCCAGTCACCCACCAGTGCCAGGGGCAGCGACGGGTCGTCGGCCAGCCAGCCCGAAGCGGTATCACGCAGGGCGGCAAGCCACTTGAGCTTGTAGGGCAGGTGCGGGTCGTCCAGGGTGCGGCCGTTCGGGACGTACAGGCTCCACACCCGCACCCCGCCGCACGTCGCGCCGATGGCGCGGGCCTCGTCGACCTCCTGCCACTGCGGTTGACCATCGAAGCCGATCTGCACGTCGTCCAAGCCGACGCGGGAGGCGATCGCCACGCCATTCCACTGGCTGAACCCGACATGGGCGATCTCGTAACCCAGCGCCGCGAACGGCATCGTCGGGAACTGGTCGTCCTTGCATTTGGTTTCCTGCATGGCCAGCACGTCGACGTCAGCGCGCGACAGCCAGTCGGTGACCCGGTCGACGCGGGTGCGGATGGAGTTGACGTTCCAAGTAGCGATACGCATGGGGCTCCTCGTCAGACCGGCTCGGGGACCTTCAGGTCCCGACGCAGGGCGGTGAAATCGGTGATGGTCTTGGTGGCCACGCTGGCGACCGGACGGGCATTACGGCCGGTGGCCTCGGACTTGGACACCATGACCACCCCGTCGATATACGGCTGGATGGTGGTGGCGTTCTGCACCGTGGCCACGATGACGAGCTGGAAGCCGAACTTACGGAACGCCTGCAGTGCCTGAGAGGCGAACTGCGGGTCCGACTTGGAGAACGCCTCGTCGAGCATCAGCTGGGCGAAAACCGGCTTGTTGGCGTCGCCCTCGGCGTCAGCCGACGATGATGTCGCGTCCGGGTTGGCCAGGTTGAAGCTCAGCGCGCCGGCCAGACAGAAGGCCATCAGCTTCTCCTGCTCGCCGCCCGAGTTGTCGCCGGCATTGCTGTGGGTGCGGATCAGCTCGCCGACCGCCACATCCCACTCGGCGCAGTCGAAGGTGAAGCGATTGCGCACGTCGAGCGCATCGCGGGTCCAGGCCCGATCCTCGGGAGCATTGCTGGCCAACCGGTTTCGTAGCCGAAGGATGTCGGCGTACTGGTCCAGGATGGCTTTCTTGTCGCCCAGGCCGACCTCGGCGATGCGTCGGGAGATGGCCTTGACGATGTCGGTCAGCTCGGACACTGCGGCCAGGCTGCGGGGGTTGGCGCGCAGAGTCAGCCGGGTACCACGGTTGAATTCGACTGCGCCCAAACCGGTGTTGACCCGGTCGATCTGCTCGCTGATCCGGCGGGTCTCCTGTTCGGCCACCCGGTGCAGGGTCAGGATCGCATCCGGCGCCTGCTCGGTGATCAGGCGCATCATCCGGTCGTACGCGTCGGGAAGCTCCCGCTCGTCGATGTGCCGGCACACCGCGACGTAGTCGTAGATCCGTTCGTCGAAGTCATCCGAGTCATTGGGAATGGCATCCGGGAACGAGGTGTCGAACGTCGTGACGATGCGGGTCAGTTCCTCGTACGAGCGTCGGCGACTCTCGGTGAGTTGGTCGCGCTCCCGGCGGATCGCGGTGAACAGAGCTTCGCGATGCGGTTCAGGGTTGAGCAGCTCCAACGGGACGGGAATTTCGGATGCATAGCGCCGCAACAGATCTGTTGCGTGTTCGGACATTTCCGGCGGTGCGAGTCGCTCCTGCAGATCCAGTAACCGAGTACGCCGGCTGTCCAAGTCGTCACGCCGGGTGGCGATGGCCCCGCGCCGGGTCATCAGCGTCTGGATGTCGACCCAGCATTCCTCGGCCCTGGCGCTCAATGCCTCGATGTCGGGGTGGTCGGCCAACAGCAGTTCGTACTGTTCGCGCAGGCGGTCGGCATGGCCCTCGGCGGTGTCGATGTCGATCTGGCTCCACTGGGGAAACTGCTCGTAGATCGCCTTGCACGCAGTGGCCCGGTCGCGCCACTGCTGCCGCCTCGCGGCAATCTCATCGGCGGCCTTGCGGGCCTTGGCGAAGGCCTCTTCGGCTTCGGTCAATTCGGTGTGCAGGGCGTCGAGCTTGGCGCCGATATCGCCTTGGTAGATGTACTCCGACGGCTTGATCGGGCGGCGATCGTCCTTGACGGCCAGGCGTTCGGAGTCCTTGTACAGACCGGTGTCGGTCACCGCGCGCCGGAAGCGGACGAAGACATCCGGGGTGTCCACGCAGATGTGGTCACCGGCCGCGGCCACGATATCGGCGGCCTCGGCCGCACATGCGTGGCGAGGATTGACCTGGAACAGCTTGCCCGCCAACGTGTTCGACTCGGCCTCTCGACCCGAGGCGCCTGGTCGGACATGGTGCAGTGCCAACCGGCCCCGCATGTTGGTCTCGTTGACGAATCGCAGCACCTTGGCGTAGTGCTGATCGGGCACCAGGAGCCGCAGACCCACGCCGCGCAGCACCTTCTCCACCGCGACGCGCCACCGGTGCTGATCTGGTTGCAGGTCGAAAAGCTCGGCCACATAGGGCAGTTCAGCCGAATCCAGACCGACTGCCGCGCAGATCTGCTCACGCATGGTCACCGCGAACTCCGGCAACGCCGAGCCGACGTGCTCGACGCGTTTGAGTTCCTTGGCGGCGTTGTCGCGCAGGATACGGGCCGACTTCTGCGCGTACTCGGCGTCGGTGGAGGCCTCTCGGCCCCACTCGAGTTTGCCAAGCATATCGGTGGCCTGCCGGGTCAGCTCCTCACGCAGATTCCAGAATTCATCGGCGGTGTCGGGTATTTCGAAGCCCTGGGCAGCGACCATCTCCTCGTAGCCGCTGCGGCGACGAGCCACGTCGTCGGCCTGCGACTCTGCGGCGGTCACCTGAGCCTGCAGCGGCCCGACGTTCGCCGAGGCACCGCTGATCTGCGCGTTGAGCGAATCACCTTCGGCCTTGGCCAGATTCAACTGCCGGGTCAGATCGCCGTGCTCGTTCTCCAGCTGATCAATGGTGGTGTCCAGCGTCGAGACTTCGGCCGGGCACTGGCGCAACCGGACGTGATCGGTGTAGGTACGGACCATCGGCAGGTCCACCAGGTCGATGATGCCCAGGTCGGTCGACTCGGCGGCGTACCGGATCTGGATCGCCTCGATGTCACCGAGGATCTTGCGCTTGCGCTGGGCTACCGCCAGCAGTTCGCGGGCCTCCACCAGCGGGTCGATCTGCTTGAGCGCCTCGGGCAGCCGAGCCAGGCTGTCGGGTTCGTCGAGCATGAACTCCCGGACAAATTGCTCCAGACCACCAACGCTTTTCAGGGACTTGGCCTTGCCCAGCAGCTGCTGGGCGGCTTCAGAGGCGCGGATGCCGATCGAGGCATACAGCTGGGCCAGGTACTGCGATTCGACCTTGGTGGTGAACCGCCAGCCGTTATATTTCCCGTCGCTTCGCTCGCCACGGACGCTTTTCCCGTCGCTTCGCTCGCCTCGGGCGTCTTTCCCGTCGCTTCGCTCGCCCCGGACGTCCTTGAAAACGCCAGTGTCGAACCGGCCCGCCGCCCAGCGGTTGCACACGTCCTCGATGTCGAGGTCGCCGTCACCGATGACGAACCGGCTGGAGGAGTCTGAACGTGATTCTCCGGTAAGCCATTTGAGTACCAGGCCGGTGATGGTCCGGCCGGTGTTGCTGGTGTAGGTGACCGCCACCGCGGACCAGGTGGTGCCGTCGCCGCGCAGGTACATCACCTGGCTGCTGCCGGCCTCGCTGCGCTGCCCCCAAGCGCCGCGGACGTACTTGTCGACGGTGCGCCGGCCGGCACTGGAACCGGCTGCGGTGTTGTCGCCGGAGGCGTTGAAGTTGCGCCGGTTGAACGGCAGGAAGCCGAGCGAAATCGCGTCCAGCAGAGATGATTTGCCGCTGCCGGAGGCGCCGGCGACCAACGAGCCACCCGCGCTGAAAGGAATGGAGTGGTAGCCGTCGAACACACCCCAGTTGATGATCTGCAACCGGGACAGATGAAACTGTTCAGGCGGCATCGTCCGCACCTCCGCCGGTTCCTGTGAGTTGTTCGAACTGCTGTTGAAGTTCGGTGATGACCGACGCCGTCATCACCGCGGTGATGACGGGGCTGACGGTGTAGCTGTCCTCGTCGTCGCGGCTGCGGCGCAGGATGTCCAGCCCGGCCAGCCGGGCTATGGCCGCGTCGACGCGCGCGGTGAAAGTCACCGTATCCCGGTCGGTTTCGTTGAGGACCCCGGCGAACAGGCCGTGTATCTCGTCGCGCGTGATCAGGAAATTCTGGTCGCCCCCGGCGCGCATCATCTGGGCCAGGTGCAGTGCCAGGATCGAGTCGTAGGTACCCAGTGGCTCGCGGCGGAGCAGCTTGATGCCCTTGGCCGATTCGTACCGGGCCTGCTCGATGAAGGCGATGTCGACGCTCTGGGAGATGCGCAGTTGCAAGTCCAGTTCGGACAACCGCACCGACAGGTCCGCACGGTACTCCAGGATCCAGCTGTAGATGTCCGGGTCGGACTCGCTGCTGATGTAGCGCCGGGTCAGCAGGTGTTGCAGCGCCCAGCAGGCCCGGTCGGGCAGGGCGCTGACATCGCCGTCGAACCGTGGACGCCGCTGCTGCGGGGCGCGGCTGCTGCTGTCGACCTCCGGTAGTGATGCGAAATCGACTGGTACTTCTGGTGTTTCGGTCACTGTGCGGCTCCCAGCACCGGCTCGGTGAATATCAGATTCGGGACCTCCATCTCACGGTCGCGACCGTCGAGTGAACGGAATCGGACCACGGCGGACTCTCCGGCAGCACTGGATGCGGGCTGCTTGAGTGCCCAGGACCAGAGCACGATGACGTGCCCCAGGTATGGCGACTGCAGCAGTGACACGGCTTCCGGCAATGACACTGGGCGTTGTGCGACAACAGAATTAACCAGATCGGACATCGCCGGTGCGTCAACCTGGGTGGTCAGCGCGGCGAAGCTGGACAGGTCCACATCACCCTGGGCGGCGACCGCCGGTTTGGGTGCGGACAGGTCGCCGATCTTGAAGCTCAGCGCCCCGATCGAGCTGATCGCGTGCCGGGCCAACGGCACCTCCAGGTCCAGCCGGGAATCGGTCAGCGACTCCTTCAACAAGGCCCGGGCCGCGGCGATGGCGTCCCCCAACTGCCGGGCAACCCCGCGGCTGGACTCCATGGTGCCGAACGCGGTGAAGCGTTTGACCCGTTGCGCACACCGCTGCTGGATGCGCTCCACTTCGTCGATCTGGTGCCCGATCAGTTCGAAGAACCCGGCCATGACCTTGCGCAGCGCGGGATCGAGTTCGGGCAGCGCCGAGGCGACGGCGGCGATATCGCTCTCGAACTCGGCGCGTTGGTCGGGGTCGTTGATCATCCGGAGAAACGCCCGGTGCGAATCGCGGCCGGCCGAGTCCCAGGCCGCCTGGTAGTCGGAGTACATCTGGCGCTGGCGGTCGCGGTACTCGATGTTGGTGTCGATGGGGTCGTCGAGCGCCGCGGTGGCCTGCTCAATCATGGTGCCGTACAAGCCGATATCGGTGATCAGGCGTTCCATCTGAAGGGCAATGGCCCGGGCTTCGTCGTACATGTCGGTGACATCGGGTTCCGGCCGCAAGCCGGCCTCGAGCGCCTCGAGCTCGCGGTGCAGTTCGGCGATCTCGGCCTCGATGCCGGCGCGGATCTGGTCCGCGTCACCGGTGGCGCGGGTGGCGATCTGGCGCAATCGTGCGGCGATTCCGTTGATCGAGCCGCCGGTGGCGATGGTGTCGCCACGGCGCATACCCCGAACGAAGTCCAGCGCGCGCCGGGCGTCCTGGGTCAGGTAGCAGACATTACGGGCAACGTCGCGCGTTGTGGTCCGGTGGTCCAAGACGCGGTGCAGCCAACCCTGGCTGGCCCACGACTTGATCAGCGCGAGGCCGGATTGCTCGGCCTCGCCGAGTGACTCAAGATCGCGTTCCAGCCGGACCACGAGCTCGGTCTCGGCGACCATGCCCTGGATCAGGTGACGCTCCATCAGGGTGGCGTAGACGCCCAGATTGTTGGTGGCCAGCAATCGGACTGCCCGGGAGCCCTGAACTTCACGATTGAGTTCGAGCAACTCGGCAGCCGACATCGCCGCGTTCTCGTGCACCGGACGACGATACTTGGCCGCCCGGACCGGCCCGTTGCCCGGCTGCACTCACCCCAAAATAAACGTATTGGTCAATTCTTACCGCTCGGTACAGGGTGAAGGCCTCTGACGCGGTGATCGGGGGCCCACTGGCAGTACGCGCGTCAGACGAGGTCGGTCGCGAGTACGTAGCGGGCCCGGTGGTGCAGCCGGAAGCCGAGCGATTCGAACCGCGCGATCCTCGGCGCGTCGTCTTCGGGTATCCGCAGGTAGGCCAGGCCTGACGCAGTGACGGCGACAGCTGGGTCGATCGGCCCGTCGATCTCTGCGAGTCGGTCACACGTCATCATGCGCGAAGGGTGCGCGCCCGCCGCGCGCACTGGAAGCAGGCGCTCGGGCAGGTCCAACCAGGGCGGTAACCCGCGAGCCGCGTACCACTCGATGATCTGCGCCAGCGTCCCGAGCCCAGCCGAAAACTCCAGTGGGGCAGCCGAATTAGACCGCAGTTCGGCGTCTTCGACGTCGGCGCGCAGCAACCAGCCGGCGGCCCATTGCTGCTCTGCGGCCGGCCGCGCCAGTGCGGCCGTGCGCTCCAGATCTCGGATCTGTGAATTGCGCACCGGTGTGTGCGACAACTCACGCACCGACACCACGTCGGCGGGGGAGAGTTCGACACGCTCACCGGACTTGGTGCGCACCACCACAACCGGGCTCAGCGCCTCCAGGTGCCCGATGACGTCGGTCAGGCCTTCGGGCACCCGGTAGCGGAGCGAGACGCGGCTGCCGACCGAGGGCATGTCAGTGACCGAACGGGTCTTCGACCTCGCCGGGCGTCCAGCTCAGGCCCGGCACACCCCACTTGTTGGACTTGACCGTGCGCTTGGCGGACCGGGCGTTGCGGCCGATCAGGCGGTCGAGATACAGGAAGCCATCGAGGTGACCGGTCTCGTGCTGCAGCATGCGGGCGAACAGTCCGTTGCCCTCCAGCTCGACCGGCTGCCCGTCGGCGTCCAGACCCGTGACTCTGGCCCAGGTGGCCCGACCGGTCGGGAACGATTCGCCGGGCACCGACAGGCAGCCCTCGTCGTCGTTTTCCGGGTCGGGCATGGTCTCGGGGATTTCGGAGGTCTCCAGCACGGGATTGACCACGACGCCGCGGCGCCGGGTGGTCTCGCCGCGTTCGTCGGCGCAGTCATAGACGAACACCCGCAGACCGACGCCGATCTGGTTGGCAGCGAGGCCTACGCCGTTGGCGGCGTCCATCGTTTCGTACATGTCGGCGATCAGTTCGGCGAGGTCGGCGGGCAGCGATCCATCCGCGCCCACGGGCACCGGACTGGTCGCGGTATGCAGGACTGGGTCACCAACGATGCGAATCGGTCTTACGGCCATGACGAGCAAGTTTATGTGAGCCGACTCGCGGGTAACGTTCCCGGCTCAACTCGGTCCGCCGTGGTTGAATGAGCGCCGAATCCCTTTGGGATGTAATGCGTGGAACTAAGGCGAGCCAGAAGGGGTCCAGGGGCGATATGGACGGCGCTATTGCGCGGACTGAGCAATCCGGGGACAACTCTGAGCTCATCGACGGTCTAACCCGCCGAGAACACGACGTGTTGGCGTTCGAGCGGCAGTGGTGGAAGTACGCCGGATCCAAAGAGGACGCCATCAAGGAACTGTTCTCGATGTCGGCCACCCGTTACTACCAGGTGCTCAACGCACTGGTTGACCGTCCGGAGGCGTTGGCTGCCGATCCCATGCTGGTCAAACGGCTGCGTCGGCAGCGTGCCAGCCGCCAGAAGGCCAAGGCCGCCCGCCGGCTTGGCTTCGAAATCACCTGAGCTTTTCACCCTGTGGGCTCGCCTCGATACAGTGAGGGGCAATGAATCAGCGAGAATCGTCCGGGTTGCCGCTGCGCGCCATGGTCATGGTGTTGCTCTTCCTCGGCGTGGTGTTCCTGCTCGTCGCCATCCAGTCACTGACTTCGGATGGCAAACCCGACGCGAGCTCGTCCGGTAGTTCCAGCAGCGTGGCGTCCAGCGCTGCGCCGACGACGTCGACACCACCGGCCGCGGCCAAGGCCAATGTCGAGGTGTTCAACGTCTCCGAGGTGGCCGGGGCAGCCAAGACCGTGACCGACAAACTGCACGACGCCCAGTGGAATGTCACGACCACCGACAACTTGAGCGTCGAACCCGTACCACCGGCCACCACGGTGTATTTCGGCGACGCCCCTGGTCAGAAGGACTCTGCCGAGGCGGTGGCCAAGATTCTCGGTACCGGTGTCCCGGTTGCTCCACGCGGCGACATTCCGGCGCTGGCTGACCGGCCATCGGACGTCGTGATCGTGTTGGTCACCGGTTAGGCTCTCGGCATGCCGATCTCAGCTCCGCTTCGCTTCCTGGCCGCCGTGGCGGTCATCGCCCCCATCGCCACCGCGTGCGCGCCGTATGAGCCGTCTGCTGCCGGGCCGGGTCCGACGCCGCCGATCTGGACCGGTGTCGAGCACGCTCCGGGTGCTGCGCAGTCGCACGGTGAGGCGCGTCCCGCTGTCGCCGTCGTCGGCGAGAAGCTGGTCGCCGACCTGAAGACCCCCGAGGGTGTCTCCGTCGCGACCGCCGAGTTCGTCTTCGCCGAAGGCTTCGCCACGGTCAACGTCAAGACCACCCAGCCCGGCCTGCTGGCCCCGGGCTTCCACGGACTGCACATCCACTCGGTGGGCAAGTGCGAACCCAACTCGGTTGCCCCGGCCGGCGGCGCAGCCGGTGACTTCCTTTCGGCGGGTGGGCATTTCCAGGCACCGGGTAGTACCGGCCACCCGCACAGCGGTGACCTGACTTCGCTACAGGTCCGCGCCGACGGCACCGCGTCGCTGACCACCACCACCGACTCGTTCACCGCCGAAGAACTGCTGGCCGGCAACAAGACCGCGATCGTCATCCACGAGAAGGCCGACAACTTCGGCAACATCCCGGCGGATCGTTACCAGCAGATCGCCGGTGGCGCCCCAGGCGCAGACGAAGCCACGATGGGCACCGGGGACTCCGGTAAGCGCTTGGCTTGCGGTGTCATCTCCGCCGGGTAAGGCGCAGTCCGGCACCCGCCCCCCACGTATCGACTTCGCCGGTTCGCCTCGGCCAACCGTCGGAGTCGAGTGGGAATTCGCCCTGGTCGATGCCCAGACCCGGGATCTGAGCAACGAGGCCGCCGCGGTCATCGCCGAGATCGGCGAGACCCCGCATGTTCATAAAGAGCTGCTCCGCAACACCATTGAGGTCGTCACCGGGGTATGTGACAACTCGGGTCAGGCCATGGACGACCTGCGTGCGACTCTCGGGCCGGTGCAACGCATCGTCGAGGACCGCGGTATGGAGCTGTTCTGTGCGGGCACCCATCCGTTCGCCGACTGGGCTACCCAGCAGCTGACCGAGGGGCCGCGGTACGCCGAACTCATCAAACGCACCCAGTGGTGGGGTCGGCAGATGCTGATCTGGGGTGTGCATGTGCACGTAGGGATTTCGTCTGCACACAAGGTGATGCCGATCATCACCTCGCTGCTGAACCAGTACCCGCACCTGCTGGCACTGTCGGCGTCGTCCCCGTACTGGGACGGTGACGACACCGGGTACGCAAGCAACCGGGCCATGATGTTCCAGCAATTGCCGACCGCCGGTTTGCCGTTCCATTTCCAGAAGTGGTCGCACTTCGAGCGGTTCGTCCACGACCAGCGCAAGACCGGAATCATCGATCACATGAACGAGATCCGGTGGGACATCAGGCCGTCCCCGCACCTCGGCACGGTGGAGATCCGGATCTTCGACGGGGTGTCCAACATTGCCGAGCTCAGCGCTTTGGTGGCGCTGACCCACTGCCTGGTGGTGGATCTGGACCGGCGACTGGACGCGGGTGAGCAGCTGCCCACCATGCCGCCGTGGCATGTGCAGGAAAACAAATGGCGCGCAGCGCGTTACGGACTGGACGCGGAGATCATCCTGGATGCCGACAGCAACGAGCGGTTGGTGACCGACGATCTTGAGGTCCTGCTGAACCGGCTGGAACCCGTTGCGGCTTCGTTGAATTGCGCCGACGAGCTGGCTCGGGTGGCGGATATCTATACCGGCGGTGGGTCGTATCAGCGACAGCGACGGGTGGCCGAGGAGAACGACGGTGATCTGTTGGCGGTCGTCGACTCGCTGGTGGGTGAACTGGAGTTGTAGCCATGCCCGTTACGCCGATGTTCCCGCTGGAATCCGTGCGATTGCCCGGTGAGGACTTACCGCTGCGAATCTTCGAGCCGCGGTACGGCGTGCTGGTGCAGGATTGCCTGGCCGCGAGCGAACCGGCGTTCGGGGTGGTGCTGATCTCGGCGGGCCGCGAAGTCGGCGGCGGCGATGCCCGACTCGACGTCGGTGCCCTGGCGCACATCGATCAGTGTGAGGCCGACGGCGTGGGCCGCTACCGGTTGGCCTGCTCGATCACCGAGCGAATCAGGATTCTCCAGTGGCACAACGACGATCCGTATCCGCGGGCGTCGGTCGAGTTGTGGCCGGACGAGGTAGGGCCCGCGGTGCCCGAGGCCGCCGTCGTGGCCGTCGAGGACCAGATCATGGCGGTGTTCTCCCGGTTGGCCTCGGTACGGGGTATGCAGTTGCGTAAGCGGGAATTCGTGTTGGGTCCGCCGGCGGGCGAGGTCGGAAAGCGGCTGTACCGCTTGGCATCCCGGGTTCCGATGGGGCAGGCGGACAAGTACTCGGTGCTGGCGGCACCACATGCGTCGGCGCGGCTTGCGGCCTTGACCGAGGCAGTCGAAAGCGTCGCGGCGATGGTGGAGTTCCAGCTGTCCCAGGATTGAGTGTTGGCCGGCGGACGGACCGCGGGCCGTGCGGGGCCGCAGCAACGCCCAACGCGGTTGCACCCACGCTCTCGGCGATATTCTCGGCGTCGTCGTCAGTTCGGGGGGTGCTCTTCTAATTCGTCTCGGACCAACAGGTCATCACGGAAACTCTGTTCGCGGTAAGCCATCTGGCCGACGCGGTTGGCCACCACGGGTGCCGTGATCAGAGTGAACAAGCCGGCCAGGATCAGCATGCCGACGTCGGCCTGGCCGCGCAGCCGGACTGCAGCACCGGTCAACACCAGCAGTAGGCCCAATACCTGCGGTTTGGTGGCCGCGTGCATGCGAGACAGGGTGTCCGGGAAGCGAACCACACCGATCGCGGCGGTCAGCGCCAGCAATGAACCGGAGAGCACCAAAACAGCTGCGGTGACATCGAATACGTTCATCGCGGCCGTTCCTCGCCTTTGTCGCGGACGCGGAAGCGGGCCACGCTGACCGAGCCGACGAAACTGATCAGGGCCAGCGCGGTGAGGCTGTAGGTGACGGTGGTGTCCAGGCTGAACGCCGCCCAGGTACCGATGGCGCACATGGTCACCGCGACGAAGGTGTCCAGCCCGACCAGCCGGTCCAATGTGCTGGGCCCGGCCAGTATCCGGAACAGCGTCAGTATCGCCGCAATGATCAGCATGACGGCGGCGATGATCCACACGGTCGTCATACGTGAGTACGCCCATGCTCGAACGAGGCAATCATCAGCCGCTCCACTTCGGCGATCTGGTGGTAGAAGCGTTTCACCGCACGGTCGGAGCCGACGTCCAGCACATGCACGTAGATCATCCGGCGATCCTGGTCGATTTCCAGCACGATCGACCCGGGGATCAGGTTGATGACGTTGACTGCCAAGGCCAGGATCAGGTCCGACCTGAGATCGAGGCGGGCACGTAGCACCGCGGTCAGCGGCGGAGGACCAGGCTTGACGGCCAGCCAGGCCACCTGAATCGACGACAGCACAAGGTAATACGCCACCTGAACGAGAAGCCGCAGCAGTGCCAGCGCATCCAGCCGGCCTTCCACCGCCACCGGTGGCAACGGCAGCAGCACGGTGATCAGCAATGCCACCGCCAGGCCACCGAGAACATTGGCCGGGGTGACGGCGCCCCACAGCAGCACCCAGACGGCGGTGAGCCAGCACAAGATCAAGGCGCGCAACCCGATTCGCCTCATGGGTTCAGCACCGCCGACACGTACTGGTCACGGTCGAGCACTTGGTCGGCGGCCCGCTCGGCGTATCCGAAGATCGGTCCGGCCAGCACAGTCAACGTCAGGCCGACGGCGATGAGCACCGCGGTGGGAGCCAGCATGCTGACCGGCATCCGGCCGACGTCGGCCCGATCGTCGATGTCGACATCGGGCGCCGGCCCCAACAACACCGCAGGAGTTGCGGTGGCCAGCGCGCCCTCTGGCGCGTCCGCACGGGACCGCCAGAACGCCTGCGTCCATACCCGGGCCATCACGTACAACGTCAGCAAGCTGGTGACGACGCTGCCCGCGACCAGTGCCCAGGGCAGAACGGAACCATCGGCGGTGCCTGCTTCAGTACCCGCCTGCAACAGCGCAACCTTGCCGATGAAGCCCGAGAAAGGCGGAATGCCACCGAGATTGAGCGCAGGAATGATGAACAGGAAAGCAAGCAGTGGGCTCGCTGCGGCCAACCCGCCGAGGCGCCGCAGCGTAGACGCACCGGCTTGCCGTTCGATCAGACCGACCACCAGGAACAGGGTGGTTTGCACGACGATGTGGTGGGCGACGTAGTAGATGGCCCCGGACATGCCCAGTCGATTGGACACCGCGATACCGAAGACCAGGTACCCGATGTGACTGACCAGGGTGAAGGACAGCAGCCGCTTGATGTCGCTCTGCGCCATCGCACCGAAGATGCCGATCAGCATGGTCAGTAGCGCTGCCACCAGCAACACGTTGTCCAGTGCGCCGCCAGGGAACAACAGCGTGTGGGCCCGAATGATGGCGTACACCCCGACTTTGGTGAGCAGGCCGGCGAACACGGCCGTCACCGGGGCCGGCGCAGTCGGATACGAATCGGGCAGCCACGCCGAGAGCGGGAACACGGCGGCTTTGATGCCGAAGGCCACCAACAGCACCGCGAACAGCGCGGCGCGGGTACCCGAGGGGACGACATCGAGCCGATGGGCCAATTCGGCGAGGTTCAGGGTGCCGGTCGCCGCATATATCAGCGCGATGCCGATCAGGAAGATCACCGACGACACCAGCGACACCATGACGTAACCGATTCCGGCTCGTACCCGTTCCTCGCTGGCGCCGATGGTCAACAGCACGAAACTGGCGGCCAACAACACCTCGAACCCGACGAACAGGTTGAACAGGTCGCCGGCCAAGAACGCGATGCACACGCCCGTCGACAACACCAGATACGTTGGCAGAAATATGGATACGGGCTGATCATCCCCACCGTCCCGGATGCCCTGGCCGATGGCGTACCACACCACCGCCAGCAGCACGACCGCCGATACCACCAGCATCAATGCCGAAAGCCGGTCTACCACAAGGACGATGCCCAGCGGACCCATTCCCGGTTCGGTCTGTCCCCAGCCGCCCACGGCGACCGCGATGGTGCCGTCCCGGTCGGCGAGGTAGGCCAGCCCGAGACAGGCCGCCACCAACGCCGTCAGCGCCACCATCGTGACGGCGCGCTGCAACCGCGGTCTGCGCCCGGCGAACAGTGTCACCGCCGCACCGAGGAGCGGGATCAACACGGGTAGCGGCGCCAGCACCGCGTCGATGGTCACGTCCGCTCCGAGAGATCGCCGGGTAGGGCGTCCTGCTCGGCCGGCGCATCGTTGTCGGCGGAGGGGATCTGTTGCGCCGGAAGATCTTCGTCGATGGCCGGAGTGTCCGAGGCGGACAACTGCACGAGGCGGGTGTCCTCGGGGTCGTCGGTGACCTCTTCCGCGGTGGTCAACTGGTAAGACCGGTAGATCAGGGCCAGCACGAAGGCGGTCATGCCCATGGTGATGACGATCGCGGTCAGCACCATGCCCTGGGCGAGTGGATCGGCGGTGACGGTGTGGTCTGCACTGGTGCGGCCGCGCACCGGGGGATTGCCGGCGCTGCCGCCGATGACCAGGATCAGCAGGTTGACTGCGTTGCCGATCAGCAACAGGCCCAACAACATTCGGGTCATGTTGCGTTCCAGCAGCAGATACACCCCGGTGCTGGTGAGTCCACCGATCAGCAACAGGGGAACCAGATAGGTGGTCATCGGGCAGTCACCTGTCCTGCCTGGATCTCTTCGTCGATCCGAGCGCCCAGGCTGCGCAGCACATCCAACACCAGGCCGACGACGATCAGATACACCCCGAGGTCGAAGAACAGTGCGGTCACCACCTTCACCGAGCCCAGCACCGGCAGCGTGAATTTCAGCACCGCACTGGACAATACCGGCGCACCCGCCAACAGCGAGGTCGCGGCGGTACCGGCAGACAGAGCCAGTCCGGTGCCCAGCACCTTGCCCGCATCCAGCGGCAAGGTCTCACCCAACTCGTAACGCCCACCGGCCAGATAGCGCAGCACGAGGGCCAGGCCTGCGGTCAAACCCCCGGCGAATCCACCGCCGGGTGTGTTGTGCCCGGCGAAGAAGAAATACACCGAGAGCACCATGATGAGCGGGAAGATCAGGCGGGTCGCGACCTCGAGTACCAGTGAGCGGTAGCGCGGATCGCGCATCTCGCTGCCGCGTAGCCAGGTCGCATTGGGTGTGGTCTGCAGATCCTTGGGCACCCGCGGCGCAGAACCGAAACGACGGTGCCGGAACACCATTGACGCCACACCTGTCGCCGCCACCAGCAGCACCGAGATCTCCCCGAGGGTGTCCCAGGCCCGGATGTCGACCAGCAGCACGTTGACGGTGTTGGCGCCGTGCCCGCGGTCATAAGCGGCGTCGGGCAGTAATTCGGCCAGCGGCCGGGTCCTGCGAGCGGCCATCGCATACACCGCGAGGGCGGTGACCCCTGCGCCGACCGCGATCGCGATGACCGCGCGCGGAAGCCGGTGGCGCTTCATGGATGCCTCGTCGGCCTCGGCCGGAAGGGTGCGCAGCACCAGCACGAAGATCACCAAAGTCAGTGTCTCGACCAGAAATTGGGTCAGCGCAAGGTCCGGCGCACCGTGGAAGATGTAGAACGCGCCGCAGCCGTAGCCCGTGACCCCGACGACCAACACCGCCGCCAACCGGTTTCGAAGCACGGTGGCCGCCACCGCGGCGGTCAGGATGATCACACAGACCACCACCTGAATCGGTGAATGCCACCAACGCAATTCGGGCCGGTCACGGGTACCCAGGATCAACACCGTCACCGGCAACAGCACCAGGGTGGACAGGATCACCGCCTGGGTCGACGGGATCGAGCCGCGTTGGGTGAAGGCGGTCAGCCGTGTCGCGAACCGATCCGCACCGCGGATCACCGCGTCATACATCCGGTCGGCGTTGCCCAGCGGAACATACGGCAGCCGCAACACGCGCAGCCGGTCCCGCGCCACGAACGCCACCGCACCCGTGGTCAGCACCAGGACCGACAGCAGCAATGGCAGGTTGACCCCGTGCCACAAAGCCAAGTGGTAGCCGCTGGAGCCGGGCTGAGCGCTCGTGTAATCGGAGATTGCGTCGTTCAACGGTGTCGGCAGGAGTCCGAAGATCAGGCCCGCCGCGGCCAGGATCGCCGGTGACAACAGGAATCCGACTGTCGGGCGGTGCATCTCGGCGACCCGAGTGCTGGGTGCGGGCCGGCCCTTTCGGGCGAACGCACCATGCAGGAAACGCAGGCTGTAGACGGTGGTGAACACCGAGCCGAACGCCACGATGCCCAGGACGTACGGCGCAGCCGTCCCCAGAGTGGGGCTGTGCCAGAGGGTTTCGAAGTCGGCCTCCTTGGCCACGAAACCCAGGAACGGCGGTAGTGCCGCCATGCTCGCCGCCGCGGTCACCGCGATCGTCAACAGCACCGGGCTGCGCTGTCCGAGCCAGGCCAGCTTTCGGATGTCGCGGGTGCCGGTGGTGTGGTCGATGACCCCGACCACCATGAACAGGGCGGCTTTGAACATCGCATGCGCACAGAGCATCGCCAGGCCGGCCAGCATCAGGTCGCCCCCGCCGGCGCCGACGAGCACGGTGATCAAACCGAGTTGGCTGACCGTGCCGTACGCCAGGATCAACTTGAGGTCGTGTTCGCGCAATGCCCGCCAGCCGGCCAACAACAGCGTCACCAGCCCGAGCGTGACCACCGTGGGGCGCCAACCCGGGGAGTCGGCATACCCGGGCGCCATCCGTGCGATCAGATATACGCCGGCCTTGACCATCGCCGCGGCGTGCAGGTACGCACTGACCGGGGTCGGCGCGGCCATCGCGCCGGGCAGCCAGAAATGCAGCGGCACGATCGCCGACTTCGACAGCGCGCCGACCAGAAGTAGCACCGCGCCGACCGCAGCCAGGGTGCCCGATGGCGGGGCGACAATGAGTTGGGACAGGTCGTAGCTGCCGGCCAGAGTGCCCAGGATGACGATGCCGACCAGCATGGCCAGGCCGCCGGCGGTGGTGACCAGCAGCGCCTGGGTGGCGGCCCGGCGGCTGGTGGCCCGCTCGGCGTAGTGGCCGACCAGCAGGAACGACAGCACCGTGGTCAGTTCCCAGAACAGGTACAGCACCAGCATGTTGTCGCTGCACACCAAGCCGAACATGGCACCGGAGAACGCCACCAACTCGGCGGCGAAACTGGGCAGGCGGTTCTCCGTGTGGCCATCTTCGTGATGGAAATATTCGGCGCAGTACAGCAGTACGAGCGCGCCCACCGCCAGCACCAGCACGCTCATGATCGCCGACAGAGCGTCGAACCGCAGGGTGATGTCCATGGACAGCTGGGGCAGCCAGGTCACATGTACGGACTTTTCGTCGATACCGGGCCAGAGCCGGACCACCCAGATCAGCGATACCGCGGGCACCAACGCCAGTGGGTAGAAAGCTCGCCGTCCCCAGCGCCGGACGAGCAAGGGTGCCACCGCGGTAGCGACCGCATGCAGGCACAGGACGGTGAGCATGTCTCGCCGAGCTTACGTGTCGAGGTGCCGGGCGGCGCGGCAACAGTTGGTGCAGGCCATCGGGCCGCTGCACGGAAACGTGGGTGATGACTCCTACAATCGCGACCATGCTGACTAATCCGACGTGGCGCCGATGAATCTGCCCGGAATCGGATCGGTGTCATTGTCCGGGTTCGCCTACCCGTGGATGTTGTTGACGGCATTGCTTCCGCTGGCGTTGGTCGCCGCGTATGTAATGGCCCAGCGGCGCCGGGCCAGCCGGCTGCACCGATACGCCGGTGACCACCCGCGTCCGGCTGTGGTGCCACGGGGACCGTCCCGGTGGCGGCATCTGCCGATGGTGTTCTCGGTAGTGGGGCTGCTGCTGTTGTCGGTGGCGCTGGCTGCGCCCACCCACGAGATCAAGACGCCACGCAACCGTGCGGTGATCATGCTCGTCATCGACGTGTCTCGGTCGATGGAGGCCGACGACGTGCCGCCGAAGCGGCTGGCCGCTGCCAGGGAGGCGGCAAAGCAGTTCACCAAGCAGTTGACTCCCGGGGTGAATCTGGGTCTGGTCTCGTTCTCCGGGAACACCAACCTGCTGGTGTCGCCGACGCCGGACCATCAGGCCACGCTCACGGCGCTGGACAACTTGAAGGTCGACGACGGCACTGCCACCGGTGATGCGATCTTCGCGGCACTGCGGGCCGTCGGCACCCTGTCCGAGGTCCTCAGCGCCGGCAACACCGTCAAGCCGCCGGCCCGCATCGTGCTGCTGTCCGATGGCGCCGAGAATCGGCCGAGCAATCACGACAGCCCGCACGGCGCGTACACCGCGGCCCGCAGTTCCAAAGAACAAGGGGTGCCGATCTCGACGATCACCTTCGGCACCAAGGGCGGTTCGGTGAAAGTCGGCAACCAGACCGTGCCGGTACCGGTGGACGACACCACCATGAAAAAGGTTGCCGAACTGTCTGGTGGGCAGATGTACACCGCGGCGCGGGTCGACGAGCTCAACCGCAGCTTCGACTCGGTGCAGCAGCAGATCGGCTACGAGACCATTCGTGGGCCGGGCGGCACTGCGTGGCTACGTCTTGGTGTCCTGGCGCTCACCCTTGCGGTGGTCTCGGCGCTGGTGTTCAACCGCCGGCTGCCTTGATCGGGTTGAATCGACTCGTGGAGAACGAAGTTCGCGTGGTAAGCGCCAGCCGCGACATTGCCGCCCCGGCTGGGCAGATCTTCGAGTTGATCGCGGATCCGGCCCAGCAGCCGCGGTGGGACGGCAACGACAATCTCGCGCAGGCGCCCGAAGGCCAACGGGTCACCGCGGTCGGCGACGTGTTCGTCATGGGGTTGACCTTGGGGTCCAGTCGGGACAACCACATCGTCGAATTCGACGAGGGCAGGCTCATCGCGTGGAAGCCGTCCGAACCGGGCCAACCGCAGCCTGGACATCTGTGGCGGTGGGAGCTCGAACCGATCGACGACGGCCATACCCGCGTCACCCACACCTACGACTGGACGGCGCTGACCGACGAGAAGCGGCTGAACCGGGCCAGGCAGACTTCCGCAGACTGGCTGCAGGCGTCGTTGGCCCGGCTCGCCGTGCTCGCCGAGCAGTAGTGGCTACTGCTTGGGGGTGATGGTGCCCTTGAAGGTGCCGTCACCCTGGTTCAGCCAGGTGATGGTGCCCTTCTGGAACTCGCTGATCCAGCCGCCCTTCGGGGCATCGGGTCCGCCGGCGGTCTGCACCTCGTCTGCGGTGGGGAAGCCCAGCGCGCCGGCGGGGCCGCCGTCGCCGGTGTATTCCTTCAGGATCTCGCCCTGCACGATGTGTGCCCCGGTCGCGGGCGACTGGTAGATCGTCGCCTTCGCGAACGCGGTCACCGTGCCGTCGCCGACTTTCTGCGGCTGTCCGGTGGGCAGGCCGAGCGCGGCTTGACCGCCGGCCTTGTTGTAGGCATCGGAAGTGGCGCCGTCCAGGTTCACCTCGCCGACACCGGGAACGTTGATCGCGCTGGCGGGACCTGCGACCACCGAGGAGGCGGCACTGGACGCGGCGCCGGCCGCAGACGTGGCCGCGCTGGCCCCGGCACTGGCAGCCGAGGATGCGGCGCTGGCTCCGGCGTTCGCGGCTGACGACGCCGCGCTGGCTCCGGCGCTGACCGCCGACGAAGCGCTGGACGCGGCGTCCTTGGCCTGCGAGCAGCCGACCACGGCAGCGCCGGCGACAGCCGCCAAACCGACCGCTGCGGCAGCGCGACGCATCAGCAATTCGTTGTTCATATTTGCCCCCTTGGATATGCGGATTGAATATCCGGCCCCATTTGCTGAGCCCGAATGTTGTCACGTTAGGGCGATGATCTAGATCGGCGAGGACGATTCAGTGAACTTCTGCCGACGCGTGCAAACTCCTGCCCCTTCCAGCCCGCCAGTCCCGTGACTGCAGATCGCCGGCCCGGCGCGGCACAGTTCGCGTACGATTTAATTAACATTGCTGTCACTCGCGATTGAGTTCGCGGTGTCCCGTTCCGCAGAGGAGAAAACCACTTATGAGCACCGACTCGACCCGGATCAAGATGGTCGCGCGCGCTGCGGTGATCGCCGCGGTTGCAGCCGGCGTGCTGTCTGCCTGTGGTGGGAACGGTAAGGAAGAGCCGACCACCAGCACGTCGACCACCGCCACCACGTCAAGCAGCTCGGCACCGCAGACATCTGCTCCGGCGGTCACCCCGTCTGAGAAGGGCGGACCCACCAAGGGTGGCAACAAGTTCACCCCGACGGTGACGGCACCCGGCCCGCAGACGGCGTTGCCCGGCAACGTCATCACCGGTCCTCACTAATTCTTCGGTACTAGCCCCATTCGGATGGACCGCAGGCGGGCGATATTGCGCGTCGGTGCGCTGCTCGCAGCCTGCGGTCTGACGCTTTTCTCGTCCGCGGGTCCACGGCCTGATGGTCCCGGCCGGGTGACGCTGTCCGGGCCGCTGGCCCATCTACTGGCCGCCTCGACTGACCTCGGCCCGTCTGATGCGCCGCGTGTGCAGCTCACCGCTGCACTCACTGGTGCGAGTAGGCCTGATCGGCTGATCGAGTGGGCCGGGTCCGCAGGCCTTTCGGTACGTTGGCGCCCCGGCGACAGCTGGGCGATCGTCGAGGGCACCGCGCGTGCCGTGGCCGACGCACTGGACGTCGACGTACGTGACTATCGCGGCCGGCGTGGGCAGGTCTTCTACGCCGCGACCAGTCAACCCGAGCTTCCGGTCGCGTTGGACCCGGAATTGGCCGGATTCGGCCGGATCCTCGGGTACATCCCGATTCGCCAGGCGCGGCCGACGATCCTGCCGCGCGACGTGCCGGTCGGTGGGCTCAGCCCGGAACATCTGCGCAGGGCCTATAACGTGGATCCGTTGACGGCTCAGGGCTACACCGGCAAGGGCCGCACCATCGTGGTTTTCGCTTTCGACGGATTCGATCAGCCCGATCTCGACAAGTTCGCCGACATGCACCAGCTGCCGCGCTTCACCCCGATCGTGGTGGGGGACATGCCGTCACAGCGCAGTGGTGAGGCGACGATGGACCTGGAGATGGCGCACGCGATCGCGCCAGATGCACAAACCGTCTTGGTCAACGCCCGACCCACGGCCAGCGGCGACGGCGTGTATCAGAAGGTCGGCGCGATGATGGAAGCCGCCGACCGGCAGTTCCCCGGCGCAGTGTGGACCCTTTCGATCGGCTGGGGCTGCGACAAGCTGCTCACCGCGGCCGATCTGGCGCCGGTCCGGTCGGCATTGGCCAAGGCCGAAGAAAACGGCACGACGGCCTTCGATGCCAGTGGCGATCTGGCTGGACTGGAATGCAAAGGCGGCCAGGACTGGTCGGCGCCGCCCAGCGTCGACGACGTCGGGCTGGACTCGGTGGCCTCGATCCCTGAGATGACCGTCGTCGGCGGAACCACACTGTCCACCGACGAACGCGGTGACTGGCACGGTGAATCGGCGTGGTTCGACGTGCCGCTGACACACGGCAGCGGGGGCGGGGTGTCCGCGTTGTTCGATCGCCCGGAGTGGCAGCGGGCCGTGCTGCCCGGTCGAGATCAGCACCGACGGCTCAGCCCGGACGTCGCCGCGGTCGCAGATTTCTTCACCGGGGCCCAGATGGTCTTCGGCGGGGATGTCCTACTGGCCGGAGGTACCTCGATGGCCGCGCCGCTCTGGGCTGGCATGGCCGCGGTGATCGATCAGTATCTGGTGGCCAACGGCGGGCGACCGCTCGGTGATATCAACCCGCTGCTGTACCGGGTGCAGCGGGCGGGCAGGTTGCCCGCGTTCCGTGACGTCACCGTCGGAGGCAATGCCATCGCGATGGCGGGCCCCGGCTATGACCTGGTCACCGGGCTGGGCACTCCGGACGTCGACAACCTGGCCCGGAGCTTGTTGCTGGCGCAGGGGACATCACGATGAGTACCTGCCGGGTATGCGGAGCGGAGGTGCAGGACGGAAATTTCTGTGGCCGTTGCGGATCGCACCGCACGGTCCGACGTGGTGACGGTCCGGACTGGTTACGTCTGCGCAGCTACGTCGCGGCGCCACACCAGCATGTGCTGCTGCCGGCTGTTGGAACCTCGTTGTTTCCGCAGCTTTCGGCGCGCGATGCGAGGTCGTTCCGAATCGGTCTGGCCGTCATGTTGGCGGTACTGGTCGCGGCTGCCGAGTTTCGCCGCCCCGGTGCCTTCATCGCCACTGTGGCGGTAGGGATTCCGCTGCTGTTCGTGCTGTATTTGCGGGGCGTGGACTATGCCCGGCAAATGCCAGGTCGGCTGGTCGTGGCGGGCGGCCTCGGCATCGGGTTCGGTGGGGCATTCGCACTGCTGTCCGGTGCCGTGGTGGCCCGCTCCTACGGTGTGCCGCTGGAAAATGGCCTGGCTGCAGTACATCTGCGCGTCCAAGGTGCCGGGGTATCGGCAGTCGGGGTATTGCTGGCATTGGCTCCTGCGGTGATTATCCGGCTGTTCGGTCCGGGCAGACGAGAGCCGTTGCGCGGCTTCGCCATCGGCGCTTGCGGTGCGCTCGCCATGGCCGCGACCACGACGGCGGTCCGGATGTTCGCGCAGCTCGAATCCGGTCTGGTGGACCGCGATCAGCCGCTGTCGGACCTATTGATCGAAGCCGGTATCCGCGGCATCACCGTGCCTATCGCCGCGGCCGCCGCGGGCGGAATGGTCGGCGCCGCACTGTGGTTCGAGGGGCGCGCGCGTGACCGTCGAGTCCGGTGGGCCGTGCTGTTGTTCGCGATGCTGTCGGTGGTGGGCCACCTCTGGCTGGGTGGGGAAGACTCCGCCGCGATCTCCCAATGGGCGAAAGCCGCCTGGCATGTCGGGGTCGCAGTGATCGCGCTGATGCTGTTGCGCCTGGGCTTGCAATTGGCACTGCTGCACCAGGATTCGGGCGATCGCAATGGCGACCCGGAACATTCCGTGGCGTGTAGCTATTGCGGAAACATCGTGCCCAGCATGGCTTTCTGCTCTGAATGCGGGGTCGCCATGGCGGGCCGTGACCGCCCGGGTGCGGCGACCATCTCGGCGGGGCGGCTGGCGATCACCTGGACCGCGGTCGTCGCGGTGCTCGGCGCCGGGTTGATCGGGCTGTCTGTGGCACGAACCCATCCGGCCGAGCGGTACATGTGCCCGCCGAACTGTGGGCCTCCGCCGATGGGACGGGCGGTGGTGACCAACCCCGTTTTCACCGCGCCCGATGGGATGTTCGACGTGTCCTATCCGGCACCCGGGACCGCCTATTCGGTGACCACCGATGCCCGCGGCGTGACGGCTGATTTCACTGGCGGAGACGGCGGTGTCATGCGGCTGTTCGGTGAGCCGGCCAATGGGCGTGATGCCAAGGAGGTGGTCAGCGCGTTGGTCCAGCGTTGGTATCCGGACTCGCGGGTGGCCTACGAGATACCCAATACGCTGGTCGGCTATCACCCTGGTTATGGTGTGGCCCTTGATGATTGGCCAGACGGTGAGAATGTCGGAGCCTCCCGGACCCGGGTCCTGGTCATGGTGGCGGTCAAGGATGACCTGGCGCTGATCGCCGCTGCGGTTGGGCCGTACCGCGAGCTCGGGTCCGAATCGGGCCCGCCGACCGGGGCCAGCCTGGAACTGGCAGCTGATATGGGTAAGTACGTCAACAGCTTTCGGTGGCAAGGCGATCCACCCCGCTGAGCCGGTAAGCGCGCGTCGGGTATCGGCCTCGGATATGTGTTCACCGCTGGGCCTTCCACTGCCGGTAGTTCTCGGGCAGACAGACTGCGCACGGCCGGTATCCCGCTGCGATGGCGGTCTGTTCCTCGGCGAAGAACACCCGCTGGGTCAGGTAGCCGCCGGCGGCGATCGCTCGGAGCGCCGACGGGCAATCGAGGCGACCGTAGATCTTGCTACGGCGATGTCCGCCAATGGTTCCCGGGACGCTGCTGGGATGGGGGTGGCCGTCGGAGCCGACCAACGTGTAGCGCCTGGGCGGACTCATGCGGCGTCGTGGAAGACCAGGCCTAGGGTGAACCTGGTCCCGGAGCGGACGGTGGAAACACCGTGGCGGACGGGTGCAGCCGACCAGCCCCGCGCCGATTTTGTCGGCCGGTCGCGGGTGGTGAACACCAGTCCGTGTCCGTGTGGAATCACCGTTGCGGTGCCGCGAGACTGTGCGCGGGCACGCTGTTCGTAGAGTAGGAATTCACCGCCGGTGTAGTCGACGTCCGGATCGCTCAGATTGATCACCACCTGAAGGGGGAAGATCAGCTCACCGTAGAGGTCGCGATGCAGCGCATTCCAGTCTCCAGCACCGTATTTCAGCAGAATCGCCGTCGTTTTGGTCTGGCCTGCTGCGTGACACATCTGCAGCCAGTCGTCGAAGTCGTCCGGCCATGGCGCCTCTCGTCCGAGCTGCGCCCACCAACCCCGGGCGATCGGCAACAGGTGCGGGTAGAACGCCTTCTTCAGTGCCGTCACCGCGTCCGGGTAGGGCTGACGGAAATACCGGTACTGGCCCTCACCGAACCGGTAGCGGGCCATGTCGATCGTCGAGCGGAACCGGGACACCTCCGGGTACAGCGCGGTGATGTCCGCGGCCTGCGTCGCCGTCAGGAGTGGCCCGGTCAACGCACATCCGCTGGCGTCGAGTTCGGCGTGGACACGGCTCCAGTCGGTCGTGTCCACGCGGTGCTGCCAGACATTCATGCCGCGGCTTCCATATCGAGCAGCAGCCGTTTGGCTTCCGGACCGCCGAGGTAGCCTCCCATCGCGCCATCGCTGCGCACCACACGGTGGCACGGAACAACCACGGGCAGTGGATTTTTCGCACACGCGGTTCCGACAGCCCGGACCGCCTTCGGACTACCGGCCAGGGCCGCGACGGCCGCGTAGCTTGCGGTCTGTCCGTAGCCGATTTCGGGCAGGTGATGCAGCACCGCGGCGCGGAATCCGGCCGCGAGCCGCCAGTCCAGCGGCAGGTCGAAGGTGCGTCGGGCTTGCGTGAAGTACTCGTCGAGTTCGCGGGCCGCGGCGTCGAGCCGAGCCGGTGCCCGCAGGATGCGCGGGCTCACCTGGTCGGCGAGTTGTTGCAGGACGGTGTCGTGGTTTTCCCGCGCGTAGGCGACGCGGACCAGGCCTTGCTCGGTGGCCGCCAGCAGCAGCGGGCCGACCGGGCTGTCCACGGTGCGGTACGCGATGTCGAGCAGTCCGTCGCGCTGGGCTGCGGCGGCGAGCCGGTCGTTCAGTTCGGCCAGTTTGTCGGGACCGGGTTGGATGATCCGCGCCAGGTCGCCGGCGATGGCGTCGCCGTTATTCATGGTTGTCTCCTTTCCTGGGCGCGTGGACCTCGGTGAGGTTTCCGAGGTAGGTGCGTCGTAGCGTGGCGATCCCGTCGCTGGCGGCGCGGCGCGCGGCCGCGGCGGTGCCGCCGAGAATGCCGGCGACCTCGTCGTAGGGCAGGCCTGCCAGATAGTGGTAGGCCACGGCGTGCTTCTGCTTGTGCGGCAGTTGATCGACCGCGGCGGTCAGCTCGTCGAAGTCGCCGGCGTCGCGAGGGCCCGGTGTCTCGGGAACGACGTCGGTGGGAACAGGCCGGCGCGTCCGGGCGCGAGTGATGTCGATGGCTTTGTGATGGGCGATGGTGACCAGCCAGGCTTCCAGATTGGCGTCTGCCGGAAGCTCTGGATAGGACTTCAGCGCCGCCAAGAAGGTTTCCGACCAGGCGTCGTCCGCGTCATGTGCGCCGACGATGGCGCAACAGACCCGAAAAACGGCGGGGCCGTGGTCGCGAACCACGATCTCGAATGGCGGTTTGGCTTTCACACCCTGTAGACGCTCCGTGGCCAACTTTTGTGAGGTGCCGATCGGTGAATTGGTGGCGCCGCTACTGGCGATCGAACCGGCATCACCGATGGTAGGTGCTACCACCGATGAAATCTCACTTGCCGTCATCCCCGAACGCTGCTGTAGTGCGCCGCGGATCGGCTCAGACCACCAACGGCAGCAGCGCATCCTGAAACGGTGACCCGCTGGATCGACATGCGTGGTCACGTTCCCGATCGAGCAACATGCGCTTGCGGGCGATGCCGCCGGCGTAGCCGGTGAGCTTGCCGCCTGCGCCCACCACGCGATGGCACGGAACGATGATGCACAGCGGGTTGCGCCCCACGGCCGCACCGACCTGCTGAGCCGCGACGGCATCCCCGAGCTGCGTCGCCAGTCCGCCGTAGGTGACCGTCTCGCCATAAGGGATCTCGGCGATCAACTGCCACACGGTCTGTTGAAACGGGTCGCCGTGGATACTGAGAGCAATGTCGAACTCGCGGCGCTGACCGGCCAGATACGCGCAGAGCTGCTCGGCCGTGTCCTCGAACCCCTCATCGCGGCGAGGGCCGAACGTCTCCTGGGCGGGCCGATACCAATGGTGCGGGAAATACAGGCCGCGCAACCCTGACTCGTCCCGGACGACGGTGAGCTCACCCATTTCGGTGACGATCACCGAATGCCATGTGGGCGTGGGTGTCTGATGACACATATCGGCCTGCGCCTGTTCGTGACTCATACCGAGTAGACGTTCAGGCAGATCAGGATGTGAGGTCTCGATCGAACAAGTCCTCAAGCCCGGTCCAAGAGGATGGCGGTCGTTCGGCGTGCGTTACGCGTTGGTCCCGCCGTCGACGGTGAGACCCGCGCCGGGTCGGATGGTGTTCACGCACTCACATGCAGACATAGCCCGGGTTGTTACAGACGGTGCCGAACATGTCGGTGAGTATGTAGCGGCCGTTGATGTCGTAGTTGTTGATGTTCGGCATCAGGTCCGGATCATTCAACAAGTCCTGATAGGCGGCCCCGTAATGCCCGCCCGGGTTGGGCGGCGGCGTCGGCGGGCTCGCATACGCAATGCAGGCGGTGGATCCGAACATGATCGCTCCGAGAACGGCGACGACAACGGCGCGGTGAGTGGTCTTCATGCGGGCACCTGACAATCGGGAGAGGCTGATGGTCTGCATCGGATTATCGCCCTGGCCGTGTGGCGTTGGGCCGGATCGGCGATCCTGTGACCTCAGCGCCCTTCGGCGAAGTCCCGAAGGGCATTCACCTGATTCAGATCCAGTGATGGGCGCACCGTCTGCCGAGCCTTGACCACGTCGGCTGCGGTGACATCGGCCGCGTCGATCGACCGGCGCATCGCGGTCAGCGCCGCTTCCCGCAGCAGTGCCACGCAGTCCGCTGCGCTGTACCCGTCCAGGTCTGCCGCCAGCGCGCCGAGGTCGACGTCGGCGGCGAGTGGAATGGATTTGGCCGCGGTATAAAGGATTTCGCGACGGGCATCGGCGTCTGGCGGCTCGACGAACACCAGCTTCTCCAGTCGGCCCGGCCGGAGCAGCGCCGGATCGATCAGGTCCGGACGGTTCGTTGCCCCGACCACCACCACATCGCGCAGCGGGTTGATGCCGTCCAGTTCGGTCAGCAGCGCGGCCACCACCCGATCGGTGACCCCCGAATCGAAGCTCTGTCCGCGTCGCGGAGCCAGTGCGTCCATTTCGTCGAGGAACACCAGCGACGGAGCCGAATCGCGTGCGCGCTGGAACAATTCGCGTACCGCACGCTCCGAGGAGCCGACCCATTTATCCATCAACTCGGCACCTTTGACTGCGTGCACCGACAGTCGTCCGGAACTGGCCAGCGCGCGCACGATGAAGGTCTTGCCGCAGCCGGGCGGTCCGTACAACAGCACGCCGCGCGGCGGCTGGACGCCGAGGCGCTGGAACGTATCGGGATGCTGCAGCGGCCAGAGCACCGCCTCGGTGAGCGCCTGCTTGGTGGCCACCATGTCGCCGACATCGTCGAGCGTGATCGACCCGACCGCGACTTCCTCGGTGGCCGACCGCGACAGCGGGCGGATCACCGACAGGGCGCCGACCAGGTCATCCTGGGTCAGCACCGGATCGTCGCCCTCGGCGCTGGCCCGGGCGGCCGCCCGCAATGCCGCCTCGCGGACCACCGCGGCCAGGTCGACAACAACGAAACCGGGTGTGCGGTCCGCGATTTCGGTCAGATCAAGATCCTTTACCGGAACCTCGCGCAGCAGCACCTCCAACAGCGCCCTGCGGGTGGCGCCGTCGGGTAGCGGCACCGGAAGCTCGCGGTCGCACAGTTCGGGACTGCGCAGCCGGGCGTCGATGTCATCGGGCACTGCAGAGGTGGCGATGAAGGCCACGCCCTTGGTCGCGACGACTTTGCGCAACTCGGCCAGGATCAGTGCCGCAACGGGTTCGGCGACCGTCGGCAACAACGCGTCGATGTCCGAAATCAGCAGGACGCCGCCGCCGTCACGCACGGCATCGGCTGCGGCGGTCACCCGGGCCAAGCGATCTTCGGCGCGAAGCGCACCGATCTCAGGCCCGTCCAACTCGACCAGGCGCCGCGACGCGCACACCGCGCGCACCATGGTCACCTTGCCGACGCCGGCCGGACCCGACACCAGCACACCCAGATTTGCTGTGGCGCCCAGGGTTTCGAGCAGCTTGGGTTCGTCCAGGGCGAGCTTGAGCCACTCGGACAGCCGGGCTACCTGAGCCTGCATGCCCCGCAGGTCGTCGATCGAGATCGTCGGGGCCGCGGCGGGTTTCGGCGCGCTGGAAGTCGTGGCCACGGTTGGGTCGGCGGTTCCGTCGCCCCACGTCACCACCGAGTTGGGTTGCACGCTCACCGGACCGGCCGGGTCCACGCTGGTCACCGTCAGCAGTTCGGAGGTCCAGGTGATACCGACCTGGGTGGCCAGCGCGGAGGTGGCAGCGGACGTCGAGGTGCCCGGTCCGAGGTCGCGGGGAAGTAGCGATACCGTGTCCCCGACCGTCATCACCTTGCCCAGCAAGGCCATTCGCAGGGTGGCCGGCGGCACGGAGCCGCTGGCCAATCGGGATCCGCTCAACGTCACCGACCGGGCGCCGTACACCGTTACCGGCGACACCAGTACCGCGGTGTCTGCGCGTACCCCGGCGTTGGACAGCGTCACGTCGTCAAGCAGTGCCACCCCGGGCGGTGTGCCCGCGGTGGCCACTCCGACGACCGCGCAGGTGGTGCGGGTGCCGGTGAGGGACACCGCGTCCCACTCGCGGATACCCAGGGCGGCAATGGCTTCCGGGTGCAGCATCACGACGCCACGGCGGGCGGCAGAGGCCGAGGTGTTCAGCCTGGCAGTGAGTTGCAGGTGCCCCTGCGGTGGGTCGACGGCGCTGTGCAGTACGCCGTCGGTCATCGGCGCTGACCGGGTCGGCGCAAGCGGAGCCGGGCGGTGGAGCGACGGTGGGGCTGGGTGCGGTGGGCCCGGCGAATGGCGCGACGCGCCTGCCGCTGCTGCTTGGGCTGGTCGTCCCACACCTCGGGGTGCTCACGCAGCCACGCCTTGGTGCGGATCGCGAACGGAATGTGGATGACGTAGGCGGCGATCAGCACCAGGATCACCAGATAGCCGTCCATCACCGAGGCCGCGACACCGATGGCCAGCAGCGCCAGCAGCGGCACCACCATGTTGGGCGGCACCGCGAAGGTGTGCACCTTCCGCATCGGGATGGTGCTGACCACCAGCAGCGAGACGCCGATCATCCACGCGATGACCACCCATTGGGCCGACTGGGTGTGCCACCATTCGCCGGGGAAGCGCATCTTGGCGGCCAGCGGACCGATTGCCCCGATGGCTCCCGCCGGTGCGGGCATGCCGACGAAGTAATTCTTCTCGAACGCCGGCTGGTCGCCGTCGAGCATGGCGTTGAATCGGGCCAGGCGCAGCACGATGCAGACGGCGTACAGCAGCACCACCAACCACCCGATGGCCGACGAATGCGGCAGCAGGGTGAGGTAGACGATGAACGCCGGGGCCACGCCGAAGTTGACCGCGTCGGCCAGCGAATCGATCTCCGCGCCCATCTTGGACGTGGCGTTGAGCATCCGTGCGGCACGGCCGTCCAGCGCGTCGAGGATGGCCGAACCGGCCAGCAGCGCCATCGCCTGAGTCGGCTGGTTGTCCAGTGCGGCCTTGACCGCCGACAGTCCCAGACAGATCGCCGCGACGGTGATGGCGCTGGGGATCAACCGCCGCACACTCATCTGCGGCGTCTTGATCCGCGGTTTCATCGTGGCTGCCCCGTCGGCAATTCGGCCAGCACGGTCTCGCCACCGATCGCCCGCTGCCCGATCTCGACGCCGATCACCGAGCCCGCGGGCAGGTAGGTGTCCAGGCGGGAGCCGAAGCGGATCAGGCCGTAGGTCTCACCGAGTGCGAGCTTCTCACCGGGATGGGTGTTGCACACGATGCGCCGGGCCAGCAGGCCGGCGATCTGGGTGGCGACCACGTCATGGCCACTGTCGGTGCGCAGCCAGATGCTGTTGCGCTCGTTGTTCTCGCTGGCCTCTTCCTTGTCGGCGGACAGGAATTGGCCCCGTCGGTATTTGACCGCCATCACCTCGCCGGCCACCGGCGCGCGCTGGACGTGGGCGTCGAACAGCGACAGGAAGATGCTGATCCGGGGCAACGGCTGGTCGGACAGGTTGAGCTCGGCAGGCGGCACGGCCTCGTCGATCAGGGTCACCTGGCCGTCGGCCGGGGCCACCACGACGCCCGGGCGGCTCGGAGGGGTCCGCGACGGGTGCCGGAAGAAGGCCGCACACGCGCCGGCCGCGGTGAGCCCGGCCGTACGGACCCAGCGTCTGCGGGAGCCCAACGCGGCTACGGCGAGGGCACCGCCGACGAACGGCATGCCCGCCGGGTGGATCGGGGGAACGGTGGAACGCACCAGGTCGACCAGACGGGACAGGTCGGACTCGGGGGCGTCGGCTGGGGGTCTCGCGGGTCTGGCCATGGGGTCTCGATTCTACGATTGCGGGGTCTGACGCAGGTCCCAGACGGACACCGGCGATCCGGCGTCCAATTCGATCACGTCTTCGCCGATCTCCAGCAGACAGTTCGCCGTGGCCAGCCAGCGCAGGTGGTGCGATGCGGGCGGGCCGTAGCTGCTGACCTGTCCGTCGGGGCCGATCACCCCGCGGCGGAATTGCCGCCGGCCGGCCGGCGAGGTCAGCCGCTCGGTCAGGATTGCGGTGTGGCGGGGCCGGTTCGCGCTCAGTCCCATCGCCGCGCGCACCGGGCCGCGCAAGAACACCTCGAACGACACCAGCGCCGACACCGGGTTGCCGGGGAAGGTGACGATCGGCAGCCCGTCGACGCTGCCCGCGCCTTGCGGCATGCCGGGTTGCATGGCGACCTTGGTGAACTGGACCTGCTCGCGCAACGCGTCTTTGACCACTTCGTAGGCACCGGCGCTGACTCCGCCGGTGGTGATGATCAGATCGACGTCGGCCGCGTGTGCACGGAGGGTGTCGCGGAAAACCACCACGTCATCGGAGGTCATCGGGGCGGTTATCACCTCGGCGCCGGCTTCGCGCAGCGCCGCGGCCAGCATTACCGCGTTGGACTCGTAGATCTGTCCCGGCAGCAGTGCGGTCCCGGGTGCAACCAGCTCGGATCCGGTCGAGATGACCAGAACACGTTGCCGGGGAACGACTTTCAACTCGGCCAAACCAAGTGCCGCGGCCAGGCCGAGGCTCGCCGCGGAGAGCAGCTCACCGGCGGGCAGCACCGTCATACCGGCGATCACGTCCTCACCGGCACGGCGGATATGCCGGCCTTCGTCCGTCGGCGCCATGATGGCGACGACGTCGGTGCCGCCGTCGGTGTTCTCGACGGGAACCACCGCCGTGGCCCCCGAAGGTAGTGGAGCTCCGGTCATGATCCGGTGTGCCGTACCCGGTTGCAGCCTCAGCGCATCGGTGCGGCCGGCTGGAATGTCTTGGGCGACTGGCAGTTTCACCGGAGCTTGCGCCGAAGCCCGGCTGACGTCGCCGGCCAGCACGGCGTATCCGTCCATGGCGGAGTTGTCGAAACCTGGCAGTGCGATCGGCGCCACCATATCTTCGGCCAGCACCATGCCGAGTGTCTCGGCGAGCGGCGTCAAAATCGGTGGGCGCGGCGTGATCAGTGCGGCGACGACCCGCTGATGTTCCTCGACTGTGCGCATGACGCTAGATGGGGAAGGTGACGCCGGTGAGTTCTTCGGACACGTCCCACAACCGGCGTTGCAGTCCCGCGTCGTGTGACTGCGAGCTGGAGTCCACCAGCACTGGGTAGCCCACCAACTGGCGGAACCCGGACGGGCCGTAGTACTGGCCGCCGCGCACGGCCGGGTCGGTCGCGGCCCGCAACGTGGCCAGCGCTCCGACCAGTGGGCTGTTGGTGACCAGCCCGGCGAGCCGGCTGAAGCCGGGCAGGCCCGAGCCGGGCATGTGGCGCATCAGCTCGGTATTCGATACGCCCGGGTGGGCCGCGACGGAGATGGTCTTCGCGCCCGCGGCCACCATACGACGTTGCAATTCGTAGGCGAACAACAGATTGGACAGCTTGGACTGGCCGTACGAGGCCACCCGGTTGTAGCGGCGCCTCTCCCATTGCAGGTCGCCGAAATTGATCTCGGCCTGGATGTTGTGGGCGATGCTGGCCACCGCCACCACCCGCGACCCCGCGACCGGCAACAGGTTGTCGATCAGCAGCCCGGTCAGTGCGAAGGCGCCCAGGTGATTGGTGCCGAACTGCAGCTCGAAACCGTCGGAGGTGGTCTGCTTCGGCGGGTACATCACGCCCGCGTTGTTGATCAGCAGATCGATCCGGGGGTAGGCGCTGCGCAGTGCGTCGGCGCCGGACCGTACCGAGTCCAGAGAACCCAGATCCAGCTTCTGCACGGTCACGTCGGCGTTCGGGTCTGCGGCCTTGATGCGCGCGACCGCGGCGTTGCCCTTGGCGGTGTCGCGGACCGCGATCACCACCTGGGCGCCGCGTCCTGCCAGGATTCGCGCGGTCTCATAGCCGAGCCCGGTATTGGCTCCGGTGACCACGGCGACCCGGCCGGTCTGGTCGGGCACGTTGCTGGCGGTCCAGTTGGCGCTCATGGGCAAGACACTACCGAGCGCGGACGCTTGACTTGCGTGCGAGCGGCAGCGGTTTAGGGTCTGGACCATGGCGGTCGGCGGGGTGCTCTTCGACATCGATGGTGTCCTGGTGACCTCATGGCGCCCGATCGCCGGCGCCGCCGAGACGCTGCGGGTCCTGAACGACCATCAGATCGCCCGGTCCTTTCTGACCAACACCACCACTCGTACGCGGGCGCAGATCGCCGAATTGCTTTGTGCGGCAGGCATGGACGTCGCCGCCGATGAGGTGGTCACCGCCGGGCTGCTGACCGCCGACTACGTCCGCGACCGGTATCCGGGGGCCCAGTGTTTTCTGGTCAACAACGGTGACATCGGTGCCGACATGCCCGGGCTGGATCTGGTGTACGCCGCTGATTTCGCCGGGCCTGCGCAACCGGAAACTCCAGATGTGGTGCTGCTGGGTGGTGCCGGTCCCGAGTACAACCACCTCACCCTGAGCTGGGTGTACGACTGGATGGCCCAAGGTGTTCCGGTGGTGGCCATGCACCGCAGTACCGCCTGGACCACTGCCGACGGACTGCGGGTCGACACGGGCTTGTACCTGGCCGGGTTGGAGGCGACGACCGGTCGTCAGGGCACTGCGGTCGGTAAGCCGGCGCCTGCCGGATTCCTGGCCGCCGCGAGCCGGCTGGGGGTGGATCCCGAAGAGATGTACATGGTCGGTGACGATCTCAACAACGACGTGCTGGCGGCCCAGGTGGTCGGGATGACCGGAGTGCTGGTGCGTACCGGAAAATTCCGCCAGGCCACGTTGGATCGTTGGGCCGCAGACGAATTCGCGATGCAGCCGAATCACGTGGTGGATTCGGTTGCCGACCTGCCGAAGCTGCTGTTCGACCGCTGACTGTGATGGGTGTGCACGGCATCCGGCGGTTTTGCGTGCACAGCCCTCACACCCGCGGCGCCTAACCAGCCAGTTCGCGCTGCATGTTCCGGATCGCGGCGATCCGGTCCTGCAATTGCTCGCGAGTGGCGGCGGCCACCGGAGGGCCGGGATGGCGACGACGCAGCTCGTTGTGAATCCAGCCGTGCGGCTTGCCGGTGCGGTGGTGGAACGCCGACACCAGCAGGTTCAACTCCTTGCGCAGCTCGCGCAGCTGACCGTGGGTGGTCATCGGTGGCGCCGGCACGCCCGGGTTGGCCGCGGCCTTGGCGCTGCGCTTCTGCATCTGCTCGTCCTGGCGGCGGCTGAGCAGGTCACGCATCTGAGTCGGGTCCAGCAGCCCCGGGATGCCGAGGTAATCAGCCTCCTCGTCGCTGCCGGCCGGGGTCGCGGTGCCGAATGATGCACCGTCGAAGATCACCTGATCGAGCTCTGCGTCCGAGCCCAGGGACTCGTAACCGTTGTCCTGCTCGGTCTTTTCGTCCTGCTTCTTCGCGGCTTGTTCGAGCAGCTCGTCATCGAGCCCATCGGATTCGCGGTGCGGCTTGCCCAGGATGTGGTCGCGCTGCTTCTCCAGTTCGCTGGCCAGCAGCAGCAGGTTGGGCACCGACGGCAGGAAGATGCTGGCCGTCTCGCCGCGCCGGCGCAACCGCACGAACCGCCCGATGGCCTGGGCGAAGAACAGCGGTGTCGACGCGCTGGTGGCGTACACCCCGACGGCCAACCGTGGCACGTCGACGCCCTCGGACACCATGCGCACGGCGACCAGCCAGCGGCTGGTGGACTCGGAGAACTTCGAGATCCGGTCCGAGGCCGTCGGGTCGTCGGACAGCACGACGGTCGGTTCTTCACCGGTGTGCTTGTGCAGCAGCTTGGCGTAGGCCCGGGCGGTGGTCTGGTCGGTGGCGATGATCATCCCGCCGGCGTCCGGAACGTGCTGGCGCAGCTGGCCCAGCCGCTTGTCGGCGGCCGCGATCACCGCGGGCATCCATTCGCCCTCGGGGTTCAGCGCGGTACGCCAGGCCCGGGCGGTTTGCTCGGCGCTCAGCGGCTCACCCAGACGCGCCGAGTGCTCCTCGCCGGCGCCGTCGCGCCAGCGGGCTTCACCGGAGTAGGCCATGAAGACCACCGGACGCACGACACCGTCGGCAAGTGCGTCGGAGTAGCCGTAGGTGTGGTCGGCGACGGACTGTTGGTGGCCGGCCCCGTCAGGCTCGTAGTTGACGAAGGGGATCGGGCTGTCGTCGCTGCGGAACGGAGTTCCGGTCAGACACAGTCGCCGGGTTGCGTCGTCGTAGGCCTCACGGATCGCCTCACCCCAGCTCTTCGCGTCACCGCCGTGGTGGATCTCGTCGAAGATCACCAGGGTCTTGTGGTTCTCCGTGCGCACCCGGTGCTTGGTCGGGTGGCTGGCCACCTGGGCATACGTGACGACGATGCCGTGGTAGTCGCTCGAGGTGTGGCCACTGGAGTTGGAGAACTTGGGGTCCAACGCGATGCCGGAGCGCGCGGCGGACTCGGCCCACTGGATCTTGAGATGTTCGGTGGGGACCACCACGACCACCTGGGTCACGGTGCCCTCGGAGAGCAGCTCCCCGGCGATCCGAAGCGCGAAGGTGGTCTTACCTGCTCCGGGGGTCGCGACGGCCAGGAAATCGCGTGGTTTGGCGGCCAAATAGCGCACCAAAGCCCGTCGTTGCCAGCCCCGCAAAGCCTGGGTGCTGGGTACTCCGGCAGTGCCGGAATTCGGCGCTGCGTAAGCCCGCACCCTTCGACTCCCTCCCTGGTTGGAAGGGCAGTCTAGGACAGCGGGTTTGGCGGATGCACATTTGCGCGGCGTGTCCCGGTGGTCGACTCGCGGGCGTCGCTGCCGGTCGTCGCGATCAAGCGCGTGACCGCATCACAGACGATTGCCTTGCGGTGGGCATGGTCGTCGATGTCGATCACTGCCAGCAGAGTGGGGCTGAGGTTGTGCCACATCGATGCGATGGTGAGCACCAAGGTGAACAACACCGGGGCGGACAATTCACGGCTGACCGTCCCGGCCGCCTGCGCAGCGGCGATGGATGCGATCTGGCGGTGCATGGTCTCGCCGGGAAAGCCCAGTGCCTCACTGTCCCCGCGTTCGAGTCGGTGCCAGGCGATCAGGCGCCCTACCTCGGGCTGGCGCGCATAGACGTCGATCAGGTGGGCGGCATAGCCGGGCAGGTTGTCGGCGACCACCGGGCTGTCGGCGAAGAATCGCTGCAGCATGTCCGCCCAAACGGCGTCGAACAGTTGATCTTTACTGCCGAAGTAGTGATAGATCTGCGCTTTGTTTGCGCTGGCCTCGGCGGCGATGCGATCCACCCGGGCTCCGGCGATGCCGTACCTGGCGAATTCTGCGGTCGCCGCACTGAGCAGGCGCGCGCGAGTGGCGTCGGAGTCGCGCGCATTTGCCATCTGCGGATTTTAGCCAACCAGGATTTGTTCACTAACTAACCGGATAGTTGACAGTTTGGTGAGACCTGCCTAACGTTCGGCTTCGGGGGCGATGTGGGTCACAGGAGGTGGCGTGGCTGAGCCCTGTCAGCAGTCGGTCACTCCGCTGACACCCGAACTCGTCGGTCGCGCTGACCAGCTTTCGAGGTTGATGGCCGCCATTAGCGATACCCCCCGCGGGCGCACGGTAGTGGTGTCTGGCGCAGCCGGTTCGGGCAAGTCCGAACTGCTCGAGATGGCCTGCCGACACGCCCGGTCAGTTGGTCTTCGGGTGCTGTCGATCGTCGGAACCCCGGGCGAATCCGATACCCCGTTCGCCGGTGTTCATCAGCTGATCCACGCACTCGGGCAGTGGGACGCCGAAGCCGAGCAGTACCAGTGCATCATCGATGCGGCGCTGCGGTCGCCGAGCGGCGAACAACTGGACACCGTCCGGGTGGCAATGGCGCTGCTCGGGCTGCTCGACGCCGTCGAGCAGCGGCAATCGGTCCTGGTCTGCATCGACGACGGACAGTGGCTCGACGAGCCGTCGCGCAACGCGATGATGTTCGCCGCTCGCCGCAGCGCCGGTCGGTTGCTGACCGTGGTGTTGGCGATCCCGGCCACGGCCGCAAAACTGCTCAGCGGCGACGGCCGATCCGTCGAGATCGAATTGCCGCCGTTGGATGCTGACGACGCTGCGGTCCTGCTCGATGCGCAGCCGTTCGCCGCGCGCGGACTGCGGCGCGAGCAGATCCTGACGGCGGCTGCGGGTAACCCGGCCGCCATCATTGCCTTCGCCGAGACTGCCGCGGCCGATGACACCGCGGTGGGACCGGCCCCGGAACCGTTGGCGCTGCCGGCGTCCAGCCTCGGTACTTACAGCCGCCGCCTGACGCAGTTGCCCGCCGCGACCCGGGCCGCACTCTTGGTGCTGGCGGCGGCCTCCGATCGGGATCTGCGGCATCTGATGCCCGCGGTGCTGGCCGATGCGCGGACCCTCGCGCCCGCCGAGGTCGCCGGATTCGTTCGGGTGCAGTCGGGCCGGGTCCGGTTCGTGGACCCGTTGATCCGATCGGCGGCTTACCACCGGGCGCCGTCGGCGGCTCGCTCGGCAGCGCATCTTCGCCTGGCCGAGGCCCTGGTGGCGCTGCCGCACCGGCAGGTGTGGCACCGCGCTCAGGCGGCACTGCGACCCGACGATGCGCTGGCCGCACAGTTGGCCGACACCTGCGACGAGGTGCTGCGCCGGGACGGGTATGTGGCTGCTGCGATGGTCATGCAACGCGCGGCGATGCTGACCTCCGATGTCGGCGAGCAAGCCCGCCGGTTGGTGCGAGCGGCGCCGCTGGCTCGAAATGCCGGCGATCCGAACTGGGCCGCGGTGATGAGCCGGCGCGCGCTGAACGGTGTCGATGACCTGGTACATCAGGTGCGGGCGCACACCGAGTTGGGATCGGCGAGGTGCTGGGACGCCAACAACCAGCCGGTTCTGGACATCCTGCTGGACGCGGCCGACATGGCGGTCGGCATTGCCCCCGCGGTCGCCTGGGAGTCGCTTCGTGTCGCGGCAACGGTCACTTTCATCGCCGACGACGCCGCGGGCCGGTGCGGCGTGGCGCGCGTGTTGAGGCAGTTGGAGGACGCCGAACAATCCATCGAGGTGTCCGCGCTCGCCGACCGAATGTGGATCCGCACGACCACCGACCTGCATCTGGCGCATCTGGAGTTGCCGGACATCGTTGGGCTGGCGGCTCACGTCGACGACCCCGTCGGGCTGACCGCCGTCGGTGCGTCGGCGTGGCTGGCCGACGAACCCGACCTCGCGGTGAGATGCCTGCGCGGCGCACGTACCGGAGCACTGGCGCCCCGCTTTGGCGGCTTGGCGTCGACCGCGCTGTCGTGGGCTTTTGTGGACTCGGGTCGCTGGGATGAGGCCGTCGAGACGGCCACTGCGATGAGCTCTTCGGCGGCCGTCGCCGGCGTGCCGGTGGTCGCGCGGATCGCGGACCTGGTGATCGCCTCGGTGGCGGCCCGCCGTGGGCAGACCGTCACCAGTCGCGAGCGCCTGCGGTCGGCCTCCGGATTGACCGATTTCCGGAACCGGCCCGCGCTGACGGCGTGGATGCATCACGTTGCGGGCTCGACCGCGCTGGCGGAGAAGCAGAACACGACCGCCTACGCCGAATTGTCGGAACTGTTCGACGAATCCGGGTTGCCGTTGCACGCGTACGCGTCATACCTGGCGCTGGCCGACTACGCCGAGGCCGCGGTGTTGACGGGACGAATCAGGCAGGCCCGAGAACAACTGACGCGCATCGTGAGTCATCTGCCCAGACAGGTATCACCACGGTTGACCCAGCTGATCGCTCATGCCGACGCCGTGCTCAATCCCGATACCGCGGGGGCACGCTATCTCGAGGCACTGTCCGATCCGGCCGGCAACCGGTGGCCGTTCGAACGGGCGCGGCTGCGCATCAGCTATGCCGGATGGTTGCGCAGGAACCGCCGACGCCGGGATTGCCAGCATCAGCTGGCTGCGGCGCTGACCGTCATGCAGGATCTGGGCGCGGCGCCGTGGGTGGATCTGTGCACCCGCGAACTGCGCGCGGCAGGTGTGCGGCCACGCTCGTCGTCGGTGCAGACCGGCGCATTGAGTTCACAGGAACACAACGTGGTCTACCTCGTCAGTGAGGGGTACACCAATCCGCAGATCGCGGCCATCCTGAATCTCTCGGTGCGGACCGTGTCGAACCACTTGTATCGCTCGTTTCCCAAGCTTGGGGTCACCAGCCGACATCAGATTCATGACGTGGCGCGTCCCGCGACGTGGACGTTCGACCCGCCCGCCGCTGACTGCTGACGCGATACCGCCCAAATGGAAAGTCGGCGGCGACGGAAACTCCGTCGCCGCCGACTGGTCTTACGCGTTACGACGCGCTGTGCGCCTTCGACTTGTTCTTCGAGCCCGAGTGCGAGCCGTTGGAGTGGGTGCCCTTGGAACCCGAGTCCGATCCCGAGGTCGAACCCGAACCCGAAGCCGAGCCCGATGTCGAACCCGCACCGGAGTCTGAGCCCGCCTTGCCCGGCCCACCCTGATGGCCCTTGCTGCCGGAGGTGCTCGTCTTGGTGCTGTCACCGGTGGAGCTGGAGCCGGTGCCCGTGGAGCTGGTGCCCGTGGAGCCGGAGCCGGTGGAGCTGGTGCCCGTGGAGCTGGTGCCGGTGGAGCTGGTGCCCGTGGAGCTGGTGCCGGTGGAGCTGGTGCCCGTGGAGCTGGTGCCGGTGGAGCCGGAGCCGGTGGAGCTGGTGCCCGTGGAGCTCGAGCCGGTGGTGCCGGTGCCCGTGGAGCTCGAGCCGGTGGAGCCGGAGCCCGTGGAGCTCGAGCCGGTGGTCTTGCCGTCGGTCGTCGAGTCCGTCGAGGTGCCGGTCTTGGTGGTGCTCTCGCCCGTCGAGCTGGTGGACTTGGTGTCGCTCGAGGTTTCGGTGGCCGACGTGGTGGCATCGCTGGTTGAGCCGCTGGCCTTGGTGGTGCTCGTGGTGTCGGTCGCCACTGCCTTGGTCGTCGCGGCGGTGCTCAGCGCCACCGTCGTGGCCGTGGTGGACGGCACCGAGGCGGCATCTGAGACCGCCTTGGTGGCGGCCGCGGCGGTTTTCGCAGCGGTGGCAGCAGCAGTCGCCTTGGTGGGCGTGATGTCAGTGAGGATCGACTTCACAATGGAGACCAGCGCCTGCAAGGTGCCGGAGATGGTGGCGCCGCCGGGGACGGTGGCTCCGCCGCCGAACAAGCCGCCGCCAAAGACGGAGAAGCCGGGGATGTCGAGTCCAAGCAGGGCACCGAGGTTGGCTCCGTAGCCACCGTTGAGCAGGCCGTCGACAATGGTGGCGGGCGCCTGGATCACGGCGGTCACCAGTTTGCCGAGGTTGCCGACCTTTACTGCGTCGATGACGTTCTGGACTGCGGCGCCCACCGCGCCCAGGGTGCCGGCGACCGGGCCGATGATGCCGACGCCGAGTTCCAGCAAGATGTTCGGCAGATCCTTGGCGATGTTGATGACACTCTGCAGGGGCTGCGAGATGAGATTGCCGAGGGCCTTCGGCAAGGACCCGATCGGGTTGATGGCGGCGAAGATGGGGAGCACGATCGCCAGCTGGAGATTGTTCAGGGCACCCGCGATGTTGACCTTGCCGAGGTCGCCGAGGGCGGCCCCGATGTAGCTGGGCGTCTGCTGAGTCAACGCGGTGATGGCGGCTCGGCCGCTGTCACCGAGGGCGTCGATGAGGCCGGTCATCGTCCCGACCTGGTTGGTGAGAATCTGGCGCAGGACCGGGAACAGGCCCATCTGGAAGTAGGAGCTGACGTCAGACTGCAGGTTGGTGATGGAAGTCTTCAGGACCTGGCCGTAGAGGTCGAATGCGTTACTGGTCAGGTTGACAGCGGCGGATGACGTCGCGTGACTGATCGACGCGATCGATGGCATGTGGGGCAGCGGTTGGATCGGGGCGACTGCGATGGCTCCCGCCGTCAACAGCGTGGCTCCCGACAGGACGGACGAACGAACGGCGGCGTGCAAGATGGTTTCCTCTCATTCGCTGCATCCGGCCATGGCGCAGCGTCTACCTGACTGATCCGTCGGTTTGATCACAGATCGCAAACAATTGACGGCACCGCACATCATGGGTCGGCCCGGTTACTGCCCGGTAGAGACAAATGACTCAATATCCACAGCTGCGCCCCAGGTTTACACAGGGACGGGTTGTGCACCCGAGCCTGGCGCGCCCGGGTGTTATTCGACGAAGAAGTTGTCGTGCCGGATGAACCACTCCCGGCGCTCGTCGTCGGTCATGTCCGCGAGTTGACCGAGCCCCTCGAAGTACGCCTCGCGCGGGGCTCCCGGCGCGAACACCATCAGTACCGAGGCGGGGTCGTCCGAGTCGTTGCGGAATCCGTGCACGCCGCCGGGCGGTACGTAGAGGAAGTCGTTCTGCCCGGCCTGCACCCAGGCGCTGCCGTCATAAAGCGTCATGGTGCCCGACAGCACGAAGAAGGCCTCGGACATGGCGCGGTGAAAATGTGGGCCCGGTCCGCCGCCGTGCGCGGCGATGTCGACGCGGTACAGGCCGTAGTCGCCCGCGGTCTTCCGTTGGTCTGCGAGGTAGTGGTACTGCACCAGACCGTGGGAGTCGTAGTCGGCGGCCGCATCGCCGCGGCGCAGCGTCGCGCTGAGCTCTGGTTGGTCGGCGGTGTAGCGGACCGGGGGATAGGGCGGCACAATCAGCGACACGGTGTCTCCTGGTTAGCATCGGCGGCATGGGCAAGTTTGATGAAGACGTCCGTGCCGCAAGGCTTCTCGATGCCCAGCGTAAGGCTGCGGAGTTGTTCGTCGCCGTCGAACACCGGGGTTTGATCCGCCCGGGTGTCGGCGAGCGTCAGGTGTCCGGCGAGATCCGTGATCTGGCTGCCGAATTGTTCGGCGTCACCCGGCACTGGCACAAGCGGATCGTGCACGGCGGCGAGAACACCTTGGCGACCGCTCGGGATAATCCGCCGGACCGGGTGATCGCCGACGACGACATCGTCTTCATCGACTTGGGCCCGATCTTCGAAGAGTGGGAGGCGGACTTCGGCCGCACTTTCGTACTCGGCGACGACCCCCGCAAGCGCGCGTTGCGCGACGATCTGCCGCGAGTGTGGGAGGCCGGCCGCGACTTCTTCGAGGCTCGTCCCGACATCACCGGGGCTGAATTGTTCGACCACGTGGTGACGTTGAGCCGGGCGGCCGGTTGGGAGTTCGGCGGCGCCATCGCCGGGCACCTGGTCGGTGAGTTCCCGCACGAGAAGATCGACGGCCGCGAGATTGAGTCGTACGTGGCCCCGGGTTCGCAGTTGCCGATGCGGCGCGTGGATTCCGCAGGGCGGCAATGCCATTGGATTCTTGAGGTCCACCTCGTGGAACCCGGCCGGCGATTCGGCGGGTTCCACGAGGAGCTGTTGGACTTGCGCTGAATCCGATGGAGGCCGAGCTGACTGGGCCTACCCCGGTGACCGGGATCGGCAGATAAAGAATGCGGTGTGGCGCCGATTGACGGCGCCACACCGCATTGACTATCCGTGGCTTCCGGCCGGGTTTCCTGTGCCGCCGGCACCGCCGGCGCCACCGCTACCAGTGGCACCAGTGGCACCGTTGTGGGTGCCGTGGCCGCCATTGGAACCGCCCGAACCGCCCGCGCCTCCGGCGCCGCCTGCGGAACCGTTGCCGCCCGCGCCGGTTGTCGCACCGGTTCCGCCGTTACCGCCGGCGCCGCTGGTGCCGCCGACGCCACCGGCGCCGCCGTTGCCGCCATTGCCCCACTGGGTCACGTTGTCGTTGTAGCCCTTGCCGCCTGCGCCACCGGAGCCGCCGGCTCCAGCTACACCGCCGGTGCCGCCCGCACCACCGACGTTGTTTCCGGAGGCTCCGCCGTTGCCGCCGGCGCCCGCGAGACCGCCGTGGCCGCCGACGCCGCCGACGCCGCCGGCGTTGCCGTTGATGAACGGGGTGCCGTTCGCGCCGGTCTGGCCGGATCCGCCGGTTCCGCCGTTCCCGCCGATCCCGCCGGTGCCGCCAGCCCCGTCGATGCCGTGCGGGGCCGTGCCGCCGGCTCCACCGCTACCGGCTGCGCCGCCGGTGCCACCGGACCCGCCGAACCCGCCGCCGCCGCTGATACCGGCCGCATTGTCGGAGCCGAAGGCCGGGAGCCCACCGACGCCACCGGACCCGCCGGTACCGCCCTTGCCGCCGGTACCGCCCTTGCCGCCGTTGCCCGACACAGAACCGCCGGCTCCGCCGACACCACCGTTACCGCCGGCACCTGCGTTGCTACCGGCTATACCGGTAGCTCCCAGGTAGGACCCGATAGTCCCGCTGGCGCCGTTGCCGCCGGTGCCGCCGTTGCCGCCGATTCCGCCGTTGCCGGTCAGGCCACCTGAGCCACCGGCGCCACCATCACCACCGCGGCCCGCGGTGCCGATCGCGGTGAGTGCGTCGAAACCGTTGCCGCCGGTGCCGCCGTTGCCGGCGGTACCGCCAGCGCCGCTCGTGGCCTGGTTGAAACCGAGTCCGTCGAAGCCGCCGTTGCCGGCGGCACCGGTGTTGCCGCCGGTACCGCCCGCGCCACCGTTGGCCTGGACCGACGAAATACCGTCGGAGCCATTGCCGCCGTTGCCGCCGCTGCCGGCTGCGCCGCCCTGGCCGCCGGCGCCGACGGTGCCGTGGGCTGCGGTGCCGCCCTGGCCGCCGACGCCGCCGGTGCCGCCCGCACCACCGGAACCACCGGTGAACCCGCCGAGGACGCCGGAGCCGCCGCTGCCGCCGTTGCCGGCTGCGCCGCCGATGCCGCCGTTGCCGCCGTTGCCGGCGTGGGTGCCGCCGGCTCCGCCGATGCCGCCGGCTCCGCCGTTGCCGCCGTTGGGGCCGCTTTGACCCAGTGCGGCAAGACCGTCGGCGCCGTTGCCGCCGGTGCCGCCCTGACCGCCGTAGCCGCCGTTGCCGTCGGTGCCGCCGCTGCCGCCGTTGCCGCCGGCGCCGCCGTTGCCTGCGATGCCGCTTGCGGTGATGGTGTTGAAGCCGTTGCCGCCCTTGCCGCCGTTGCCGCCGTGGGCGCTGGCGTTGCCGGTCGCGGCCTGGTTGAAACCGAGTCCGTCGAAGCCGCCGTTGCCGGCGGTGCCGGCGTTGCCGCCGGCTCCGCCTTTACCGCCGTCGGGGATCAGAGACGAGCTGCCGTCGGAGCCGTTGCCGCCGTTGCCGCCGTATCCGGCTGCGCCGCCCTGGCCGCCGGCACCGACGGTGCCGTGGGCTGCGGTGCCGCCCTGGCCGCCGACGCCGCCGGTGCCACCCTGGCCGCCGGTGCCGCCGCCACCGAGCGCTCCGCCGCCGAGAACGCCGGAGCCGCCGCTGCCGCCGTTGCCGGCGTCGCCACCGACACCGCCCTTACCGCCGTTGCCGGACTGCGTGCCGCCGGCTCCGCCGATGCCGCCGGCTCCGCCGTTGCCGCCGTTGGGGCCGCTTTGACCCAGTGCGGCAAGACCGTTGGCGCCGTTACCACCGGTGCCGCCGGCCCCGCCGGTGCCGCCGTTACCGACGGCCCCGCCGGTGCCGCCGTTGCCGCCGGCTCCGCCGTTGCCCGCGACGCCGATCGCGGTGATGGTGTCAAAGCCGTTGCCACCCTTGCCGCCGTTGCCGCCGGGGGAGAAGGTGTTGCCGGTTGCGGCCTGGTTGAAACCGAGTCCGTCGAAGCCGCCGGCGCCGGCGGTGCCGCCGCTGCCGCCGTTGCCGCCCTTGCCGCCGTCGGGGATCAGAGACGAGCTGCCGTCGGAGCCGTCGCCGCCGCTGCCGCCGTATCCGGCTGCGCCGCCCTGGCCGCCGGCCCCGACGGTGCCGATCGACCCGGCCTTGCCGCCATTTCCGCCGACGCCGCCGACACCGCCGTTGCCGCCGTTGCCGCCGCCGCCGAGGGCTCCGCCGCCGAGGACGCCGGAGCCGCCGTTGCCGCCGTTGCCGGCATTGCCGCCGACACCGCCGACACCGCCGTCGCCGAAGAACTGGCCGCCATTGCCGCCGTTGCCGCCGTGGGCGCCGATGCCGCCGTCGACGCCGTTCGTGCCCAGTGCGGCAAGACCATTGGCGCCGCCGACACCGTTACCGCCGGCGCCGCCGGCGCCGCCGTGGCCCCAGTTCCCGGCGTTGCCGCCGTTGCCACCGGCTGTTGTGGTGAAGATTCCAACACCCGAGTAGCCGTAACCACCCGCGCCGCCGTTGCCGAAATTCTTGGCGTTGCCGCCGTTGCCGCCGGCTATGCCGGGAAGAACACTCGAGTAGCCGCGGCCGCCGTCGCCGAACCACAAGCCGCCGTCGCCGCCATTGGGATTGATCAGGGTGCCGTTGGCGCCGTTGCCGATCAGGTATTGCCCGGCAAGCAGGTTGATCGCCCCGTCGACCACAAATCCGAGTGGACTGGTGATCCAGGCCTGTATGCCGAAGTGCACGGTCTCATAGATCCACCGGACGACCTGCTGAGTCGGGTCGATGGTGGTGGTTGTGGTGGTGACGGGGGTGTTCGCAGCCAGCGGGGTGGCGGCGAGGGGGCTGTTCGTGGCAGGCGGGGCAGCGGCGGCCACGGAGGCCAGGGAGGCTGGCGTGGTCAGTTGCACCCGCTTGGCGGCGCCGAACTCGGTTTGGCGCCGCACCCAGGCCATCACGGTCCAGACGCCGGGCATCTGGCTGGGGTTGGTCGGTGCGTGGGGGATCAGCATGTTGGCCAGGTTGATCGCGGACAGCACACCGGTGATCGGGCTGATCGTGGTGCTGGTGGCCTTGGACGAGGCGGTGGTCGTGACCGGGGCGGTTTTGGGCGTTTCCGGCGTGGACGGACCTGACTGGCCGTTGGGAACTGTCGGCGTCGTGGCGCCGGCCTGGTTGGTGGTGGTGTTCGTGGTCCCCGTTTCGCCGCCGTTGTGACCGGTGGTCGGGTTGCCTGCGACCGCGCCGCCGGTCTGTTTGGGGTCGGCAGCGGTGGAATTCGCAGTACCGGCTGCGTTGGGTTTCTGGGCGGCCGCGGGTCGCGTACCCCGCGAACGGCGGGTTCCCGAGGTGGTGTCAGCCGGCGCCCGTTTGGCTGCGTGCTGGCGACCCTGGTCCTGCGCCGGCTGGCCCGCGGTTTGCGGTGAGTCGGACGTGCCGTCGGAGGTCTGAGTCTGACCGTCTTGTGGCTTGGTCGGTGACTGTGGCTTGGTCGGTGGTTTGGGCTTGCTCGGGGTTTTGGCTTTGCCGTCGCTGGCCCCGGAGGTACCTGCACTGCCTGTGTGGGAGCCGCCGTCACCGGTCGAGTGCTCGGTGTTGACGAGCCTGACATCGGCAGTCACCGACCGCATCGTCGGCGAGTCAGGTCCCAATAGGAGCATCACACCGGCGCTGGCGAATGCCGCACCCGTCAATCCCGCAGCCGCGAACGGCCTTGCCGCACCCCACCAGCTATTGGTGCCTGCTGCTCTGTGCTTGGCCACGATCCCTCCTCGCTCGCGGGGTGTGAAATACGACACCCCCGTCAATAACGCGAGGAAGACTAACACTCGTAATCTGAAGCTGTGAACATCTTGAAGAAAGTATATGTGTTTCTGATTGACCGGCCAGGCGTTACGAAACTTTCTCCGATAGACCTACTGACCTGCGGCAGAGCTGGTGTTGTGCATCTACGGTGACGTGCTGGCCCAGCATTGCTGTATCCGCAGCACGACGTTGGGTGTCCCGGATGGATGGCCCGCAAAGAATATATTTAGAACACGTTCATTTCTGGAGTGGCCGACCCGCCAGGTGGGTTCGGTTCACTGCAAGGCCCATGTGAAGACGGTTCGCTGATGTCGGCGCACACAGTGCAGCTGCGTTGGATCGGCGGCCCGGTGGATTGTGGGCAACCCCTGCCGCACAATCCACCGGGGCCGCGCCAATCGGTGTGGGGCTGTCAGGCCGGGAACGTCACGCCGGTCAGCTCCTCGGACACCGACCACAGTCGTGCGGCGAGGGCCATGTCGTGGGACTGCTTGCTGGACGACACCACCTTCGGGTAGCCGCGCGTCTCGCCGAGCCCGTCGGGACCGAAGTACTGCCCGCCGAGCGCACCCGGATCGGTCGCGGCGCGCAGCGTCGGCAGCGCACCGGCCTCGGCGTCCTGGAACAGCGGGCGCAGCAGCGGCACGGCGCGCTGCAGGGCACCCGGCAGGTGCCGCATCAGTTCGGTGTCGGAACCGCCGGGATGGGCGGCCAGTGCCGTGGTCTGCTGACCGACGAGGCGGCGCTGGAGCTCGTAGGTGAACAGCAGGTTGGCCAGCTTGGACTGGCCGTAGGCGCCGACCCGGCTGTAGCCGCGTTCCCACTGCAGATCGTCGAAGTGGATGGCGGCGTTGATCCGGTGCCCGATGCTGCTGACGGTCACCACTCGCGAACCCGGCGTCGGCAGCAGGCGATCCAGCAGTAGCCCGGTCAAGGCGAAGTGGCCGAGGTGGTTGGTGCCGAAGGTCAGCTCGAAGCCGTCTTTGGTCGACTCCTTCGGTGGGTACATCACGCCGGCGTTGTTGATCAGCAGGTCGATGCTGTCGTAGTGGGTGCGCAGTGCCTCGGCGGCTTCACGCACCGACGCCAGCGAGCCCAGGTCGAGCTCCTGGAGGGCGACCACGGCGCCGGGGGTGCGGCGACCGATCAGCGTGGCGGCGGCCTTGCCTTTCTCGATATTGCGGACGGCAAGTACGACGTGGGCGCCCTTGGCGGCGAGTGCGGCGGCGGTTTCGTAGCCGAGTCCGGTGTTCGCGCCGGTGATGACGGCAAGGCGCCCGGTCTGGTCCGGGATGTTGTTGGTTGTCCACTTGGCCATGTGCATTCCTCGGTAGTCTGGATAAACGGGGCGAGCGCTCCGGATAGTTCGACTATACGGAACGCGCGCCCCGTTTAGTTGATTCCGAGGAGAGTGCCATGCGTTGCAACCCCGCCAGGCCCCTGCGAGCCGACGCGGCCCGGAACCGGGCCCGGGTGCTCGAGGTCGCTTACCAGATATTCGCCGAGGAGGGTCTGTCGGTGCCGATCGATGAGATCGCCCGGCGGGCCGGCGTGGGGGCGGGCACCGTCTACCGGCATTTCCCGACCAAGGACGACCTGTACCGGGCTGTGATCGAGGACCGGTTGCGGTCCATCACGGAGGAAGGCCGGGCGTTGTTGACCTCGGGTGCGCGGGGTGAGGCGATGTTCGCATTCCTGAGGTCGTTGGTGTCGTGCGGTGACACCGACCAGGGCCTGGTCGAGGCGCTCGCCGGCATCGGCTTCGACATCAAGGCCGAGGTGCCCGACGGCGAAGCCGAGTTTCTGGATCTGGTCGGGGAGATGCTGCAGGCCGCGCAACGGGCCGGCGTCGTCCGTCCGGATGTCACCGTGCCTGAGGTGAAGGCGCTGATGGTCGCGTGCCAGGCCGCGCAGGGCTACGACGCCGAGGTGGCCGATCGGGTGGTCGGGCTGATGTTGGACGGGTTGCGGCCACGTCCGGCGTAGCCTCGGCCATATGAAATTCGGGATTTCGACGTTCGTTGATGACGACAGCATCGACCCGGTATCGCTGGCCCGCGCGATCGAGGAGCGTGGGTTCGCCTCGCTCATCGTTGCCGAGCACAGTCACATCCCGGCAAGCCGTGAGACGCCGTATCCGATGGGTGGCGAGTTGCCCTCGGTGTACTACAACACGCTCGACCCATTCGTCACCCTGGCCGCCGCGGCCGCGGTGACCTCGACGATCGAACTGTTCACCGGGGTCGCGCTGCTGATCCAGCGCGACCCGATCCATACCGCGAAAGAGGCCGCCAGCATCGACCTCATCTCCGGCGGACGTTTCGTCTTCGGCGTCGGCGCCGGGTGGAATCTTGAAGAGATGCGCGACCACGGCACCGATCCGAAAACACGGGGCGCCCGGTTGGACGAGAGCATCGAGGCCGTCAAGGCGCTGTGGACGACCGAACCTGCCGAATATCACGGCAAATACGTCAACTTCGACCTGTCGTACTGCCGCCCCAAACCGGTCCGTAAACCGCACCCGCCGATCTACGTCGGTGGCAACTCGGACGCCACCGTCAAACGGGTGATCCGCCATGGTGCGGGCTGGATCTCCAACCCGTTTCCGAGCGATGTATTGGCCAAACGAATCGGGCAGCTGCGCGCCGGTGCCGGCCACGACGTGCCGCTGGCCATGTTCGGTACGCCGATGGACGTCGACTACTGGCACACGGCCCAAGACCTCGGTTTCGGCCAGCTGGGATTGATGTTGCCGTCGGTGGGCAAGGACGAATCACTGCGCCTGCTCGACGAATACGCGGCGAAGGTGGAGCGCTACCAGTCCGCGAGCTGACTCGGCGCTGCTAGTTGTGGTCGCCGGCGGGGATTCGCCCATCGTGAACAACCTTGCACTCGGCATGGGCGAGTGCTAAAAATGCAGTTGGCACTCGCGACCGGTGAGTGCCAGGTCAGCATGGTGAGGCTGGGGCCGCAGCTGCGGAGCACACCTTTCGCCGTCCGTCGCGGGCACCGGACCTGACCACAGACGTGCAATTCCCAACCGGAGGAATCACCTCGCAATGGCCAAGACAATTGCGTACGACGAAGAGGCCCGCCGCGGCCTCGAGCGGGGCCTGAACGCCCTCGCTGACGCAGTCAAGGTGACGCTGGGCCCCAAGGGCCGCAACGTCGTCCTGGAGAAGAAGTGGGGCGCCCCCACGATCACCAACGATGGTGTGTCCATCGCCAAGGAGATCGAGCTGGAGGACCCGTACGAGAAGATCGGCGCTGAGCTGGTCAAAGAGGTCGCCAAGAAGACCGACGACGTCGCGGGCGACGGCACCACCACCGCCACCGTTCTGGCCCAGGCCCTGGTTCGCGAAGGTCTGCGCAACGTCGCCGCCGGAGCCAACCCGCTCGGCCTGAAGCGCGGCATCGAGAAGGCCGTCGAGGCCGTGACCGCGTCGCTGCTGGCTTCCGCCAAGGAGGTGGAGACCAAGGAGCAGATCGCTGCCACCGCCGGTATCTCCGCTGGTGACCAGTCCATCGGTGACCTGATCGCCGAGGCCATGGACAAGGTCGGCAACGAGGGTGTCATCACCGTCGAGGAGTCCAACACCTTCGGCCTGCAGCTGGAGCTCACCGAAGGCATGCGCTTCGACAAGGGCTACATCTCGGGCTACTTCGTGACCGACGCCGAGCGTCAGGAAGCCGTCCTGGAGGATCCCTACATCCTGCTGGTCAGCTCGAAGATCTCGACCGTCAAGGACCTGCTGCCGCTGCTGGAGAAGGTCATCCAGTCCGGTAAGCCGCTGCTGATCATCGCCGAGGACGTCGAGGGCGAGGCTCTGTCGACCCTGGTCGTCAACAAGATCCGCGGCACCTTCAAGTCCGTCGCCGTCAAGGCCCCGGGCTTCGGCGACCGTCGCAAGGCGATGCTGCAGGACATGGCGATCCTCACCGGTGGCCAGGTCATCAGCGAAGAGGTCGGCCTGTCCCTGGACACCGCTGACGTTTCCCTGCTGGGCACCGCCCGCAAGGTCGTCATCACCAAGGACGAGACCACCATCGTCGAGGGCGCCGGCGACGCCGACGCGATCCAGGGCCGCGTGGCCCAGATCCGTGCCGAGATCGAGAACAGCGACTCCGACTACGACCGCGAGAAGCTGCAGGAGCGCCTGGCCAAGCTGGCCGGCGGTGTTGCAGTCATCAAGGCCGGTGCTGCCACCGAGGTGGAGCTCAAGGAGCGCAAGCACCGCATCGAGGACGCCGTTCGTAACGCGAAGGCTGCCGTCGAAGAGGGCATCGTCGCCGGTGGTGGCGTGGCCCTGCTGCAGTCGACTCCGGCCCTGGACGAGCTCAAGCTCGAGGGTGACGAGGCCACCGGCGCCAACATCGTGCGTGTTGCGTTGTCGGCTCCGCTGAAGCAGATCGCCTTCAACGGTGGTCTGGAGCCGGGCGTCGTCGCCGAGAAGGTGTCGAACCTGCCCTCGGGTCACGGCCTGAACGCCGCGACCAACGTCTACGAGGACCTGCTGGCCGCCGGCGTTGCCGACCCGGTCAAGGTCACCCGCTCGGCGCTGCAGAACGCGGCGTCCATCGCGGCGCTGTTCCTCACCACCGAGGCCGTCGTCGCCGACAAGCCGGAGAAGGCCGCCGCAGCTGCGGGCGACCCGACCGGTGGCATGGGCGGTATGGACTTCTAAGAAGTCGCCTGAAGAGGCCCGGTCCCTTAGGGGGCCGGGCCTTTTCGTGCTCATCCACAGTGTGAGGTCTATGCACAAGACCAGCCCGGAATCGGTACCTGCGACTCACCGACGTCAGACTTCGCCGCAACCGTGCGAGGCATGGAAGCATTCTTCGGAAGTCATGCGTTGCGGCGCGGAGCGCTCACCCGGCGCAGCCTCGCCAGTGGTTTTGTCGCGATCTACCGCGACGTGTACATCCCGCGCGATCTCGAAATGACTGCCCAGATAAGAGCTCAGGCCGCATGGTTGGCGACGGGCGCGACATTGTGTGGGCTGTCGGCGTCTGCTGTGTTCGGCACCAAATGGTTGGACCCGCGGTTACCGGCAGAGATCGTTCGCTCCAATCGGCGTTCCCCTGCTGGAATCGCGGTCCGCTCTTGGGAATTCGACCCTGATGAGGTCTGCGTAATCGACGGTATAGCGGTCACGACGCCGGCCCGAACTGCATTCGACATTGGTCGAAGCAGGCCCGCATCGCAGGCAATTCCGATGATGGATGCCTTGTTGAATGCGACTCGCATCCCAGTCAGTCGACGTTTCAGCGGTCGCTGCTCGGCATCCGGGCGCACCCGGCGTCGCGCGGTTGCGGTCGGTGCTCGAATTGGTCGACGGTGGAAAGTCGCGGTCGAGTACGACGGTGTCCAACACTGGACGGACGGCAGCGGTCGTGGGACATCGACCGGATCGCGTTGCTTGAAGCTGCCGGGTGGATGGTTGTCCGAGTGAGCGCCGAGATGCTCTGCCGACCCGAGGTCATTCTGGACCGGGTTCGGGCGAAGTTACATGCCGCGGGATGCCCAATCTGACGACTGTGAGTGCTGTGCACGGATTTTCGCGAAATTGCGTGCACAGCCCTCACACCGGGGCAGGGGAGCTTTGTCGGCCACGCACCAGCTTGCCGGGCCGTGCATCGGTCGGCACCCCATCGGCGGCGATCACCTCACCGGAGACGATGGTGGCGACGTAGCCGTCGGCGGTCTGGTCCAGGCGCCGCCCGCCGGCCGGCAGATCGTGCACGACGGTCGGCTTGTGCAGCGTCAGAGCTTCGTGGTCGATGACGTTCAGATCGGCCTTGTAGCCCACCACAATTCGTCCGCGGTCGGCCAAGCCTGCCACGTCGGCGGGCACCGAAGTCAGTTCGCGGACGGCCTGTGCCAGGCCGAGCCGGCCCGATGCGCGGTCCCGCACCCAATGGGTCAGCAGGTACGTCGGGAACGATGCGTCGCAGATCATTCCGTAGTGCGCGCCGCCGTCGCCGAGTCCCAGGATGACGTCGTCGCGGCGGATCAGCTCGGCGACGGTGTCCAGGGAGTTCTCCCGGAAGTTGGCGAGCGTCACCAGCAGCATGGCGTGACCGTCGTCGTCGAGCAACCGGTCATAGGCCTCTTCCGGCGGGCTCACGCCCCGTGCCGCGGCCCGTGCGGCAATCGAATCCGACTGTGCCGGTTCGTAGTTCGGTGGAGTGCCCAGTGGGAAGATGTAGTCCCAGGCCTGCACCGCGAACATCAACGGGTGGCCGTCGGACGCCGGGGTGTCGTTCAGGATCCGCGTCCGGACTTCGGGTTTGCGCATCTCGGCGAGCCGTTCGGCGAGCGGCAACTCAGCGATCTCGCGGTAGGACGGGTACAGGACGAACGGGTTGCCGGACAATTCGAGCCCGAGCACCAGGCCGATGGGGCGCGGGAAGATCTGCGCGCTGACGTGGCCGCCGTTGGCGTTCTCCTTCTCGACCATCCGCAGTGCATCTTCAAAGGTGGCCGGGCCCGCATTGCCGATCGCAAGGGTGAAGGTGACCGGCAGGCCGACCTCGGCGGCGACCTCGAACACGGTCTTCAAGGCCGGTTCGTAGTCCCCGGCCAACAGGTCCGGCACGAACTGGATCAGGCCGCCTCCGCCGTCTTGCACGCCGCGGGCGATCGCCTCGATTTCTTCCTGTGCGGCGTCGTAACTCGGAATCGGTTGTCCGCCGGAGGTTTTGTGGATCGTCAGCCGTGACGACGCGAAACCCATCGCTCCGACCGCAATGGCCTCTGCGGCCAACTTGCGCATCAGGGCCAGATCTTCGGGTGTCGCCGGTTCGCGGTCGACGCCGCGCTGGCCCATCACGTAGACCCGCAGCGGCGAGTGCGGCAGGAACGCGGCGACGTCGATGTCCCGCCGGCGTGATTCGACCGTGTCGAGGAACTCGGGGAAGGTCTCCCACGTCCAAGGCAGCCCGTCGACCATCACCACGCCGGGGATGTCCTCGACCCCGGCCATCACGTCGACCAGCACGTCGTGGTCGTCCGGCCGGCACGGCGCGAATCCCACGCCACAGTTGCCCATGACCGCGGTGGTTACGCCGTGAGCGGAAGACGGGGTCATCCGTTCCGACCAAATCGCCTGTCCGTCGTAGTGGGTGTGCAGGTCCACGAAGCCCGGCGTGACGAGTAGGCCGGTGGCGTCGATCTCCCTGACGCCAGTGCCTTCGACGGTCCCGACCGCCGCGATCAACCCGTCCTGAACTGCGACATCGCCGACGAAGGGCTCGTCACCGAGCCCGTTCACGATCAGTCCGTTCCGAATCACGATGTCGTAGCGCATGTTCGTCGCCTCCATGTCAACAACCTACGACGGGGATGGTCGCCAGGTCTGAGAGTTGCCTTGGAGTTGAAGATTAGCTCTGCTAGACATTGAAATAACGATGTATCGTGATACGTACAAGATGTATCGAACAAATGAAAGGAAATGAGATGTTTTCTGGTGGATTCGGTGGCCCCGGTTTCGGCCCGGGCTTCGGCGGTTTCGGTCCCGGTGCCGGTGGTTTCGGCGGCCCGGGTGCCGGCGGTCCCGGTTTCGGCGGTGGCTTCGGCGGTGGCTTCGGTCCAGGGGCCGGGCACCACTTTTTCAAGGGCCGTCTCAAGCGTGCCGCGGTTGCGGCCGCTGCGCTACTACAGGAGGGTCCGGCCACCGCTGAGCAGCTGTCCCAGCGGGTTTCGGAGATCACCGACGGCGCGTTCGCGCCGCCGGTGGACAAGGTGGAGTTCATCCTCACGCTGTTGGCGAGCCGTGGTGTGGCCACGGTCGAGGACGGGGTGGCAACGCTGACCGAGTTCGGTGAGCAACTGCTGACCTGGCGGGGGATCAACAGCGAGACGGTGGAAGCGTTCCTCGGTCAGGTCGCGAAGTTCGGCGACGTGATCAAGCTGCGTAAGGACCTGTTCGAGCTGGCCGGCCTGGCCCGCACGATCAAGTTCACCGGCAACGACGCCCAGAAGGCCGATCTGAAGTCGGCTGTGGCGACGGTGTCCGCTGCGGTGACCGAGGCCAAGAAGGCGCTTTACCGCACCTTGGCTGACAACTGAACAATCGCCGGAGCGGTGGGCCCACGGCGGGCTCACCGCTCCGGCATTTGTCGGTGCCCGGTGGCACGATCGGGTCATGATCGACCACTTCGGAATCAACTGCAGTGACTGGGCCAAGTCCCAGCAGTTCTACGACACCGTGCTCGGCGCGCTCGGCTACAGCCGGCAGATGGATTTCCAGGTCGCCATCGGCTACGGCCAGGACGGCAAACCGGACTTTTGGATCGCAGACGCCAGTGCCGGCGAGGCATCGGGGCCCAACCGTGAAGTGCACGTGGCGTTTCAGGCCGCCGGCGCCGATGCGGTGACCGCATTCCACGACGCGGCCGTCGAACTCGGTGCGGAGTCGTTGCATGCGCCCCGGCTGTGGCCCGAATATCACCCGGGCTACTTCGGGGCGTTCGTTCGCGACCCAGACGGCAACAATGTGGAGGCGGTGTTCCATGGCGGGGTCAGCTGACCGGCGGTCCGGTACCGTCGGCGTCATGTCTGACACGGCCGACGCCGCTGCCGCGCGCGAGCTGTTGCGGGATTCCTTCACCCGGCTGATCGAGCACGTCGATGAGGTCACCGATGGCCTCGTCGACGAGGTGTCATGGTGGCGTCCTTCGCCTGACGCCAATAGCATCGCCTGGCTGCTCTGGCACAGTGCCCGTTGCCAGGACCTGCAACTGTGCGACATTGCCGGCATCGAGCAGGTGTGGACCCGCGATGGCTGGGTCGACCGGTTCGCGCTGGACTTTCCGGGCCCGAGCGACCCGGGCTTCGATGTCGCCAAGGACATCGGTTACGGCCACAGTGTCGAGGATGTCGGCAAGGTTCGCCCGCCGGTCGATCTGCTGATCGGCTACTACCGCGCGGTGCATCACGTCACGCTCGAGTACGTCGCTACCGTGACAACCGATGAGCTGGCCCGCATCGTCGATCGCCGGTGGAGTCCACCGGTCACCGCCAGCGCGCGCCTGGTCAGCATTGTCGACGACTGCGCACAGCATCTCGGTCAGGCCGCCTATGTGCGGGGGATCGCCGCGCAGCGATGAGCGCTCAGAAGTTCGTCCGCTGGTGGCCGCCGGTCGGACTGTTGGCCATGGTGTTCCTCGGATTGGCGGTCGGTAAGTCCTCCACGCCGATCGACGATGTCTTTCAGCAAGGCGGGCGGGTCACACAGCCGTACTCCGGGTGGCTGCTGTTCTTCACCGATCCCCGGGTGCTGATCGCGATGTTGGTGATCGCGGTGGCAATCACGTTGTGGCACAAGCGATGGCGACTTGCCGCGGTCCTTGCGTTGGGGCCACAGGTCGCGGTGCTCATCGAGCGTGGCCTCAAGCAGTTGTTCGGCAGGCACAAGGGCGGCGCGCTGGCCTATCCCAGCGGGCACACGGTCCTGATGGTGACGGTGCTGGGCCTGATCGTGGTGGCGGCTGGCGCGGTGCTGTGGTCGCGGGTGTTGGCGGGCATCTTCGTGGCACTCGGCATGCTCGGCCAGGCCATGACCTACCACTACTTCACCGACACCGTTGGTGCGGTGTTGTTCGGTTCTGCGCTGGTGTGCCTGGCGGCCTGGGCTGCGGGCGCGGTGCCGAGCAGTCGCAACGCTGCCCATATTCGCGCCGAGAAGGACAGTTTCTCGACCGCTCGCGAATGACGCGCGGACGTCCCGACCGTAGTTGACAGGTGTCAACCCAGGTGCGACGCGCGTCACAATGGTGGTTAACATGGCTTCATGACCGCAACGTCGCACGTCGAGTCGCCCGGGACGGGCACCATCATCAACCCCGCAACCGGAGCCGTGGCCGGCACCGTGCGCTGGACCGACCCGATGGACGTGCCACGCATTGCGGCCGGGCTGCGCGCCGCGCAGAAGGAATGGGAAGCCCGCGGTGCCAAGGGTCGGGCCAAGGTGCTGGCCCGCTACGCGGTGTGGCTCGGTGATCATCGCGACGAGATCGAGAAGCTGCTGATCGCCGAGACCGGCAAGTCGATGGTCGACGCCAAAGCTGAAGTGCCCCTGGCGATTCTGATCACCTCGTACGTGGTCAAGACCATGGAGCAGGCATTGGCTCCGGAGACCCGGCCGGCCCCGATGCCCATGCTGTCGATCAAGAAGATCACGGTGCACTACCGGCCGCGCGCGGTCGTCGGCGTCATCGCGCCCTGGAACTACCCGGTCGCCAACGCGTTGATGGATGCCATCGGCGCCCTGGCCGCCGGCTGCGCGGTGCTGCTCAAGCCATCCGAGCGCACGCCGCTGACCGCGGAATTGCTGCTGCGTGGCTGGATCGACTCCGGTGCACCCGAGGTGCTCGCGCTGGCCCAAGGCGCCCGTGAGGTGTCCGAAGCCGTTATCGACAACTCGGACTACATCCAGTTCACCGGCTCGACCGCGACCGGCCGCAAGGTCATGGAACGCGCCGCCGCGCGACTGACCCCGGTGAGTCTGGAGTTGGGCGGCAAGGATCCGATGATCGTGCTGGAAGACGCTGACATCGAGCTGGCCGCCAACGCCGCGGTCTGGGGTGGGATGTTCAACGCTGGCCAAACCTGCGTGTCGGTCGAGCGGGTGTACGTCCTGGAGCCGGCATACGACGGTTTCGTCGACGCCGTGGTCAAGGCGGTACAGAACCTCAAGGTCGGGGCCGGCGAGGGTACGCACTTCGGGGCCCTGATCGACGACAGTCAGCTGGCGATCACCGAGCGCCACGTCGACGAGGCCCTGGCGGCCGGGGCGCGGGCGCTCACCGGCGGCAAGCGCCCCGACGGCCCGGGCAGCTTCTACCCACCGACAGTGCTGGTCGACGTCGACCATTCGATGGCCTGCATGACCGAGGAGACCTTCGGCCCGACCCTGCCGATCATGAAGGTTGCCACCGTCGGCGAGGCGGTCCGGCTGGCCAACGACAGCCCCTACGGGCTGTCCGCCTCCGTCTTCTCCGGTGATCTCAAGCGTGCGAAAGATGTTGCTCTGCAGCTCGATTGTGGTGCGGTCAACATCAACGACGTGCTGGCCAACCTGATGTGCACCACCGCGCCGATGGGTGGGTGGAAGACCTCCGGCATCGGCGCGAGGTTCGGTGGGGCCGATGGGATGCGCAAGTTCTGTCGTCAGGAGACGGTGGTCGAGCCTCGTACCAGCGCCGGCGCTGGGCAGAACTACTACAACAATTCGATGAAAGCGCTGGCACGGGTCAACAAGATGCTGACCAACGTGTCACTGATCCGGCCGCGGCGCACCGCGAAGTAAACGCCACCGGTTGTTCACCGTCTCGTCACCAAATTGTTTGCGCTGGTCGATACCGTCAGCCGGTGATTCTCGACGCCTCCGCTGCCGACACCTATACCGTCCGCGACGATGACGATGACGATCCCGAGCTGGTGCTGCTGCCCAGCGGTGAGGTCGTCGACACCTGGCGCGAGGGCTATCCGTACGAAGAGCGGATGAACCGGCAAGAGTACGAGGAGCAGAAGCGGCTCCTGCAGATCGAGCTGCTGAAGCTGCAGAAGTGGAGCCAGGCCAACGGTCACCGGCACGTCATCGTGTTCGAGGGCCGCGACGCCGCCGGTAAGGGCGGCACCATCAAGCGATTCATGGAACACCTGAACCCGCGCGGGGCCAGGGTGGTCGCTTTGGAGAAGCCCACCGAGCGTGAGCAGACCCAGTGGTACTTCCAGCGCTACGTCAACCACCTGCCGGCCGCCGGTGAGATCCTGCTGTTCGACCGGTCCTGGTACAACCGGGCCGGTGTCGAGCGGGTAATGGGTTACTGCACTCCCAAACAGCACGCCGAATTCATCCGTCAGGCACCGCTGTTCGAGCAGATGCTGGCCAACGACGGGATCAGCCTGACCAAGCTGTGGTTCTCGGTGACGCAGGCCGAGCAGCGCACCCGCTTCACCATCCGGCAGGTCGATCCGGTGCGCCAGTGGAAGCTTTCGCCTACCGATCTGGCATCGCTGGACAAATGGGATGCCTACACCACGGCCAAGGAAGAGATGTTCGCCTGGACGGACACCGAGATTGCGCCGTGGACCGTGGTGAAGAGCAACGACAAGAAGCGTGCCCGGATCAATGCCATGCGTCATGTGCTGGGTAAATTCGACTACGAGAACAAGAATCACGACGTGGTCGGGCATGCCGACCCATTGATCGTGGGGCGGGCGCTGTCGGACTGACCGCGCCAACCCCCGGACGGGAGGGCGCGTGCGATTCGTCGCAACGCTGTTGTTATGGCTGGTGACGACGGCCGCGCTCGCGATAGCGGTGCCGGTGACGTGGGCCCAGCACACCGTCGTGAGTCGGTCCGGATACACGACACTGGCGACCAAAGCCGCCAAGGAGCCCAGCCTGCAGGGCGCTGTGGCCGGCGAACTGGCGACCCAGCTCAACACGCTGGCCACCAAAGCGGGGTACAGCACGAGTATCGACGTGCTGTCCGCGGCGGCCAACGCATACACCGGCAGCTCGGTGTTTCCCGGTCAGTTCGGGACGGTCAACGGCCTGGCACACGACTGGTTGTTCACCGACACCGCAGCCCATACGGATTCGTCGGGCCACTGGGTGGTCGACCTGTCGCCCATGCTCTCGGACAGCTCGTTGAAGGAGACGCTGACCGCGTTCGGTGTCAAGGTGCCATCGAAACTCCAGGTGCCGGTTACCGATTCGGCGGGGTTACGGCCCGGGCAGTTCCGGGTGGCGACCACGTGGGGCCCGTGGGCGAGCGTCGGGGCCTGCGTGCTGGCGGGTTTCCTGGCCTTCCTCACCTTGGGTCTGGCCCGCTCGCGCGGTAAAACACTTGCCGCCCTGGGAATTTCCGCCTTGCTGGTCGGCGCGTCCGGGTGGGCCGGCATTGAGGTGGGTCGCCCGCGCGTCAACGATGCGCTGAACCGAACCAGTGGCAACATGCGCCAGGTCGCCGATGTCATGACGGACTATGCCATCTCCGACATGCACCACTGGCTGAACATCACGCTGCTCGCCGGTGCGGGTCTGGTGGCTGTGGGCGTGTTGCTGGCGCTGTTGGGTGGGTTGTTGCGCAAGCGCAGGACTGAACCCCGCAAGGTCTAACCCAGTGTGCGGTGCAAGAATTCGTAGACCAGAGCGGCCTTGAACGCCGCCTGTGAGTTGTCCGCAGCTCCGCCGTGCCCACCCTCGATGTTCTCGTAATAGCGCACCTCATGGCCCGCGGCTTCCAGTGCCGCCGTCATCTTTCGGGCGTGGCCGGGATGTACTCGGTCGTCCCGGGTCGAGGTCGTCATCAGTAGTGGTGGGTATCGACGGCCAGTCGAGATATTTTGATATGGCGAGTATTTGGCGATGAACTCCCAATCGTCCGGGTTGTCGGGGTCGCCGTATTCGGCCATCCAGGAGGCGCCGGCCAACAGCAGGTGGTAGCGCTTCATGTCGAGCAGCGGGACGCTGCACACCAGCGCGCCGAACAGCTCCGGATATGACGTCAGCATGACACCCATCAGCAATCCGCCGTTGCTGCCGCCCTCGGCGCCCAACTGCGGCACCGTGGTGATACCGCGGGTCACCAGATCGGTTGCCACTGCAGCAAAATCCTCATAGACCAGGTGCCGACCCTCACGCATCGCCTGGGTGTGCCAGCTCGGACCGTATTCACCGCCGCCGCGGATGTTGGCCAGCACATAGGTGCCGCCCCGGGTCAGCCACAGCCGGCCCAGCACGCCGCTGTAACCGGGTACGTTCGACGACTCGAAGCCCCCGTAGCCACCCAGCAGTGTCTTGCGTGGACCTGTTGCACCTCGTTGGCCCACAACAAAATACGGGATCCTGGTGCCGTCGTCAGACGTGGCGAAATACTGCTTCACCTCGATGTCGGAGGCGTCGAAGAACGCCGGGGCGCTCTTGATCTGCGTCAGCTCACCGCCGGCATGACCCCACAACAGACGTGACGGCGAGTCGAAACCGCTTGAGTCCAGGAATATCTCATCGCCGTACTGGTCGACGTCGACCACCACCGTGTTGGTGTTGGGTGGCAGGCCTGCGACGGGCTGGCGTACCCAGCTGCCCGGTGTGACGATATCGATGCGGCTTGCCACGTCAACCAGCGTCGTGAGGATCAGCCGGTCGCGGGTCCACACGTAGCTCTCCAGGCTGGTGTGTTCGTCGGGCTCGAAAACCACAGTGAGGTCGCGGTTTCCGCTGAGGTAGTCCTCATAGCCGATGGCCAGTAGCGTGCCCGGCGCGTAGGTCAGCGTGCCGACGGTCCATTCGGTACGCGGGCGGATCAACAACCATTCGCGATGGATCGAGATGCCGGCATCGGTGGGCACGTCGATTCGGATCAGGTCCTCGCCACGCAATTCGTAGCGTTCCCGGTTGAAGAAGTCGGTGGACCGCGACAGCAGCAACCGCTCGAACCCCGGGGTGGGGTCGAATCCGGCGCCGATGCTGACGTCGCCGGGTTGGCCCTCGTAGATCGTCACGGCGTCGGCCAGCGGCTGTCCGCGGCGCCACCGCTTGGCGATTCGCGGATAGCCGGAATCGGTCATCGACCCCGGGCCGAAATCGGTGCCCACCAGCACGATGTCCGGGCCCTCCCAGCCCACGCTGGACTTGGCTTCCGGCAGGTTGAATCCGTCGGGGACGAATTGCCGTGTGATCATGTCGAATTCGCGCACCACCGTGGCATCGGCGCCGCCGCGGGACAAGCTGACCAGCGCCAGCGTCAGATCCGGCTCGATGACCTCGGCCCCGGCCCAGACCCAGTTCTCGTCCTCGTCGGCGGCCAGTTTATCGAGGTCGATCAGCACGTCCCATTCGGGTGATTCGGTGCGGTAGTGCTCCAGGGTGGTGCGCCGCCACAGGCCGCGCGGGTTGTCTGCATCGCGCCAGAAGTTGTAGAGGTACTCGCCGCGCCGCCGTACGTACGCGATGCGCGCGTCGGTGTCCATGACCTCCAGTGCTTGCGCCTTGAGTTCGTCGAACCCGTCACCACGCAGTTCCGCGAGCGTCGGCTCGTTGTGTGCGCGCACCCAGTTCAGCGCGTCGTCGCCGGTGACGTTTTCGAGCCAGAGATAGGGGTCAGTGGCCGGGGCGGGGGATTCGGAAGCCATCTGAACATTCTTACCTGCGGCGTAGGGTGGCCGTATGCCAGCTCGGGCCCTGATCACTGCCGAGGCCGCCGACCTGTTGCGCAGCTTGCAGAACCGGCACGGCGCGTTGATGTTTCACCAGTCCGGCGGCTGCTGCGATGGGTCGTCGCCGATGTGCTATCCCGACGGCGATTTCATCGTCGGTGACCGGGACGTGCTGCTAGGGGTGCTAGATGTCGGCACCGACGGTGTGCCGGTGTGGATTTCCGGCTCCCAGTTCGAAGCCTGGCAGCACACTCAGCTGATCATCGACGTGGTGCCTGGTCGCGGTGGCGGGTTCAGCCTGGAGGCCCCGGAGGGCAAACGTTTCCTGTCCCGGGGCCGGGTGTTCACCGCTGCGGAGAATGCCGAACTCACCGCGCGGCCGCCCATCACCGGGGCGCAGTATGCCGAAGGCACCCGGCCCGCCTACGACGGCACCTTGATCGTCGACCACGCCGAAGAGGCGTGTCCCGTTGCGGCGCGACCGGACGGTTCAGCGCAACGGTAGCTGGGCGAAAATGGGTCCAGTGGGCTGTTCGGAGCCCGTGCCGGGTTCAACGGTGAAGGCCAGCGCGTTGGCATGGCCCAGATCGGGAACGATGTCTGTGGTCGTCGGCCCGAACCCGGCCGCGTTGAGTGTGCCCGCCGATATCGGTTTGGCACCGCCGAGGAACCACATCTGATAGACGGTGCCGGGGGTCGGCGGGCTGACGTCGCTCAACAGCAGGACTGCGGTGTTCTTGGCACGTGAGTAGACGACCGTGGCGGTGCCGCCGGTGGTGACCCGGCTGCTGGTGGTCTGCACATCGGACGCGGTGATCACCTGTTCGGCGACCGACTTCGGCTGTTCTGGCCGCAGCGACAGGCCTGCGCCGAAGGCAACGGCTGCCACCACTGCCGCCGCAGCTACTGCTAAAACTGTTGTGCGCCAACGGTTCCACTTAGGCGAGGGCGGCTCGATAGCTGCCAACAGCCGGTCGCGTAGTTCGGGTGGCGGCTCGAGCGCGGTCGCGGTCGATGCCACGGCCATGGTTTCCCGTGCGGCCCGAACCTCTTCGCGGAAGGCCGCCGCCACCGAGGGCACGGCGGCGGCGACGCGTTGTTCGATGTCGACCCGCTCGCGATCGTTCACGGCGTGTAGCGCATACGGCACGGCCAGCGCGAGCAACTCATCGTCCATTGGTTCGGTCATGACGCACCCAGGCAGTTGCGTAGGTTACGCAGCGCATCGCGCATGCGTGCCTTGATGGTGCTCAGGTTGGCGGTCAACCGTTCGGACACCTGCGTGTAAGTGAGGCCGTTGTAGTAGGCGAGCTCGATGCACTGGCGCTGGATATCGGTGAGCGAGTCGAGGCATGCCACTACCTGGCGGCGTTCGTCGGAGAGGACCGCCGACTCTGCGACGGTGTCGGCGGGTAGGTCGACGGTCCTCACCCGGTACAGCGTGTTGCGCTGCCTGGCGGATTGTTCTGTCCGCACCCGGTCCACCGCACGACGGTGCGCGAGTGTGAGGAGCCAGGCCAGGGCAGATCCCGCGGCCGGATCGAAACTCCCAGCGCTTCGCCAGATCTGGAGGTAGACCTCCTGGGTGGTCTCCTCGCTGTAACCGGGATCGCGCAGCACACTGACGATCAGACCGAACACCCGGGCGCGCGTGCGGTCGTAGAAGGTGGCGAACGCATCCCGATCGTGGTCGGTGATCCGGCGTAACAGATCGTCAAGATCGGCCAGCGGTGGCCGCGGTCTGCTCATTGCGCTGAACGCTACGCGAATTCTGTTGGTGTGTCCGGCTGTTCTCGTACCCGGTAACAGACCCGCTTGCGACATGTCGGCTTGTCGTCGAGATTCTCGGACATCAGGTAGGAAAACCTTTCTGCTGTGGTGTCACACCAGATGTGCCGCTGGCCTTACTTGGTCAAGGTGAACTGGACGACGTCCACTTGGCCGCGGCGGAACAAGTCCGCACATCCGGTGAGGTACCGCATGTACCGCTCGTAGACCTCCTCCGATTGGATGGCGATCGCGTCGTCCCGGTGCGTCTGCAGGGCAGCTGCCCAAAGGTCGAGGGTCTCGGCGTAATGCGGTTGTAGTGATTGCTTGCGCTTGAGCGCGAAGGAGGCGTTCTCGGCGTGCTCCACAACCATCTCGGTCGACGGCAAGCGCCCGCCGGGAAATATCTCGGTGACGATGAATTTGATGAAGCGGGCCAACTCGAAGGTCAGCGTCAGGCCCAGTTCGCGGGCGTGCTTGGGATGGAACCCACAGATCGTGTGCAACAGCATCACGCCGTCGGATGGCAGTGCGTTGTAGGCCATCTTGAAGAACGCGGGGTAACGGTCGTGCCCAAAGTGCTCGAATGCGCCGATGGATACGATCCGGTCGACGGGTTCGTCGAACTGTTCCCAGCCTTGCAGCAGTATGCGCCTGCTCCGCCTGGTGCCTATGGCGTCCAGCGTCCGCTGGGCGTACGCGGCCTGGTTCCGTGACAGCGTCAGGCCCACGACGTTCACGTCGTAGCGCTCCACTGCGCGTCTCATGACGGCGCCCCAGCCGCAGCCGATGTCGAGCAGCGTCATCCCCGGCTTGAGCCCCAGTTTGCCCAAGGACAGATCGATCTTGGCGAGTTGGGCTTCCTCCAGCGTCATGTCATCGCCCAGGAAGTACGCGCAACTGTAGGTCTGTGTCTTGTCCAGAAACAGTCGGAAGAAGTCGTCGGAGAGGTCGTAATGCGATTGAACGTCCTCGAAGTGTGGCGTCAGAGGCCCTGAGATCTTGCTTTCCATCATGTTGCTGTCAGCCTTTCGGTGGGCCAGCCACAAGGCGACCGGCAGTTGTCGGGGGCGTTCCCCCAATCACGTATTCGGAGCCGACAGCCGCTTGGATGGGTGCGACTATTCGCGGGCGAACGTATCGGCTGCCCGCCGGCGCGTCAGTCCGACGGATCGGGAGCCGTCGCCGACCGGGAACCACCGGATCATCCGGCGGGCGATGATTGAATCATGGTGCGCACCAGCGCTATTGGATGTTCGGTGGCGTCAGTACCGTGTCGATCATGTACACGGTCGCATTCGCGGTGTGGACACCGCCGCAGACCAGCCCGGCCGCGTCGAACTTCAGGCCGTCGCCCTGGCCGGACACCACGACGCTGCTGCCCTGCAGCGTCTGATGGACGCCCGCGACCTGGTCGGGGCTCGATTGGCCCAGTACGACGTGGTAGGTGAGGATGCTGGTCAGCAGCGCCGAATCGGTCTTGAGCTTGTCGATGGTCGCCGGCGGGAGCTTGTCGAATGCGGCGTTGGTCGGGGCGAACACCGTGTACTCGCCGTCATTGAGGGTGTTGACCAGGTTCACGTGCGGGTTGAGTTTCCCCGACAGTGCCGAGGCCAGGGTCGAGAGCAACGGGTTGTTGGAGGCGGCGGTCGCGACAGGGTCTCTGGTCATCCCGGTCACTGATGCCGGACCGGCGGGATACTGCGCTGCGTAATCGGCGCATCCTGGGCCTATCGGGCCGGTGGCGGCCGGAGCCATCGCATAGCTGGTCGCGATGACCGAGGTAGTGGAGGCGACCGGGCCGGACTGTGATTCACCGCCCGAACAGGCGGTGAGACCTGCGATGGTGATGGCGGCGAAACTCGCCGCCGCGAGGGTTTTGGGTTCGATCGTCATGGACACGCTCACATTCGTTTGGCGCGAGCGGCGGGTGCCGCCGCATGTGCTCGGACAACAGGGGTTCGGAGCAGCGCTGCCGGCGGATAGGTTCGGTACCCGATTCTGTGTCGGTGCTGATGTGCCCTCGTGCGCCCCGCGTGGCCCATTAAGGTGTTATTCGTGACTCACTATGACGTCGTCGTTCTCGGAGCCGGTCCCGGCGGATATGTCGCCGCCATTCGTGCAGCCCAGTTGGGTTTGAGCACTGCCATCGTCGAACCGAAGTACTGGGGCGGCGTCTGCTTGAACGTCGGGTGTATCCCGTCGAAGGCACTGTTGCGCAATGCGGAGCTGGCGCACATCTTCAGCAAGGAAGCCAAGACCTTCGGTATCAGCGGCGAGGCCAGCTTCGACTTCGGTGCGGCGTTCGACCGCAGCCGCAAGGTCGCCGAGGGCCGCGTCGCAGGCGTGCACTTCCTGATGAAGAAGAACAAGATCACCGAGGTGGAGGGCTACGGCACCTTCACCGGGCCGACCTCGATGAGTGTGGCTCTCAATGCCGGTGGTACAGAAGAACTTACGTTCGCCAATGCGATCATCGCGACCGGTTCGTCGGTGCGGCTGGTGCCCGGCACCTCGCTGAGCGAGAACGTCGTCACGTACGAGAAGCAGATCATGACCCGTGAGCTGCCCGGTTCGATCATCATCGCGGGCGCGGGCGCCATCGGCATGGAGTTCGCCTACGTACTGAAGAACTACGGCGTGGACGTCACCATCGTCGAATTCCTGCCGCGGGCCCTGCCCAACGAGGACGCCGAGGTCTCCAAGGAGATCGAGAAGCAGTACAAGAAGCTGGGCGTGAAGATCCTCACCGGCACCAAGGTGGAGTCGATTGTTGATGAAGGGGCTGATGGCTCCGTCCGAGTGGTGGTCAGCAAGGACGGCAACACCGAAGAGCTCAAGGCCGACAAGGTGTTGCAGGCCATCGGTTTTGGTCCCAACGTCGAGGGCTACGGGCTGGAGAGCACCGGGGTGGCGCTGACCGAGCGCGGCGCCATCGCGATCGACGACTACATGCGCACCAACGTGCCGCACATCTACTCGATCGGTGACGTCACCGCCAAGCTGCAGCTGGCTCACGTGGCCGAGGCGCAGGGCGTGGTGGCCGCCGAGACCATTGCCGGCGCCGAGACCCTGGCGTTGGGGGACTACCGGATGATGCCGCGGGCTACCTTCTGCCAGCCGCAGGTGGCCAGCTTCGGGCTGACCGAGGAGCAGGCCCGCGCCGAGGGCTACGACGTCAAGGTCGCCAAGTTCCCGTTCACCGCCAACGGCAAGGCGCACGGCCTGGCCGACCCGACCGGTTTCGTGAAGCTGATCGCCGACGCCAAGTACGGCGAACTGCTCGGCGGACACCTGATCGGCCCGGACGTCTCCGAGCTGCTGCCCGAGCTGACCCTGGCACAGAAGTGGGACCTGACTGTCAACGAGCTGGCCCGCAACGTGCACACCCATCCGACTCTGTCGGAGGCGCTGCAGGAATGCTTCCACGGCCTGGCCGGCCACATGATCAACTTCTGACCTTGCGCAACACCGTTGTTGCCGCGATCGGCGGTCTGGTGGTCGGCCACATCGCGTGGCTGATCGCCATCTCGCTCGCGATGGACATGGACGAAGTCAGCACCTGGGTGCTGGTGGTATCGGGTGTGGTGGCTGTCGGCGGCGCTGTGGCAGTGTTCTATGCGCGAAAATTTCAGCGGCGCAAGGCTTTTGTGAAGTCGGCATTCCTGTGGTGCCTGCCGGTCCTGCCGGTGCTGATGACGGCGTGCGTGCTCGGGGTGACGTACCTCTAGCTGTGCACCGCGCTCAGTCCGGGAAATCGAGCGGAATGCGCAGCGTCGCCATGGTGGCTGCCAGCGCGTCGTATTGCCCTGCGAGCATGCAGAATTCGATGAGCTGCTTGCGGTCCAGGTACGCCGCCAGGGACTTCCAGGTCTGGTCCGAGATCGACCGGGTCACGACGAATTCGTCTGTGGCGGTGATCAATACCCGCTGCCGGTCGGTCAGACCAGCGGCATCCGGACCCTCGAAGATCCGTGCTTGGGTCTCGAAGTCCACGCCGCGGCTGCGGGCCAGCCGGCGATGTTGCTGCAGCTCGTACTCGCAGTTGCGCAGATGTCCGACGCGCAGGATCACCAACTCGGCTTCCTGACGGGACAGCTTGCCGCGGCCGAGCAGCACGCCCGAGTAGGGCAGGAATGTCAGGAACAGCAGATGATGCTGCCCGAGCACGTTGAACAGGGTGAACCGGGGCGCTCGGATGGCCTTCGCGCCGATCTTGGCGATCGCCCAGTTGAGCGGGCCGAGTTCGCGGAAGCCGCCGGGTTCGATGCGGGCCGGCTCGAAGGTGCTCACGCTTTCCGAGTCTGTCACAGGACTGCCGTTGGGTGGCGGCTGTCGTCTTTGCCGACCGTCGGTGTCGATCTCTTGACCGGTCGGATTCGGACCCGTGCAAATCAGCTGGGAAAAGCCCGGTAAATCAATGGAAAATCAGTGGGAATTAGCTGTGAATACTTTAGGGTTCCCCTTGCGGCAACAGTTTTGACGCGTTCGTCAACGATGGCAGGGGCAAAGTATGGGTGCTGGGCGGTATATCGGCCGGGTGGGTGGTCTTGCGGTGGCGCTGGGCGTCGGTGCCGCGGTCAGCTTGGGCACTGCGGTGGCGTGGGCCGACGAAGGTGCATCGTCCGGTTCGTCGTCCGGAGCATCGTCACAGGGCACGAAAGCGCAGAAGAGCCAGCACCCGCGGCCGGGTCCGCATTCGACGCGCAGCAAGGATGCGTCGAGTGATCCGGGTACCGGGGACAGCGTCACCGGTGACGGCTCGTCGGCGGGCGGCTCGACATCCGATGACCCCGCCGCGAACCCAGCGGCTGCAGCCCCCGACAAGAAGAAGCCGTCGGGCAAGCCCAGGAATCGCCAATCGACCTCGCCGCAGAACAAGCCGAAGCCCGAGGCCAAGGTCAAGGACGACCCGGCCCCGAAGGCGCCGTCGTCGGCCCCGACTGCGGCCGCGGCCACGGCAGCGCCGGCAGCGCGGCCGAGCGCGCCTGTTGCGACGGCTCGCCCCGTGGCAGTGACTCCCGTCGCGCCGTCGGCGGTGGCTGCGGTTGCGCAGGTCACTGCCACGCAGGTCGCGGCAGTCACGCCCGTGTCCGCGCCCTCGGTCCTGTCGCAGATCTCGAAAGCGTTGTTGGGTACCGGCCCGGATGGCACGCCCGCCGCCGCCCCGGCGATGTGGGTGATGGCGGCCGCCGCCCGACGTGAACTCGGCAAGACTGCCGAGGTGATCGGCGCCTCCGGTGCGGGGGCGGAAGCATTGCCCACGCCGACTGCGACGGCGGCTGTGCCGGCAGCGGCTACGCCGAATCGCAATCCGGTGATCAGTTCGGTCGGGGTGGGTAAGCCGAACACATCCACCGGTGTGGTGTCGGGTTCGGTGAAAGCCACTGACGCCGATAAGGATTCGCTGACGTACACCGCGACCGGAGCGGTCAGGGGCGCGGTGTCGATCGACTCGGCCACCGGGGTGTTCAGCTACACCCCGACGCCAGCCGCGCGGCATGCGGCATCGGCCAGCGGTGCGTCCTCGTCGGTGAAGTCGGATTCGTTCACGGTGACGGTGACTGACGACAATGGTGGTTCGGCGAGCAAGGCCGTGACGGTGGCGGTGGCCCCGGACAACAAGGCACCCACGGTCGCGCCGACGGTGGGCACGCCGGATCCGGTGACCGGTGTGGTGACCGGCAACCTGAATGTGACCGATGTCGACGGTGATGCGGTGTCGATCTCCACGACCGCCAAGCCGAAGAAGGGCACGGTCACGGTCCTTCAGGATGGCAGTTTCAGCTACAAGCCCACCGCGGCGGCGATGCACGCGGCGTCGGTGCCCAATGCGCCGGTTTCGGCCACGTCGGACACCTTCACGGTGAAAGTCGTTGATGGACACGGTGGTTCGGCCAGCCAGACGGTGGCGGTGACGATCGCGCCCGCCAATGCGGCGCCGACGGTGAGCACGGGCCCGACAGTGACCAAGACGAACGGTTCAACTGGTGTGGTGACCGGCAAGATCACCGTCGCCGACGCGGACAAGGATTCGCTGAAGTACACCGGTTCGGCAGCCAACGGCAAGGTGACCGTCAGCAGCAACGGGACATTCACCTACACCCCGACCGCGGCGGCCCGCCACGCCGCCTCCGCCGACGGCGCCACCGCAGCCGACACGACCGACACCGTTTCGATCACCGTCAGCGATGGTCATGGCGCCAGCCTGGTACAGACCGTGCCGGTCACCATCGTCGGGAAGAACACCGCACCGTCGATGAGCACGACCGCCGGAAAGGCCGACACCACAACGGGATCGGTCACCGGAACCATCAAGGTCACCGACGTCGACAAAGACACCGCAACCTATTCCGTCGTCGCCACGTCGGCCAAGGGCGGCACCGTCTCGATCGATGCGACCGGCAAGTTCACCTACACCGCGTCCGATGCGCTGCGCTACGCCGCAGGGGCCCAGGGCGCTGCCGGCTCGACCAAGACCGACACCATCACCGTCAGCGTCGCCGATGGGCACGGTGGAACCACCACCAAGACGGTCACCGTCGGGATCGCACCGCTGACGGCGCAAACACAAGGCAGCGTGACGAACACCGGGTCACTCGAGATCGCCGGAACCAGCTACAGCGCGGTGTTCAACCGGGACGGAACCCGCGCCATCATCACCACGACCACCGGGGCGGGCGGCACCAGCCCGAGCTACACCGTGGTCGACCCGCGGACGGCCGGCAAGATCGGCACCGCGATCGCCGTGGCCGGCACCCCGTGGAAGGTGGAGTTCTCCGCCGATGGCACTCGCGCCGTTGTCTACACCGACGGCAAAGACGCCTCCGGCAATGTCACCACAAATGTCGCGGTCATCAACGCAGTCAGTGGCATCCAGCTCGGATCCACAGTCTCGCTGTCCGGAACCATCAGCACCGCTTTGCCTTTCAGTGCCCAGGGTGACCGCGTGGTTGTCGTCGCCCACAGCACCGACGCCTCCAACAACAACACCGCACGGCTGGCGGTGGTCGATCTGCAGACCGGACTGCAGGTGGGTACCACGTCCACGTTCACCGGTGACTCCGACGACTCATCGGTCAAGGTGCAGCTGAACGCGCAGGGCACTCGCGCGGTCGTCACAGTTGAGACGAAGAGCGCCAACGCCAACCTGTCGACGGCGCTGAGCGTCATCGACACCGGCACCGGTATGCAACTGGGCAGCACCGGCGTCTTCGCCGGCCAGTCCTATGGCGGGGTGCAGCTCAGCGCCGACGGCAGCCGTGCGGTGCTCGCGGTCGCCAATTTCGTCGTCGACAGTGCCACCAACACGGTCACTGCGAACAACACCGTCGTGACGGTCTATGACCTGGCCACCGGAACCACGAGCACCTATGGCCAGGACGGCATCGGCTCGGCCCGGTTGAGTGCGGACGGCTCCCGGCTGGTGGTCAACACCGGCACGACCAGCGCGACCGGCTCATACATCGGCCTGATCTCCACGTACAACACCCTGACCGGTCTTCAGGTGGGAACCGGCGTTCAGCTGAGCGGGCTCACGACGTACCTGCCACCGCAATTCGTCGGCGATCAGACTCACGTGGTCGTCGGTGTCTACTCCTTGGTGTCGGTCAACGGTGCCAACTACATCAGCAATGCCGGCACGGTCGTCATCGACACCAGCACCGGTAAGCAAGTGGGCGACATCGTCCGGATCACCGGGGAGCCGATCTTCGATGGCTCGATCCCGGTCAACGTCCAGCTCAACGCCGGCGGCAGCAGGGCCGTGATCACCACCGTCTCGAATGGTGTCACGCGCATCGCCGTGGTGGACACCGCGACCGGTAAGCAGGTCGGCAAGGTGTTCAGCGTGACGGGCACAGTTCAGGTCGGCAGCGTCGACATGCTGCCGGTGTTCACCGCCGACGGCAAGACCGCGATCGTCACCGCGTTCACCGGCAGCGACGCCAAGGGCTACACCACCCACGTCGCCGTGCTGAGCCTGGTCACCGGCGCGCAGACCGGCAAGACGGTCAACGTCGCCGGCGGCGTGGACACCGCCGATGGTAACTGGTATCCCGTTGTGCAACTGGGTACTTCGGACACCCGGGTCTTGATCACGACCTTCGCCGGTGACTATGACAATGGCTTCACCAGCCGGGTCGCGATGATCAACACGCTGACCGGGGCCCAGCTCGGTTCGGCGCGCACCTATACCGGGGACTGGCCGGCCTGGACGCAGTTCAGCGACGACGGCAACCGCGTGTTGGTCGAGACCGACTCCGGTTGGGGTACGTCGAAGGCCCGCAGCGTGCTCACGCTGTTCGATGCCTACACCGGTACTCAAATGGGTGCTGCCACGGCGTATCCCGCGGACGGTTGGACCTGGGGCACGTTCTACAACGACGGCAGCCGGCTGGCCATGACCGGGGTCTCCGGGGATGATGCCCACGGATACAGCACCAGAATCACTGTGGTGGACCCGATTTCGGGTGCGGTGATCGGCAGTCCGCTGACCATCGTCGGTAACGGCGAAAGCACCGTGTTCGGCGCCGACAACGGACAGATGTTGGTCACCACGGTGACCGGCAACGACTCCACCGGCTACACCACGACGGTGTCCTTCGTGACGATCAGCAAGGGCGGTTCGGCGGTGTTGAGTACCTAGGACGGCGTCGAGATGGCAACTTTCGCGGACAATCCGACGAGATCGTGCCAAAAGTTGCCATCTCGGCGAAGGCCGGGTGGGGCTCTCAGCCCCGCTTGACCAGATACGGCGACACCGTACTGCGGTGCTCGTCGAGGTCAAGCGCCCGGCCCAGAGCAGGGAACGCCCGCTGCGGGCAGGTGTCCCGTTCGCACACCCGGCAGCCGGCGCCGATCGGGGTGGACACGCCGCCCGATAGGTCCAGCCCTTCGGAGTACACCAGCCGATTGGCATGGCGCAGTTCGCATCCCAGGCCGATGGCGAACGTCTTGCCGGGCTGTCCATAACGAGCGGCGCGGCGCTCGACGGTGCGCGCCACCCACATGTAGTTGCGGCCGTCGGGCATCTGGGCGATCTGCACCAGCACCTTGCCCGGGTTGGCGAAGGTCTCGTACACGTTCCACAGCGGACAGGTTCCGCCAGAGGACGAGAAATGAAAACCTGTGGCGGACTGGCGTTTTGACATGTTCCCGGCCCGGTCCACCCGGACGAAAGACAGTGGCACCCCACGCATCGACGGTCGCTGCAACGTCGACAGGCGATGCGCCACCGTCTCGTAGCTCACCGAGTAGTACGCGGACAACCGTTCCACGTCGTACCGGAAATCCTCGGCCACCGTGTGGAACTGGCCGTACGGCAACACCACAGCGGCGGCGAAGTAGTTGGCCAGCCCCATGCGCGCCAGCGTCATCGACTCCTCGCTGGTGAAGTTCCCCTCCTCGACCAAAGAAGAGATCAGCCCGCCGAATTCCAGGTACGCCAACTCGGCGGCCAGTTTGAACACGTATTGCCCGGACGACAGGTGACCGCCGATCTCCAGCGTCTTCGACTCCGGGTCGTACCGGTGCAATACGTTGTCACCCAGCGCGAGCCGCCGCACGATCCGCACTCCGTGCACCCGCGAGAGCCGCTCGGCCAACGCCCCGGACAGTTCGGAGCGGCTCATCTGCAGCCGGACCACGAATTCCTCCGCGGCGGTATCGAGTTCGTGCAGGTAGTTCTGCCGTTCGTAGAAGTAGTCGCGAACTTCCTCGTGCGGCATGGTGATCGATCCGCTGCCGCTGCCGTCGGAGAACCGGTCCTCGGTCGCTGCGGCCAGCTGAGTGGTGGCCAGTCGGTACCGCCGGTGCAAACCGACCAGGGCCCGCGCCACCGACGGGTGAGTGTTCACCAGGTCGGCGATCTCGCCGACGTCGGCGTCGATGCCCAGGTCGCTGTCCATGGTGGCCTCGCGCAACTCGGCCAGCAGCCGGGTGTCGTCCTGGGAAGCGAAAAACGTGGCATCGACGCCGAACACCTCGGTGATCCGCATCAGCACCGAGACGGTCAGCGGCCGGACGTCGTGCTCGATCTGGTTGAGATAGCTGGGGGAGATGTCGAGTATCTGGGCCAGCGCGGCCTGGCTGAAACCACGCTCGGCGCGCAGCTGGCGCACCCGTGAGCCCACGAAAGTCTTCGCCACGGCATCCAGCCTAGCAATGGTGTAAATACCATATTCGCAAAATTGGCACAGGGGTTGCTGTGGCAGGATCGGCCCCGTGACGAGCGCCGCTGCAAAGACTGCCGATCAGACCACGGGCCTGGCCAAAATCATGATGCCGGTACCGGACGGTCACCCCGACGTCTTCGATACCGGTTGGCCGTTGCGGTTCGCCGACATCGACCGGGATGGTCGCCTGCGTTTCGATGCGGCCTGCCGGCACATCCAGGACATCGGCTCCGATCAGCTGCGCCAGCAGGGCTACGAGGCCACCCACCCGTTGTGGATCGTGCGGCGCACCATGATCGATCTCATCGAGCCCATCGATTTCCAGGACATCTTGCGGCTCCGGCGCTGGTGTTCGGGCACCTCGAACCGCTGGTGCGAGATGCGCGTGCGGATCGACGGCCGAAAAGGCGGCCTGATGGAGTCCGAGGCGTTCTGGATCAGCATCAGTCGCGAGTCGCAGGGCCCGTCGCGGATGTCGGATGACTTCGTCGCAGGACTGAAGCGCACCACCACGGTCGACCGGCTGCGCTGGAAGGCTTATCTCAAGGCGGGTGGCCGTGAAGACGCCACCCGGATCGTCGACTACCCGGTCCGGGTCAGCGATATCGATCTGTTCGACCACATGAACAACTCCGTGTACTGGTCGGTGGTCGAGGACTATCTGCAGAGTCATCGGCCAGAACTGCTCAAGGCGCCGTTGCGGGTGACCATCGAGCACGATGCTGCGGTGGCCCTGGGGGATCGCCTGGAGATCATCACGCACGAACACCCCGCCGGATCCACCGACAAATTCGGTCCGGAGCTGGAGGATCGTGCTGTTACAACGCTCACATATGTGGTCGGTGACGACGTCAAAGCGGTCGCCTGCATCTTCGGTGTGTGACCCCGCGAGTTTTAACAGTACGGCCGTACTGACCAGTGCAAACGTGTTACCAGACGGTAACTACTGAACCGGTCAAGTCGTCCAGCAACTTCGCAATCTTCGCAACTTCGATTGGCCCATTGGCGAAAATTGGCACACGAAACCGCTAGACCTGCGGGTATGTGCTGTGTCATCGTCGTTTCAGCACACAAGTTGAAGTCGCCGAAGCGTTAACAATCAGTTTGAATCTGGCGCCCAAGCGACGCGGCCACACGAAGGAGCATCAATGTCCAACGTCGGAAAGCCACGTACCGCCGCTGAGATTCAGCAGGACTGGGACACCAACCCCCGCTGGAAGGGCATCACCCGCGACTACACCGCAGCCCAGGTTGAGGAGCTGCAGGGCAGCGTCGTCGAGGAGAACACCCTCGCGCGGCGTGGCGCCGAAATCCTGTGGGAAGGCGTCACCAAGGGCGACGGCTCCTACATCAACGCCCTCGGCGCCCTGACCGGCAACATGGCCGTGCAGCAGGTCCGCGCCGGTCTGAAGGCCATCTACCTGTCGGGTTGGCAGGTCGCCGGTGACGCGAACCTGTCCGGCCACACCTACCCGGACCAGAGCCTGTACCCGGCCAACTCGGTGCCGGCCGTCGTCCGTCGCATCAACAACGCCCTGCTGCGCGCCGACGAGATCGCCAAGGTCGAGGGTGACAAGAGCGTCGACAACTGGCTCGTTCCGATCGTTGCCGACGGCGAAGCCGGCTTCGGTGGCGCGCTGAACGTCTACGAACTGCAGAAGGCGATGATCGCCGCAGGTGCCGCCGGTACCCACTGGGAGGACCAGCTGGCCTCGGAGAAGAAGTGTGGCCACCTCGGTGGCAAGGTGCTGATCCCGACCCAGCAGCACATCCGCACCCTGACCTCGGCTCGCCTGGCCGCTGACGTCGCGGGCACCCCGACCGTCGTCATCGCCCGTACCGACGCCGAGGCCGCCACCCTGATCACCTCGGACGTGGACGACCGCGACAAGCCGTTCGTCACCGGTGAGCGCACCGCCGAGGGCTTCTACAACGTCCAGAAGGGCATCGAGCCCTGTATCGCGCGTGCCAAGGCCTACGCCCCCTACGCCGACATGATCTGGATGGAAACCGGTGTGCCGGACCTCCAGGTCGCCCGTAAGTTCGCCGAGGCCGTCAAGGCCGACTTCCCGGACCAGCTGCTGTCCTACAACTGCAGCCCGTCGTTCAACTGGAAGCAGGCACTGGACGACTCGACCATCGCCAAGTTCCAGAAGGAACTGGGTGCCATGGGCTTCACGTTCCAGTTCATCACCCTGGCCGGCTTCCACGCCCTGAACTACTCCATGTTCGACCTGGCCTACGGCTACGCCCGTGACGGTATGACCGCCTACGTCGACCTGCAGGAGCGCGAGTTCGCGGCTGAGGCTCGTGGCTACACCGCCACCAAGCACCAGCGTGAGGTCGGCGCCGGTTACTTCGACCGCATCGCCACCACCGTTGACCCCAACACCTCGACCGCGGCCCTGAAGGGCTCGACCGAAGAGGGTCAGTTCCACTGAGCTTGCGAAGTGGAACCGAAAGGCCGGAGCCACTGAGCTTGCGAAGTGGAACCGAAAGGCCGGAGCCACTGAGCTTGCGAAGTGGAACCGAAGGCTTGAGTCATTAAGCAGTGCCGGCAGGCCCCGCCCAGATTCTTGGGCGGGGCCTGTCGCATACTCCAACGCAGACGATCGAGAGGACAACGGTGAGCAACGCAATCGAACGAGTCGGGGTCATCGGGGCCGGACAGATGGGCGGCGGCATCGCCGAGGTCTGTATCAAGTCGGGCGCTCAGGTGCTGGCGTTCGAGCCGACCGAAGAGCTGACCAACGCCGGACGTGAGCGCATCACCAAGTCGCTGGACAACGCGGTCAAGCGGGGCAAGCTCGAGGAAGCGGACCGCGACGCGGCGCTGGCCCGGCTGAGCTTCACCACCGACCTCGCGGACATGGCCGACCGTCAGCTCATCATCGAGGCCATCGTCGAGGACGTCAACGTCAAGGCCAAGGTCTTCTCGCAGCTCGACGAGATCATCACCGACCCCGACGCTGTGCTGGCGTCGAACACCTCGTCCATCCCGATCATGCGGATCGCCGCGTCCACCAAGAACCCCCAGCGGGTGCTGGGCCTGCACTTCTTCAACCCCGTTCCGGTGCTGCCGCTGGTCGAGCTCATCTCCTCGGTGACCACCAGTGCCGAGGCGGCCGCCCGCGTCGAGGCCTTCGCCGGCGAGACGCTGGGCAAGAAGGTCGTGCGGGCCTCGGATCGCTCGGGCTTCGTCGTCAACTTCCTGCTGGTGCCTTACCTGCTGTCCGCGATCCGGATGGCGGAGTCGGGTTTTGCCACCGTCGAGGACATCGATACCGCGGTGGTCGCGGGTCTTTCGCACCCGATGGGTCCACTGAAGTTGGCCGACCTGGTTGGCCTGGACACCATGAAGCTGATCGCCGACTCGATGTACGACGAATACAAGGAGCCGCTGTACGCGGCGCCGCCGCTGCTGCTGCGTATGGTCGAGGCAGGACAGCTCGGCAAGAAGTCCGGGAAGGGCTTCTATACATATTGACAGGTTCCAGATTGGAGCCCGCGAGCAGTTTTCGTTAACCTGGCGTGCGGGTTCTTTTTCGCTGGGTACTTCTGGGCATGCGCACGTATGGGTAGATCAGCCGGCCTCACAATGAGGTGGCGCCGCCCACTCCAGCGGATGTAACGCAAAGGATAGAAATCGAAATGGCTCAAGCCGATATTGACCTTGCTCCGTATTACGAGGAGTCGCAGTCGATCTACGACATCTCGAATGAGTTCTACGCGCTGTTCCTCGGTCCCACCATGGGGTACACCTGCGGGTATTACGAGCGCGAGGACATGAACCTGGAGGAGTCGCAGAACGCCAAGTTCGATCTGGCGCTGGGCAAGTTGGACCTCAAGCCCGGCATGACCCTGCTCGACATCGGCTGCGGCTGGGGCGGTGCGCTGGAACGCGCCCTCACCAAATTCGACGTGAATGTCATCGGCATCACGCTGAGCAAGGAACAGTCGGAGTACGCCCGCGAGCGGCTGGGCAAGATCGACACCAACCGCAGCATCGACATCCGGATGCAGGGCTGGGAAGAGTTCGACGAGCCCGTCGATCGAATTGTGTCGATCGGTGCGTTCGAGGCCTTCAAGCAGGAGCGCTACCCGATCTTCTTCGAGCGCGCCTACAGCATCCTGCCCGAGAACGGCGGCCGGATGCTGCTGCACACGATCCTGGCGCACACCCAGCAGTTCTTCCGTGAGAACGGCATCAAGCTGACCATCAGCGACCTGAAGTTCATGAAGTTCATCGGCGAGGAGATCTTCCCGGGTGGGCAGCTGCCGGCCGTCGAGGACATCGAACAGCTGGCCGCCGGCTCGGGCTTCACGCTGGAGCGCACCCACCTGCTGCGTCCGCACTACGCGCGCACGCTGGATATGTGGGCCGCCAACCTCGAAGCGACCAAGGACCAGGCCATCGCCCTGCAGGGCCAGGAGGTCTACGACCGGTTCATGAAGTACCTGACCGGTTGCGCCGACTTCTTCCGTCGCGGCATCACCAACATCGGTCAGTTCACCCTGATCAAATAGCGCCGAAATAGCAATTTCTGCCGTCATTCGTGGTGAATCTCGGCATTAGTTGCTATCTGGGCGCGGTCTATATGGGGCAGCCCGCCTGCCTGAGTGCCCGACGCACGCGGTCGACGATTTCCGATGGTCGATAGCGCAACTGGTTGCGGCTGACCCGTACGATCGTCCAGCCTCGAGCGGCCAGGAATTCCAGCCGCTCGATGTCGGCTTCGTGCTGTCGAGCATCGGTCCAGTGCTGTTCACCGTCGTACTCGACCCCGACCATCCACTGCGGGTAACCCATGTCGATTCGGCGACACACCCGGCCCCACTGGTCGACCACCGGTATTTGCGTGACCGGTCGCGGCAGACCCGACTGCACCAGGAGCAATCGCAGGCGTGTCTCTTGCGGTGACTCGGCTCCGGCATCGACAAACATCAGGGCCTTGCGCAGCTTGCGGATGCCGCGGGCGCCCGGGTAGCGCCCGGCGATGGCCGCGATGTCGGCGACCGATCCGCCAGTCGCATTGAGTAATGCGTCGATGCGGATGACGGCGGTTTCGAATGACAGCCGTCTGCCCAGGTCATAGCCCGTGCGGGCGGGCATGGTGCAGGACATGCCCTCGACAACCACCAGTTCGTCTTCGGCGATGGCGCCGATGTGGATCAAGATTTCAGGTGCCGACGATTGATAGACCCGCGCCAATTCCGGCGGTGCGTCGACCGGCAGCCAGCGGCTCCCCAGCACGGCGGCTGCCGAGTATCCGGCGAGCGTTGCTCGACCACCGGACCACAGCCAGGCCGCTATCGCACGATCACGTGCGGTGAGCTTGAAACCTTTAGGGGCATAGACGTTTTGATGGATCTTTAGGTACTTCGTCCGCAATGCGTGCCGGGTGAGGAGGCCGGCTCCGAGCGCCTCGGTGCCCAAGAAAATTTCCGCCACACCAGAGTTCGACGCACGTGGCGGCGGTTCGGTTCCATCCGCGTTCGCCGAGATAACACTTTATGGCGACCGAACCATGGATCGGCCGCAAAAGTTGCTATCTCGGCGAACGCGAATCAGGCCGACGCCAGCCGCTGCTTCTCCGCTTCGACATCAAAACTGGCTGGGGGCCAAGACAAGTCGAACCCTTCGAGGGCCTCGATCAGCAGCTCGGTGATGGCCAGTCGGGAGTACCACTTCTTGTTGGCCGGGATGACGTGCCACGGCGCGTACGCCGTCGACGTCCAGTCGAGCATCGCCTGGTACGCCTCTTGATATTTGGGCCACAACAGCCGCTCGTCGATGTCGGCGGGGTTGAACTTCCAATATTTGTCGGGCCGGTCCAGCCGCGCGGCCAGTCGCTTCTTCTGTTCGTCCAGGGAGACGAACATCGCGACCTTGATGATGGTGGTCCCGGCGTCGGTCAGCTCGCGCTCGAAGGCGTTGATCTCGTCGTACCGGGGTTCCCACTCGGACTGCGGCACCAGGTTGTGTACCCGGACGATCAGCACGTCCTCATAGTGCGATCGGTCGAACACCCCGATGTGCCCGGCGGTCGGTAGTTTCTTGCGGATCCGCCACAGGAAGTGATGCGACAGCTCTTCGGCGGTCGGCGCTCCGAAATTGGCATACCGGATTCCCTGTGGGTTCGCCGCTCCCACAACATGTTTGACGATCCCGCCCTTGCCTGCGGTGTCCATGCCCTGCAGCACCAGCAGGATGGACCGCTGATCGCCGGAGATGCTGTTCGCGTACAGCATCTCCTGTAGCTCGGCGTAGCGGGCGTTCCGTTCGGCTTGCAACGCGGGCGCATCGACCTTGGTGCCCTTGAACCCGGGCGTGGCGTCGGGGTCGATGTCGGCGACGCGCTGGCCCTTGCGGAATTCCAGGTGGCGGTGCGGCTCGTGGGTCCACAGTTCAGGCAGTACGGAGGTCACCCGACTTATTGAAGCAGGTGCCGAGGCAGTGCCGGGGAAGGATGAGGCTGCGAGTTGAAGACTTCGAGTGAGCCGCCGACCTCGACGATGCCGCACAGCGCGTTCCAGGACAGCATGGTCAGGTAGTCGATGAGTTGGCCGGAGGTCATCCGTGGGTTGGACATCCACGAGTGGGTGGCCAGCTGCACCCCGCCGACGGTGTGGAAAGCCCACGGCTCGGCGCCGCTGGTGTCCATGCCGACCGACGCCATCCGGCGGCGCAGCACGACGGCGAGCATCCGCGCGATGATCTGCTCGGAGTCGGCGACCGCTTTGCTCTTGCTTGCCGAACTGTTGGCCATCACGAAGGGGTAGATCTCCGGCTCGGCCGCGACCGTGTCGACGTATCCCCGGATGATCTCGCGGGTGAGGGCATAGCCGTCCAGGTTCGACGACAGTGCGGCTGCCATGTTCGGGATCAGGGTGGTTTGTGCGAAGCGCATCATGACCGCGGTGGTCAGATCGTTCTTGTCGACGAAGTAGCGGTACAGCACGGTTTTGGACACGCCGATCTCCGCGGCGATCTCGTCCATGCTGACGTTGCTACCGCGTAGCCGGATGGCGTCCAGGGTGCCGTCGACCAGTTCGTTGCGACGGTCGACCTTGTGCTGGTGCCAGCGCCGTTTGCGGCCGTCGGTCTTGGCCGGCGTTGGCGGGGTCTGTTGTGCCACTGTCGCGGTAATCCATTTCCCTAGGTCTGCTTGATACTACGGCCCACCAGCCGCGCCCATACAGGATGATGGTGTTGTGGCACACCGACCGAGCCAACGATCACAACCCGCACCGCACGCCGGCCTGGCTGAGTCGATTGCGGGTGCCGACCCCGCTGCCGACGCGCAGCGGCGCCGCGATCTGAACCGGATGAAGGCCGTTGCGCTGGGCTTTCTGCTCGGTGCGACCGTGATTTTCGGTGTCTGTACCTGGCTGCAGGCCCGCGGCGGGGCCGCGGTCTGGGTTGGTTATGTGCGTGCTGCGGCCGAGGCCGGCATGGTCGGCGCGCTCGCCGACTGGTTCGCGGTGACCGCTCTGTTCCGTCATCCGCTCGGCCTGCCGATCCCGCACACGGCGATCATCAAACGCAAGAAGGACCAACTCGGCGAGGGGCTGGGCACCTTTGTGCGGGAGAACTTCATGTCGCCGGAGGTGATCGAGACGAAGTTGCGCGATGCGCAGGTCGCCAGCCGGATCGGCAAGTGGCTCTCCGAGCCGTTACATGCGCAGCGGGTGGCCGGCGAGACGTCTACGGTGGCCCGGGTATTGGTGGAGATGCTGCGTGACGAGGACGTGCAACACGTACTGGATCGGATGATCGTCAAGCGCATCGCCGAGCCGCAGTGGGGTCCGCCGGTGGGCCGGGTGCTCGACAGCCTGCTGGCCGAGGGGCGTCAGCAGGCGCTGCTGCAGCTGCTCGCGGACCGGGCGTTCCAATGGTCGCTGAACTCCGGCGAGATCATCGAGCGGGTGATCGAGCGGGATTCGCCGACTTGGTCTCCGCGCTGGGTCGATCATCTGGTCGGCGACCGGATCCACCGCGAGCTGCTGGACTTCACCGACAAAGTGCGGCGCAACCCGGACCATGAGCTCCGCCGCTCGGCGACCAAGTTCCTGTTCGATTTCGCCGACGATCTGCAGCACGACGACGACACCATCGCCCGTGCCGAGCGAGTCAAGGAACAGATCATGGCGCGCGACGAGGTGACCCGCGCGGCCGAGACGGCGTGGAACGCCGCCAAGCGGATCATCCTGGAATCGGTGGACGATCCGTCGTCGGAATTGCGCACGCGGGTCGCCGAGACCGTGATGAGAATCGGGGAGTCGTTGCGCGACGACGCCGAGCTGCGTGACAAGGTCGACAACTGGCTGATTCGCGGGGCAAAACACCTTGTTGCGCAATATGGGACGGAGATCACAGCGATCATCACCGAGACCATCGAGCGCTGGGACGCGGACGAGGCGAGCCGTCGAATCGAGCTTCATGTGGGCCGTGACCTGCAGTTCATTCGAATCAACGGCACGGTGGTCGGTTCCTTGGCCGGCTTGGTCATCTACTCGGTCGCCCAGTTGTTTTTGTGATCGCAAGCCCTACTGCTTGCAATAGTTAGCACCCGACCGTACGGTTTTTATTGGTACGGCTCGCTCAACCAAAAGCGGCCGGCGAATAAAAAGGGGAGCCGGGATGGCGCAGGATGCAGACATCGCAGCCGTGGTATCCAACGCCGCGCAGGACATCGGCAGCTTCATCCGGGCCCAGCGCGAGGCGGCACAAGTTTCGGTGCGTGGGCTTGCCGAGAAAGCCGGTGTGAGCAACCCTTATCTGAGTCAGATCGAACGAGGGCTGCGCAAGCCGTCAGCCGACGTACTGAGCCAGATCGCCAAGGCGCTGCGAGTATCCGCCGAGGTGCTGTATGTCCGGGCCGGGATCCTGGAGCCAGGGGTCACCGGCGAGGTCCGAACCGCGATCATCGCGGACACTGCGATCACCGAGCCGCAGAAGCAAGAACTGTTGGACATGTACGCCGCATTCTGTCGGCAGAACGAGCATGACCAGACCGAAAAGCTTTCTGACACAGCTGAATTGACCGCCGCCAGTGAGGGAGCAGACAACGACTGACACTCACCAACCCATAGCGATCTGACACTGACTTTTCTCTAGATCTGAATCCTGATTTCTCCAGAAAGGAAACAAACACCATGGCCGAGAACACTCAGCCCACCATCGAAGACCTGAAGGCCCCGCTGTTCGCCGCCGTCGGCGCTGCTGACCTGGCCCTCGCCACCGTGAACGAGATCGTCGCGAGCCTGCGCGAGCGTGCCGAAGAGGCACGCAGCGACGCCGAAGCCCGCGTCGAGGAGGGCCGTGCCCGCCTGACCAAGCTGCAGGAAGAGCTGCCCGGCCAGGTCGAGGAGCTGCGCGACAAGTTCAGCACCGAAGAGCTGCGCAAGGCCGCTGAGACCTACGCGGAGAACGCCACCGACACCTACAAGAAGCTGGTCGAGCGCGGCGAGGCCGCCCTGGAGCGCCTGCGCAGCCAGTCGGCGATCGAGAACGCCCGCGAGCGCGTCGAGAGCGTCACCGACCAGGCAGTCGAGCTGACCCAGGATGCGCTGGGCACCGTGGCCAGCCAGACCCGCGCCGTCGGCGAGCGTGCCGCCAAGCTGGTCGGCGTCGAGCTGCCGGCCAAGGGCGACTCCGCCCCGGCCAAGAAGCCTCCGGCCAAGAAGGCCGCTCCGGCCAAGGCCCCGGCCAAGAAGGCTCCCGCCAAGGTTGCTGCCAAGGCCCCGGCCAAGAAGGCCGCTCCGGCCAAGAAGGTCACCCAGAAGTAAGTAGGTTCTCCCTGGGCGAGCGAAGCGACGGGAGAGTTAGACGTCAAGGACGTCATCCGCATAGTCTTGAGGGCGTGCACCTCTTGAACGTCGCGGGTGGCGTCCTTGGTCTTTTGCGGATCGGTGCCGCGTTGATGGGCGTTTACGCATTCATCCACGCGGCACTTCAGCGTCCGGACGCCTACACCGCGGCCGACAAACTGACCAAGCCGGTCTGGCTGTTGATCCTGGCTGCGACCACGGGCATCGGCCTATTGATGGATCCGGCCTTCGGTGCGGCCATCACGGTCTGCGCCGCCGGGGTGTACTTGGTCGACGTGCGGCCGAAAATTCTTGAGATCCAAGGGAAATCCCGATAGCTCGCCTGTTGTTGGCCGTGTTGTCCGTGTTGTCCGCGGCCGGGCTGCTGGCGTGGCAACCCGCGCCGGCATCCGCCGATCCGGTGTTTGCGCCGCCGTACATCGATCACACGCAGTGGGCGCAGTTCGATGGCAAGGCCAGCCTGCGGGTGTATCCGACCCTGTCCGGGCGACGTGCCTCGGGAGTGGCCTCGATGCTGCGGGGCGAAGAGGCGTGGTCCGAGGTGTTGGCCGACGCACCCGATGCCGACACTCCCGGAATGCGGTCACAGTTCTTGTGCCACTGGTACTTTGCCGAGGCCGCTGCGCCGGGCAAGACCAGTTGGAATCTCGAGCCGTGGCGGCCCGTCGTCGACGACGCCACGATGGCGCAGACCCGGTGTAATCCGGGCGGACAAGAGGAGCAGTTCTGATGGGCTGGACCCGCGAGCAGGTCGCCGCACTGGTCGACCACACCCTGCTCAAACCCGAAGCCACTGTCGCCGATGTGCAGCAGCTGGCCGCCGAGGCCCGCGCCCTGGGCGTCTACGCGGTGTGCGTGTCCCCGTCGATGCTCGGTGCACTGCGCGGTCCGGCGGACGTCAAGATCGCCACCGTCGTGGGATTCCCTTCGGGCAAACATGATTCGACGATCAAGGCCGCAGAGGCGACACGCGCCGTGGCCGCCGGTGCCGACGAGGTCGACATGGTCATCGATGTGGGTGCTGCGATAGCCGGCGACATCGCCGCCGTCGGCGCCGACATCGCCGCGGTCCGAGCGGCAGCGCCCGACGCTGTGCTCAAGGTGATCGTGGAATCGGCGGCGCTGCTGAGCCTGTCCGGGGAGCAGACCCTGGTCGACGTGTGCCGTGCCGCGGCCGATGCCGGAGCCGACTTCGTCAAGACCTCCACGGGATTTCACCCCGCGGGCGGCGCCAGCGAGCAAGCGGTACGCGTCATGTCCGCGACGGTGCCGGATTTGGGCGTCAAAGCCAGCGGGGGCATCCGCACCGCGGCCCACGCGGTCGCGATGCTCGACGCCGGCGCCACTCGGTTGGGTCTGTCCGGCACCCGCGCCGTCCTCGACGGGCTTGGCTAGCCGCTAACCGGCGGCCCGCTCGAGTTCGTCGGGCGACCAGAACGTCAGCAGCACATCATGGGCTCCGGATACGAATCCCGCCGGGGCTCAGCTGTTGGGCAGGCCCGCAAAGCAGGAGTTCTGGCTGGCCGGCGGCATGGTCGCGTTCTGGGTCGAGAACTTGGCGACGATGCCCTTGTCGGTGACCTGGAGGCTGTCGGCCTTGATACCCATCGGGTAGTTCTTGGAGACCTGCGCCGCGAAGGCATCCAGCGCCGGCTGGATGGTCTCGTGCGGCAGCATGAAGCCCAGCCCACCCAGCTGCAGCACCTGCAGCGACACCGCACCGTCGACCACCGTCGGCTTGACCACCACGCTGGCCAGCCCGGCCTCCAGCTCCAGGGTGCCCGCCGACGGATCGGTGGTCACCCCATTGACGAATCCGCCGACCAGCGGGATGGCGCTGGCAATGGTGTCCTTGATGCCATCGGAGGGCCAGTTGAGGGTGGCCTCCAGCGAGCCCATGGTCCCGGTCGAATTGCTGCTGGACTTCAGCTCCACGTCCTTCATCACGATCTGGGCCGTCATGCCCTTGGCGATGCCGACGTTGTTGCCCGCGCTGGTCACCGTGATGTCGTCGTATTTCTTCTGGGCCACCTGCAGCAGGAACGGCTGCGCGCCGAATGACACGTTGACCTTGTCCTGGATGACGCATGCGGTCGCCTGCGACACCACCGTGCTGCCGATGTGCCGGGCGTACACCTCGCCGCCGATCAGACCGGCCGCGGTCAGCGCGAGCACGATCACCCCGATCAGGACGAGCGACAGCGGATCGCGCAGGATGCGCTTGAGGTTGAAGCGGCCCTGGGCCGGTGGCGGGTTGGTCGCCGGCACTTCCTGGGGCAGTGCGTGCGGCTGCGGGGAGTCGGTGGCCTGGGCGGCCGCATCGACCGGCTGGTCCGGGGCGAAGGCGGTTGTCGTGGCGTTGGCCGAGAACGCCGTCGTGGCCGTGTTGGCCGAGAACGCCGTCGTCGCAGCGTCCGTTGCCTGCTCAGGCACCGCGGGGGGCGCCACGGGCGGCTGCGCGGACGGTGTCGGTTCGTCGCTGGCCGGTCGGGCCCAGGGATCACTCACCCCGCCGATTCTGCCTTACGGCCGAATTCGGTGCGGTTGCTCAAGACCGCGATGCTGCGTCGGGCCTGGTCAACGCTGTCCAGATCGACATCGATCATCAGCAGTTCCGGATCGGCTCCGGCCTGTGCGAGCACCGCTCCGGTGGGTGAGGACACCAGGCTGCCGCCGACTCCGGTCGGACCGACCTTGGCCAGTTCGTCGCCTGGATACGCCTGGTCGACGGCGGCCACCACGCTGGTGGTGTCCAGCGCCCGGGCCTGGGTTAGCAGCGTCCACTGGTCGAGTTTGTGCGGGCCTGAGGCCCACGATGCGTGCACGGTCAGGACGCGGGCTCCGCGCCGGGCCAGTTCGGTGTGCAGCTCCGGAAAACGGATGTCGTAGCAGGTGCTCAGCCCGACACCCACGCCCGCGACGTCGATTACCACGGGATCGAAACCCGGTGCGACAGTTCGTGATTCGGTGAAACCGAAAGCATCGTAGAGATGGATCTTGTGGTAGTGGGCGTCGACGCCCGGTCCGGTGGCGATCAGGGTGTTGGTCACCCGGCCGTCGTCGGTGGGGCAGAACATCCCGGCGACGACCACGATGCGGTTGGCCGCGGCGACACGGCGAACTGCGGTGGCCCATGGGCCGTCCAGGGGCTGGGCCATCGGCGCCAACGGCACCCCGAAACGGCACATGGTGGCTTCGGGGAACAGCACCAGGTCGGCGCCCGCGTCGGCGGCGCGTGCAGTGTGGTCGGCGACCAGGTCCAGATTGGTCTGTGGGTCGGTGCCGCTGAGGATCTGCGCCAGGGCAATTCGCATGTGCCCAGCCTAGTTCGCGGCGCAGGACGCCCAATCGGGATTCTTGGTCACCGCCATGGTCCGGACCGCCTGGTCGACCTGATCCTGGTGCAGGTCTCCGGCGCCCAGTGCCTGTTCGAGCCGGTCGAGCACGGCAGGTACCTCGTTGGTGGTGATCCACAGCGCGGTGTCGGCGCCGGCCGCCAAGGCTTTGAGTACGGCGTCGGGCACGCTGTAACGCTGGTTGATCGCCCCCATGCTGGACAGGTCGTCGGTGAAGATCGGTCCGTTGAATGGTTGGCCGCCGTAACCACCTTTGCGCAGTAGGTCGTAGGCGGCAGGGGACAGGCTCGCCGGGTTGCCGTCCGTGAGGCCGGGCACCTGCATGTGGCCGATCATCACCGCAACCGGCAGCTGGGTGGTCAGGGTCTGATAGGGAATCAGGTCCTTGCTTTTCAGCGCGTCCAGATTCGGGGTGACCACCGCGCCCTTGTGCGAGTCGCCGTTGGCGCGGCCGTGGCCCGGGAAGTGCTTGAGCACCGGCAGCAGCCCGGCATCGCGCAGGCCATCGGCGTAGGCCCCGGCGAATTCGGTCACCTTGTTGGGGTCGTTGCTGAACGACCGGTCGCCGATGACGGTGTCGTTCGGGGCTTCGGTGACGTCGACCACCGGGGCGAAGTCGACGGTGACACCCAAGCCCTTCATGGCCTGGCCGCGCTCTTTGGCCTGCGCCCGGATCTGATCGACCGTCATGCCTTGCTGCACCATGGCTCGCGCTGAAGGTTGCGGTCCGATGAGGGATTTCAGCCGCGAAACCCGGCCGCCTTCTTCGTCGACGCTCACGGCCAGCGGGATGGGGCGGTTCTCGGCTTCCAGCCCGAGCAGCTGCGGACCCATCATGGTCAGGTCGGTCCAGCTGCCGATCATGATTCCGCCGACCTGTTGGACGCGGACCACGGCCTGGGCGTCGTCGATACCCTTGACGCCGACCATCAGCAACTGTGCCAGCTTGTCGCGCGGTTTCATCTGTGCGAGAGCGTCATTGAGTTGTTGGCAGGGCGCAGGCACCGCGGGTGCGCTCGACGTCGGCGATGCGGGCTGATGAGCGGCGGCGGACAGGCTGGGGCGGGACTTCCCGGTCATCACCACGGCGATCGTGACCGCGACGGCGGCCACCAGCGCGATGCCCGCGGTGATCAGCACCGACCGTTGCCTGCGTTTCGAGTCGGGGTAAGTCGTTGTGAGCTCGGGTGTTTCGGCCGCTGGGTGCATCGTCACCAGGGTGTGCCCGATGGGCTGCCGGACCGGGGCGTGCAGCGCGGCCGCGAACTCTTCGCAGGAGTCGAATCGGCGGGCCGGGTTGATCGCGAACGCCCTGGCGAAGACGTTCCGCAGCCCGGGGGGCGCGTCGGCCACCGCTGCCAATGCGGCCTCGTCGAACTGCAGATGACGGTCGATTGCCTCACGGGTCGGGCTGTCGAAGGCCGGTTTGCCGGTCAACAGATGAAAGGCGGTGGCGGCCAACGCGAATTGGTCGCTGCTCGGTGTGGCTGTGCGGCCGGACAACACCTCCGGTGCGGCATACCGGTAGGCCCGGGCGGACGGGTCGGTGGTGCCGTGCCCGAAATCGGTCAGCATCACCCGGTAATGCGTCGAGAACGGGTCGTCCAGCACGATATTGGCGGGCTTGACGTCGCGGTGCAGCAGCCGGGCGGCGTGCGCGGCGTCGAGGGTGTGCGCCACCTTGTCGATGATCAGGCTTAGCGACAGGTGTGGCACGCCGGAGGGAAAGTGTTGGTGGAGAAGAAGATCGGCGTCGACGCCGGGGACATACTCCGAGGCGATCCAAAGCCGCCCCCGCCGTTCACCGGAGTCCACCATCAATGCCACGCGGGGTATCCGCAGCCGGGCGAGTTCTGCGTTGGTCGAGGTGAGGCGTTGCCGGAAGATCTTGTCGGACGACGGGTCGGCCCGCAGGATCTTCAGTGCCACCTCGCGGCCGGACCGTGGGTCGGAGGCCAGGTACACCGTGCCGGTGCAGCCGGCGCCGAGCAGCCTGCTGATCCTGTATCCGGCGTACTGGTCGCCGTCCGCCAAAGGCATGAGCGGCATCCTAAACCGATTGTTCAGCCCAGCGGGGTCGGCATGACCGATTCCCACGGCACCGACAGCACCCCGTCGCGCAGTCGCCGCCGCGGCGGCGCAATGGGAAAACCCTCGTCGATCAGCAGGTCGAGCATGGCCCGCCAGCGCATCCGTGGCCCGAACACCCCGTGCCCGGCGGTGCTGGCCCAGGCCCGGTCTGCGGCGCGTAGCAGCCGATGCACAGGTTGCCCCGGAACATTGTGGTGGATAAGCACTTTCGGGAGCCGCTCGGCCAGATCCGAGGGGCGCTCGATGGCGAACGGGTCACAGGCCAAGGTCAGGCTGACTGGCCCGGCGGCGTCCAGCAGTACCCAGCAGCAGCGTCGGCCCAACTCGTCGCAGGTGCCGTCGATCACCAGACCGCCCGGGGCCAGAGCACTGGTCAGCTGGGCCCACGCGGCCGGCACCTCGGTCACGTCGTACTGACGCAGCACGTTGAACGCGCGCACCAAAACCGGTGTCAGACCGGCCAATTCGAAGCCACCCAGCCGGAAGTCGACACCCGCGACATCGGCGAGGTCGCGGGCCAGCTGGACCCGGTCCGGGTGGATCTCCAGCCCGGTGACCCGCACGTCGGGTCGTACCCTGCGCAGCCGCCCGGCCAACTCCAGTGTGGTGACCGGCAGGGCTCCGTAGCCCAGGTCGACCACCAGCGGGTCGACAGCGGCCAACAGTGCGGCCCGCACCCGCGGCGAGTGCACCAGCCAGCGGTCGCTGCGGCGCAACCGGTTATAGCCCGTGGTGCCGCGAGTCGGATAGCCGACGGGCGGGCCCGATGCGCCGAGCCGGCCGCCCCTGGTGTCATCTGCCACGGAAGACGCCGAAATGTCGCTATTTGCTCAACCGAGGCGACAGATAGGCCATGGTGAAGTCCGCCTCCAGTCGCAGCAGGTGGATCATGTGCTGCCCGATCATGGACTCGACCTTGCCGCCCAGCAACGGGATGCGCACCTCCACCGTCGAGGTCATCTGCAGGCGGGCCCCGGACCCGCAGGGGCCGAGCACCGCGCTGCCGCTGATGCTGACCGGTGCCCCGGGGATACGCGCCCGGATCGTGCCCAGCGCCTGCCCCTGCACCACGGGACCCCAGTGCTCCTCACGGATCGCGCTGAGGTCGCCCCGGTGCAGCTGGGTGACCACCGCAGGTAGACCAGGGGCGCGCATGGTCTGGGTGGAGATGAAGTCGAGCCCCCCGGCGCCGTCGTCCGATACCGAGTCAAGGCTCCAGATGTCGGCCCCGGATTCGGCCAGCCGAGCCAGCCAAAAATCTTTGCTGCAGAAGGTCCGGTACACCTGTTCAACGGTGGCGCCATAGTCGGCGGCCATGTCGAAAGAGCGCGGCATAGCCGCCCACGCTACCGTTGGGGCCCGTGATCAGTTCGGATATTCCAGGCACGGCGGTGCGTTACGACGCTCCGCTGGCGCCGCTGACCACGTTTCGGGTGGGGCCGCCGGCCCGCAAGCTCATTACGTGCGAAACCACCGACAGCGTCATTGCGGCGTTGCTGCCGGGCGTCCACGACGACGAATCGCTGCTGGTGCTTGGGGGTGGGTCCAATGTGCTCATCTCCGAGGATTTGGCCGATCTGACCGTCGTCCTGCTGTCCAATACCGAAATCACCGTGTCCGACAACCGGATTCGTGCCGAGGCCGGTGCCCTGTGGGACGACGTGGTGGTCACCTCGCTGGCGCACGGGCTCGGCGGTCTGGAATGTCTGTCCGGGATCCCCGGGTCGGCCGGAGCCACCCCGGTGCAGAACGTCGGCGCATACGGGGCCGAGGTGGCCGACACCATCAGCCGGGTCCGGCTGCTGGACCGCCGCACGGGCACCGACGCCTGGGTGCGGCCGGATCAGCTCGAATTCGGTTATCGGCACAGTGTCCTGAAGAACTCCGACCGGGCCGTCGTCCTCGAAGTCGAGTTCGAACTGGACGTCGACGGCCAGAGCGCCCCCCTGCGGTACGGCGAGTTGTCCACCGCCCTGGGGATCGAACCGGGGCAGCGCGCCGATGCGCTGGAGGTGCGCGCCGCGGTGCTGGCGCTGCGCGCGGGCAAGGGCATGGTGCTCGACCCCGACGACCATGACACCTGGAGTGCGGGTTCGTTCTTCATGAACCCGGTGGTCCCGGTCGAGGACTTCGAGCGGATCCGCAGCGATTTCGCCGGTCCGGTCCCGAATTATCCGGCTACCGGCGGCGTCAAGCTGGCCGCGGGCTGGCTGGTGGAACATGCCGGATTCGGCAAGGGCTATCCGGGTGACGGGGCAGCTGCCAGGCTTTCCACCAAGCATGCGCTGGCGCTCACCAACCGTGGATTTGCTACCAGTTCGGATCTGATTGCGCTGGCCAGGACGGTGCGGGACGGGGTGAGAACGGAGTTCGGGATCGATCTCACACCCGAGCCATGCTTAATCGGGTGTTCGCTGTAGGTAGATTTGGCACCCGTGAACATCAACCGGCGGCAGGCGCTTACCGCGATCGCGGTGGGTACCTCCGGGGTGCTCGCCGCCTGTTCTGAGGAATCGGGCCATCCCGTGGCCCAGAACCAGGCTCCTTCGGCGCCCACGCTGACCTACCGGCCGACAAACGGCGCGACGGATGTCGCGCCCACCACGCCGATCGGTGTCGACGTCACGGATGGTTGGTTTCAGAAGGTCACGTTGACAAACCCGGACGGCAAGCTCGTCGCCGGAGTGCTCAACGGCGATCGCACCTCGTTCAACGCCACCGAGGCGCTGGGCTACGGGGTGGCCTACACCTGGGGCGGCTCGGTCGTGGGCCGGGACGGCAAGTCTCACCCGGTCGAGGGCGGGTTCACCACACTGACGCCGAACAAGCAGGTCAACGGGCAGTTTCAGCTCGCCGACGGGCAGACCGTCGGGGTCGCGGCGCCGATCATCCTGCAGTTCGATGCGTCGGTCAGTGATAAAGCCTCCGTCGAGCGCAACGTGAAGGTCGTCACCGACCCCCCGGTCGAGGGCAGCTGGGCCTGGTTGCCCGACGAGCGTGAGGGATCACGCATGCACTGGCGCACCCACGAGTACTACCCGGCAGGCACCAAGGTCCACGTCACGGCCAAGTTATACGGCGTGCCGTTCGGTGACGGTGCATTCGGCGCGCAGGACAGCACGCTGGATATCTCGATCGGCCGCCGCCAGGTGGTCAAGGCCGATGCCACCAGCCACCGCATCCAGGTGATCACCGATTCCGGCGTGCTGTTCGACTTCCCGTGCAGTTACGGCGAGGCCGACAAGCCACGCAACATCACGCGCAGCGGCGTCCACGTGGTCAGCGAGAAGTACGCCGACTTCTGGATGTCGAACCCGGCCGCCGGCTACGACCACGTGCACGAACGCTGGGCGGTGCGAATCTCCAACAACGGAGAGTTCATCCACGCGAACCCGGCCAGTTCCGGTGCGCAGGGCAACACCAACGTCACCAACGGGTGCATCAACCTGTCCACTGACAATGCCCAGCAGTACTTCCAGAGCGCTATTTACGGTGACCCGGTCGAGGTCACCGGTACCTCGATCCAGCTGTCCTACGCCGATGGCGACATCTGGGACTGGGCGGTCGACTGGGATACCTGGGTGTCGATGTCTGCGCTGCCGCCGCCGAATGCGCCACCTGCCCAGACATCGATTCCGTCGACCGCGCCGGCCACCCCGACCGATGCGCCTACATACTCGGGCACGCCGACCACCACGACCACTCCGCCGCCGCAGGGGCCCGCGACATCGACTGCGACGACATCGACCACGACGTCGTCGGCTCCGGTCGCCAGCACCGGCCCGGAAACTACTGCGCCCGGCGGCTGAACCGGCTGTAGGGCGCCTGGTCGCGTGGCCGGATGACGATCTGGTCCAGGTCTACGTGCGGCGGTCGGGAGGCGACGAATCCGATCACCTCGGCGACGTCCTCGGCGACCAGCGGCGTAATGCCGTTGTAGACGGCGTCGGCACGCTCGGCGTCCCCGTCGAAACGCACCAGCGAGAACTCGGTTTCCACCGCGCCGGGCGCAACCTCGGTGAGCCGCACCGGTTTTCCGAGCAGTTCGCCCCGCAGCGTGCGGTGCATGGCGCCCTGGGCGTGCTTGGCCGCGATGTAACCGGCGCCGTTGTCGTAGGTCTCCAGAGCTGCGATCGAGGTGATGGTGACAATCAGGCCGTCGCCGGAGTCGATCAGTGCAGGCAACAGGGCCCGGGTGACCCGCAGGGTGCCCATGACATTGGTCTGCCACATCCAGGTCCAGTGCTCGTCGTCAGCGTCGGCCAACGGTGCCAGGCCCTTGGCACCGCCCGCGTTGTTGACCAGGACGTGGACTTTTCCGAGTTCGGTGGCGTGGGCCGCAAGTGCGTCGACCGAGGACTGGTCGGTGACGTCCGTCACAATCGCGGTGCCGCCGATCTCGGCCGCAAGTGCGGTGATGCGGTCTGCCCGGCGGGCCGCGCAGATCACGTGAAAGCCAAGTCCAGCAAGGGTTTTCGCCGTGGCAGCGCCGATTCCTGAGCTGGCGCCGGTGACGATCGCAAGGCGCGAGGAGTGTTGGGCAACAGACATGTGACCGACCTTAGTGGGCGTGCTACGGTCATCGACGTGTTCACCGGTCAGGCATCCCGCACCGCCATGTGGCGTGCGTGTTGTTGTTGTCGCGATTTTCGCCGCGCCTGACTGAGCCTGGACCCTTAGCGTTGTCCTGAACTGTCGTCAGGTGTGGCCCGGCCCCACCTCCCGACACTTCAACAAAGGACACCCCTATGAGCGCCCCGGTCACCACTCGCACCTCCATCACCCACACCGCTTCGGCCGCTGAGCGCTCGGCTGCACACGCCAAGCGTGCGTTGCTGGCCCGCTATCACATCGTCGCGCCGTCCCTGCGGGTCGCCGACGCAGCCGCCGGCTCGGTCTTCGGCGCCGCTCGGCTGCGCGGTCCGGTGGCCCGTGATGTCATCGCCCAGACCACCGGACTGAGCATCGCGACGGTGAACCGCCAGGTCACCGCGCTGCTGGAGGCCGGGGTGCTGCGTGAGCGGGCTGACCTGGCGGTGTCCGGCGCGATCGGCCGCCCGCGGGTGCCCGTCGAGGTCAACCACGAACCGTTCTTGACCCTGGGCCTGCACATCGGAGCCCGTACCACCAGCATCGTGGCCACCGACCTGTTCGGCCGGACCCTTGACGTCGTCGAGACGCCGACGCCGCGGGGTAACCAGAACGCCGCGCTGGCGGCGTTGGCAGGCAGCGCGCAGCGGTACCTGAGCCGTTGGCATCGCCGTCGTCCGTTGTGGGTCGGGGTGGCGTCCGGTGGTGTGGTCGACAGTGCCACCGGACACCTGGACCACGCCAGGCTCGGCTGGACCGACGCCCCGATCGGGCCGGTTCTGGCGCAGACGCTGGGGCTTCCGGTGTCGTTGGCCTCGCATGTGGACGCTATGGCCGGGGCTGAGCTGCTGCTCGGCGCCCGCCGCTCGGCTGCGGCATCGGAGAGCGCCACCAGCCTGTACATCTATGCCCGTGAGACGGTCGGTTTCGCTTTGTCGATCGGTGGCAAGGTGCATTCGCCGACCAGCGGCCCGGGGACCATCTCGGCGCTGCCGGCGTATTCGGAGCTGCTGGGCGGCACCGGCCGGCTGGAGTCCACCGTCAGCGACGAAGCGGTGCTGACTGCGGCCCGCAAGCAGCGGATCGTGCGCGATGAGGGGCCGGCGTCGACCATCACAGCGGTGCTGCGGGCGGCGCGCGGCGGCAATGCCGGTGCCCGGGAGCTGCTGGCCGAGCGGGCCCGAGTGCTCGGCGAGGCGGTCGCACTGCTTCGCGACATGCTCAACCCTGACGACCTGGTGGTCGGCGGCCAGGCGTTCACCGAGTATCCCGAGGGAATCGCGCTGGTCGAAGAGGCCTTTGCTGAGCGGTCGGTGCTCGGGGCGCGCGAGCTGCGCTTGACGTCCTTCGGTAACCGGGTCCAGGAGGCCGGGGCGGGCGTGGTGTCGCTGGGCGGGCTGTATGCCGACCCGATCGGAGCCATGCGTCGCGCCTCTCGCGCCGCCTGAAATCCCAGCTCGGGAGACCGGGCGAGTGGCCGCCCGGCCGGCGGTGTAAGGATGGAGGGCGTGCGTGTCGCCGTCCTCTCGGTCCATACTTCGCCGCTGGCTCAACCGGGCACCGGCGATGCCGGCGGTATGAACGTCTACGTTCTGCAGAGTGCGCTGGAATTGGCGCGCCGCGGGGTCGAGGTCGAGATCTTCACCCGGGCGACGTCGTCGACCGACGCGCCGGTGGTCCGGGTGGCGCCCGGGGTGCTGGTCCGCAACATCGTCGCCGGGCCGTTCGAAGGCCTGGACAAGTACGATCTGCCGACCCAGCTGTGCGCGTTCACCGCAGGCGTACTGCGGGTCGAGGCCAATCACGAGCCGGGCTATTACGACATCGTGCACTCGCACTACTGGTTGTCCGGTCAGGTTGGCTGGCTGGCCTCGGACCGCTGGGCAGTGCCGCTGGTGCACACCGCGCACACGCTGGCCGCGGTGAAGAATCTGTCGTTGGCAGACGGCGATACGCCGGAACCGGCCTTGCGTGCGGTGGGTGAGCAGCAGGTCGTCGACGCCGCTGACCGGTTGATCGTCAATACCGAAGACGAAGCACAGCAGCTGGTGTCACTACACCATGCGGACCGCGGGCGGATCGACGTGGTGTATCCAGGCGTCGACCTGTCGACGTTCACGCCGGGCGACAAGGCGCAAGCTCGTGCGGCCCTTGGGCTTTCGCTCGATGAGCCGATGATCGCCTTCATCGGCCGGATTCAGCCGCTGAAGGCGCCCGACGTGCTGCTGCGGGCGGCGGCCTTGTTGCCCGGGGTGCGGGTGGTGGTGGCCGGAGGTCCGTCGGGCAGCGGCCTGGCCGCTCCGGACGGGCTGGTGGCTTTGGCGCAAGAGTTGGGGATCGCCGAGCGGGTGACGTTCCTGCCGCCACAGTCCCGCGCCGAGTTGGTCAACCTTTACCGGGCTGCGGATCTCGTTGCCGTGCCCAGTTATTCGGAGTCTTTCGGATTGGTCGCGGTGGAGGCGCAGGCATGTGGCACTCCGGTGGTGGCCGCCGCGGTGGGTGGCCTGCCGGTGGCGGTGCGCGACGGCGTCAGTGGCGTGCTGGTGCACAGCCACGACCCACAGGATTGGTCTGCGGCACTGCGATCGGCGCTGGGACGCGCGGAATCCCTGCGCGACGGCGCTTTACAGCATGCCGCGACGTTCTCCTGGGTGCACACGGTCGACGCGCTGTTGGCCAGTTACACCCGAGCCATTGCCGACTACCGTGGGCGGCAGCCGAGGCGCGACGCCGTCCGCCGCGCCCGCCGGTTCTCGATGCGCCGTGGGGTGCGCGCGTGACTCGCGAGCGAGTGGGGAAGGCAGATCACCCATGAGCACCGCGGCTGACGTGCAGCGGCTCATCGAAGATGTATTGCGTTCGCAGGAACTGGATTTCAGTTATCACGACGGCGGTGCCGGCGGATATCCGGGGATCGTGGTGGTACTGCCGGGGGAGCGACGACTGAGCACCAACACGCTGCTGACCGTCGGTGACCATGGCGTGCGGGTCGAGGCGTTCGTGTGCCGTCGGCCGGACGAGAACTTCGAGGGTGTGTACAAGCACCTGCTGCGCCGTAATCGGCGGCTGTACGGGGTGGCATACACGCTCGACAATGTCGGCGACATCTACCTGGTGGGACGGATGTCGTTGGACGCGGTGACCCCCAATGAGATCGACCGGATCCTGGGGCAGGTGCTCGAAGCCGTCGATTTCGACTTCAATGTGTTGTTGGAACTCGGTTTTCGCACCTCCATTCAGAAAGAGTGGGAGTGGCGCCTGTCCCGTGGCGAGTCGGTGAAGAACCTGCAGGCATTCGAGCATCTTCGTCCCGAGTAGGGCAGCGTTGTGCCGTGCGCAGAACGGGTGGGCCGTCGCATGGGTGTGACCGGGGAGCAGCCAGGACGGCCACCCCGAATCCGTCCGTGAGAAGATGCAGCCCATGGCGACCTTGATCCTGCTGCGTCACGGCGAAAGCCAGTGGAACGAGAAGAACCTGTTCACCGGATGGGTCGACGTCGACCTGACCGACAAGGGCCGGACCGAAGCCGTCCGCGGCGGCAAGCTGCTGGTCGAGCAGGGCGTGGCGCCGGACGTGCTCTATACATCGTTGCTCAGGCGCGCCATCACCACCGCCAACCTGGCGCTCGACGCCGCCGACCGGCACTGGATCCCGGTGCACCGGGACTGGCGCCTCAACGAGCGGCACTACGGTGCGCTGCAGGGTCTGGACAAGGCCGAGACCCTGGCCAAGTACGGCCAGGAGCAATTTATGACGTGGCGGCGCAGCTATGACACCCCGCCGCCGCCGATCGAGGCCGGCAGCACCTACAGCCAGGACGCCGATCCGCGCTACGCCGACATCGACGGCGGGCCGCTCACCGAGTGCCTCGCCGATGTCGTCAAGAGGTTCGTCCCCTACTTCGAGCAGACCATCGTGCCCGACCTGAAAGCCGGCAAGACAGTGCTGATCGTCGCGCACGGAAATTCGCTGCGTGCCCTGGTCAAGTACCTGGACGGGATGTCTGACGAGGACATCACCGGCCTGAACATCCCGACCGGCATCCCGCTGCGCTACGAGCTGGACGAGAACCTCAAGCCGACGGTGCCGGGCGGCGAGTACCTGGACCCGGAGGCTGCGGCCGCCGGAGCCGCCGCGGTGGCGGCGCAGGGTGCCAAGAAGCACTAGTCGACCAACGCCAATTACGAGACGCTCGCACAGCGAACAGTGGGTGAACGCGGGTAAACACCGGCAGAACACCTGGATTTGAGTGTGTGACTTGTCCCGATCTGGCTGCACGCTGCTGGGATGGCGTTCACCGAATGCGTACGATTTGCCCGTGAGCGTGTCGTCCGCACTGCCGATGGCAGTGGTCGTCGCGCTGCTCGCGTTGGCGGTCGGGCTCGCCATCGGTTTCTGGTTGGCGCCGCGGTTGGTCGAGCGCAGGCAGCGTCGCGTCGCGGACGAGTCCGGGATGACCCTCTCGGAGATGTTCGCCCACATCGTGTCGTTGTCGCCGTTGGGGATCGCGGTGGTCGATACCTACCGTGACGTCGTCTACACCAATGACCGGGCCACCGATCTGGGGCTGGTGCGAGATCGCTTGCTGGTCGATCAGGCGTGGGCGGCCGCGCAGCGGACGCTGGCCACCGGCGAGGAGGTCGAGTTCGATCTGGCGCCGGCCAAGCGCTCCACCCCTGGCCGCGAGGCTTTGTCGGTACATGGTCGGGTGCGCCAGTTGACCGAACAAGACGGTCGGTTCGCGGTGGTGTACGCCTCTGATCAGTCCGAACAGGCTCGGATGGAGGCCAGCCGGCGCGATTTCGTGGCCAATGTCAGCCACGAACTGAAGACCCCGGTGGGGGCGATGGGCTTGCTTGCTGAGGCGTTGCTGGCCACCACGGACGACACCGAGACGGTGACCAGGTTCGCCGAGAAGATCGTGACGGAATCGAATCGGCTGGCCAACATGGTCGGCGAGCTGATTGAGCTGTCGCGTCTGCAGGGCGCCGAGCCACTGCCGGATCTTGACGCGGTGGATATCGATTCGATTGTGGCCGAGGTGGTTTCGCGGCACAAGGTGGCCGCCGACAACGCCGATATCGCCATCACCACCGACACCCCGCACGGCTACCAGGTGCTGGGCAGCGAGACGCTACTTTCGACCGCGTTGTCGAACTTGGTGTCCAACGCAATTGCATACTCGCCCAAGGGTTCTCGTGTTTCAATCAGCCGTCGCGAGCGGGACGGCACCATCGAGATCGCGGTGACCGACCGCGGCATCGGTATCGCGAAATCCGACCAGGAGCGGGTCTTCGAACGATTCTTCCGCGTCGACAAGGCGCGGTCCCGGGCCACAGGTGGTACCGGTCTTGGGTTGGCCATCGTCAAACACGTTGCGGCCAACCACAATGGAAGCATCCGGCTGTGGAGCCAGCCGGGCACCGGATCGACGTTCACGCTGTCGATTCCGGCTTATCTCGACTCGGACGACGAGTCGGATGAATACCCAGTCCCATCACAAGGAGGGCGTCAGAATCAATGACCAGTGTGCTGATCGTGGAGGACGAGGAGTCCCTGGCTGATCCCCTGGCATTCCTGCTGCGCAAAGAGGGGTTCGAGGCAACCGTCGTCAGTGACGGTCCTTCGGCATTGGCCGAATTCGACCGCGCCGGAGCCGATATCGTGTTGCTGGACCTGATGTTGCCGGGTATGAGTGGCACCGACGTGTGCAAGCAACTGCGGGCACGTTCGGGCGTTCCGGTCATCATGGTGACCGCGCGGGACAGCGAGATCGACAAGGTCGTCGGCCTGGAATTGGGCGCCGACGACTACGTCACCAAGCCGTATTCAGCCCGCGAGCTGATTGCCCGGATTCGGGCCGTGCTGCGTCGTGGTGGGGATTCCGATGACGTCGGTGCGGTCGACGGTGTCCTGGAGGCCGGTCCGGTGCGGATGGATGTCGAACGCCACATCGTGTCGGTCAACGGTGAGCCGGTTACCTTGCCGCTCAAGGAATTTGATTTGTTGGAGTACTTGATGCGCAACAGCGGCCGGGTGCTGACCCGCGGCCAGCTGATCGACCGGGTCTGGGGCGCCGACTATGTCGGTGACACCAAGACCCTGGACGTGCACGTCAAGCGTCTGCGCTCCAAGATCGAGGCGGATCCGGCCAACCCGGTGCACCTGGTGACGGTCCGTGGGTTGGGTTACAAACTGGAAGGCTGAGGGGGTCCTACTCGGCGTGTAGCTCAGAATCCAGGCCGAGGTGAACCTCTAGCACTCGGGTGGGCAGCTCTGGACGTAATGCATCTTCCAGGGCTGCGCGCAGCGCGGCGCCGTCGACTTTCGATGGGAAGTACGTTGCGGTGATCTGGACAGAGTCATTGGGCGCTAGCCATATCGCAGCCGAAACGTGTGATCGGCTGGCGGGTGGCATCGCGACGGAGATTTCGACCACCTCTGGTTGTGACCACCGCGTCTTGGTGCGTGTGGAAGTCTTCGTGAGATCTGAGACAGTCAGCGTTAGATCACCTTCGGTACTTCCCGCGGGGATCGGCCAAGTATTGCGGCGGTCGAGGCCGCACCACATCAACATCTTTGCCAGAGTGACGGACAATCCAACCTTCACCAAGATTCGAGGAGAGTTAAGTGCCTCGCGCAGTTGATCAGCGAATTTGTCGATCGACGAAGCGCGTATGTCACGCGCACTTGCAACGGCCATGAAGTTTGCAAGAGTGGTTCGGTCCGTGGGCAAGAAACGGCGCAGATCAACAAGGAATTCGATGTTGTCCGTCAACGGAATTCCCGCAGTGCACAGTGCCCGGTGAATGCTGAGCATCAGCACTGAACTCACTGAGGCGGTCGAGCCCGACGCCAGACGGAGGTGTCGTATAACGTTGGCAAAACCGGGTCCGCTCGTCACAAATACCGCTGAATAACGTTCAGTTTCGACCGCATCTAGAGGGTTGCTTTTTCTTGTGCGTATTGTTCGGACTGCCTTACGCGCAATAGAACGGGTGGAACGCAAGTCTTTTTCAATGGCCCTGAACAGCGACTGGGAGTTTCGCACTTGTGCAAATAAGGCTCGCACCAACGGGTGAGCGGCGTTGTCGGTAACTCGTGGCTCGAGGAAACTGACATCAGTGTGGCAGTCCGAGAGGCTGGCGATGATGTCTGCCAGAATATGGGCGTCGCCGATACCGTGATCAAGGCCGACACACACCCGTTCACCGATCAACGACAGTGTGACGGGATGCCCGAGTGGGTTGCCAACGACCTTGTCGAGTACTTGTTGTGTTGAAGCCCCGCCTTCGAGCCCGGTGTCTATGACCGCGTCACTACTGATTTCAGGCTGAAATCGCCAGCCGTTCCTCCGAGAGTCTGGGATGAGACCAACCCGGTATTGCGAACCGTAATGGGCCATATTGCGGAGCGTTGCCAGCAATGTCTGTTCGGTACTGTTTGGTCCGACCGGGCCGCTCACTACCCATACAGGAGATCCGGCAGCGAGAACATCCAATTGCCACACCCGAACTCGGTGCCGTCCTGCCTTGCGTATCGCCCCCATTTGTGCAGTAGATCACACCGGGCTTCTCGGCAGTGGGTCTTTCAGGTTGCGCCCAGCATAGTTACGGTTTTGAGAACCGTTGGCAGTGCGCAGTTTTCGTGCGCGAATCGACCAGTTCAACGGTCAAAGGCCTGGCAGGGAATTGGGTTCCATGCCGGAATCGGGCTGAACGCTTTCGTGTAGGGGAATCGAAGCATTCGCTCCGTGTTTCGGTCGGTTCAGCAGCACCAGAACGGTTCCCATACTGAGCGCCGTAAATGCCAAACCGGTGGCTACTCCTTGCGCGGACCGAGTAACGAAGGCGATTCCTGTGCACAGGACAACGGTTGCGGTTGCGTACGAGACTCGGGTAGCGAGTAGTTGGGCGCTCTTGCCCTGGAATCGCAGGAAGCTCATCGACGTCGACATCCAGACCACACCGACGTACTCCACCAGGATGATCGGCAACACCGAGTGCGCCAGCGGCCAAGAGTCGCCCAAGATGAACACTCCGATGTGGTCGGGCAGCAAGCACAACGCCCCACCGAGGATGACGACGACTGCAGATAGACAGGCGCCGATACGGATCAGCTTGCCCCATACCGCGACTACTGAGGTGCCGTCACGCACCGATTGGGGGATGACGACAAGCGGCAGCGCGCTGATCAGGATGGCGATGGGGGACACCAGTACAGACGCGCCGCGTAGTGCCGCGGCGGCAGCGGTGCTGGCGGCGATTGACGCCATGGAGAGGACCACGATCACGGTGAGCTGTTCGACACCGGCCTCGGTTCCGTACCGGATTCGCGATGCGTAGCCGGCCCGCCACCAGTGGCCGATACCGCTGAACCGCGGACGCAGCCGGGACATGATCGCCAGCCCTAGCAGGCTGCCGCCGGCGAGGCCGGTCCAGATCAACAGGACGCCGTTCTCGGAGAATGAGTCCTGTTTGATCACCGTGATGATGAATACAGTCGCACTGCCCAGCGCCCAGATCGAATCCCACAGCAGCGCCAGGTGAGGGTGGGCCGCTGAGATGGCCGCGTAGCGCAGTACGTCAAAGCCCAGCACCAAAGGAATCGCTACCGCGAAAACCAAACCCAGCACGGGCATGCCGGTAAGGGATGTCGATATCGCGACGACTGCGGAAACCACTAGTGCGAATACCACTGCGGCGGTCATTGCGAAGCCGGCCTCGGTGCGCAGTGCTGCGCGGCCGTGTCCTGCCGCCAACATGATCGGTGTTCCACCCGCACCGCGAACCACACAGAGGGCGGCGGCCATCGCCGCGAACAGCAGTGATGCGGTACCGAAGGCGTCCACCGAGGCCACCCGGGCCACCGCCATCACGATGAGCCCATTGCTCGCGCTCGACATCGCCTGATCGAGGGCACTGCTGATCGCGTGCAGCCGGGCCGCCGGTCTGCTGCCGACCGGCGGGTTCTCGATGTCATCCGGTGTCATGTTGCCCACAATGCGCTGATCGACGCCGGCGTGAGGCCCGGCTGGGTTTCGTAGAGTTCCCACGTCGCCGAGCTGCCGGTCCATTGACCGACACGCGGATCAGTCACCGAGTGCTGTTTGCCGTCAGGTGTGGTCAACACCGCAGTGTCGCCGTTTCGAACCACTTGGAACGATTGAGCGGTACCGGGCTTGCCCGCTGGGTAGTTCCCGCCTGCGAGTACATCGCGCCCCGCGTTCGCGTCCCACACGCTCATCTCCCACCGGTCGGGACCGACGACCATATGGATGCCGGCGTCGGGTTTGGCGTCAGGAAAGGGTTGCGAATCCCAGGCCGCCAGAGCGACGCTCCCGCTGTACGGCGGGAAGATGATTGTGGCACCGATTTGGGTTACGGGTTGAGGAAGCTCCGCAACCATTTCGCTGGACGCGTCGCTGTCCGTTGGGGCGCCGTGCCGCAGCTGCCCATCGAGAACCTGCATTGGGGTGAGGCTCCGGCCGGCTTCGACCGTCGACAGCGCGACGTTCCCGAGGTGGTCTGGAATTCTGCCGTCTGGGAGTGCGGCGAAATTCAGTTGAATGGTGACATCGCGAGCGGCCGGTCCCGAGTTTGTGGTTGCGGCGCGGACAGGCTCAGCCAGGGCGGCTTGCCGATGATCGATCACCACAGCCCCAGTGATCACTGCTGCAGCCGTGAGCATGGCCCCCGCGGCTGTCCCGGCCAGTTGCCAGGTTGGCAGTTGAGTTAGCTTCGCGCGCAATGTCATTCGGTCGGTGCCTTGTCAGCAATTGTTGGGAGCGGGCTTGTCCGCAAGACGGTCGAGCAGCCATACGCCGGCATCGTCTCCGCCCTTGAGATTGTCGTGACCTTCACCCGGGCGCACTATGAACTGGACTTTATCGCCGAATCGGCACGCGTCGTGTACCGCGGTACGGACCCATTGCGGACGGACGATGGTGTCGTTATCGCCGGTGATCACCAACATTGGTCCGGATGCCGGTCTTTGCGGGACAGCCAGATCGTTCAGCGCGTGTGTGAGACGGTCGGCAGCCGCATCGGAGGACGGCTCGCTCGCGTAGCGGTCAAGGGTGGATGCAACCTGCAATCGTTGTGCAACGTCGGGCCCTGCACACGCCTGCCACATTGCCGGGTTGATGGCGAGCGGGCCGTGCAAATAATCGTTGAGATTGATGTCTGGATGGGTAACCCGCAGACCCGCGAGTGTCATCGGCAAAGTAGCTTGCTCGTCATGGCTTAGCCACCCGGAGGACGCAAGCCGAGCGAGACCTGACAGGTTGGTAGTCGGTGAGAGTGCGGCGGACCCCAGGAAGTGCAGTCCGTCGCCGTAGGTACTCGCCCACTCGTTCGCCGCCCAAGCGGCATGACCGCCCTCGGATACCCCGAACGCCAGCCACTCGTCTGATGCAGCTGGGACAACCTGCCGCGCTGCACGGACGATGTCAATCAAATTGTATGCAGCCGTTTTTGGCTCGAGTAGCGGGTATTGGCCCGTTTCACCAAGCCCTTCGTAATCTGAGAGAGCAACCACGAAGCCCAGTTTCAACAAGGATGCGACCACCAGGTCGTAGCCGAGGAGGTCGGGGAACAAACTCGGACCGCAGCCGTTCGCTACACCGTTGATGCCATGGCCGTATGTGATGATCGGCCATCCGCCATCCGGCGAGTTACCTGGCGGCACGAAGACCGAGCCGCGGACCAACCGCGGTCCGCCATCGATGCCGGAGGTGGAGCGGTAGACGATTCTGGTTGCTGTGCCGCCAGCGTGGGTCAAGGCCTCGGATGGCGAATCGAACGGTGCTGAATCGACCAACTCGCCGCGCCGGCCGAGTACATCGGGTGCGATTGACGGAGGGGCTGCCGTTTTCAGCGGTGGTTCAGTCGTCTGGGGGGCAGACGTGCCAGACGCACATGCCGACACAAGTAGTATTACGCATCCAATGAGCGGGGACAGGCGTTGGCTGAGTCTCATCGATTCACCTGCCGATCCGGTTCGTCGAAATGGCATCGGTATAGATATCTTCCAATTGCATTGCTACCTCGGGCATTCCGTAGTTCGCGAGTGTCGCTGCTCGGCCATGACTACCGACTGCGATTGCGGCTTCGGGGTTGGCGAGTAGCTCACCGACGGCCTCCGCCAGCTCAGCCAAGCTATGGTTCACGACTCGTCCACCGCCCGACTCACGGATCATCGGCGCCAAACCGCAGGTATCGCTAACAACTACCGGCCGCCCTAGTGCCATCGCTTCGAGCACGCTCATCGGGAACGGCTCGTCTACCGATGGCAGCACGTAAATGGTGGCACTGGACATCCGTCGTGCCACGTGTTCGGGAGCGATGGGTGGTTCCAGCGTGATCCGGTCGGCGAAGCCACCCTGTGCGATCAGTTGTCTGACTGCAGGACCAGAGCCCTCGTCGGGACCGACCAGTGCAAACCGCGCGTTGGTGCCCGAGCGCAGGAGTTGGTGTGCCATCTCGACGAATAACTCCGGCCGCTTGCGTGGGTGCAGCCGAGCGAGAAAAAGGACTTCGGGTGTATCAGCATCGGCGGGCGGCTGGTAGTCCTGCACCGGTACCCCGTTGGGCAGGGGATGCAGTCGGATACGGGGTCCAGCTACCTCGGTTAGGTCGACAGCTTCTCTAGGCGTCAGATACATGATCGAACTTGATTGCCGTAGAACAGGTTTGGTCCATAGTGCATCGAGCGGCTTGGCCAGCAGTCGGTCGGAGGAATCGATCATGCCGTGGGTCTGCAGGACCACTGGCTTGTTTCGCAGCGCGAGCCTCGCTGCCGGGAGGGTCACGAAATCTCGGGCGAGGTGGACGTGAACCACGTCGAAGTCCGATATCGCGGTGCGGAGCCACGGCAACATGCCTCGGGCGCGAGTCCCCGCGAAGCCGGTACGGGGGATGACCGTCGAATTCGGAAAGAGCTGTACCCGAACTCCATCGATCGTGGTCGGCGGCACTGCATAGCCGGTACATGACGCGGCAACCGTGACGTCGTGTGAGTGGTCGCTCAACGCGGCAGCTTGATTCAAAGCGACTCGTGCCGGCCCGCCGTACGCGCCGTCTGGCGTCAGCAGCGTCACTACCTGCAGTATCCTCATCAGGACTTCCGTTCGACCGCCGCCGCCCGCGGGGCGAGAACCGTTGCGCCGTCAGGCACATCGGCGGTGACCAGAGCCGTGGCGCCGATCACCGCGCATTCACCGATGGTCACGCCACGTAGCACTGTTGCTCTGATCGCCAACCAGGCGCCATCGCGGATAGTGATCGGTCTGTTGTCGAATTCGAAAGTGGGCGACCAGCGATCGTGACTTCCGGTGCACAACACCACCGACTGTGAGACACAGACGTCATCACCGATCGTCACCGGCTCGAGATTGAGAATCCAGGTGTCCTCGCCGATCCAACTGTTGGCCCCAACGGTCAACTTCCACGGCCAATGGATACGCACTCGGTGCCGGATCAGCGTGCCGGGGCCCACCTTTGCGCCGAAGGCACGCAAGATTGTCAGGCGTAAGCGCAGTGGGCACCACCACTGGGTGACCAGTAAGCCGGACAACGTCAGCCAGGCGATCTGCTTAATCATGCCGGCGCCTTTGTCATAACCGGCACCGCTGAAGCCGGCCAAAGACCGCCTGATGTTCGTGGTCATGTCCGTAACTCCTGCAGATGGTTGCGATACCAATCGACGGTCGACGCGATGCCACTGCGCAGGTCGATCGACGCTGACCACCCGGTTGACTGCAATAGGCCGACGTCCAACAATTTCTGCGGAGTTCCGTCGGGTTTCGCCGTATCCCAATGGGTTTCGCCGGTGAACCCGACAACATCGGCAATCACTTCTGCGATCTCGGCGATCGTGCAGTCCTGCCCGGTACCGACGTTGACCTGCTGCGCGCCGTTGTAGTTCTCCAGCAGGTGCAGGCAGGCCGAAGCCATATCGTCGACGTGGAGGAATTCACGCCGCGGGTTTCCCGTGCCCCAGTTGGTCACCGACGTGATTCCGTCACGGGCCGCCTCGTCGTAGCGGCGGATCAAAGCGGGCAGTACATGTGATCCCTGCGGTGAGAAATTGTCCTCTGGCCCATAGAGATTGGTCGGCATTGCAGAGATCCATGGCAGGCCGTACTGACGCCGAACGGATTGCACCTGGATGATGCCGGCGATCTTGGCAATCGCGTAAGCATCGTTGGTTTCCTCCAACGGCCCGGTCAGTAGGTAGTCCTCTCGGATGGGCTGCGGTGCCAACCGCGGGTAGATGCACGACGATCCGAGAAACAACAGTCGCTCAGTACGCTGCGCCACGGCCGCGTCCAAGACGTTGGTCTGAATGCGGACGTTGTCGGACAGGAAATCCACCGGGTACGTCGAGTTGGCAAGAATGCCGCCGACTTTCGCCGCTGCCAGAACCACCACTTCCGGTCTCGTGTCGGCGAAGAAGTCGAACACTGCGTCGCGATCGCGCAAATCCAGTTCGTCCGAACGCTTCCCAATCAGATTGGTGAATCCCCGTTGAGTGAACGTTCGCCAGATAGCTGAGCCGACCAGCCCGCGATGCCCGGCGACGAAAACCGGGGCATCGCGATCCATTGCGGTTGGCGCGAATTCGTCGGTCATGCGTGGGACAGCCAATCGTCCATCACAGGTCGGTCAATCCACGGCTTGCCACTGTGCTCGAGTGCTTCGATGTCGGCGTCGACCATGATGCGAGCCAATTCCGGGGTCAACACATTGGGCTTCCATCCGAGTACTTCGTGAGCCTTCGCGGCGCTGCCGATGAGCGAGTCCACTTCGGTTGGGCGCAGATACCGGTCGTCGAATCGGACGTATTCCTGCCAATCCAGACCGACGTGCGCGAACGACAGTTCGACGAAGTCGCGGACAGAGTAGGCAGTTCCGGTGGCCAGTACGTAATCCTGAGGGGTATCAGCCTGCAGCATCCGCCACATGCCCTCGACATATTCGGGCGCGTAACCCCAGTCGCGTATTGCGTCGAGATTGCCCAGGTACAGGTGCTCTTGCCGGCCGGCTTTGATGGCAGCAACCGCACGGGTGATCTTTCGAGTAACGAATGTTTCACCACGGCGCGGTGATTCGTGGTTGAACAGGATGCCGTTGACCGCGTACATGCCGTAGGCCTCACGGTAGTTACGAGTTACCCAGTAGGAATAGACTTTTGCTGCGCCGTAGGGGGAGCGAGGGTAGAACGGGGTCTCTTCGTGCTGTGGCGGCGGGGTAGCGCCGAACATCTCGGAGCTTGATGCCTGGTAGTAGCGGCAGTCCAACCCGACCATGCGTACGGCCTCCAACAGTCGGATGGACCCCAGGCCGGTGGTGTCGCCGGTATAGGTCGGCTCGTCGAAGCTGACCCGTACGTGCGACTGTGCCCCGAGGTTGTACACCTCGTCGGGTGCAATTTCGTTCAATAGGGTGGCCAGCCGCGAACCTTCGCTCAGATCGCCGTAGTGCAGGAACATCCGGGCATTGGACTCGTGCGGGTCGACGTACAGGTGCTCTACCCGGGAGGTATTGAACGTGGATGACCGACGGATAAGTCCGTGGACCTCATATCCCTTGTGTAGCAATAGCTCTGCTAGATACGAGCCATCTTGACCGGTGATGCCGGTGATGAGTGCTTTCTTGGTCATGATTAAGAGTTCCTCTCTACTTCTGCGGAGTCGTTGCTGTAGTGCTCTGATTACGACGGTCGACCAATGCCCGGATCCATTCTTCGTATTGGTCGATGGCGTGATCCATCGAAAGTGTCTGAGCGCAGAACTGCTGACCGGCCGCCCCCAGTTTGCGTGCGCGTTCTGGATCTGAACCGAGATTTATTGCGGCATCCACTAATTCGTCTGGATCGTCGGCGCCGACCACCACGCCGGCGCCAGAGACTGTGATCTCTTGAGCGGTGATGCTGCCAGCATCTGTTGCGGCGATGACCGGATTGCCGGTGGTGAAGTAGGACGTCATTTTGCTCGGCACCGACATCTCTCCGACGCCCGACTTTTCTTGCACCAGCAAGATGTCGGCGGCACCCATCGCGGCCTTGAACTCGTCGTCCGGCAACGGCCGGATGAACTGCAGCGTGGAAATGTTCGCACCTAGTTGTTCCAGGAGCTCGCGCTGGTTCCCGTCACCCAACAAGACGAATCGCACTGGTGCAGCGCGTTCTTGAGCCGCTCTGGCGGCGTGCACGACGTTCTCCAGCCCTTGCTTGTTGCCCATGTTGCCAGCGTGCAGCACCACAGTTTCGTCGGACCGCCAGCCGAGGCGGCTGCGCACCCCGGCACGGTCCTTCAATTCGTAGGGGCGCAGGTGGGTCCAGTTGCGGATAACTTTGACGGAGTCCGGTTGGACCGCAAGTTCGGACACCAGGTATGCCTTGAATCGATCGTGGATGGCGGCCACACCGTCAGCCGCCTTCAGGGATCTCGACTCGAGGGTTCCTACCAGTCCTGCTGATCGGCCAGACATGAGTCCGGTTTCGACCACGCCACGGCTGTACAGGTCTTGAATCCAAATTCCGATCGCTGGCCGACGGAACCGAAATTTTGCACGCAGCATACCCATTGCGGTGGGGATCAAGCCCGGGCTGACGAAGACGATGGCGTCATGGTCGGGCCAACGGAGAAGCAGCGTCTTGAGGCCGAAGCTCAGTTCCATCAACAATCGGCCGCGCTGACTGGGCGGATCGGGAACGTAGTGTGGAAGACGCTGCACCGGAACGGATTCGACGGTATCAATCCAGGCTCGTCGCCGCGCATAGCCAGGCTCGATTTTCCATGCCGGGTAGTGGGGCAGCCCCGCCAACACGTGGACGTCGTGGCCCCGAGCCTTCAGTCCGGCTGCCAACCCCGAGGTGTAGGGCGCGTTTCCACTCGGTTCGGGCGCGTAGTTGAGGCCGACAATCAATACTCGCATCAGTTCACCGCCGCTACGTATTGCAGGTCTTGGACATACGGCAACGGGATGACCTTGTTCGGGGAGGTGACTGATGCGAACGTCATTGGGAAGCCGAATATCAAACGGGTTACCCGCGCAGACACCGAGTCGCCCGCTGCACTGGGTTGGGCCAGCGGAAGAGTGCACACCGATACGCCGGCTGGGACTTTGCAGGTGCGCTTATTCGACCCCACAGTCACCGTGACATCGGCAGGAACGGCCAAGAATGTCAGTGCCTCGACGGCGTCAGAGACAGGGCCACTACCGTCCCGCAGCACCATGGGTTGCGATTCTTGGAAGCTTGTCGGGGCGTTCGTGAGCTGGGTTCGGTGGGTCAACACGACAAGGTCCCCGTTGATTGCAGGCTGTTTTCCGGTCTTGTACTTGCGCATGTAGTACTGGCTTGCCTTGAGGAAGGCCGTGCCGTGCTTGACCGAAGGCGCGAAGGAAGTTCCCTCGCTGTAGTCATTCCAGGTGTTCAACTGGACCCAATCGGCCTGATTGGAAATCGTGGCCATCCAGGTGGCCCGAAGATTCGTGGTGTTGACGGCTTCGTCGTAGATGGATTGATTTGGGCGTTCGTCCTGTACCGAAACTGGTTGCATCCACAGCATCCCGTTGTTGTGGATGTGTTGCACATCAGGGTCTTGCGTATTGCTGATCGGCGTGAACTGGGGACTGCGGCCACCCCATTCGGCCATGCCGTACGTAAATGGGGTAAACGAATCGATATACGGGCTGGAGTTCAGGAACTGGGGAACGAACGCCACCGGTGTCTTGTACTGGTTGGCCATGATGTTCAGGAACACAGACCACCACGGCGCATCATGGGCCTCAGCGAGAAAGGGGGATAGGACCAATCGGCCATCGCCCAGTCGGAACGCCGACGGATAAGACGCCAACTTCATCATGTCCGAAGCTAATTCGTCTTGCGTCAGGCTGGCGAGCTCACCACTCATGTCCGGCATCAGCATGATCTTGAAGCTTGGATCGACATTGTGCGCGGCGGTCAGGAGGAGAGCGGGAACCTGGGTGACCCACTCTGGATTGGATGACTTGGTGAGGATGTCGATGGTGAAACCGTCCAAACCGAATTTTTTCGCGGTGCGAACCTCGTCCTGCAGATCTGCCAGTCGCCAGTTGCCTGAGCGTGGGCTGCGCGGAATCGGCCGATCCCGAAGCAGCCCACCGCAATACGCGTGCTTTCCGCTTTCTCCGTTGGGCTGCAGATACTGCGTTGCGTAGTAGTCCGACTGAGGTGGCAGATTGTCAAGTGACACCGGATAAGGCGGAAAGTACAGTGCGAAAACCGATTTCGGTGCAAAGAAGGTACCTGCAATTTTGGCTGCGTACCCGGGTAGCAGTCGCGGTCCGCTGTGAGTGAAAGGCGGTCCTATACCGGGCATCAGCAGCACCGCTGTGATGGAGGCAGCAACGGCGGTAACCAGAATTCTTCTGAGCGTGCGCCACTGCTGGCGCGGGCGACGGGCATGTGTCATCTACGGCGCCCCAGCGCCGGGGTGCGTCGGCGACCCGGCGGCAATCGATTCAGTCGGCTGGGGCACTGCGTCACCAGTCGGCTGGGGCGCTGAGTCAGAAGGAACCGTGGCTGATGCTCGTTGCCGCGCGTCGTCGACGAGTTTCGCTGCAGTGGCCGGAGAGCTCGCGCCAACTTTCGGTGACCGCCAGCGCCGCCATGCCCACATCGCGACTCCGCCGAGTACCAACCCGCCGGCCAGCCCCGCAGCCAAGACGATTGGAAGTGCCACGGAGGACGGAGTTTTCGGCACTACCGCCTTGTTGACAATGCTGACGGCGATCGCCGGTGTGCCGGTGACGCGGGAGGTTTCCAGCCGCTGCACATAGTCATTGAAGTTCGCGGCGTAGGCGTTGGCGATGTCAGTGGCCCGCTGCGCGGAGGTGTCGGTGGCGGAGACCGTCATCAGAACGGTCTTGGGAACCTGAGAGGCGACGACCTTCTGTTTGAGTTCGCTGGGTGTGGCTTTCAACCCGAGGTCATCGATCACTTTCGTGGCCAGGTCGTCGCTGGCGAACAGTTGGACATAGGTGGTGGCGCGCTGCTGCGAGAACAGATCACCTTGGTACGCGCCGATGGAGTCGGTGCTGGCCGGAGAGGTCAGGAACATGACCGATGTTGCGGTGTAGGTCGTGGGTATCAGAAGGGCATACGCCAGGCCCGCTATCACGCCGATCGTTGCGCCAAGGAACAGCGGCCATGAACGGAGAAGGCTTTTGAGCTTTTGCATTACTCGGAACTCCCATCCGACGTGTGAATCGCTGCCGTGGCACGGCGGCGGTCGGTCATCAAAGTTGCGGCGGTAATGCCCGCCAAGAATCCGGCGGCTCCGCCGATGATCAAAATGAACGCCACGTCCGGATCGGACGCGTTTCGGGGAACGGTGGCAGGACTGGTCAGCACCGGATCGATTGTTGCGATCCGGGCGCCTGCAGGTGTTTCGAGTGCTCTGATCTCATTCACCAGTTCATCGGCTGTCGCTGTCGCGAGTTCATGCGCGCCAGTTGCGGTCCGATCGGTTGCTGTGACTTCGATCAGGACGGTGTCCGGGATGACGCGCCCGCTCAGATCACTCGAGAGTTCGGACGGATCGCGCTGCAGATGAGAATTTTCAACCAACCTGCCCGAGAAACCGGGAGCGCTGAGCAGGTTGGCATAAGTCTTTGCGCGCTCTTGGGCGAACTCGTTCGCCGAGTACGGGCTGGAGTCGGCGACATCTCCGGATGTGATCGCAGCCCATCCGGGTGTGCGCAGCAGAACCTCTGCTGTCGAGGAGAACTTGATCGGTGTCAGCAATGCCACAGTGGTACCGCCGATGAGCCCGAGCATCAGACCAACCGCGACCAGGCTCCAGCGCGTACGCAGCAATTGCAGAAAAGACTGTCCGTCCATATCAGGAGACCGTCCTCGGTGCAGCTACCCCTAATGCAGCCAACGAGTCCTGGATTCGCTCCGAGATGTACTGGTTGCCGTAGGCGTTGGGATGAATGTGATCCTGCTCGATCTCCATCGCGCTGGTGTCCACGCCGCGGTACCAGCCGTCGGCAATTGGGTCGATAATTTTCACGTTCAGATTCTCAGCAATCAACGCCAACCCGCTCTTTAACGGTTCGTAGTTGTCGTATGGCATCGGGTCGATGAAGGTTGGAACAATTGCGATGAAGACGGCGTCGGGCCAGAATGATCTGGCCTTCGTGAAGAATGCGGTGATCGCGTCAAGGATGGCGGCGGCGGATTCAACGCCGATGTCATTGCGGCCGAGGTCTGCAACTAGCACATCGACGATGTATCTAGCTTTGTCCCCGTCGAGCCGATCGATCGCCTTCTGTGTGCCTGCGTGTTCTTGCTGTATGCCTGCGCGGAATTGGTGACCATCGTCGATATAACCGGTTCCACCCTGCGCATCGACGTTGCATCCCCAGCCGACGGCCGCGCAGGCAAGAAATGGGTATGCGCTGCGGCCGTTACCGCCTACGCCAGCGGCCGCCGTAAAGCTGTCACCAACAAAGAGCGCCGACTTGGATTGTGGGATCACAAGTGCCGATTCGCTATGCGTGTTGCTGGTCTGTGCGGCGGTCGGTCTCGACCAGAGCAGCGCAGTCATCAGGACAAGGACCAACGAGAGCGCGAGCACCAGCCATTTCTGTACCGCCGAGGTCCGCAGGTTATTCAGTGCCATCGGGCCTCTTTCGGAGGTCGGTGACGAACAGACTGCAGACGACGATGACTGTCAAGTACGACATGGCCTGGAGCAGCGAACCCCGTAGAACGATCAGCAAATAGAACGGCAGCACGCAGGCCAGCATGGCCGGTGACCTAGAACGCAGGAGGCTTTCTTCGATTCGTGTATCGGCGATCTTCGCCAGTGCGCCCAATGCAAACATGCCGGCAACCAGCGCTATCCACAAGCCGTTGATGTAGAGCTCTGACCAGAACGGCGCGGACATGTTCAAGTTCTCGTAGTGGCGACTTTCGGCGATGAGAGCTCCGGTGTCATTTGCCTTGCCTGGCCAGATTCGCCGCGGAACCGCGAACAGGACAACACCGAGCGCCTGCCTGCCGTGGGTGCTCCCGTGCCTGTCGACGTACAAGATCGTGTTGTTGATTTGCTCGAAGGCGTCGAAATCGGCTGAGCTCAGTGCGGAAAGGGTGTCGGTGGCTTTGAAGTCGGCGTTGCTGGTGTAACGGAAAGCATCCGCAAGAGGGAACACTACGATCAGCGCGACAACCGCGAGTATCGAGACAATCCGGAAACGGCGGCGGGTGGCGAACATTCCAAAGGCAGCGAGAGCTGCGAGGGCTGCGGTCCCAAAGATATAACGCGCGCTGGAAATCGGATTGATGGTCATCGCCAGAGTGCCGCCGACGATGATCGTCAGCACAATCATGGGCCGGCTGGGAGTCGTGGACTGTTGGAGGTGCTTGACCAGAGCTACGAAGGCAACCACGATCGACATCGACGCCAATGCGGCGATTATTCCGAATGTGGCCGAGTCGGGCCAAACGGTTTGCTCCGTGTTATCGCGGTCTAGTCGATTCGCGAACAGCACACCGACGCCGAGCTTGGCTACGTAGTAGCCATTGGCGGCTAAGGCTACAAACGCGAGAAAGATCGTCCTGCGTTCGTTGATCCGAACCGGCGTCCGCGCTCGTCTCGAGGATGTGGCAGGCACCATCAGCCCCAGGGTGAAAGCGGCAAGTCCGACAAGTACCAGTATCGTTGCCGGCCCGTTGAGCGCTGGATCAACGCGCGGCGTGGTAACAGGGTAAACACCGGTCCGGATCTGCACTGTTGCTGCGATGCCCAGAAAAACATAGGTGAACACCCAAAACGACATTTCGACCAGGCGTCTACGTCCATCACCTACGATCCACGCGTACCGGCTGCCCGACAACATTGCGATCAGCAGTGTCCCGAGCCAGCTGTGATCGGTCGGGCTGGGCGTGAAATGGATCAGAGCGGCTGGTATCACCACGACCATGGCAACGCCGACCCACACACCGGTGAGTGCGCCTCGATGCGTGGGCGTATCCGTGCGCTCATTGAGTGGCGCGAGTGCTACATCTGGCACTTGATCACTCCCCTGAGTGGGCAACTGGGCCGCATCGAAAATTTGCTGAAACTTGATGTGTGTGTACGAAACGATAACAGCATAACCTGGGCGAGGGTTAATTTCGGACCTGTCTCGCGTGCGTAAAATAGCTACTGATCAGGCAATATATGTGAGGATATCGTTTTCATGGATTTTGCCCAGGGATGGCCGAGTCGATCACGGCAAGACGTTCCTTCGGAGTTGCCTTCAGTGGGTTCGGGGGAGGGCTGGAGCTGCATGAACGGGCTGATGGCATGGACGATTGTGATCGTCTGGGCTTGGCGGTATGTCTTGGTGGGTTGGACCTTCAGGAGCAGCAGGGTGGGGCCTCGAGCAACTTGATACGTCATCGCCGTCAATTTCCGGAGTGGTGCAGCGTTGCTTGGGGCGGGAGCCTCCCGGGGGGCTTGGGTGATCGCGGCGCCGTCGATTTGATTGATGCCCGACAATGTCGTCGCCCCTGCTACGAGCCCGTTTATGGGCCGGATCGACCACGGTTATTGACGTTAGCCATAGATGGTTGATGGCGACGAGTTATGCAGGTCAAGTCCGCTGAACCGTCCTCGGTGAGACTTAACTGATAGATTGCCATAGGTCGACGTATGTTCTAAGTTGAGGCGGATGGTACGAAACTGGCAGATGTTGCTGCGGGCCTGTTTTCGGGTGGCGCGGTGACTGCCGACAGGTGTGTTGCAGTTAAGGGAGATGGTGCTCGTGGGTACCGTGGGAACGGCGGTGACGGGGGGTCTTCGTCAATGCTCAGCAAATCGAGCTGGGAATGTGATGGCTGAAAAATCAGAGTTGACGCGATCCAAAGGCACGGCTGCCATCGAAGAGCCAACATTCTTTGCTCTTGATGAGGGCCCACTGTTCGGCGTCCTGCATCTCCCCGCTGACGGTCGGGTGCGGGGCGGGGTGTTCATGTGCGGATCCTTGGGCAAGGAAGGCATGGACAGTGCCCGGTTTCAGCGGGTTGTTGCCGATTCGCTGGCGCAGCACGGCTTTGCGGTCTTGCGATTCGACTACCTGGGCACCGGCGATTCCGCGTATCCGCAAGGGCGTGGAGACGCTGTCGCAGACTGGCTGGAGAGTATTGCCCAGGCGATCAAATACTTGAGATCCATTGGTACGCAATCGATCACCGGAATCGGCATTCGCGCGGGTTCGTTATTGCTAAACAGATATCTTGAGCAGCGGCCGGCTTCTCTGGACAACGTGGTGTATCTGGATCCGGTTAGTACCGGCCGCAGGTACTTGCGAGAGCACACAACGTTGTACCGCCTGGCTGTGGGCGAGGATGCGACCGTGCCAGGCAGTACGTCGATCATCGGCTCTCGTATCGATGAACGAGCGGCGGCGCAATTCAGCGGATTCCGGTTTGACACCGGGCACCGGCCAGTCAATGGCACTCTTGTTATCGGTCGTTCGGAGAGGGCCGACGGCGTCGAGGAATCGGCACGGGTCGACGGCGTCGAGTCGATTGCTGCAGAGGGGTTTCCTGAATTTGCGCAATCGGCGGACGTGATGGTGCCGATGCCGCTCGACGCGGGGGATTCGGCCATTGACTGGATCGACAGGAATACTCCGACGGACCGTGTTCAAGTCTTGCCGAAGTATGTGCGTTCAGCGGTGATGCCCGCCAGCGAGCCCAACAGTGCTCTGGTTGAGGAACGGATCGAACGTATTGGAGATAAGGCGCTCTTCGCTATTCGGACACTCCCTACTACGGGCGCCGATGCCGCAGGCAAATCGGTGATGTTTTTTGCAACGGCTAATGATTCACATCACGGTCCGGGCAGGGAGTGGGTCGAACTTTCTCGCCAAATCGCGCAGTCTGGGTCACAGGCGGTGCGTTGGGATCGATCGGGCCTGGGATCTGGCGGCCAAATCTCGCGCGATCAATGGCTGACGGTGTACTCCACGTCGGATGTCAATGATGCGATAGATGCGGCGCGTCACACCACCGACAATCCGGAAAAGCTTGAGCTCGTGGGTGTCTGCTCAGGATCGTGGTATGCCGCGCATGTAGCGCGGGCGGTCAACGCGGGTCACTTGGTGATGATCAATCAGGTCATGTGGACCTGGCAAGTTTTCACCACGTGGCCGTGGCAGTGGAGACTAAGGAAGTCGCTATTGGCTTCCAGTGTGGGGGCCGGGGACTCGGCGCAGAGCGCCGAGCACGCCCGAAAGCGGATCATCAGTTTGTTGAAACCGATGCGGATCCGCGTGGGCGAATTGTCGAGTCGTTGGATGCCACGCTTGTTGCGAGTGCTGCTCGGCCATCTTGGGCTGCTGCATGTACCGGAGGTTGTGCTGAGTTCGTTGTCGCGGGGTGGCACTGAGATCACAGTGGTGGCCTCGCCATGGGACGTAGAGCAGTTCGGTATCAAGGGCGGTCTTCGAGCCCTCGACCGACTCCCCGGCACCGAATTGGTGCACACCGAGGCTGGTGACCATTCCGCGTATCACCCGGCCATCTTGACCGCAATCCGCAGCGTGGTTCTTGAGCAGCCGCAGTAGCTGGCCTCGCTATCGTGTGCCCGGGCAGCCGCAGGTCGGATCGAGGGTACTGGTCCAACGTTGCATTGAACACCAAACATGTTGGATATCAAACGATTCGGCATATTGCCGAACAAGGCAACCAACCTGACCTATACATGTGTTGCCGGTGGGTCGATGCTTTCTATACCCGAGTACAGGATGTCGTCTAGCCTCCGCTGGCGATGCCATACCAAAGAGATCAGTACGCCGCTGGCGAAGTTCTGATGGGGCCAGTCTGACGCACGGATCTTCTATGTCCCCGTCGGTGGAACGGTGACGCGAGTTTGCATTGCTGACGAACGCGAAATCACGGTTCTGGCAGTCTGTTCGATGTATCAGAGAAGCCGAAAGTAACCATTTTGTGGTGGGCAGTTTGCAGCCCGGCCTTGGCATGGCCAGTCGTGACGGTCGCTGAGGCAAGCAGCTTGGCGCTCGAATGATTGGCACCCCGGTGAGTAGCGGTTAGCCCCAGCGGCAGCCTGATGTACGTCGCAGACAGCGGCGAGGTGAACAGTAGCTGCGCATCGGTGATCAATACAGAAGACGGGCAATAACGATACTGAAGCGTCAAAAGCATTGCTATTCAACGTATGTCAGCCGCTCATCGCAACGAGTGCCGAGCTGAAGAGTGGGTAGCCTTGAACGTGCCCGAAGGCGGTATGTGGAACACGTTGCCCGTAATCAGTGATGTGCCCACCGCCACGCTGTCGACGGACCTAGCCGTGCCGGCGCCCAAGGAAATAGATCCACATTCTTCAGCAGCAACCATGAGGCAGATGTGTCAGCAACCCCGGCGCCGGAGGTGGGCCGCGCCGGCCCCAATTGCGTTGGCAATCGCCATGTCTTCGATCGTCACACCCGTGGCATTGACGATGATCGCCGTACCCGACGCAGAGTTCACATAGACGCCGGTAGTCACCGGACCTTGGCCCACCAGGCGCACCGGCGCACCGGCGCACTGACCGTAATCCCGAGGGCACTCAGTGCGTAGTACCCGACCTGAAGCACGACCGTGCCGCCCGCCGAACCAAGGCCGGTAATGGCGTTCTGAATATTGGCGGTGTCGGTGGTGGCGTTACCGGTCGGCGCGGCAACCGCGACGAATGACGATGGAGCGGTCATGGAACCTCCTGTGGTTCAGCAAATTAGGCCGTGCACCAGTTAGGTGCCGTCGTTGAGTAGTCGCTGAAGACCACCTTGCGTGATCGCGATTGCGGTTAGTGAAGGTGTGGAGTAGACGAGGTCCGTCCCAACTGTATTCAGGGTCAATATTTCAGATCCGCGATTCTTGCTCAGCAGCTCGACGCCCGTGCTATCGGACACTGCGGGCAACGTCCATGTCGCGGTTGCAAATGCCGCGGTGTCATCGGTCCCACCGTCGCCGACTGCGCCGAACGGTTCTGGAGTCCGCATCTCGACGCCTCCGCGGACGAAGTTAGCTAAGACGTCACCAAATGCACCCAAGCGGGCCGGATACGTCTTTTAGCATAACGAAAATCGTTGAAATACAAATTCATTCACGAATCCCAGTCTGGATGCCCATCACCGTATATTTGGAAGAAATTTGCCCAATTCCATCCGTGTGGTGCGATCTGGTGTGCTAGCTTGCGGCGCATGACTGACTACGTTGCAGGGCGTCAGATGGGGATCTCGACCGCAGACACTCGGCCGGTAGCGTGCTGGCGGCGGGTTGGTGCGTCCCTCGCAATCGCCACATCACTGACGGTCGTAGCGCCGTTAGCGCACGCTGACTCATCTTTCACGGCCACTTCGGGCTTTCCGTTCGCTACGACCAGCGTGTGGAACTCTGCGATCCCCTCGTCGCCCGCATTGATGTCGAATTCGTCATCGATGGTGGCCAACTTGAACAGTAGTCAGCACACCGCAGATCTCAACGACTATGCGATACCGATCTACAACGCAACGTCCTCGTCGCCGACGGTGACGGTCACGTGCACGAATACCAGTTGGGGCACGTGTCCGATCCCGAGCTCCATTCACTTGCCTTCTGGCGCTATCCCGAATGCGGGTACCGACCACGTGATCGAGGACATCGACTGGAGTACGAGTCCGGTTACGGCATATGAATTCTGGCAGGCCAATTCCCCATCGAGCGGCGCGATTTCGACGGCCTGGGGCGGTACTGCCGTCGATGTCAAGACCGGACCCGGTATCGCCGCAGGCGGCGGTACGACCGGATCGGCCACCGCTTCCAACGTATCGAGGTTGGCTGGTGTGATACGGATGCGCGAAATCCAAGCTGGCTCAATACCACACGCGCTGGAGATCGGATCGAGCTTCGCGTGCACTGGCTACTTCCGCTATCCGGCGGCGAAGACTGACGGTCCCTCAACGAATGCCAACTGCATTCCGGAAGGTGCTCGAATCCAACTCGACCCCTCGGTGAACATCAGCTCCCTGCCGGCTGGAGAGAAGGCCATTGCCGCGGCTTTGCAAACGTACGGTGCGTATGTATGTGACACGGCAGGTTCGCCATTTGCTCTGGCGTTCGAAGGCGATCCGAGCTTGATCGGCCAGTCCGGCCAGGTGCCGATGGCATACTCGAACGCCGGACTGTCGTGGGACTACTACGATATGACGGACATTCCGTGGTCCAGTCTCCGTGTGTTGCAACAGTGGAACGGTGGCACCGACACAGCGGCACCGACAACAGTTACGGGCGTGACCGCGTCGAACGTGGCTGCTAACGGTGCGACCATTTCCTTCAGTCCGTCGAGCGACGGACAAGGCTCGGGCGTCGTTACCTACAACCTGTGGCGCGGAGATGCTTCATACAACAACTGGGTGCAGGTCGCGACCGGGCCTGCAACTACTTTGACCGACACGACCGCAGCCCCGAACACGACGTATAACTACGCGGTGCGTGCCCAGGATGGGGTCGGAAACATCTCGGTTAGTTCGGCCAACGTCATGGTCACCACACCGTAGTGGTCGAACCCGTGGACTGGTCCGCGTGATCGACCGGTCGGGGTCAGGCCAACTGGGCTTTAATGGCCTGGTCGGTCAGTAACGTTTCAGTGGTCCACCGGATGAAGTTGGCAGGCTAGATTCCACTACTAGTTCCATCGGCTTCCGATGCAACCGCCCGTTGTGAAATCGTTAGCTGTGAATTACATACTGAATGTGCCCAAACGCGTTGCCGGGCTAGTAACTTCACATACTCATCGGCGGAGCCAACTGAGGCCAACGGCTCTACGCCCCGGGGGGATACTGCGCGTCCGGGCCTGGCAGCTTCTAGGCCTGCGCAGGCGGCGGTAGGTGCAGGGGGCCAGCCCAACGGCTCTGCGCGCCAACCGTTCCGACACGCTCACCGTGTCCTTGAGTACTTCCACGGAGCGTTCCAAGGATGATTGGCGGACTCTGGGCGGAGAGTGCGTCAATTAGGTGGGCTGAAATCGACCACTCTGGCTCCGGCGATTCGGATCAGCTCTTGTGGAGCGATCTCGATCTCGATACCGACCGCACCACCGCCGACCAACACCGTGTCGTAGTTCAATGCCTGCCTGGCGATGACGACGGCTATACGTTCATCGAGCCCGAACGGGGATACACCGCGTTGCGGATAGTGGGTGACCTCTTCGAGTTGTTGTGCGCTGGCTGCTTCCATTCGACCGCAATTTAGTTCTACGGCAACGCCTTTGAAATCAATCCGGACATCCATCGGACAGGTCACTGCGGCATAGTTTCCGGTTGACCGCGTGCGGCACAGCAGTGTCTTCATGATTCGGCCGAGCGGGTAGCCGAGCGCAGTTGCGAAATCTGAGGGTGACTCGATCGCAGTAGTCATCGAAGCGTGATCGCGGACGAGATATGTTGCGTTTGAACAACTCAGGTGTTCAAAGACCCGTGGATGCAGTTCTCCCATAACTTCTTCCATTGTCAGATGCCGATGGCCTCAGTCAGCCACCAACAGACGCGCGAGCGAGTGGTGCGTGTCGAGCAATGCGCAGTGATCGTTCGCAACGCCCGCGGCCATCAGTAGATAACCGTACGAACCCTCGCGAATGTCCACCTCGGCCTCCGTCGAACGCAGCGTAACGCTTTCCAGCCCACGGATTTTACGTGCTTGGTCGGACCAGCGAGGCATCAGGCGAACTCGTCGCCCTATCGGTGGTTGCAGCGCCAGCTGATAGCAGACTCCGCTGGCCGTGGCACTGGCCTTGCGCTGTGTTGGGTGTCCTAGCGCCGACTTCAGTGCGCACTCAAACAGGTCGACTCCGGTAAACGTGGAAACCAGGTCGACGATGCCGCCTCCAGGAACCCGGCCGTTCACTTCAATAATGCGCGGCCCGGCGTCAGTCAGCTTGATCTCGATGTGCAAGCAGCCATGACGCACTTCTAGCGCGCGCGCTGCGCGGACCGCCATGTCGATCACGTCGGATTGTTCGGTTGGGCTGAGCGTTGACGGCAGGAAGGCGCCGGTCTCCCGGAAGGGTTCTGCCAGCGGCATACGGCCGGTAATGGCCACCACCGACTCGAGTTCGCTTTCGACAAGCATTTCGACGGAGACATAGTCACCGAATCCGTTTCTCGCCAGGGGCGGGTACGTGCCAAGGCACTCTTCGATTATCGTGGATTGCCACGGACCGGCGGCGCGGCGGATGTCTAGCTCGTCATGGACCGCAGCAGCGTTGGGCAGACAGAAGGTATCCAGGCCGCCGAAGCCGAATGCCGGTTTGATGACGACGGGGTATCTGAGCTTTTCCAAAGGCTTGCGCTGAACGGCAATGTCGGCAGGTGATTGGATGCCGACATACGAGGGCCCGGGCAGGCCCGCATCGGCGAGTGCCTGCCGCTGCGCAATCTTGTTGACAAGACGATGCGCTGTGGTCGCTGAATTGCCCGGGAGATTCATGAGCGAAGCGAGCGCGGCTGTTTGTTCGATCTGGTCATCGGCGAATGTTGTGATGCCGACAACGTCCAGCCTCGTCAGCTGTTGCGCTATGTCGTTGGGTGACAGGCCCACGGTTGTCACAACTGTGCCTAGTCGGTCAAGCATCCGTGCGTCGACACCGTTGGTGACCCAAACGAGGTGAAATCCATTGCGCGCTGCGGTTGCTGTGAGGTCCAGCAGCGGAATCGACTCAGGCTCATATACGATCGCGACGCGAGGCAGTGTCGTAGCGGACATCGGTCGATCTCATCTCTGGCGTGCCGGTGTTGTACGTCGGGCGTATGGACGGGGAGCGGGGTAACAGCGGTGGCAGAAAGCGTTATTCGATGCCTGTCGAAGTTATCGGACAGCACTGCTGCACACGGGGGTTCGGACTCCCATGTACAGGTAGTTCATAGCTGGGTAACAGGCTATCTTGCTCAGCCACACGATGAATTGGGGCGGGCCGGGCCGGTCTGTCCTTTTGCTGGGCCGTCGTTGGACCGTGACCTGTTGTGGATGGCTGTTGTCGAGGGTGCATCGCCGTCGGTTATCGATGTGGTTGCTGAATTGCGGGAGTTTGCCGAGAGATTTCTCGCATTGCAGCCGGCCAGCGGACCAGACAGCCTGCTGAAGGCGGCGTTCATTGCGTTTCCGGAGGTAGTTGATTACGCAGTGATCGATGAGATTCAGGCAGCGCTCAAATCGGATTTCGTCGACGCGGGTCTGATGATCGGGCAGTTCTACGAGGGTTGCGCTGAGCCCGGGCTTTGGAACCCTCGGTTCCGCCCGCTGCAATCACCCATGCCGCTGATTGCCGTTCGGCACATGGTTAGCAACGATTTTCCCTTCCTGAATGCGACTCCCACCTGGATTGAGGCATATCTGAGGAGATTCGCTCCCACAGTTCCGTCGCCGGTGCGTGCAGCATTGGCGGGTGGGTTCGGAAACCTCAGTGCTCGCCGTGACGGCGTCGGCAACTCCTCGACTGGTTCCGCCGACACTATAGGCTCGGCCCCGGCTTCGTAACGGATTTTCCGCACACCGCAACCACGACTGCCGCCGCGTGACATTCGGCGTGGGTCATCGACACTGAGATCTGCTCCCACTGCTGCTCGGCAGCTAGCCGCGCGGCTGATTCGACCAGCCGCAACGTCGGCAGGTGATCCACGGTTACAACCTCGATTTCGAGCGGGACGAATGCGGCGTCCGGCCGTGCGAATGCCTTCATAGCAGCCTCCTTGGCGGCGAACCGGGCGGCCAACCGGGCCAACCGATTCGGACCGTCACAGGTGGCAATCTCTTCGGCGGTATAGATCTTCGCAAGGAACCGATCTCCGAACGTGGACAACGAATTCTTGATTTCATCGATGGCCACCACGTCGCACCCTACCCGAATGCGATGGCCTGGCAGCTGGATCTCGGGTGGGTTCATCGGCTTCCCTGCACCGTGACCGTGCCGACCAGATCGATGGAAGCGACTGTGCCGAGAGGTGTCTGGCGTTCACCGAACCGTAACAGCGCCACGGTGTAAGGCGTGCGTGGCGCGACGTGAAAGTAGTTGTCCGCCGGGCTCCAGCCCGGGATGTCCAGTTCGACGTAGCGCAGCGCGACCTCGGCGATCAGCTGTAGCTGCCAACAGTCATCAGATTGCCGCGTGAGCTCGGTGCGGACCAATGACGCGACTTGATCACCGGAAGGATTGACTACCAACACATCCCGTGTGACCAAGCCGTCGTCGAATCGTACGGTCGCCTGCACGGCATCGGCGGTTGGCGGCCCGAATCGGAAGGCGTGCGACAAATCGCGGAAATGACCGGACACCTCCGCGTCATAGACGGTCACCGACGAGCCCGGTGGGACCGTGACACGGCAGGTCGTATCGACCGCTGTGCCAAGGGAACTCGTGGCAACCAGGGATAATTCGCCTTGTCGCACGTACGGTGAATCGTTGTGTACGTCAATCCGGATCCCAGACAGCCCGTCATCGGACAGGATGACCGATACCGGCGACCAGGTGCGGGCCAGGACGGCGAGCGCAGCCTTCGCGTTGCCATCCGAGTCGAGCAATCCCCAGCCCGCACCCGGCCACATGTCCCTGGCAGACAACACCATTGCACCGCCACATCCAGAGTCACTGCGTCGCCAAAAAGCGAAGCATTCGCGCATCGCCTCGGCGATCGCCAACCGACCCAACTGCAGGTATCTTGCCGGATCGGTGCGGCGCACCGCCAGCAGCTCCTCGCCGAATACATTGCGGGCGTAGAAGTCCCGAATATCCTCGAAGTCCCACGACGACCCGCGGTCGCGCGGGACCCCAGTTTTCCAATCTGGGTGGTGGCCGGCTATCGCAGGCGAACCGAAGTGCCGGTCGATGAATGCCGAGCTGGGTGGGTTGGCGAAGGCCAGGCATTCGGCCGCGAATTTGACTCCGGCGGAACGTACGTCGGCGATTGGTCGCAAGTATCCGCCGACCCCGAACCAGTGCGCAACCCCGGTGTCGGGCCGGATCGCCAGATGGGCGCTACCAGGCGGCGGGGCAGGCGAGGCCCTTACGTAGTGTGCATCGGAATGCTCGGATACCGTGGCCGGCAACAGTGAGTCGATGACCTCCATTGCCGCTTCCTGTGCGCTCAGCCCGAGCATTTCGGGCTGTTGAAGAGTCTCGCTACCGCCGCTGATCACCGTCAACGCCGGATTGCCCGACACTGATCGAAGTACCGCGGTCAACTCGCGAGTGATCAGCTCACCCTGTTCGGCGGGTGGGTCGAAGGTGGCCAGCATGGCGTCTTGCCAAACCATCAAACCGGCATCCGCACAGGCCTGCCAGAATTCGTCTTGCTCGTACGTCAGCCCGCCGATCACCCGAATCATGTTGGCGCCAGCGGCGGCAAAGGCCCTCGCCTGTGCGTGAATTTCGTCAGTGCTGACATGCATCCGCACCGGGTCAGGCGGCGACCATGTCGCGCCACGGCAGAAGATGTCGGTGCCGTTGATGGCGAGCCGGAAGCCGGAAGTGTCGTCCGTTACTGCCAGGGCGCGGAATCCGAATCGGCGCTCGGTTACCTGGACGCCGTCCACCTCGATGATGGCCAGGTATTGGTGTTGTGGCCCATAACCGTTGGGCCACCACAGCTTTGGATCCTCAATGGTGGCGTCGAATCGGAATTCTCCGATGTCTGATGTCGCCGTGCGGTCGATCAGAATATCGTCATCGGGACCGTACAGCACCAGCCGAACGACATCGCCAGCGGTGCATCCGCTAACGATTACCCTTCCGGACGCGGCGTCGGCGGCGATGATCATCTCGGTACGAAGCCGGGCGGGACCAACTCTGATCGGGCGCCAAACTCCCACAGGCGCTGGGAGATCCCCGTAGATCGGTGCCCGGCCGATCAAAGTGGTGCGGGCCCAACGCAGACCGGGGGAGCTGACCAGTGTGGAGCGCCAGCGTCCACGGGGACGGCGCGCTTTCAGCCAGTGGTTCAGTGATCCGAAGTGAATCACCAACTCGTGTTGGCCAGCGCCGCACTCGATGCTCAGCGGCAGGAACATCGACTCGCACTCGGCGACCGGTTGGCCGTCCAGAAAGACCGTTGCCGGGAAGGTGAGCCCGCTGAACTCGATGGTGGCGGGCTCCACGACGCTGAATATGCAGTGCTGCCACCAGTCGAAGTCATCGGTGTTGGCGAGTTGATCGATTGTCGCCACGGTCGCTGGAACCTCAATGGCCGCCGCGGTGTCCCACATTCCGGCCAGCTCGTCGGGGTGCGTGACACTATCGGGTTCAGTCCGCACTACCCGCCAGCAGTTCAGCATTGGTTCAGCCGACCGCATCGGCTATGGCTGCGAACCCTTCTTGCCATCCCGTGACCATAGCCGAGAGTGCCGGTGCCACATCGCCTTTGCGGCCAATTGCCACGCGGGCCATTTTGAACTGTGCTGACTTCGCATTCGACGCAGCTTCCCGCAACGGGACGGCCGCGGCGCCTGCGCCAGTGAAGTGGCTATCGATGTATTCGGCGAAGTCGGCCAGCAGTTCGGCGGTGGCTCCGCACTGGCGTAGTGAGGCGAAAGCCCACAGGTGGAACTTGTCCATCCCGGCCCCCGGTAGCCACGCGACGGCATCGGTCACGGCGGCTGCCAGGCGTTCTACCGGATTTCCGGATGCGCGGCGGGAAAACTGTTCTTGAACAATGGTTTCCATGGCATTGGGCATGGTCCAATCTGGACGGTGCCGGATGACTTCGATGTACGGGGGCAACGTCAGTTCGGTATCTGGTCGAAGCCCGAAAACTCCGTCGAAATCGTCACCGGTCAACTCGTACAGTCCCGCGTTGTGTACGTACCACAGCACCCGGTGTCGGCTGTCGATCTTGGTCGGAGTGATCGTGGTCTTGACGTGATCATTGCGATAGGCGGTGCCGGCGGTATCCGGCAGCCACCAGCTGTCGACTTCGACGGTATGTAGGACCCCGCGTGCTGGGCCGGATTCGACCAATTCGAGCATAGGCAGCCACGCGTTCTCTTCGCCTACCTCCAGTCCGTAGAGCCGACGCAGATCTTCCGGTTGCTGCTTGGCAAAGCTCCAGTTGAAGCCGTCGTGATCGGCCGCGAGTAGGCAGGCGAACGCCGGTACTGGATCGAGGCCTAATGCGTGCAATACCTCGATCCACAGGTCTAGGTAGCAGTTGGTCTCCTGCCAGATCCGTTCGGTGCCGTGGGTGAAGTGTGGCTGGTAGTTGGCCGGGTCGGCGGTGATCGACAACCGGGGCGTGGTCGGTTTCGCCGCAGCACCGTCCATGCGTGCTACTTGGTGAGGCTTGTAACGACCGCTTCGATGTTGTTGATCGAAGCGAAAGTCGACTTCTTGAGTGCCTCGTCGGGGAACTCGATGTCGAACTCGTCCTCAAGTGCGAGCATGACGTTGACCGAGGCGTGGGAGGTGAGTCCGAGTTCGTAGAGGTCGGCGTTGGCATCGACGCCGTTCGGATCCACGGCCATCTTTCCGTGATCGGCCAATACCTTCTGAATTGTATCCCGCATGCCGCCTAGCATACAGTAACGTTAGTGTCAGTTGGTTAGCTGTAGTTCTGCTAGCAAATTCACAAGATGTGCATCCCAGTCGCATGAAATGTTTTTTGGAGCCATGTATGACCATCGACACCCCCGCCGTCGCGCTGACCGCATCGTCCGTTCCGGGGCTCGCCGATGCGGTGATCGCCGCGGCTGTCAATGCCGACGACGTGGATCGCAATGCGCGCTTCCCGCGCGAGGCGGTTGATGCGCTCAAACAGGTGAGATTGCTGTCCTGTGGACTCCCGGAAGTCATCGGTGGTCGAGGCTATCGGATTGCCGACTTGGCGATGATCGCCCGCGCACTCGGCGCCGCCTGCAGTGCCGCGGGAATGGTGTTTGCCATGCATCAGACCCAGGCCCTTGTGCTAGCGAAGTACGCCCGGTCCGGCGTCATTGCAGACCTGGCGCGCCACATCGCAGCAAATGAAGCATTGCTTGCGTCAGCGACCACCGAGATCACCACGGGTGGTGATATCGGAAGCTCGACCTGTGCGGTGGTGGCCGATGGCGACAAGGTGCGGCTGGAGAAGAACGCGCCGGTGATTTCCTACGCGGAATACGCCGACTACATCGGCGCCACCGCTCGGCGAAATGCAGGCGCCGCCGCGAACGACCAGGTGCTGTTGTTGTGCCCGACGGCCGAGTCCGAACTGGAGCGCACCAGCACATGGGACACGATGGGATTCCGCGGGACCTGCAGCCCGGGTTATCTGCTGTCGACCACGACCTCAGCAGATAATGTGGTGCCGGCCGACTACGCCAGCATTCTGGCCACGACCATGCTCCCGGCTTCGCACACCCTGTGGGCGTCGGTGTGGCTGGGTATCGCAGATGCGGCATATGCGAAGGCGCGATCCACCGTTCGTCAGGCGGCGCGCAAGGCGCCCGGCAAGACGGTGCCGCAGGCCGCGTTGTTGGCCGACCTGACCGTGGTACATCAAAGCTTTGAGTCGATGGTCCTGCACGAGGTCTTGCGCTACCAAGCCCTCGCCGAATCAGGCGCCGAAGAGGCGACGATCAGTTTCACCGTCGCAATGAACAATCTGAAGATCGCGGCGTCCACTGCCGTCATCGAGGTGGTGACTGACGCGCTGAGGATCGTTGGCCTCAACGGGTACCGCGAGGACCACGCGTTGTCGATGGGACGACTGCTGCGGGATTCGTTTGGTCCACAACTCATGGTGTCAAACGAACGTATTCGCCTTAACAACGCCAATTTGGTGTTGGCCTACCGAGGATAGGGTTTGCAGATGACCGCAACTCAGGACGTGGATACGCGATTGGCAGTGGCTCGCCAGCAGTTTCGCGATGAATTGGTCGACGCCGAACTGCTGGTACCGATGGGCATCGACGGATTGTATGGCCGCGGAGCAGTTTTCGAGAGCATCGTCGACGGTATCGACCACGTCGTCCGGCGCAAGGGTGTCGAGGTTCATGGAGATCGGCCGAAAGTACTGCGATTCCCGCCGGTGTACCCGCGCGCGGAATTCGAGAAGACCGATTACATCGCATCTTTCCCGGATTTGACCGGTGCCATCTCGACGTTCACTGGCGGAAATGCCGAGCATCGGGCGCTCTTGGCGGATCGAGATGCCGGCCTGCCGTGGGATGGGCATCTGAATTCTGCTGGGACCATGTTGGTTTCGGCGGCCTGCCATCCGAGCTATGGAACGCTTCCGCCGAATCTTCCTGACGGCGGTGTGCTGATGGACATCTATGGGTATTGCTTCCGGCACGAGCCGGCGATCGACCCGGCGAGGATGCAAGCCTTCCGGATGCACGAGTATGTGTTCGTAGGGACGCCGGAGCACGCGCAAATACACCGCGACAGTTGGGTGGACCACGGTTTGGAGGTACTGGCCGAACTCGGTCTCGATGCCCGACCCGCGGCCGCCAACGATCCGTTCTTCGGCAGGGTCGGCAAGATGTTGGCCGCCAATCAGCGCGATGAGAATTTGAAAACCGAACTGTTGGTGCGGCTTTACGGTGACCTGCACGAGGGGACTGCGGTGGTGTCGGCCAATTGCCACCGTGATCACTTCGGCGAAACGTTTACCCTGCGTACCGTCGACGGCGGTGTTGCGCACAGTGCTTGCGTCGGATTCGGCATGGAGCGAATTGCACTGGGCTTGTTGCGGACTCACGGCTTAGATCCAGTTTCGTGGCCGACCTCGGTGCGCTCCGCGATGGGCTGGTAGCAGTTGCTCGTCTGAAAGATTCAGGCGGCCAACGCTGTCCATTCGAAGTTGGCCGCGCGGCTGGGTGCTGTGTGGTCTTCGCGCCGCGCCCTATTCTGTGCCGCGCACGAGGATGCGAATGGCGATATTTTGTCGTTCTGACTCAACGGTGTTGGCAGACAGGCCCCTGCACTGGCTCACGGGCGCAGTTTCATCCACCGTTGCCTGTGGATACCTGGGTTTGGTTGTGAATCAATTGATTCGAAACGCTTCGCCGTAGATGAATGACATCCGGTACTGCAGTCTTGTCTTGTCGTCGCTGCGTCACCGGGCAAAGCGGCAGGAGATCGGCGAAGAGAATCGAACCCAAAAAGCTGGGGCGCTTGAGCAAGTCTGCTCAAGCGCCCCACCCTTGGAATCGGCTCCCTAGTACGCACCGTCGCCCGCGAGCACTGTCCGGACAGTTTTGGCGATGATCAACATGTCCTGTAGCAGCGACCAGTTTTCCACGTAGGACAGATCCAGGCGGACGGCGTCCTCGACCTCGAGGTCGGACCGACCGCTGACCTGCCATAGGCCCGTGAGGCCGGGCTTGACTGCCAGTCGGTGGCTGACCAGGTCGTCATACGTGTCGACCTCACGGCGGACCTGGGGACGCGGACCGACGACGCTCATCGCACCGCTCAACACGTCGAAGAACTGCGGCAGCTCATCGATGCTGAACTTGCGGATGATCTTGCCCACCTTGGTAACTCGCGGGTCGTCCTTCATCTTGAAGAACATCGCGTTGCCACCGTTGGCGGCGATCAGCTCGGCCTGCCGCGAGTCCGCATCGGTGTACATGCTGCGGAACTTGGTCATCCGGAATGGCTGCCCGTCAATACCGATGCGCTCGGACCGGTAGAAGATCGGACCCCGGCTGTTCAGCTTCACCGCGAGGGCGGTGATCACCATGATCGGTGAGATGGCCGTCAGTGCGGCCACCGCGAACAGCACGTCGAAGCTGCGCTTGAGGAACGAATTCGCCCGGCTGTACTGCGGTTTGGCGATCTCGAAGACCGCCATGCCGGCGACCGGACGGCTGGTCAGCCGTTGGTCGGCGATGTCGATCAGGCCCGGAGCCACCATCAGGTCGACGCCCAGGTTTTCCAATTCCCACATCAGCCTGCGGATCTCGACAGGGCTCAGGTGGTGCGTGGCGGCCAGCGCCACGGTGTCGACGCCGGTGCGCTGCACCGCGTCCAGGATCGCCTCGTCGGTGCCGACGATCGGAATGTCCTGTCCGGCAACGGTGATGACCTCTTTGGCGTGGCTCGGCCCCATCGGGGTGCAGAAGCCGACGACCTGGTAGCCGGCCCAAGGATCCTTGGCGAATTCGGTGGCGATGTCATGGGCGGCTCGAGTGCCTCCGACGACGAGCAACTTGCTTTGGTCTTCGCCGTTGTGGCGCTTGCGGGCGTTGAGCCGGCGCCACATCCAGCGCGTGGCGAACAGCCCGGTCAAGCCGAGCGGCAGCGCGATTGCGAGGTAGCCGCGGGAGATTTCGACGTGCAGCAGCATCGAGCCGATGGCGACGAGCCCGAACAGCTGCAACGTCGCCGCTGCCAGCGTCACGTATTCCTCGAACCCGCGGCCGGTGATCTTCGGGGAGCGACTGCCCAGGGCCAGGAAACCCATCCACAACACCACCAGCACCGCCGATACCGTGGTGTAGCCAATGTGCCCTGAAGAATCATTCCAGCTGACCTTGGGGTGCGACGCGGTGCCACCGAAGCGGATCAGCTGACCGATCAGGACCGAGCAGGCGATGACGGCGACGTCGGTGCAAATCAGTTTGCGGGCAAACTTTGCATGCCGCTGCTCGCGGGCAGAATGTCCCTTGACGCTGGCAGCAGGCAGTGCTCCTAGCGGAGTCGCAGCGGGAACGGGGTTAGCGCCAATCGCGACGGCCTCGGCGTTCTCGATCATCGGTATCGACATGGCTGTTGCTCTGTCCTCTTTTGGGGCGGACGTGTCGTCCGACGCTGGAACTCCGTACCGCTAGCTGGCGGGTCTCCACCTAAGGGGTCCGACAAACTTGCTGGATGTGATCTACGCCGCTCGGGTTTTGTCGCCGGAAGCGATTTTCAGCAAATTTATACCTAGAGAATGTTTTGGGCAAGCGGGGCATCTGGACAGCATGTTTCGGGGTGGTTTCGACTGATCGCAACGACGTCAATTGTTGCGCAGAAGCAGTGATCTACCTGCTGATATGTGGTCAACACGATTCTTGGCGGCCATCGCCTGATGTGATCGACACCACGTCGACGGTGGCTAAAATCTGCGCGAAGTTGCAGATCTAGCACAGATTTGCGGATCTAAATCAGCCCGGCGAACGAGGATCTAGGCGAATTCGCCAACGTCAATTAATCGAGTGTTGGATGGATCGCGGATGCTAGCTGACCCGGTCGCGTGTTGCGGACGCCTCGCCTCGGTGGCGCGGCAGATGTATTACTGAGCGGCCTGAGCGGCCTCGGTGGCCGGATGCACCGAGATCAGCCCCAGGCCGTCCCGTCGGCGGCACAGCGACGCCAGTTCGGCATACACCTTCTCGCCCAACAGCTCGGTGAGCTCGGGCGCATAGGACTGCCACACCGGCTTGGCGCCGACATGCGCGGCCGGATCCCCGGTGCAGTACCAGCTCAGGTCGTGACCGCCCTCGCCCCACCCGCGCCTGTCGTACTCGGTGATCGTGGTCTTGAGGATCTCGGTCTCGTCCGGCCGGGTCACCCACTCCTGGGTGCGGCGGATCGGCAGCTGCCAACACACCTCGGGCTTGAGCGTCCACGGCTCCACCCCGAGCTTTACCGCCTTGCTGTGCAATGCGCAGCCGATACCGCCGGGGAATCCGGGACGGTTCAGGAAGATGCACGCACCCTTGTACTTGCGGGTCCGCATATTGGGCTTGTCGTCGTACTCGTCCAGTTCCAGGTAGCCCTTGCGGCCCAGGCCCTTGTCGCGGAATTGCCAGTCCTCGTCGGTCAGCAACTTCACAGACTCTTCCAAGTGCGCGATGTCGTCGTCGTCCGCCATGAACGCGCCGTGGCTGCAGCAGCCGTCGTCGGGCCGGTCGTCGACCGTGCCTTTGCAGGCCGGCGTGCCAAACACGCAGGTCCAGCGCGATAACAACCAGGTCAGATCGGCCGCAATGAGATGCTCGGAGTTCTCCGGGTCATAGAACTCCACCCACTCCCGGGGGAAGTCCAGCCCGACCTCGCCGGTGCCGGACGCCTGGTTGCCGGGGCTCACCTCAGATGCGGTCACAGCGTGCAACCGTAGACCCGTTACCGTTGTTTGCGTGCGATTGGGCGTCCTCGACGTGGGCAGCAACACGGTTCATCTTTTGGTGGTCGACGCACGCCGCGGCGGCCACCCGACTCCGATGAGTTCGACGAAGGCTTCGCTGCGGTTGGCCGAGGCCATCGACGGCTCCGGCAAGTTGACCCGCAAGGGTGCCGACAAGCTGGTCGAGACCGTCGACGAGTTCTCCAAGATCGCCACCAGTTCGGGTTGCGCCGAGTTGATGGCGTTTGCGACCTCCGCGGTCCGGGATGCCACCAATTCCGAAGAGGTACTGGCTCGGGTGCTGTCCGAGACCGGGGTGCCGCTGCGAGTGCTGTCCGGGGTCGACGAATCCCGGCTGACCTTCCTGGCCGTGCGGCGCTGGTACGGCTGGAGCGCCGGCCGCATCGTCAACATCGACATCGGCGGCGGTTCGTTGGAACTGTCCGGCGGGGTCGATGAGGAGCCCGACGTGGCGCTGTCGCTGCCGCTCGGTGCCGGGCGATTGACGCGCGAATGGCTGGCCGACGATCCGCCCGGACGGCGCCGGGTCGCGATGTTGCGCGATTGGTTGGCCACCGAGCTGTCCGAAGCCGGTCCGAAGGTGCTGGGCGCCGGAACCCCCGACCTGGCGGTGGCCACCTCGAAGACATTTCGGTCGTTGGCGCGCCTGACCGGTGCAGCGCCGTCCGGGGCGGGCCCGCGCGTCAAGCGCACCCTGACCGCCACTGGCCTCAGACAGCTCATAGCTTTCATCTCTAGGATGACCACGGCCGATAGAGCCGAGTTGGAGGGGGTGAGTGCCGAGCGCGCGCCACAGATTGTGGCCGGAGCGTTGGTAGCTGAGGCGAGCATGCGGGCACTGTCGCTGGACTCCGTGGATATTTGCCCGTGGGCATTGCGAGAGGGACTCATTCTGCGGAAACTCGACAGTGAGGCCGATGGAAGTGCCTTGGTGGAAACGTTTGCGGGCTTAGCTACCGCCAGAGGCGACACACGATGACAGATTCGAACGACACCCGGCCGATCTCGGTCGCCGAATTGCTGGCGAAGAACGGCACCATCGGCGCGCCGGTGAGTGGCCGACGCCGTCGGCGCCGCGGCAACAGTGATGCGGTCACGGTGGCCGAGCTGACCGGTGAGATCCCTGTCATCAAGGTCCACACCTACGGTCCGGATGCGGTCGACGAGGCCGAGAGCGCCGAGGCAGAGCCCTCCGAGCCGGCCGTGACGGACGCGGCCACCGAGACCGATGCGGCGACGGCCGACACCGTAGAACCCCACGCCGGTGATGCAGAGGTCCTTGCGTCGCACGGTGTCGACGGGGCCGAAGCAGCCGATGTCGACGTCGATGCCGAGCCCACAGACCTCGACTCCGAGGCCGCGCACCCGGTAGCTCTGCACAAGCCGTCGTCGGGCGCCGAGGAGATGAGCCCGGACCCGATCGACGACGAGGACGTCGTCGCCGAGGATGACGACGATCTGCGGGCAGTCACCGGCGTCCAACCGGCGATCACACTCGACGAGCCCCCGCTCGAGCACGGCAACGGTGCGGCGCCCGGCTATGCCGAGTTGTTCGGCGGCCAGGGCACTGCCGCCGATACTGCCGCCGACGAGGACGCCGCCACCGTCGAACACCGTGACGAGCACGGCGGCTCGCCGTTCATGCGGGGCGCCTGGGTCGTCGGCCAGAGTGTGTTGGCGGTGGCCTTCGGTGCCGGCATGTTCTTCGCCTTCGACCAGTTGTGGCGCTGGAACATGATCGTCGCGTTGGTGTTGTCGGTCCTGGTGATCCTCGGTTTGGTGGTCGGGGTGCGCGTGGTCCGCAAGACCGATGACCTGGCCAGCACCCTGACCGCGGTAGTGGTCGGCGCCCTGGTCACCTTCGGGCCGCTGGCGCTGTTGACCTCGCAGTGATCCGGACTCGATAGACACATAACCGTGCGCCCCGCCATCAAGGTCGGACTGTCGACCGCATCGGTGTACCCATTGCGGACCGAGGCGGCCTTCGAATACGCCGCGCGTCTGGGCTATGACGGCGTCGAGCTGATGGTGTGGGCCGAGACCGTCAGCCAGGACGTCGACGCCATCGAGCGGATGTCCCGGCATTACGGCGTTCCGGTGCTCAGTGTGCACGCGCCGTGTTTGCTTATCTCCCAACGGGTTTGGGGTGCCAACCCGATCCCGAAACTGGAACGCAGCGTGCGGGCGGCCGAACAGCTCGGCGCTCAGACGGTGGTGGTGCATCCGCCGTTCCGCTGGCAACGGCGCTATGCCGAAGGATTTTCCGAACAGGTCGTCGAACTCGAGGCATCCAGCGACGTTCTGGTCGCGGTGGAGAACATGTTCCCGTTCCGCGCCGACCGATTTTTCGGCACCGGTGCGCCCTCGATCGAGCGGATGCGCAAGCGGGGCGGCACGCCGGGGCCCGGCATCTCGGCGTTCGCCCCGTCCTATGACCCGCTCGATGGCAACCACGCGCACTACACGCTGGATCTGTCACACAGTGCGACCGCCGGAACCGATGCCGTCGACATGGCTCGGCGGATGGGTGAGGGCCTGGTGCACCTGCATCTCTGCGACGGCAACGGGGCATCCACCGACGAGCACCTGGTGCCCGGCCGCGGTACCCAGCCGACCGTCGAGATCTGCCAGATGCTGGCGGCGAGCGAGTTCTCCGGTCACGTGATTCTCGAGGTGACCACCTCGGCGGCGCGGAACAACGCCGAACGTGAAGCGTTGTTGGTCGAGTCGCTGGACTTCGCTCGCACCCACTTGATGCGCTGACCCGAAAGGCCCCGCCTTGACCTCCTCGACATCGTTCGCCGATGCGATGGCTCTGACGCCCACCGAGAACGACGGCGAACGGTTCGCCTATCGCGGTGCGCTCAACGAGCATTGGACCATCGGCCCCAAGGTGCACGGTGGCGCAATGCTGGCCCTGTGCGCCAAGGGCGCCCGTACCGCACTGGGTGACGTAATGCAGCCCGTCGCGGTGTCCGGCAGCTTCCTGTGGGCACCAGACCCCGGCGCGATGGACGTCACGGTGACCGTGCACAAGCGTGGTCGCCGGGTCAGCCTGGCGGAGGTCGAACTGACGCAGGGCGATCGCACGGCCGTGCGGGTGGCGGTGACCCTCGGAACTCCTGAGGGCGGCACGCCGCTGCTGTCTGCCAACCCGGTGGTGCCGTTGATGGCGCCCGAGCCGCCCGAGGGACTCGAGCCGATCGGTCCGGGGCATCCGATGGAGCACATCGTGCATCTGGCGCACGGCTGCGACATCCGGCCGTCGTTGGTGACCATGGCGCCCCGCGGAGATGGCGGGGTACCGGTCTTCGAATACTGGGTCCGGCCGCGAGACGCCGCGCCTGATGCGCTGTTCGCGCTGCTGTGTACCGATGTGTCGGCGCCGGTGACGTTCGCGGTCAATCGGATGGGCTGGGCGCCGACGATCCAGCTGACGGCCTATCTGCGGGCCCTCCCGGCCGACGGATGGCTGCGGATCATCAGCACCACGACGCAGATTGGCCAGGACTGGTTCGACGAGGACCATCTGGTGGTCGACAGCGCCGGCCGGTTGGTGGCGCAGTCGAGGCAGTTGGCCATGGTGCCTGCGGCGCAAGCACCGTCCTGACCATCGACTGTCGGCCACCCATGTAATGCTTGCCTGGTGGCGAGAATTGCGATCATCGGTGGTGGAAATATCGGCGAGGCCCTGCTGTCGGGCCTGTTGGGGTCCGGTAGGGAAGCCAAAGACCTGGTGGTCGCCGAGTCGTATCGGAGTCGGGCCGAGCAGCTGTCCCAGAAGTACGGCGTGCGGGTCACCGGTGTCGCCGATGCCGCGGAGAATGCCGACTACGTGATCGTCGCGGTCAAGCCGACCGATGTGGACAGCGTGGTGGCCACCTTGGCCGACTTGGCGGCCGGAGCGGACCGGGACAGCGTCGAGCAGGTCGTGGTCTCGGTCGCCGCCGGGGTGACGACGGAGTACTTCGAGGCCAAGTTGCCCGCCGGTTCGCCGGTGGTTCGGGTGATGCCCAATACGCCGATGCTGGTCGGCGCGGGGATCAGCGCGTTGTCGCGCGGCCGGTTCGTGACCGATGAGCAGCTCACCGAGGTGTCAGCGATCTTCGGCGCGGTCGGTGGGGTGTTGACGGTGCCCGAGTCGCAGATGGACGCGGTCACCGCGGTCTCGGGTTCGGGTCCGGCGTATTTCTTCTTGATGGCCGAGGCTTTGGTCGATGCAGGGGTCGGCGCGGGCCTGCCGCGGGCCGTTGCGACCGATCTGGTTTCTAAGACTATGGCCGGATCGGCGGCAATGCTGCTCGACCGAATCGAGAGTTCAGGGGCCGGCGGAATGGACACCAGTGCCGCGCAATTGCGGGCCTCGGTCACCTCGCCGGGCGGCACGACCGCCGCTGGGCTGCGGGAACTCGAGCGGGGCGGTCTGCGGGCGGCTGTGGACGCTGCGGTCGCCGCCGCAAAAATGCGCTCTGAGCAGCTAAGAATTACATAATGGTAGTTCTAAGATTTCAGATTGATTACCCCACACCCGTCGCAATAACCCCATTGGCCACGCTATTCTCCTTCTCGTAGTGCACGAGTTGGTGCCAACGGTGGGGAAGCCGCTGGATCTGGCCGTGCCTGATTGATTGGGTTGCGATGACGTCTATGAACGGGCCATCGGCGCGAGATGCTGCGAACGGCAAATCTGCGCGCGACACCGGCGACCAGCCACGAGCTCAATTTTTGACCGTTGCCGAAGTTGCGAGCCTCATGCGGGTGAGCAAGATGACGGTATATCGACTGGTGCACAACGGGGAGCTCCCCGCGGTGCGTGTCGGCCGATCATTTCGGGTACACGCGAAGGCGGTCCATGACCTGCTGGAGTCGTCGTACTTCGACGCCGGCTGATTTTCGGTCGAACCAGTTCGGGTCCGTGGTGACTCCTGCTCGGTCTTTGGCTGCGTCCGGTCGCCCGGCGCCGTCGGTCGGACCGGCAGGGACTGCACTCCGGCCGGCCAGACTGGTTGTTTCAGCAGGCGTTTTCGTGGCGCCGAACCTCGCCGGGTAAAGTGGCAGGGTTGGTTTTCAACGATCGTCACTGATCGACGGTCGATTTCTAGATAGCGGAGACTTCAGGGTCCATGGGTTCAGTCATCAAGAAGCGGCGTAAGCGCATGTCGAAGAAGAAGCACCGCAAGCTGCTTCGTCGCACCCGGGTCCAGCGCAGAAAACTTGGCAAGTAAGCCACCCAGCTTTCTTCGGTCTGGCCCAGTAGGCTGACCGGATGGACGCCGACGACCACTCGGGAAGCCGGCCCACCGCATCGGGCGGTTCCGATTCGCAGGACACGCTGCACCACCCCAAGGTGGTGCTCGTTACTGGTGCGTGCCGGTTTCTCGGTGGTTATCTCACGGCCAGGCTGGCGCAGAATCCGCTGATCGACCACGTGATCGCAGTGGATGCGATCGCGCCGAGCAAGGATCTGCTGCGTCGGATGGGACGGGCTGAGTTCGTCCGTGCCGACATCCGCAACCCGTTCATCGCCAAGGTGATCCGCAACGGGAACGTGGACACCGTGGTGCACGCCGCGGCGGCGTCCTATGCGCCGCGGTCCGGTGGTCGGGCCGCGCTCAAAGAGTTCAACGTGATGGGCGCGATGCAGTTGTTCGCGGCTTGTCAGAAGGCTCCGTCGGTGCGCCGCGTGGTGCTCAAGTCCACCTCCGAGGTGTACGGCGCGAGCTCGCGGGACCCGGTGATGTTCACCGAGGATTCCAGCGCGCGGCGGCCACCGGCGGAGGGCTTCGCCCGCGACAGCATCGACATCGAGGGCTACGTCCGCGGGCTGGGTCGTCGTCGTCCGGACATCGCGGTGACCATCCTGCGGCTGGCCAACATGATCGGCCCGGCGATGGACACCGCACTGTCGCGTTACCTGGCGGGTCCGTTGGTGCCGTCGGTTCTCGGACATGACGCGCGGCTGCAGCTGCTCCATGAGCAGGACGCGTTGGGTGCGTTGGAACGGGCGACGGTCGTCGGCCGGGCGGGCACCTTCAACATCGGCGCCACCGGCGTGATCATGATGAGTCAGGCGATTCGGCGGTCCGGCCGCGTCCGCGTCCCGGTGCCGCGCGAAGCGTTGGCGACCTTCGACACCGTGCGCCGCGCGACCAGCCACATCGAGTTGGACCGCGAGCAACTCAACTATCTGAGCTACGGCCGCGTCATGGACACCACGCGAATGGTCCGCGATCTGGGCTATACCCCGAAATGGACCACCATGGAGGCTTTTGACGATTATGTGTCGGGGCGGCGTCTGACACCCATTATTGATCCAGGGTGGGTAGGCTCGTTCGAACGACGCGCGGTAGCCGCAGCGCAGCGGTGGGGACGCTGAGAACGCAAAATCTTTTGATCGGTGGGAGAAACTAACGTGGCGGGCGAATCAAGAGCGAAAGTGATTCCGCTGCACTCGAATTCGACGCGCGCGTCGGCGCAGCGGCGGGCGGCGCAGCGGGCCGCCAATGCCACCCGGCATCCGTCGTCGTTGACCGATCCGGGTACCCGCGCGTCCGCCGAACAGATTGCCGCCGTCGTCCGCGAGATCGACCAGCATCGGTTCGGTCCGGCCGGCGCTCCCGTCGATGGTCCCAACGAATTAGCCCAACGTATCGGTGCCGCAGCGGATTTCGTGCGTAAGCGGATCACCGGAGACTACGTGGTCGATGAGTTCGGTTTCGACCCGCACCTGAACAACGCAGTCATACTGCCTTTGCTGCGAACGCTTTTCAACGCGTGGTTCCGGGTTGAGGTGTCCGGTATCGAGAATCTGCCGACCGAGGGCGCGGCGCTGGTCGTCGCCAACCACGCCGGCGTGTTGCCCTTCGACGGGTTGATGACCTCGGTGGCGGTACACGACAAGCATCCGACCCATCGGGACCTGCGACTGCTCGCCGCCGACATGGTGTTCGACATGCCGATGCTCGGTCAGGTGGCCCGCAAGGCCGGCCACACCATGGCCTGCACGTCCGACGCGCACCGACTGCTCGCCGCCGGCGAGCTGACCGCGGTGTTCCCCGAGGGGTACAAGGGGCTGGGCAAGCCCTTCCGGGACCGCTACAAGCTGCAGCGGTTCGGCCGCGGCGGTTTCGTCTCGGCCGCACTGCGCGCCGGAGCGCCGATCGTCCCGTGCTCGATCGTCGGGTCGGAGGAGATCTACCCAAAGATCGCCGACATCAAGTTGCTGGCCCGGCTGTTCGGGCTGCCGTATTTCCCGGTGACGCCGCTGTTCCCGGCGGCCGGCCCGTTGGGTCTGATCCCCCTGCCGTCCAAGTGGTACATCCAGTTCGGCGAGCCCATCTCGACCGCCGACTACGAAGATGGCTCGGCTGACGATCCGATGGTCACCTTCGAGTTGACCGACCAGGTCCGCGCCACCATTCAGCAAACGCTGTATCAGCTGCTGGCCAACCGCCGCGGCACCTTCTTCTGATTTCCCGCGAGAGTGCGTGTCCGTGCCGCGGTATACCCGTGAATCGCGTACAAAAAGGGGCCGCTCACGAGTCGTGAGCGGCCCCTTTTTGTACGTCAACTATTCTGTGCCGCAACCATTTTCGCGATGGCGGCGTCGCGGGCCGCGGCGATCTGCGCGCTGATCTCACCGGCCTCGTCGTCGTGCAGGGCCTCGCCGAGCATGGTGACGATGCTGGTCATCACCGGCTCGCCGGCGTCATCGCTGACCTCGGCGCGGATCTCGGCGATCACCGTGCCGTGTGACTCGATGACCGAGTCCAGGTACGAGTCGAACCACAGCTTGTCGCCGACCTTGATCGGCCGATGGAAGATCAGCTTCTGGTCGCGGTGCAGCACCCGCTCCAGGTTGATCGGCACGTCGAACTGATTGAACAGCTCCAGCTGTACCCGCCGGCCCGCGACGGCGACGAAAGTCAGCGACGCGACGATCGCGTCGGACCCGTGCTCAGCCGCGGCGGCCTCGGAGAAGTGCGCGGGGTGATGGTCCTGGACCGCCTTGGCGAATTCCTTGACTTTTTCTGTGCCGACCTCAAAGTAATCTGGATACCGGTAGTGGGTTCCGATGATGTCGTCCGCAACGCCCATGGCGGGTGAGCCTATCAGCGCACTGCAGCCGGCCCGGACGTGTTAGCTGCTCTTGCGGGACGCGACGGCCGCCAGCGCCCCACCGACCGCGCCCAGCGCCAGCGCCGAGGGCACCCCGATCCGGGCGGCCTTGCGCGCTGTGCGGAAATCCCGGATCTCCCAACCGCGCTCCCGCGCGACATCACGCAACGCCGCATCGGGATTGATCGCGACGGCGGTCCCCACCAGCGACAACATCGGGACATCGTTGAAGCTGTCCGAATACGCGGTGCAGCGACGCAGGTTCAGCCCCTCGCGGATGGCCAGTGACCGCACCGCGTGCGCCTTGCCGAGGCCGTGCAGGATGTCACCGACCAGCCGTCCGGTGAACACCCCGTCCACCGACTCGGCGACGGTGCCCAGCGCCCCGGTCAGCCCCAACTTGCGGGCGATCGTCGCGGCCAGCTCGTACGGCGTCGCGGTGACCAGCCAGACCTGTTGACCGGCGTCGAGGTGCATCTGTGCCAGTGCGCGGGTGCCCTGCCAGATCTTGTCGGCGATGATCTCGTCGTAGATGTCGTCGCCCAGCTCTTCGAGCTCCGATGTCTGTCGGCCCTCGATGAACGCCAGCGCCTTCTGCCGGCCGGCGGCCACGTCGTCGCTGTTCTCCTTGCCGGTCAGCTGAAACTTGGCCTGCGCGTACGCGAACCGGGCCAGATCGGCATAGGTGAAGTAGTCGCGGGCGGCCAGCCCCCGGGCGAAATGCACCAGCGACGAACCCTGCACCAAGGTGTTGTCGACGTCGAAAAACGCGGCCGCCGTCAGGTCGGGTGGCGGCGGAGACGCGGGAGCCTCGTCGGCCGCCACGTCGTCGGGCCCGGACTCGACGGCGTCGGCGGGCACGGGCTCGTCGGCGGTCGGGGAGCTGGACTCGGACACGTCTCAACAGTAGTCATTCCCCGTCGCTTCGCTCGCCCGAGCGGGTCATTCCCTGTGGCTTCGCTCGCCCGAGCGGGTCATTCCCGGTCGCTTCGCTCGCCCGAGCGGGTCGCCGGATACTGATAGGCGTGGAACGAACGGCCGGACGGCACACCGTGACGCTGCTGACGAGGGCCGGGTGCAGCATGTGTGCGCGCGCCGCGGCGCAGCTGGAAGAGCTCGCCGACGAACTCGGATTCGTCCTGACGAGCACCGATGTGGACGTCGAAGCCGCGACCGGCAATACCGCGCCCCGCGCGGAATACGGCGATCGGCTGCCGGTGGTGCTGCTCGATGATGTTGAACACAGCTACTGGGAGGTCGACGAGCAGCAATTGCGTGCCGACCTGGCCAGGTAGTCCAACCTCGGCCGATACATAGCAGATTTGGTTCGCGGGCTGGTCAGCGGCTACCTTTGAAACCATTCCCTGGGTCGGCAAAAGGGCCGGGGAAGGCGTTCCTATAGCTACTGGGAATGCCGTCCTGGGGCGAGCGAAGCGACGGGGAAGGGTGTGGTGACGGAGCCGTGAGCGTCCTGCTTTTCGGGGTTTCGCATCGCAGTGCGCCGGTTTCGGTGCTGGAGCAACTCAGCACCGACGAGGCCGAGCAAGGCAAAATCATCCAGCAAGTGCTGCAGTCCTCGCTGGTCACCGAAGCGATGGTGCTGTCGACCTGCAACCGGGTCGAGGTCTACGCCGTCGTCGATGCCTTCCACGGTGGTCTGTCGGTGATCGGTTCGGTGCTTTCCGAGCGGTCTGGGATGTCGCTGCACGATCTGACCAAGTACGCCTATGTGCGCTACGCCGAAGCTGCCGTCGAGCACCTGTTCGCGGTCGCCAGTGGGCTGGATTCGGCGGTCATCGGCGAGGCCCAGGTGCTGGGTCAGGTACGGCGCGCCTACGCCAGCGCCGAGTCCAATCAGACCGTCGGCCGCACCCTGCACGAACTGGCTCAGCGGGCTCTGTCCGTCGGCAAGCGGGTGCACTCGGAGACCGGGATCGACGCCGCGGGCGCCTCGGTTGTCTCGGTGGCACTGCACATGGCCGAGACGAAACTGGGCTCGCTGGCCGGCCGCACGGCCGCTGTGATCGGCGCCGGCTCCATGGGTGCCCTGGCCGCCGCTCACCTGACCCGTGCCGGTATCGCCCGCGTCGAGGTGGTCAACCGCTCGCTGCCGCGCGCCGAGCGCATGGTCGAGAACCTCAAGTCCCAGGGCGTGGACGCCGCCGCACACACCCTTGATGACATCGCGCTGGCGTTGGCCGACGCCGACGTAGTGGTGGCGTGTACCGGCGCGGTGCGCCCCGTGGTCTCTCTGGCCGATGCGCACCGTGGGTTGTCCAACCGGCCGGAGAATCGCCCGCTGGCCATCTGCGACCTCGGCATGCCGCGCGACGTGGACGCCGCGATCGCTGGATTGCCCGGCGTCTGCATGATCGATATGGACCGTATCCAGCGCGAACCGTCGGCCCGGGCGGCCGCGTCCGACGCCGAGGCGGCCCGTTCGATCGTCGCCAACGAGGTTGCCAACTACCTGGCCGGACAGCGGATGGCCGAAGTCACCCCGACCGTCACCGCGCTGCGCCAACGGGCCGCCGACGTGGTCGAGGCCGAGTTGCTGCGCCTCGACAACCGGATTCCGGGGCTGGATGTGGCGCACCGCGACGAGGTCGCCAATACCGTGCGGCGAGTGGTCGACAAGTTGCTGCATGCACCCACAGTGCGGGTCAAGCAATTGGCCAGCGCGCCCGGCGGAGACAGCTATGCCGAGGCCCTGCGCGAGCTGTTCGAGCTCGATCCGCAGGCCGTCGATGCCGTCTCTGTCGGCGAATTACCTTTGATTTCAACCGAACTCGACAAGCCAGAGTGACGATTGGCCATTACTGAAGACTCCGTTGTCCGGATCGGCACCCGCGGTAGCCTGCTGGCTACCACCCAGGCCGGCACCATTCGCGACGCCTTGATCGGGCTCGGCCAGCCGGCCGAGCTGGTCATCATCAGCACCGACGGCGACCGTTCGCAGGCCCCGGTGGCCGAGATCGGTGTCGGCGTGTTCACCGCCGAGCTGCGGCATGCCATGGCAGACGGCCGCATCGACGTCGCTGTGCATTCCTACAAGGATTTGCCGACGGCTCCCGACGAGCGTTTCGTGATCGCCGCCATCCCGCCGCGCGAGGATCCGCGAGATGCGTTGGTGGCACGCGATTCAATGGTGCTGGGAGAGTTGCCCACGGGTTCGGTGATCGGCACCTCGAGCCCGCGACGGGCGGCACAGCTTAGAGCACTGGGTCTCGGTTTGGAAATCCGCCCCCTACGAGGCAACCTAGATACCAGGTTGAACAGGGTAAGTAGTGGTGATCTCGACGCTGTCGTCGTCGCTCGAGCGGGTCTGGCCCGTATCGGACGGCTCGATGTCGTCACCGAGAGCCTCGAGCCGGTGCAGATGTTGCCAGCGCCGGCCCAGGGCGCCCTCGCGGTCGAGTGCCGAGTGGGTGACACCGAGCTGGCGACGCTGTTGGGAAAGCTGGACGATCCCGACACGCGTGCCGCGATCACCGCAGAGCGAGTCCTGTTGGCCGAACTGGAGGCGGGCTGTTCCGCGCCGGTGGGTGCGATCGCCGAGGTGGTCGAATCCATCGACGAGGACGGCCGAGTCTTCGAAGAGCTGTCGCTACGCGGTTGCGTGGCGGCGCTGGACGGATCCGATGTGATCCGTGCGTCCGGAATCGGGACCCCCGATCGGGCACGGGAGCTGGGGCTTTCGGTGGCCGCGGAGTTGTTCGATCTGGGGGCGCGCGACGTGTTGGATCAGCGGACTGTAGAGCGGGAGTAAGAGATGACGACCCGAGTGCGTAAGCACAAGCCCGGCCGCATCACCTTTGTCGGTTCCGGCCCAGGGGATCCGGGCCTGTTGACGACGCGCGCACGCAATGTGCTGGCGCACGCGGCACTGGTCTTCACCGATCCTGATGTGCCCGAGGCGGTGCTGGCGCTGATCGGTACCGAGCTGCCGCCGGCTTCCGGCCCGCAGCCGGCGGCACCGGAGGCCGAACCGGCCGCCGACGGGAAAGACGATGCCACCGCCGGCGCCCCTGCGGCACCGGCGATGACCTTCCCGCACGGTGTGGACGTGCGTCCGGCCCTGGGTGATCCGACCGAGGTGGCCAAGCTGTTGTCCGCCGAGGCCAAGACCGGCGTCGACGTGGTGCGCCTGGTCGCCGGTGATCCGCTGTCGGTCGACTCGGTCATCACCGAGGTCAATGCGTTGGCCAAGGCCCAGGCCCATTTCGAGATCGTGCCCGGCCTGCCGGCGTCGACCGCGGTGCCGACCTACGCCGGCCTGCCGTTGGGCTCGGCCCACACGGTGGCCGACGTCCGGGACCCGAGTGTGGACTGGGCCGCGCTGGCCGCCGCGCCGGGCCCGCTGATCCTGCACGCGACCGTCTCGCACCTGCCGGACGCTGCCCGCACCCTGATCGAATACGGCCTGACCGACAGCACGGCGTGCGTGGTCACCGCGAACGGCACCACCTGTCAGCAGCGCTCGATCGAGACCACGCTGGCCGGACTGCTGGACAAGACCACCCTGGCCCCGGCTGAGCCGGTCGGTCCGCTGGCCGGTCCGCTGGTGGTCACCATCGGCAAGACAGTCTCCAACCGGGCGAAGCTGAACTGGTGGGAGAGCCGCGCCCTGTACGGCTGGACCGTGTTGGTGCCGCGTACCAAGGACCAGGCCGGCGAGATGAGCGACCGACTGGTGGGCCATGGCGCTCTGCCCATCGAAGTACCGACCATTGCCGTCGAGCCGCCGCGCAGCCCCGCCCAGATGGAGCGTGCGGTCAAGGGCTTGGTCGACGGCCGCTTCCAGTGGGTGGTGTTCACCTCGACCAACGCCGTTCGCGCGGTGTGGGAGAAGTTCAACGAGTTCGGTCTGGACGCCCGGGCGTTCTCCGGCGTGAAGATCGCGTGCGTCGGACAGGCCACCGCGGACAAGGTGCGCGCCTTCGGCATCAACCCCGAGCTGGTGCCCTCCGGTGAGCAGTCGTCGCTGGGGCTGTTGGACGAATTCCCGGACTACGACGAGATTTTCGACCCGGTCAACCGGGTGCTGCTGCCTCGTGCCGACATCGCCACCGAGACGCTGGCCGAGGGCCTGCGCGAACGTGGTTGGGAGATCGAGGATGTGACGGCCTACCGCACCGTGCGTGCGGCTCCGCCGCCGGCGAACACCCGCGAGATGATCAAGACTGGCGGCTTCGACGCGGTCTGCTTCACCTCCAGCTCCACGGTGCGCAACCTGGTCGGCATCGCCGGAAAGCCGCACGCCCGCACCATCGTTGCCTGCATCGGTCCGAAAACTGCTGAAACCGCGGCTGAATTCGGCCTGCGCGTGGATGTGCAGCCGGAGACCGCGGCCGTGGGCCCGCTGGTGGAGGCGCTGGCCGAGCATGCTGCCCGGCTGCGTGCCGAAGGAGCACTGCCACCCCCGCGCAAGAAGAGTCGTCGCCGCTAAACTCGGCCCCATGGCTTTTCCCAGGCATCGGCCCAGGCGACTGCGGGCCACCCCGGCATTGCGGCGTTTGGTGTCGGAGACGTCGTTGGAGCCACGGCATTTGGTGTTGCCGATGTTTGTCGCGGACGGGTTGTCCGAGCCGCGGCCCATCGCCTCGATGCCCGGCGTGGTGCAGCACACTCGGGAATCGCTGCGTCGCGCGGCCGCCGAAGCGGTGGAGGCCGGTGTCGGCGGCTTGATGATCTTCGGGGTGCCGTGTGATTCGGACAAGGATGCCACCGGGTCGGAGGGCATCAATCCCGATGGCATTCTGAATGTCGCGCTGCGGGAACTGAACTCGGATCTCGGCGATGCCACCGTGCTGATGGCCGACACCTGTCTGGACGAGTTCACCGACCACGGTCACTGTGGCGTGCTGGATCGGTCGGGTCGGGTCGACAATGACGCTACCAACGATCAGTACATCAAACTCGCTGTAGCGCAAGCTGATTCGGGTGCTCAGGTGGTGGGGCCCAGTGGCATGATGGACGGTCAGGTGGCTGCGATCCGCGATGGGCTGGATGCCGCCGGGCATCACGACGTGCTGATCCTGGCCTATGCCGCGAAGTTCGCCTCGGCGTTCTACGGCCCGTTCCGTGACGCGGTGGGTTCCAGCTTGGAAGGTGATCGTCGTACCTACCAACAGGATTCGGGTAACGCCCGGGAGGCGCGCCACGAGATCGAGCTCGACATTGCCGAGGGCGCTGACATGGTGATGGTCAAACCGGCCATGAGCTATCTGGACGTGGTCCGTACCGCTGCTGAGATCTCACCGGTTCCCGTTGCGGCATATCAGATTTCAGGTGAGTACGCGATGATCTGCGCGGCCGCTGCCAACGGCTGGATCGACTTGCAGGCCTCGGCGCTGGAGTCGCTGGTCAGCATCCGTAGGGCGGGCGCCGACATCGTCCTGACCTACTGGGCGGCCGAAGTCGCAGGATGGCTGCGGTGAACCAGGCCACCCCCGAGTCGTCGGACCGGCCGCACGACGTCGACACCGGTTTCTGGCTGTGGACGGCGGCGGTGCCTTTGGTGGTCATCGGCTTTCTACTCAACACCCTGACCGCCCCGTTGCGGACGACGTCGGGCTACGTGAACGCCGTCTCCGTGTTGATGATGGTCGCGCTCACCGCAATCGCCGTGACCTTCCTGGTGCTGATGCGGCAGGGCTATCGCTGGGCCCGGAGCCTGCTGACCGGTGGGGGCGTGGCGTCGGTCATCTATCTGACCACCAGCTTGTTCGTTGCGGGCCGGGAGTCGACTGCCGCCGTTGGCTATGCGGTGTGCGCCATCGTGGGCTCGGTGTTGATCGCCGGCGGCGCGTACCTGTTGCATCGGCCGGACTCGCACACCTACTTCACCCGCTGATTTCCCGCGAGCGAGCGTACTGGCAGTACTGGTCCGGAAAGCGCGGATCGTCGCGCTAGGCTGGCCCGAACATGACTGAATTGCCTTCTGCTCCGCGGCCGCGTCCCGTCACTGTCGCCTACTGGTGCTGGATGGTGGCCGCGGTGCTGTTGATTGTCGGTGGGTTGCTGACTGCAACGGTGGATCCGGCATTGCCGGCGGTCTTCCGCGGCGGCGGCCTCATCGTGGTGCTGGCCGGTGTCGGCTTGGCCTTTCTGGCGGGCCGCATCCGCACCGGCGATCGCCGGTTCGAGCGTGCGGCGGTGGCGCTGTCCTTGGCGATCGTGGTCGCCGTCGCGCTGATCGTGGTGTTCGGCGTGACGCACGTGCTGACGCTGTTGGCGCTGCTGCCGTTGATCGCGGGGATGGTGTCCGTCCGATCCTCTGGGGCGCAGGCCTGGTTCGACGGGGAGGCTGAACAGTGACGGCGGCGCAACCGGATGGGGCCCCGGACGTCGACGAACAGATTCTGTTCAGCGAGCCGGGGGCGAGCTTGTGGTGGTTGGCGCTCGGCCCGTTCTCCGCGGTCTCGATCGCCGGGATGGAGCTGTGGTCGTCGCACCACGTCGATCCGCTGGTGCCGCTCGCCTTCCTGGTGATCGTCACCGGTTTCATGTGGATCCAGACCAAGGCCGCCCGCATTCACACCTCGGTTGAGTTGACGCGCGAATTCCTGCGCCAGGGCACCGAATCCATTCCCACCCACGCCATCGTCGAGATCTACCCGCCGGCCAATGGTGAAGAGCAGTGGGAATCGGCACGGGCGTTGGGCGAGTTGACCGGGGTGCCGCGCGGGCGTACCGGCATCGGGCTCAGGCTGACCGGTGACCGCACCGCGCAGGCGTGGGCACGCCGACACCACGGCCTGCGAGCCGCCCTCGAATCGGTGATGGCCACCGAATGAAAAAAGCGATCGCCGAGCTGTCGGCCGCGCTGATCGCGATCGTCGGATGCGTGTGGAGTTGGTTGGCGGCGGCCACGCCGGCCCAGATCGAACCGGTGATCGCCGGCGAGCCGGCCAAGGCGTCGGTCAACTACGACCCGGTGTTGTTGTCCTTGGCTTTGGTCTTGGCGGCGGTGGCCGGGGTGTTGCTGGTATTCGGCGTTGGAGCCTTGCGGCGCACCCGTTAATGTGTCGCGCATGTCATTTTCGCTTGAACTGCCGGAGGACGTCGTCGAGGTCCGCGACTGGGTCCACACGTTTGCCAAGGATGTGATTCGGCCCGCCGCTGCTGAATGGGACGAGCGGGAAGAGACGCCGTGGCCGATCATCCAGGAGGCGGCCAAGGTTGGCGTGTACTCCATGGAGTTCTTTGCCACCCAGAGCGCCGAACCGAGCGGTCTGGGTATGCCCACCGCAGTCGAGGAGCTGTTCTGGGGCGATGCGGGAATCTCGTTGTCCATCATGGGAACCGGCCTGGCGGCGGCCTCGTTGGCGGCCAACGGAACCCCCGAGCAGCTGGGTGAGTGGTTGCCGCAGATGTTCGGCAGTGTCGCCGATCCTAAGTTGGCTGCTTTCTGTTCGTCCGAACCTGGTGCGGGGTCGGACGTCTCGGCGATCATCACCAAGGCTCGCTATGACGAGGCCACCGATGAATGGGTGCTGAGCGGTACCAAGACGTGGGCCACCAACGGTGGTATCGCCAACGTGCATATCGTGGTCGCCTCGGTGTACCCCGAATTGGGTTCGCGAGGTCAGGCCAGCTTCATCATCCCGCCTGGCACAAAGGGTTTCAGTCAAGGACAGAAGTTCAAGAAGCACGGCATCCGCGCCTCGCACACCGCTGAAGTGGTGCTGGACGAAGTGCGTCTGCCGGGTCGGCTCATCGTCGGCGGGCGGGAGAAGTTCGAAGAGCGGATCGCCCGGACCCGAGAAGGCAAGAGTTCTGCTGGACAGGTCGCCATGAAGACCTTCGAGCGGACACGTCCGACCGTGGGAGCCATGGCGTTGGGAGTGTCCCGGGCCGCGTTCGAGTATGCGCTGGAGTACGCGCAGGAGCGCGAGCAGTTCGGCCGCAAGATCGGTGACTTCCAGGCCATCGCGTTCAAGCTGGCCGACATGAAGACCCGGATCGACTGCGCTCGGCAGCTGGTCTGGCGGGCCGGCTGGATGGCGCGCAATGGCAAGCCGTTCGACAGTGCCGAGGGCTCGATGGCCAAGCTGTTCGCCAGCGAGACGGCGGTCTATGTCACCGACGAGGCGATCCAGATCCTCGGCGGCAACGGCTACACCCGCGACTACCCGGTGGAGCGGATGCACCGAGACGCGAAGATCTTCACCATTTTCGAGGGCACCAGCGAGATTCAGCGTCTGGTGATGGCGCGGGCGATCACCGGGCTGCCGCTGAAATAGGCGGTCAGCCCCGTGGGCGCCAGCCCAATTGGAGCAGCAGACCCAGGTCGTCGCGAACGGCGCGATGGCTGGTGATCTGACCACCTCGAGTGGTGAAGATGTGTACCTGACTCTGGGCGAATCGCCGCCCGGTCGGTTCGATGCCCTGGAAGGCGCCGGTGTGCCTGCCGGTCATGGTGCAGGCAGCCAAGACGGTGCCGCCGTCGACTGCGGTCTCGGCGGGTTCGAAGTGCAGGTCTTCGAAGGCCGCGCGCAGCCAGGCCGCGGTGGCCAGGAACCCGGCCGGCCCGATCTGACCGCGTTCGTCGTCGTCGGGGTCGTCCTCGGCTTCATGGTTGACGAAGTCGGCTGCGACGATCTGCCGCCCGGATCGCCGAACTCGAACACCTGCGCAACTAGTCTGAACGCACCAGATCACGGTTGCTACAAAGTGCAAAATTTGTAACACTGTTCCGTATGACTGAGGTTGCCGAACAATCGGAGCAGGTCGACGCCCTTCCGCTGGGGCCGGACTCGTTGGTGTGGAAATACTTCGGAGACAACCGAATGTTCCTGATCGGGCCGCGGCCGGCGGTGCTGCAGAACATGCTGGCCGAGCTAGGGCAGGGCGTGCTGGACCACTCGGTGTTCTTCGCCGACACCTCGGCGCGGATCAAGCGGTCGCTGCCGCCGATCTTCCGCACCGTCTACGGCACCGACGGCGACAACACCGGTACCAAGGTCCGGGACTTCCACCACGGCATCAAGGGCGACATGCCCGACGGCAGCCGTTACCACGCGCTGGATCCGGAGACCTATTTCTGGGCCCACGCCACCTTCGTCGAGCAGGTGCTGTACTTCGCGGACACCTTCGTCAAGCGGCTCAGCGACGCGGAGAAGGAGCAGATCTATCTCGAGTCGAAGACCTGGTACCGCCGCTACGGCGTGAGCGATCGGCCGATGCCGGCGAGCTACGCCGAGTTCGAGCAGTATTGGGACCGGATGCTCAACGAAGTTGCGGTGCCGCACAAGACCGCCCGATACGGCGTCGGCTATGTCATCAAAGGCTTTCCGAGCCCCAAGGGGGTCAACCCGGCGGTGTGGCGGGTCGTCGCGCTGGTGTTCGACCCGGTCGCGGCGTTCCTGACCACGGGCGGTCTGCCGCCCCGGGCACGTGATCTGCTGGAACTGCCGTGGACCGACCGCCAAGAGCGCGGGTATCAGTTCTTTGCCGCCTGCTGGCGTACCAAACCGGTGAACTGGGTGTGGGACAGGTTGCCGATGTCGGTGCGCTACAACAAATTTGCCCAAGTCGGCTATGCCCGCGGCTAGCGTCCCGGCCGCATCCGATATCTCGCCCGCGACGGTCGCCATCCTGGACGCCGCGCTGCTGGAGTTCGAACGCCACGGCATCCGCAAGGTGGCGCTCGACGACGTCGCCAAACGCGCCGGGGTCAGCCGAACCACCATCTACCGGCGATTCGCCAACCGGGACGAGCTGGTGACCGCTGTGGTCGAACGCGAGAACGTTGCGCTGTTCGCCGACATCGCCGCTGAGCTGAAAGACGCTGGGCCGCAATCAAATCTGTACGTCGAAGCGTTCACATTGTCGATCCTGCGATTCCGGCGGCACCGGGTGCTCAATCAGATGATGGCCGACGAACCCGCGCTGCTTCTCGAGCTCATGCACCAGCACTACAGCGCCGCGGTCGGCCGGATGGGCGAGGCACTGCGGATCGTCTTCCCTCAAGGATTCGCCGACCGGATCGGTGAGCAGGCCGTCAACGACTTGGCCGACACCATCCTGCGATATGCCGCACTGGCGCTGCTGCTGCCGAGTGTGGAGGCCCTGGATACCCCTGACGACATCCGGGCCTTCGCGGCCCGGCATTTCGTACCTAGTCTGCCGGCGGGACTTCGGGCACACTCGTCGGTATGAACGCCTTGGCGATGGCGTGCGCCGAACGTCAGGACCTGGTCGACTTGCTCGGCGGGCTGACCGCCGAGCAGTGGGATCAACCGTCATTGTGTACGGGCTGGCGGGTGCGTGACGTCGCCGCCCACATCATCGGGTATGACGAACTGACCGGTGCGGAAACGGTGCGGGAGTTTGTGCGGGGCGCACTGCTGCCGCCCCGAATCAATGCCACGGTGCTGGCGCGGCACGAAGGTCGAAGTACCGGTGAACTGTGTGAAGCCATGGCCGAACATGTCGTCCCGCGAGGTCTGACCACCGGGTTTGGCGGCCTGATTGCGTTGTCCGACGGCATGATTCACCATCAGGACATTCGCAGACCGTTGGGCTTGCCCCGCGACATCCCGCACGACCGGTTGGCAGCCGCACTGGATTTCGCGCGCTACGCGCCGCTGCTTCGGGGGATCTGGCGGGCCAGGGGAGTGCGCTTGGTTGCCGATGACCTGGAGTGGTCGTTCGGGCGCGGACCGCAGGCCTGCGGCCCGGGCGAAGCATTGCTGATGGTGATGGCCGGACGGCCCTGCGCAATCAACGACCTCACTGGACCCGGCGTGGACCGGCTGCGTCGAAACTTGGGTGTGGGTTAGCACCCGCACGGTAGGGCGGCGTGTGCAAAAGACAAGTGGGAGAACACGAATTGGCCGCCGCTATGCTGTCGCCGTAACGTCATGGCGGTGGATGCTGATCAGGCACACGCAGTCGGAATAGTGCTCGCCGCAGGGGCGGGCCGTCGCATGGGATTTCCCAAAGTCCTTGCCGACCAGGGCAGCTGGTTGGCCGCGGCGATCGCGGCGCTGCACGACGGCGGGTGCCGGCACGTGCTGGTGACCCTGGGCGCTGCGCATCCGCAAATCCCGGTGCCGGCGCGTGCGGTCGCGGTCTCTGATTGGACAACCGGAGTTTCGGCTTCCATCCGTGCCGGGCTGGCGGCGGCCGCCGACATCATCGATGCCGACTATGCCGTCATCCTGACCGTGGACACCCCCGATATCCCAGCGGCCGCCGTCGCACGGGTGTTGACGGCGGCCCGGGAGAACAGTGGCGGTCTGGCTCGCGCGGCATACCGGGGCCGACCCGGCCATCCGGTCGCGCTCGGCCGCCCACATTGGCGTCCCGCGGCAGCCGACGCGCACGCGGACACCGGCCTGCGTGACTACCTACGCACGAACTCGGCGGTGGTGGTCGAGTGCTCGGACCTGGCGACCGGAGACGACCATGACCATCCGACGGAACCGGCGGCGCCTAGTCGCGGTGAAGCAAGACCGCCTGGTCGAACGGCAGCCGGCCGAACACCAACCGACCCAGGCCGGTGACATGTGGCGCCGCTTGCTGCTTGGTGACGATTCGCGGCTCGGTCACCGCCACCGTCCGGCCGTGCCGCTTCAGTCGTCCACCTCCGGCGGCGGTGATGTTCTTGAGCCAGTCCCGGTTCGGCCCGTAAGTCAGTAGGATCGCGAACCCGTCGTCGGTACTGAACACCGTCAACGGGGTACGAAAAACCTTGCCCGACTTCCGTCCGATGTGCTCCAGGATGCCGAAGGTCGGCAGATAGCCGGCCCAGATGCGCTGAATGGGGTTGGTGACGTATCGGTTGAATCGCGCGACCCACTGCGGCAGTTGCATAGCACCATGGTCGGCCATCACGGCCGACATGGATAGCCCAGCGAGTAACCTCACCGGCAACCGGTCGCGGCGACGGCGCTGTCCCGCTAGGTCTCAAGCCTCGAGGAGGAGCCACATGCCCGCGCCCACCAATCCAGAAGCCCGCCGGATCTACGACCTGGAACGCAGCCGGGTATTCCATTCCTGGTCGGCGCAGGGCGCGCTGGATCCGATCGTCTTCACCGGCGCCGAGGGCAGCTACCTGACCGACGGTGACGGCAACCGTCTGCTGGACTTCTCCAGCCAGCTGGTGTTCACCAACATCGGCCACCAGCACCCCAAGGTGGTCGCCGCGATCGCCGAGCAGGCAGCCAAGCTCTGCACCATTGCGCCGCAGCACGCCAACGAGGCCCGCGCCACTGCCGCCGACCTCATCTGCCAGGTCGCCCCGGAGGGCTTCAACCGGGTGTTCTTCACCAATGGCGGAGCCGACGCCGTGGAGCACGCCATCCGGATGGCCCGGGTGTACACCGGCCGCTACAAGACGCTGTCCACCTACCGCAGCTATCACGGCGGCACCGCGCTGACAATCAACCTCACCGGCGATACCCGGCGCTGGGGCAACGACTACGGCAGCGAGGGCACCACGCACTTCTTCGGCCCGTTCCTGTACCGCAGCCAGTTCGGTTCGGAGACGCCGCAAGAAGAGACACAGCGGTCGCTGGCGCATCTGCGGTCGGTGATCGAGTTCGAGGGCCCGGGCGCATTCGCGGCGATCATCCTCGAGTCGGTGCCCGGCACCGTCGGCATCATGCCGCCGCCGCCCGGCTACCTGCAGGGTGTGCGCGAACTGTGCGACGAGCACGGCATCGTGCTGATCCTGGACGAGGTGATGGCCGGCTTCGGCCGCACCGGTAAGTGGTTCGCGCTGGACAACTACGACGTCACCCCGGACCTGATCACCTTCGCCAAGGGCGTCAACTCGGGCTACGTGCCGCTCGGCGGCGTCATCGTCAGCGACAAGATCCTGGAGCGCTTCCTGGACAAGCCGTATCCGGGCGGGCTGACCTACTCCGGACACCCACTGGCCTGTGCGGCGTCGGTGGCCACCCTGACCGCGATGCACGACGAGAAGATCGTCGAGAACGCCGAGCTGATCGGCACCGACGTGTTCGGTCCGGGTCTGGCGGCACTGGCCGAAAAGCACGACATCGTCGGCGACGTTCGAGGCCTGGGTGTGTTCTGGGCGGTGGAACTGGTCAAGGACCGCGCCACCAAAGAGCCGCTGGCGCCCTACGGCGGCAGCTCGCCGGAGATGGGTGCCATCAATGCGCGCGCCAAGAAGAACGGCTTGCTGCTGTTCATGAACTACAACCGCTTCCATCTGGTGCCGCCGTGCAACATCAGCATCGATGACGCCAAGCGCGGGCTGGACATCCTCGACGACGCCCTGTCGGCGGTGTAGTCATGGCCTACCTGAAGCCACCGTGGTTCGTGGTCAACGTCTTCAACCGCATCGCGCGGCTCACCGGGGTGGGCGGCAGCGTGACGCTGATCGTCACCCGACAATCTGATCGGGGATTGCAGCGCATCCCGGTCGTCGTTCCCGAAGTTGACGGGGTCAAGTACCTGGTGTCCACCCGCGGCGAGTCCGCGTGGGTGAAAAACGTCCGGGCCAATCCGGTGATTGCGCTCGGGAAGGTGAACTACTTGGCCACCGAGGTACCGGTCGCGGACCGGGCGCCGATCATCGCGGTGTATCGGCCGCTGGCCGGCAAGGTGGTCGAGCAGTATTGGCGTGAGTTGCCCGACGACGCCGACCACCCGGTCTTCAAACTCGCGCTGCAGAAGTAGAGCTCTGCGGGCTGAGTTCGCCCGCCGAGATCGCCTTTGTCGCCGTGGCCTGGGCGCCACGTCTTCTTGCCCGCGCGCGTGCGACAAATCGGTGTCGCGCTGCCCTCCGACACCAACTGCACGGCGGTATTGGGTCGGAATTTCCGTCCTCCAGTTGGTCTCGCGACCCTGTCGTCGTTTTCCGCACCGATGTAGTCGCAGTAACAACGTGCCCTTCGGCGCGACGGGCGACGACCGGCCACTACACCCTGTAGTTGGTCCAATTGCGAGCGGCTGGGACACTGGTGGTCATGGTTTCTACCGACGTCTCCGCGAAACTGTTCGCCGACGCGTCCACCGTCATCCCCGGCGGGGTCAATTCGCCGGTCCGGGCCTTTTCCGCGGTCGGCGGCACCCCGCGCTTCATCACCTCGGCGGGTGGCTACTGGCTGACCGACGCCGACGGCAACCGCTACGTCGACCTGGTGTGCTCCTGGGGCCCGATGATCCTGGGGCACGCGCATCCAGACGTAGTGCGAGCGGTGCAGGAGGCCGCCGTCAACGGCCTGTCCTTCGGTGCACCGACACCGGCCGAGACCGAACTGGCTCGCGAGATCATCAGCCGGGTGGACCCGGTGCAGCGGGTGCGGTTCGTCAACTCCGGCACCGAGGCCACGATGAGCGCCATCCGGTTGGCCCGCGGCTTCACCGGCCGGCCCAAGATCATCAAGTTCTCCGGGTGCTATCACGGCCACAGTGATGCCCTGCTCGCCGACGCCGGCTCCGGTGTCGCGACGCTGGGACTGCCGTCTTCGCCCGGCGTCACCGGCGCGGCAGCCGCCGACACCATCGTGCTGCCGTACAACGACATCGCCGCGGTGGAGCAGGCCTTCGCCGTGCAGGGCGACCAGATCGCCTGCGTCATCACCGAAGCCAGCCCCGGCAACATGGGCACCGTGCCGCCGGCTCCCGGCTACAACGCCGCGCTGCGCCGCATCACCGCCGAGCACGGCGCGTTGCTGATCATGGACGAGGTGATGACCGGTTTCCGGGTCAGCCGCAGCGGTTGGTACGGCATCGATCCGGTCGAAGCCGACCTGTTCACCTTCGGCAAGGTGATGAGCGGCGGCCTGCCCGCCGCGGCATTCGGGGGTCGCGCCGAGGTGATGGAGCGCCTGGCCCCGCTGGGCCCGGTTTACCAGGCCGGCACACTCTCGGGTAACCCGGTGGCCATGGCCGCGGGTCTGGCCACCTTGCGTGCCGCCGACGACGCGGTCTACGCCACCCTCGACGGGAATGCCGATCGGCTGTCCGCGCTGATCTCCACGGCATTGACCGAAGCCTCTGTGGCGCACCGGATTTCGCGCGCAGGAAACTTCCTGACAGTCTTCTTCGGGGACGGCGAAGTCGTCGACTTCAACTCCGCGAAGGCCACCCAGACCTGGCGCTATCCGGCGTTCTTCCATGCCCTGCTGGACGCAGGGATCTACCCACCGTGCAGTGCCTTTGAGACCTGGTTCGTTTCGACCGCCCTCGACGATGAGGCGTTCGACCGGATCGCCGCCGCTCTGCCGGGCGCCGCACGTGCGGCCGGGGAAGCCGAGGAGCCCGCGTGACCGACAAGACCATCGTCCATGTCATGAGGCACGGCGAGGTGTACAACCCCGAGGGCATTCTCTACGGCCGCCGCCCCGACTTCCACCTCTCGGACCGGGGCCGCGCGCAGGCCGAAGCAGTCGCGGGCTGGCTGGCCGAACGTGACGTCGTCTACGTGGTGGCCTCGCCGCTGGAGCGGGCCCAGGAGACCGCCGCTCCGATCGCAGCCCGGCACGGCCTACCCGTCGACGCTGATCCAGAACTCATCGAATCCACCAATGTCTTTGAAGGGCAGCGTGTTTCGCCGGGTGACGGAGCGCTGCGCGACCCGCGGAACTGGTGGCACCTGCGGGACCCGAAGACGCCATCGTGGGGCGAGCCGTACCGGCAGATTGCGGCGCGGATGACCGCGGCACTGGACCGCGCCCGGATCAAGGGCGCCGGCCACGAGGCGGTATGTGTCAGCCACCAGCTGCCGGTGGAGACGCTGCGGCGGTCGATGCTCGACAAGAAGTTGCACCACTTCCCGACTCGCCGGATGTGCAACCTCGCCTCGGTGACTTCGTTCTACTTCCACGACGACCGCATGGTCGGCTGGGGATACTCGGAGCTCGCGGGACAGTGAAATCGTTGGTGACACTGGCCAGGGCGATGGCAGCGGCCGCAGCGGCGTGCGCGCTGTTGGCCGGCTGTTCCACCGGCGACGATGCGGTCGCCCAGGGCGGCACCTTCGAATTCGTGGCGCCCGGCGGCAAGACCGACATCACCTACGACCCACCGTCCAGCCGCGGCAAGCCGGGTCCGATCCAGGGACCGTCGCTGACCGACCCTTCGAAAACTCTTTCCCTGGACGACTTTTCCGGTCAGGTCGTGGTGATCAACATCTGGGGCCAATGGTGCGGACCGTGCCGGTCGGAGATCTCCGAATTGCAGAAGGTCTACGACGCCACCAAGGCCCAGGGCGTGGCTTTCCTCGGCATCGATGTGCGCGACAACAACCGGCAGGCTGCGGTCGACTTCATCGTCGACCACAAGGTGACCTTCCCCTCGATCTACGACCCGGCGATGCGCACCATGATCGCGTTCGGCGGCAAGTATCCGACCACGGTCATCCCGTCGACTCTGGTGCTGGACCGTCAGCACCGGGTGGCGGCGGTGTTCTTGCGTGAGCTGCTGGCCGACGACCTGACGCCGGTCGTGCAGCGGCTGGCCAAAGAGGGCGGCGCATGACCGGTTTCGCCGAAACCGCCGCAGCCGGACCGCTGTTGGTGGCCATCGGGGTGAGTGTGCTGGCCGGGCTGGTGTCGTTCGCCTCGCCGTGTGTGGTGCCGCTGGTGCCCGGTTACCTTTCCTACCTGGCTGCCGTGGTCGGAGTAGAGGAGTCGCCCAACGCAGCGACCACCACGACGGTCCGCGCTGCGCGCTGGCGGGTGGCCGGCGCGGCCGCGTTGTTCGTCGCCGGGTTCACTGCGGTGTTCCTGATGGGCGCGGTCGCCGTGCTCGGGCTGACCACCTCGCTGATCACCAATCAGCTTCTGCTGCAACGCATCGGCGGCGTCATCACCATCGTGATGGGACTGGTGTTCGTCGGGCTGGTGCCGGCCCTGCAGCGGCAGGTGCGGTTCACCCCGCGTCAGGTGTCCACCGTGGTGGGCGCGCCCCTGTTGGGTGCCGTGTTCGGTCTCGGCTGGACGCCGTGCCTGGGCCCGACGCTCACCGGCGTCATCGCAGTGGCCTCGGCCAGCGATGGGGCCAGCGTGGCGCGCGGCATTGCTCTGGTGATCGCGTACTGCCTGGGCCTGGGAATTCCCTTCGTGCTGTTGGCCTTCGGTTCGGCCCGCGCCGTGCAGGGACTGGGCTGGCTGCGCCGGCACACCCGCGCCATCCAGATATTCGGTGGACTACTGCTGATCGCGGTCGGCGCCGCCCTGGTCACCGGGGTGTGGAACGACTTCACCTCTTGGGTGCGTGACGCTCTGGTCAGCGACGTGAGGCTCCCGGTATGAAATTGCTTGCCCTGGTGCGCAACACCTGGCGCACCCTGACCTCCATGGGCACCGCGCTGGTGCTGCTGTTCCTGCTGGCGCTGGGCGCCATTCCCGGAGCCCTGCTGCCGCAGCGCTCGCTGAACGCGAGCAAGGTCGACGAATACCTGGCCCAGCACCCGGTGATCGGTCCGTGGCTGGACAAGGTGCAGGCCTTCTCGGTGTTCTCCAGTTCCTGGTTCACCGCGATCTACGTGCTGCTGTTCATCTCGTTGGTCGGCTGCCTGACCCCGCGGCTGATCGAGCATGTCCGCAGCTTGCGGGCCAAACCCGTAGCCGCTCCACGCAATCTGGCCCGGCTGCCCAAACACACCGAAGCCGTCGTGGCCGGTGCACCCGAGGCCGTGGCGAAGCGAATATCGGTGCGGCTCAAGGGCTGGCGTCAAGTCACCCGCACCGAGGGCGACGTCACCGAGATCTCGGCGGAAAGGGGCTACCTGCGCGAGTTCGGCAACATCGTCTTCCACTTCTCGCTGCTGGGGCTGCTGGTGGCAGTCGCCGCGGGCAAGATGTTCGGCTACGAGGGCAACGTCATCGTGATCGCCGACGGTGGCCCGGGATTCTGTTCGGCATCGCCGGCCGCTTTCGACTCTTTCCGGGCCGGCAATGTCGTCGACGGAACCTCGCTGCACCCAACCTGTCTGCGGGTCAACAGCTTTGATGCCCGGTACTTGCCCAGCGGACAAGCCACCATGTTCGCCGCCAACATCGATTACCAGGACGGCGCCGACCTTCTCGCCGGCACCTGGCGTCCCTACCGGCTTGAGGTCAACCACCCGCTGCGGATCGGCGGCGACCGGATCTACCTGCAGGGCCACGGTTACGCCCCGACCTTCACCGTGACATTCCCCGGTGGGCAGAGCCGCACCACGACGCTGCAGTGGAAGCCGGAGAGCCCGGTTACCCTGCTGTCCTCGGGTGTGATGCGGGTCGACCCACCGGGTGGCACCTACCCGGACGAGCGCGAGCGTCGCAAGCACCAGATCGCCATCCAGGGGCTGTTCGCGCCTACCGCCGAGCTGGACGGCAAGCTGCTGTCCTCAAGCTTTCCGGAGTTGCGCGATCCGGCAGTGGCCATCGACGTCTACCGCGGCGATACCGGACTGGACACCGGCCGTCCGCAGTCGCTGTTCGCGCTGGACCCGAAGCTGATCGAGCAGCACCGACTGACCAAGCAGGCCCGGGTGAACCTGAAGGTGGGCGAGCAGACCAAGCTTGACGACGGCACCGTGGTGCGGTTCGACGGCGCGGTGCCCTTCATCAACCTGCAGGTATCGCACGATCCTGCCCAGCTGTGGGTCCTGGTCTTCGCGCTGACCATGATGGGCGGGCTGCTGGTCTCCCTGGTGATCCGCCGCCGCCGGATCTGGATTCGGATCACCCCGGCTGAGCCCGGTAGCGTGAACGTCGAGCTGGGTGGACTGGCGCGGACCGACAACTCGGGCTGGGGCGATGAGTTCGAGCGGCTCACCGCGCGGTTAGTTGAGGACTGACGATGAACATCCAGCGAAGAGCGGAAGCGGATCGCGCATGAACACAGAACACATCGATATCGACCTGGCCCGGTACTCGGACTGGGCGTACACCACCTCGGTGGTGGTGCTGGTGGGCGCCATGCTGCTGCTGGCCGTCGAGCTGGCATACAGCCGCAGCCGCACGGTCGAGCGTCGCGAACTGGTCGGTGTGGGCGCCGATAGTGCGATACCGGGGGTGGTGATCGACTCCCCGACGCGGACCACCGACGAACGCATCGGCCGGGTCGGGCTGTCCCTGGTGTACGTCGGCATCGCCATGTTGTTCGTGTGCATCGTCCTGCGCGGCTGGGCCACCATGCGGCCGCCGTGGGGCAACATGTACGAGTTCATCAACCTGACCAGTTTCTGCGGATTGGTCGCCGGCGCAATCATGTTGCGGCGCCCGCAGTTCCGGGCACTGTGGGTTTTCGTACTGATTCCGGTGCTGATCCTGTTGGCGGTGTCGGGCAAGTACCTGTACACCAACGCCGCCCCGGTGATGCCTGCCCTGCAGTCGTACTGGCTGCCCATCCACGTGTCAGTGGTCAGCCTGGGTTCGGGCGTGTTCCTGGTCGCCGGGGTGGCCAGCATCCTGTTCCTGCTGAAGATGTCACCGCTGGCCGAGCCGGGCCGAGAAGGCACCATGGCGCGCGTCGTCAGCCGACTGCCAGATGCCCAGACGCTGGACCGTATTGCTTACCGGACAACCATTTTCGCGTTCCCGGTCTTCGGCTTCGGAGTGATCTTCGGCGCCATCTGGGCCGAGGAGGCCTGGGGCCGGTACTGGGGTTGGGACCCCAAAGAGACGGTCTCGTTCGTCGCGTGGGTGGTGTACGCCGCCTACCTGCACGCCCGTTCGACCGCCGGATGGCGGGACAAGAAGGCCGCGTGGATCAACGTCGTCGGCTTTGTGGCGATGGTGTTCAACCTGTTTTTCATCAACCTGGTCACCGTCGGCCTGCACTCGTACGCGGGCGTGGGCTGAGCCCACCAACGGCAGACGCGCCAGCCCACCGATGACTGGGTGGGCTGGGCTCGACTGGTCTTGTCGGGCTCAGCGGCTGTTGTCGTCGTGGCCGAGGTGCCGAAGGAATTCGGGATCGTCGTCGGGGCCGATGACACGTGTGGTCGGTCGATTGGCGGCACCGCGAGTCGTGCGCCAGCCGAAATACACAAGTAACGCCAGAATGGTGCTGAGCAAAACGAACTGCACGCCGAATACCTCCTTGTTCTGAATATACGCGTCCGTCGTAGGCTCGAGCGGTGACTGAATCGCCGTCGAAATCGCGACTGTTGGCCGATGTGCTGCTGTACGCAGTTGCCCGCTTGCTGCTGATTGCGGTGCTCACCGGCGTGATCTACGGCGGCGGACTGCTGCTTGGCGTGCGTGAATTTCCGGTGATGGTCGCGCTGTTGTTCGCCATCGTGCTCGGCTTGCCACTGGGCATCTGGGTGTTTGCGCCATTGCGGCGCCGGGCGACGGCGGGCATCGCCGCGTTCGACGAACAGCGCCGCACTGACCGCGCCGAACTGCAGGCCCGGTTGCGCGGCGACAAGAAGCCCTAGCTGTGGACGGCGACCAGAGCCGTGCTCACCAGGACTGTCCACGCCAACATGGTCAGCCCCGTCGCCTGTAGCACCGGAATCAGTTCACGGCCGGTGGCGCCGGACCGCACCGGCCGGGCAGCGCGCATCGCGAGCGGAACGGCGGCGAATCCGGCTGCCGTCCAAGGGGTTGCGAACATCAGTGCCACGGTCAACACGAACGGCACGGCGACCAGCACCTGATACAGCACGCGCGTACGCGGGTCGCCGAGTCGCACCGCCAAGGTGATCTTTCCGGCCACCTGATCGGTCGGGATGTCCCGAAGGTTGTTGGCCACCAGCACCGCAGAAGACAACGCACCGACGGCCACCGCCAGTGCCACCCCGACCCAGTCCACGCTCAGTGCCTGCGTGTACTGGGTGCCCAGTACCGCCACCAGGCCGAAGAACACGAACACCGCGATCTCGCCGAGGCCGCGGTAGCCATAGGGATTGGCGCCGCCGGTGTACAACCAGGCGCCGGCGATACAGGCGATTCCGACGGCGATCAACCACGGTTGGCTGGCCAGGGCCAACGCCAAACCGGCCGCTGCACCCAGACTCAGGTTGATCACAGCGGCAGCCAGCACCGCGCGCGGCGAAGCCACCCGGGAGCCGACCAGCCGCAGTGGCCCGGAGCGGTCGTCGTCGGTGCCGCGGATGCCGTCGGAGTAGTCGTTGGCGTAGTTGACCCCGATGATCAGGGCGAGCGAAACCACCAGCGCCAGCAGCGCTTTCCACCACACCGCCGAGCCCAGCCAGGCGGCGCCGGCCGTACCGGCCAGCACCGGCGCCACAGCGTTGGGAAAGGTCCGGGGACGGGCGCCTTCAACCCATTGAGAAAGACTGGCCACGCGCGTTCTTCCACCTTTCCCGTCGTTGGGCCGCCATTGGGTTGTTCACCCGTGGCTCGGCTCACCCTATGGTCATCGTCCCACGGCCCTACACTTGTCGTCATGAAGGATCGGCTCAGCAAGAACGAGATCCGTAAGGACATGGTCCAGGAATCGATCGAAGCGGTGGCATCGACGGTCGGTGAGGTCACCAATGTGATCGTCAATGCGGTCAGGGACGTCTCAAAGTCCATCGGCGGCCTGGCCACCGATGCGTTCGCCATCAGGGACGGTGCCCGGCGGGCCCGCGCCCAGCTGGAGCAGGAGGAGGCCGACGAGCTGGCGGTACACCGCTCGCCGGAGCCGGGTCCCGACCCCGAATAATCTCGGGCATGCTCGGAGTCATCGGCGGTAGTGGTTTCTATACGTTCTTCGGAGATGATGCGCGCTCGGTGAGCGTGGAAACGCCGTACGGAGCGCCCAGCGCTGCGATCACCGTCGGCACCGTCGGCGGGCACGAGGTGGCGTTCCTGCCGCGGCATGGGCGCAACCACGAATTCTCGCCGCACACCGTGCCGTACCGGGCCAATATGTGGGCGTTGCGGACGCTCGGGGTTCGGCGCATCTTCGCGCCCTGCGCGGTTGGCAGCCTGACCGTCGACCATGGTCCGGGCACCGTGGTGGTGCCCGATCAGCTGGTCGACCGAACCCGTAGCCGGGACGACACGTACTTCGATTCCGGCGGTATCCACGTCGGGTTCGCCGACCCCTACTGCCCGTCGCTGCGAGCGGCGGCAATCCAGCCGGGCGTCGTCGACGGCGGCACCATGGTGGTGATCCAGGGGCCGCGGTTCTCCACCCGGGCCGAGAGTCGATGGTTCGCCGCCCAGGGGTTCACCCTGATCAACATGACCGGCTACCCCGAGGCAGTGCTGGCCCGTGAGCTGGAAATATGTTATGCGGCAATAGCTTTGGTCACCGACCTGGATGCCGGCATCACCTCCGGTGAAGGCGTGACCGCCGTCGACGTGTTCGCCGAGTTCGAGCGCAACATGCCCATGTTCAAGGCGCTGGTGCAGCAGACCGTCGCCCGGGTCCCGACTGACCGGACCTGTACGCACTGCCTGGCCCACGCCGGCGTGAAACTCCCGTTCGCCCTGCCTTGATCGGATAGGTACTTGACACCCGTCAAGCGGGGGTGTCAATACTGACGGGGTGACTTCCCGTATCTGTGAGCAGTTCGGTATCGACTTTCCGCTCTTCGCATTCAGCCACTGCCGCGACGTCGTCGCTGCGGTGACCAACGCCGGCGGCTTCGGGGTCCTGGGGGCGACGGCCTACACCCCGGAACAGCTGGACCGGGAACTGGCCTGGATCGACGATCATGTCGACGGCCGGCCCTATGGGCTGGATATCATCGTGCCGGCCAAGTTCGAGGGCAAGGGCGAGAACCTTTCCAACGACCAGTTCGCCGACCGGATCCCTGCCGAGTACCGAGACTTCGTTGCACAGCTGCTGGTCGACCATGGCATCGAGCCGGAAGCCACTCCGCGCACCGGTGGTTCGGTGTTGTCCGGCAACACCGGGCATGAGCTGTTGGACGTCGCGCTCAGCCACCCGATCAGGCTGATCGCCAATGCCCTTGGCGTGCCGCCGGATTACATGATCGAGGCGGGGCGGGAGCGGGGGATTCCGGTGGCCGCGCTGGTCGGCGCCAAGGAGCACGCGATCAAGCAGGTGGCCGCCGGGGTCGATCTGATCGTGGCGCAGGGCACCGAGGCGGGCGGGCACTGCGGTGAGGTGTCGACGCTGGTGGTGGTGCCCGAGGTGATCGACGCCATTGAGGACGCCGTCCCGGTGCTGGCTGCCGGAGGCATCGTCACCGGACGACAGATGGCGGCCGTGGTGGCGATGGGTGCTGCAGGTGCGTGGACCGGGTCGGTGTGGTTGACCACTGAGGAGGCCGAGACGGCGCCGGCGACCAAACAGAAGATGATCGATGCGACCTCACGGGACACCGTGCGCTCGGCGGGGCGAACGGGAAAGCCCTCGCGACAACTGGTTTCGGACTGGACCGATGCTTGGGCGCCCAAGGACGGCGGTCGCAAGCCACTGCCGTTGCCGCTACAGAACATGCTGAGCGAACCGGTGCTGCGCCGGGTGGATCGGCTTGCCGCCCAAGGACATCCAGGGGCCCAGCAGCTGGCCACCTACTTCGTTGGTCAGGGCGTCGGGCTGATGAACAGGATCAAGCCGGCCCGGGAAGTGGTTCGCGAGTTCATCGAGGACTACCTGGCTTCCGCTGAGCGGCTGAGTAATTCATTGCCGGACTGACTCAGCGGTCGATCGCCCGTGGACCGGACCGCAACTGCCGGCGGTCGGTGTGTTCGACGGCCGGGGTGATATCCGGGGAGCCGAGGGCTTCGGCATCGATGACCCGCGTGTCGATGGTCGGGTAGTCGCGCGCGGAGTCGACGTGCCCCAAGGTCGGGCCGGGATCCGCGCTCGGCGCCGGATCGCCGCCGGTGCCGCGCTGCTCTTCGGTTTCCTGGACGATCACCCGGGTGGTGCGGCGGAACGAGAAGGTGAGCTCTTCGAACTCCTCGAGAACCCTTTGCGCCGAACGCAATTGCTGCGTCGAGTTCTCCACGACCTGGGTGATCACCGGCGGCACCAAAGGACGCAGGAAACGCACCGCGGCGCCGGCGATGTCGGGCAACACCGGGATCGACGGCAGCCCGCCGGACTTGGCCGGCACGACGGACGCCGCCGGGACCGGCAGGGCGGGATCGGCCGGCACGGGCAGACGAGAGTCGGCGGTTGGCGCCTCGGCCGCCGCGACGGGCAGGGCCGCCGGTTCGCCGGCGGCAGCAGCGGCAGCAGCCTCGATCGGCATCAGCCCTACAGGCGCGGCGAGTACCTGGGCGGCCAGCGCCGCCGGCTGCGCGGTTCGCGCGTCGGCCACCCGCTGGCGGTGGTATTCGCGGCTGATCTCGGCTTCGGCCTCCAGCGCCGTCTTCATCGTGGTCAGCTGGTGCTCGGCCTGCAGGATTTCGGCGGCAGCCCGGACCTCGGCGCGTTTGACCGCGATCGCGGTTTCGGCCTGCAGTTCCGCCCGCAGTCGTGACTGATTGTGCCGCTCACGCAGCGTGCGGTCCTGCCGGGTGTGCAGCAGCAGCGGCAGCAGATACAGCAGGACACAGGCCGCCGCGGTCAGCACGCGCAGACTCAACGCGACCACGGCACTCAGCGTGTACGCGTTCATCGCCACCCACCGGGCGCCGAAGCCCTGGTCGGCCCCGGCAAGCGCGGACTGCCGGGCCAGCGCGGTGGAGTGCTCGGCATCGGTGATGCGGGCGTCGAGCGCGGGAGCCTGCCGGTCCCGGGCGGCCAGCGCCGCATCGAGTTCGTGCTGATCCTGATCGAGCACTTCCTGGGTGTTCTGGGTGATCTGTCCGTCGCCGGCCACTCCGGTGATGGATTGTTGCGGGCACGACGGCTCCGGTTGGAACTCGCACCGGGCCACCACCTGCGCTTCGTCTCGGCGCCCGCGGGCCGAGTCGACGGCCTCGTCCAGGGCCTTGCGTGCCGCGCGCTGCGCGTCCAGATCAGCGGCGGACGATGCGACGGCCGGCGTCGAGGCGCTCCGTTCCAGGGCTTGCCGCTCAAGGTGTTGCGTGATGGCACCGCCGAACAACAGCATCGACGACAGCTCACCGACCACCAAGCCCACCGCGACGGCGACGGCGACGCGGCCGAGCATGCCGCGGGCACCGCTGACCGTGGTTCGAATAGCCAGCACCACCAACGCGGCGAAAACCAGCGCGGCCGAAAATGCCACGGCCACCGGCCAACCGGTGGCCGCGACAGTGACTCCGGCCGCGATCAGCCAGGCGACCACACCGCCGAGCAGCACCAGGGCCCCGATGAAAGGTGTTCCGGAACGGCCTTCGGGATCGGCTACGGTGCCACCACCGAACCAGGTCAGCGTGGTCAGCGCAGGTCCCGGGTTGATGGGATCGTCCTTGGAATGGCGAGCAGACATGCGAACTCCAACTCTTCGGTACCAATCCAGGGTCCCAGAGACTCGGTCTGGTCACCGAATCAGGCGCCCGCCGTGTGACCGGCATCACCACTGAACAGGGCCACCAAGGCTTTTCGGTCCACCTTGCCGATGCCGCGCCGCGGTAATTCGGCCAGTACATGCACTTCCCGCGGCGCCGCGGTGGCGGCCGCGGCCTGTTCGACGTATGCCCGTAGGTCGGTGACGGTCGGGGTGTCGGCGCCGGGCTGCAGCACCAGCGCGACGGCCACGCGCTGGCCCAGGCTTTCGTCGGGCAGACCGAACACCGCGCACTCGGCGATAGCCGGATGCCCGGCCAGTGCGGACTCGACCAGCGTGGGCTGTACTTTGAGGCCGCCGGTGGCGATGGCGTCGTCGACCCGCCCCAGTACCCTGAGCACTCCCGAATCATCAACCACGCCAATGTCATCGGTGTGAAACCAACCGTCTACGAACGGCGACGGCTGCACCCGATTGCGATAACCGGCCGCCACCGTTGGCCCGCTCAAGGCGATCCGGCCGTCGTCGGCGATCTGCACCCGCACCCCGTCCAGCGGCACCCCGTCGTATACGCAGCCGCCCGCCGTCTCGCTCATGCCATACGTGCGGACCACCGAAATGCCTGCAGCCGTGGCCTTTTGGCCGAGGCCGGGGGGCATCGGACCACCACCGATCAGCACGGCATCCAGCTCGGCCAGCGCCGCCGTCGCGGCCGGATCGGCCAGCGCCTTGGCCAGCTGAACCGAAACCAGCGAGGCGTAACGTCGACCCGAACCCAAAGCTGTTACCGCAGCGGGTAATTCGTCACTGCTGAAGCCGGGGGCCAGGGCCACCGGCGCCGTGCCCGCGCAGATACTGCGGATCAGCACCTGCAGGCCTGCGATGTGGTAGGCGGGCAGCGCCAGCAGCCACCGTCCCGGCCCGCCCAGTCGGGCGTGCGTCGCCGACGAGCTGGCAGTCAATGCCGACGCGGTCAACATTGCGCCCTTCGGTGCGCCGGTGGTGCCGGAGGTGGAGACCACCGCCGCGATCGAGTCGTCGATGTCTTGGCCGACCCGTAGGGCGCTGGTCAGCAGTGCGCACTGGCGGGCGTCGTCGGCAGGAATCGGCAAGAGGGCATCGTGGCCGCTCAATGCACGTTCCAGCGCGGGCAGCAGGGCAAGTGCGGGTGTACCCGCGCCAACCTCGACCGCGCGCAGGACGGCTATGCCGAGCCCCCTGCGGTGTCTTCGGCATCGTGACTGTCACCGGTTTCGCGGGGGTCGTCCAGCGGCCAGCCCTTGGCTGCCAACCGTTCGCGCACCCGCTCGACGTCCTCTTCGCGGGGCAGCTCATCGGTCATCCGGGTGATCAGTACCCCGATGTCGACGTGGTCGAACTCGCCGCGGCGCATCAAAGACTTTGTGACAGCTGCCACTTCGTCATTGGTCAGCCGACGGGCCAGCAAGGCGAGTAACGGGACGCGGTCAGCGCCGGGCACGCCTTCGGGGTATCCGGCCTGCAGCCACGCCATGATCTTGGTCAGAAAGGCAGTCATGGCGTCACCTCCAGATCTTCGGGACGGGCCGTTCGGCACCAAACCTGCCAACGTTTGCATCACATTGGATTTTAGTTTGTGGCTGTGGTCGCAGCGAACCAAGCGAGCCAACGGAAAGGCTAGACGTCTGCTGTGTTCGCGACGTGGTCGCGGTCAAAATCGTTGGCGTTGCAAGATGAACTCTGTATGAACACCTGAATTTTCACAGCAAAAAGCCAGGTCGGGCTCAAAAACGGGAATCCGGGTAACTGGTCAAAATCGGCAGCGTTACTCCAGAATTAGCGCCATGAGCGCAGAGACGGTGATCCTGGCGTTGCTGATCGCAACGGCCCTGGCATTTGATTTCACAAACGGTTTCCACGACACCGGAAACGCCATGGCCACGTCGATCGCGACTGGGGCCCTCAAGCCGAAGGTTGCGGTGACCCTGTCGGGCATCCTGAACCTGGTCGGCGCCTTCCTGTCGGTCAACGTGGCGGTCACGGTGGCCACCAACGTCCTGAAGATTCAGGACCCCAAAACCGGTCACCTCAAACTCGACGCGACCGTCGCGTTGACGGTGATCTTCTCCGGCCTGATCGGCGGCATCCTCTGGAACCTGCTGACCTGGTTGTTCGGCATCCCGTCCAGCTCCTCGCACGCCTTGTTCGGTGGTCTGATCGGTTCGGGTATCGCAGCGGCCGGCTTTGCCGGCGTCAACTGGCAGGGCCTCACCAGCAAGGTGCTGCTGCCCGCCGTCGCCTCGCCTTTCATCGCCGGTTTGGTCGCTATGACCGGCACCTGGCTGGTCTACCGGATCAGCAAGAACGTCGTGAAGGCCCGCCGCGAAGAGGGCTTCCGCTGGGGCCAGATTGCCACTGCCTCGCTGCTGTCCCTGGCGCACGGCACCGGTGACGCACAGAAGACCATGGGTGTCATCGCCCTGGCGCTGATCAGCAGCGGTCACCTCACCGGTGACGTGAAGAAGGACGGCCTGCCGTTCTGGATCATCGGCAGCTGTGCGTTGGCCATCGCCTTGGGCACCTACATCGGCGGTTGGCGGGTCATCCGCACCCTCGGTAAGGGTCTGGTGGAAATCGATTCGCCGCAAGGCTTCTCGGCCGAGTCTTCGTCGGCCGCGGTCATCCTGACCTCGAGCGTCGCGGGTATGGCGCTGTCCACCACCCACGTGGCGACCGGTTCCATCCTGGGCAGCGGCGTCGGCAAGCCGGGCGGCGAGGTGCGTTGGTCGGTCGCGGGCCGGATGGCCGCAGCCTGGCTGATCACGCTGCCCGCTGCCGGGCTGGTCGGCGCGCTGTCGTTCTGGCTGTCACATGGCATCGCCAGTTTCAGCTCGCCACTGGCCGGCGACGTCGTGATCTTCGCCATCCTGGTCGGGCTGTCGGGCTTCATGTACTGGAGGGCTCAGCAGCAGAAGGTCGACCAGAACAACGTCAACGCCGATTGGGACGAGTCGACGAACTCGACGGTTCCGGCCGACGTGCGTGAAGCCGCCAAAATCAAGCCAGTCAAAGACTCCGCGGCCGTCTGACGGTCGACGTAAACCGAGCTGATAGGGAATCGTTCGATGACATATTTGGAAGCCATCTTCCGGGTTCTTGTAGTGGGGTTGATCTTCGGTGCGGGTCTGCCGGCGGTATTCGCCGGGGGCCTGGCCGCCTATTCGGCGGGCGCCGGCGGCGGTGTGACCGCCAGCGGGGCGCCGCAGGCACCCAACGCCGCGCTGAAGTCCCTCGGACTGCTGTTGTTCGTTCTCGTCGGGGCGATCGTGGTGCTCGCGATCCTGTGGATCACCAAGGACGTGATCCTGCATCACACCGGCGTCAACCTGTTCTCGTTCATGGGCAAGGCCGGCGGGGGGCACTGACATGACTGAATCCGCGAAGGTGTTCGAGAACGTCCTGAACTGGCTGCGGGCGGGCTACCCCGAGGGAGTCCCCCCGAAGGATTACTACCCGCTGCTGGCGCTGCTGCAGCGTTCGCTGAGTGAGGACCAGGTCGTCGAGGCCGCACAGTCCATCCTGCTGTCGACCAACGGAGATATCCCGGTCACCCAGGACGAGATCCACCAGGCCATCAAGAGCGTCACCGACCAGGCGCCCAGTGCCGATGAGATCCAGCAGGTCTCGGCACGGCTGGCCTCGGTGGGCTGGCCGCTGGCGGCTTCTACGAGCTGACGGTACCGCCGTCGAGACACCCGGGGTCAGGTACCCCGGGTGTCTTTGCGTAGCGGGTGGCTCTCAGGCACCTCGACGAAGATCAGCCTGACCCCGTCCGGGTCGACGACATGCATCTCGTGCAGGCCCCACGGTTCTTGTTGGGCTGCACGGGAAATCAGCACCCCTCGGCTCTCCAGTTCGGTCTGCGTCGCCCGGACGTCGCGGACCTGTAGCCATAACGCCCCGGGAAATGTCCCGTGCTGCCCGTCACCGCGGCCGTGGCCGGCGAGTTCGATCAACGACTGCCCGGCGTAGAACACCATTCCCGCGCCGTAATCGCGGGCGATCGCCAGACCGAGGGCGTCCCGATAGAACGCCAGCGACGTGGGGTAGTCGGCGGGACGGATCAGCATCCGGCTGGCCAGGATCTCCATCGGACTACGTGGCCGGTTGTACGCGTTGACGTTTCATCACCGCGTCCACTGCGTTCGGCATGAAGCTGTTGAGCGCGTGCGCGGTCACCGCCATCCGTGGCGCGATCCGCACCGGCCGGGTGCGCGCGGCGGTGATCATCCAGTCCGCGGCCTCGTCGGCGGACAGCCCCGGCATCCCGTCGTAGGCGCGCGTCGGCGCGATCATCGGCGTCTTCACCAAGGGATAGAACAGCGTGGTCGAGTGCACTCCGCTTGCGCCCCACTCGGTTTCGACGACCCGGCTGACCGCCGTCAGCGCCGACTTGGATGCGTTGTACACCGCGAACAGCGGCGACGACTCGTTCATCACACCCCAGGTGGACACATTGATGATGTGCCCGTCGCCGCGTTCCAACATGCCCGGCGCCAGTCCCCGGATCAGTCTCAGCGGTGAGTAGTAATTCAGCGCCATGGTGCGTTCGACGTCGTGCCAGCGCTCCAGTGACTCTGCCAGCGGGCGACGGATCGACCGGCCCGCGTTGTTGATCAGGATGTCGACACCGCCGAGCTCGGCCTGCACATCGGCCACCAGCTGGTCCACCGCATCCAGGTCGGACAGGTCGCACGGTCGCGCCAGCGCCTCGCCGCCGGCAGCGGTGATACGTGCGGCGACGGCTTCCAGTAGGTCGGCTCGCCGCGCGGCGATCACCACGGTGGCGCCCAGTTCGGCGAACTTGGCCGCGGCGGACTCTCCGATACCTGAGGAGGCGCCGGTCAACAGGATGCGTTTGCCGGACAACTTCACCTCGTCACGGCCGGACAATCGTTCGATCAGCGGGGGACGCATGCTCGCCAGCATCAGGCTGTCAGCCACTCGGCGCAACGGATTCCTACTCACAACCCCCGAGCTTAGGTAACCGGCCAGTTGTCGGTATAGACCAGCTCATCGAGCGGCCGCGCCGTCGTCCAACCCACGATCTCCAACTCGGGCCGGTCCGGGAATTCGGGCACCGGGCCCAGGCACAACACCGCGATCGGCTCGGCACCGTCGGGCAGGCCCAGCAGCTCCGCCAGATCGGTCGGCTCGAACAGCGAAACCCAACCCATGCCGAGGCCTTCGGCGCGCGCCGCCAGCCACATGTTCTGAATCGCACACGACACCGAGGCCAGATCCATGTGCGGCATGGTGCGCCGGCCGAAGATGTGCTTCTCCCGATGCTCGCCGAGAGCCACCACCAGCAGCTCGGCGCAATCACCGATGCCCTCGACTTTCAGCGCCAGGAACTCGGCCTCCCGCGGCCCCAAGGCCTCCGCCGTCTGCAGCCGCTCGGTATCGACCAGCGCCTTGATGGCGTTGCGGGTGGTCGCGTCGGTGATCCGCAGGAACCGCCACGGCTGCATCAACCCGACGCTGGGGGCCATGTGGGCGGCCTCCAGGATGCGACGTAGAACTTGTTCAGGCACATGGGAATTCGGTACAAAGTGCCGCATGTCCCGACGCTCTGCCATCACCCGGTATACGGCCGCGCGTTCGGTGTCGGAGTAGCCAGGCTCGCTCACGCGGGGAGGCTAACAGGGTTCAGCGGGTGGTCACCGCATCGGGGTGGTTGCGTGACACGCGATTGGGGATCTGGGTGACGGGAGCGGTCGGTGCATCCGAGGCTGGCGGAGCCGCCGCGACATCTCGCCGCCTGCTCTTGCCGAACTTGCTCATCCCCACGGTGAACCACAGCACCAGCGCGCAGTTGTACAGCGTCAGGATGCCGTACAGCACGCTGTCGCGGGAGTCGAAGCCCAGTGGCCCCGGTGTGTGGCTGGCGGCGGCCGATGCGCACACGATAGTCAGCGTCAGCCAACCGATCGAGGCGATCCGGCTGAATACGACCGCGGTGCGGCCCAAGGAGGCGAATATGGTGAGCACGCCGATGCCGAGCATCAGCCCGCAGTGGATCGGGGTGACCCGCAGCCAGAGAATGGGCGCGCCCTCGGCACCGAACTGCGGATTGGCCATCGACCACGCCAGACCCGCGCCCCCGAAGACGCCCATGGCGATACCCTCGGCCAACAACACCCATCGGCCGATGCGGAAGCGGGATCCAGCAATCATCACCACACAGTGTGCCGCCAAAGATTGCCGGAGGACGTCGGCCCAAGCTGATACACAGCGCACTCATGGGAAACCTGCCGACTGCCCCGTCCAGACGTTGTTCAGCCACCTCGCAGGGGGCGTACCGACTGAATCGACGATCGCCCGTTTCGAGCGGGTAGCGGTGGTTTCAGCAAAGGTCTAGAAATAGCGGGGGAACTGGCTCCAGTCCGGGTCGCGCTTCTCCAGGAACGCGTCCCGGCCCTCGACGGCCTCGTCGGTCATGTACGCGAGGCGGGTGGCCTCGCCGGCGAACACCTGTTGGCCCACCAGTCCGTCATCGAGCAGGTTGAAGGCGAACTTGAGCATCCGGATGGCCTGTGGTGACTTGCCGTTGATCTCCGAAGCCCATTGCAGTGCAACGGTTTCCAGGTCTTTGTGGTCGACGACTTCGTTGACTGCGCCCATCGCCTGCATCTGCTCGGCGGTGTAGGCGCGGCCCAGGAAGAAGATCTCGCGGGCGAATTTCTGCCCGGCTTGCCGGGCCAGGTACGCGCTGCCGTAGCCGCCGTCGAAGCTGCCGACATCGGCGTCGGTCTGCTTGAACCGGGCGTGCTCGCGGCTGGCCAGGGTCAGGTCGCACACCACGTGCAGGCTGTGCCCACCGCCGGCGGCCCAGCCGTTGACCAGGCAGATGACCGGCTTGGGCATGAATCGGATCAGCCGCTGGACCTCGAGGATGTGCAGCCGCCCGGCGCGGGCCGGATCGACGGTCTCGGCGGTCTCGCCGCTGGCGTACTGGTAGCCGGCCCGTCCCCGGATGCGTTGGTCGCCGCCTGAACAGAAGGCCCAGCCGCCGTCCTTCTCGGACGGGCCATTACCGGTGAGCAGGATGACGCCGACGTCGGGGCTCATCCGGGCATGGTCGAGCGCGCGGTACAGCTCGTCGACGGTGTGCGGCCGGAATGCGTTGCGCACCTCGGGCCGATCGAAGGCGATCCGAACGGTAGGTTGCGGCTTTCCGTCGAGCACGTGCCGGTGGTAGGTGATGTCGGTCAGCTCACCGAGGGCGGTGACGGGCTCCCACAACGCGGGGTCGAACGGGTTCGCTTGGCTCACGTGTTTGACTCTAGCCATGAGGCGATCGGTGACTGCAGTGGTGTTTGGGGCGGGCTTGGCGATGGTCGGGTGTTCGCCGGCCCAGACCGGCGGCGACACCACCTGCAAGAACTTTCTGGGCGCCGAGGAGTCTCAGCAGACCGCTGCGGTTGCCAAGCTACTCAAAGACGAAAGAGGCAAGGAGGCAACCAATCTGGAGATCACCGGTACCCGGATTGCGGTGCAGGCCTACTGCCAGACCGCAGGCACGCCGGACAGCAAGATCAAGCAGGCTCCGCACCTCTAGGCCGGGTCCAGCCGGACCTCGCGGTGCCCGGCGCCGCCGCGGCCGAGCGAGGACCGCTGGTCAGAAGTTGTCGGGCACGCTGGGGGCGACCGGCCAGCCGAAGGCGACGGCGGCCCGGTGCACCGAGCCCGCGCTGAGTTCGGTGACCAGTCCGGCGCCGGCCAGTGACTGCAGGCTGACTCCGCCCAGATAGATCGTGCCAAGGTCACGCGCGGTCAGTGCGATATCGGCAGGCTCCGTGGTGGTTTCGCACGAGGCATCGTTCGGACCGCCGCGAAGACGGTACCGACCGGCATTCCATGGGCAGAACTCGTCAGTGAGCTCCAGAACCACGTCGACGTCGGTGGTGTACCTCCGCGCCGTCAGCGCCCGGCGGACATCCACGATGCGTACGTAGATGCCGTCGCTCACAGCGCACTGCAGTGCCCGCTGGTCGGCCACCAGGTAGCGCAGTCGCTCGTCCACCGCGGCGCGGCCGTATTTGACGACGCGCACCAGGTCCATGTCGAGCAGGTATCGCCAAATGCGGGCGTACGCCCGGTGATTGGTGGCGTGTACCTCCTCGACGTGTAGTTCGCTGTCGGGTTGTCCGCTGTCAGCCCACTTGATCTTGGGCCGATAGATGGCGAATCCGCTTGCCGTCCCATCGGTTTCGTGATGCAGGGCAAAGCGAATCTTGCCCGAGTCCTTGCTTCGCTCGGCATTGTCGTGCACCCAGAAGTCCCACCATGAGCGGGGTCGCAACATCTGCCCGGGCAGTGGCGCAATGGCCTGGCCGTAGACCTCCGGGGCCGAGGTCAACAGCGTCTCGGCGTCCACTTCGGTCACCGAACCATCGCCGACCTCCACGGCGGGGCGATATCCGAGTTCGCGCACCCCGCCGGAGAGCGTCGCGTTCGCGCTCGCCATCCCGTAGCCGAAGCGACCGTAGATCGCGGCCTCCGACGCGAACAGCATCGCGATCGCCTCGGTTCCCCGGGACCGGATGTCGTCGAGCTGGTGGCGCATCATCGCGGTCAGCAGGCCCTGGCGCCGATGGCTTGGTGACACGGTGACCGCGGTTACCGCCGCCACCGGGACGATCGCACCGCCGGGCAGCACCACTTGGCGGCTGAATGCGCCGCTGGTGGACACCCAGCGCCGGCCGTCGTGAAATCCCGCCATCCGGTCGAACTCGACGAACTTTCGCACCAATTCGAATTCGTCCGGCTGCGCGTCCTCCAGGAACACCGCATAGGACGCGGTCATGAACGCGTCGTAGTCGTTGTCGTCACAGATAGTTCGCAGCTTCAGCTCAGCCATTACCCATGTCTAGCGCATCGAGGGTGCGTCAGTCATCCGAGTTTTCGATCGGCGACCGGTACTGCCGCTCAGGGTTGTCCCATCCCGCCTTGTCCGGCAGGGGATCTCGACTCGCGCGGGAATCAGGCCGGGTCGAACCGGAACACCGCACAGCGCCCGGCCAGCGCCTCGAACTCATCGGGATTCGGACCGGTCACCAGTCCGGCATTCTTCATGAACCCGACTCCGGTGGGCACCAGGATCGGGAACTGACGTAGCAGTGGCCGAGCTTCGTCGGCAGGCACCTCGACCAGCCGAACCTGTTCGGCGCGGCGGCCGCTGCCCACTGTCGCGGTGCCCGCGGCACGGGCGTTTTGCACCCAGTCGGCCTTGGGAAAGCCACCGACGACATAGCGCTTGCCATCCACCTCGAAGGGGGTGATGGGTGTCGACCGCGGTTGACCGGACTTGCGGCCCGGCACGGTGAGCACCGTCGGACCCTTGATCGGGACCACCCGGATGACCGTCATGAACACCTTGTTCATCGGTTTGAGCCACCACGGTGGCTTGAGATCGGCGTCGCGTTCCTGGCTCATGTTGCCGAGCGTAGCCGCGGCCGGATGCCGCACCGCCAACAGTTCTAGACGTACCGGTTGCGACCGGCCAGCGTGCCGGCGGTCAGCTGTACTGCGTATACCGCGAAGAACAACACGAACGGCACGGTCCAGCCGCCGGACAGGTCATGCAGCAGACCGAACAGGAACGGTCCGGTGCTGGCCAGCAGATAGCCGAATCCCTGTGCCATACCGGATAATTGGGCGGTGTCCTCGGCGTTGCGGGCGCGCAGCGCGATGACCGTCAGCGCCAGCGAGAACGCGCTCATGCCGATGCCGATCAGCGAACTCCAGAGCACCGGTGCCGCCGTTGGGGCGATGACGAGCCCGATGGTGCCGGTCAGACCCAGCACGCCGAGGCCGGCGTTCCACCAACTCTGACTGGAGCTGCGTGCGGCCAGCGGTGAGATGATCAGTGCGACCGGCACGCCGATCAGCGACATCACCCCGGACAGTATGCCGGCGGTGGTCTTGTCGATGCCGTTGTCGATGAAAATCTGTGGTAGCCAACCCATCATGATGTACGCCATCAGTGACTGGCTGCCCATGTACAGGGTCACCGTCCAGGCCAACCGATTGCGCAACAGTGAGCGGCGCGCGGTGGTGGTGGCAGTGGCCGCGGCCCAGTCCGCGCGGTGTCGACGGGCCGCGGGAATCCACAGCAGCAGGGCGGCAGCGGCCAGTACCGCCCATGACGCCAACGCGGGGCACCAGCCGCCGAGGCGCTGCTCGACCGCGGGAGTGACGGCGGCTCCCAGCGCACCGCCGGCCTGCAGCGCGCTGGTGTAGATGCCCGTCATCAGACCCACCCGGGCCGGGAATGAACTCTTGATCACCACGGGAATCAACACGTTGGCGAGCGCGATTCCGGACGAGACGATCAGCGTCGCACCGAGCATCACGTAGCCGCCGCCGTAGGGACGCAGCACCAGTCCGACGGCAATGGCGACCAGGGCCAGCGCCACGGTGCGGCCCAGCCCGAATCGCTTGGCCAGCCACGGTGCGGCGAACCCGGCCGCGGAGAAGCACAGCACCGGCAAGGTGGTGAGCATCCCCGCCCAGATCGACGAGGTGCCCAGTGCGCCGCGCATCTCGCCGAGCAGCGGGGCGACGCTGGTGACGGAGGGGCGCAGGTTCAGTGCGATCAGGACCACGGCGGCCGCGAGCAACACGCCGCCGGCCACCCTGGTCGGCGTCGACGCGGTGGTCACCTCGATGGCACCGTCGAGTTCGAGGGCCAGTCCGTCCTCGATGGGATGTTGATCCGTGGTGTCGCCGCGCATCCTGATACTGTCGCATACATCCCATGATTGGATGAAAGGATATTTGTGTGCCGCTGAACACAGCCCGTCGCGGCAGCCTGGTCGAGCAGGTCATCGAACAGCTCAGGGGTTCGGTGACGGCCGGCGAGTGGCCGGTGGGGCAGCGCATCCCGAACGAGAGCGACCTGGTCGATGCGCTGGGCGTGGGCCGCAATACGGTGCGCGAAGCCATCCGTGCGCTGGCGCACGCCGGATTGTTCGAGGTCCGGCAGGGCGACGGCACTTATGTGCGGGCCACCAGCGAGGTCTCCGGCGCGCTGCGCCGACTGTGCAGCGCTGAGCTACGTGACGTGTTGCAGGTCCGGCGCGGGCTGGAGGTGGAGGGTTCGAGACTGGCCGCCGCCAACCGGACCGCCGATGACATCGTCGCGCTGCGTGAGCTGTTGGATGGCCGGGACGAACTGCAACGGGCGGGGGATCATCACGAATTCGCCCGCGCAGACACCGAATTCCATTGCGCCGTGATGCGTGCCTCCGGCAACACCATGCTGATCGAGCTGTACCTCGGGTTGATCGAGGTGATCACCGCGAGTGTGGCGGTGGTGAATGAGTCACCGGTCGAGACCGTGCTCGAGGACCACCATCGGTGGCTCGACTACATCGTCGCCGGCGACACCGAGCAGGCGGCCCAGGCGGCCGCGGTGTTGTTCGACCGGCTTTTGGCCGGCCTGCCTTATTAGTTAGTTCTGCCGAGCAGACGCGAATGCCCCCAAAATCCATGGAAATTGGGGGCATTCACGTCTGCTCGCGAGGTCAGCCGTCAGCCGACGGCTCGATCGGCCCCTGTCCAGAACTGCGCCCGCACCGCCTTCTTGTCCGGCTTGCCCAGCGCGGTGACCGGCACCGAGTCGACCACGACGACCTGCTTGGGCGACTGCACCGAACCCTTACGGTCCTTGACGGCGGCCTGAATCTCCGCGGTCATCTGGGCCACCGCCTCGTCGGACGAATCGGCGTCCGGGCGCAGCACCACCACCGCGGTCACCGCCTCGCCCCACTTCTCGTCGGGCGTGCCGACCACGCACACCTGTGCGATCGAAGGATGTTCGGCCACAACGTCTTCCACCTCACGCGGGAACACGTTGAACCCGCCGGTGACGATCATGTCCTTGGTCCGGTCGACGATGTACCAGAAGCCGTCCTCGTCCTCGCGGGCCAGGTCGCCGGTGTGCATCCAGCCACCTTTGAAGGTGTCCGCGGTCGCCTCGGGCAGGTTCCAGTAGCCACCGGACAGCAGCGGGCCGGACACGCAGATCTCGCCGACCTCACCCTGGGGCACCGGGTTGCCGTCGGAGTCCAGTAGCGCCGTGCGGGCGAACAGCGTGGGCCGGCCGCATGAGGTCAGCCGCTTCTCATCGTGCTCGCCCTTGCCCAGATAGGTGATCACCATGGGGGCCTCGGACTGGCCGTAGTACTGCGCGAAGATCGGGCCGAAGCGGCGGATGGCCTCGGCCAGGCGCACCGGGTTCATCGCCGAGGCGCCGTAGTAGACGGTCTCCAGCGAGGACAGGTCGCGGGTATGACTGTCCGGGTGGTCCATCAGCGCGTAGATCATCGACGGCACCAGCATGGTGGCGGTGATCTTCTGTTCCTCGATCACCCGCAGCACCTCGGCCGGGTCGAACTTGGTCAGGACGACCAGTTCTCCGCCCTTGACGATGGTCGGGGTGAAGAACGCCGCGCCGGCGTGCGACAGCGGTGTGCACATCAAGAAGCGTGGGTTCTCCGGCCACTCCCACTCGGCCAGCTGAATGGTGGTCATGGTGGTGATCGATTGCGTGGTGCCGATGACGCCCTTGGGCTTGCCGGTGGTGCCGCCGGTGTAGGTCAGGCCGCCGACATGATCGGGCGCCAGGTCCGCGGCTTTCAACGGCTGGGGCTCGAACTTCGCCGCCTCGGCGGCAAGATCCTTGGCGACGTCGGCCAGGGCCTCGGGGACCGGGCCGATGGTCAGCACCTGCGTGAGTGAGGGCACCTTGTCGAGCAGGCCCAGCGCGCGCTCGACGAATGCCGGGGTCGGATCGATGATCAGCGAGGTGACGCCCGCGTCGGCCAGCACATAGGCGTGATCGTCCAGCGAACCGAGAGGGTGTAGTGCGGTGCGGCGGAAGCCCTGGGTCTGGCCGGCGCCGATGATCATCAACACTTCGGGCCGGTTCAGCGAGAGCAGGCCGGTGGCGCTGCCGGCGCCGGCGCCGAGTGCCTCGAAAGCCTGAATGTACTGGCTGATGCGGTCGGCGAGCTGGCCGCCGGTCAGTGTGGTGTCGCCGAGGAAAAGCACCGGCTTGTCCTTGTTGCGCTTGAGCGCGCTCACGGTGAAGTGCCCGGAATGCAGGGGATGGCGCAGCAACTCATCACTCATGCCCAACACACTAGAACGTGTTCTAGTTATCGTCTATGTCGCGGTATCTGCGCGTCGAGCGTGAAACGATCACGCCATGCCCTCAGCCGATCTGATCTTCTTCGGAACCGTGCTCACCGTCGACCAGGACCGGCCGACCGCTGCGGCACTCGCGGTGGCCGGCGGGCGCATCGTCGCGGTAGGGGAGTACTCCGACGTCGAATCGTGGATTGGCCCCGGCACCCGGACAGTCGATCTCGGCGACGGTTGCCTGATGCCCGGCCTGGTGGAGGCGCACGGCCATCCGCTGATGGAAGCGGTGGTGCTCGGCGGTCGACTGGTCGACATCCGGCCGGTCACCATCACCGACGCCGACGCGATCGTGGCGGCGATCCGCGACGAGGTTGCCGCGCGCGGCGCGGCAGGGGCATATCTGAACGGCTGGGATCCGCTGCTGCAGCCGGGACTGCCATCGCCGACGCTGGCCTGGCTGGACGAGATGGCGCCGGACACCCCGCTGGTGATCGTGCACAACTCCGGACACAAGGCGTACTTCAACTCCGCGGCAGCGGGCAACGTCGGCCTGACCCGCGACACCCCGGATCCGCATGGCGCCAAGTACGGGCGCGACGCCGACGGCGAACTCGACGGAACAGCCGAGGAGACCGCGGCCGTCTTCCCACTGCTGGGTGATGCCATCTCGGTCACCGACTACCCGGCGATGCTGCTGGCCGAGTGCGCCCGGCTGAACCGGGCCGGGCTGACCATGTGCTCCGAGATGGCCTTCGACCCGATGTTCCGGCCGGTGCTGGAGCAGATGCGCGATCAACTCACCGTCCGCCTGCGCACCTACGAGATGTCGACCGCCGCCTTGCACACCGACGCCACCCCGGACAACGGCGACGACATGGTCCGTCAGGTCGGCATCAAGATCTGGGTCGACGGGTCACCGTGGATCGGCAACATCGACCTGACCTTCCCGTACCTGGACACCGCGGCCACCCGCACCATCGGGGTGGTGCCCGGTTCGTGCGGGTGTGCCAACTACACCCGCGAGCAGCTGGTCGAGATCGTTGCCGCGTATTACCCGAAGGGCTGGCCGATCGCCTGCCACGTGCACGGCGACGCTGGTGTCGACACCATCCTGGACGTGTATGAGCAAGCGCTGCAAGCCAATCCGCGCCCAGATCATCGGTTGCGGCTGGAACACGTCGGCGCCATCACCCCAGCTCAGTTGCAGCGTGCCCACAGCCTCGGCGTGACCTGCAGCCTCTTCGTCGACCAGATCCACTACTGGGGCGACATCATCGTCGACGGCCTGTTCGGCCCGGAGCGCGGTGAACGGTGGATGCCGGCCGGATCGGCCGCTGCCACCGGCATGCGGATCTCGTTGCACAACGATCCGCCGGTCACCCCAGAGGAACCGCTACGCAACATCAGCGTCGCGGTCACTCGGGTGGCGCCCAGCGGCCGGGTGCTGGCGCCTTCGGAACGGCTGACGGTCGAACAGGCGATCCGGGCGCAAACCATCGATGCCGCCTGGCAGCTGTTCTCCGACGATGTGGTCGGGTCGCTGCAGACCGGCAAATACGCCGACCTGGTGGTGGTGTCCGCCGACCCGCGTGTGGTAGCGCCGGAGTCCATTGCCGACCTGGAAGTACGGGCGACATACCTAGCGGGACAACAGGTTTTTGCCAAATCCGACTGATCACGGGGTAGACGTGGCACGCTCAGCGCATGCCTGAATTGCCGGAACCCCGATTTCTCGATGAGCGCGTCGCGCACTGGGCGGCCGTCAAGCCCGATGAAGAGGCCATCACCTATCTGAGCCGCACCTGGACCTGGTCGCAGTGGTACGACCGGATCCGCCGGGCGGCCGGGGCGATGGCCGAGCGCGGCGTCACACGCGGGGACGTCGTGGCGTTCCTGGACAAGAACCACCCGGCATGCGCCGAGGTGGTGATCGCTGCGGCGTCGTTGGGGGCGGCCACGGCCATCATCAACTTCCGGCTGGCTGCCGACGAGATGGACTACGTGCTCAACGATTCCGGTGCGAAGATCCTGTTCGTCGGCGACGAGCTGAAAACTGGTGTCGAAGCGATCCGCGACAAGCTGCCCGGCGTCACCGCCATCATCGAGGTCAAAGCCGGCGGCGACGACGAATACGAGGCGGTACTGGCCGCGGCCGGCCCGCGCGACCGTGCACCGGATGTGCGGCCCGACGACATCGCGATCGTCATGTATTCCTCGGGCACCACCGGTCGGCCCAAGGGTGTGGCGCTGACCCAGGCCAATATCATCGCCCACACCGTCAACGCGTTCGAAGGATGGACGGCCGAGCCGGGTGACAAGAACCTGGTGGCCATGCCGCTGTTCCATGTCGGCGGCACCTCCTATATGCAGTACGGGCTGCATCACGGGGTGCCCAGCTACATGACCCGCGACGTCGACGCCATGGCGTTGGCCGGTGGAATCCTGGCCGGCGCCAACCGCACCTTCCTGGTGCCCGCGGTGCTGGCCAAGGTGCTGGAGTCCGGCCAGGACGCGGTGAACCTGTTCGGCGGTCTGAAGACCTACGCCTACGGGGCGTCGCCGATGCCGCTGCCGCTGCTGCGGGAGGCTCTTGAGGCGTGGCCCGAGACCGAGTTCATCCAGGTGTACGGGCTGACCGAGGTGTGTGGGGCCATCACCCGCCTGATGCCCGAGGACCACCGCTCCGGCGACGAGGCCCGGATGATCAGCGCGGGCACTCTGGTCCCCGGAGCCGAAGTGCGGGTTGTCGACCCCAACACACTCGACGACGTCCCGGCCGGGGGGCAAGGCGAATTGTGGTTCCGCTCACCGCAGTTGATGAATGGCTATCTCAACAAGCCGGAGGCCACCGCCGAGGCCATCACGTCCGACGGCTGGTTCCGCACCGGCGATATCGGCCGGGTCGATTCTGACGGCTATGTTTTCATCGAAGACCGGCTCAAGGACATGATCATCTCGGGCGGAGAGAACATCTACTCCATCGAAGTGGAGCGCATCCTGGCCGAACATCCCGCAGTCGCCGAGGTCGCGGTGTTCGGCATCCCTGACGAGAAGTGGGGAGAAGCGGTGAAAGCCGTTGTATCCCTAGAGGGTGATGCCAGCGAGTCCGACCTGATCGCGTGGGCGCGCGATCACCTGGCCGCCTACAAGTGTCCCAAGACCGTCGATTTCGTCGAGGCACTGCCGCGTAACCCCACGGGCAAGATCATGAAGAAGGATCTGCGCCAGCCCTATTGGGAGGGTCGAGATCGCAGCACTGTCTGACCTGCTGGACCGGTTGCACGTCGTCTCGCTGCCCATGCGGGTGCGGTTCCGCGGCATCGACGTCCGCGAAGTCGCATTGATCGAAGGACCGTGTGGCTGGGGCGAATTCGGGGCTTTCACCGAGTACGGCCCGGCAGAGGCCGCGTATTGGTTGGCGTCCGGCATCGAGGCCGCGTACTCGCTGGCCCCGGCGCCGGTGCGAGACCGGGTGCCGATCAACGCCACCGTGCCCGCAGTCTCCGCGGGCCAGGTGCCCGAGGTGCTGGCCCGTTTTCCGGGGGCGCGGACGGCCAAGGTCAAAGTCGCCGAGCGCGGGCAGACCCTGGCCGACGACGTGGCCCGCGTCGAGGCGGTGCGTGAGTTGGTGCCGACGGTGCGGGTCGATGCCAACGGCGGTTGGACGGTGAGCGAGGCGGTCGCGGCGGCCGCGGCGTTGGGACCGCTGGAGTACATCGAACAGCCATGTGCCACAGTCGAAGAACTCGCAGAGGTGCGGTCTCGCGTGACCGTGCCGATCGCCGCGGACGAGTCGATTCGCAAAGCGGACGATCCGCTGCGCGTGGTCCGTGCAGGCGCCGCCGATGTTGCGGTGGTGAAAGTTGCTCCGCTGGGCGGGGTTTCGCAGTTGCTGGCGATGGCAGCGCAGATCGACATACCGATCGTGGTGTCCAGCGCATTGGATTCGGCGGTCGGTATGTCGCGCGGGCTGTTGGCCGCGGGCTGCCTGCCGGTGCTCGACCATGCCTGCGGGTTGGGCACCGGTGGCTTGTTCGTCGAGGACGTGGTGGAAACGGCCGGACCGATCGACGGGTTTCTACCGGTGGGTGCGGTGGCGCCCGATCTTTCGCGGTTGACCGGGCTTGCTGCGCCGGCGGGACGGCGGGATTGGTGGATCGACCGGGTTCGGCAATGCTATCCGCTACTGAGGTAGGCCCGGGTAGCGGAGTCGAGCCGGCGGACGTAATCCGTACTCGCAGTGGAGAAGCCGTGGTTGTCACGACCGCCGGCCGGTAAGCGGGGCACGCTCACAACCCTCAGTTGATCTGCCGATCGAGTCCCACCCAGAACTGCTCGCGTAGCTCGCGCCGGAGAATCTTGCCACTGGCATTGCGCGGGATCGACTCGATGAATTCGTATCGCGCCGGCACCTTGAATCGTGCGAGTTTGACGGACAGGAATTCGGTCAGGTCGTCGGCGAGCAGGTCGGATCCGGGCGTGGCGACCACGTACGCATGTACCTGTTCGCCGCGCCGATCATCTGGTACGCCCACCACTGCGCTGTCGTGCACCAGCGGATGAGAGTTGATCGCCTTCTCGACCTCTGCCGGGTACACGTTCTCACCGGAGATGATGATGAGATCATTGACGCGGTCCCGGATCACCAGGAAACCGTCCTCGTCGAGGTACCCGGCGTCGCCGGTACGGACCCACCCGTCGACGATGGTGTCGGCGGTGGCGGTGGGGTCTGCGAAGTATTCGAGCATCTGGGCCGGGCTACGCAGATAGACCTCGCCTGACACCCCGGTGGGCAGCTCGTTGCCATCGACATCCCGAATGGCCGCGTCCACTCCGGGATACGGTGCGCCGGCGGCATGGAGCCGGGCCCGTCCGGGCCGATGCTGTTCGGGGGGAAGACAAACGGCGGTGTTGCCGGTTTCGGTCAAGCCGTAGATCTGAGCGAACTCGCACCCGATGATCTCGATCGCCCGGCTGAGCAGGTCTGGTCCGATCGGGGATCCGCCGTAGACGATCTTGCGCAACGTCGCAAGATCGGAAGCGGCAGCAGCCGGATCGGACAACAGCATGAGAATCATCGCCGGGACGAAGCAGGTGAACGTCACGCCGTTGTCCCGCACTGCTGCCGCCGCCTCGGCCGCAGTGAAGCGTGGAATCACCACGCTCGGTATCCCACTGTTGAGTGCCTGTGTGGCCCACCACATTCCACCGATGTGAAAGGCGGGCAGCGCGATCAGGCTGATGTCGTCGGCGCGCCAGTCGATCCAGTCGAGTCCGGCATCGTCCAGCAGCTCCCGCACCGCGTTGAAGCTGCGATGGGCAAGCACAACGCCTTTGGGCCGTCCAGTGGTGCCGCTGGTGTACATCTGGACGACAGGGGTATGCCGATCGACCGTGATCTTTGGTGTCTGGGTGTCGGTGGGGTGATCCCGCCAGCTGGCGAAATCCTCTGAATTGACGATATTTTCGCCCCGCAATTCGGCACGATCGGTGACTACGATGCGTGCCCGCGAGTGCTCGACGATGAAGCCGACTTCGTCGGCGGCGAGGCGCCAATTCACCGGAACCAGGACCGCGCCGATCCGTGCGCACCCGTACAGCAATTCGTACAGCGCCGGCGAATCAGTGGCCACGTGGACGACCCGGTCACCGGGACCGAGGCCCGCGGCGGCCAATGCGCGCGCCACCGACTCCGAGCGCCGCGCGAGTTCGGCGAAGGTGATCTGCGCCGACCCGAAGACCAGCGCCACCCGGTCGCCGTGGACCGAAGCGTTGTGCTCGAGTCTGGTGACCAGATCGAATTGTTCTGGTCTCACTGCGGTTTCGACGGGAGGTCGACCAGGGCGATCTCGATGTCGCCGTGAACGCTGCCGATTGCGTCGTCGGAGAACTCGATGTTGGTCTGTAAGGCCAGCAGCGGCCGGGACCGCTCGCGAAATTCGATGTCGGTGACCGTCAGCGTTGCGCGGTACGACCGCGAGTTGATCGGCTGCCGGAAGCGGGTGGCCATCTTGCTGATCAGGACGGAGGGCAGCTGCCTGTCCCAGTAGTCGGCCAAGTCCCAGTTCGACAGCTCCGGGATCAGGCCGTCGCGTACCGAGGCGGCCAGCACGTAATAGATGAGCTGGTTGTAGGAGATGATGAATTCGACCGCGTTGAAATGTCCGGTTTCCTCGATGTAGCACGACTGCTGGAATCCGAAATCGCCGGTGCCGACCACGGTTTGGCCTCGACGCTCGGCTGTTGCGCGCTTCAGGTAGACGGTGCCTTTGCCAGCGTAGGGGGTCATGGTGCGATCGAGGAGGGCCACGTCGTCGCTGAGGTCTGCGACGACCGTGGACCGGGTTGAATTGTTCATGCGGCAACCTCACTGCTCAGGGGATGTTCATCTGTGACGGTGATCCGGTAGGACTCGGTCGGCTCATTGCCTGGGTTGTGCAGGGCCCGGTGGATCAGCGTGCGGTTGTCCCACAGCAGGAGGTCGCCGACCTCGTAGGTCTGGACGAATATGTTGGGGTGCTCGTACGAGTCGTCGAGTTGTCCCGACTCTCCGAGCAGATCTTCGATCAACGAGGCCGGCAGCGCATTGCCGTCGGTGTCCTCGATGGCGTAGGTGAAAGCCTCTGATAGATAAAGGATCTGCTCACCGGTGACCGGATGGGTCAGTACGGTGGGCCAGCGTTGCGGCGGTGTTGTGCGCTCGATGTCGGTGAGTACGTCACCGATCGGCCGATAGACATCCGATGGGCGGATCTTGACGTACCGACGCGCGCTGTGCCGGCAATATGTTCCGGCGATTCTCTCTTTGAGGCGTGGGCTCAGGCGCTGGTAGGCGGTGGCCATGTTGATGAATCGAGTGCCCCTGGTGCTGGTCGGGAGCAGCTGCGGGTAAAAGATCGTGACGGCGAACGGGTCGGGCATGAACTGATAGTCGGCGTGCCAGAAGCCACCGGTCTTCGGAACTCCGATCTGTTCGGCGGAGCGCTTCAGGTTCGATGAAACGAAGATCAGATCGTTTTCCGGGTGGTGATACATCGGCTCGTAGTAGGGCACAGGAGTACCGAAATGCCGGCCGAGTTCGACGAAGGCCGCCGGCTTCAACTGCTGCCCTTTGAGGATTACCACTTTGTCGGCGTAGATGTGTCGACGGATCAGGGAAATGTCGTCGGGGTCGGCCAGCGCCGCATCGAAGTCGTGAACTTCGATGCCGGCCAGAGTGCCGGTGCGGGCGGTAATACGCATCAATTGCTCCCTTGCTGCAGACGCCGATTGATCTGCGGCACGAACGGTTACGGCGATGGGCGGCACGGACAGGGGTGGCACGGTCTCGACGTCGGCACCCGTTGCACATCGGGCGACTGGTCGCTCTAATGGTCGGCGCGAGTCGGTGAATAGTTCCCGGCTGACGAAAATTCTGTGCGGAGGGTTCCTACAGTGGGGACATCGGTCGACAACACGCTGGCCTACATCGACCAGGCGTCGTTTCTGGCGCTGCGGGCGCTGGGCCGTGGCCCGGTCATCCAGTACGTGTGGATCTACGAACGCGGCGTGGATCTGGACGGGCTGCGTCGGTTCCATCGAAACCTGCAGCACACGTTGATCGGTCGGGTGATCGAGCGATCACTGCTGCCGTTCGGTCGGCACCGCTGGATCGCCTACGGTGGACCGGCGGACCTGGACATCGCGGTCGGCGAGCGCAGCCGCGACCAGGTTTGGGATTGGGTCGACGAGAGGTCTTTCGTACCGGTCGATCCCGAATTCGGCCCGCCCTGGCATCTCGGGGTGCAACCGCTGATCGGTGGTGGCGCGGCCGTGTCGCTGGCCGTTTCCCATACCACTGCTGACGCCGGAGCCGGCATCGCGTCCATCGTCGACGCGGCTGAGGGTGTCCGGCGCGAGTTCGGATTCCCCAGTGCCGCAGCATGTTCCCGTCGACAGTCGCTGCGCCAGGACCTCGCGCTGACGGCTCGCTCGGCGCGCGACATCCCCGTCGCGGTACGAGCAGCCGTGCGTGCGGCGCGTGAGCAGCAAGACGACTTGTCAACGTCGGCCGCCATTGCTCGACAGGTACGGACGGCGTCGGTAGATGAACCAGTGGTGGTGCCAAGGGTTTACGGCAGCGTCGACGTGTCGGCATGGGACCAGCGGGCACAGGCGCTGGGGGCGACCCGCAATGTACTGTTCGCCGGATTCGCCGCCCGCGTGGGATACCGGCTGGACCGGGTCGAAAGCGACGGCCGGTCTTTGTTGTCGGTGCCGGTCAGTGAGCGGACCGCCGGCGACACACGCGCCAACCCGCTCGCCGCCATCACCGTGCATGCCGATCCCCTTCGGGTGTGCGACGACCTGACCGACCTTCGGGCGGCGACCAAACAGGCACTGGTGGAACTGAGTGGGACCCGCCGGACCCTGCTCGCTCCGCTGGCGTTGACTCCGCTTACCCCGAAGTCACTGGTCCGCCGGTTGGAGCATCTGGTGTTGAAGGTCGGAAAGCCCATCGGCTGCAGCAATATTGGTGACATTGCCGGCTCCGCGAACCGGCCCGACGGCACCGATGCCGATTTCTTTGCCGTTCGAGGTGGTGAGGCCGGTGTCACCGCAGCCACTCTGCAACGGCTGGGTGGACACCTGCTGGTGTCCGCCGCGTCGATGCGCGGCAGGATCTGGTTCAGCGTCGCGTCGTGGGAAAGCCACCGAGTCAACACGCGCGCGGCGCTGACCGATGTCGTCGCTGCTGCAGCGGCCGATTTCGGCCTGGAGGTACACGTGGAGTAGGGCCGGTTTTGCCCCGAGCGTCGGCTGCCGGACCCGCACCGGCGCGGAGAATCGACTGGCTCCGCGTGTTACATCAACGACAAGGATTGTTGGTCAACAGAATTCGATAAGCGTCACCGGCGCCCGGAAACGGGCAAGGCCGGGCACGCGGTAGGACTGTCGGTTGATCCACGGGACCAGCTTTCCGCGGCCCGACGGATATGGCAGCTCGCGTACCGCGCGTATTCCGGGTAGCGAGCGCAACTCATCGTAGCGGTCAGCGGTGAACCAGAACGGCATCGCCGGCGACGTGTAGTCCTTGCTCAGCTTGAATCCGCGGCGCCGGGAGTAGGAGCTGATGAATCGGGGGATGCTGTCGAACACCAAGCGGCCCTGAGGAAATTGGCTGGCGCACGCGGAGATCAGGTGAAAGACGGTGTCCTGATCCAGATACTGGAACAGCCCTTCGGCGGTGATCAGGACCCCGTTGCTGTGGTCGACCAGGTCCATCCAGGAGTACTCCAGTGCGGACTGCGCACAGTGCGCCAGGCGGTCACAAGCCGGGAGGAGCTGGCGGCGCAACTGCACGACCGGTTCGAGATCCACTGACATCCAGGTCAACTCACTGTTGTCGAGGCGCCAGAAGCTCGTCTGCAATCCCTCGGCCAGTGCCACCACGGTGGCCCGGGGACGGGCTGCAAGGTAGTCCCGGGACACTGCGTCGAACACCAGAGCACGCAGCGCGGTGGCTTGATGGGTGCGGCCGAAGTGCTGATAGTCGTAGTCGAGTGCAGCCAACAGGTCGATGGCCATCGGGTCCTCGATGATGCCGTCGGGCCGGGCGGCTTCCGATGCCCGTTGGTACAGGGTGAGCAGAGCGGTTTCTGATACGCCGTCGAGGTGGCGGGCGTCAATGACTGACATGGCACCACCGTACGTCCGGCGGTCAGCGCGATGTCGGCCGGCTCGGTGCCGGGTGGGCCTGCAGGGCAACGGTATCCGGCTGCCTCATAAGCAATTTCGATCAGCTCATCGTGGCGGGGAACTTTTTGCCGTGCCGGACGACTAAGTCAGATATGCGGGTGCCGAGTCGGCATCCCGGGCCGTTGCGCCCTCGACGGCCAGCGAGGAGACCTAGCAGTGACTGCCCCGATTTGGATGGCGCTACCGCCGGAAGTGCACTCGGCGTTGCTGAGCGCCGGCGCGGGACCGGGGTCGCTGCTTGCCGCCGCAGCGCAATGGCAACAACTCAGTGGGCAATACAGCCAGGCTGCTGCGGAGCTGTCCACCGTGTTGGCTGAGGTGAACGCCGGCAGCTGGGAAGGGACCAGCGCCGAGCAGTACGTGGCTGCGCACCTGCCGTACCTGGTCTGGCTGGAGCAGTTCTCGGTGGATGCCGCGGCCGCCGCCGCCCAGCACGAGGCGGCTGCGGCCGCCTACGGCGCCGCCCTGGCATCCATGCCCACGCTGGGCGAGTTGGCTGCCAACCACGTTGCCAATGGCGTCTTGGTGGCGACGAACTTCTTTGGCATCAACACGATCCCGATTGCGATCAACGAAGCCGACTACGTGCGGATGTGGCTGCAGGCTGCGGAAACGATGACCGTCTACCAGGCGATCTCAGAGACGGCGCTGGCGGCGGTACCGTCGCCGACGCCCGCTCCGCCGATCCTCAAGGTCGATGTCGATGCTCAAGGTCTACTGCGCAGCCCGCCGACTTCTCCCGGTCAACTGCTCAACGAGATCCTCACCTTCATCGAACAATTGGGCACTACCAAGCAGGTTGGGCAGCTGCTCGCGGACTTCCAGTACTTCTTCCAGCAGCTGGGCTTCAATCGGGCCTCGTCGGCGGTCCTGGCTTTTGTGGCGCTGTGGCTCTACGACGTGCTGTGGTACCCGTACTACGCCTCCTATGCCCTGCTGCTGGCGCCGCTCTTCGCGCCCGCCCTGAGCGCATTGGGAGCGTTGGTACTGCTGAGTCAAACCCCCTCGGACGTCACGCCTCTGGTGGCCGAGGGCGCTCACCCGGGCTTCGTCCGGCAGGCCGTGCCCCATGAGGACAGTGGCGTGCTGTTGGCTCCGCCCGGTGCTCCTGCCGGCGCCGCACCGACCAGCAGTTCGGTGTCGTCGGCACCGGCAACTGCCGCCGGCGCGGGCCCGGCCGCCGCGCCGGCTGTCAGCTACGCGGTACTCGGGCTTGACCCGCCGGCCGTGGGGGCGGGCCCCGAAACCGACATGGAGAGGCCGGACGCCGCTACCGAGCCGGTCGCAACCGCCATCGCAGCCCGCGTCCTGGCCGCAGTCAGCCGTAGTGCCCGGCCTACCCGAAAGGCCATGGGACGTAGTCGCGGATACCGGCACGAATTCCTTGAGATGGACGGCTCGACGGCAGCGCCGGACGATCCGCGGCCGGTGCTCGTCACGGCTGGTGATCGGGGCGCAGGACCGATGGGATTCTCCGGTGCCGGGTCGTCACGGACGGCGGCTCCCGCGGGCATGCTCGAGTGGTCCAGCGGCGACGCACGCAGGGCCGCCCCCATGCTCCCGCATGGCTGGACCTGCGATCCCGACGACGCGTCGGACCCGCCGCGATAGCCAACCATGAGGAGTTCGGGAACTATTTGGTCTCGCGGTGCGACCACTGTTGTGAGAAGCGGAAGTTTTGCTGAAGTGCAGCAACGGATCTGGTGACCGATCGGACCGTGGGCTGCGACGTGTGCGAACGAGAGAGGCGAGTCGATGACTCTCAACGTGAAGGGCAAGGGACTCGGGGCGCAGGTCACCGGGATCGACCCGAAGAACCTGGACGGCATTTCCACCGAGGAGATTCGTCAGATCGTCTACGAGAACAAACTCGTCGTCCTCAAGGACGTCCACCCGTCGCCCCAGGAGTTCATCGAACTCGGGAAGATTCTCGGTGAGATCGTCACGTACTACGAGCCTGTCTACCACCACACGGATCATCCAGAGATCTTCGTCTCCTCGACAGAGGAGGGACAGGGTGTCCCTCGCACGGGTGCGTTCTGGCATATCGACTACATGTTCATGCCAAAGCCATTCGCGTTCTCGATGGTGCTGCCGCTCGCGGTGCCCGGGACCGACCGCGGCACCTACTTCATCGATCTGAACCGAGTGTGGGAGTCGTTGCCGGTAGCTCAGCAGGCCCCGGTACGGGGGACCTTCAGCACGCATGATCCGCGCCGCCACATCAAGATTCGTCCAGCAGATGTCTACAAGCCCATCGGTGAGATATGGGACGAGATCAACCGCACCACACCACCGATGACGTGGCCGACGGTGATCCGGCACCCGCGGACCCACCAGGAAATCCTCTACATCTGCGCGTCAGGCACCACCAAGATCGAGGACGGCGACGGAAACGTACTGGACCCATCGGTGCTGCAGGAGCTCATGACGGCCACCGGCCAGCTGGACCCGGACTTCGCCTCGCCCTTCATCCACACTCAGCACTACGAGGTAGGCGATATCGTATTGTGGGACAACAGGGCTTTGATGCATCGAGCCAAACATGGCACGGCCTCCGGAACGCTGACGACCTACCGGCTGACCATGCTCGACGGCCTCGCGACACCGGGCTATGCGGCATGAGTACCGCAGACCTGACGCCGTTCGTCTTCGATGCGGAATCGGTTGGCACTGAGCCGATTTCCGAAGACCTGTTGGTCCAGGTATTGGAACCGTACTCGTACAAGGGCTGCCGGTACCTCACGGATGCGGAGTACCGCGCCACGGGCGACTCGATGTACGCAACCGGAAATTTCACCATCCCGGAGTCTGTCTACATTCGCAGCACCGGGCACTTCAACGCAGTCGAGTTGGTGCTGTGTTTCAATCAGCTCGCCTACAGCGCGTTCGCCCCGGCAGTGCTCAACGGGGAGATCGACGGATTCCGAGGTTGGTCGATCGATGACTACTTGGCAAACCAATTGTCCAGCATGCTGATCCGGGAGACGTCATCGCGCTATCGGCGGCAGATCGATGCGCGCAAGTTCGCCGCCCGGTTGGTTTGTCACGACATTGAGATCATCCACCGGAAGTGGCGGTACCTGAAGGTTCCGTGCGCCATCGAGTTCTATGACGACGACGGTGGTTCGGCGACGGGGGAGTTCGAACTCGCCGTCCTCAACATTCCGTGATCCGCGCAACAGGGAGAAGTTCTCAGTAATGTCCGATCAACCGCCCACCGTGCTGGCGCGGATCGTCGAGCAGGCACAGCATCGGCCGCATTCAATTGCGTTGCGCCGCTGCGATGGAACCAGCGTGCTTCGATACGACCGCCTGCTCGCCGAGGTGGGCCGGCTCGCTGCCGAACTCCGCTGCCGTGGGGTCGGTAGCGGGTCGCGGGTGCTGGTGATATCCGACAACGGCCCGGAGACGTACCTTTCGGTTCTGGCTTGTGCACACCTCGGGGCCATCGCGGTGATGGTCGACCGCAACGTGCCGCCGGCCACGGTCGAGCGATTCGGTGAGGTCACCGAACCCAGTGCGGTGCTCCTGCCGCCCGGAACCGCATCCGTGAAACTGCCGGACTCGATGCGGCAGGTTCCGGCACTTGCCGTCGATATCGGCGCGGGGACAACGGAATCGGTCGATGCCGATGTTCCGGCAGCCATCGAACGTGGCCTTGGTGCCGACGATCCGCTGGCGATGGTCTTCACCAGCGGTACCACCGGTGAGCCGAAGGCCGTGTTGTTGCCCAACCGGACCTTCTTCGCAGTGGCGGACATCCTGGCGTGCGAAGGCCTGAACTGGATCAGTTGGGTGGCAGGCGAATCCACGTATTCACCACTGCCGGCCACTCACATCGGCGGGTTGTGGTGGATTCTGAACTGTCTGATGCAGGGCAGCGAATGTGTCACCGGCGGTGAGAACTCGACATCGCTGGCCGAGATCCTCAACTCCAATCAGATCGCCTCGACGTGCCTGGTACCTACTCTGCTGACGCGGTTGGTGTCCGAGGTGAAGGCCGGCGCGACGCTGCCGGCGCTGCGGATGCTCGGCTACGGCGGATCGCGCGCCATCGCAGCCGACGTGCAGTTTGTCGAGGCGTCGGGCATCCACACCGCGCAGGTTTTCGGCCTGAGTGAAACGGGTTGTACCGCACTGTGTCTGCCGACCGCCGACGGTTCGATCGCCAGGATCGAGGCCGGCGCGGTGGGCCGTCCGTACCCCGGGGTCGAGGTTCACCTGGCCGCCGGCGACGGCAGTGCGCCGCCGACCGCCGACGATGACGGCGCCGAATCCGGCACCCTGTGGATCAAGTCACCGGCAAATATGTTGGGCTACTGGAACAATCCCGACCGCACCGCCGAAGTGCTGGTCGACGGATGGGTGAACACCGGCGACATCTTCGAACGCGACGAGCAAGGCTGGTTCTACATCAAAGGCCGATCCTCGGAGATGATCATCTCGGGCGGCGTCAACGTGGCACCCGATGAGATCGACCGGATCGCGGAGAGCGTTTGGGGCGTCAGGGCGGCCGCATGCTATGAGATACCCGACCCGGAGTTCGGTGCGATCATCGGTCTGGCGGTGGTTCCGACGGAAGATCTCGATGACACCGGAGCCCGAAAACTCAAGCAGGCGATTGCCGCCCGTTACCGCAGTGAATCGGAATCGATCGCCAGGCCGTCGACCATCGCGATGGTCACCGAAATCCCCAGAACGCAGTCCGGCAAGGTTATTCGGGCTGCCCTGGCCGCGACGGTTTATGGCTGAGGTGATCCGTCAGCACGTCCTGGCAGCGGTTTCCGACGTGCTGTACGTCGACGAGTCGGACCTGTATGACGGTGACGCCACCGATCTACGCGAGCTCGGCTTGGACTCGGTCCGGTTTGTGCTGCTGATGAAACAGTTGGGGGTGGACCGGGAATCGGACCTGCCGTCCCGATTGGCCCAGGATCTGACGATCGCGGGGTGGGTCCGCGAGTTGGAGAGCCGGTGTGGCACCGATTGATGACGTTGATATCCAACGGATTCCGCTGAGCGTCTCGCAGCAGAACATCTACCGCGGGGCATTGCAGGATCCGGACCCCAGGCTGTACCTGATCGGTAAGAACTACCGTTTCCACCCGGTGGAATTGCCTGCGTTCCTCTCTGCACTGGATGCGACCATCCTGGGCAATCCCATCCAGTTGTGTGTACTCACGCCCCCGGAAACCGAGGGTGCATACCCCGATTTGGTTGCCCGGCTGCGGTTCGACGACGTCGTGTGCTTCCGTTCGCCGGACAGTTTGGCGGCGGCCGGACTCGAGGACACCTGGTCGCACGGGATCGTGGGCACTGCGCTGGTGCGCTACACCGTGCAGGTCGACGCGAGTGATCGGGTGGTGGGGCTGCAGGTACACACCCACCACATCGTGCTCGACGGTGGCGCCACCGCCATCATCGAGGCCGATCTGGCCCGGTACTTGGGCGGCGGTGAGCAGAGGACCTGTGCGACAACGGCTATGGCTGCGCTCGTCGCGGTGCACCGTCTGGAGAATGCCAAAGTTGCCGAGGCCGCGGAACGATTCACTGCCGCGGTGCGCCGAGAGCTTGCCGAGGGGGCCGGCCGCGGCGGACAGGGCGGCCATGACGCCGTGCCAGGGACCGCGGGGCGGGGAAGATTGCGCGAGTCAGTTCGTATGCCCCCGGCAGCCTATGACGCGATTGTCGGGCTCGCCGAGACCCGAGCGATTCCGCTGAATGTCTTGGTCGCCGCCGCGGCCGTGGCGGTGCATGCCAGTCTTCGGCAGAACACCGAAAGCTTGGTGGTGTATCCGGTGGACAACCGGTTCGGTGATCCGGAACTCGATGTCGCCACCTGTCTGGTGAATTCGGTTGCCCAGCTGGTCAGATTCCCGCCGTTCGCCGCGGTCGAGGAGGTGGTGGCGGCACTTGATCGCGGCTACGTGATGGCGGTGCGGCGCCGGTGGTTCCGGGAAGAGCGTTACCGTCGAATGTATTTGGCGATCAATCGAAGTTCTCGTGTCGAGGCGTTGACGATCAACTTCATGCGTGGCCGCTGTGCGCCGGAACTTCTTCGTCATCTATGCGAACCACCGGTGATGACCGACATCGGTCCGGTCGAGGGTGTGACCGTGGCGTGCGTCCACGACGAGACGGAGCGCACGCTCGATTTCGCGATCTGGGATCGGGCGGACCTGCTGGAGCACGGCGAACATTCGGGTTTCGCCGCGCGTATCGTGACTGCCCTGCAGGCGATGGTGTCCGGTTGGGACGGCCCGATCGCCGCGACCGTGGAGGACTGGCTCGCGGTGGGTGCCGACGGCCGTCTTGACGCGACCGGCGGCGCCCCCCGCAGTGGCCTTGCGCCCGTCCGGGCGTGGTTCGTGGACGGAATGGTCGACTGCCGTGCGCAGCGCCCGTTCGTTGACCGCTGGCTCACTCGGATCGTCTGTGACGGAATCGAATCGGGTGATGTGCTGGTCTTCACCGATGACGGTTCCGACCGCGCCATCGACCTGCTGATCGCGTGCCATCTGGTCGGCTGCGGCTACAGCGTCTGTGCGGCGCCGGATGAAGTGGGCCTGCGAGCCGAGGAGATCGGTACGCACTGCGGTGTGGCGGCCCACGTGATCGACATCGCCACAGCATTGCCCGAAGCGGACCTGACACTCGTCGAGAACCGGATTGACCAAGTCACACAAGACCATTCACTTGGCGCACGGCTGGCGTACGTGATGCCCACCTCGGGATCGACCGGACGACCCAAACTCGTCCCGATCTCGCATGAATCGCTCGCGGTTTTCTGCGCCGCGGTCGGTGAGGCTTACGGCTGGGGGTCGGGGGACACCGTTCTGCAGTGCGCCCCACTGACGTCGGACATCAGCGTGGAAGAGGTATTCGTCGCCCTGTCCAGCGGCGCCAGGGTGGTGCGCTCGGCGTCGATCCGCGCAGGTGATGTGCAGCAGCTTGCGCACGATGTCGCGGCCGCGTCGGCTACCGTCGTCGACCTGCCTACCGCCATTTGGCACCTCATCTGCGAGGACAGTGACGCGATGGCGGCGCTCGGCCGGTCGACGCTACGGCAGATCATCGTCGGCGGCGAGCCGCTTCGGTCTACCGCCGTCGACAAGTGGATCAATTCTGTCGGCACGCAGCCAATATCGTTGGTCTCCACCTACGGGCCGACCGAGACCACCGTGGTGGTGACCGAGTTGCCGATCGTGCGCGGCGGATTCGTCGCACCGGCCGGTGCCAGGGCGCGGCTCGGCCGGCCCCTGGTGCCGGACTCGGTGTTTGTCGCGTTCGGTGAGGTGGTCGTCGTCGGTGAACCGGTGTCGGCCGGCTATCTGGGTATGGACAGCGCGAACTTCGGGACGGTACGGGCTGCCGACGGCACACGGCACCGGGTGTTCGCCACCGCTGACCGCGTGCTCTGCGATGATGCAGGCTTCGCGGTGTTCGCCGGACGCCGCGACGCCGTGGTCAAGATCTCCGGCAGACGCGTCGACACCGCCGAGGTGATGCGCCGGATATCCGCGGATCCCGAGCTGGCCGACGTCGCCGTCGAGGTGCTGGGCACCGGCCTCGGGATCTGGTTCGAAACCGCGCAGACCCGCAGCGGCATCGACGATTCGGCGGTGGCAACACGGATCCGAATCACCCTCAGGCACCTCGGGGTGCCCGCGTTCTCGGTGATCGGCGCGCGGCGCATACCGCGGAAGCCCAACGGAAAAGTCGACCGAGCCGAGCTGGCCGCGACCGTGGAACACCCCGGCACCGCAGCCAAGACGTCGGGCGGGCGCGCCGACCGTCTGGCCGCAATCTGGAGCCACCTGCTGGGCCGGACCATCGGGCCGGACGCGTCCTTGCTGGATGAGGGTGTCGGATCGTTGGAGTTGATCCGGATCCTGCCCGATACCCGCAAGTTTCTGGATTGGCAGCTCTCGATACTCGATCTGATCGGCGCCGACACCGCCGCCAATGTGGTCGATTTCCGGCCCACCGCAGACACCTGGATGGATGCCGACACGACGGCCGAGATAGCGCGGGATCTCGCCGCGCTGAAGTCTTGCGGCCCGGCGCCCCGGCGGCGCCCCGTCGCAGATGCCGGCCGGTCCATCGTGATTCTCGGGGCATCCGGGATTCTGGGCACCGGCTTCGGCCAGGCGATCCTCGACCTCAAGCGGACGCAGTCCGGGTGCCCCGATGTGGTGCTTGCCACGAGATCGGATCTGCCCGAACGAGATCCATGGTCGTCCTTGCGGAAGATGAACGGGGTCAGGGTGATTCCGCTACCGGACCGGTTCGGTTCGGTCGAGCTGGGCGCCGTGCTGGACGAGGTGGACGCGCACACGCTGGTCAACTGCATCGGAAACACGAACGTACTGGTCCCGTACCGCGATCTGCGACCGGCCAACGTCGAGGCGGTGTCCTCGATCGTCGAAGCCTGCGCGCGTGGCGGTACCCGGTTGGCGCATTTGTCCACTTTCGTGGTGAACGGCGACGTGGCCGCGCCGCGGGTGACCGACCCCCGCGCCGCGCCGTACCCGTACGCGGCATCTAAGTCGTTGGCGGAGTTGGTGGTGACGCATGCTCCCGACGATCTCGATTTCACCATCGTGCGTTTGCCCAGAGTTCTCGGCGACGCCCATCAGCTCGAGCGATCCACCGATATCCTCGTCTCACTTCTCGACGCCTGCACCGCATTGCAGGTGGCGCCCGCCGTACCCCTGATCGAAGAGGTCACCACCGGCTTGGCGGCCGCGAACAGCATTCTCGGTCTGTTGCCCGAGCTGTCCGCGGCGGTCGAGTTGGGACGCGGAGTCACGGTGCTGCGCGGACAGCGGGTGCCGTACACCGAGTTCCTCGGTGAGTTCGCCGGGGTCACGGTCGACATCGCCGAATGGAAGCAAAGGCTGGATCGAAGTGCATGGGCTCGGCGAAATCCGTTGCAGTGGGCGGTGATCGACGCATGGGTCGGCTTGGGCGCCAGATTGGCCGGCCGCAGCTACGCCGACTATCTGGCGCAGTATCCGACGGTCGACATCGAAGTCGAGTTCGTTGCTGAGGCGGCCTCCGAGCCAGGGCCACTCCGGGGTCTGCTGGCTCGCTGAAGGAGTGGCCCGGAACTTATCGACGCTGCCGGACGACTGAATCAACCGGGAGAGTTTCACCCCAGATTGTGAGGAACTGCAGTGACCGAAGCGGTGACACCCGAGCAGAAGGCGCCGGGGACCGGGCCGATCTATCTGGACATCACGGGCATGTCCTGTGGCATGTGCTCGCGGCGCGTCGAGAAGGCGCTGAACAAGATCGACGGGGTTCAGGCGACCGTCAGCATCGCTACCAAGACGGCCACGGTCGAGGCCGCCGGGGACATCAGCGTGAGCGATCTGTGCGCCGTCGTCGGAGAGGCCGGCTACGGCGCCGAACCGCGTGCCACCGCCCCCGAGGCCGCGGCTGCCGCCGAGGGACCATTGCAGCGACTCGTGGGTGGGGTCTTCGGCCGGTCCGTTTCGCGGTGACCAGTTTGTCCTAATCTGTGGGTACCTTGGCCTAGACGCCATCGCGGTCGCAGCACACGATGGGTGTGTGACGCGATCTGTGGTGATCCTCGGTTTCGCCGGAGTCCAGGCCATGGACATCGTCGGGCCCTACGACGTGTTCACCGGCGCGACGCTGCAGCTGGCCGCCCAGCAACAGGCCGGCGGCTATCAGGTCAGCCTGGTCTCGTTGGATGCCGGGCCGGTCAGCACTCTGACGGGCCTGGAATTCGTCGCATCCGCGGCGCCGCCACCGGGTTCCGAGATCGACACGGTCATCATCCCGGGCGGCTTTGGTACCGGCACGGCCCGCAGCGACCCGGAACTGATCGGCTGGATCCAGGCGGTGGCCCGGACCGCGCGCCGGGTGGTCAGCGTGTGCTCCGGCGCCTTCCTGATCGCCGAGGCCGGGCTGCTCGACGGCTGCCGGGCCACCACTCACTGGGCCTCGGCGGACCAGATAGCCCGCGAATTCCCCACCGTCACCGTCGATCCCGAGCCGATCTTCATCCGTAGTTCCGACCGGGTGTGGACGGCGGCCGGTGTCACCGCCGGCATAGACCTGGCGTTGCGCCTCGTGGAGGACGACCACGGCACCGATCTGGCCCAGACCGTGGCCCGCTGGCTGGTGCTGCACCTGCGCCGGCCCGGCGGTCAGACCCAGTTCGCCCCGCCGGTGTGGATGCCGCGTGCCACACGGACGCCGATTCGCGATGTCCAGGAGGCCATCGAATCCGAACCCGGTGCGGCCCACAGCATTCCCGAACTCGCGCGCCGAGCGGCGATGAGCACCCGGCATTTCACCCGGGTGTTCACCCAGCAGGTGGGCGAATCGCCCGGCGCGTATGTGGAACGGATCCGAACCGACGCGGCCCGCCGTCAGCTCACCGAAACGGACGACCCGATGGGGGCCATCGCCGCTCGGTGTGGCTTCGGCAGTGCCGAGTCACTGCGCCGCAATTTCGCTCGACGGATCGGTGTCTCGCCCGATCAATACCGTAAATCCTTCGTCTAGAGGAGCATTGATGCAGATCGCGATCGTTGTGTACCCCGGCTTCACCGCCCTCGATTTCATCGGCCCCTACGAGTCGCTGCGCTGGTTGCCGGACGCGCAGGTGCGGTTCGTCTGGCATGAAGTCGGGCCGGTGGTCGCTGATTCGGGGGTATTGCTCGTCGGCGTCACGCACACCTTCGAGGAAACCCCGACCCCCGACATCGTTCTGGTGCCCGGCGGGTTCACCACCTTGGAGCACGCCCGGGATGACAAGCTTCTCGACTGGCTCCGCCGCGCCCATCAGGGCACGACGTGGACGGCCTCGGTGTGTTCGGGCTCGGTGATCCTGGCCGCGGCCGGGCTGCTGGAGGGCAAGCGTGCGACGTCGCACTGGGCGGCCGTGCAACTGCTGCGGACGTTCGGCGCCGTCCCCGTCACCGACGAGCGGATCGTGCAGTCCGGGGACCGCATCGTCACCTGCGCCGGGGTGTCGGCCGGTATCGACCTGGGGCTCTGGCTGGCCGGGCGGATCGGCGGGCAGGACCGGGCCAAGGCGATCCAGCTGTCCATGGAGTACGACCCGCAGCCACCGTTCGACTCGGGCCACATGTCGAAGGCGTCGGCCGCCACCAAGGCCAGCGCTACCGCGCTGATGTCCCGTGAGCTGCTCAAACCCACGCAGCTCAAGGCCACCACGGCACTGCTGTGGACCCAGGCGCTCAAGCGGGTGCGCGCCCGCCGCTGACTTGGTCCAGTAATCTCGGCCGGGTGAATCTGGCTTACGACGAGCGTGGAATCGGCGAGCCCGTGCTGTTCATCGCCGGCCGAGGCGGCGCCGGCCGGACCTGGCATCTGCACCAGGTGCCGGCGTTCCAGCGTGCCGGTTACCGCTGCATCACCTTCGACAACCGCGGCATCGGCGCCACCGAGAACGCCATCGGCTTCTCCACCGAGCAGGTGGTGGCTGACACGGCTGCGCTGATCCGGAAGGCGGCTGATGGCCCGGTGCGCGTGGTCGGAGTGTCGATGGGCTCGTTCATCGCCCAGGAACTGATGGTGGCCAACCCCGAACTCGTGTCGTCGGCGGTGCTGATGGCCACCCGTGGCCGCGAGGACCGGGCCCGCAGCTTCTTCCGCGAAGCCGAACGCGAATGGCTGGCCTCCGGCCTCGAGGCGCCGCCGATGGTCGACGCGAAACATCGTCTGCTGGAGAACTTTTCACCAAAGACCCTGAACGACGACCGGGCCGTGCAGGACTGGATCGAGATGTTCACCATGTGGCCCACTAAGTCCACGCCGGGGCTGCGGGCCCAGTTGGCCGTGGCGCCGGACACCAACCGGCTGCCGGCCTACGGCCAGGTGCCGACGCCGGTGCTGGCGATCGGTTTCGCCGACGACATGGTGCTGCCGCCGCATCTGTCCCGCGAAGTTGCCGACGCCTTCCCTCTGGGGCGCTACCTGGAAATCGAGGACGCCGGACACCTGGGCTTCATCGAACGGCCCGAAGCGGTGAACGCCGCCGCGCTGGAATTCTTCGCCGCCAACCCGACGTCGGCGGGGCCGACAGGTTAGGCGCTGTGACACGCTGTAGTGATGAACCCGTCGACGACTCAGGCGCGGGTCGTCGTCGACGAACTCATTCGCGGCGGCGTCCGCGACGTGGTGCTGTGCCCCGGCTCCCGTAACGCGCCGCTGGCGTTTGCGCTGGCCGACGCCGACCGGTCCGGCCGGTTACGACTGCACGTGCGCATCGACGAACGCACCGCCGGCTACCTGGCCGTCGGCCTGGCGCTCTCCGGATCACCGGTGTGCATCGCCATGACCTCCGGCACCGCGGTGGCCAACCTGGGGCCGGCCGTCATCGAGGCCAACTACGCCCGCGTTCCGCTGATCGTCTTGAGCGCCAACCGGCCCTACGAACTGCTCGGCACCGGCGCCAACCAGACCATGGAACAACTGGGCTACTTCGGCACCCAGGTGCGCGCGACCACCAGCCTGGGCCTGGCCGAGGCGGGCGCCGACCCGGCCGCCCTCAACGCCCAGTGGCGCTCCGCGACGTGCCGAGTCCTGGTGGCCGCCAAGGGTTCTCGTACCGCCAATGCCGGTCCGGTGCAGTTCGACATCCCGCTGCGCGAGCCGCTGGTGCCCGACCAGGACGACGGACCGTACGCGCCCGAAGGCCGTCCCGACGGCAAGCCGTGGACCTACACCCCGCAGGTGACCTTCGACCAACCCCTGGACATCGACCTGACCGCCGACACCGTCGTCATCGCGGGCCACGGCGCCGGCCGCCATCCGAACCTGGCGCACCTGCCGACGGTCGCCGAACCTACCGCCCCGCCGGCCGACAACCCGCTGCATCCGCTGGCGTTGCCGCTGGTCAAGCCCAAACAGGTGATCATGTTGGGCCGGCCCACCCTGCACCGGCCAGTGTCCACGCTGCTGGCCGACCCGCAGGTGCCGGTGTATGCCCTGACCACCGGCCCCCGCTGGCCCGACGTGTCGGGCAACTCGCAGGCCACCGGCACCCGTGCCGTCACCAGCGGCACCCCCGACCCGGCTTGGCTGAGCCGCTGCGCCGAGGCCAATGCCCGCGCCGAAGGTGCGGTCCGGACTCAGCTGGCGCAGCATCACCTGACCACCGGCCTGCACGTGGCGGCAGCGGTTGCCGACGGTTTGCGGCCCGGCGATCAGCTGGTGCTCGGCGCCTCCAACCCGGTCCGCGACGCCGCGCTGGTCGGACTGAATTCGCACGGCATCGTGGTGCGCTCCAACCGGGGCGTGGCCGGTATCGACGGCACGGTGTCCACCGCGATCGGTGCCGCTCTGGCGCATGACGGCCGCACCGTGGCGCTGATCGGCGACCTGACCTTCGTGCACGACAGCTCAGGGTTGCTCGTCGGCCCCACCGAGCCGACTCCGAAGGCATTGACCATCGTGGTCTCCAACGACAACGGCGGCGGCATCTTCGAACTGCTCGAGCAGGGCGACCCGCGGTTCTCCGATGTGTCATCGCGGATCTTCGGCACCCCGCACGATGTCGACATCGCGGGGCTGTGCCGCGCCTACCACGTCGAATGCCGTCAGGTGGAGGCCGACGACCTGGCCACTGCGCTCCGGGAGCCTTTCGAGGGTATGCGGGTGCTGGAGGTCAAGGCCGACCGTTCGACGCTGCGGTCGCTGCACGCGGCCATCCGGGCCACCGTCCAGGCGGCTCCGTGATCGTGGCCGGTCTGGTCGGTCGGGTGAATACCCTGTGGCAAATCATGATTCCGCACCTGGTCGGCGAGGTCGAGGAAACCCGCTCGCAGCGGATCATCCGTCGCACCCGAATCGGCGTGGTGATCCTGGCCTGCTTGGTGACGCTGCAGTCGGTGCTGCTGGTGCTCGGTGCCTGGCGCAACGATCAGCAGATCGAACACAACATGGGAACTGCTGCCGCCGAAGTGCTTTCGGCCGGACCGCGGCGGTCCACCGTGGAGTTCGTCACCCCGGACCGGGTGACCTACCGTCCCGAATTGGGTGTGCTGTATCCATCGGAGCTGGAAACCGGGATGCGCATCTACGTCGAATACGACCGCAACGACCCGGATCTGGTGCGCGTGCGCAACCGCAACGCGGCGCTGGCGATCATCCCCGCGGGCTCGATCGCGGTGGTGGGTTGGTTGGTCGCCGGCGCCGCGCTGGTCGTGCTGACGTGGGTACAACGCCGAACGTCCGACTAGGTAGCGACTTTCGACGACATCAGTTTGGTCAGCCAGTCGTTCTGGCTGGTATCGAGCAGCTTGTTACGGGTCAGGTCGTACACCGCGGGGGTGGACGGGGTGTCGCGCAGGATCTGCTCCAGTCGCCCCTCGTTCGCGCTGGACATGTCGTCGGTGTTGACTCCCGGCTGACCCGACCGGATCCGGGAAACCGCGTCGGGGTCGACGTGGCTCTCATCGGCCATCACTGCTAGTTCGGTGTCGGTCGGTCCGGTGCTGAACGGTTGCTGATGGCCCCAGACGTCTTGCACAAACGTCTGGAACGCGGGCCCCGAGGTGCCGTGTGCGGCAGCCAGGAACAGGGCGTTGCTCACCCGCGCCGAGTAGCCGTTCGGTCCCTGGTCCAGGAAGGTCACCGGCCGGTAGGTCACCGCGAGTTCACCGAGGTTGATCAAGGTTTTCAGCTGTGGGCCGTACTGACCCTGCAGATGTGCGCAGTGACTGCACTGCGGCTCGGTGTACAACTCGATCTGAATCCCGGCGCCCGGATTGCCCGCGATGATGCCGAAGCCGTCCGCGCTGATCGCGGTGCCCGGCATGTGTGGGTCGGGTCCGGCCGCGCCGTCGACCGTGCGGCTGCAGCCGGTGCCGACCCCCATCAGGCACACCACAAGCAGCGCACATAGCTGCGCCATGCGCATTTCATTCCCCCCTTTGTTGCAGGTTGAGGATACCGCCGGGCGAGTTTTCGCATGACGTATCCCTGCTGGCAACCTTGCGGTCAGAACCTGCTGCCACGCTTTTCTCGTGCGCGTCGCGATCGTGGCAGAGTCCTTCCTCCCGAACGTCAATGGCGTCACCAACTCGGTGCTGCGGGTGCTCGAACACCTGGACCGCACTGGGCATGAGGCACTGGTGATCGCACCGGACACCCCGCGGGGTGAGGCCCCGGCCGACCGGCTGCACGGCGGCGTCCGGGTACACCGCGTGCCCTCACGCATGTTCCCGAAGATCACCTCGCTGCCGCTGGGCGTGCCGCGGCCGAGGATGGTCCGGGTGCTGCGCGGGTTCGATCCCGACGTGGTGCACCTGGCCTCTCCGGCGTTGCTGGGCTACGGCGGATTGCACGCGGCGCGCTTCCTGGGGGTGCCGACGGTGGCGGTGTTCCAGACCGACGTGGCCGGGTTCGCTCAGAGCTACGGCATGGGCATGATGACGCAGACCGCGTGGGCTTGGACCCGGCATCTGCACTCGCGCGCCGACCGCACTCTGGCGCCGTCCTCTGCGGCTATGGAAGACCTTGTCGCCCATCGGATTCCGCGGGTGTATCACTGGGGCCGCGGGGTGGACATCACCGGCTTCGTCCCCTCGGCCCGCAGCGAGTCGCTGCGGGCGGCGTGGTCGCCGCAGGGTCGTCCGGTGGTCGGCTTCGTCGGCCGGCTCGCGCCGGAAAAGCACGTCGAGCGGCTGGCCGCGCTGGCCACCCGCGAAGACCTGCAATTGGTGGTCGTGGGTGACGGCGTCGACCGTGACAAGCTGGAAAAGTTGCTGCCGTCGGCGGTTTTCACCGGGGCACTGTACGGCCCAGAGCTTGCCGCCGCGTACGCCAGCATGGACGTATTCGTCCACACCGGTGAACACGAGACGTTCTGTCAGGCCGTGCAGGAGGCCATGGCCTCGGGAGTGCCGGTGATCGCCCCCGACGCCGGTGGACCGCGCGATCTGGTGACCCCGATGCATACCGGAATCCTGTTGCCGGTGGCCGAATTCGAGTCGCGACTGCGCGGCGCGGTGGATCACCTGCTCGCCGAGCGCGGCCGGTACTCGTTGGCTGCGCGGCGCAGCGTGCTGGGCCGGACCTGGCCCGCGGTCTGCAATCAGCTGCTGGGTCACTACGAAGCGGTACTGGGAGAGCGGCGCGCACTGGCAGCGTAGTTCGGTCCTCCGCAGAGCTGACGCGCCGAACAGTCCGCGTAATAGCGTGGGGTCGGATCAGCAGAACGCCCGCGCACGGAAGGCCCGTCACATGAAGTTCGCAGTCATCGGGGGAACCGGGTTCATCGGGTCAAAGGTGGTGCAGGCGCTGGGCGACGCCGGCCATGACGCGGTACCGCACTCGCGGTCGACGGGCGTCGACATCATCTCTGGCGAGAACGTGGACAAGGCAGTCGAGGGCGCGAACGTCGTCATCAACGTGACCGACGCCCCGAGCTTCGATGACGCCGCGTTCGCCTTCTTCCAGACGTCGATGGACAACCTGCTGCAGGCCAGTGCCGAGGCCGGGGTCGGGCATTTCGTGCTGCTCTCGATCGTCGGCATCGACCAGGTGCCCGCGGTGGCGTACTACCGGGCAAAGGTGTTGCAGGAGAACATCCTCAAGTCGGGACCGGTCCCGTACTCGATCGTCCGGGCCACGCAATTCATGGAATTCATCGACACCATTCTGTCGATGACCGCCGACGGCTACGTTATCCGGTTGCCCCGCACACCAATTCAACCGATCGCCGCAGCGGACGTGGTGAGCTCACTGGTCGAGATCGCCACTGAGCCTCCGCTGAACGCGACCGTCGACATCGCCGGTCCCGAGGTCTACCCGCTCGACGAGCTCGGCCGGCTCACCCTGGCTGCCAAGAACGACAACCGATCTGTTGTCACAGACGATTCCGCCGGCTTGTTCGCCGCGGTTCCCGGCAGCGCGATCACCGCGGGTGCCGATGCCCGCATTGCCACAACCCGTTACGGGGACTGGCTCTAGGTTTCGCCGTCCAGTCCCTTGAGTGCTTGGCCGAGCCCTGCCCGGGTGGACACCCCGAGTTTGGGGAAGATGCGGTACAGATGGGCGCCGACGGTTCGCGGCGAGAGATAGAGCTGCTCGGCTATCTGCTTGTTGGTGCGTCCGGCTGCGGCAAGTTCGGCGATGGTGCGTTCCTGTGCGCTGAGCGCGACGTCGGGTTCGGCAGCGCGTTTGACGGCTGCGCCGGCGGCCCGAAGTTCGTTGCGCGCCCGCGCTTCCCACGGCTGCGCGCCCAGCGCCCCGAAACCGTCGGCGGCCAGGGTCAAGGCCTCGCGTGCCTCGGTGGTCTGTCGTTGCCGGCGTAGCCACATACCGTACGCGAGTCGAATCCTGTTGTGCTCGAACGGAAAGCCCGTCAGACACTCGCGCGAGAGGGCGGACTCGAACAGTGCGCCGGCATCCGCGTCAGGTGCAAGGATCGCTTGGCATGCGGCGACCAGCGCATCCAGCCGCGGTGAGATGTCGGCCAGGCGCAGCCGCGCCGCCTCGGCGAGGTGGCCCGCCGCGGCGTCCCGGTGGCCGGTGTGGACCGCGGCCTCCACAAGATCGAGCAGGCTGTCGGTCGACTGGTGCGAGTACGGCCTGAAGGTGCCGGTGCGCAGTGCCGTGGCGTAAGCCCCCTCGTAATCGCCTTCGGCGAAAGCGCTGAGCACCGCGATGCGGTCGGCGAATTCCAACACGAGTCCCAGCCGCCGCGGTCCTGCCCACGCCGTCACCTCCGAGGCGCAGCGCCGTGCGGTGTCGACGTCCCCGGCGCACGCCGCGCGCAGTCCGTCGTAGGCGACGAACTGGTACCGAAACAGATCGTTGTGATGAGAGGCAGTGAGCGACAGCCCAATTCGAACAGATTCCGCTGCTTCGCCCCACGCGCCGGACCGGATCTGATCGAGCAGCAGCAGGTGCAGCATCGTCATCGCGTTGGTGACGGCGCCGCGATCGCGCTCGCGCTGATAGAGCCGCGTCAGGGTGGCCCGAAGATCAGCCAGCCCGTCGACGTAATACGCGGTGACCCCGAGGCGCATCACATCCCACGGTTCGGCCGTCGTCAGCTCATCACGACGCTGCGCCAGCCGGGTGCGCACGGTCTGCCCGCGGCGCACCACGTCACCCCACGCGTCGCGATAGAGCAGGGCGTCGGTGTCCAACCGATCGGCCAGGCGATCGACGGCCTCGTCGGTCTGCCTCCACAGGTGCTCCTCGCCGGAGTACAACGTGATGGCCAACAGTGCCTTGACCAGTCGCGCGACCATCTCGTCGTCGAGGGCCTCCGCCCCAGCCAGGACAGCCAGGACGCGGCGGTGACTGTCGGCCACCTCACCGTCGCGATAGAGCGCCAGGTAAGCGTTGGTGAGAACCGTGGCCGCCGATTCCGCGTCGACCTCGGTCAGCCGCTGCGCATCCTCGAAAAGGCCCGCCTGGGACGCGACGAATGCGGCGTCGGCCCGCAGCGCCTCGCGGCGCGACGGATCGGTCGACAATTCGGCTGCCCGGCGCAGCCAGTCCACCGCGACCGCCGCGCCGCCGCGGCGAATGGACTGCCGCGCCGCCTGCGCCAGCAGGTCGGCCACCGACTGGTCGGGTCCGGTGGCCGCCGCACTGAGATGATTGGCCCGCCGCACCAAGACGTCGTCGTACAGCCCGGCGAGGTGGGCATGCGCCGCACGTCGCTCGGCCGCCCCGGCCTGATGAATGACGGCGGCCCGCACCAGGGGATGACGGAACACCACATCTCCGGACGGGCCGACCACCAGCAGGTCTTGGCCGAGCGCGGCGTCGACGTCGACCATGACGTAACGGGACCCCGAATCAGCAGACGTGTTGGTGCGGGCACCGTCGAGCGCGGCGCGCAGCAACTCGGAGCGCACCCGGGCGTCCAACTGGCGCAGCCGGCTACCGAACACCGCGACGAGACGGTCTGTCAGCGGCATCGACGCCGCGGACGGGTCGATGCGCCCGGCGTACCGGGGCAATTCCTCCAAGGCCAGCGGGTTGCCCTCGGCCAGCTCGAGAATCGCCCGCCGCGTTGCGGTGTTGATTGACAACGACATTCGGTCGACGATGCGCTCGGCGTCGGCACCTGACAGCGGATGCAGCCGGATCTCGGCCCAACCCGCCACGATCGCCTCGGCTCCGGGCTGCGACCGCAATGTGGCCACGATCCGCAACCGGGGATCCGAGACGCGACGGCCGGCGGCACCGAGAACGGTGGCACTGAGCTCGTCGAGCCAGTGCGCATCCTCGACCACAAGCAGCACCGGTCGTTCCCGTCCGGCCACGGTGAGCAGCGCCAGCAGGGCCATCGTCAGCGCCATCGGCGACGGCGACTGTGTCGAGTCGGCACCCAGCACCGGTGCCAGCACGTCGCGGTCGGGGCTCGCGAGCGCCGCCAACTCGTCGCGGAGCCCGAACACCATCTGGTTCAGCCCGCTCAACGCAAACGACTGTTCGGCCTCGACCGCCGTCACCCGCAGCACCCGCCATCCGTGCTGTTCGGCATGGTTCAGCAACTCGTCGGCCAACGCAGTCTTGCCGACCCCGGCGTCGCCACACACTGCGACAGCGCCCCGTCCAGACCCGGCCAGGAATCGCTCCAGCTCAGCCAGCTCGTCGTCGCGGCCGATCAGGCCGATTCCTGCACGCACATGATCGTTCTACTGCATCCAGGGCGGCAAAGCCGCGCATACCTAACCGCCGTGATGGAGTCATTTGACCGATGTTCGGGCCCATACCGCGGGCGGAATGTATGAGCCATGAACACAAACCTCACCAACAAGATCGCCATCGTCACCGGAGCCAGCAAGGGCATCGGCCTCGCCACCAGCCAGGCCCTGGCTGCCGCGGGCGCCCACGTCATCGCCGGCGCCCGGCACAACAGCCCGCAGCTGCAGGCTCTGGAGGCCGCCGGCTCTGCGACGTTCATCGCCGCCGACCTGTCCACCGCGCAAGGCTCGAAGGCGCTGGTTGCCGCGGCCGTCGAACGCGGTGGCATCGACATCCTGGTCAACAACGCCGGCACCGCCACACCTCGCTTCGGCGGGCTGCTGTCGGTCACCGACGAGGATTGGACAGAGGCACTGGCGTTGAACCTGTTGTCGGCCGTGCGCATGACCCGAGAAGCCGTCCCGCACCTGCTGTCTCGCGGCGGCGGGTCGATCGTGATGATCGGCTCGGTCAACGCGGTGCTGCCGGAATGGAACATCGTCGACTACAGCGCCACCAAGGCGGCCTTGGCCAACTTCGCCAAGAGCGTGTCAAAGGAGTTCGGGCCCAATGGAATCCGGGTCAACACCATCAGCCCCGGCCCGGTCGCCACTCCGTTGTGGCTCTCGGAGGCGGGCATCGCCGCTCAGTTCGCCGCCGCCAGCGGCGCCAGCACCGATGACGTCCTCGGATCCGTGGTCGCCGGCTCGGCGAGCGGCCGCTTCACCACAGCCGAGGAAGTCGCCGACCTGGTGATGTTCCTCACCGGGGACCACAACATCACCGGCTCTGACCTCCGCATCGACGGCGGCTACGTCACCACCCTCTGAACCCCACAACCAGCAGGAGCATTCGGCATGACCACCAAACCCAACGCCGTCGTCTTCATCCACGGCCGGTGGATCCACGCCGGCGCCTGGCAGCCCTGGATGGACCTGTTCGCCGAACGTGGCTACGCCGTCTCGGCCCCGGGCTGGCCCGGCGACCCCAAGCCTGTTGTGGTCGGCCACTCCTTCGGTGGTCTGATCGCCCAGGAACTGCTTGCCGGCGGTCACGTCGCCGCCGCCGTCGCGATCGACCCGGCCCCCATCGAGGGAGTGACGGCATTGCCGCTGGCGCAGTTGCGGTCGGCCTCGCCCGACCGGGACGGCCGCTGTTCGAAGATGCCGCTGCGAACTTCGTCAAGAACTCGCCGGCCAAGGTCGACACCCCGCCCTTCCGCGAACAGACACATATGTGCCCAAAATCCGGCGTGTCGGGATACATATGCGTCTGCTCGCGCCGTGATTTCCCGCGGCCGGTAGCGTCGACCAGGTGAGTCGCGCGTCATTGGAGAAGGATCCGCACGAGGTTGCGTCGATGTTCGACGGCGTGGCCCGCCGCTACGACATCACCAACACCGTGCTGTCGCTGGGCCAGGACCGGTTCTGGCGTCGGCAGACCCGCGCGGCCCTGGACATCGGCCCGGGAGACAAGGTGCTGGATCTGGCCGCCGGCACGGCGGTATCGACGGTTGAGCTGGCGGCCTCGGGTGCCTGGTGCGTGGCCTGCGATTTCTCGGTCGGCATGCTGGCTGCCGGGGCGTCCCGGGACGTGCCGAAGGTGGCCGGCGACGCCACCCGACTGCCGTTCGACGACGGGGTGTTCGACGCGGTGACCATCAGCTTCGGGTTGCGTAACGTCGTCGACTTCACCGCCGGCCTGCGCGAGATGGCGCGGGTGACCCGGCCTGGCGGCCGCCTGGTGGTGTGTGAGTTCTCCACCCCGACCAACGGCCTGTTCGCCACGGTCTACAAGGAATACCTGATGCGGGCGCTGCCGACGATCGCCACCGCGGTGTCGTCCAACCCCGAGGCCTACGTCTATCTGGCCGAGTCCATCCGGGCCTGGCCGGACCAGGACGATCTGGCCCGCCGCATCGGTGATGCCGGCTGGGGTCAGGTGCGCTGGCGCAACCTGACCGGTGGGATCGTCGCGCTGCACGCCGCCGTCAAACCTTGAGCGTTCCGGTACTGGCCGTCGCCGGCTTCCTCGGAGCGGGCAAGACCACCCTGCTCAACCACCTGCTGCGCAACACACGTGGCGCGCGAATCGGCGCTCTGGTCAATGATTTTGGCGCGGTGAACATAGACGCCATGCTGGTGGCCGGGCAGGTCGACGCGATGGCCTCGCTGTCCAACGGGTGTATCTGTTGTGCGGTCGATGACGCCGAAGCAGCCGACATGCTGGGCAAGCTGGCCGGCGTCAAGCCGGCGTTGGACCTGATCGTGGTGGAGGCGAGCGGTATCGCCGAGCCCAGTGCGCTGGCCCGAACGCTGGTCACCGCTGACGACAAGCGATTTCACTACGTGGGTCTGGTGTTGGTGGTCGACGCCGCCAACCCGCCTGCCGAGTTGGAGCACGCGGTCCGGGTCGCTGACCTGGTGGTGGTGAACAAGGTCGACGAGGCGGTCGACATCGATGGACTACGTAGCCTGATCAGCCGGCTGGCTCCGCGAACTCCGTTGCTGCCCACAAACTTTGCCCGGGTCGATCCCGAGCTGCTGATCGACCCACCCACCCCGCGCGCCCCGGCGGCCCAGATGTCGCTCGAGGAATTGCTGCACGACGACCACGATCATGAGCACGCGGCATTTCAGGCGCTGGAATTCACCTTCGACACCCCGCTGAACCCTCGGGTGTTTCTTGACTTCCTGCGCGATCGGCCCGAAGGTCTTTACCGGGCAAAGGGTTTCGTCGATTTCGGATCGGGGCACCGCTATCTGGTGCAGTTGGTCGGCAGTTCGTTGCGATTCGAGAAGCGCCGGGGTGTGGGCACCCAGCTGGTGTGCATCGGCACGGATATGCCGACCGCTGAGCTGCTGAGTGCACTGGAGCAGTGCACGCGTGAGCTGGCCGACGAGAACGCCATGCTCGGGGTGCTCAAATACGTGGTGTAGGTGGCGCAGATATCCTGATCGCTCACCCGAGTTCGAGGAGTCGTGTTGTTCAAGGTCAATGAGTATTTCGATGGTGCTGTCGCATCGATCGCCTTCACGACGCCGCAGGGCCCTGCGACGGCCGGAGTGATGGCGGTTGGTGAGTACGAGTTCGGCACCTCGAGCCTCGAGATCATGACGGTGGTCTCCGGTGCCCTGACCGTCAAACTGCCCGAGAGCGACGAGTGGGAAACCTTTGCGGCCGGAACGCAATTCACCGTGCCCGCCGACAGCAAGTTCGGCGTGCGCGTCGAGGTAGAGACCGCCTACCTCTGCGAGTACCGGTAATCCTTGCGTCCAACGCGAAGTTGTTCATCGATTTCGGCTGAAACTTCGCGATCAACTTCCCGTTCGGGGTCAAATAGGTCATGCCTTACGGACGCCTGGCCGACCCTGACTGCACCCTCGGCACCGACCGGCGTGCCGACCCCCGAATGGCCAAGGCACTCGCGGCCGTCGGTCTGGACGGCCGACTACCCGCGCCGCCGCTGACCATCGACGCTCCGCTGGCTCAGCGCCTGGAGTTCGCCACGTTCGCCGAACTGGGGACCGGTGCCATCCTCAAGATGTTCGGGCAGCAGGCACCCGTCCCGGCCGGAGTGACCTCGTCGACAACCACGATCATCGGGGTCGACGGCAACGAGATCACCCTTCACATCAGCCGTCCCACCACCCACGACGGACCGCTGCCCGCCGTGGTGCACCTGCACGGCGGCGGCATGGCCATCTGCAGCGCGGCCGATATCCAGTACGTGCGGCTGCGCGAAAACCTTGCCGCGGCAGGGCTGGTCGTCGTCGGGGTGGAGTTCCGAAACTCCGGTGGCGCGCTGGGACCCTACCCGTTTCCGGCCGGCCTGAACGACTGCGCGTCGGGCGTCCAGTGGACCGCGGCGCACCGCGCCGAACTCGGCATCAGCCATCTGATCGTGGTGGGGGAGTCCGGAGGCGGAAACCTGACGCTGACTGTCGCGCTGAAAGCCAAGCGGGAAGGCTGGATCGACCAGATCGCCGGCTGCTACGCCCAGTGTCCGTACATCTCGAATCGGTGGCTGGAGGACACCGACGAGCTGCCGTCGCTGCGGGAGAACGACGAATACTTCATCAGCCGCCAGCAACTGGCACTACTGGGCTCTTTGTACGACCCGGACGGTCTGCACGCGTACGACGGGACCTGCTGGGCTGCGGTGGCTACTGATGCGGAATTGGAAGGCCTTCCGCCGCATGTCATTTCGGTCAATGAACTCGACCCGTTGCGCGATGAGGGCCTGATCTACTACCGCAAGCTGGCCGGGGCGGGCGTCAGCGTGGTCGGCCGGATCGTTGCCGGTACCTGCCATGCCGGGGACGTGCTGCTGGCCGGTGCCATGCCCGACGTGTTCGCCGCCACCATCCGGGACATCGTCGGGTTCGCCCGTTCTGTCAGCTGAACGGTTTGCGCTGATCCAACCGCCGCGAGCCCGCACCGGCGCGGCGCCACAGCCTCGCGGTCCAGTCGGTGTCCTCGTCGGTCACCAGGTTGCCCATGGCGCGTACGGCCACCTTCATCAGGAAGTCCGAACGCAGCGCCACGGGCCCGGTCATCGGCAGGAACCGCGGCAAGGTCAGCAGGATCGCCAGCCGCCGCGCCACCGAGAAGCCGGCCGCGTAGTGCTGCTGCAGCACCGCGGGCCAGGCGGCGCTCAGGTCGCTCGCGCCCAGCAGCTCGGCAGCCAGCCGCCCGGTCTCCAGCCCGTAGTCGATGCCCTCGCCGTTGAGCGGATTCACACACGCCGCCGCGTCGCCCACCAACATCCAGTTCGGCCCGGCCACCCCGGAGACCGCGCCACCCATCGGCAACAGCGCCGATTTCGCCAACCGCGGCTGCCCGGCGAAACCCCACTCCTCCCGGCGCAGGTCGGTGTAATGCGACAACAGCGGCCGCAATGCGGTGTCGGCCGGTCGCTTCTCGGTCGCCAGCGCGCCCACTCCGATGTTCACCTCGCCGTTGCCCAGCGGGAAGATCCAGCCGTACCCCGGCAGCACCTCACCCTGAGGCGAACGCAGTTCCAGATGCGACGTGATCCACGGCTCGGCATGGCGAGGGGTCTGGATGTAGGCGCGTATCGCGACGCCGTACACCGTCTCCTGATGCCAGACCCGCCCCAGCATGCGGCCCAGCGTGGAGCGGGCACCGTCGGCGACGATCAGGGTGCCCACCCCGATCTCGCGGCCGTCGTCGAGCACCAGGGTCTGCACGCGACCACGGGAATCATGTTGCACATCAACTGCTTTGGCGCCCAGCAACATCTTGGCTCCGGCGTCGGCCGCGACCATCCGGATCCGGTCGTCGAGCTCGGTGCGTGGCACCGCGCTGCTGATCGACGGGAACGACGGCCCCGGCCAGGGCACCTCGACGTCGGCGCCGAAGCCCGACATCCGCAGTCCGTGGTGACTGATCCGGCCCGCAAGCCAGGGGCCCAGGCCCAGGCGCTGCAGTTCGGCGATGGCGCGTGGGGTCAGCCCGTCGCCGCAGGCTTTGTCCCGCGGAAACTGCGCCGCGTCGACCACGACCACTTCGCGACCGCTGCGGGCCGCCCAGGCCGCGGCCGCGGAGCCGGCCGGTCCGGCCCCGACGACGACCACATCTGCTCGCGTGAACACGCCTCACAGTATGTTGGAGCAATGAAGACACCAGCGACAGTGGTCGCGGGCGTGGACTTCGGTGACGCCGCCTTCGCCGCCAACGTGCGGGACTCGGTGGCGCGCATCGAGGACTTGATGGCCACCGAGTTGGGCAAGGCCGACGAGCTGATGGCCGAGGCTGTTCAGCATCTGTTCCAGGCGGGCGGCAAGCGGTTCCGGCCGCTGTTCACCGTGCTGTCGGCGTCGCTGGGGCCGCAACCCGACCATCCCGACGTCGCCATCGCCGGTGCGGTGATCGAGCTGGTCCACCTGGCGACGCTGTACCACGACGACGTGATGGACGAGGCGCAGGTGCGTCGCGGTGCGGACAGTGCCAACGCACGCTGGGGCAACAACATCGCGATCCTGGCGGGCGACTACCTGTTCGCGACCGCCTCGCGGCTGGTATCCCGGCTGGGGCCCGACGCGGTGCGGGTGATCGCCGACACTTTCGCCCAGCTGGTCACCGGGCAGATGCGGGAGACCCGTGGTGCGGCCGACGGCATCGACCCGGTCGAGCACTACCTGAAGGTGGTGTACGAGAAGACGGCTTGCCTGATCGCCGCGTCTGGCCGCTTCGGTGCCACGTTCTCAGGCGCCGACGACGAACAGATCGAGCGGCTGAGCCGGCTCGGCGGCATCGTCGGCACCGCATTCCAGATCTCCGACGACATCATCGACATCGACAGTGACCCCGACGAGTCGGGCAAGCTGCCCGGCACCGACCTGCGCGAGGGTGTGCACACCCTGCCGGTGCTGTACGCGCTGCGCGACAGCGGACCGGAGGCCGACCGGCTGCGCGAGCTGCTGGCCGGGCCGGTCGAGAACGACGCCGACGTCGCCGAGGCGATCGCCCTGCTGCGGGCGTCCTCAGGTCTGGTGGAGTCCAAACGCACCGTGCAGCGGTACGCCGAGGAGGCGCGCGCCGAGCTGGCGATCCTGCCGGATCTGCCGGGACGGCAGGCGCTGGTCAATCTGGTCGACTACACCGCGAACCGGCACGGCTGACCCCCGGAACCCGGGGGAGTCCCCGTCCGTTGGATCAGCGGTGAGTGAGTTCTGCTCGGGCGAGCGAAGCGACGGGGCAGATGGGTCGGGGCGAGCGAAGCGACGGGGATAGTAGGAGGAAGATGACCTGGCATCCGCACGCCAACACCGCCAAGACGTTCGCACTGCTGGTCGGCTTCTCTGCGCTGATCGTGTTCGTCGGGTCGCTGTTCGGCAAGAACATCATGTTCCTGGCGGTGTTGTTCGCCCTGGGCATGAACGCCTACGTCTACTTCAACAGCGACAAGATGGCGTTGCGGGCCATGCATGCCCAGCCGGTCAGCGAGATGCAGGCGCCGATGATCTACCGGATCGTGCGGGAGCTGGCCACCACTGCGCGCCAGCCCATGCCCCGGCTGTACATCAGCGACACCGCCGCTCCCAATGCGTTCGCCACCGGCCGCAACCCGCGCAACGCCGCGGTGTGCTGCACCACCGGCATCCTGGACATCCTCAACGAGCGGGAACTGCGCGCGGTGCTGGGCCATGAGCTCTCGCACGTGTACAACCGCGACATCCTCATCTCCTGCGTCGCGGGTGCCATGGCGTCGGTGATCACCGCGTTGGTCAACGTCGCGTACTTCATCGGGATGTTCGGCGGTGACCGTGACGACCGCCCCAATCCGTTTGCGCTGCTTTTGATCTCGCTGTTGGGCCCGTTGGCTGCGACGGTCATCCGGCTCGCCGTGTCGCGGTCGCGGGAGTACCAGGCCGATCAGTCCGGCGCCGAGCTGACGGGCGATCCGCTGGCGTTGGCCAGTGCGTTGCGCAAGATCAGCGCCGGCGTTCAGCAGGCACCGCTGCCGCCCGAGCCGCAGCTGGCCGACCAGGCCCACCTGATGATCGCCAACCCGTTCCGGGCGGGCGAGAAGATCGGCAAGCTGTTCTCGACGCACCCCCCGATCGAGGATCGGATCGCCCGGCTGGAGCGGATGGCCGGCCGCTAACCCGCGTGCGCCAGCCCCGCCGAAACGTACGTCTGGGCCGGAATCCATGAGTGGCAGGGCTCATTTCGTCGATTTCGGCGTGCAGACAGCTGGCCGGGCACCCCCTCGGCATATACCCCTAGGGGGTACTTGACGTGCCTGACCGTCTGCCGTAACTTCATCGTCGTTGGATACCCCCTGGGGGTATTAAATCGAAAGGAGTTGGCGATGACGATGATGACCACGGATTGGCATCTGCGGGGCGAGTGGTTCGATGTGTGCAGTTGCAAGCTGCCCTGTCCCTGCAGCTTTGCCCAAGAGCCCACGCACGGCGACTGCCTGTTCACGCTGGCCTGGAAGGTCCGTGACGGACATTACGGCGCAACGGATTTGAGTGATCTTGCGGTTATCGCCCTCGGTGAGTTCGCGGGCAACATGTGGGTGGGCGATCCCGCGGCCACGATGAAGTTGATGTTCTACATCGACGAGCGGGCCGACGGTGAGCAGCGTCTGGCACTGGAGCGGATCTTTCGGGGTGACGAGGGCGGCTGGCCTGGCGAGTTCGGCAGCTTGATCAGCGAACTGCGGGGCATCGAGTACGCGCCGATCACCTTCGAAGCCGCCGATGATCTGGCCTATTGGCGCGCGCAGATTCCCGGGATGGTCGACGTCCGGGTAGAGGCCCTCACCGGTCCGACCGCCGATCCGAACCGTCGGGTCACCACGGCCAACGCACCGGGAGCCGAGGTGGGACCCGGGCAGGTCGCGACATGGGGTGTGGTCAAGAAGGACTACGCGCGGGGCTTCGACTTCTCACATGAGTACACCGGGGCGTCCAGTAAGCATTTTCCATTCGATTGGCGGCCCGACCCGGTCGATGACCGCGGCTGCTGCTGCGACGGCTCGCGCTGAGGCTGCGGTTCGTGCCCGTCAGTCGGCAAACGGCCCGGGGGTGCTCTGCTGCACTCCCGGGCCGCTGCTGGCGGACATCCGGCGATGTCCGCCCGAGGGGGCTAACTGGTCTCGGTGACTTCGAGCAATCGATCGATGCCCGTCTCCGTCACCCGCAGTGCCGCGGCGGTGCCGATGTCGTAGAACAGCCCGATCACCGTGATCTCGCCGGCCCGGTGCTTGTCCCGCACCACTGGATGGTCGGCCAGCGTCTGCACCTGGACCGCGACATTCACCATCGACAACTGGTCGACGACACCGAAGCCCTCCCGTGCGGCGGCCTCGGCCACCGGATGCTGCCCCTGATCGAAGGCAGTCAGCGAGGTGCCGCCGTGCTCCAACCACCGGTGCAGGTGTTCGTCGGTCGTCTCATTGCCGCCCAGTACCGCGGTCATGGCGCCGCAGCTGGAGTGGCCGCACACCACGATCGACGAAACATGAAGCACGTCAACGGCAAATGCGATAGCCGCTTCAACCGACGCATCGGCCCGCTCGCCAGGGATCAGGTTGCCGACGTTGCGGACCGTGAACAGGTCACCGGGACCGCTGCTGGTGATGATGTTGGGTACGACGCGGGAGTCGGCGCAGGTGAGGAACAACGTCTCCGGCCGTTGCCGGTGGGCCAGATCCTCCATGTGCGGCCGCAGCACCGCGGCGGTGCGGCGATGGTAGGTCTGCAGGCCCTCCATCACCGAGGTCGATTGGGCCTGAGACTTCCACGGGAACACGCCGGACCGTTTGTCGAACGGGTTGAACGTGCGCGCAGGCGGGCCGGCCGACGCGCTGTGCAGATCGGCGGTGCCGTGCTCGTGGATCTCCACCGAGCCACCACCGGCCTCATGCTGGCGCTTCCAGTCGTCGATGGTCTCGTGCGCGGCGTGGTCGATGAAGTCGACCGACAGTTCGATGGTCACATCCGAACCGGTCGGAACCGACGCGAGCGCCGAGGTCAGCCGCGGCAGCGACAGGAAGCTGACGGAACCTTCGATCACGATGCGCCAGCTGTTGCCCGCGACGTGCTCGGTGACGATCTTGGCCTTCACGACGCGCCATACCGTCAGGGCTATTGCCAGCCCCAGCCCGATCAGCACACCCTCCAGCAGGTTCAGGAACACCACGCCCGCGATGGTGACCACGTAGACGGCGATATCACCGGTGCGGTGGGCGGTTTCGATGTGCGCGCGCTTGACCAGCTGGCAACCGATGACGATCAACAGACCCGCCAGGGCCGCGGTCGGGATCAACTGGACCAGTCCGGCGAACGGCACTGCGAACACCAGGATCCAGACGCCGTGCAGGATCGCCGAGGCCCGGGTCTTTGCGCCGGCCTTCACGTTCGTCGCGCTGCGCACGATGACGCCGGTGATCGGCAGGCCGCCGATCATGCCGGAGACGACGTTGCCTGCGCCCTGGCCGATCAGCTCGCGGTCGAAGTTGGTGCGCGGTCCGTTGTGCATGCGATCGACCGAGACTGCCGACAGCAGGCTCTCGACGCTGGCGATCAGCGCCACGGTCAGCACGCCGGCGAGTACGCCGTCCCAGTCGTCGGTGGGCAGGGTCGGCAGCGACAGCGAGTCCAGCAACGAGCCGTCGAGTTTGATGCGCTTGACGTCAAACGACAGGACGACGGATAACGCCGTCACACCGGCGATCGCGACCAGCGGGCCGGGAATCCGGTTGATCGGCGCCGGGACCCAGCGCCAACCGACCAAGGTGATGATGACCAGCATGCCCAGCAGGAAACCGGGGCCGTGGACGTTTGTCAGCTGCGCGGGCAGTTCTTCGATGTTCTCCCACGCGCTGCTGTTGGAGGTTCCGCCCAGCAGTACGTGCAACTGCTGCAGCGCAATGGTGATGCCGATACCGGCCAGCATCGCGTGCACCACGACGGGGGAGATGGCCAGCGCGGCCCGGGCCACCCGGCTCAGGCCGAACAGGATCTGGAGGATGCCGGCCCCGACGGTGATGGCGCAGGTGGCCGCCCAGCCGAATTCGGCGACCAGCCCGGCCACGATCACGGTCAGCCCGGCTGCCGGGCCGCTCACCTGCAGTGGCGAGCCGCCGAGCACGCCGGCCACGATGCCGCCGACGATGGCGGCGATGATGCCGGCCAGCACCGGCGCGTTGGAGGCGACCGCGATGCCCAGTGAGAGTGGCAGTGCGACGAGGAAAACAACCAGGGAGGCCGGCAGGTCGTAGCGCATCAATGTGCGCAACCTGTCGCCGGTCGACGTGGTTTGCGGCATGAGCTGTTCCGTTCTCGGATCGGGGCGGCGCGAACCAAAAGAGTGGTGGGCCCGCCGTGGTGCGTGACGTGAAGACCGGCGACTTCGTTGTCGTTCGATACCGTCGGTGCGATATAGAAAGTCTCGAATGATGTTGCATGGCAACAGATGTCACCTAGCTGTCGGCGGGCGTCGACAACAGCGCGGCTCAATTGCTATGGGCGAGAGTATTTATCGGCTGAATCGGACGTCAAGGTGTGCGGCGGTACGCATATCGAACGCAAATTTTTGGAAGTGCCGCGTGAATGCCGTCGGCCGCAGTGACCTGTGCGTTTTTGAAATCGATTGGATTCTGGTGACGATGGTGTCAACGAACAATTGAAAAACGGTGCACAGCAACGGCTCTCGACGTGCGTCACATATGGATCCCAGTGTGACCGGCGTCATGGAAATTCAGGCGTATATTTGAAGTCGACATGAACCTGGTGACAGTGATCTGTGCGCTCTAGACAATGGAGGCATGACGACGATGTCGCTACCACCGCGTGAACGCCACCCCCGTGAAGCCGTGCTCGGCCAGTTGCCGCGCATGGAACGCGCCGACGGGTCACCGATCCGGGTGCTGCTTGTCGACGATGAACCGGCGCTGACCAATCTGGTCAAGATGGCTTTGCACTACGAGGGTTGGATCGTCGAGGTCGCCCACAACGGCCGGGACGCGGTCGACCGGTTCAACGAGATCGAGCCGGACATCGTGGTGCTCGACATCATGCTGCCGGACACCGATGGCCTGCAGTTGTTGCAACGGGTCAGGGAGGGCCAGGGCTATACCCCGACGATGTTCCTGACCGCGCGGGATTCTGTGCTGGACCGGGTCTCCGGGCTGACCGCCGGCGCCGATGACTACATGACCAAGCCGTTCAGCCTGGAGGAACTCGTCGCGCGGCTGCGTGGCCTGCTGCGGCGATCCAGCCACATGGCGCCGCAGGACGACGAAGTGCTGCGGGTCGGCGACATGGTGATGAACGTCGCCAGCCGGGAGGTCACTCGGGGCGACGAACCGATCGCACTGACCGTGACCGAGTTCGAACTGCTCCGGTACCTGATGCGTAATCCGCGCCGGGCCATCAGCCGGGCCGAGATCCTGGACCGGGTCTGGAATTACGGGTTCGGCGGCAAGTCGAGCATCGTGGATCTGTACATCTCGTATCTGCGCAAGAAGGTCGATGCCGGGCGCGAGCCGATGATCAACACCGTGCGCGGTGTCGGTTATATGCTCCGACCAGTCGAATGAACTTCTAGCGGAACGAGTTTCGATTGAGCCGCACAGCGTGAGCGGCGGACCGGGAGTCCGTCGGCGGTGGTCGCCGCGCAGTCTGCGTCGGCAGTTGGTGCTCGGGGTCACCGCGGTCGTGACCGTGGTGCTGCTGACCGTCGGCGTGCTGTCGGTCTACAGCCTGCATTCCTACGTGTCGGCGATGAGCGACGGTGAATTGTCGCGCTCGCTGGATGCCCTGGGTCATTCCTACGACAGGTTGCGGGTCAAGCGCGGCGATCCGGCGCAGCCGATCGATGCGGTGGCCGGCGGGCTGACGGTGTTCGTCGGGCAGGCGCCGGGCAACCTGATCGCGGTGGTGCACAACGGTGCCGTCGTGCAGTCCGCAGTGTTCCCGGACGGCGAGCCGACCGCGGCCTCGCAGTCCGTGGTGTCGGCGATCAATGCCCAGTCGTGGCAGTCGGTGGCGCCGCGGACCGTCGATCTGCCGGAACTGGGCTGGTATCGGTTGGCCGGAGAGGACGTCGGTGGTGGCGATGTGCTCGTCTCAGGCGTGTCGTTGGCCAGCGCGAACGGGGTGGTCGCGCGCAAGACGGTGGCGGTCGGGGTCATCACAATTTTTGCGTTGGTTCTTACGGCAGTTGGGACGGTGCTGGTGGTGACTTACGCGCTGCGGCCGCTGCGCCGGATGGCGTCGATGGCCGCGAAGGTGGCCGCGAGGCAGATCCACACCGGCGACCACCGGATCACCGAACGGGTCCCCGAGGAGGACACCGACCCGGCCAGCGAGATCGGGATCGTGGGCGAGACGCTGAATCGGCTGTTGGACAACGTGGACAGCGCGCTGGCCGAGCTGGCCGACTCCGATCGTCGGATGCGCCAGTTCCTCACCGACGCCAGCCACGAGCTACGCACTCCGTTGGCGGCGATCCGGGGCTATGCCGAGTTGACCCGGCAGGACAGTGCCACGTTGCCGCCGACCACTGAGTACGCGTTGGCCCGGATCGAGGCGGAGGCCGAGCGGATGACAGGTCTGGTCGAGGACCTGTTGTTGTTGTCGCGTCTTGGTGAACGGCAGGACCTGGAGAGTGCAGACGTCGACCTGAGCGATCTGGTGGTCAACGTCGTCAACGACACCGCGGTTGCCGCGCCGGACCATCGATGGCGCACCGAGCTTCCCGATGCCGCAGTCTGGGTCCGCGGCGATCCCGCCCGGCTGCATCAGGTGGTGGGCAACCTGTTGGCCAACGCCCGGATACACACCCCGGCCGGGGTGACGGTGACCACCACCTTGGCGGTGATCGGCAACTGCGCCGAGTTGAAGGTCGTCGACGACGGGCCGGGTATCGAGGCCGAGCTGCTGCCGAACCTGTTCGGGCGGTTTGTCCGGGCGGACAAGTCACGCTCGCGCGAGTTGGGCAGTACCGGACTCGGATTGGCCATCGTCGCGTCCATCGTGGAAGCCCACGACGGCACGGTGACGGTTGAATCTGACACGGCGGGAACGGTTTTCACCGTGCGCCTGCCGTTGGCCTGAGGTGTCGCGCGGCGATCTGGCTGCGTGGCCGGAAAAGACGATCTAGGGTGACGCTGTGCTGCGCAGAATGTTGACCGGAATGATTGCGGCCGGACTCCTCGCGGGTGCGGTCCCGGCGGTGGCCGGTGCCGATCCCAGTGGCGACCCGCCGCCGCCCCCACCCCCGCCGCCGCTGAACCTCAATGCGCTGGCGCCGGTGAAGCCGTCGGCCTTCGCGATGCAGGACGGCGAGTACTACGCCTTCGCGGTGCCGGGCGACATCGTGTGCGCGATCAGCCGCAAGACGGGTAAATACGGATGCAGCGGGCCGTTGCCCGCCGCGCCGGACGGGGCCAACGCGGTCACCGGCTCGCAGCAGGGGCCGCCCACGTTCATGAGCGACAGCCGGCCGCTGTTCAACTTCGACGGGCTGCCCAACCGGTTGCTGCCCGGATCGCGCATCAGCTTCCAAAACGTGACCTGCGGGACCGACGGCAGAATCACGATGTGCAGCAACTCTTTTGACGGAGCCGGGTTTGTCCTGAACCCCGCGGGCAGTTACGCGCTGGATGCGAACAATCCACTGCTGCTCAATACCGGTCAGGGCCGCAACCCGTTCGCCAACTAGCCCAACTGGGTTGGTGTAGCCCCACTGGGTTGTGCCGACGGCCTTTAGAACCCCGAGCCGTGTACCTCGTGGCCGGGCTTCTCCGCGGCCAGGCCGGCGTAGGCGTTCTCCACGGTGGCGCCGTGGTTGACGACGCGGTCGACCTCGCGGGCGATCGGCATGTTCAGGCCGTGCTTCTCGGCGAATTCCATGATGACGCTGGCGGCCTTGACGCCCTCGGCCACCTGATTCATCGACTCGATGATCTCGCTGATGGTCTTGCCCTGGCCGAGTTGCTCGCCGACGTGCCGGTTGCGGCTGCGCTGGCTGGTACAGGTGACGATCAGATCGCCCATGCCGGCCAGGCCGGCGAAGGTGTCGCGCTTGCCGCCCATGGCCTCGCCGAGGCGGGACATCTCGGCCACCGCGCGGGCCATCACCAGGGCGCGGGTGTTCTCACCGATACCCAGTGAATACCCCATGCCGACCGCGATGGCGTACACATTCTTCAGCGCGCCGGCCATTTCGACGCCCACCACATCGTCAGTGGTGTAAGTGCGAAAACGCTTGGTGCGGAACAACGTTGCCAGATTGGCAGCCAAGTGCTGGTCGGGCATGGCCAGCACCGCCGCGGCGGCATACCCCTCGGCCACCTCGCGGGCGATGTTCGGGCCGGCCAGGATGCCGGCCGGATGGCCCGGCAGCACCTCGTCGACGATCTCGCTCATCCGCAGATTGGTGCTTTGCTCCAATCCCTTGACCAAAGACACCACCGGCACCCACGGCCGCAGTTCCTTGGCCAACTCCTGCAGGACGCCGCGGAAGCCGTGCGAGGGCACGCCCATCACGATGACGTCGGCGCAGGCGGCGGCTTCGGAGAAATCGGTGGTGGCCCGCAACGACTCGGTCAGCACCACCTCTTCGCCGAGATACCGGCAGTTGCGGTGCTTTTCGTTGATGTCGTTGGCCGTCTCCTCGGAGCGCACCCACTGCAGCGTCGGCCCGCGGCGCGCGCAGATGGACGCCACCGTGGTGCCCCAGGATCCTCCACCGAGGACGACGACGTTCGGTTCGCGCTGCGCAGGTGCCATGGCGATCAGGTTATGCGCCGAGGCACCGCGCTCGCGGCGATTTGCTGCGCCCCGCGTCAGCCGATTCAGCGGTAGTTGACGAACTGCAGCGCGACGTCGAGATCGGCGCCGCGCAGCAGTGCCTGGACGGTCTGCAGATCGTCGCGGCTCTTGCTGGACACCCGGATCTCCTCGCCCTGGATCTGCGTCTTGACGGCCTTGGGACCCTCATCGCGGATCAGCTTGGTGATCTTCTTGGCCTGCTCACTGGTGATGCCCTGCTGCAGGGTGCCGGACACCTTGTAGGTCTTGCCGCTCGGCTGAGGGTCTTCGGCGTCGAACGCCTTCATCGAGATGTCGCGGCGGACCAGCTTCTCCTTGAAGACGTCGACGGCGGCCTTGACGCGCTCCTCGGTCGAGGACACGAGTTCGATGGCCTCGTCGCCCTTCCAGGCGATGGTGGTGTCGGTGCCGCGGAAGTCGAAGCGGGTGGACAGCTCCTTGGCGGCCTGATTCAGTGCGTTGTCGACTTCCTGCCGGTCGACCTTGCTGACGATGTCGAACGATGAATCCGCCATTGGATTGCCCCTCCGTGAGTGCGCCCCGGGCTGGGGGCCGTTTTCGTGTTCGGTACATCTTCGTTGTACTCTGCTACTCGCGCCAAACCCGGGTACCCCGGTGGCGACAAACCCGGCAGGTTGCCCGAGCGGCCAATGGGAGCGGACTGTAAATCCGTCGGCGAAAGCCTACACAGGTTCGAATCCTGTACCTGCCACACTGGTCAGGCCCCCTTTCGAGGGGGCCTGACGTGCTTCTTGAATAAAACTTGTCACGGATTGTCACAGCACGCGGATAACTCTGCGGGGCGTGGTGTGGGGTATGCGGTGCGTGCGGCGGCACCTGCCCATGTTTGGCGGCGCACCCACTTAGAGTTCGCAATGTGGTGGACAGCTATGACGTCGTCAACCTCGCTGACTGGACTCGCGGAGAGAGCGAACCAGGAGGCGACGAGGCGAAGCGATGGTTTATGGCCCCGGAATCTTCGCGGCACGCTGGGCACTGGCTGTTCAAGCCGCGCCGAATCAAGACGCTCACGCTTTCGAAGGAGCGTCAACGTCGCGGCGATGAGCCCGATGTGCTCATTCGCGGAGAGGACTGGGCAGAGAAGATCTCGTTCGAGGTCGCCAAACTGGTCGCCGTGCCTGCCGCTGAGACCGAGTTGGCGACGGTTGTGCAATTGCGGACCGGCGAGCGGGTCTACGGTTCGATGAGCCGGGATATGAGGCCTCGCGACTGGGCTTGGACCCCGGGAGCCGCATTGCTCGCCGAGCGCGACGATCAGTTCGACGCCCAGACTTGCCGCGGTCACACCATTGCCACCATTTATGAAGCTTTAGAAGGGCTGCGAGGGCCGGTCGGCACTCGCTACGCAGATTGGCCTGCATTCGACGTGTTTGCCGGGTATCTCCTGTTGGATGCGTGGATCGCCAACACAGACCGACACGCGCACAATTGGGGGGTGTTGCAGGACCCCAGGACGGGTGACGTTTGCCTCGGTCCAAGCTTTGATCACGGGTCGGCACTCGCCAGCGGTGATGAGGATAGGGTTCGTGCCCAGCGGGTTGAACACGAAACGATTGATCAGTGGTGTGAACACGGCCGAACTAAGCGGTTCAACGGCGGTGAAGCGATCAATTTGGTCGAGGTCGCTGTGGAGGCGTTATCGGTATGCAGAGGCGAGGCGCGGCGACACTGGGCAGCTCAAATAACCGATGTTGACCTGGATCTATGCTTCGATGTTGTTGCAGCAACACCGAGTTTGTCAGACCCGACCCGTAGTTTCGTGAGGACAGCGCTAGCCACTAATCGAAAGCGAATCCGTGATGCAGTCCGTTGAACTCTCAATCGAGTCGACAGATGCCGACTCAGATCTGCACCGGTCGAGACTGATTGTCACGCGTCGCGGTGTCGACGATGGGGTGTATCGGGCGATTGGTTACCTCGATCAGTTGACCGGAGGCGCTGAGCATCTGACCTATCAGTTCACGTACCTGGCTCAGGTGGCGGCTGATCCTGCTTTCGTGCCGATCGTTGGATTTCGAGACGTCAGTCGCGTATACCGCTCTGACAGGCTGTTTCCGTCCTTCGCCGATAGAGTGATGAGCGCCAAGCGGCCGGACCGACCTCAGTACCTCGAGGCCTTAGATCTCGATGCGGATGCTGACGCGTGGGAGATCTTGACTGCGTCTGGTGGCCATCGCGAAGGTGACCCGGTCGAACTTATCTCGCTACCTCGATTCGATCGAGTCACAGGCGAAACGTCGGCTCACTTCCTTGCTCACGGTGTCAGACACCGTGGACCCCAAGCTAGCGACTGGATTACCGGACTTCCAGCCGGTCACCGACTCGGCTTGGAACCTGATCCGACGAACCCCGTCAACTCGTCGGCCATCAAGATTGTCGATCGCGGGATCCACCTCGGGTTCGTTCCCGACCCGCTCCTCGACTATGTCCACTCAGTGATCAACGGCAATGCCTACGATCTGACAGTGGTGCGTGCCAATGCCGCTGAAACGCACCCACACCTAAGGTTGCTTCTGCGTTTGGTCGGCCGATGCGATTCGTTTGCGTTCGACAGTCCCGACTGGTCCGGTGCCGCCTAGAGTCCGCAGGGTCAGGGTCGCACAGATTTGATTGTTGCTGCGCCGTCGCGTCTGGCCTGAACGGTCTACGTCAGTCGCTAATGGGCGGCGCCGTCCACTGACGCTCAACCTCGATGGTCCGGACTTCAAAAGCGCAATCGAGTCCGCGAAGGGCATCTTCTCGGAGAGTGCCAGGAACTGCCATAGCGACATCGTCTTTGGTCACTGGATTGTCTGCGTTACTTCTTGCCCGTTCCCAGAGCCCGGTAGGCGCGAAGAAATCCTGCAAGTGATACAAAGTACGGCGGTTCTCATTGAGTTGATCGAGTTCGGACGCAAGATCGGCACTGAACCAGTCTCTTTCTCTCCCAACGCGAATGAGGCGTCCTAAGCCCCAGCGCTCGGCATTTGGTGTGGCAGGCAGTTGCCATTTCAGAATTCCGGCCAGCTCTCGTTCGCAGCAGGCGTGCGCACACAGAATGCACGCGAGGTCACTGCCTAGCCGGTAGCAGCGACAGGCCTCGAGGATGAGGAAGCCGTTCTCGTAGCCCCCAGCGGACCTTCCGTAAAGGACTGGGCCGCCGTGTGATTCGACAATTAGGTTTATCTCGGCTGAGCGACGGGCACTGTCGTCGTGCGCGGTGCTCATCGAGAACGGCCTCGATGCTTGTACATGCGAAGAGACGGGCGGCAATTCACGAGCCGACGATATGTCAGAAAGCCCGGAACTGACACCGTGATCGGCGCCAACGGCGCAAAAGATGCGTCCGCTTAGTCGGGAGAGGTTATGAACGGCGCATACTGCGCACCTCGTGGACGCCCGACCGCCGGAAGGTCATAGGTATCTAGTCCTTGTTTCCGACGACATTGGAGAAGCTTTTGGCGGCCGTGGCCAATGCTTTGGGTTGAGCGTGTACGTAAGTCGTCATCGTGAACGCCTTCGAAGCGTGGCCCAGCCACGCCGAGATAAGCGCAATTGGCACGTCTTCCAGATGCATCAGCGTGCCGCAGGTGTGACGCGCGTCGTGGAAACGGATGTGGCGGACTCCGGCGGCCTTGAGCATCCGGGCCCATCTCGACGTGAGTGCGTGCGGGCTCAACGCCTGGCCCCATTCGTTGACGACGACAAAGCCGCTCGGCTGATACTCCCCGCCGAGTGCCAGGCGATCGGCCGCTTGAATTGCCCGCGCGGACCGTAGCGTCGCCGCCAGATGATCGGGCATAGGCAGCGTCCGGCGCCCAGCCCGTGATTTGGGAGTGTCTTCGATGAGGTGTGTGCCGAAACGTAGTCGTGTCGACGAGATCTGCAGCGTCCGATTGTCGAGATCGATGTCGCTCCAGCGCAACCCGGCGACCTCGCCGCGGCGCAGCCCGGTGAGCGCCAGCTGCCATGCGATCGCGTATCGGTCACCGGCAATGTGGTTGAGCACCTGCTGGAGCTCGGCAGGAGTAAACGTATCCGGCGCCTTCGGGTCTGCCGGGATGCGATCAACGAGCTCGGCCACATTGCGTACGGCGTGCCCCTGCCGCATCTGATCTTTCAGGACAGCGGTCAGCAGGCCGAGCATGTAGTTGATCGACCGTGGCGACCACGGTTTGCGCACCTTGCCGGTCGGTGATGGCAATCCGCCGGCTCGTAGTTTGGTAACGAGGTCGTCGATGTTGCGTTTGGTGAGCTTCTGCACTTCGATCTCGCCCAGTTCGGCGATCGCTGCGCCAAGGTTGACGCGATGGCCGTGCAGCGTTGACGGTTTGAGCCCATGTTTCGCGGCCAGCCAGTTCTCGCATGCTTCGCCGACGGTGACCTTGCTGGGGTGGACGTATGTCCCGCGCGCAACTTCGCCCCGAATGCCGTCCAGGGCGGCGCGGGCCTCCTTTTCTGTCGCGAAGCGTTTCCGGTGCTGCTTGCGCTTCCCGTCGACGGCGCCGACATCGACGGTCAGTTGGTAGCGCACGACAGGCCTGCCGCCATCGCGTCGGCTGAGTCCGACCCGTTTGATCTGTGGGGGTAGTTGCTGACGGTCAGTCATCTGGACAGTCCTGACGCACGGATGGGTTGGCTGTCACGATGCTGCGTTTTCAGTGTGTGCGTTGATAAACCGATCGATTTCCTTAGACGCGACTCGCCGCGATGTACCGATCTGTACCCAGGCGAGCTGGCCGGCATCGAAGAGCCGGTAGACGGATGAGCGTGAGATGCTCAAGGCAGTGGCTGCCTCAAGGACTGTGAGAAGGCGGTGTACCACGGGACCCTGCAGCACTTGCGCCGCTCCGCGGAGCAGGCACTCGACCTTTGTTCGAGCCAGAGTCGTGTAAACGACAGCGGCCTTGAGCTTTGAACCGGTGCGCTTCGACCCAGCAATCAGCGGCATGCGCCGTGGTGACCAGATACTGAGCAATTCTGTGACCTCAGCGGTAGGTTTTTCGGCATGGTCGAGCCAGCAGAGTCAGCTATCTACGTGCCGTTTCCCTCTTTTGCGCAATGGAGACTCAATGACCTCTCGACGGAGGACTTTGATAATTATGCAAAGTTGCTCGCCGATGCAAAAAGGTCCGCCGCTGAACTAGTGTTGGCTGCGGCAATGGAAGCCGCCCAGCGGTACGCGGCTGTCGACACAAATGCTATTGAGGGCATCTATGAAGTCGACCGTGGCTTTACGCGGACAGTCGCTACCCAGGCAGCGGCCTGGGAAGCAATGATGGCGGCACGCGGCCCACACGTTCGCCCTGCCTTCGATGATGCGCTAAACGGGTATGAGTATGTACTTGATGCCGCCACACAAAAGGTGGAAATCACAGAGAAGTGGATCAAAGAGATACATGAGATCATCTGCTCTAGTCAAAAAACATATAAGGTCTACACCGCAGCTGGCCCGCAGGAGCAGCCCCTGCCTAAAGGGGCATATAAGACGATGCCCAACAGTCCTACACTTCTCGATGGTCGTGTACATGCTTATGCACCCGTCATGGATACCAAACCAGAGATGCAGCGATTGTTAAGTGAACTTAAATCGAAGGAGTTCCTGGCCGCCCATCCCGTGGTCCAGGCCGCGTACGCACATTATGCCTATGTCTGTATCCATCCATTCTCCGATGGGAACGGTCGAGTCGCGCGTGCGCTGAGTTCGGTCTATTTGTACCGGAATCCCGGCGTCCCACTAATCGTATTTGCTGATCAGCGAAACGAATATTACGACGCGCTTGAGCAAACTGACCAAGGATCTCCAGTCGCATTCGTGCGATTCATAGCGACCCAGACTATTGATTCCATGAATTTAATTCGTACGTTGCTAGGCAATACCGCACCGCCTGTCGCGGAGACGTTGTCCAACCTCAATGATCTATTTAACTCTGGGGCCAACGAGGCAGAGCTTGTAGCCGCTGGTACTCGACTCGCCAACATGGCAGTGAGTGAAGCGAACAAGCAGATCAACGAACTCGCGCTACCGCCTGCGCTCAAGATTAATATCTTGAGAATCAGAATCGGGTTTACCCCCAGTGCTCCCGCCGGTTATATCGACGTTGGCGATGAGGCATTCTGGTCCCTTAATGCGAAGAGTGACCGACCCGTGAGAATCCAATCAGGCATCCGTATATGTACTTTCATCAAAAGTTCAGAAGCCTCAGCGTCCGAGCTCTTGATGGCCTCACGCGAAAACGATGGCCTGGAAGTTTGGATGAGAGAGATCACACCCTCGGCGAGTGAGACGCTGAAACTAAAGCTTGCAGCGTGGGTCGAAGCAAAGTTAAGCGAGTTGCTCGCCACTGTCGAAAAAGAGCTGCGGAAAACCGCTAACGGGTAGCCAATCGCCGCGCCAGTCGCTATCGGTGCTTCCACTGCTAGGTTTGATCGTCGTCCCGACGCCGCGGCCAGGCCTGTTGTGGGTGAAACCGGTGTACGGTCGCGTCGGTCCGGGCCGCTAGCCAGCAGCCTGGTCGGATGTGGTCTGGATTTTGTGACTATGACCCGGTTTTCCGATGCGCAGGGGTTGGGCCTGCAGCGCAAGATCGGCGGTTAGTACGGCGCCAAGCTGTTGTTCCCCAATGGTGGCCGCATCGACACTCCTGAGGAGTCGGCCGAGCGTCAGCGCTGGGCTGATGAGGTGCGCCGCGAACAGCAGAATCGGCAGGCTACGACGGTGCCGGGCCCAAGGGCTTAGCTGCCAATGAGTCTTCCGATCGTACGGATGCCCACGCACCCCTTTGGGAGTACAACCGGAGCTTGTCTAAGCCGGAGGGCCAACGCTCCGGTTCGGCGACAGCGGGCACGATTCTGCTGGGATCCGATACGGATTAGGAGCCTGACACGGCAATTCGCTGGAGCACTTCGGCCGCGGAGGCCATTGCTTCGTTGAGTGAGGCTGTGATCACGCTGTCGCTGGTCTGCGCTCGCCATCGCTTATCGCGCAGGCGGCGCTCCACTCTGAACTTCACAGTTGTACTTGATGACCTCGTTACGTGCGCCCGCCAATCTGTGCCATCCAGGGCTGAGCCGAACCAGACGCGCAGTTCTCTAGGGGCGAGGGTGCCGGGAGGGGCTTCGATCCAACTCACGGCTGGCCGCGCCTTTTCCAGTGCATATCTGAAATTTTGGGCGCTTCCGGTTCGCTTTTCCGGATGGGGGTTCAGCGCCTTGGTCACGGCGCTTCGTAGTGACTTGTGTACATAGGGTTTCCAGTCCTTAGTGATTGGCACTGACAGACGGGCATCGAGCTTTGGACGTATGACCCTGTCACCGTTGAGTAGGCGATACGTGGTGAGCGCCAGTGCGTATACGTCCCCGGTTACGTCGGTGATGGCCTTGGTGCCGTCGGTGAACGATTCTGGGGGAAGGTGCGCGAGGTAAGGAACCGTTGCGCCTGATCCCACATCGACCGAGTGGCATGCAAGGCCAAAATCGCTGACTTTCACGGTGTGCAACGGGTGCAGCAGTAGGTTCGCGGGCTTGATGTCGCGATGAAGTAGGCCCACGCGGTGTATGTGCTCGACGCCGCGGCAGGCTGCTTCCATAATCTGCAGCGTTTCTCGGACGGGCACGGCTTCGCGGCCGTATTTTGCCGCGACGCTGCCTTGTTCGAGGTACTCCATGCGGATAACTGGTGTCGCACCTTCAATCTCGGCTGAGTACACCTGTACGACGTTGTCGTGTTTGCCCAGCTCCATTAGCTGCGCCTCACCCAGATCGTTTAGCGCGAATGCGGTGCTTGTGATGTATTTCGTCGCGCACGGCCGGTTCAAGCCCTCATCGAATTCCAGTTCCACACGGCTGAAGAACCCTTCGCCGAGATGGCACTTGTGAGTGAAGGGAGCCAAGGTTATTCGGGAAGTTGGGAGACGGCGAGAACGACAGGATCACGGTGAGTTTTGGGAGTTTGAGCTATGCATTCGAGGGCTTCAAGAACAACTTCGAACTCTTCCTTCTTTGTTCCGAACGTCTTGGGCATCGACTGAGGTTTGATTGATGTTGTGGGAACCGCGGCAGTGCCAAGCACGCAGCGGATCACGCCGTCTACTTCGATGCGTTGAGCCAACGAGTCCGTGAGGCCGCCGCGGGCGCCGCCTGGTGCCTGGATCGCTGCTCCGGCTGGGGCGAATTGGGCGAGTAGATCGTGGACCTCCCGGTTCACCCACGCTAGTTGCGCCTCTCGGGTGTCGAGGGGTGCGGTCGCGACTTTGCGCTCGATGAGCACTGCACCCACGCGAGAGTCCCCGTCGACTACTGCCCAACCAAAGGAACTCTTCGCGGACTTGAAGCCAATGACTCTCACTGCACTCCCTGCTGCCGGCTTCTTCTGAACGGTGGAGGCGGGGTCCTCACGACGTGTTGTCATACCGGGTTGAACGGGCGGAAAGGCGAACGACACGCCGTACGGAACGCTCATTGGTGTGTCAGGTGCAGAAGAAACGGCCACCGAACTTTCCAAAAGCGAAAGGTCGCTCTGAGAACCGCATACCACCACGCGTGATACCCCTCCGGCGGGCGAGTGTTTTGTCACCGAGTTGTCACAACACATGCGGGTCGGCAGCGGATGCGTAGGCACGTGTTGAAACTATCGGTGCACCTCAGCGCGACATGGGGTATCGCGGGACACGCCCGGAAACCCCGTTTCGCGGACTGTAAATCCGTCGGCGAAAGCCTACACAGGTTCGAATCCTGTACCTGCCACGCTGGTCAGGCCCCCTTCTTAAGGGGGCCTGACGTCGTTTTCGGGGTCGAATCGTCCGCAGGTCGTCCGCAGCAGAATCGAAGGCATTCGCGACAGATTCCAAGTCGTCGGGGAAGACGTGCCCGTACTTGTCGAGCGTCAAGACCGCCGACTTGTGCCCGAGAAGCTTCTGCACCACCTTGACGTTGGCCCCGGAGCTGATGGCCAACGAGGCGCCGCCGTGCCGTAGATCGTGCAGGCGTACGACGAACTTCGTTACGGGCACCATGCGGGACGTGTGGTTCTCGGTTGGTCCTTCGCTGAGGCTCTCGGCGATCCCGTCGGCCAGGACAGCAAGAACTCCACCAGGGCCCGTCACCGGGCCGTCCTCGGTGTGCCGGCGCCGATGTTGGCGCACCACGCATCTCACGTCCTCCTGAATTTATGAGGGCTCGTGGTGTTTGTGTGCGGCGGGGTCCGATTGGGCTCGGGTGTGAGCGTGCCGCGGGGTATCGCCGGCGGCCGATCGTAGTGCGGTGTTGATGTCTTCCAGGTCGAGGATGCGGCCGATGCCGGCGATGTTGACCCCGGCCGCGACGAGGGTGACGATGCGTTCGATGCGGGCCAGATCATCGGCGCTGTAGCGGCGGGTGCCGCCCTCCGTGCGCGCCGGGGACAGCAGACCGTGGCGTTCCCACAGCCGCAGCGATTGTGTTGGGGCGCCGGATAATTCCGCAGCGATCGTGATCCCGTACACCCCGTGGTGGGGTGCGGGTATCCGGCTGCCGGGCACCGAGTCTGGCACCGACGGGCCCTGATTGGTCATCGTCACAACTTTTCTCGTTTTCCTACTTGCACTCATCGGCGTCGAGTGCTAAATAAAAGTTACGCCAACTGACATAGATAAACCAGTTGGGAACGCACAGATGGCACAAGGAAAGGACAGATGGAGGTGGCCACGATGCTGATGCGTACGGACCCATTCCGGGAGCTGGACCGCTTCACCCAGCAGGTGCTGGGGACCTCGGCACGACCGGCAGGCATGCTCATGGATGCCTGGCGTGCCGGGGATGAGTTCCACGTGGAGTTCGACCTGCCGGGCATTACTGCGGATTCACTGGATCTGGATATCGAAAACAATGTGGTGACGGTGCGCGCCGAACGCGCACCCCTGGATCCCGGGCGCGAGATGCTGGCCAGCGAGCGGCCCCGCGGGGTGTTCTCCCGCCAGTTGGTGCTGGGCAACAACCTGGACACCGGCCGGATCACGGCGGACTACCGCGACGGAGTGCTGCGGCTGGTGATCCCGGTGGCCGAGAAGGCCAAGCCCCGCAAGATCACTGTGGGCCGCCCCGACGCCGCCAAGGCGATCGACGACACCACGGTGATCACCGAAGAAGGTGACCCGGTGCGCGGCGGTAGTGCGGTCAAGGAGCCGGTCAGCGCCTGACCCGGGTCCCGACACCCTGCGGGGTGGCCGGCCCGTTACCCCGCAGGGTGTCCCCGGGGGACCCGGTTGCTTCTCCCTCGCCGGCCTGGTCCCCCGGCCCCGGTCACCACGATGTCCCGACCGGATTCCCGCGGCCGCCGCGATGCACATGTCCCAGCGGCTGCATCCCCAAACCTGACTGGTCGGCCGTGCTGACGACCGCAAAGGAGGTGAGCAATGACGCAGCGCACCATGATGGCGGCACCGGCGCCGCCAAGCCCCGCTGAGCCAGAGGTTCTGGCCACGTCCCTGGGTGCCGCTGACCCCACGGGGGTGATAGCGCTGATCGCCGAAGTCGACGCCATCTTCTGCGTGCCTGCTGAAGCTCCCCTGCGTCAGCGGCCGGCACCACCAGCGGTCGGGTGCGCCCTTCGTGGGCCCCGGCACGCTGGTCGGTCTTACCACCGCGCATCGCCGCGACCGCACGGCGAACAGGTACAGCGGGTCGACCCGATGCAACGCAGCCCTCCGACTGTCAGATCAGACCCCCACCGCAATCCGATGGCACCATGACCAGCAGGGCGAAAGAGAGGTGATGGCAACACCTACCCAACGGCCGGGCCGGCCCGCCCCCAGGGCCACACCCTGGGCGTCGTCCCCACCCACACACTGGGGAGCCGGACACGCCAACGCCCAACCGAGGCAACACTTCCCCTGGGGCGGGCGGCCCGCCACCTCTCACCACCGATGTATGCCATTGACAAACTCCAGGACGTAGGCGCATGCCCGCTGAGCCCGAATACCCCGATGATCGCCCGGCGTCGACTGCGCCGCACGCCGACCCGACGCACCTTCGGCGCGTCACCCAAGCAAACACCGCCGTCCGGCTGGCCCAGGCCGAACTGCGTATGGCCGTCGAGACCGCGCACAGGTCCGGCTGCACATGGGAAGCGATCGCGACCGCACTAGGGGCCGGCACCGATGACACCCCTTCCGACGTCCCCACCGTCAGCGACATCGTCCAGACGGTGCTGGGAACGTGCTGAGCCGATCGACCAAGCCGGCCGCCGCAGGAGCCAGCCTGTCAGCGCGGTTGGGTCGGGTTGAGAATGCCGGGGATGACGAAGTCGCGAAGCAGTGCGCGGCGCTCAGGCCGAGTTTCATCGGGCGGGGTAGTGAGGTGTTCCATCAGCAGCATCTGCGCCACCCGCACCAGCCAGTCGGCGACGGCATCGGGGTCGAGTTGCTGACGCAGTTCGCCGGTGGCTTTGGCGGCCTCGACATGCGGTCGCAATGCGTCGCGGATGCGGTCGCGGAACGCTCCGGACGCCGCGACGGAGACCGTCATGGTCAGGCTTTCGGGGGAGAACAGCACGCTCAGCCAACGGGACTCTTCGACGACTCCGACCGCGCCGTCCAGCGCGTCGAGCAGGCGGTCGCCGAAAGGCCCATCGCGTAGCAGCGCCTGTTTTGCGCTGTCGATGACTCCGGCTGTCTCGCGCAGAAGTACGAAAGCAAGGACGTCGTCGCGTGTTCCGAAGTACCGGTACACCGTGGTGCGGTGTACCGAGGCCTCCTTGGCGATGTCATCAACCGTGGTGCGACTCACGCCGCGCCGCTCGTAGCAGACCTCGGCCGCGTCCAGTAGGCGCCGGCGTGCCTCGTCGTCATCGACCGGTGGCCGGTCTCCCCAGGTTGCCGGGCGAGAGGCCTGCTCGCTGACGCGAAGTCGGCGCGGTGTCACGGTTTTCTCCGTTCCGGTGGGGCCACCCTGAGGACAACCTAGCGAACGCCTTGCGCACACGGCGTCATCCGCTGGTCGAACGGGGGTCCGCGGCGCGCCTAGACCGCGACCTCCGGCCGCCTCCCCGACGGCTTGAATGTCACGGGCAGGGCATCGGGTCCGCGTAGCGTGGTGCCGACCTGGCTTGTGATGGTGGAAGTCTCGGCGTATCGGGGGTCTAGCGCGAGGTCGGGCAGCCGCTCGATCAGGGCCCGCAGCGCGGCGAGAAGTTCGGTGTTGGCCAGCCAGTTCCCGATGCAGCTATGGCGGCCCTGCCCGAACGCCACGGTCGGCATCACGTTGCGGGTGATGTCGAAGTCGTCAGGCCGCGGGTACACCGCCGGATCGCGGTTGGCGGCGTTGATGGCGAAGATCACCGGGGTCAGAGCGGGGATGTCGATCCCCTGCCACGTCGCGGCCTCAGGGCAGGCGCGCGGCAGCATCCCGACCGCCGGCTCCCATCTCAGTCCCTCCCAAACCGCGGGCTGCAGATAGCGGTCCGGGTCAGACCGCAGCAGGTCCAGTTGGTCGGGATGATTGAGCAAGGCCGACAAGATGTTGCCCAGTGCCAGCGTGGTGGTGTCGGCGCCTAGCGGGAACAGCATCCGCAGGAACGTGAGTATCTCTTCGTCCGAGAGGTTCTCGCCGTCTTCAGTGGTTTCAGTGACCAGCATGGAGATCATGTCGTCGCCAGGTTCCCGGCGGCGCGCGGCCAGCAGCGGGGCGACATAGAGGGTGAATTCGGCGGCACACGCAACCGCAGTCGGCGGGTCGAAGGGGTATCGGATCATCGCCTGTGCCCAGCGGTGAATGTTGGCTTCGTCGTCGACCGGCAAGCCCAGCAGGCGGCTGATGACCAACAGTGAGTAGCGGTCCGTGAATTCGACGACCAGATCGGCGGTCCCGCGGGCGGCGAACTGGTCGATCAGCTCGGTGATGACCGGCTCGATCACCGGCTCGAGATAGTCCCGGACGCGGGTGCGCCGCAGTGGCGCCGACACCACGCTGCGGCTGGCGCGATGCTCGGCGCCCGTCATGCTGAGCACGGTCCTGCCGAACACCGGTTCTGTGGTCATCGCATACACCGGTGCGGCGGGAAATGTGGCTTCGTCGCGGAAGGCCGCCCGGACCAGCTCATCGGTCAACAACAAGACCGCGCTGACCCCGGCAAACGAAACGATCGCGTAGGGCCTGCGCGCGCGGAGTTGGGCGAGCGCGGCGTGGAGGTCTGGTTGATCGTCGAACGCGAAGTCGATTCCCTCGACGTCGAGGGACTCTGGGGTCTGCATGAGGACTCACGCTAGACGCCGTGCAACACTCGACGCAATATGTCGTACGTTGCATACATGGTCGCGCGGCACGATTCCGCGGGCCTGCGACCGTCCTCAGGAGGCGATGTGACTGACAGCAGATCGGATCGGACGATGACGGCGCGGCCATGGTGAGGCGTCCGCCGCACGAAGATGCCTACAGCGCCCGCCTGGCCGGGGTAGCGCGGTTCGCCGTCACGCACAAGTGGATCGTCATCGGCACCTGGCTAGGTCTGGCCGTCGTGCTCGCGATGTTGTTTCCGCAATTGGAGACGGTGGTCAAACGGCAGTCGCTGGACCCGATTCCGCACGACGTGGCGTCGTTCCAGACGCTGGACCGGATGGGCAAGGCGTTCAGCGAGGAGGGATCGACGACCACGGTGGTCGTCGCGATGGAGAATCCGGAGGGGCTCACCCCGTCAGCACGGGAGCGTTATGCCGCAATGGTTTCCGCGTTGCGCGCCGACTCGAAGAACGTGCCGCTGGTCCAGGATCTGCTCGCCGATCCGGTCACTGCCGGTCGGGCGACGAGCGCCGACGGCAAGGCCTGGTATCTGCCGGTCGGCATCGCCGGGACGCTGGGTGGGCCGCGGGCCGCCGAATCCGTCGAGTCGGTACGCGGCATCGCCGCCAATGCGTTCGACGGCACGGCGACGGTCGCATATGTCACTGGTCCGGCCGCGACCATGAGCGATCAGATCGTCGCTGCGGAAAGGGATCTGGTGTTCATCTCGCTGGCCACCGCCGGCCTGATCGCGGCGATCCTGCTGCTGGTCTACCGCTCGGTGTTCACCGCGCTGCTGCCGTTGCTCGTCATCGGCGTGAGCCTGGGGGTAGGGCGAGGAGTCCTGTCGGCGCTGGGAGAACTGGGGATGCCGGTCTCGCAGTTCACCATCGCGTTCATGACCGTGATCCTGTTGGGCGCAGGCACCGACTACTCGGTGTTCCTGATCAGCCGATACCACGAGCAACGACGGCAGGGCGTGGCTGTAGATCAAGCGGTGATCAATGCGACGGCGACGATCGGGCGTGTCATCCTCGCCTCGGCCGCGACCGTTGCCCTGGCGTTCCTGGCCATGGCGTTCGCGACGCTGACCATCTTCGCCACCTCGGGCCCCGCCTGCGCCGTGGCGGTGCTGGTCGGGTGCGTGGCGACGATGACGCTGCTGCCGCCGGTGTTGGTCTTGGCGGCCAAGCGCGGCATCGGCGAGCCCCGCAAGGATCGGACCCGCGCCTACTGGAACCGGATCGCGGTGACCGTCGTCCGCAAGCCGGTGCCACTGCTGGTGATCAGTCTGGTGCTGCTCCTGACACTCGGCGGCGTGGCGCTCACGTTGCAGATGAGCTATGACGACCGCAAGGGGCAACCATCCACCACTGCCAGCAATGAGGGTTATCGCTTGTTGGACAGGCACTTTCCCAAGGATGTGATCATCTCCGAGTTCCTCGTGGTGGAGTCGCCGACGGACCTGCGTACCGGCAGGGGACTCGCCGATCTCGAGGAGATGGCCTCCCGGGTCTCCCAGATACCCGGGGTCGTTCGCATCGTCGGCGTCACTCGGCCGACCGGGAAGCGGCTGGATCAGGCACAGCTGTCGTGGCAGAACGGACAGATCGGCGACAAGCTCGCGGGCGCCGTGGCCGACGGCGATGCCCGCAAGAGTGATTTGGCCAGGCTGACAGACGGCGCCGATCGGTTGGCCGACGGTCTCACCCAGCTCGACACCAGCGTGCGCTCCGCGCTGGGGCCGCTGACTGGTCTGCTCGGTCAGGCAGAGCATGCCGGCCAGACGATTCAGCGCTACCGGCCGGCACTGCAGCAGCTGAATGCCATGGGGCCCAACGTCGACCGCATCGTCAAGGACGGAGCACAGATTCGACCGCTGGCGCAACGGGCAACAAATGCAATCGCCGTCATCGATCCGCTGGCGGCCACGCTCGGCGCCTCGCCCCTCTGTGCGGCCACACCGGAGTGCGGAGCGTTGCGCGACAATGTTCAGACGTTGGTGGCACTGCGCCTGGGGGGCTTCTTCGATCAGATCGCCGGTCTGGGTGATGAATTGACCGCGAGGACCGCGGATTCCTCAGTGTCAGAGACGATCACCCAATTACAGCGTGCCGCGGACACCCTCGACCGGAGCATGAAAGTCCTCGGCGGCCCAGGAGCCGACCTGCCCGCGCAGATCGCACGACTGCAGCGCGGCATCGGACAGCTCGCCGCGGGCGCGCGGGCGCTGGCGGTCGGCGTGCACACCCTGGTGGACAGCAACATTCAGATGCTGGGCGGGATGAGCCAGATCGCGGCACAACTGCGCGACTCTGCGCGCAGCGCCGACGGATCGGACGCGGCGACGGGCTTCTATCTGCCGGCCAGTGCGCTGCAGGATCGACAGTTCGCGCAGGTTGCCCGGCAATTCATTTCGCCCGACGGAAGGACCGCGCGGTTTGTCATCGAATCCGGGTTTGATCCCTATACCGCATACGCGATGAGGCTTGGGCAACACATCACCGACGTCGCGGCAGCGGCGACACCCAACACATCGCTGGCCGACGCCGAGGTGTCCATGGCAGGTTTTCCGGCCATCAACTCCGACATCCAACGGTTGATGGTGCGGGACTTTCTGCAACTGGCCATCGCGACCCTGATCATCGTGGCCCTGATCCTTGCCGCGCTGCTGCGGGCGGTGCTGGCACCGATCTATCTCCTGGCCACTGTCGTGCTCAACTACGCGGCCGCACTCGGCATGGGTGTATTGGTTTTCCAGTACGGACTAGGGCACGACATCGCCTGGCCTGTCCCTCTACTGTCGTTCATCATCCTCGTGGCAGTGGGCGCCGACTACAACATGCTGCTCATCTCGCGCCTTCGCGAGGAATCTGCCAACAACATCCGCATGGGCGTGATGCGTACGGTCGCCAGTACCGGCTCGGTCATCACATCGGCTGGATTGATCTTCGCGGCGAGCATGTTCGGGCTGATGGTGGGTTCTATCGGAATCATGGTTCAGATGGGCTTCATCATCGGCTGCGGTCTGCTCCTCGACACGTTCGTCGTGCGTACGCTGACCGTGCCTGCCATCGCGACGCTGCTGGGGGAGGCGAGCTGGTGGCCGAAACACCGCGTGTAGGGCGCGTCGTTCAGAAGTTGCGGTCGGGTCTTCGCACCGCCGCCACAGTGGTACGGCCGTCTCAATCCATCGGTCGATCGCGTTCGGCAAGCAGTGAATATGGTGAGTGCCCAACAGGCCTTCCGTGAATTCCAGGCCAACAACAGGTGAATGCCAGGTTGCGCACAGCTCGCTGAATGGGACGAGGAACCCAGCCGCGCTGTGAGGTACCTCACGCTCGCATGCGTAAATCGTTCCCTAGCAGGTGAGGACATGGATAACCCCAACAGTTTTGGTAGCAACGTGCGGCGATCGGGCCGGCGTTCAGGTATCTGGAAGGCGCTCGGTGTTGTAGTGACCGCCGCTGCCTTCCTTGTCATGTCGGTGCTGCCTGCGTGGGCGGCCGACGTGATGACGGTGACATTCATCCGTCACGGCGATTCGGAGGGTAACGCCTCGGGTCTGATTGACACGTCGACCCCTGGTCCGTCGTTGACCCCGCTGGGACAGCAGCAGGCTCAGGCCATCGCGAACCAGTTGTCCGTCAACAACTACGACGGGATCTTTGCTTCGACCATGGTGCGGACCCAGCAGACCGCCGCGCCGATGTCGCAGGCTCTGGGCCTGCCGGTGACGGTGCTGGACGGGCTGGAGGAGATCCAGGCCGGCATCTATGAGGGCACGCCCGAGGCCAATGCCACCAGCGGATACCTCCAGGCACCGATTCAATGGGTCGAGGGCAACCTCAGCGCGCAGATCCCCGGGTCGATCACCGGCACCCAGTTCGAGGATCGGTTCAACGGTGCGATGCAGACCATCTACAACACCGGTGATCTCAATCCGGTCGTCTTCTCGCACGGCGGCGCGATCATGTTCTGGGTCATGATGAACATCACGAACCTCACTTTGCAGCAGAAGTTCGCGCTGTTCGCCTCAGCTCCGTTGAGTAACACCAATTACGTTGTGGTCCAAGGCAGTCCGACGGCTGGCTGGACGCTGCTGAACTGGAACGGCCAGCTGTTCGGGACTCAGCCGGCCCCGGCGGCGACGATTGCGGTGAACAACCACACCTTGCAAGGGCAACTCGCTGGAGTGGTTCAGTCGATCCAGGCTGCGTTCGCCACACACAACATCGTCAAGGTGCTGAGCGCGATCAGTAGCGGCGTGTCCACCGCGGCATTCTCGGTGCAGAAGTATCTGCGTGCGATCGCGCCCGCTATCCAGCAGCAGGTCAGTGCGACGGTCGCCCAGGTCAAGACCAACGTGACCAATGCGGTCAACCAGTTGAAGACGGACGTGACCAACGTGGTGAACCGCTTCAAGCCGGCATCGACCACGACGGGGTCTGCGGTCAGTGCCGCGACGCCGGCCACACCCAAGACCGTGTCTGCGGTCAGCGCTGCGGCGACGGCTCCTAGCGCCGGTCAGAAGCCAGCTGCCAAGCCGGTCACGGCAGCTGCCGCCAACCCGACCTCGACGGTTTCCGGCTATGCCGCCGCCAAATCCGCTGCGTCGAGCGGCAACAGCAGCCCGAAGAAAGCCGCCTCGAACGGCAACACGAAGAAGGCTCACGCCGCTGCGGCCTGATTGGTCGGTTGAATACCAATCGGCCCCCTTCCGATGTCGGAAGGGGGCCGGTCTGGTGCTCAGGGATCGGGCTAGTGCGGAAGGGGGAGACCGGCGCCGACCGCGATGACGCCGGTGATGGCCGCGGCCAGCAAGGTGAGGACCACGCTGCGGCGCAGCACCAGCAGCAAGACGGCTGCGGCGGCCAGCACGACGAACTGCCAGGGCCGGGTCAGCGTGAGTGCCAGCGGCAGAGCGGAGCCGAGGATGGCTCCGATGGCGGCGGGCCCGGCCCCGTCGAGAAATCCTCGGGCGGTGGGGTTGGCGCGGAGCCGATCGAAATGGCGGGCCCCGAGGAGCACGAACGCGAACGACGGGCTGAACGCGATGAATGCGGCCAGGACGCCGCCGACCAGGCCGCCGGCGGCATAGCCGACGACGGCGACGGTCTGCACCACCGGGCCTGGGGTGATCTGACCGAGCGCGACGGCATTGAGGAACTGGGCGCCGGTCATCCAGTGGTGCACATCGACCGCGTCGTTCTGCATGAGCGGGATGATCACGAACCCGCCGCCGTACGACATCGCACCGACCTTCAGTGCCACCCAGATCAAGGCGGGCAGCGTGCCCATGGCTATCGCGCCGATCGCGAGTATCGGTAGCGGGTTGACCGATAGCGGGCCCGAGCCCGATGGCCGCGACCGCACCGCTACCTCGATCGCCCCGCACAACAGCAGAACAAGCACCAACCAGGGTCCGACCGTCGCGGCAGCCACCAGCCCTGCGAATACGTAGCCCAGCCAGCGCACCTGATGTGCCCGGCCGCCGCCACCTGCTCGCTGCCAGCTGGCCGGGAGCAATCCGCCCGCCGCGTGAATCGCCACGGCGGCCACCGCAGATCCGGCACCTGCGCCCGCGGCCAGCACGGCGCGCGGCGGCGAGCCCTCCAGAAAGACGGTCGCCAAAACCAGGATGAGGATCAGTCCGGGGACGATGAAGGCTGCGCCGCCGACCAGCGCGCCGAGTAGGCCGCGAACCTGCCACGCGCAGAAGATCGACAGCTGGGTCGATGCCGGGCCGGGCAGCAGATTGCAGGCGGCGACGGCGTCTTCGAATTCGACTGGTGTCAACCACTTCTTGTGCTCGACGCACAGTTCACGCAGCAGTTTGATGTGGGTCGGCGGGCCGCCGAAGCCGATGCAACCGATGCGCCCCCACTCCCGCAGCACCTCAGCCAAACTCGGGCCGGGCGTGGGAACGTTGCCGTTGCTCATCGACTGCTCACGGTAGCCGCAACTCTCGCCGCAATGGTGTCGGTACAGGGCGTAGCTGAGCCGATACGATCTGGAGTCATGGACGTCGGCCCGAACCTGACCCCGTCAGGCGCCGACGATGCCAGTCCGAACGCGGGTGAGCCCGACCAGGTGTGGCGCCGCCCCGGAACCGCTGCCCAGGACCAGCAGCCCGAATCTGCACCCGATCCGGAGCCAGAGGTCAAAGAGGGCTTTGTCGCCGGGCAGATCGCCGACATCAGGAAATGGTTCGCCGGACTGCAGATACAGCAGATCTGGCACATCGTCGCGGTAGCGGTGGTGCTGGCGACCGCGGGATTCGGCGGCATCGACACCGTTGCGCCCAAATCCACGACATTCCAGGTCAACGAGAGCCACAGCACCGGTCAACTGACCATGGTGATCAAGCGCGCGGTGGTGAAGTCGAGCTTGAGCAACGACCGGCGGGTGGTGTTCGAACCGCAGGAGCACCGGTTGTATCTGGCTGTGGTCGCGACGGTCACGAACAACGGCACGGTGCCCGAAGGCTTCGGCGGTTTCGGTCCGATCATCACGCCGGTGGGTGTCCCGTACCGCCTGGCGGATCCGGCGCCGGTGATCAGAATGTCCGACGCCACCCCGGCCGTGCTGCAGCCGGCGGCCACCGACGACCTGGCCTTCGTCTGGAACGTGGCCGACGACGCGATCAGGCCGGGAATGCCGGTGACCTTCCGGCTGCCGAACCGTTCGTTCGGTGCGTTCAGTGTCGGATATGGACAGGGGTGGGTCGACCTGCTTACGTACGCCGACATCACCGTGCCGGTCACGGGGGGCGCATGACGATGCGAAATCCATTGCTGCGCATGGTAATTCACACCGTTGTGGTGGTCGCGCTGCTGGCCGCGGCGGTGTTTGTCTCCGACCGGCTGCCATATCCCACGGACGTCGAGGCGCCGTTCTACACCGCAGGGGCGGTGGGGGAGACGGTGAGCACCCCGACCGTCACGCTGCACGTGGCCGGTGCGACCGTCAGCGACAAACTCAAACTCGTCGGCGGGAGTTTGAAGGCCAACGGGCACTGGATCTTGGTGGAGGCGACCGTCACGGCACGGCGAGGTCCGGGAGAGGCGCGAGCGATCCTGGTGATCAACGGCCGCACCTACACGCCGGACAACCGATCGCCGGTCGGGGTGTTCCCGATCTCGTTGAACCAGTTGGCCGCGGGCATCCCGCAGAAGGGCGGCTGGATCTTCGAAGTGCCCGATGACGCACTCAAGGCGAGCGCGGCAGAGTTGCGCGCCTGGGTCGACGTCAGCCCGGTGCTTCCGAGATTCTTCCCGCGGATCCCGTCGATCACCGTCCCGATGGATGCGACGCACGCCCCGCGCGTCCCGGCGATAACCCCGCCGAAGGCGGTGATCGTCGCGTCATGAGTGCCGAAACACCTTCGGAGGCAACATCTTCTGGTACATCACCGGACACGCCGGTGCGGGCGCGCCGCAGGCTGCCCGGGTTCGCCTCGAAGTTGTGGTTCCGCAACGTCGTCGCCACGGTGGTGGCACTGGGCTCGTTGGTGCTGGGAACGGTGATCAGCGTCTTCGACCGTGACGATTTCACCGTCTACTGGCGAACCCGGGTGCCGGCGCACACGATCGATTACGCCGCCTCGGCAACCATCGATGGCCAGGTGTGGACGTTGGGCCGGGTCCGCCAACTCGGCCGTTCGCCGAATGCCCGACGCCCGGCACCGCGAGGCACTGCGATAACGGTCGTGGAGGTGAACCGCACCGGTGCCCCGCAGCACCCCGTCTCGTGCGACGCCTACCTCGTCGAGGGCGATCGTCGGTGGAAGGCTGAGCCCGCGTATGGCGGCGACTTCTGGGTTCCGCCGGCAGATGCCGACGGCACGCAGGATTGTCAGGCGCGCGGGCCGCTGCAATTCTCGTTCCTGCTGCCCGACGATGCCCGGCCGTCGTCGCTGGACCTCGTCGACTACCGAGGTCAGATCGGCGTGCGCCTCAAGCTGTGACGGCTTCGGCCGCCTCGTCGGTCTGTGGGTTCGCGGCCTGCTCGGCTTCGATCTTCTCGGCGCAGTATGCGTAGGTCGACGCCACCAGGCAGATGCGCAGCGCGGTCACCAAGGTGTCCGACAACGTGAAGGCGAGCGAACCCGGGCCGGACCAGAAGGCGTCGTCGTGCCAGCCGATCGCCCAGGCGAAAAACCTGACCAGGTAGCCGGATTCGATCTGCATGCGATAGAAGGTGTCGGTCACCGAGAGCCAAGCCGTCCCCGCGAAGGCCAGTACGTAGACCGCGATGGGGACGAATCCGCCGTGCAGAATCGGCCGGGCCGAATTCAGGATGGTGGCGTATTTGCCGAAGAAGGCCTTCACCTGGGCCTTGATCGACTCCCACGCCCGTTTGGCCAGGCCCTGCGACCGGGCGCCGAGGTGCGCCTCGAAGTGTTGTTGGAGCAGGACCTGCGCCGGCGCCGCACGATCCACCACCGCGGCGGCACGGTCACCGGCCAGCTGCCGCGCGACGCCGCGCCACGACGCCGCCGCCGATACGCCGTAGACCAATCCCGCGATCACCAGCCACAGCAGCGGCATACCGGCGACGCCCACCACCGCGTGCCAGACCGCGCCGATCACGCTCGTGCCGGCCTTCACCGCCGGATGGCTGTTGTTCGCCTGCTCGGTGGCGTTGTCGAACCACACCACCAGCCGTCGCTGCTGGAACCACACGGCGGGCTTCAGCAGGAACACCGCGCCCTGATTCGCCGCGAAGCTCACGGTGAGGAACACCCAGAACACCTGCAGATACAGCCTGATCCCCACGAACCATTCGGGCGTCCGGTTCTGGAACCATTTCAGTAGGTGCTGCAACACGAAGGCGCCGATGATCAGTGCCCACGCCACGTTGCTGACCGGGATGTCGGACGGATTCAGCTCGGTGATCTGATCGGGTGCGCTGTTGAGGTCCAGGTAGTACAGGCTGGTCTGGGCGAAGGCGACCCAGTCATCGCGCAGCAGCTGCCAGCCGATGTAGATCGCGATGAACGGCATGACCACATTCGAGAACAGGTCGACGTTGCGCGCGTTGGTGCGGGGCAGTGCGTTCAGCGCCGGTATCGCCGGGCGCAGCACCAGGAACATCGCGATGAACGACGCCAGCCGGGCGAAGCCGGCGAACGGCATGATCACGTCGGCCCACAGTGCGTTGTGCGCGCCGAACCTGGCAGCGAGTTCGATGGCGGCCGTGCGGCCGAGCTGTCCCAGCAGGTAACAGGCGGCGAGCTGCGGCAGATACCTCACCCACAGGCGCAACGGGCGCAGCAGCAGGGTCCCCACCGGGTCATCGTAGATCGCTGTTCAGGCGCCGGTGAGCTGGCCAGCGCTTCCGGAGCGCTTTCCGGAGCGATCGAGTCCGATATGCCGGTCAGGTCCGCTCAGACCGGCGCCGGCGACGGGTTTTCTTCGGTCGCCACGCCGGTGCCCACCGTCGGCAGCGAGATCGACAGATTCGACACCTGGATCGCGCCGAATGAGGTGAAGTTCTCGTACTGGGTGGCCGAGCCCACCAGTTGCAGGGTCAACAGCCCGCCGGCCGCCGCCGCGGTGTAGGCGATGTCGTTCAACGAGACGGTCGCGGTGTGGGTCTGGCCGTCGAGCACCACCGGGACCGGCGTATCCAGGTTGCCCAGCACCAGGCCGGTCTGGTCGTCGACGATCTGGGCGTAGACGTCGCGACCGTTGCCCAGGCCCGAGTAAGTGAAGGTGACCGTCGGCGCTCCGACGATCTGCGTGCCTCCGGCCACCGACACCTTCAGGTTGATGGCATTGCTTGCCGGCGATGCCGTCGCGGTCGCCACCAGGTCGGCGGTGAGCGATCCCGACACCTTGGGGCTGGGTCCTGCGCCGCCGATGATCGGGACGATCGGCATGGTGCCGCCGTTCTTGAGCGACGCGGTGACGGGTGTGCCCTGGAAGGCAGCGCTGTTCGGGAACTGGCTGGAGGAGTAGATGTTTCCGGACTGATCGATCCACTGGAAATTGGGGATGGAATTGGCCGCAGTGCCGGTCTGTGCGACGTACTGATTCAGCCATGCCAGGGTGTCCTGGGTGAGCAGCGCGGTCTGGGCGGCCTGGCTACCCGGGTCGAGGCACACGCCGTGCCCACCGCAGAACCACACCATCTTGACCGGGGTGCCGGCGGCGGTCAGCGCCTCTTCGTTGTCGACGGCCTGCTGCAGCGGGAACAGACCGTCGGCGGTGCCCTGCAGCAGCAGGGTCGGCGCGGTGATCTTGCTGACCGCGGTACCGGGACCGCTGGCCGTGAGCAGGTCCTGCTGGGCCTGGGTCAGGTAACTGGTCAAGAACCCGGTGAGGATGCCGCCGTAGATCGCCGGATTGATCCGGGCGCCGGCTTCCAGCAGATCGAGAACCAGGATGGTGGCCCAGGAGGTCTTGAACGCTCCGCTGGGGTAGAGCGCCGCGTTCAGCGTGTTCCACGCGATGCCGGGCACGATCGCGTCGATCCTGGGATCGATGGCGGCGGTGGTGAGTTGGATACCGCCGCCGTAGGACCCGCCGACCATGCCGAACCGGTTGTTGTTCTCGGACAGGGTCTGGACGTAGTCGAGGATCGCGGATACGTCCTTGCCCTCGAAGTTCGGGTTGTCCAGCTGCAGCGTTCCGCCCGAGGCGCCCTCACCGCGGGGATCCCAGCTGACCACGTTGTAGCCCGCGGCGCGCAAGGTGTCCACACCCGGGACCAGGCCCGGGATGTCACCGATGCCGGTGGTCGAGAAGGGATCGGTGATGCCGTTGTCGCCCAGACCCGGTCCCTCCAGGACGGTCGGTGCCGTCGAACCGGACGCCAGGCCCTGGGCGGGGAAGATGTTGGTGCTGATGAGCGTGCCGTCGAAGGACTTGACCTTGACCGTGTACGCGATGGGGTTGCCGGTGGTGTTGAGCGCGGACGGGTCGGCATTGAAGGTCACTACGGTGGATGCGCCGATCAGCGGGGCCAGGAAACTGCTGAGCCCAGCCACTTCGTGCAGCTGCACCAGCAAGGATGGGACCAGGCCGCCCAGCAGCGGGATGGACGCCAGTGCTTTGTCGAATGCTGTTGTTTCACTGACCATTTCGCGGAATGTTTCGGTTCCGGAGGTCAGCACCGTGGCATAGGGGAGATAGCTGAAGTCGCCCTTGGCCAGTTCCGGGTCGAAGCTGAGCTTGCCGCCTTGGCTGGGGCCACTGATGACGGTGTAGGTCAGTGGCAATCCCTTGCTGTCGACGGCATTGGTGTTGCCTTCGATGAACCCGTTGGTGACGAACAGCGTCGGGTCGACGGTGATGGCCGGAGTCGCCGGGGTGGCCGCGGCAGGAGTGGCGACTGCGGCCGATTTCTGCTGACGGTTGGCGACCAGCACTGCCGCGGCGACCACCGCGTCGGCCGGTGTGGTGGGGCTGTTACCCGAGTTCGAACCGCCCGTGCCGGTGACGGCTGCGGCGACGGTGCTCGACGAAGCGGCCGTCACCGACGTCGCCGCGGCGGGGGCCGACGCGGCGGTGACCACTGCGGCGGCGACATGGGGCGTCGTCGCCGGTGGCGTGGGGGCCGCTGCAGCGACGGTGGTGGCGGCGGTCGGGGCTTTGCTTGGTGCTTTGACGGGAGGCGTCTTGGTGGTCGCGTTGTCGGCCGACACCTTGGGTGGTGTGGTGTTGCCGTCAGAGGTGGACTGCGCGTCATGCTTCGGTTTGGGATGTCCGGCCGCCGCGGGTTTCGGCGCGGGGTGCGACGTCGAATCGGACGAATGCGTGGAATCGCCCTTGGCCCAAGCGGTCCCGTCACAACCGATGAACACTGCGGCGCCCACGCCCAGTGCCACTGCAAGTCCGCCGACCCGGCCGACGTACGTCGATGCGCTCACGGGTGTTCTCCCATCACGATGCTCGGATCGCCGGTGACGACCGATCGGCTTCCGGTGATGGAATGCGGCTGGGGCCACCGACATGTGTAGGTAAATTAACGCCAGAGTTCGCGGCCCGTCTGGCACTGTGAAAACTCACAGCAGTTGTCCAGGGAGTGTTCGCGGTGGCGTGGAAGGGGCCAGAATGGTGGCCTGGACCGGTTAGTCTGCCTGCACCACGACATGGCGGCGGCCGCACACCCGAAATGGAGCGACATCGACATGAACACCCGGCACGGATGGTTGCGGCAACTGGTCTGTGGCCCGTTGGCGTTGGCACTGCTTGCCGCCGCCGGTCCGGTCGTCGCGCATGCTGACACCGATGTTCCCGGCCCGCCGCCAGGTGCCCCGGGACTTCCTTGGCTCCCGTGGCTCCCCGCCCCGCCTGCCCCTCCGGCGCCGACGCCCGATGTCCCGGCGCCCGCGGCGCTGACCGGCGTCCTGGACGACTGGCAGAAGGCGGTGTGCGCACCCGGCACTTTCGCCCCCGGAGCGCCCAGCACCATGTCGCGCAACTGGGCGGGCGCCACGCATGAGGGCACGTGCGGCAGCAAGGTCAATCCGGGTTTGGAGAACACCATCTGGGTGACGCAGTGGACTGCGAACGATCAGATGACCCACGCGCTGCAGTCCAATTTCATGGCGTTCTTCGCGTCGGCCGCGACCGACCAGACCGGCATCATCACCTTCTCGGTGGCGCAGGCCAGCGCGCGGCCATCCCTCGATCCGTTGACGAAGTTCGGATTCCAGATCAGTCCGGTGCCACCACTGGACTGATCTCGGGCCCAATCGTCAGAGCGGGTTTCGGGAGGTGGCCGACTTCCACGCGGGGGCCGTGTGGCCGCCGACATGACGCCACATCCAGCAGGTGCACAGCAGCGCGCCCAGGCCAAGCAGCAGGGTGAGAGCCAGATATTCGAACGCGACGTCGACGTGCAGCACCAGCGATCCGATGGCGATCACGCCGAACACCTGCAGGGTGGCCGCGGCCAGCGTGAGGTACTCGGTGGTTCTCCGCGTGATCTGGGGAACGCCCCGGCCCATGGTGACCAGAGTGATCCAGAGTGTCGCCAACGTGACTGATACCGCGGTGTAGTTCAGCCGGCCGGCCGGCGAGTTCCCGACAGCGAACACCAGCTGCCCGACACCGACTGCACAGCAAATCACGATTACATCGCTGGCGGAACGGAGCCTGGCGCGAGAAGTGCGCGGTGACGCGTCGTCCCGATGGATCTTCTGCTCGCTGGTCACGGTGCTCGGCTCTCTGGCTTCCGGTGCGGTGCACCACTTTGGTGACGCGTATTTGTGCTGGATAGATGCTACCCACGCGGTCGGACAATGTCGCGGAACCGGCCAATCCCGTGAACTGCTTCACAAGCTTCCCGTGACCGCGTCGACGGCCCGGTTCGCGGCGGGTGGGGAGTTGCCGATGAAGATAACTGTTGCTGAGATGGCGAATTACTTTGGCAGAGTCGGGGCAGTGCCTCGCCGGACGGCACGCGCATTCGGATAATGGGGAACCGTGTCGGAAACAACCACGCTCGGCGAGATCGGACGACGACTCGACCTGCTGCCGGTCGGGCAGGTGCATCGACGGGTGGTGCTGGCCATCGGTCTCGGGTTGTTCTTCGAGGTCTACGAGATATTCCTGGCCAGCAGCATCGCCGCCACCCTGCGTACCCGGTACGAGGTCGACGGCGCGGCACTCAAATTCCTGCTGGCCTCCACGTTCGTCGGCATGTTCGTCGGTGCGTTGGCGTTCGGCCGGCTCGCGGACCGGCTCGGTCGCCGCCGGGCGTTCCTGCTCAACCTCACCTGGTTCTCACTGTGGAGCCTGATCGGCGCGTGTGCACCGAACGCCTGGGTGCTGGTGGCGTCGCGCTTCATGGCCGGAATCGGTGTCGGTGCCGAGTATCCGGTGGCCGACTCGTATCTGGCCGACGTGTTGCCGAAGGCTGATCGCGGGCGGTTGGCGTCCTGGGCTTACACATTGTCGTTCGTCGCGGTGCCGGTGCTCGGGTTCCTGGCGTTGTATCTGGATACCCGTGTAGTGCTCGGGGTGGACGGCTGGCGGGTGCTGTTGGCGACGGGAGCGCTGGGCGCCGTGATGGTCGCGGGGCTACGCAGTGGCTTGCCCGAATCGCCGCGCTGGCTGGCCAGCCAGGGCAGGTTCGACGAGGCCACCGCCGCGCTCAAGCAGTTCGAATCGGGGGCGTTCGTCCGGTTCGGCGACACCGGAGAGCTGGTGGCGGTGCCGGTGACGGCCGATTCGGAGCCCGTGCAGAGCCTCGAACCGGGCCGATCCCGGCTGTGGATCTCGCCGTACCGGCAGCGAGTCCTGATGCTGACGATCTTCCATTGGTTCCAGCCCTTCGCCTATTACGGCTTCGGAACCCTTGCGGCGTTGGTCCTGGTCAGCCGCGGCTACAGCACCACGCACTCGTTGATGTTCACCGCGCTGTCCTTCGTCGGCTATCCGGTCGGGTCGGTGCTGGCCATCCCGCTGTTGCGGCTGATCGAGCGCAAATTTCTGATCATCGGCTCGGCGGCTGCCATCGCAGTGTCCGGTCTGTTGTTCGCCACTGCCGACCACCCGGCGACCATTGTGGTGTTCGGCTTCTTGACCACCGCGCTGTGCAATGTGTTCTCGAACGCCTATCACGTGTATCAGGCCGAGATCTTTCCGACCGACATCCGGGCTACCGCGGTGGGCGCGACGTACTCGGTGTCCCGACTGTCCAGTGGGTTGCTGCCCTTCTTGCTGATCCCGGTGTTGGACAACTTCGGCGCCACCACGATGTTCGGGGCGGTGGTAGCGGCATTGGTTGTCGTGATCGCGGTGGTCGCGATATTCGGACCTCGTACCAGCGGGCGCAATCTGGAGGACATCAACCCGGTCTGATCGCGGGGTCGCCGGTGAATACCCCTGCCGGATAACGCATCTGAGACAACCTGTCGGGCGTCGGTGCTGAGCGGCCGCCAAGTGGAGTGGGCTGCGACACAGTCGGTCCCATTGAGTAATCTGTGGATGCTGCAAAGGCGCGGCGACGAACGCATCACAAATCCTGGACACGTCGAATGCGATGTGCGGACTCCCTCCAGCACGGCCTACGCTGCACTGGTACTGCGGTACGCATCCGACTAATCCCCGCCCCAGTTCTGGAGCTTGACCTTGACGTTTTCCCGTCGTGCCCGAGGCGCCTGGCTGGCCGTCGTGCTGGCCGTTCTCGCTGTGCTCGGGGGCTTGGTCGTGAGATCGGCATCGCAGTGCGGCAACGGTTGCCAGGTGGTGGCCGCGGCTCGTGATCTCTCGGCCTCCGCACCGGTGGCGCCCGCGCCAGCAACGCTGGCGGTGGCTCCGGCCGGCGGCGCCGCCGACGTCAGCCCTGCGGCACCGGTCAGCGTCACCGCGTCCAGCGGTGTCATCACCGACGTGTCGATGGTCAATGACTCGGGCCGCCGGATCGATGGCGTCCTGAGCCCCGACGGCAAGGTCTGGACTCCGGGCCAGCAGCTCGGCTACGGCCGCACCTACACGATGACGATCACCGCCCAAGGGCCGGGCGGGATGCCCTCGCGGCAGACGTCCAGCTTCACCACCCTCAATCCCGATTACCAGACTTCGGTGTACCTCAACACCGTGTCCGGGGCGCCGATCCAGGAGGGCGGCACCTACGGCATCGGCACCGTCGTGGTGGCGCACTTCGACGAGAAGATCACCGATCGGGCCGCCGCCGAGCGCAGCCTGGCCGTCACCACCAACCCGCCCGTCGCCGGGTCGTGGTTCTGGGTCGATGACACCAACGCACACTGGCGGCCGGAGAAGTATTTCGCACCGGGCACCACCGTCTCGGTCACCTCGAAGCTTTACGGGCTGAAGGTCGGCGACGGTTTGTACGGCCAGTCCGACGAGCATGTCTCGTTCCGGATCGGCGATGCGCATGTCTCCATCGCCGACGACAACACCAAGCAGGTCAGCGTCTTCGAGAACGGCAAGCTGATCCGCACCATGCCGACCTCCATGGGGATGGGCGGCACCGAAGAGGTCGGCGACCGGACCATCTACCTGTGGACCCCGCCGGGCGTCTACACCGTCATGGACAAGGCCAACCCGGTGATCATGGACTCCTCGACGTTCGGTCTGCCGATCGGTTCGCGGCTGGGCTATCGGGAGACCATCCCGTGGGCCACCCGGATCAGCAATGACGGGATCTATCTGCATCAGCTCAACGCCACGATCTGGGCGCAGGGCAAGACCGACACCTCGCACGGTTGCCTCAACCTCAGCTCCGACAATGCCAAGTGGTTCTTCGATTTCGCGGTCCCCGGGGACATCGTCGAGGTGCGTTACACCGGCGGCCCACCGCAGAAGATGAACCAGAACGGCGACTGGAGCATGCCGTGGGATCAGTGGCAGCGCGGTAGCGCATTGGCTCCGCCGACACCGCTGGCCGCCCCGGCCCCGCCGAAGTAACGGCTCAGGTCGTTCGCAGCCGCTGCCGCAACCCGGTTGCCCGCAGCGCCTGTCGCTGCACGGCCGCTTGCACTTCGGCCGCCGAGCCGACGATGCGCACCTTCTTGGTGGCCCGGGTGACCGCCGTGTAGAAGAGCTCGCGGGTCAGCAGCCGGGACTCGACGGGCGGCATGATCACGGTCACCTCCCGGGCCTGTGAACCCTGGCTCTTGTGGATGGTCAGCGCGTACATGGTCTCGACGTCGGAGATCCGGCTCGGCGAGAAATGTTGCGGCCCAGACGCACCGGCGACGCACACCAGCGGGCCGTCAGGTCCGGCGACCACCAGTCCCGTGTCGCCGTTGTAGATACCCAGCGTGTAGTCGTTCGCGGTGACCAGCAGCGGCCGGCCCGGGTACCAGGGGGACCAGGTCACCTGTCCGGTTTCCTCGCTCATCCACCGCTGGACCTCGAGGTTCCAGTGCCGCACCCCGTACGGGCCATCGCGATGGGCGCACAGCAGCCGGTGCAGGTCCATGGTCTGCAGCCCCAGCTGGCCGGCGTTGAGCAGCGCGCACTCCCGCACCCGCACGGCGTGGTCCACCAGCACCGGGCGCAGCGCCTGCGCGGGATCGGTGTCCTCGATGAACTCGATCGCCGGGTCGCCGGAACGCAGCAGGGTCACAACACGATCGGCGTCACCGGAGCGAATCGCCGCGGCCAGCGCGCCGATCGACTCGCCGAACCGGTGCGTGGTGCGCAGTTCAGCGACCCGGATGTCCGGGTGATCGGTGAGGCCGTCGACCAGATCGGCCAGCACCGCACCGGCCTGTACCGAGGTCAACTGGTCCGGGTCACCGACCAGTAGCAGCCGGGTGTCGGGCCGCACCGACTCCAGCAGTCGGGCCATCAACGTCAGCGACACCATCGAGGTCTCGTCGACGACGATCACGTCGTGCGGCAACCGATTCGACCGATGGTGCCGGAACCGTGACGCACTGTCGGGCCGCCCGCCCAACAGTCGGTGCAACGTCACCGCTCGCAATGGCCCCAGGCGTTCCCGGTCGTCGGCGTTCAGTTGTCCCACCTGAGCCGAGACTGCCTCCTGCAATCGGGCCGCGGCCTTGCCGGTAGGAGCGGCCATGGCGATTCGCAGCCGTGTGGGCGCGGCGGCCTGGGCCAGCAGCGCCAGCAGCCGGGCCACCGTGGTGGTCTTGCCGGTACCGGGTCCGCCGGTCAGTACCGTCACCGATTGCGTCAGTGCCAGCTGTGCGGCGGCCCGTTGTTCGGTGAAACCCGCTGGGGGAAATAGCCGTTCGAGATCGGCTTCGGAGACGGTCCGGGTGGCCGGGTGCCGTGCCGACAGTGCCAGCAGGTCGGTGCACACCTGTAATTCCTCGCGCCAGTAGCGATCCAGGTACAGCAGCCGGTCAAAGTCCAATCGGATGGCGGTGCCGGTGAGCGCACTGGCCCGCACCGCCGCCAGCAGCTCGTCCGGCGACGGCCACGGCAGATCGCCCCCGAGATCGTCGGCCACCGTCGTCAGGTCGACGCATACCGACCCATCTCGCAGCGCCCGCACTGCCAGTGAAACTGCCAGCGCCACCACATCATCGGTCTCACCGGCCAGGGTGCAACACCGCCGCGCGACCCGGATGTCCGCCGATGTCAGCAACCCAGCGGCATTGAACGCGGCCAACAGCCCCGTCGCCTCGGGCGAATACCGCCAGTCCATCGGGTCCACGGTGGGTTCGGTACTCATTGCTCTGCTCCCTGATCCAGCAGATCGGACAGTCGGCTCACCAGCCCGGGCGGCGGCTGCCAACTGAACACCCCGCACGGGTGACCGTCCACCACCGGCGTGTCCGGCCCACACATGCCCCGGACGAACAGATACATCACCCCGCCGAGCTGCCGCTCGGGCACGTAGTCAGGTAGGCGCCACCGCAGGAAGCGGTGCAGCACAACCGAATACAGCAAGGCCTGCAGCGGATAGTCCGAGTGCATCATGGCGTCGGCCAGCAGCGGTGCGGTGTAGTCCGCGGCGGTGTTCTCGACCCCGAACTGCCCCAAACGGTTGGTTTTGTAGTCGACCACCACGTATCGGTGGCCGTGCCGGCCGGGCACCCGCAACACCGCATCGATCGAACCGGACAGGTAGCCGCGTAACTTCTGCCGCCCCAGCGCATCCGATTGCAGCCGGGCGCCATAGGCATGCAGCGGATCGGACGCAGGCAACAGTCTGGCCACCAGATCGCCCACCTCGCCCAGCAGGATTTCGGGCGTGTATTCGGTGCGGAACTGACCGCCGCTGAGCGGAATCTCGAAATCCAGTTCCCGCAGGCGGTCTTTGAGCCCGATCTGCCGCAGCGTCAACCCCGGTGCCAACGGACCCAGCGGGGTGTCGTGCAGCGGTAGCAAGGCCGCTGCCAGATCGGCGGTGGGCACCTGCACATTCCACAGCCCGGCCTGTTCGTCGATCCGGGCGGCCAACTCGGACGGTAGATCGGCGGCCAGCGGATCTGCATGCTCGAGCACCGCATGCACCAGCGAGCCGAACGCCGCACCGGCGGGCAAGTCCGACATCGGCGAACGCACATCGTCGGCTACCGCGGTGGCAACCGGATTGGCCACGTCGGTCGATTCGTCGTCCAGCAGTGCTGATTCCGGCTCGCTGCCGATCGGTTGATCCTCCGCGGCCCGGATCAACGCCGAGTACGACGTACGCCGCCAATGCGTGTCGATGTTGCGGTGAAAATGCCGCACGTCCAGGTCCCACGGCGGCGAATACACCCGCGGCGGCGCCGGGGGCACCGGCACTGCCTCCTCGATCACCGGACCGCCGGCGGATTCCCAACCTCGCAAGTGCGCCAGCGCATCGTCATCGGAAATGGTTTGTGGCACCAGGACATCTGGAACTTCGGTCTGGCCGCGCCGCCGGCCGCGCAACAGCCTGGACAGGCCGCCGTTGCGTTCATCCCAGGTCGGCGCCCACCACGCCACCACCTGGGACTGGGCCCGGGTCAGCGCGACGTAGGTGAGGCGTACGTTCTCCCCGGCGATTTCGGCCAGCGCCCGTTCTTCGACCTCGGCGCGGTCGGTGACACCTTCGCCGCCGACATGCAGACAGCGGGTGCCCGCGTCGTCGTGGTAACGCAGCACCATGTCGGTCTGGATGTTCCGATTGAACCCGAACGGTAGGTACACCACCGGGAACTGCAGTCCCTTGCTCCGCCATACCGTCATGATCTGCACCGCGGCGGCATCGCTGTCCAACCGGCGGTTGCGTTCGGCCGGACCGCTGCGGTCCTGTAATTGTCGGCGCAACCAATCACGAAGGGCAGGAGGGTGATAACGCTCCCGATGAGCGGTCTCGTGGAGCAGCTGGCCGACGTGCGCCAGGTCGGTCATGTGGCGTTCACCGCCCCAATGGGACAGCACCCGCTCGGACATGCCCGCCGATTGCGCGGCCTCGTACACCGCGGCGATGCTGTGGTCCCGGGCCAGTCCGGCCCAGTGCCGGATGGTGGTGGTCAACTCATCGGTGAGCGCATCGCCACCGGCCGCCAATTCGTCGGCCCGGTAGCCGAAGAACATGGTGGTCGCCGCGGACCGCACCACGCCGCTGCGGTTCGGGGTGTCGAAGGCGTCGAGCAGTCGCAGCCAGTCCTGCGCGGCGGCTGACCCGAAGACGTCGGTATCGCCGGAGTAGATCACCGGAATGCCCATCTCCTGCAAGGCATCCCGGCACGGCTCGGCATCCCTGGCGCCGTCCACGATGACGGCGATGTCGCCGGCGGTGATCGGCCTGCCCTCGAAGCGGGCGCCGCTGGCCAGGAGCACCGAGATGTCGGCGGCCAGATCCTTGGCGATATACGGGCGCAGTGCCGTGACGGGGATGGTCTTGCGTTGTGGTGTGCCGAACTCCGTGCGCGCGACCACCCGTAGCCGAAAAGGAGCGTTGTGCGGCGCGTCGGTGAGGCGATGGCCCGGATTGCGGGCCTCGATAGGGTGCACCACGATGTCCTCGTCACCGAGGGCCGCGCCCTGCAGCACGGTCTGCAGGCAGTCGACCAAAACCTTGTCGCTGCGCCAGTTCTCGGCCAGGGTCAGGCGTTGCCCGGCACTGCGGGCGGCGTGCAGATACGTGACGATGTCGCCGCCTCGGAACGCGTAGATCGCCTGCTTCGGGTCGCCGATCAGGATCACCGCGCTGTGCCCGACGAATGCCCGGGAGATCACCCGCCACTGCACCGGGTCGGTGTCCTGGAATTCATCGACCATCACGATCGGCCAGCGCCGCCGCATCCGGTCCCGGGCTGGGGCGTCGTCGGCCGACAGTGCGGTGGCCAGCCGGCTGAGCAGGTCGTCGAAGCTCAGCACACCCGCGCGTTGCTTGCGCTGTTCGAGTTCCTCGATCACCTTGGTGGCAAACGAGATTCGCTGTGCCGCGACACTGTCGGCTTCGGCATGCCGCGGCCGAAGTGCCGCGCCGGGATCGCCGACCACCCGCTTGGCCAGGATGAGGGCGTCGGCATAGCTCAGCGCCGGCGCCTCACGCAGGCCGCCGTAGTCGATCAGGTACAGGTCCGAGACGATCTCGGTGACCAGATCATCGAGGCTTTCCACCAGACGGGTGCCCGAGTCGGTGTCGCCGGCGATGCCCAGCGACCGCAGCACCAGGCCGCAGAACTCATGTGTGGTGGCGATGGTGGCGGCATCGAAATCCGACAGTGCGTCCCGCAACCGGTCCCGGCGGGCGACCAGTTCCTCAGGGGCGCCGGTGGCCAGGTGGCGAATCAGGTCGTCGGCATCTTCGGGCGGGTTATCAAGGGCAGCAACAGTATTCACCAGTTGGGTGCGGACCCGCTCGCGTAGTTCACGGGTGGCCGCCCGGCTGAAGGTGATCAGCAGCATCTGGTCGAGGGTGGCCACACCCTCGGCGATGTACCTGGTGACCAGCCCGGCCAGCGCGTAGGTCTTGCCCGTTCCGGCGCTGGCCTCCAGCACCGTGGTGGTCGCGGGCGGCGGCAGCGGTCCGAGCAGATCGAATGCCTGCATCAGCACCGCCGTTCGCAGTCGAGCAGCGGCAGCCACAGCCGGGTCGCATAGGTGCCCAGCCGGGTCGTCTCACCGCGGACTTCGACTTCGTCGGGCCGGGGCGGATCGAGCAGCACCGTCAGTGGCGCGGTCGGTCCCCACACCTCGACATGTTCGGCGGCGTCCCGCTCCCAGAGCCATTCGCGTGCGGCGCCCCTCTCCGGTGCGTCGTCGGCATATTGCCGTGCCAGCGCCCACTCCAATGAGGTCTTCAGGGGCAGCGGCAGGGGTTCGCGGCGACCCGCGTCATAGATGGCGATCAGCTCGCGCAGTACCGAAAGGGGTTGTTCCGGAGGGCGATAGCCCAGCGTCTTGACCGGCTCGCGTCGGCTGCCGCGGCCGATGCAATAGGCCTCCCACTGCACCTCGGGTGCCCCCGCCGCCAGTGCCAGCAAGGTGATCCAGGCCTGCAGACGGTGCCTGGCGGCCAGCTTGGAGTAGGTCACCGAGACCGTGCGGTCGTCCCACAGCGGTCCGATGGTTCCGGTCAGGCGGCGGCCCGGTTCCAGGTCGATGTCGACATCGAGAGTGCGCTGTGGCCGGTCCTGCTGCAACGCCCGCGCGGCCGCGGCCAAATCGGCTGCCTCGGCGTTGATCTCGCGCGCCTGCCGCCAACCGAGCCGTCCGGGCGGCAGGGTGCCGCGCCGCCACTCGGCGCCGATCACGAACTCGGGATCGCGGCCGGCCATCAGATCGCCGAGCATCCGGTCGCCGACCGTCCACCGGGTGAGCCCGTCGATCTCGACGGGCATGGCATCGGAGGGTTCCTCGATGTCCCACGGCAGGGTGTAGTCCAACGACCGGAAGAACCCGCGGACCGGATTCTTGTAATAGTCCAGCAGGTCGGTCAGTTCGATGTCGCTGCACGGTGATTCGGGCAGCGGGCCGGCGATCAGCGGGGGTTTGGGGGTGCGTTCGCCGATGACGGCCCGGGCTCCCCGCAGGGCGGCGGGGTCGTAGGTGAACGGCTCATGCGGAACCAGTCGATTGGGTTCGACGGTGAGCGTGTCGAACGGCTGCAGCGGGTGGTTGACCACGATCCGGTCGCGCACCTGCTCCTCGGTGGTGCGGTCCACCGCGTCGAGCAGTTCCTGCAGCGGAACCGCGGGCGGGCGGTGCTCGCCGGAATGCTCGTCGATGCCGGTGTAGGTGACGACCAGGGTGTCGGTCGCCGAACAGATGGCGTCGAGCAGTAGTTGCCGGTCCTCGGAACGGGCGTCACGTTCCCCGGTCAGCGGATGGCGGGCCAGCACGTCGTCGCCGTCGGCGATGTTGGTCCGGGGGAACACCCCGTCATCGAGTCCGACGAGGCACACCACCCGATGGGGTACCGAGCGCATCGGCACCATGGTGCACACCGTCAGGGTGCCGGTGCGGAAATTGGCGCGGGTCGGACGGCCGGCGAGGCGACGGCCCAGCAGGGCACGCACATCGGTCAGCCGCAGTTCTGTTGCGGTGTGAGAACCCGCATCGGACAACACCTTCGACAGTTCTCGATCGAGTTGTCCCTGCTGCCACAGATCGGCCGCCGGAACCCGGGTGAGCGCGGCGGTACCCTCGCGCAGCACCTCGATCCAGCGCTGCAACGGTGCGGTGCCGGTGAGCCTGTCGGCGACGCCGCGCAGACGCTCGACGTATTCGGCGAACCGGCCGGCCAGCTCGACGCGGTCGCTGTCGATATCGTCCAGGGGTAGTGCAGTGTCGAGCCAGGCCTGCGAGTCGTCGGACATCGCAACGCCGGTCAGTAACCGGTCCAGGCCGAATCGCCAGGTGTTCTGCGGATATTGCGACAGCTGGAAGGGCGCGCGATGCTCGGCGTCGAAACCCCACCGAATGCCCGATGTGCCAACCCATTCGGTGATGGTCACCAGGTCGTCGTCGGTGAACGAGAAGCGGTGGCGGACCGGCTCACTGTAGGCGAGGCTGAGCACTGCGTTGGCGGTGGCGCGGCTGTCCGCGACCGTGAGTAGCTCCGTGAGCACCGCCAGCAGCGAGTTGGTCTGGGTCAGCGCGCGGTCGGCCAGCCGGACCCGCAGGCCCTGGGCCGGATGGCTGTGGTCGGTGCGTTCGGGCGCGCCGAAGGCGGCCGTGATCAACGGCGCGTAGGTGTCGATGTCAGGGCACATCACCAGGATGTCGCGCGGTTGCAGGGTGTCATCGTCGTCGAGCAGACCCAACAGGACGTCGCGCAGCACGTCGATCTGCCGGGCGGCGCCGTGGCAGCGATGCACCTGAACCGATCGATCGTCCTGCTTGTGGAACCGGGTGCTGACCGGCCGCACCAGGTTGGCGGAGATATCGGATTGCAGCCAGCCCAGCATGGTGTCGGACCGCGCTTTGGTAGGAGTGCGGAACTCGTCGGTCTGGCCGGCGGGCAGGGCGCGCTGCAACTCGCGCAGGTCGCGGCCGAGGGTCTGCAGCAGCGGGTGATGTGCTGCCAGTCCGCTGGTGTCCGCGCTGCGTGATACCGCGCCATGCAGATCCGACAGGGCGTGCCACAGGGCATCGCTGGGGTGCGGCAGCCACAGGTGCAGATCGTGGTGGATCGACAGCGCCCCGAGCAGTTCGATATCGGCCGCAGGCAGCCGGGTGTGACCGAACAGGGACAGTCGCGCCGGTAGATCCGATGGTGAATCATGGAGTCGGGCAATCACTTTGGCCTGACGTACCGGAGGTGGATCGGCGTCGATCCGCATCGCCGTCGCTCGCCACAGCGGCGGCTGCCACAGTAGATCGCCGTCCAGCGGCCGGCCCGTCCCGTCGGTCGTGTGGCCCGCCAGCCAGTCGGTGAGCATGGCGGGCCGGGACTTGGCGTAGGAGGAGAACAGGCCCGCCAGTCGCCGGGCTACCGCGTAACGGCGACCGCGGCGCAGTTCACGTTCGCCGGGGTCGCCCAGGCCGTCGTGACCGAGATGGGCGGCCAACGTCGCGGCCCAACCGGCGGCCTCTGTGGAGCTGACGGCTTCATCGATGACATCGAGCAGCGGCCACACCATGGTGTCGGGATGCCATGGGTCGGCCTCGCTGGTGCCGATGATCTCGGCCAGAAGCGATGCGGGGGAGCGGAATTCGATGCCGGCACAGACGCCGTCAGTCGGCGGCCGGCCGTCCCGTGCGACGGTGGTCCAGCCGCGACCGAGGATGTGTGAGAGCTGTTGACTCAGCCAACGTTCGATCCCGCGGGCCGACACCAGTACCAACTCCGAGGCGAACGGATCCGGCAGCGGGTCGGACAACAGCGCGCCCAACTCAGCGGCCAGCGTGCCGGTGTCTTCGGCTCGGTGCAGGTGTAGCGCCATCGGTCCCCAACCCTAGGCGGCGGGACCGACAGCGCCGGCGGCTATCCGCCGAACTCGGCGGCCAGGCCGTCGATGCCGGCGCGAATCGCCGCCAGCGCATCGGCGCGAGCCTTGAGCTTGCTGGCCAGGTGGTGCTTGGTGTGCAGGGTCGCGGCGAATCCGGCGGCCACCTGCTGGGCATGGCTGACCACGTCCTCCGGCTCGACGATCTCGTCCAGCCAACCGGTTGCCACCAGTTCAGGCCCCGAGAACGTTGCGGCCAGGCCGACTGCCCGCTGGAAAGCCGCGCGGGTCAACCGCATGCGCAGGATCTCGACGCATGCCTGCGGCACCGTCATGCCGATGGCGACCTCGTTGGCCTGGCAGCGCGTCTTGAGCGAGCCGACCCGGTGATCGCCGGACATCAGCAGGAACGAGCCGCCGGCGATCGCTGGTCCGGTGGCCGCGATGACGACGGGCACGGGGAACGTCAGGAGCCGGACCATCAATTCTAGGCCACCGCCCAGCATCGCCAGACCGGCCACCGGATCTCCGGAGCCGAAGATCGCCAAGTCGAATCCGCCGCTGAACACCCGGTTGTTTCCGGTCAGTACGACGGCCTTGACCTCACCGCTGCCGACGGCCTGCTCAGCCTGGTCCAGCGCCGCATGAATGTTCTGCTGCATGACCGGACCAAGGACGTTGACCTTGCCGTCATCAAGGGTGATGGTGGCGACCGCTTCGGACTGCTCGTAGTTGACTGTGCTCATCGGGCTCTCCCTGGGGTCGGTCGGGTATGAGCCGAATGTTAGCGGGCGCCGATGCGGTGCTCCGTTGCGGGCTGTCGTCCACCCAGGGGAACTCCAGCTCCGTGGTGTCGTCGAATTGTCTTGTGCGCCAGCGATCCTGGGTTTCCCGGACGGCACGATTCATCCGGTCGATCTCGGCCCGGAAGATGTCGGACCGGGTCTCCTTGGAGGCGTAGTGGAAATAGGTCAGCACACTGCGCAGCAGTTCCAGCTTCTGCTTCTCCCGCTTGGCCAGATCGTGCGTGGTCATCAGTTCCAGGCGTTGCACCGGCTGCAGCGCCTTCCAGTCGAGGGTGGCCTTCGTCTCGAACTCGCGGCGCTTGGTGCCGAACCGGGAGGTCCGCTTGCCGTCGTCCGGCCGCGGCATGTCGTAGTAGACGACCGCACCGTCGAACCGGGACCCGATCGATCCGCCCAGCTGCTCGCGGCTGATGGCCGAATCCCAAATCGTTCGCCACTCTTGCCCCGGCGCCAACACCGTCAGTTCGCTGGGCAGGTGTAGGTCGGTGACGTCGAGTTCGCCGTCGTGATCGGAATCCTCGTAGATGGCGACCGTCGGATTGTCGGTGAAACGCAGCTCGATGTTGTGCGCGGCGGTCTGCCCGAAGTTGCGAACCACCAATTCGATCAGATGCCAGTCGGACGCGTGCGGCTCCATGAACATGGTCACCTGTGGACGCACCTGATCATGCTTGAACTGGCGGTTCTTGGCGAGGTGCCGGTTCGTCGCGATCAGCACCACGATGCCGAACAGGAGTGCGGCCCAGGCTGCGATGGCCAGCCAACCGCCCGAACCAATCGCGGTCAGGTCCTGCCAACGTGCGGAAATCCACTCCACTGCGCCACCTGCGTTCACAGAATCCGACGCGGTCGGTCCGCGTCGGAATCTGAGACTAATACTTCGCTGAATATCTTGTACAACGAAGTTTTAACGGTTGCTGGCGGTCAGCCGCCCATCAACATGCGCCATTGATCCAGATTGGACGCCCGGTACACGTAATTGCTGCGGCGCACCTCGGCCAGTGGGGCGCTGGGTTCGGCTGAGTACCAGTGGCCGGGGAAGACGGTGGGGTCACCGGGCAGGGCTGCCAGCGACTGCAGGCTCCGGAACATGTCGTCGACGTTCCCGCCGGGGAAATCGGTGCGGCCGCAGCCCTCCAGGAACAAGGTGTCGCCGGCGACCAATCGCCCTCTTCCCCCGCCGCTTCGCTCGCGCTTGTCGTCCAGCAGGAAGCACTGGCTGCCCGGCGTGTGTCCCGGGGTGTGCAGCAGTTCGATGTCGATGTCGCCGACGGAGACCTTGTCGCCGTGCTGATGCGGTGTCAGCTCCGACAGGGCGATCCCGGTGATCCGGGAGACCCAGTCGGCTTCGTGACTGTTGACGTGCACCGGCACGCTGACGTGCTCGAGCAGCTCGGCCAGGCCTGCCAGCTCGAAGCCCATCATCGAGCCGCCGACGTGGTCGGGGTGGTGGTGGCTGACGAGCACCCCCGACAGGTGCATCCCGTCGGCCTCCAACACGTCCACCAGCTCGCCAGCGGCGTAAGCCGGGTCGACCACCACGGCATCGCCGGTCTGCCGATCGCCGATCAGATAGGCGAAGTTGCGCATCTGCTGGGCGATCGGATCGGCCGCGGCGAAGTCACGGCCGGACAGCAACTGCTTGAAGTAGAGGCGGTCATCAGACATGCCGACAGACTAAGCAGCCCCAACGACTGGCTGCTGTGGTTGAGGCCGCATTGCGCTCGGGCAGATGGGGCCTGGCCCGTAATCAGGGCGGAGACATGGCCGCTACGCTGCCGTTTTGGCAGGACAAACCGCGAGAATGTACCCTCTTTAAGGCCCACGGGATAGGCAGTCGTTCATGGACTGTTCAGACCGAGGGCCGCGCCCCCTTAGCTCAGTCGGTAGAGCGTTTCCATGGTAAGGAAAAGGTCAACGGTTCGATTCCGTTAGGGGGCTCGGTGGATGTCGGGCGAGCGAAGCGGCGAGAGATGAGTCTGTCGGCGTGCCCGCCAGCGTCTATCGGGGCGGTGTAGCTCAGCTGGTTAGAGCGCACGACTCATAATCGTGAGGTCGGGAGATCGAGCCTCCCCACCGCTACCAGCACAACGAAGACCCGAATTTATAACCGCGAAAGAGGCATTGACGTGGCGTCGAGTACCGACGTACGGCCGAAGATCACCTTGGCCTGCGAGGTGTGCAAGCACCGTAACTACATCACCAAGAAGAACCGTCGTAACGACCCGGATCGACTTGAGATCAAGAAGTTCTGCCCGAACTGCGGTCACCACCAGCCGCACAAAGAGTCGCGTTAGCCCCCAGCTGTGGGTCTGTCGTCGAGCATCGTCGGGTATCACTACCGCCATCCCGAGTCTTACGAGGTTGGCCGCGAGAAGATCCGCGAACATGCGATCGCGGTCAAGAACGACGACGCGTGCTATCACAACGAGACGGCTGCGGCCGGGCTCGGCCATGACGCGATCCTGGCGCCGTTGACCTTCATCTCCATTTTCGGCTACCAGGCGCAGTACGCGATGTTCGAGGACGCCGGTATCACGATTTCCGACGCCCAGATCGTCCAGGTCGACCAGGAGCTGAAATTCTGGGCGCCCATCAAGGCCGGCGACAAGCTGTATTGCGACGTGTACGTCGAATCGTTCCGGCAGGCGCACGGTACCGACATCATCGTGACCAAGAACGTCATCACCAACGATCGTGGTGATGTTGTGCAAGAGGCCTTCACGACCCTGGCGGGTCGGTCGGGTGACGACGGACAGGAGGGATTCTCAGATGGCACTTCGTGAATTCAGTTCAGTGCAGGTCGGCGAACAGCTGCCTGAGCAGACCATCCAGCTCACTCGGCAGGACCTGGTGAACTACGCCGGCGTCTCCGGCGACCTGAACCCCATCCACTGGGACGACGAGATCGCCAAGCAGGTCGGTCTGGACACCGCGATCGCCCACGGCATGCTGACCATGGGTCTCGGCGGCGGCTTCGTCACCAGCTGGGTCGGCGACCCGGCCGCGGTCACCGAGTACAACGTCCGCTTCACTGCGGTGGTCCCGGTTCCCAACGACGGCATCGGCGCCGAGCTGATCTTCAGCGGTCGGGTGAAGTCTGTCGATCCGGAGACGAAGTCGGTGGTCATCGCACTTTCCGCCACGACGGGCGGCAAGAAGATCTTCGGCCGCGCCGTTGCGACCGCGAAGTTGGCCTAGCGCATGGCATTGAAAGCCGATGTCCTCGGGATGATCCACAAGTACCCCGAGGTGTTCGTGGTGGGCCGTGAGCAGGTGCGCCAGTTCGCCAAGGCGGTCAAGTCGGATCATCCGGCCTCGATCGATGAAGCGGCCGCCGCCGAGCTGGGCCACGACACCCTGGTTGCCGGCCCGACGTTCGTGTCGATCGTCGCGCTGCTGGTTCAGCAGGATTTCTTCCGCACCGTCGATGTCGGCATGGAGACCATGCAGATCATCCAGGTCGACCAGAAGTTCGTCTATCACCGCCCGATCAGGGTCGGGGACCGGCTGCACGCGACGGTCGAGATCATCTCGGTCGAGCACCGCTTCGGCGCGGACATCGTGCAGACCCGTAACACCCTCACCGATGACGACGGTGGCCTGATCATGGAGGCGTTCACCACGCTGATGGGCCATGAGGGCGACAATTCGGTGTCGGTGCACTACGACCGCGAGACCGGGCAGGTCCTGCGGTCGGCGGCCACCGCGGATTAGTAACTCGGACTTGGGCCGATGTACACTCGGTCCTCGGGACTTCACCCCTTTCAGCGCGCTGTCCGTCGGTTTCGCATCGACCGATCGGAGAGCGCGCGAACTGTGTGAGGACCCAACCGGATGTGACGGGTAGGCCCGTCGCTGAAGGGGCGTAGCTCAATTGGCAGAGCAGCGGTCTCCAAAACCGCAGGTTGCAGGTTCAAGTCCTGTCGCCCCTGCTCAACTGAAGACCGATGTGGACACTGGAGAAGTGACCACCTGTAACAGACGAAAGGCATGCGGTGAGCGACGAGCGCGATAGTGCCGGCTCCGCAGGCGCCGACAACGACGCGACCGATAGCGAGTCGACCGGTCAGACCGTCGTGGTGACGCGTCCGGCACGTCCGACTGGCAAGCGGGCTCGACGGACCGTCGAGGTTGTCGAGGATGCTGCCGACTCGGATTCCGCGTCGGAGGCGGACGAAGCTGCTTCGGAGGACTCCGAGTCCGACGCGAAGAGCGATGCGAAGAAGACCAAGGCGAAGAAGGCCAAGCCGAAGCAGGACGGCCCCTCGCGCAATCCGTTGGTGTTCGTCTGGAACTACCTCAAGCAGGTGGTGGCTGAGCTGCGCAAGGTCATCTGGCCGAACCGCAAGCAGATGGTCAGCTACACGTCGGTCGTGCTGGCATTCCTGGCATTCATGGTCGCGCTGATCTTCGGCGTCGACTTCGGCCTGGCCAGGCTCGTGATGTTGGTGTTCGGCTGACGCTGACGCGCCTGACGAGCTGAAGAATTGAGAGAGGACTGACTACCGTGACGACTTTCGATGGCGAACTGCCCTCGGATGAGTCCGACGTGACCGCCGAGGCAGTCGAGTCGGTGGAGACGGTCGAGGCCGACGACGTTGACGACGCAGCACCTGAAGCGGCCCCGGAGGCCGCCGAAGAGGCAGTGGCTGAGGACGAGGACGAGGATCCCGCGGTCGCACTCAAGAAGCAGCTGCGCCGTCAGCCGGGCGAGTGGTACGTGATCCACTCGTACGCCGGGTACGAGAACAAGGTGAAGGCCAATCTCGAGACCCGCGTGCAGAACCTGGACGTCGGCGACTACATCTTCCAGGTCGAGGTTCCGACCGAAGAGGTCACCGAGATCAAGAACGGCCAGCGCAAGCAGGTCAACCGCAAGGTGCTGCCGGGCTACATCCTGGTCCGGATGGAACTCAACGACGAATCGTGGGGCGCGGTGCGCAACACCCCGGGTGTGACCGGGTTCGTCGGTGCGACCTCACGGCCGTCGGCGCTGTCGCTCGACGACGTGGTCAAGTTCCTGCTGCCGCAGGGCGCCGCGAAGAAGCCGGCCAAGTCGACGGGTGCGGCCGCCGCATCCGGCGCCGCTGCCGAGACCGGTGGCCTGGAGCGCCCCGTCATCGAGGTGGACTTCGAGGTCGGCGAGTCGGTCACCGTCATGGACGGCCCGTTCGCCACGCTGCCCGCGTCGATCAGCGAGGTCAACGCCGAACAACAGAAGCTCAAGGTGCTGGTGTCCATCTTCGGACGCGAGACGCCGGTCGAATTGACCTTCACCCAGGTCAGCAAGATTTAATCGCGACCGCCAACTCGCGATTAGCAGGAACGTAGTCGCACCGCGACTACCTAGAAAGGAACACCACAACTCATGGCCCCGAAGAAGAAAAAGGTCACCGGGCTTATCAAGTTGCAGATCCAGGCCGGGCAGGCCAACCCCGCCCCGCCGGTTGGTCCCGCGCTTGGTCAGCACGGTGTCAACATCATGGAATTCTGCAAGGCGTACAACGCTGCGACCGAATCGCAGCGCGGCAACGTCATCCCCGTGGAGATCACTGTCTACGAGGACCGCAGCTTCACGTTCGCTCTGAAGACCCCGCCCGCCGCTCGGCTGCTGCTGAAGGCTGCCGGTGTGCAGAAGGGTTCGGCTGAGCCCCACAAGACCAAGGTTGCCAAGGTCAGCTGGGACCAGGTGCGCGAGATCGCCGAGACCAAGAAGGAAGATCTCAACGCCAACGACATCGAAGCTGCTGCCAAGATCATCGCCGGCACTGCCCGGTCGATGGGTATCACGGTCGAGTAGCGCGCGGATCGACCCGACTACCGGGTCGAGTATCCGCATTCAAAACGCGGGAGAGCCCGCTTCGGCTCGCTAACCGCAAACTCTGAACTGGAGAAACAATGAGCAAGAACAGCAAGGCATACCGCGAAGCCGCCGAGAAGGTGGACCGCGATACCCTGTACACCCCCCTGGCCGCCACGAAGCTGGCCAAGGAGACTTCATCGAAGAAGCAGGACGCGACCGTCGAGGTGGCGATCCGGCTGGGTGTCGATCCTCGTAAGGCAGACCAGATGGTGCGCGGCACCGTCAACCTGCCGCACGGCACCGGTAAGACCGCCCGCGTAGTGGTGTTCGCGGTCGGTGACAAGGCCGAGGCCGCTGCGGCTGCCGGCGCCGATGCCGTCGGTAGCGATGATCTGATCGAGAAGATCCAGGGTGGGTGGACCGACTTCGACGCGGCCATCGCGACGCCGGACCAGATGGCCAAGGTCGGCAAGATCGCCCGCGTGCTGGGCCCGCGTGGCCTGATGCCGAACCCGAAGACCGGCACGGTCACCCCGGACGTGGCCAAGGCCGTGTCCGACATCAAGGGCGGCAAGATCAACTTCCGCGTCGACAAGCAGGCCAACCTGCACTTCATCATCGGCAAGGCGTCGTTCGACGAGACCCAGCTGGTCGAGAACTACGGTGCGGCGCTCGACGAGGTGCTGCGCGCCAAGCCGTCGTCGTCGAAGGGCCGGTACCTGAAGAAGGTCACCATCTCGACCACCACCGGCCCGGGCATCCCGGTCGACCCGGCGGTCACCCGGAACTTCACCGAAGAGGCCTAGGCCGAAGGCCGGATCCCCCGGCAGTCAATTTCCGCTGAAAGTGCGGTCTCGTAAAGAGGCCGCACTTTCTGCTTTCCGGATGTCCTCGGGCCTGTCGGCACGCAGATGTGTGGGACCCTCTGTGCATGTTTGTGCGAACGCTGGCGCTGCTCGGCGCCTTGTGCGTAATGACGGATCTCGGCGCTGCGGCCGCTGATCCGGTGCCGCCCGTGTCACCGCAGGCGCAGGCCGCGGGGCTGGTGGATGTCCGGTCGGTCGTCCCCGACGCGCTGATCAACATGCGTTATGCCACTGCCAACAATTTCGTCGGTTTTCCGCTGTACCCGGCCGATGCCCGCTGCCTGGTGCATCAGTCGATGGCGCCGGGGCTGACGACGGCCGCCCAGATCCTGCGTACCGGTGGTGAGCGGTTGGTGTTCTGGGACTGCTATCGGCCACACGACGTTCAGGTTCGGATGTTCCAGGCGGTGCCCGACCCGCATTGGGTGGCCAAGCCGACCGACTTCGCCCGCAGCCACGAGAGCGGCCGGTCGGTCGACGTGACCATTGCCGGGGTCGACATGGGTACCGATTTCGACGACTTCAGCCAGCGTGCGCTGGCCTTTGCCACCGAGGGCGTCACCCCGCAGCAGCAGGCCAATCGGGCTCGGTTGCGGGACGCGATGACCGCCGGTGGTCTGACCCCGTACTCAGGGGAGTGGTGGCATTTCGACGGTCCGGGTGCCAAGGAGCCACGCCCAATTCTTGACGTCCCAGTCAATTGATCGCCTGGTTGTGCCTCGTCGGATCTTGGCGCCGACTATGATTTCGCGGCGGGTCATAGGCCTGCGAAGGCTGTACCTACTCCTAGACTCTGGTCATGGGTGGCGCCATCGAAATCGACTGCGCGCAGCGCGCACGACTGGACCTGGCCGACTTCTTGGACGCCAATGGCGGCATTGTTCTGCCTGATGGCACCAATGTGGTGAGTTTCCTGGATCGTCATATCGCCAACATCGGCGAAGTAGTCGCCTACCGCTATCTCGACTACAACCACGACCCGCAGGGCGAGGCCATCGACCTGACCTGGCCGCGGTTGGGTGTTCGACTGCGGGCCGTAGGCGCCCGCCTGCAGCAGGTTTGCGACCGCGGGGACCGGGTGGCGATCGTGGCGCCACAGGGCATCGAGTACATCGTCGGATTTTTCGCAGCCATCAAGGCCGGCAACATCGCCGTCCCACTGTTCGCGCCTGAACTGCCCGGTCACGTCGAACGTCTCGAGGCCGTGGTGCGCGACGCCCGACCTGCCGTCCTGCTCACCACGGCCGCCGCCAGCGCGGCGGTCCGCGATTTCGTCCGCACGTTGCCGCGCAACCGGCGCCCGCGGATCATCGCCATCGACGAGGTCCCCGACTCGGTCGGCACCACCTTCACCTCGGTAGAATTCGGCACCGACGACATCGCCTACCTGCAATACACCTCGGGATCCACCCGGACGCCGGTCGGGGTGGAGATCACCCATCGCGCCGTCGGCACCAACGTGCTGCAGATGGTCATCTCGACGGGCATCGATTGGGACACCCGCAGTGTCAGTTGGCTGCCGCTGTTCCACGACATGGGCCTGCTGATGATCGTCTGCGTCGCGGTCTTCGGTACCCAGCTGACGCTGATGTCGCCATTTGCGTTCGTCCGCCGGCCGCAGCGCTGGATTCGCCAGTTGGCCATCGAATCCCAGCAAGGCCCGACATTCGCGGCCGCGCCCAACTTCGCCTTCGAACTCGCCGCCGAACGTGGGCTGCCCACTGAAGGCGAAGATCTCGACCTGAGCAACGTGGTGTCGTTGATCAACGGTTCCGAACCGGTGAATCCGCACTCGATCGCGAAATTCAATGCGGCGTTTGAGCCTTACCGCCTGCCCAGCACCGCAGTGAAGCCGTCGTACGGCATGGCCGAGGCCACGTTGTTCGTCTCGACGATCAGCCTCTCCGCCGCAGCGAGCACCGTGTATCTGGATCGGGAGGAGTTGGGCGCCGGCCACGCGGTGCCCGTCGACCCGGAATCGCCCGACGCCGTTCCGCAGGTGTCGTGCGGCCAGATCGCCCGCAGCCAGTGGGGCGTCATCGTCGATCCCGACAACGACACCGAACTCCCCGACGGCCGAGTCGGAGAAATCTGGCTGCACGGCGACAACATCGGCATCGGCTACTGGTCCCGGCGCGAGGAGACCGAGCAGGTCTTCGGCAACAAACTGCAGTCCCGGTTGCCTACGGGCAGCCATGCCGACGGCCTGGGGACCGACGCCAGTTGGTTGCGTACCGGGGATCTGGGTGTCTACCTGGACGGCGAGCTGTATATCACCGGTCGGGTCAAGGATCTGATCATCGTCGACGGGCGTAATCACTACCCGCAGGACATCGAAGCGACCGTGGCCAAGGCGTCACCGGCCGTGCGCTCGGGCTATGTCTCGGCATTCGCGGTGCCCGCCAGCCTGATGCGCGGAGCGGCCGGCGATGAAGCCGGTGAGTGTCTGGTGATCGTCGCTGAACGCGCGACCGGCGCCGGCCGGGTGGATTCGCAACCGGTGGCCGACGACATCCGCGCCGCGGTGTCGCGACACCACGGTCTGGCGGTGGCCGACGTCCGGCTGGTGGCTGCCGGGGTGATCCCGCGGACCACCAGCGGGAAGCTGGCCCGTCGGGCCTGCCGGGTGCGCTACCTGGACGGTGAGTTGTAGCTCGCTACTTCTGCAGCGTGTACTGGTGGACGCTGGTGTAGCCCTCGTCGAACAGCTTGACGCAGCCGTTGAGGTACTTGTCGTAGCGGTCGTAGACCTCCGGCGACTGTGCGGCGATCGCCTCTTGCTTGCGTGCCTGCAGCGCGGCGGCCCAGTCCTGCAGCGTGCGGACGTAGTGCGGTCCGATCTCGTCCACCCGGGTCACCTTGAAGCCGGCCTCGGCGGCGTAGGCCCGCGGCATCCACGCCGACGGCAGCTGCCCGCCGGGGAAGATCTCCTTCATGATGAACAGCACGAATTTGGCCAGGTCCATGGTCAGCGGGATGCCCCTGCTCTGAGCATCGTCGGAGCCGCTGATCGTGGTGATGGTGTGCAGCAGCATCCGGCCGTCGGCCGGTAGTGCGTCGTAGCTGCGCTGGAAGAAGGCCGGGTAGCGGTCGCGGCCGAAGTGCTCGAACGCACCGATCGACACGATGCGGTCGACTTTGCCGTCGAACTCCTCCCAGCCCTGCAGCCGGACCTCTGAGGTGCGCTTGCTGTCGGCCTTGGCGAGCCGCTCCACGGCGTAGTTGCGCTGCTGCTCGCTCAGGGTCAGGCCGATGACGTTGACGTCGAACTTCTCCATGGCGCGCTGCATCGCGCCACCCCAGCCGCAACCGACGTCGAGCAGGGTCATGCCGGGCTCAAGGCCCAGCTTGCCCAAGGCGAGATCGAATTTGGCGATCTGGCCTTCGTCACACGTGGAATCGGCATGCTCGTAGAACCCGCAGGTGTAGCCCATCGTGGGGCCGAGGAACAGTTCGAAGAATTCGTTCGAAATGTCGTAGATCGACTGAAGCTCGTCGTATTTCGGCTCTAGTTTTGACATCGCTTCCAGGCTATCGAACCCAGCTGTGAATCGTTCGATAACCGCGCGGGCGTGACGTCAGTGTGCTTCGGCGAATGTGGTGGTGAGTTCGCTGACGATGCGGTCCCACAGCGCCTGCGGTAGGTCGTGGCCCATCCCGTCGAACAGCACCAGCCGCGCCCGCCGGATGCTCTTGGCGATCGCCCGACCGCCGGTCGGACGCATCAGTTTGTCGGCCCGGCCGTGGATGACGACCGTCGGAGCCGTGATGTCCTTGTCGTAGTGCGCCAGGCTGCCGCTGCCGAGGATGGCCCCGAAATGGCGCGCGACTCCGGCTGGGTAATAGGACCGGTCGTAGTATTCGGCCGCGTCGGTCTCGGCTTGATCGCTGGGCGTCGGGTAACCGGGACTGCCGATGATCCGGCCGACCCTGATCGTGTTGGCGATGACGCCCTCGCGCGAGCTGTCCTGCGGGCGGGTGGTGATGGCCTGCAACTGCTTTGGACCGGGGGGTGGCAGCAGCGCTCGGTTGTTACTGGAGAAGATCACCCCGAGGGCCTTGGTGCGGTGCCCGTGGCGCGCCGCGAAGACTTGGGCGATCATGCCGCCCATCGACCCACCGACGATGTGCGCCCGGTCGATCTTCAGGTGGTCCAGCAGAGCGGCCGCGTCGTCGGCCATGTCCTCCAGGGTGTAGACCGATGCGTTGCCCAGGCCGAGGTAGAACCGCATCATCTTGGGCAGGAATGCCGAGCCGGTGTGGCGGCCGTCGAACTTGGTCGACAAGCCGACGTCGCGATTGTCGTACCGGATCACCCGATAGCCCCGGCGCACCAGCTCGTCGCAGAAGCCCTTGCGCCACAACAACAACTGCGCGCCCAGGCCCATGATGAGCAGCACCGCGGGATCGTCCGGATTGCCCATGTCTTCGTACGCGATGTCCAGCTCGCCGGACTTGGCGAAGCCGGCGCGGATCTGCGGGTCGGCGGCTTGTTCAGGGTTCACTGCGTCCTACTCGGGTCAGGCCTTCGGCGTCGACGGCTCGTCGAGCTCGGCTTTGTGTTCACGGCTGATGTCGACCATGAAGTTGGCGAAATATCCCTTCAGCTGCGGATCATTCATCATCTGCCACTTGGGTGCGAGCAGTTTCATATAGCGCTCGACATAGAGGAACTGCTTGCCGATCAGCACCAGTTCGCGCGGCAGCCGGACGTCGTAGCCGTCGGCCAGGGCCGAGAGCTGCTTGCCGATCTCGGAGTACGACATGTCGCCGAGTGACTTCATGGTCAGTGGGGTGGCGAAAGCTTCCAGGTCCTTGGCGGCCTGGCCCTCCGGCTTCACGGTGCCGACGGCGCCCAGCAGCACCACGATCTTGCCGGCCGAAGCATGGTCCTTCTTGACCAGCAGTGCGTGGATCAGCTCGCGCAGCAGCCAGCGGGTACGTGGGTCGATGCGGCCCATGATGCCGAAGTCGAAGAAGACGATCCTGCCTTCGGCGTCGACGTGCAGGTTGCCGGCGTGCAGGTCGCCGTGGAACAGGCCGTGTCGCAGACCGCCCTCGAACAAGCTGAAGACCAGTGCCTTGACCAGGTCTTCGCCGTCGAATCCGGCCTTGCGGATGGCCACCGCGTCATCGATGCGAATGCCCTCGACCCGTTCCATGGTCAGCACACGCTCGCTGGTCAGATCCCAGTAGACCTGCGGTACCCGGATGTTCCGCCCCAGCGGCGAGGAGTGCATGTGCGCGACCCAGGCGTCCATCGACTGGGCTTCCAGCCGGAAGTCGAGTTCCTCGGCCAGGTTGTCGGCGAAGTCGGCGACCACGTCCTGGGCCGACAGGCGCTGACCCAGCTTGGCCAGTTCGACCACCTGGGCGCCGCGCTTGAGGATCTGCAGGTCGGCGGCCACCCGCTGGCGGATGCCGGGGCGCTGGATCTTCACCACGACCTGTTCGCCGGTGTGCAGGGTGGCGTAGTGCACCTGAGCGATCGACGCGGACGCGAATGGTTCCTCGTCGAATGACCGGAACAGCTCGGCCGGGTTGCCGCCGAGCTCCTCGCGCAGCAGTTTGTGGACTTGCTCCTGGTCGGCCGGCGGCACGCGGTCCAGCAGGCTGCGGAACTCCCGGGACAGCGGCTCGCCGAACGCGCCTGGGCTGGAGGCGATGATCTGTCCGAGCTTGACGTACGTGGGGCCGAGATCAGCGAACGTCTGCGGGACCTGGGCGATGACCTTCTGCTGCAGTGAGCCCTTGCCGAGCAGACTGGCCACGACGCGTGCGCCGGTCCGGGTGACCTGCCAGCCGGTGGCGCCGATCCGGGCGGCCTCGACCGGCAACGGCACCCGGCCCAATCTGGCAACCTCGCGGTTCGGTGACTTGCTCATCGACTCAGTGTCTCAAAACCGCGGGTACCGCCAAAAAATGTGTCCCGGGTCACACCGCGTGACTCGATGCGTCGAGAGTGACGAATTGGCGGTTCCCATCGCCACGAAGGCCGCCGTTTCGTCAGTTTCGAAGTGTCATGGAGCCGATTGGGGCAGCTATGCGTCCAAACAGGTGTGTCTGTTTCATTTGTCGGAGGCGAAGCAATCGCGGCCGGGCGTCTCACCCGAGCCCAGTTGCGTCACCGGTATCGACCGATCTTTCACGGGATCTACGTCCCGCGACGCTACGAGATAACGCTGCGCGACCGGATTGACGCCGCACTGCTCGCCGTGCCATCCGCCGTCGTCGCCGGCGTTGCGGCGTCGGCGATCCACGGCGCCAAATGGGTCGGCGATGAGATTTCCATCGAGCTTGTCGCAGCGTGCCGGGGCCAGCGGGGCCTTATCGTTCGCAATGAAACTCTTGGTGAAGATGAACTGGCGATGATCGCCGGGATATGGGTCACCACACCTGCGCGCACCGCATTCGATCTTGCGCGTCACTTACCGCGCCATCCCGCTCTGGCACGGCTCGACGCACTCATGAGTTCCGCACCGTTCGCAGTGGACGACGTCGCTCTACTTGCCAAGCGGCACAAAGGAGTCCGGGGGCTTCGACGTCTGCCGGCCGTGCTGCCATTGGTCGACGGCGGCGCTGAGTCGCCCCGAGAGACGTGGCTGCGGCTGTTGTTCATCGACGCCGGGTTGCCTGAACCCACGACGCAGTTCGTCGTCCGCAATGAGTCAGGTCGCTATGTCCGGCGAATCGATATGTGCTGGGAGGACTTCAAAGTCGGGGTGGAGTACGACGGAACGCAGCACCTGACCGACCGAGTTCAATATGCCAAGGACGTGCGGGTCGATCGGGAACTGCGGCGACTGCAGTGGAACATCATTCATGTCATCAAGGAGGACCGTGACGCCGAGATCGTCGAGCATGCCCGCGCAGTCCTGCGTGCGCGGGGGTGGTACGGGTAGCACCGTTGTGCGTTGAGACCGACGAAATGGTGGCTATCGGGTGAACTGACAACCGCCATTTCGTCGATCTCGACGGATACCTCGACAGAGGCTTAGGACGCGGCGGGCCGCCAGCGCTTGATCCACTCGGTCTCGGGCCACTGTTCGTTGGCGGCCAACAACTCGTACATCGTTGCGCCGTCGATGGATTCGCGAATGATGTCGGCGTGGCCGGCATGCCTGGACAGTTCCTCCACCAAGTGCAGCGCCACCCAGCGCGCCGACCAATGATCGACGTCGGCCGGGAACCATGGCACCTCGTGCGGCACCGGAACCAGGACGTTCAAGTCGGCATCGGCGAAGGCCTGCAGCGTCACGGCATTCTGCGCGCGCAGTGCGGACAGCAGGGTCTCCAGGGTTTCGTCCTCGCCCATCACATACTGATCGGCGTAATCGGCCATCTGTTCGGCTATCGGGCGCGGATCCCGCGGCGGGAAGTCCGGCGCGGCCAGCACCCGGTCCGTCCAACCCCGTTGCACCCCGGTGATGTGTTTGATCAGGCCGCCGACGGACAGTGCGCTGACCGACGGGGTCGACCTGGCCTGTTCGTCGGTGAGGCCGTGAGCGACGGCGGTGAAGGCGTCCTGCTGGAAGGTCAGGAAATTCAGCAGCGACTGGCGTTCGTCAGCAGCAGGGGCGGGCAGTCCGGGCACGGTCAGTTCTCCTTGTTGTTGGTGTGGGTGTAAAGGTCACGGATGCAGGCGATTTCAGCTCCGTGGTGGATCACTTCGCGGTTGATGTGCAGCACCAGGGTGGCCATGGACAGGTCGGCGTACGGACCTTCGGCGGGTCCGCACGGCCGAGCCAGCGCGGCGTCGTCGAGCCCGCGGACCCCACTCATCCAGTCCGCGTAGGCGGCGTCGAGCTGGTTCAACGCGGTGTGCGCGTCGCGGGCGTAGGGCCAGGACGTGTAGTCGGCCGGCGGGCCGCCGAAGTGGGAATGATTGCGCACGGCCAACACGCCGACGATGACGTGTGCCAGCCGCCAGGCGATGGTGGTGAACGGCGCGGGATCCGGTGGGGGATAAGCGAAGTCGATGGACCCGTCCGGGTGGACGGTCCAGCAGCCGCCGACCGGCCGCCAGAAGTACTCGTCGTCGGTGAGCTCGGCGAGTCGGGGTCGTAGTTGATGTTGCCAGTGCCATTCGAGTTGGTCGCCCAGTTCGGGGGTCATGCGAGAAGCCTTTCATCAAATTAGGACTGTTTTTGTCCTATGAATGCGGCAGGGTGGTGACATGTCGGAAACCGCGAGCCGGGTGCTGCAACTGCTGGGACTGCTGCAGTCGCGGCGGGTATGGACCGGGGCGGAGTTGGCCGAGCGGCTCGGCGTCACCGGGCGCAGCGTGCGCCGCGACATCGAGCGGTTGCGCGATCTCGGCTACCCGGTGCAGGCGAGCAAGGGTCGCGACGGCGGCTATCAACTGGGTGCGGGTGCCGCACTGCCCCCGCTGCTGCTCGACCCGGACGAGGCCGTGGCGATGGCAGTGTGCCTTCGGCTGGCCGCCGGTGGCAGCGTGGCGGGCGTAGGCGACTCCGCACTGCGGGCGCTGGCCAAGATCGATCAGGTGATGCCGGCGCGGTTGCGATCACAGGTGGCAGCAGTGCACGACGCGACCGTGACCCTGACCGGCGGCGCCGCTGCCGAATCGGTGTCCCCCGACGACTTGATGACGCTGGCTCGGGCCTGCCGGGACCGCGAGCACATCGCACTCGGGTACACCGACATCCGCGGCAACCGCACCCAGCGACGACTGGAGCCATATCGGCTGGTGACCACCGGTCGGCGCTGGTACCTGCTGGCCTACGACCGTGACCGGGCCGACTGGCGCACGCTGCGACTGGACCGGATGGCCGAGGTCCGGGCCGCGGGGACGACGTTCGTGGCTCGGCCGGCACCCGACGCGGCTGAATACGTCCGCCGGGCCATCTCGTCCTCGCCGTACCGATATGTGGCCAAGGTCCGCTATCACGCCCCGGAAAGCGCAGTGGCCCAGGTGTTTTCCGCGGCCTCGACGCAGATCGAACCGGACGGACCGGACCACTGCATCGTGACCACCGGGGGCGACGACCCGCAGCGCATGGTGCTGTATCTGGCGATGCCCGGCTACCGGTTCGAGGTGCTTGAGCCGCCCGAGGTGGTGGCCGCGACCCGGGCCGTAGCCGAACGACTCGGTGCTGCAATGCCACCCGGCTAGCGACGTTGCGCCGTAGGGTGCAGGAGTGTCGACGGGACGATCCCTGCGAATGATGCGCGCGATTTCTGCGACTGCAACCGAGCTTTTTGTGGGGCCGGTCGACGAGCTGTTGCAAGTCGTCCGGGTGGCCTACACCGGATGCGTCGAGCCGACTGTCGTTCGCGTGACTGGTGACGGATTGACCGGCCAAGCGGTGGCCGAACCGGGCGATGGCACCGTGGAGATCCCGGTGGCCATTCAGGCTCCGGTGCCGGGCCACGTCCGGGCAGCACAGGTGGAGATCGGTGGCGCGGCCCTCCCGTTCGAGTTCGTCGTCGCCGAGCCTGGCTGGACGATGTTCATGATCAGCCATTTCCATTACGACCCGGTCTGGTGGAACACCCAGGGCGCCTACACCAGTGTGTGGACCGAGGATCCGCCCGGACGCTGCCGACAGACCAACGGCTTCGAGCTGGTCACCGCCCATCTTGAAATGGCAAGGCGCGAGCCGGAATACAAATTCGTCCTGGCAGAGGTCGACTATCTCAAACCGTACTGGGACACCCACCCCGAACAGCGGGCGTACCTGCGCAGGCTGCTCGCAGAGGGCCGTCTCGAGATCATGGGTGGTACCTACAACGAGCCCAACACCAACCTGACCAGCCCGGAGACCGCGATCCGTAACTTCGTGCACGGCATCGGCTTTCAGCACGGAGTGATGGGTGCCGACCCGGCGACTGCCTGGCAGCTCGATGTGTTCGGCCACGATCCACAGTTCCCGGGGATGGCCGCCGACGCCGGCCTGACGTCCAGTTCGTGGGCCCGCGGCCCGCACCACCAGTGGGGGCCGATGCACCGAGACGGCGATCCCGAACGGATGCAGTTCGCCAGCGAGTTCGACTGGATCGCCCCGTCCGGGCGCGGGCTGCTCACCCACTACATGCCGGCGCACTACGCTGCGGGCTGGTGGATGGATTCGGCGGCATCGCTGCGGGAGGCCGAGGAATCGACCTATCAGACCTTCACCAAGCTGAAAAAGGTTGCGCTGACCCGCAATGTGCTGCTGCCGGTCGGCACCGACTACACGCCGCCCAACAAATGGGTCACCGAGATCCACCGAGACTGGGCCGACCGCTACACCTGGCCTCGGTTCGTCTGCGCGCTGCCGCGGGAATTCTTCGCGGCGGTGCGTGCCGAACTCGCGGACCGCGGCGCGTCTCCGTCTCCGCAGACCCGGGACATGAATCCGATCTACACCGGCAAGGACGTGTCGTACATCGACACCAAGCAAGCCAATCGGGACGCCGAGCATGCGGTGCTGCAGGCCGAGCGTTTCGCGGTGTTCGCCGGGTTGCTCACCGGCGCAACGTATCCGCAGGCGGCGCTGGCGAAGGCCTGGGTGCAGTTGGCCTACGGCGCGCACCACGATGCCATCACCGGCTCGGAATCCGATCAGGTGTACCTCGATCTGCTCACCGGCTGGCGCGACGCCTGGGAGCTCGGGCGCACAACCCGGGACAATGCCCTGCTGCTGCTGTCCCGTGCCGTCGACGGTGACATCGTGGTGTGGAATCCTTTGGCACACAGCCGTACCGACGTCGTCACCCTGCGCCTCGACGAGCCGCTCTCCGGCGCGTTGGTCGACGCCGCGGGCGAACCGGTGCCCGTGCTGACCGAGAACGGCGGCCACACTGTCAGCTGGCTGGTGTCTGATGTGCCGTCGCTGGGCTGGACCTCCTACCGGATTTCCGGTGCCGCCTCGTCGTCTGATTGGGAACCGTTGTCCGGCAACACCATCACCGCCGGCCACTACCGGTGCACGGTCGACCCGAGTCATGGCGGCGCGGTATCCGCACTGAGCAGGGACGGCATCGAGTTGGTTGCCGCCGGACGGTTCGGCAATGAATTGGCCGTCTACGACGAGTATCCGGCTCATCCGACGGAGAACGAAGGGCCGTGGCATCTGTTGCCGAAGGGACCGGTGCTGGTCTCCTCGGATCACGCCGCCGACACGGCACAGGCCTACCGCAGTGTGCTGGGGCAGCGGCTGGTGGTGACGGGCAGCGTCGGCGCGGTACTGCGGTACACCCAGACCATCACGTTGTGGCACGGCGTGGACCGGGTGGACTGCCGCACTGTGATCGACGAATTCACCGGAGCCGACCAACTGCTGCGGCTGCGCTGGCCGTGCCCGGTGCCGGGTGCAATGCCGGTCAGCGAGGTCGGCGATGCGGTGATCGGCCGAGGCTTCGGCCTGCTGCACCAACGGGATTCGCACCACGCCGTCGACACTGCGGAGCACCCCTACACCCTGGACAATCCCGCCTATGGGTGGTTCGGACTGTCGTCGGCGCTTCGGGTGCGGGTACGCGACGCCCTCGGTGAGGGGGTGCGGGCGGTATCGGTCGCCGAGGTGGTGGCCGCCGACCCGACGGTGCCCACCCGGGACCTGATGGTCGCGCTGGTGCGGGCCGGTGTCACCGCCACCAGCAGCACCGCTGACCGGCCGCGCTACGGCGATCTGACCGTCGACTCGAACTTGCCGGACGCCCGGATCGCTCTTGGGGGATCTGACGAAAACCCTTTCACTGCAGCGGTATTGGCTGCGGCCGACCCGCAGTATGCCGAGGAACTGCAGCGTCGAATCGCGACCGGGGCCGCTCGGCTCTGGGTGCCCGCCGAGGCAGATCTGCTGAAGCGCTGGGTTCCCGGCGCCGACCTGCGGGATGTGCGGGCATTGCCGGTGCTGATCCTTGCCGGGCGGGCTGCGGTAGCCGATCTGATTGCTGATCTCGCAGACGGCGAGATCAGCGTCGAGCAGGACTCGGTGGCCGGCGCGGGGCCGTTCGAATCGCGGACCGTGGCCGTATTGAACCGCGGGGTGCCGGGTTTCGCCGTGGAGCCCGATGGGGTGCTACATACCTCGTTGATGCGCTCGTGCACCGGCTGGCCCTCGGGCACCTGGATAGATCCGCCGCGTCGCACCGCGCCCGACGGCTCGAACTTTCAGCTCCAGCACTGGACGCACACGTTCGACTATGCGCTCGCGGCCGGCGACGGCGACTGGCGCACGGCGGCGATGGTGGGCCGCAGCGCCGAGTATTCACAACCGCTGATCGGCGTACACACCGATCACCCCGCGGTGGCCGGCGGACTACCCTGCGCCGGTTCGTTACTCAGCATCGAACCGGCGGGTGAGGTGACGCTAGGCGCGCTCAAGGCCACCGGCAACCCGATCGCCTGCGGCAGCAGCGCCGCCATCGACCCCAGCGCGGGTATCACGCTGCGGCTGGTGCAGACCTCGGGGCGTCCCACCGACGTCAACATCACCGCGGGCATCCGGCACCTGGCAGAACCGGTACGGCTCGATCTGCTCGAACGGCCCGCCGCCGCACCCGCCGCGGCGCTGAACCTGCACGGCTTCGAAATCGCCACGGTGCGCGCGCGATTGGATCTGCCCCATGTGCTCAATGGCGATCACACCATGCTTGCGCCCGATGCCGAAGTGGCCCAACCGCTTTACGCCCGGTACTGGCTGCACAATCGGGGTGCTGCGCCGCTCGGCGGATTGCCTGCGGTGGCCTGCCTGCATCCGACCGAGGTTGCCGCGCACCCGAATGCTCCTGTGCGCCTGCGTCTTACCGCTGCCAGTGACTGCAATGATCTGGCATTGCACGGTCGGGTCCGGTTGGTCTGCCCGCCCGGCTGGTCCGCAGCGCCGGCCGAGCTCCCGTTCATGCTGCCACCGGGTGAGTATCTGGAGACCGAGGTGACGGTCCGGGTGCCGCCGCAAACACCGCCCGACCGTTACCCGGTACGGGTGGAGTTGGCCGTCACCGGCGGCGGCAACCACGGCCAGATCCCGGCGTCCTGGCGCCAGGTGGTCGAGGACGTCTGCGTGGTGAGCGTCGGCGAAACCTCCGCCGAGCTGCTCAAACTCGTTGCCGAACCGGAGTCGGTCGACGTGGCCGCGGGCGACACTGCCGGACTGAGTGTCACGGTGGGCACCGATGCCGGAGCCGCCCTGAGCCTTGAGGCACATCTGATCAGTCCCTGGGGTACCTGGGACTGGCTGGGGCCCAGCGTCATTGGCGCCGAGCTGAGCGCCCGTGGCAGCGTCAGACTCGACTTCGAGGTGGCACCACCGGCCTGGGTGCGGCCCGGCCGCTGGTGGGCGCTGGTGCGCGTCGCGGCGGCGGGACGGCTGTTGTACACGCCCGCGGTGGCGGTGACGGTCCGATGAACGTCGCCACTGTCGGAGGCCTGCCGGTGTCGGTCGCCGATCTCGACGCACGGGAATCCCGTTTGCGTGCGGGGCCACTCGCCGCGGCGCTACCGCGGCCCGGCACCAGCGAGGGACGGCAGTTGCGGCGCTGGCTGACGCAGCTTCTGGTCAGTGAAGTGGTGGTCCAGCTGGAAGCGCAGTCGGCACGTCTCGACGACGGCGTTGCGCCGTCGGAAGCCGAGCTGCTACCCGACACCGCGGCCCGCCTCGAGGTGGGCAGTGTCGCCGCGGCCGCTTTGCAGCAGCCGCTGGCTCGGGCGCTGTTCGTGCATCTGACCCGGCAGATCGGGGTCAGCGAACAGCAGATCGCCGACTACCACGCCCGCAATCCGCTGCGCTTCGCCGCACCGATGCCCACCGAATCCGGTTGGCGGACAGCGCCGACGGAGCCGCCACCTCTGGCGCAGGTGCGACCGGCGATCACCGATCATCTGTTGGGCTCGGCTCGGCGTCAGGCTTTCCGCCGCTGGCTCGATTCCCGGCGGGCGGCATTGGTGCATTTGGCGCCCGGCTACGAGCATCCTGGGGATCCGAGGCAACCCGACAACACCCACACCCACTGATGTCCGAATTGGTCCTGGCACTCTGATGTCCGAATTGGTCCTGGCACTCGACATCGGTGGCACCAAGATCGCCGCCGCATTGGTGGATGCCAACGGCCGGTTGGTTCACCGGGCCCAACTGCCCACCGCACATGCCGATGCCGAAGCGGTCTGGTCGGGCGTCGACGCCCTGGTGGGGGAGGCGCTGAGGGCGGCCACAGGACGTCCCGTCGCCGGTGCGGGGGTCAGCTCGGCCGGACCCGTCGACGTACCCACGGGGACGGTCAGCCCGATCAATATCATTGCTTGGCAACAGTTTCCGATCGTCGAGAGACTCGCCGAGCGAACCGGACTGCCGGTGCGGTTGGGCGGAGACGGCTTGTGCATGGCGATGGGGGAATGGTGGCGCGGAGCCGGCCGGGGCTCGCGGTTCATGCTCGGCATGGTGGTGTCCACCGGCATCGGCGGAGGCTTGGTACTCGACGGTGCGCCGTATGCCGGCCGCACCGGCAATGCCGGCCATGTGGGCCACGTGGTGGTCGAGCCGGGCGGGCTGCTGTGCGCCTGCGGTGGCCACGGTTGTGTGGAGACGGTGGCCGCCGGCCCGCATCTGGTGCAGTGGGCACGCGGGCAAGGTTGGGCCGCCTCCCGGGATGCCGACGCGAAGTCCCTTGCCGATGCCGCCCACGCCGGTGATCCTTTGGCGCTGAGTGCCTTTCACCGCGGTGCCCACGCACTCGCGGCAGTCATCGCGTCGGTGGCCGCGGTGTGCGATCTCGATCTGGTGGTGCTCGGCGGCGGGGTGGCTCAGGCCGGTGAGTTGCTGTTCGGGCCGTTGCGGGAGCGGCTGGCGTATTACGCCGGGCTGAGCTTTCTCCGTGAACTGCGGGTGGTGCCGGCCGCGCTTGCCGGCGATGCCGGACTGGTCGGCGCTGCCGCGCTGTTCAGGTCGTGAGAAGCATTGCGTTCCATATGGTTTCGTCCCCAGTCGCACAATGCCCACAACACCGGTCCCAGGGTCTTGCCGTACTCGGATATCGAATAGTGTACGCACGGCGGCACGGTCTGCGCGTCGTGCCGGTCCAGGATGCCGTCGTTGACCAGCTCGTGCAGATGCCGGATCAACATCCGTTCGGTGATGTCGGGAATGCTGCGCCGCAGTTCGGCGGTGCGCATCGGACCGTCCGTCAGCCGCCACAGAATGGTGCCCTTCCAGCGGCCGTCGATGACCGACAGGGCGGCGTCGATCGGGCACTCGCCGATCTCTCTCTTCGACACTGCCATCGCGGCCTCCTTGCTGACTAATTTGTCAGTACCTTGTTTTTTGTCAGCATAACTACCAGGGTCGATGTCATGGAACACCTTTTGCAGATCCTGGCTGTGATAGCCACCGGAACGCTGGTCGGAGTGGAGTTCGGGGTTGCCGCGTTCACCAATCCGATCCTGGAACGGTTGCCTGACGACGCCTACCGGCAGGCGCGTGCCACCGGCAGCCGGATTCTCGGCACGGTGATGCCGTTCTGGTACATCGCCGCGATCGCTCCGGTGGTGGTGGTCGCGATCTTGGGGCGGTCACCGTTGGCTATTGCCGCAGTGGTGCTGATGGCGCTGGTGTTGGTCCTGACGCTGAGCGTCCTGGTCCCGATCAACAACCGGGTTGCGGCATGGGCAGGTGCCCCGATGCCGTCGCGGGAACTGGCGCACCGTTGGGACCGGCTGCACTGGCTGCGGGTGGCGCTGCTGGCAATGTCCTTCGTATTGGTGGTGTTAGGCGCAACCTAGGCGTCAGTTCCGCTCCGGCCGAACCAGTTCGGGTCGTAGTGGCCGCATGAACGCCGGTCGGCGGGGCCGGAAGTCCGGCCGGAACGCCGGCAGCCCGAACGCCGACCACAAGGAGGCGCCACGAGGTAGCGAGGGGTGCAGACCGAAGTCGTCGAGCAGGTGCGGACGGTAGGGCAGCGCTGGGCCGAGAAGCATGCTGCCCGAATGGTTTTCGCCGGTATCCACCTGGTAGACCGCGCCGGGGAACGGCAGCGGTTCGAGCATGCGGCCACGTTCCCGCCACCATTGCACGGCGTAACGGTGACCGGCGAGGATCTCTTCCATCTGGTCGTCGCCGAACGCATCGGCGATTTCATGCTGGGTCGAGGCGATGGTCAGATCCGGTGACACCTGATACGCCTCGAGTGGCAGGATGAACGAACTGCCGCAAATACGAAATAGATTGCGCCGCAACGCGTATGCATTGCGTGATCGCGAATACATCCAGCCCCGGGCGATCATCCAGCCGTCGTGGCCGGGATTGGCATGAGTGAATGCCGCGATATCGCGGTGCACGAAATCATCGGAGTCGACGAACATCACGTATTCGGGTGCGAACGCCCGCGCCGCCGCCAGCCCGACGCCGATCTTGGTGCCCTTGTCCCAGATGAACGGCGCCATCCCGGTGCGCGGACCTCGGTGCCCGGTCGGTGCCGGGAAGTCGACTTCGACGAAGTGGGTGCGATCCGGCAGCGTGAAACTCGGCCGCTGATTACCCACCACGATGGTCACGTATTCGTCCGAGGACTGGTTGGCGATCGAAGCCAGAGTGCCCTGGAGGAAGGCTTCCGCCCGGCCGTAATCGGCGGTGTTCACCGGATGTCGGAGGGTGGTTATGAATGCCAGCACCCGCGGCGTCCTTTCGTTTCGTCGATATCGAAGGCGTCAATATTGCTCAAAGGCGGCTCTAATAATTGTCACAGCTCGGTGGGGGTTAGCCGGGGATTTCGTGGCAATACGCTGTGAAGATTGACCGCGGGCCGGCGAGCGGTGCCGCAAGTGAATGCTGATGCGGCCGGGAGTCGCTGAAGTCGGCTTGCGGGGGCGTATGCGGATGGCGCCCGCGGCACGCGTTTTGGCTGATCGGTCGGCCATCGGCTACTCTGATCCGGTTCCACCGAAGACCGTCGGTCACCGAGCAATCGGTTGAAGGTCCGGGCAATGCCCGGCGGCCCACGCAGGAGGACGAGGTAGTCAGATTTTTCTGTGCGCCCCGACCTGTCTGCGTCGGGGCGCTTGTCATTTCCGGCCCTGATCCGGGCCAATCTTCCGGCAGTCTCCAGTGGGCCGACGAATACACCACAAGGAGGCATGCATGGCCAAGGCTGACAAAGCCACTGCGGTCGCTGACATTGCCGAACAGTTCAAGGCCTCGACGGCCACTGTCGTGACCGAGTACCGCGGTCTGACGGTTGCCAATCTCGCCGAGCTGCGTCGCTCCCTGGGTGCCTCGACGACCTACACGGTCGCCAAGAACACCCTGGTCAAGCGCGCTGCCTCGGAGGCCGGAGTCGAGGGCCTCGACGACCTGTTCGCAGGTCCGACCGCCATCGCATTCATCGCCGGCGAGCCGGTCGATGCGGCGAAGGCAATCAAGAAGTTCGCGAAGGACCACAAGCAGCTCGTCATCAAGGGCGGCTACATGGACGGCCGTGCGCTGTCCGTGACAGAGGTCGAGAAGATCGCCGACCTCGAGTCGCGCGAGGTGCTGCTGTCCAAGCTGGCCGGCGCACTCAAGGCGAAGCAGTCCCAGGCCGCGGCGCTGTTTGTTGCGCCCGCGTCCCAGGTCGCCCGTCTGGCTGCCGCACTGCAAGAAAAGAAGGCTGCCGAAGAGGCTGCCTGACCCATCTAGACCAAACAAACCAAGAAACTAGGAAGGACCATTCACATGGCCAAGCTGTCCACCGAAGAGCTGCTCGACGCCTTCAAGGAAATGACCCTGCTGGAGCTCTCGGAGTTCGTGAAGCAGTTCGAGGAGACCTTCGACGTCACCGCCGCCGCTCCGGTCGCCGTCGCCGCCGTTGGTGGCGCTGCTCCGGCTGCCGAGGCCGCCGAAGAGCAGACCGAGTTCGACGTCATCCTCGAGGGTGCCGGCGACAAGAAGATCGGCGTCATCAAGGTCGTCCGCGAGATCGTCTCCGGCCTGGGCCTGAAGGAAGCCAAGGACCTGGTCGACGGCGCTCCCAAGCCGCTGCTGGAGAAGGTCAACAAGGAGGCCGCCGACGACGCCAAGGCCAAGCTCGAGGCTGCCGGCGCCACGGTCACCGTCAAGTAAGTTCGCTAGAACTGCAGCAAATCCCCTGGAATCCACCTTGGATTCCAGGGGATTTTTGCTGTCTACCGTCGACAATCCCGCTCAGTCGGCACAACGACCGTCGGCAGCACTGCAATGCGCTACAGTGACTCAAGCCACAGGCGGGGAGCACGTGGCGTGCGAGTCATTGGTGGAAGGGATCTCACGTGGGCGTCCAAATCGATGTAACGGGACTGAGTAAGTCCTTCGGGTCGTCGAAGATCTGGGAAGACGTCACGTTGACGATCCCGGCTGGTGAGGTCAGCGTGATGCTGGGCCCGTCGGGTACCGGTAAGTCGGTGTTTTTGAAGTCGTTGATCGGGTTGCTGCGCCCCGAGCGCGGGTCGATCGTGATCGATGGCACCAACATCATCGAGTGTTCGGCCAAGGAACTTTATGAGATCCGGACCTTGTTCGGGGTGCTGTTTCAGGACGGTGCGCTGTTCGGGTCGATGAACATTTACGACAACACGGCGTTCCCGTTGCGTGAGCACACCAAGAAGTCCGAGAGCGAAATCCGCAAGATCGTGATGGAAAAGCTTGAGGTCGTGGGTATGCCCAACGACGGCCACAAGTTCCCCGGTGAGATTTCCGGTGGTATGCGCAAGCGTGCCGGCCTGGCCCGCGCGCTGGTGTTGGACCCCAAGATCATCCTGGTCGACGAGCCGGACTCGGGCCTGGACCCGGTCCGTACGGCGTATTTGTCGCAGCTGTTGATCGACATCAACGCGCAGATCGACGCGACGGTGCTGATCGTTACCCACAACATCAACATCGTGCGTACGGTGCCGGACAACATCGGCATGCTCTACCGCAAGCATTTGGTGATGTTCGGTCCCCGCGAGGTGCTGCTGACCAGTGAGGAGCCCGCGGTCAAGCAGTTCCTCAACGGTCGGCGTATCGGTCCGATCGGTATGTCCGAGGAGAAGGACGCGGCCACCGCCGCCGCCGAGCAGGCAGCAATCGATGCCGGGCACGCCGATGGTGGTGTCGAGGAGATCGAGGGTGTGCCGCCGCAGATCGAGGTGACCCCGGGTATGCCGGTGCGTGCGGCGGTGGCTCGCCGTCAGGCTCGGGTGCGTTCGATCCTGCATACCTTGCCGCCGGCCGCTCAAGCCGCGATCCTGGAAGACCTGAACAACACCCGGCCCGACCCGGTGACCGCTCAGATTCCGCGGGCCTGATCAACTTCACGCGAATCGCGCTCGGACGACAGTCCGGGCGCGATTTGTTTTGTCGGCCATCAGTTTTCGGGTGTCATCACGTACATCTTGACTGCGTGCGGCGGTACTGGAGCCGAAATGTCGCCGTCCGCTCCGGAAGCCGAAACAGCAGCCACGGTGCCGCCGGTCCACACATCATGGACCCGGTAATCGCGGGCCGGCGGCAGCTTCAGGATCTGCGCAGTGGTCGCGATCACCGCCGGGTGCCGATCGCGGTTCAGGAACACCACCGCGACGCCGCCGGTCGACAGTGGCTTGGTCCACACCTGGTGCACGCCGTCTGACCCCGCCAGATGGCCCTGCGTGCCTGCCCAGTCGCGGTCTATGGCCAGCACTTCGGGATTGGTCAGCATGGCCTGGGTCGTCGGGCTCATCGACCGTAGGTCGTTGCCGGCGATCAGCGGTGCGTTGAGCAGTGCCCACAAGCTCAGGTGGGCGCGGTCCTCTTCGGTCGACATGCCGCCGTTGCCGATCTCCAGGGAATCCATGTCGTTCCAGCCATTCGGGCCGCTGTAGGGGGCGAGTGGCACCTGGCGGTCCAGGATGGCCATCACGGTGCGCCAGTTGTCGGCGATGTCGGGCGTGGTGCGCCAGGTGTGGCCACCGCTTGCCGCAGCCCACTGCCACGGCCGGTTGTAGCCCCACTCACAGATGGCGTAGAGAATCTGGCGGCCGGTGTTCCGCAGCGCCCGGGCCATCGCCCGGTAGCGCTCGACGGCCGGCTCCTCGGTGGCGTAGCAATTGTCGTATTTGAGCAGGTCCACACCCCAATCGGCGAAGGTCTGGGCGTCGACGGCCTCGTGGTGCAGGCTGGCCGGCCGGCCCTCGCAGGTGGCCAGGCCGGCGGAGGAGTAGATGCCGAACTTGAGTCCGCGGGAGTGGACGTAGTCGGCGAGCGCCTTGATGCCCGACGGGAAGCGCTGGTGGTCGGCCTGTAGTCGCCCCTCAGATCCCCGGACGGGCGCCATCCAGCAGTCATCGACGTCGACGTAGTGATAACCCGCCGCGGCCATCCCGGAGGCCACCATCGCATCGGCGGTCTCGCGAACGAGTTGCTCGTTGATGCCGCAGCCGAACGCGTTCCAGCTGCTCCAGCCCATCGGTGGAGTGGCGGCCAAGTCCGCTTTGGGCATCGGCGGCGGGGCACTGGCACCTACCAACACCAGAGAAAGGACCACTGTGACGAGCAGAGCCGGCAATCGTGCGGCTCGGTTCATCTGGTCCCTCTCGACGTGCGGCGGGCGTCTGGCCGGCGATCCGACGTGCGATTAGCTGGCAGTCCGGGGCCGCCGTCCATGATTGCAGTCGCGCCTGGGAGTCGCCCACGTGTTAAAACTCGTCACCAAACCGCGTGTGAACTCTTGACTGACGCCTTCAAACGGGCCACTCTGTTGGGCAGCATGTCTTATTGGGTCTTGAGGTTCGGGACGGACGCCAGCCAGCGTCAGCAGATTCGACCGACCCTGAGACATGCGGCGGTTGAGGAATGCGCCGTCCTGCGCTAGTGTTGGACGTTGCGCTGGCTGCATCCTGCCCACTCACTGCCTTACGACCTGCACCCGACACGTGGTCTCAGTCTGAGCTCTGCTCAGTGATCTAGTCGTGTGCCTCCAGTCTGGTGGCTTGGACTGGATACCGCCAGCCGAACCGACGCAGATAGCGCGACGGCACGGACTGGCCCACAGCCCTTCCAGATCGTCGCACCAGTGCTGGAAGGGTGCATCTTGGCAGTCTCTCGCCAGAGCAAGTCCGCTAATACCTCTAACTCCGTTCCCGGGGCGCCGAACCGGGTCTCCTTCGCAAAGCTTCGTGAACCGCTCGAGGTTCCGGGGCTGCTCGATGTGCAGACCGACTCGTTCGAGTGGCTGATCGGCTCCGAGAGCTGGCGAGCGAAGGCCGCCGAGCGTGGTGATGCCGGAGCCAAGGGTGGCCTCGAAGAGGTACTCGATGAGCTGTCCCCGATCGAGGACTTCGCCGGCACCTTGTCGCTGAGCTTCTCCGACCCGCGTTTCGACGAGGTCAAGGCTCCGGTCGACGAGTGCAAAGACAAGGACATGACGTACGCGGCCCCGCTGTTCGTCACGGCCGAGTTCATCAACAACACCACCGGCGAGATCAAGAGCCAGACGGTGTTCATGGGTGACTTCCCGATGATGACGGAGAAGGGCACCTTCATCATCAACGGCACCGAACGTGTCGTGGTCAGCCAGCTGGTGCGTTCGCCCGGTGTGTACTTCGACGAGGCCATCGACAAGGCCACCGAGAAGACCCTGCACAGCGTCAAGGTCATCCCGGGCCGTGGCGCCTGGCTGGAGTTCGACGTCGACAAGCGCGACACCGTCGGTGTGCGTATCGACCGCAAGCGTCGTCAGCCGGTCACCGTGCTGCTCAAGGCGCTGGGCTGGACCAGCGAGCAGATCCGTGAGCGCTTCGGCTTCTCCGAGATCATGATGGGCACCCTGGAGAAGGACACCACCGCCGGTCCCGACGAGGCGCTGCTGGACATCTACCGCAAGCTGCGCCCGGGCGAGCCGCCGACCAAGGAGTCCGCGCAGACCCTGCTGGAGAACCTGTTCTTCAAGGAGAAGCGCTACGACCTGGCCCGCGTGGGTCGATACAAGGTGAACAAGAAGCTGGGCCTGAACGTCGGCCAGCCGATCACCAGCTCGACGCTGACCGAAGAGGACATCGTCGCCACCATCGAGTACCTGGTGCGTCTGCACGACGGTGACAACAAGATGACCGCCCCGGGCGGCTCCGAGGTTCCCGTCGAGGTCGACGACATCGACCACTTCGGCAACCGTCGTCTGCGTACCGTCGGTGAGCTGATCCAGAACCAGATCCGGGTCGGCCTGTCCCGTATGGAGCGTGTCGTGCGTGAGCGCATGACCACTCAGGACGTCGAGGCGATCACCCCGCAGACCCTGATCAACATCCGTCCCGTCGTGGCGGCGATCAAGGAGTTCTTCGGAACCAGCCAGCTGTCGCAGTTCATGGACCAGAACAACCCGCTGTCGGGTCTGACCCACAAGCGTCGTCTGTCGGCGCTGGGCCCCGGTGGTCTGTCCCGTGAGCGCGCCGGCCTTGAGGTCCGCGACGTGCACTCGTCGCACTACGGCCGGATGTGCCCGATCGAGACCCCTGAAGGCCCGAACATCGGTCTGATCGGCTCGCTGTCGGTCTACGCCCGGGTCAACCCGTTCGGCTTCATCGAGACGCCGTACCGCAAGGTCACCGACGGTGTGGTCACCGACCAGATCGACTACCTGACCGCCGACGAGGAGGACCGCCACATCGTGGCGCAGGCCAACTCGCCGCTGGACGACACCGGCCGTTTCACCGAGGACAAGATCCTCGTCCGTCGTAAGGGCGGCGAGGTCGAGTTCGTGTCGGCCAACGACGTGGACTACATGGACGTCTCGCCGCGCCAGATGGTGTCGGTCGCAACCGCGATGATCCCGTTCCTGGAGCACGACGACGCCAACCGCGCCCTGATGGGTGCGAACATGCAGCGTCAGGCGGTTCCGCTGGTGCGGAGCGAGGCCCCGCTGGTCGGTACCGGCATGGAGCTGCGCGCCGCGATCGACGCCGGCGACGTGGTGGTCTCGGAGAAGACCGGTGTGGTCGAGGAGGTTTCGGCCGACTACGTCACCGTGATGGCCGACGACGGCAGCCGGCACACCTACCGGATGCGCAAGTTCGCCCGCTCCAACCACGGCACCTGCGCCAACCAGCGTCCGATCGTGGACTCCGGGCAGCGGGTGGAGGCCGGCCAGGTCATCGCCGACGGTCCCTGCACCGAGAACGGTGAGATGGCCCTGGGCAAGAACCTGCTGGTTGCGGTCATGCCGTGGGAAGGCCACAACTACGAGGACGCGATCATCCTGAGCCAGCGGCTCGTGGAGGAGGACGTGCTCACCTCGATCCACATCGAGGAGCACGAGATCGATGCCCGCGACACCAAGCTGGGCGCCGAGGAGATCACCCGGGACATCCCGAACGTCTCCGATGAGGTGCTGGCCGACCTCGACGAGCGCGGCATCGTCCGCATCGGCGCCGAGGTCCGCGACGGCGACATCCTGGTCGGCAAGGTCACCCCGAAGGGTGAGACGGAGCTGACCCCCGAGGAGCGCCTGCTGCGCGCCATCTTCGGCGAGAAGGCCCGCGAGGTCCGCGACACGTCGCTGAAGGTGCCGCACGGTGAGTCCGGCAAGGTCATCGGTATCCGCGTGTTCTCGCGCGAGGACGACGACGAGCTGCCTGCCGGTGTCAACGAGCTGGTCCGCGTCTACGTGGCCCAGAAGCGCAAGATCTCCGACGGCGACAAGCTCGCCGGACGCCACGGAAACAAGGGCGTCATCGGCAAGATCCTGCCGATCGAGGACATGCCGTTCATGCCCGACGGCACCCCCGTGGACATCATCCTGAACACCCACGGTGTGCCGCGTCGTATGAACATCGGCCAGATCCTGGAGACCCACCTCGGGTGGGTGGCCAAGGCCGGCTGGAACGTCGAAGGTGAGCCCGACTGGGCAGCGAACCTGCCCGAGGGTATGCGCAGCGCACCCCGCGACAGCATCGTGAGCACCCCGGTGTTCGACGGTGCCCGCGAGGGTGAGTTGGAGGGCCTGCTGGCCTCGACGCTGCCGAACCGCGATGGTGACGTGATGGTCAACGCCGAAGGCAAGTCGCAGTTGTTCGACGGACGTAGTGGTGAGCCGTTCCCGTACCCGGTGACGGTCGGCTACATGTACATCCTGAAGCTGCACCACTTGGTCGACGACAAGATCCACGCCCGCAGCACCGGCCCGTACTCGATGATCACCCAGCAGCCGCTCGGTGGTAAGGCGCAGTTCGGTGGCCAGCGGTTCGGTGAGATGGAGTGCTGGGCCATGCAGGCCTACGGCGCGGCGTACACGCTGCAGGAGCTGCTGACCATCAAGTCCGACGACACCGTCGGTCGCGTGAAGGTCTACGAGGCGATCGTCAAGGGCGAGAACATCCCCGAGCCGGGCATTCCGGAGTCGTTCAAGGTTCTGCTCAAGGAACTCCAGTCGCTGTGCCTCAACGTCGAGGTGCTGTCTTCGGACGGCGCTGCGATCGAGATGCGCGACAGTGACGACGAGGACCTGGAGCGCACCGCCGCGAACCTGGGTATCAACCTGTCGCGCAACGAGTCCGCGTCCGTCGAGGACCTCGCCTAGTCAACCGTCAGCCAGTCAGCTTTTTCTGATTCATAAACCCGCAAGGGGAAAGGGAGTTACGTGCTAGACGTCAACTTCTTCGATGAACTCCGCATCGGCCTGGCCACCGCGGAAGACATCCGTAATTGGTCCTTCGGCGAGGTCAAGAAGCCGGAGACCATCAACTACCGCACGCTCAAGCCGGAAAAGGACGGCCTGTTCTGCGAGAAGATCTTCGGACCGACTCGCGACTGGGAGTGCTACTGCGGCAAGTACAAGCGCGTCCGCTTCAAGGGCATCGTCTGCGAGCGCTGTGGCGTCGAGGTGACTCGCGCCAAGGTGCGTCGTGAGCGGATGGGCCACATCGAGCTGGCCGCGCCCGTCACGCACATCTGGTACTTCAAGGGCGTTCCGTCGCGCTTGGGTTACCTGCTGGACCTGGCCCCGAAGGATCTGGAAAAGATCATCTACTTCGCGGCTTACGTGATCACCAGCGTCGATACCGAGATGCGGCACAACGAGCTGTCCACGCTCGAGGCCGAGATGGTCGTCGAGAAGAAGGCCGTCGAGGATCAGCGTGATCTGGATCTGGCCGAGCGCAGCCAGAAGCTCGAGACCGACCTGGCCGAGCTGGAGGCCGAAGGCGCCAAGAGCGACGTGCGTCGCAAGGTGCGTGACGGTGGCGAGCGCGAGATGCGTCAGCTCCGCGACCGGTCCCAGCGTGAGCTGGACCGGCTCGACGAGATCTGGACCACCTTCACCAAGTTGGCTCCCAAGCAGCTCATCGTCGATGAGGTGCTGTACCGCGAGCTGCAGGACCGCTACGGCGAGTACTTCACCGGCGCCATGGGTGCCGAGTCGATCAAGAAGCTCATCGAGACCTTCGACATCGACGCCGAGGCCGAGATCCTGCGCGACACCATCAAGAACGGCAAGGGCCAGAAGAAGCTGCGCGCCCTCAAGCGTCTGAAGGTCGTCGCGGCGTTCCAGATGAACCGCAACTCGCCCATGGGCATGGTGCTCGACGCCGTTCCGGTGATCCCGCCGGAGCTGCGTCCGATGGTTCAGCTCGACGGTGGCCGGTTCGCCACCTCCGACCTGAACGACCTGTACCGCCGCGTGATCAACCGCAACAACCGGTTGAAGCGACTGATCGACCTGGGCGCGCCCGAGATCATCGTGAACAACGAGAAGCGCATGCTGCAGGAGTCGGTGGACGCGCTGTTCGACAACGGCCGTCGCGGCCGTCCGGTCACCGGACCGGGCAACCGTCCGCTCAAGTCGCTGTCCGATCTGCTCAAGGGCAAGCAGGGTCGCTTCCGGCAGAACCTGCTGGGTAAGCGCGTCGACTACTCCGGCCGTTCGGTCATCGTGGTCGGCCCGCAGCTCAAGCTGCACCAGTGTGGTCTGCCCAAGCTGATGGCCCTCGAGCTGTTCAAGCCGTTCGTGATGAAGCGTCTGGTCGACCTGAACCACGCGCAGAACATCAAGAGCGCCAAGCGCATGGTCGAGCGTCAGCGTCCGCAGGTGTGGGACGTCCTCGAAGAGGTCATCGCCGAGCACCCGGTGCTGCTGAACCGTGCACCTACGCTGCACCGCCTGGGTATCCAGGCCTTCGAGCCGCAGCTGGTGGAGGGCAAGGCCATCCAGCTGCACCCGCTGGTGTGTGAGGCGTTCAACGCCGACTTCGACGGTGACCAGATGGCCGTGCACCTTCCGCTGTCGGCGGAGGCGCAGGCCGAGGCCCGCATCTTGATGCTGTCCTCGAACAACATCCTGTCGCCCGCGTCGGGCCGCCCGCTGGCCATGCCGCGTCTGGACATGGTGACCGGGCTGTTCTTCCTGACCACGCAGATCGACGGCGACTTGGGTGAATACACCCCGGCCGCCAAGGATCAGCCGGAGTCCGGTGTGTACAGCTCGCCGTCGGAAGCCATCATGGCGGTCGACCGCGGCTCGCTCTCCGTTCGGTCCAAGATCAAGGTTCGGCTGACGCAGCAGCGTCCGCCGGCCGACATCGAGGCGCAGCTGTTCGAGAACGGCTGGAAGCCGGGCGACGCCTGGACCGCCGAGACGACCCTGGGTCGCGTGCTCTTCAACGAGCTGCTGCCCAAGGGCTACGCCTTCATCGACAAGCAGATGCACAAGAAGGTGCAGGCCGCGATCATCAACGATCTGGCCGAGCGCTACCCGATGATCGTGGTCGCCCAGACCGTCGACAAGCTCAAGGACGCCGGCTTCCACTGGGCCACCCGTTCGGGAGTGACGGTCTCGATGGCCGACGTTCTGGTTCCCCCGCAGAAGCAGGAGATCCTGGAGCGTTACGAGGGCCAGGCCGACGCGATCGAGAAGAAGTACCAGCGCGGTGGTCTGAACCACGACGAGCGCAACGGTGAACTGGTCAAGATCTGGCAGCAGGCCACCGAAGAGGTCGGTAAGGCACTGGAGGCGTACTACCCCGAGGACAACCCGATCATCACGATCGTGAAGTCGGGCGCCACCGGTAACCTCACCCAGACCCGCACGTTGGCGGGCATGAAGGGTCTGGTGACCAACCCGAAGGGTGAGTTCATCCCGCGGCCGATCAAGTCCTCGTTCCGCGAGGGTCTGACGGTGCTGGAGTACTTCATCAACACCCACGGTGCCCGTAAGGGTCTGGCCGATACCGCGCTGCGTACCGCCGACTCGGGTTACCTGACCCGTCGTCTGGTGGACGTGTCGCAGGACGTCATCGTGCGTGAGGACGACTGCCAGACCGAGCGCGGTGTGCTGGTCACCCTCGCCGAGGTCCAGGCCGACGGTTCGCTGGTGCGCGACGCTCACATCGAGACCTCCGCGTACGCGCGGACCCTGGCCACCGATGCACTCGACGCCAGCGGCAACGTCGTCGTCGAGCGCGGCCACGATCTCGGTGATCCCGCGATCGAGGCTCTGCTGGCCGCGGGTATCTCGCAGGTGAAGGTGCGCTCGGTGCTGACCTGTGCCACCGGCACCGGTGTGTGCGCCAAGTGCTACGGCCGCTCGATGGCCACCGGCAAGCTGGTCGACATCGGCGAGGCCGTCGGCATCGTCGCCGCCCAGTCCATCGGTGAGCCCGGTACCCAGCTGACCATGCGTACCTTCCACCAGGGTGGCGTCGGTGACGACATCACCGGTGGTCTGCCCCGTGTGCAGGAGCTGTTCGAGGCCCGCGTGCCCCGCAACGTGGCTCCGATTGCCGACGTGGCCGGCCGGGTGCGCCTGGAAGAAGACGACAAGTTCTACAAGATCACCATCGTCCCCGACGATGGTGGCGAGGAAGTCGTCTACGACAAGCTGCCCCGTCGTAACCGTCGCCTGCGGGTGTTCAAGCACGACGACGGCACCGAGCGCCTGTTGGCCGATGGTGACCACGTCGAGGTCGGTCAGCAGCTCATGGAGGGTTCGGCGAACCCCCACGAGGTGCTCCGTGTCCAGGGCCCCCGCGAGGTGCAGATCCACCTCGTCAAGGAGGTCCAGGAGGTCTACCGCGCACAGGGTGTGTCGATCCACGACAAGCACATCGAGGTCATCGTCCGGCAGATGCTGCGTCGCGTCACGATCATCGATTCGGGTGCGACGGAGTTCCTGCCCGGCTCGCTGACCGAGCGTGCCGAGTTCGAGACCGCGAACCGTCGGGTGGTCGCCGAGGGCGGCGAGCCCGCGGCCGGCCGTCCGGTGCTGATGGGTATCACCAAGGCATCGCTGGCCACCGACTCGTGGCTGTCGGCGGCGTCGTTCCAGGAGACCACTCGCGTGCTGACCGATGCGGCGATCAACTGCCGCAGCGACAAGCTGCAGGGTCTGAAGGAGAACGTGATCATCGGTAAGTTGATCCCGGCCGGTACCGGCATCAACCGGTACCGCAACATCCAGGTGCAGCCGACCGAAGAAGCTCGTGCTGCGGCGTACACGATCCCGTCCTACGAGGATCAGTACTACAGCCCGGACTTCGGTCAGGCCACCGGTGCCGCGGTGCCGCTGGACGATTACGGTTACTCGGATTACCGGTAGCGCTTAGCCGCGCGACCAAACGCGAAAACCCCCAAAATCTCCGGATTTTGGGGGTTTTCGCGTCTGGACGGGCGGGGTGCAGTCGCGCCGTAAGTCCGGCGTACCGGTCAGAACGCCAGCTGATTCACGCAGGCGGAGAACACCCGTGGCAGTGCGGCGGCGGCCGGGACCAGCCGCGAGCGCACCATCGGCCGCGCCGTCGCCTGTACCAGTGCGTCGGTGAGTAATCGGTAGCGACGGGTCAGGCTGCGCCACCGACGGTCATACTCGTCGATCCGATTCCGCGCGACGCAGTCGACCAGCGCCTCGGCCGCACCGAACGCGAGCCCCAGGCCCTCGCCGGTGAGTGCGTCGATGTACCCCGCCGCGTCGCCGACCAAGAGCACCCGGCCCGCGACCCGACTCCGTACCTGCTGCCGCAGAGGTCCGGCTGCCCGGTCGGGCCCTGCCTCGTGACCCGCCACCCGCTGTCGAAGTTCGTCGAACGCGTCGAACTTCGACTCGAAGCCGCCGCGGCCGGCCGACAGAATCGCGATGCCGACGCAGTCCTGCGCCACCGGCGTCACGTACGCCTCGGCATCGTGGCTCCAGTGCACCTCGACCTTGTCGGTCCACGGTGCCATCTGGACGTGCCGTCGAATGCCCCAGCGTCGCGGGCCGGTAGCCGGTAGCGACAACCCGAGATCGCGGCGGATCGGCGAGTGCAGCCCGTCGGCCGCCACCAGGTAGCGGGCGCGGAACTGGCCGGCCCGAACACTGGCCGCGTCCTGTGCAATCTCGCCGGCCTCGCCCAAGATGAACTTCACCCCGGCGGCGTGGGCGGCATCGGACATCGCCGCGTGCAGCGCTGTTCGGCGCACACCGCGGCCCACCTCGCCGCCGCGGAACGTCGCCTCGGCGTGGGCGGTGCTCGAGTGATAACTGATCCCGCGCAGTGGACGGCCCTGCGTAACCACCCCCAGCCGGTCCAGATGGGCCAGGGTGTGGGGCATCAAGCCCTCGCCGCAGGCCTTGTCCAAGACGCCTGGCCGGCGTTCGACGATGACTGCTTCGAGACCGGCACGCGCCGCGTACAGCGCGGTCGCCAGTCCCGCAGGACCGCCGCCGACCACCAGCAGGTCGATCACGACAAGCCGGCCAGCGCAGCGTTCTCGACCCGCAGTCGGGTCCGCAGCAATAGTGCGTTGAGCGTGGTGAACGCGACCGCGGTCACCCACGCCGAATGCACCAGCGGTAAGGCGAAGCCCTCCACCACCACCGCCACATAGTTCGGATGCGGGATCCAGCGATACGGGCCGCCGATGACGCGTGAGGCGCCGGGCACGACGATGACGCGGGTATTCCACTGCGGGCCCAGCGCCGTGATGCACCACCACCGCAGGACCTGCGCTGCCAGGACGACGGCGAGCATCGGCCAGCCCAACGCCGGGATGAACGGCCGGTGCAGCAACAGGGGTTCGGCGACGCACCCCACCAGCAGGCCGATGTGCAGGACCACCATGACGGGGTAGTGGCCGAAGCCGTGTTCGGTGCCGCCCTGCGCCATGGACCAGGCCAGGTTGCGTCTGGACACCACGAGTTCGACGACGCGTTCGACGGCGACGGCCGCGATCAACAGGAGATACCAGGTCATCGGATTACCGCCAGCGCAACAGGACGAGCTCGGAGCAGAAACCCGGTCCCATGGCCAACATCAACCCGGGGCTGCCCGCAGGTGGCCGCTTGGCGATGGTGTCACGCAAGACGTGCAGGACAGAGGCCGACGACAGATTGCCCACCTCGGCCAGGGACCGCCAGGTCAGCTCGAGCGCGTCGTCGGGAAGACCCAGCGTCGCGGTGATCGCTTCGATGACCTTGGGACCGCCGGGGTGGCTGACCCAGGTACCGATGTCTTCGATCTGAAGGTCATGTGCGGCAAGGAATTTCGCGACATCCTCGCCGAGGTACTTTTCCACCACCTTCGGCACGTCGGGGGAGAGCACCAACCGGAAGCCGCTCGCGTCGATGTCCCAGCCCATGGTCCGCTGCGAATCGGGGTACAGGTGGCTACGGGAGTCGAGCACCTGTGGGCCGGTCTCCCGGATCTGCAGGGCGCGACGGTCGCCGACCATGACCACCGCTGCTGCTCCGTCGCCGAACAGGCTGGAGCCGACGACGGTGGCCATCGAGGGATCGGTCTTGGGAATCAAGGAGCACAGTTCGACTGCCAGCAACACCGCGACGCCGTCGGGCGCCCCGCGCAGGTAATCGTGGACTCTGGCCACTCCGGCGGCGCCGGCTACGCAGCCGAGCCCGAACATCGGCACGCGGCGGACATCGGGGCGCAGGCCGATGATCCCGGCGATCCGGGCATCGAGCGTCGGCACAGCCACGCCGGTGACGGTCGTGGTGTAGATGACGTCGACATCTGCGGGCTCCAGCCCGGCGTCCTCCAGTGCACCCAGGACCGCCGCGCAACCCAACTTCACTGCATGTTCGATGAAGACGTCGTTGGCGCGGCCGAAATCAGTCAGGGCCGCGTAGTCCTCCAGCGGTAACACCGTATGCCTGCTGTCCACCTTGGCACTGCGATGGAGTTTGCGGATCGCGTCCGCGTGCTCTGCGTAGCCGGGCATCGCCAGCAGCGCCTCGGTCACCTGATCCTGGGAATAGCGGTTGGGCGGCAGTTCGCCACGGACGCTTGCGATTACGCTCATCTGTTCCTCCTTCACCCTGGTCACGAGATGCGCCGGCATTCGGTTCATCTTGTGGCGCAGGTCACGCGACCTGGGCCGCTCGGTCGGCGCGCGGCGCCTATGCGGGGAGTTGCCGAGAGCGTGAGATTTACGAAGCGCCAACCGGTTTCGGCTGCATGGTGCCATGTTGACTTGGATGGCGAAGGGCCACAACGCTTTGCCGGACGCACGGGCAGCAATGTTTGTGTGAGTTCTGGCCTGATGGGGAACACGGCTACGGGAACCGAATCGTTCCGATTTCGTCAGGCCCGGCGCTGGTCCCGGCGGGAGCCTCGCGGCGCCGGGCGGTGTCGTCTCACGAATCCTGATTGCATGGGCTGGCGTTTCGCCGGAGCCGGTAGGTCGCGGGACCCGCGGGTTCCCAGGTTTGCATCGCCGCATCGAGCGCGTCGTGGTCCAAGGCTGGAACCGGCACCGGCTCTTGGTCACTGCGGTGCCGCATTCCTTCCAGGAGCACGGCCACGTATCGGCGCCACAGCTCGGCATCCACATGTCCGGCGAATTCGCTCACCGTGCCGGCCAGAAGTGCGAGCACAGGCAGGTCGGTTGCCGACACGCCTGGACGTAGTTGGCCGCTGCTCTGGGCGCACTCGACGAGGCTCGTGGTGACCGCGGAGAGGCGGTCTTTGGCCGCTGTCACTCTGTCGCCGCCGTAGCATTTACTGAAGGCGATCTCCCGCAGACCGCGATCGGTCGCGGTCATTTCGCACTGCTGCTCGACGAAACAGACAAACCCCTGCCATGAGTCTTGTTGGTGCAGGGCCGATTCGGCCAGGGCGGTGAGCTGATTCAGCGCATCTTCGAAGATCGCCTCGAGGAGTTCTTCCTTGGTGGCGAACCTCCGATACACGGTTCCCACGCCTACGCCTGCATGGCGGGCCACGTCGTTGAGATTCGGCTCCAGGCCTTTGACTGCGAACAATTCGCGGGCCGCTTCGAGGATGCGCGTGCGATTGCGCTCGGCGTCCTTACGCAGCGGGCGGCCCGCCGGCTCATGCGCAGTCACGCGTCGAGTGTAATGCGGGCAACACTAAAACGGATTGACTCGATCCGCTTAGCCCAGCTAGTTTTGCGATACAGAACTTTCAGCGACTACCGACTCTGGTGACGTCTTCGGGCGCAGAGGGCTCAAACGCATCGACTGGCTTCGACAGGTCTCTCCCGCGCGCACCGCGTCATCACGTCGGTGGCGGCCTGCCGCGTTCGATCGCGCCCTGCCGGCGGCCGTCAACTGCAGTTGTCAACTTCGAGGAAGGCAGCGATGACAAGGGTGCTCGGGCGGGTATGGCTGCCCATATTGGTGATCGTCGCCGTTGTCGCCGGTGCGTTGATAGTCACGAACGTCCGCAAGGTGTTCGGCGCGAATCCCGTTGTGGTGACCGAGAAGAGCTCGGACAACGCCGAGGACTTCAACCCGAAGTTCGTGAAGTACGAGATCTTCGGCTCGGGCACCGAGGCCGTCATCAACTACATGGATCTAGAGGGCAGGCCGCAGCGCGTCGCCGGCGCATCTTTGCCGTGGACGTTGACGCTGCAGACCACCTTGCCGTCCGTGCAGCCCAACATCTTGGCCCAGGGCAACGGCGGGCACATCAGCTGCCGGGTCAGCGTCGATGACGTGGTCAAAGAAGAGAGGACCGCCACCGGTATGAACGCCGAAACCTTCTGCTTTGTGAAGGCCGCATGAGCGCCCCGGCATACGACTCTCCGACCGAGGCCATCCCCGCGGTCGAGCCCACCGGCCATCGGGGGATACCGCGGTTCATTCGGCTGTTCGCGGTGCCGATCATCCTGGCGTGGATTGTCGTCGTCGCCGCTCTGAACACCGCCGTCCCGCAGCTAGAGGCTGTCGGCAAGCTGCGCGCGGTGTCCATGAGCCCCAACGACGCACCCTCGATGATCGCCACCAAACGGGTCGGCAAGGTGTTCGATGAGTACAACACCAGCAGCTCGGTGATGATCGTGCTCGAAGGCGATCACGCGCTCGGCCCCGATGCGCACAAGTTCTACGACAAGATGGTCGAGGATCTGCGCGCGGACACCACCCATGTCCAGCACGTTCAGGACTTCTGGGGCGACACGCTGACCGCCAAGGGCGCCCAGAGCCGCGACGGTAAGGCTGCCTACGTGCAGGTCTACATCGCGGGTGACCAGGGTGAGACGCTGGCCAACGAGTCGGTCGATGCGGTTCGTCACGTCGCCACCGAGACCCCCGCTCCGCCGGGGGTGAAGGCCTATGTGACCGGTCCCGCGGCAACGAGTACCGATCAGAACGCCGTCGGTGACAAGAGCATGGAGTTGATCGAAATGGTCACCTTCGCCGTCATCGCGGTCATGCTCGTGCTCGTCTACCGGTCGGTCGTCTCGACGGTGATCGTGCTGTTGATGGTGGTGCTCGAGCTGTCCGGCGCGCGCGGTTTGGTGGCATTCCTGGGCTACCACAACGTTTTTGGGCTGACGACGTTCGCGACCAACTTGCTGGTCACGCTGGCGATCGCCGCGGCGACCGACTACGCCATCTTCCTGATCGGTCGATATCAAGAGGCGCGGCGGGCCGGAGAAGACCGAGAATCGGCCTACTACACCATGTTTCACGGGACAGCGCATGTGGTGCTGGCCTCGGGTCTGACGATCGCGGGCGCGACCTTGTGCCTGCACTTCACCCGGCTGCCGTACTTCCAGACGATGGGCTTCCCGCTGGCGATCGGCATGGTCATGGTGGTCGCGATGGCGCTGACCATGGGCCCCGCGCTGATCTCGGTCCTCACGCGCTTCGGCCGAATCCTCGAACCCCGGAAGAACACGAAGACCCGTGGCTGGCGCCGGGTCGGCACCGCGACGGTGCGTTGGCCGGGTGCGATCCTGGTCTGCGCCGTGGTGGCCGCGCTCGTTGGTCTGATCGCCTTGCCGGGCTATCGCACCACCTACAACGACCGGATCTACCTGCCCAAGGACGTTGCGGCCAATGTCGGCTATGACGCTGCGTTCCGGCACTTTTCGCAGGCCAAGATGAACCCGGACCTGATGATGGTCGAGTCCGACCGGGACCTGCGGAACCCGGCCGACTTCCTGGTGATCGACAGGATTGCCAAGGCGCTCAAGAACGTGCACGGTATCGCCCAGGTGCAGACCATCACCCGGCCCGACGGTGATCCGATCAAGCACTCGACGATCCCGTACACCGTGGGGCAGAGCGGCACCACGCAGCTCATGAACAACGATTACACGCAGACCAATCTGGACAATCTGCTCTCGCAAGCCGGCGATCTGCAGGACAGCATCGACGCGATGACCGAGATGATGAATATCCAGACCGATCTGGCCGCAGTCTCGCAGCGCATGGCCGACAAGATGAAGGCAACCTCCAATGACATGGGGGACACCCGAGATCACTTGTCGGACTTCGATGATCAGTTCCGGCCGATTCGCAATTACCTCTATTGGGAACCGCACTGCTTCGACATCCCGGTGTGCTGGTCCATGCGCGCGGTATTCGACAGCATCGACGGCATCAGCAAGATGTCCGACGACTTCGAGGACCTGGTGCCGGAGATGCAGCACATGGCCGACCTGATGCCGAAGATGGTCGCGACGATGCCCAAGCAGATCGCGTCGATGAAGCACCAGAAGCAGGTGCTGCTGAACCAGTACCAGATGCAGCGGGCTCAGCAGGATCAGACCATCGCGATGCAGCAGACCGGCACCGCGATGAGCGAGGCCTTCGATACCGCCAAGAACGATGACTCGTTCTATCTGCCACCGGAAGCCTTCACGACCGCGGATTTCCAGCGCGGCCTCAAGCTGTTCATGTCGCCCGACGGACATGCGGTGCGGTTCACCATCATTCACCAGGGTGATCCGTTGACCCCGGAGGGCACCTCACGCGTCGAACCGCTCAAGGTTGCCGCCGCCGACGCGATCAAGGGCACGCCCCTGGAGGGTGCCTCCATCTATCTCGGTGGCAGCGCGGCGATGTACAACGACATGCAACTGGGCGCCAATTTCGACTTGATGATCGTCGCGGCAGCGGCGCTCATCCTGATCTTCATCATCATGTTGGTGCTCACCCGTGCGGTGGTGGCGTCGGCGGTGATCGTGGGTACCGTCGTGTTCTCTCTGGCATCTGCGTTCGGGCTGTCTGTGCTGCTCTGGCAACACGTCGTGGGCATTCCGCTGCACTGGATGGTGCTGCCCATGTCGGTCATCGTCCTGCTGGCCGTGGGAGCCGACTACAACCTGCTACTGGTCTCGCGGATGAAGGAGGAGATCCACGCCGGGCTGCACACCGGCATCATCCGCGCCATGGTGGGCACCGGCTCGGTGGTCACCTCAGCGGGTCTGGTTTTCGCGTTCACCATGATGTCCATGGCGGTGAGCAAGCTGATCATCATCGGCCAGGTGGGCACCACCATCGGACTCGGCTTGCTGTTCGACACCCTCGTGGTCCGCTCGCTGATGACACCGTCCATCGCCACGCTGCTGGGCCATTGGTTCTGGTGGCCGCAGCGGGTCCGGCAGCGACCGGTGCCGGCGAAGTGGCCGCAGCCTGCCGAGCGGGAACCCGTGGACGTGATGAGCTGATGAACCGTCTGCTGCCACCCGCCTAGACTTGGCCACGTGCTGATTGGTTCGCATGTCGACAACACCGATCCACTCGCCGCGGCTGCTGCCGACGGGGCCGACGTGGTTCAGTTCTTCCTCGGCAACCCGCAGAGTTGGAAGAAGCCCGCGCCGCGTGAGGATGCGGAAATCCTCAAGGCATCGAGCATTCCGCTCTACGTGCATGCGCCGTATCTGATCAATGTGGCCTCGGCCAACAACAAGGTGCGCATCCCGTCCCGCAAGATCCTGCAGGACACCTGCGATGCCGCCGCCGAGATCGGCGCGACCGCGGTCATCGTGCACGGCGGACACGCCGACGACAACGACATGGACGCCGGTTTCGAACGCTGGGTGAAAGCACTCGCTGCGCTCAAGACCGACGTTCCCGTGTACCTGGAGAACACTGCCGGCGGCGACCACGCCATGGCCCGGCACTTCGACACCATCGCCCGATTGTGGGATCACATCGGAGACAAGGGCATTGGTTTCTGCCTGGACACCTGCCACGCGTGGGCGGCGGGGGAGGCACTGATCGACGCCGTCGAGCGGATCAAGTCCATCACCGGCCGAATCGACTTGGTGCACTGCAACGACTCTCGGGACGCTGCCGGCTCCGGCGCCGACCGGCATGCCAATTTCGGCGCGGGCCAGATCGATCCGCAGCTGCTGGCGGCGGTGGTGCGGGCTGCGGACGCACCCGTGATCTGCGAGACCTCGGAAGAGGGCCGCAAGGACGACATCGCGTTCCTGCGCGAGAACCTCCGAAGCGTTACAGCGAAATCAACTCCGCGCCAACCCCCAGCTTCGCCCGGTTTTGTCACTGAATCTGTGATAGACGTTTGCAGTGGGAGACGCGAACGCTACTGAAGTAGAAAACGTCGACGCCGGTTACCAGCGCGGTTTGTCCGCGCGGACTGTGCAGATGATCGCGATCGGCGGGGCGATCGGAACGGGGTTGTTCTGGGGCGCCGGCGGTGCCATCGAAAAGGCCGGTCCGGCGCTGATCCTGGCCTACCTCGTTGCGGGCCTTGCGGTTTTCGTCATCATGCGAGCGCTCGGCGAGTTGCTGGTGTACCGGCCGGTGTCCGGCAGTATCTCGGAGTACGCCGAGGAGTTCCTCGGCCGTTTCGCCGGGTTCGCCAACGGCTGGACCTACTGGGCGGTGTGGGTCACCACCTGCATGGCCGAGATCACGGTGGCCGGCAAATACATCCAGAACTGGGCCTGGGGGCATGTCATCCCGCAATGGGTGACGGCGCTGGTGGTCCTGGTGGTGTTGTTCGTGGCCAATCTGATCTCGGTCAAGATCTTCGGTGAGGCCGAATTCTGGTTCTCGATGATCAAGGTGACCGCGATCATCGGCATGATCCTCATCGGTATCGGCGTGCTGCTCCCGTTCACGGGTCTGGCGCCCGGTCCGGGTTCGAGCCTGGCCAATCTGTGGAACGACGGCGGCTTCTTCTCGACCGGGTTCTCCTCGGCACTGCTGAGCCTGCAGATCGTGGTGTTCGCCTACGTCGGCGTCGAGCTCGTGGGCGTCACTGCCGGCGAGGCCGAGAACCCGAAAGTCACGCTGCGCAAAGCGATCAACACGCTGCCGTTCCGGATCGGGCTGTTCTATGTCGGTGCGTTGATCGTGATCCTGTCGATCCAGGGTTGGCGGCACTACCACGCCGGCCAGAGCCCGTTCGTCGCGGTGTTCCAGTACCTCAACATCCCCGCGGCCGCGGGGATCGTGAACTTCATCCTGCTGACGGCGGCACTGTCGTCGTGCAACTCGGGCATCTACTCGACCGGCCGGATGGTGCGCAGTCTGTCGCAGCGCGGTGATGCGCCCAACGGTCTGCAGGCACTGAGCAACCGGCAGGTGCCGATGCTGGCCATCTGTTTCTCGGCCCTGGCCGTGGGCGTGGGCGTGCTGGTGAACTACCTCTCGCCGGACAAGGCGTTCGCCTACGTCACCTCGGTGTCGACCATCGGCATCATCTTCGTGTGGGGCTCGATCCTGGTGTCGCACATGGTGTATCGCAAGCGGGTGGCCGCGGGTCTGCTGCCGGCTTCGGACTACCGGCTGCCCGGCGCCCCGGTCACCAACATGCTGGCGCTGGCCTTCCTGGCGCTGGTGGTGGTGCTGTTGTTCTTCGATCCGGATGGGCGCACCGCGATTCTGGTGGGTCTGATCTGGTTCGCCATCGTGGTGCTCGGGTACTTCGTGCACCGCGGCGATCGGGCGGCCAAGGAGGCCCGCGGCGAGTAGGCGCAGCAGGAATTACAGTTCTTGTGCGACTGTCGTGAAAGTGTAATACTGGGCGCATGGCTGATCGCTCGGACTTCGCAACCCCACGCACCCACGACGTCACCAACCAGGTCCCCCTGCTGCTCGACTACAACCCGGCCACCGCCCCGGTGCTCGCCGAGGCGCTGATCCGCGAGGGCGGTGAATGGGGCATCGACGAGGTTCACGAGGTCGGTGCGCTCGGAGGCAGCCGAGTCGCCCAGCGCTGGGGCGAGCTGGCCGACCGCAACGTGCCGATCCTGCACACCCACGACCGCTACGGCTACCGGGTCGACGAGGTCGAATACGACCCCGCCTACCACGAGCTGATGAACGCCGCCGTCACTCACGGATTGCATGGTGCTCCGTGGGCCGATGATCGTCCGGGTGCCCACGTGGTGCGCGCGGCGAAGATGTCGGCGTGGACGCCAGAGCCCGGTCACGTCTGTCCGATCTCGATGACCTACGCGGTGGTTCCGGCCCTGCGTTTCAACCCCGAACTGTCCAAGATCTACGAGCCGCTGCTGACCAGCCGGGTCTATGACCCCGAGCTGAAAGTGCCTGCCACCAAAGCGGGTATCACCGCAGGCATGTCGATGACCGAGAAGCAGGGTGGGTCCGATGTGCGCGCCGGCACCACGCAGGCCACTCCCAACGGTGATGGCACCTACTCGCTGCGCGGCCACAAGTGGTTCACCTCGGCGCCGATGGGCGACATCTTCTTGGTCCTGGCTCAGGCACCGGCCGGACTGTCCTGCTTCTTCCTGCCCCGGGTGCTGCCCGACGGCACCCGCAACCGGATGCACATCCAGCGGCTGAAGGACAAGCTCGGCAACCACGCCAACGCCTCCAGCGAGATCGAGTACGACGGCGCGGTGGCGTGGCTGGTCGGGGCGGAAGGCCGCGGCGTGCCGACCATCATCGAGATGGTCAACATGACCCGGCTGGACTGCACGTTGGGCAGCGCCACCAGCATGCGCAGCGGTCTGACCCAGGCCGTCCACCACGCCCAGCATCGAAAGGCGTTCGGCGCCTACCTGATCGACCAACCGTTGATGCGCAATGTGCTCGCCGACTTGGCCGTCGAGGCCGAGGCGGCAACCATGCTCGCCATGCGGATGGCCGGTGCCGCCGACAAGGCCGTCCGCGGCGATGAGCGGGAATCCCTTTTGCGCCGAATCGGTTTGGCGGCCGGCAAGTACTGGGTGTGCAAGCGAGCCACGCCGCACGCCGCGGAGGCCATGGAATGCCTGGGCGGCAATGGTTATGCCGAGGAGTCGGGCATGCCGCGCCTGTACCGGGAGGCCCCGTTGATGGGCATCTGGGAAGGCTCGGGCAACGTCAGCGCGCTGGATACCTTGCGCGCCATGGCAACCAAGCCCGAATGCATCGAGGTGCTGTTCGATGAACTGGGCCAGGCCCGCGAACCGCGGTTGGACGCCCACGTCGCCGCGCTCAAGGCGCAATTGGGTGATCCGCAGACCCTCGAATACCGCGGACGTAAAGTGGCCGAAGACATTTCGCTGGCCATGCAGGGCGCATTGCTGGTGCGGCACGGCCATCCGGCCGTCGCCGAGGCGTTCCTGGCCAGCCGTCTCGGCGGGCAGTGGGGTGGTGCTTTCGGTACCCTGCCGACCGGTTTGGATCTGGCCCCGATCATCGAACGCGCCTTGGTCAAGGGATGAGTTCTACTGCCGAGCAGACGCAAATGTGCCCAAAACCCCGGCGTGTTGCGGACATTTGCGTCTGCTCGCGGGAAAGGTGAGCTAGTGGATTTAGAGGCCCTCAAGACGATGACCTACGAGGTCACCGACAGGGTTGCGCGAATCACCTTCAACCGCCCGGAAAAAGGCAACTCAATCGTCGCCGACACTCCGCTGGAACTCGCGGCGTGCGTCGAGCGTGCGGACCTCGATCCGAACGTGCACGTCATCCTGGTGTCGGGTCGCGGTGAAGGGTTCTGCGCCGGTTTCGATCTGAGTGCCTACGCCGACGGCACCGGATCGGCCGGTGGCACCGACTACGGCGGCACCGTGCTGGACGGGAAAACCCAAGCGGTCAACCATCTTCCGGACCGGCCGTGGGATCCGATGATCGACTACCAGATGATGAGCCGCTTCGTGAAGGGCTTCTCGTCCCTGATGCACTGTGACAAGCCGACCGTGGTCAAGATCCACGGATACTGCGTGGCGGGCGGTACCGACATCGCGCTGCACGCCGACCAGGTGATTACCGCCTCTGATGCCAAGATCGGCTACCCGCCGATGCGGGTATGGGGCGTGCCGGCAGCGGGGCTGTGGGCGCATCGGTTGGGCGACCAGCGCGCGAAACGTCTTCTGTTCACCGGTGATTGCATCACCGGTGCGCAGGCCGCCGAGTGGGGTCTGGCTGTCGAGGCACCCGATCCGCAAGACCTCGATGAACGAACTGAGCGGCTGGTCGCGCGTATCGCGGCGATGCCGGTGAACCAACTGATCATGGCCAAACTGGCCTGTAACACCTCGCTTCTACAGCAAGGTGTGGCCACCAGCCGGATGGTCAGCACGGTGTTCGACGGCATCGCCCGGCACACCCCGGAAGGCCACGCATTCGTCGCCGACGCGGTGCAGCACGGCTTCCGCGCGGCGGTGCACCACCGCGATGACCCGTTCGGTGATGCGGGTCGGGTGGCCTCCGGGGTCTGAGACGTGGCCGAACTCAAGCGCCTCGCGGCCAGGTCGGTGGTCCTCAGTGTGCTCCTCGGCGCCCACCCGGCGTCGGCGACATCGGCCGAACTGGTCCGGCTCACTGACGATTTCGACATCAAGGAGCAGACTCTGCGGGTGGCGCTGACGCGCATGGTCGGCGCCGGCGATCTGGTGCGCTCGGCCGACGGCTACCGGCTGGCCGACCGTCTGCTGGCCCGGCAACGCCGCCAGGACGCCGCCATCAATCCTCGGTTGCGGGACTGGGACGGTCACTGGATCACCGTCGTCATCACCACCGTCGGCGCGGACGCCCGAACGCGAGCGGACCTGCGAAATGATCTGGTTCAGAACAGGTTTGGTGAACTGCGAGAAGGTGTGTGGTTGCGGCCGGACAACCTTGCCGCCGATGTGCCGGTCGAGATAGCGGCGAACGCGCGGATCCTGCGCAGTCGCGACGGTGATCCCAAGCAATTGGCAGCGTCGTTGTGGGATCTGCCGGGCTGGGCGGCCACGGCGCGTCGGCTGCGCCGCGAGATCGATACGGCCACTGATGTGCCCGGTCGTTTTGTGGCCGCCGCAGCCATTGTCCGTCATCTGTTGACCGACCCGGTGCTGCCGGGCGATTTGCTCCCCGATACCTGGCCTGGTGCCGACCTGCGCCAGGCCTATGCCGATTTTGCCGCGGAACTGGTTGCGCGGCGCGATGATTCGATGGAGGCCTCATGAGCGAACCCGTACGCGTCGAGAAGAACGGACCCGTTACCACGGTGATTCTCGACCGTCCTGAAGCCCGCAATGCCGTCAACCGGCCGACTGCAGAGGCGCTGTACCGGGCCTTCGACGAGTTCGACCGCGATGACACGGCGTCGGTGGCGGTGTTCTGGGGTGACAACGGCACCTTTTGTGCCGGAGCCGATCTCAAGGCCTTCGGCACCGCCGAGATGAACCGCACCGAGCCCACGGGCCCGGGGCCGATGGGGCCGAGCCGAATGGTGTTGTCCAAGCCGGTGATCGCCGCCGTCAGTGGTTACGCCGTCGCCGGCGGGCTGGAGCTGGCGCTGTGGTGTGACCTGCGAGTCGTCGAGGAGGACGCCACCTTCGGGGTGTTCTGCCGACGCTGGGGAGTACCGCTGATCGACGGCGGCACAGTGCGGCTGCCACGGCTGATCGGCCACAGTCGCGCCATGGATCTGATCCTCACCGGACGCTCGGTCGACGCCGCAGAGGCACTCCAGATCGGTTTGGCGAATCGGGTCGTGCCCACGGGGCAAGCGCGCCACCGCGCCGAAGAGTTGGCGCACGAGTTGGCGGCCCTGCCGCAGCTGTGCATGCGGGCAGACCGCACGTCAGTGCTCCGGCAGTGGGGCGAATCTGAGGAAACTGCAATGGATTTCGAGTTCCAGACCCTGGCCGCGGTGGCACAGGAATCGGTGGCTGGTGCCCGGCGGTTCGCCGACGGCGCGGGCCGGCATGGGGCGCAGACCTAGTCGGCCTGCGGCTCAACCCTTTTGGACGGTGTTTCCGCTACCGGTGTTGCTGACCTTCGGTGAGCCATCCTTGTAGGTCACCGTCGCGTTCATTCCGACGACGTCGAGTTCGGTGGAGATCTTGTCGAGCTTGACCTTGTTGTCGGTGCCGCCGATGTTGACCGTCGCGCAGGTGCCCTTCACGGTGAGGGTGTTGTTGGCCCCGCCGATGGTGAGCGATTTGCCGCTGCCGCAGTCGAGTTCGTTGGTGCTGCCCGTCGAGGTGTAGTTGATGGTGTTGCCCACCTCGACGGGGGAGCCTCCCGCCGACGATCCGCCTGATGCGCCGTTGTCGGAGGTCGAGCTGCACCCGGTGAGTCCTGCGATGCAGGTCGCGACGATGACGACACCCGCCGTCCCGGCAATCCTGATGGAGTACATGGCGATGGGCTCCTTCTTCTCGACGGTCCGTTGTGCGGTGCCGACGGTGTCAGCCGGGGATGCGGTTCAATCGGTTGGCCATGCCGAGGCCGGGACCGTAGTCGATCAGCGCCGGGTCGCCGCTGTGGTAGAGCACCGTCTCGTTGTTGCCGTAGACGGTGATGTCATTGACCACGTTGTCCGCGATCACCGTATTGTCCGCGCCCTGAATCGTCACCGCCCAGCACGATCCCATGGCTCTGACAGTGTTGTTGGATCCGTTGACGATCAGGGTGCCGCCGCCGCAGTCGAGGGTCTGTTCGATGCTCTGTCCGACGATGTGGGTGTCACCGTTCTTGGCAGTCGCGTTCGGGACGGCGACGGCCAACGCAGCCGGAAAGGTCAGTAGGCCGACGACCATCGCGGTGCCCAACGACTTGCCACTCACAATGGTCCCCTTCGGTCGGCTGCTGCTTCAACGGAGCCTACGTTGCCGGTCGGGTCCAGTGGAACGAGTTGACCGCTTCGTGGGAAGCACGCTTTGCGCTAACCCGGAATCGGCCGGGCAAAGAAGCTAGAGTCATTAGTTAACTTGATTGCCTAACGGGGCGGTCGGACTCTTCTTAGGGACCGGAGGATGAGGCAATATGGCACCTCGGCCTGAGGCTGCGACGGCTGGTGCCAGTCGGCCCGCGCCGGCCTCGCGGTCGCGCGGGACGACGCGGACGACCAAGCTCAGCCGAGATTCGATCGTTGGTGCCGCGCTGACGTTCCTGGACCGCGAGGGCTGGGATTCGCTGACCATCAACGCGTTGGCCAACCAGCTCGGTACCAAGGGCCCATCCCTGTACAACCATGTGCAAAGCCTCGATGACCTGCGTCGAACTGTGCGCATGCGGGTGGTCGACGACATCATCGGGATGCTCAACACGGTTGGTGAAGGACGCACCCGCGACGACGCCGTGGTCGCGATGGCCAGTGCATACCGCAGCTATGCCCACCATCATCCGGGCCGGTATTCGGCCTTTACCCGGATGCCCCTGGGTGGTGATGATCCGGAATTCACTGCGGCGACCCACGCCGCCGCGGGCCCGGTGATCGCGGTGCTGGCGTCGTACGGTCTGGACGGTGAGAACGCGTTCTATGCGGCCCTCGAGTTCTGGTCGGCACTGCATGGTTTCGTGCTGTTGGAGATGACCGGCGTCATGGACGACATCGACACCGACGCAGTGTTCACCGACATGGTGCTACGGCTCGCGGCGGGGATGGACAAGCGGGACTAGAAGCTCGGGTCTGAAGCAGCCGGCAAGGGGAGGGGCCCGATGCGATTCAATGCGCCGCCGAACTGGCCGGTGCCTCCAGGCTGGGCTCCGGGCCCGGGGTGGGAAGCCGATCCGGCGTGGCCGCCCGCGCCGCCCGGTTGGCCGTTCTGGCTTCCGGATGACCAGTACGTCGGTCAGGTACCTGCGCCACCGGGCTGGGCACCTGCCGGCAGCGCCGGGCCCGCGCGCGGCGTCCCACGCTGGTTGATCGCCGCGCTGTTGGTTGCGCTGGCCGTCGGTTATGGGCTGACGGTCCTGTTGACGCAGGGCCTGTGGAACAAGGACGCACCCGCGACGTCAGCTCATGCGACGTTCGCCGCCCTGCCGCCGGCAGGCGAGTCGGCGACGCCGGAGCAGCTCACCACGACCGGTGAGCTGCTGCGTAACAGAGTTGGTCACCTCGGCGGTCGCAGCATCTCGGTCTCGGTTGCGGGTGACACCGTCGAAGTCGGCGCCACCGGTGTCACCGAGGACCAGCTGCGGGCCATCGCCGAAATCGGTCGGCTCCAGATTCGACCCGTCATCCACACCATCGCGGCACATCCCGACGCATCGGCGGGGCCGACAAAGTCGGCCGCCCCTGCCACCGATGCGGCGATCCAGGACGAGAAGGCGCTTCGGCAGAGCGCCAACCCGCAGATCCAGCTGCTGGCGCTGCAGTTCCAGGCCACCCGATGCGGTCAGCCGGACGCGTTGGCGGACAACGATGACCCGAACCTGCCCTTGGTGACCTGCTCACAAGACGGCAAGCAGGTCTACGTGTTGGAGAAGTCGATCATGGCCAGCGACCAGATCCGGGACGCGTCCTGGCGTTGGGATCAGCAGCACGGTCAGTACGTGGTGGATCTGCAGTTCAATGATGCTGCCACCGCCACCTGGGCGACCTTCACCCGCAACAACGTCGGTGCCCAGGTCGGGTTCACCATGGATTCGCAGGTGCTCAGCGCCCCCACCATCCGGGAGGCGATTCCCGGCGGGCGAGCGCAAATCGACGGCCGGTTCGACGCTGATTCGGCTCGATCCCTGGCCGCGGTGGTCGGCGACCGGCCGCTGCCGGTCGGCCTCACCGTGCAGTCTGTTCGGGTTGTCGCGCTCGATCCGCCGTTCTGGACGATTCCGCGGATAGTCGTAGCGGCCGGTGGCATTCTGGTTGCGGTAGTGATAGTCGTCGGTCTGCTGGTGCTCGCGCGCCGGCGGCGGGCGTGAGGCGTCGTGACACTCGCGGTGGGACGCCCCGAAATTGGCTGTATAACGCCCTGGTAGGCGGCGCTTTGACCTGCGCTACCGCAGCCAGGTATCGTGGACCCTCGTGCCTGGCCGTCAGGGGCGCATGTTGCTGCACAAACGGTGAGCATGCCTGCGCGCTGGGCGAATTCGCATGTCTATGAAGCATCGAAGCATTGAGATGCCCGGACTTGTGCGACACGCCCGAACGCGGGGTAAGCGCTCGGACGAAAACAGCAGTACAGAGACCTATGAAGAGCAGTAACACACGCAACACAGAAAGCCGATGAATGCCAACCATCAACCAGCTGGTCCGCAAGGGTCGCCACGACAAGACCACCAAGGTCAAGACCGCGGCGCTCAAGGGAAGCCCGCAGCGCCGTGGTGTGTGCACCCGCGTGTACACCACCACCCCCAAGAAGCCGAACTCGGCTCTGCGCAAGGTGGCCCGCGTCAAGCTGACCAGCGGCGTTGAGGTCACGGCCTACATCCCGGGTGAAGGCCACAACCTGCAGGAGCACTCGATGGTGCTCGTGCGCGGCGGTCGTGTGAAGGACCTCCCCGGTGTGCGCTACAAGATCATCCGCGGTTCGCTCGACACCCAGGGTGTGAAGAACCGCAAGCAAGCCCGCAGCCGTTACGGCGCCAAGAAGGAGAAGAGCTAATGCCACGCAAGGGCCCCGCGCCGAAGCGTCCGCTGGTCAACGACCCGGTCTACGGTTCGCAGCTGGTGACTCAGCTGGTCAACAAGGTGCTGCTGGACGGCAAGAAGTCGCTGGCCGAGCGCATCGTCTACGGTGCCCTTGAGCAGGCTCGGGAGAAGACCGGCACCGACCCGGTCGTCACCCTCAAGCGCGCCATGGACAACGTCAAGCCGTCGCTTGAGGTGCGCAGCCGCCGCGTCGGTGGCGCCACCTACCAGGTGCCGGTCGAGGTTCGTCCGGACCGGTCCACCACGCTGGCCCTGCGCTGGCTGGTGAGCTTCTCCAAGGCTCGCCGCGAGAAGACCATGGTCGAGCGCCTCGCCAACGAGATCCTCGACGCCAGCAATGGCCTGGGTGCAGCCGTCAAGCGGCGTGAAGACACCCACAAGATGGCCGAGGCGAACCGGGCCTTCGCGCACTACCGCTGGTGATGTAATCGCCGGCCACCAATGTCGGTGGCCGGCGCAATTGGTTGCCTGACCAGGCAAAGCGATACAAAAGCAACTGAAAGAGTGGGAATCTAGCCGTGGCACAGGACGTGTTGACCGACCTGAACAAGGTCCGCAACATCGGCATCATGGCGCACATCGACGCCGGTAAGACGACGACGACCGAGCGCATCCTCTTCTACACCGGTATCAGCTACAAGATCGGTGAGGTCCATGACGGCGCGGCCACCATGGACTGGATGGAGCAGGAGCAGGAGCGTGGTATCACCATCACCTCCGCTGCCACCACTTGTTTCTGGAACGACAACCAGATCAACATCATCGACACCCCGGGCCACGTCGACTTCACCGTCGAGGTGGAGCGTTCGCTGCGCGTGCTCGACGGCGCCGTCGCCGTGTTCGACGGCAAAGAGGGCGTGGAGCCGCAGTCCGAGCAGGTGTGGCGTCAGGCCGACAAGTACGACGTCCCGCGTATCTGCTTCGTCAACAAGATGGACAAGCTGGGCGCCGACTTCTACTTCTCGGTGCAGACCATGAAGGATCGCCTGGGCGCGAACGTCATCCCGATCCAGCTGCCGATCGGCTCCGAAGGTGACTTCGAGGGCGTCGTCGACCTGGTCGAGATGAAGGCCAAGGTCTGGCGCGGCGAGACCAAGCTCGGTGAGAAGTACGAGACCATCGACATCCCGGCAGACCTGCAGGAGAAGGCCGACGAGTACCGCCTCGCCATGATCGAGGCCGTCGCCGAGACCGACGACGAGCTGATGGAGAAGTACCTCGGCGGCGAAGAGCTCACCATCGAGGAGATCAAGGGTGGCCTGCGCAAGCTGACCGTCACCAGCGCTGCCTACCCGGTGCTGTGCGGTTCCGCGTTCAAGAACAAGGGCGTGCAGCCCATGCTCGACGCGGTCATCGACTACCTGCCGACCCCGCTGGACGTCGCGGCCGCCGAGGGCCACGTCCCGGGCAAGGAAGACGAGATCATCTCGCGCAAGCCGTCGGCCGATGAGCCGTTCTCCGGTCTGGCGTTCAAGGTGGCCACCCACCCGTTCTTCGGCAAGCTGACCTACGTCCGCGTCTACTCGGGCAAGGTCGACTCCGGTGCCCAGGTCATCAACTCGACCAAGGGCAAGAAGGAGCGTCTGGGCAAGCTGTTCCAGATGCACTCCAACAAGGAGAACCCGGTCGAGTCCGCCGCCGCCGGCCACATCTACGCGGTCATCGGCCTCAAGGACACCACCACGGGCGACACCCTGTGCGATCCGAACAACCAGATCGTGCTGGAGTCGATGACCTTCCCGGATCCGGTTATCGAGGTGGCCATCGAGCCCAAGACCAAGAGTGACCAGGAGAAGTTGGGCACGGCGATCCAGAAGCTCGCCGAAGAGGACCCGACCTTCAAGGTGCACCTGGACCAAGAGACCGGCCAGACCGTCATCGGCGGTATGGGCGAGCTGCACCTGGACATCCTGGTGGACCGCATGCGCCGCGAGTTCAAGGTCGAGGCCAACGTCGGCAAGCCGCAGGTGGCCTACAAAGAGACCATCAAGCGCGAGGTCAAGAACGTCGAGTTCACCCACAAGAAGCAGACCGGCGGCTCGGGCCAGTTCGCGAAGGTCATCATCAGCATCGAGCCGTTCGTCGGCGAGGACGGCGCGACCTACGAGTTCGAGAACAAGGTCACCGGTGGCCGCGTCCCGCGTGAGTACATCCCGTCGGTGGATGCCGGTGCGCAGGACGCCATGCAGTACGGCATCCTGGCCGGCTACCCGCTGGTGAACCTGAAGCTGACGCTGATCGACGGTGCCTACCACGATGTTGACTCGTCGGAAATGGCCTTCAAGGTGGCCGGTTCGCAGGCGCTGAAGAAGGCGGCCGCACAGGCGCAGCCGGTCATCCTGGAGCCGATCATGGCTGTCGAGGTCACCACGCCCGAGGATTACATGGGCGACGTGATCGGCGACCTGAACTCCCGCCGTGGCCAGATCCAGGCCATGGAGGAGCGCAGCGGTGCGCGCGTCGTCAAGGCGCAGGTTCCGCTGTCCGAAATGTTCGGCTATGTCGGCGACCTCCGGTCGAAGACCCAGGGCCGGGCGAACTACTCCATGGTGTTCGACTCGTACGCCGAAGTTCCGGCGAACGTGTCGAAGGAGATCATCGCGAAGGCGACGGGTCAGTAGTCTGACTTGTCGCTGTCGCGGCACAACGCAATACCCATCAACACTGCTTAACCAAGCACCAACAAGTCCAGGAGGACACCACAGTGGCGAAGGCGAAGTTCGAGCGGACGAAGCCGCACGTCAACATCGGGACCATCGGTCACGTTGACCACGGCAAGACCACGCTGACTGCAGCAATCACCAAGGTTCTGCATGACAAGTACCCGACGTTGAACGAGTCGCGCGCATTCGACCAGATCGACAATGCGCCCGAGGAGCGTCAGCGCGGTATCACCATCAACATCTCGCATGTTGAGTACCAGACCGAGAAGCGTCACTACGCCCACGTGGACGCCCCCGGTCACGCTGACTACATCAAGAACATGATCACCGGTGCTGCTCAGATGGACGGCGCCATCCTGGTGGTCGCCGCCACCGACGGCCCGATGCCGCAGACCCGTGAGCACGTGCTGCTGGCCCGCCAGGTCGGCGTGCCCTACATCCTGGTCGCACTGAACAAGTCCGACATGGTTGAGGACGAGGAGCTCCTGGAGCTCGTCGAGCTCGAGGTCCGCGAGCTGCTGGCCGCCCAGGACTTCGACGAGGACGCCCCGGTCATCCGTGTCTCGGCGCTGAAGGCCCTCGAAGGTGACGCCACCTGGGTGAAGTCCGTCGAGGATCTGATGGACGCCGTCGACGAGTCGATCCCGGACCCGGTCCGCGAGACCGACAAGCCGTTCTTGATGCCCGTCGAGGACGTCTTCACCATCACCGGTCGTGGCACCGTGGTCACCGGCCGCGTCGAGCGTGGCGTGATCAACGTCAACGAAGAGGTCGAGATCGTCGGTATCAAGCCGACCACCACCAAGACCACCGTCACCGGTGTCGAGATGTTCCGCAAGCTGCTCGACCAGGGCCAGGCCGGCGACAACGTCGGTCTGCTGGTTCGTGGTATCAAGCGTGAGGACGTCGAGCGTGGCCAGGTCGTCGTGAAGCCCGGCACCACCACCCCGCACACCGAGTTCGAGGGCAGCGTCTACATCCTGTCCAAGGACGAGGGCGGCCGCCACACGCCGTTCTTCAACAACTACCGCCCGCAGTTCTACTTCCGTACCACGGACGTGACCGGCGTGGTTACCCTGCCCGAGGGCACCGAGATGGTCATGCCCGGTGACAACACCGACATCTCCGTCGTGCTGATCCAGCCGGTCGCCATGGACGAGGGTCTGCGTTTCGCCATCCGTGAGGGCGGTCGTACCGTCGGCGCGGGTCGCGTTTCCAAGATCATCAAGTAGGCACCGCCTACGCGATCATCAAGTAGGCACCGCCTACGCGATCATCAAGTGATCTAGTTTGCTGCACAGCGGAGCGCCGCTCACCCGAAAGGGTGGGCGGCGCTTTGTTGTTGGGACGGGGATGGCAGGATCTTTGCAAATGGATTCGAACACGATGGGGGCTGACCGGTGACACAGGTCAGCGTGCGCGCATTCACCGACACCGGGTTGCGCCGCAAGCGCAATGAAGACGCGGTGTTGGTCAACGGATGGGTGAGTCAGACCCATAACGGAGTACTCGCCGACATCCGGATGCAGCCCGGATCGCCCTTTGTCTGTGCGGTCGCCGACGGGATGGGCGGTCACGCCGGTGGCGATGTCGCCAGTCGCACCGCGCTGACCATGATTGCCACCATGTGCCTGGGATGGACTGGCGCGGGGGACATTTCGTCGTCGCTGTGCTATGTCAGCGATTGGATCCACGACATGAGCCGGGGCTCCGAACTGTCCGGGATGGGTTGCACGATCGCCGGGGTGTGTCTGACCGCTGACGAGCTGATCGTCTTCAATGTCGGTGACAGCCGGGTCTATTCGATCAACGGGGAATCGCTGGACCAACTGTCGATCGACGACTCGATATTCGACGAGGCCGGCCGGCCGACGAACATCATCACCCAGTCGATCGGCCAGGATCCGCAGCAGGCTCTGGTGGTGCCCCACGTCCGTTCGCTGGATGTTCGCGGTGGCAGCTATCTGATGTGCTCCGACGGGGTGCATGGCCAGATGGAGCATCACGACCTGGAGGCGGCGACGTCGTGCAGCGATCGTTCCGACGGTGCCGCGGTGATCATCAGTACCGCGCGAGCCAATGGCGCCGCCGACAACTTTTCGTTTGTGTTACTCGATATTCAGGGTGACTGATTCGCACTAGGCTTCCTGGCAGCTGATATCCAGCCGGCCGAAGGGGCGTGTGAGATGTTGTGGCGTTATCTCAAAGCGCAGGCGGTGGTGCTGCTGTGCGGCGGTCTGGTGGGGCCGATCTTCCTGGTGGTGTACTTCTTCGTCATCGGGCCGAGCGAGTTGGTCAGCTGGATGTACTGGGCGGGCCTGGCGATCACGGCCGCGGACGTCCTGATTGCGCTGGCGCTGGTGAATTTTGGGGCCAAACGGCAGGCCAAGCACCAGGCCTTGGAGGCCAACGGGGTGCTGGCGCTGGCCAGGGTCACCGCACTGACCGAGACCGGTACCCAGATCAATGACCGTCCGTTGGTGAAGCTCGATTTGCACATCGAAGGCCCCGGACTCGTCGCGTTCGACGCGCAGGACCGGGTCATCGCCTCGATACCGCGGATGCCGCTGATCACCGCCCGCTATCTGGCGGTGTTGGTCGACCCGGCCACCAACCAGTTTGAGATCGATTGGCAGCGAAGCACTTTGGTGGCCGGTATCGCGCCGGCCCAGTTCACCTCGGACGAGGATCACAAGACCTATGACCTGACCGGGCAGCCCGGCCCGATCATCGAGATCCTCCGCATCCTGAAGGCCAACCAGGTGCCGGCCGACGGCACCGTCGACATCCGCTCCAATCCGGTGGTGCGTCAACAGGTGATGGCCGTGGTGCGGCGGGCCGCTGCATCGCAAACCGCCGCGGCGCCTGCCGCTGCACCTGCGGCTCCTGCTGCGCCGGCTCCGTCGGCGGCGCAGCGACTGCAGGAGCTTGAGACGTTGCGTGCCACCGGGTCCATCTCCGAGGGCGAATATGCCGCCAAACGCGCGCAGATCATCGCCGAGCTGTAGGCCCGGCCCGGTTGTCGGGCGATCACTAGAACACGTTTCAGTTCGGCTGCTAGCCTGGCGATGAATTCGGGCGAGATGCGATGGAAGGACTGGCAATGGCGGCAGGCGGAACTCTCGAGGGCAAGGTCGCATTCATCACCGGGGCGGCACGCGGCCAAGGCCGGGCACATGCGGTCCGGATGGCCCGAGAGGGCGCCGACGTGGTTGCCATCGACATCTGTGCTCCGGTCTCGGACACCATCACCTATCCGATGCCGACGTCGGAGGACCTCGCCGAGACCGCCCAACTGGTCGAGGCCGAAGGCCGCAAGGTACTGGCCCGCGAGATCGATATCCGCGACCTGGCCGCCCAGCAGCAAGTGGTCGCCGACGCGATCGATCAGTTCGGTAGGCTGGACGTGCTGGTGGCCAACGCCGGTGTGCTCAGTTGGGGACGGTTGTTCGAGATGGATGCCGAGCAGTGGGACAGCGTCATCGGGGTGAATCTCTCGGGTACCTGGCGGACCATCCGGGCCGTTGTTCCCGCGATGATCGAGGCCGGCAATGGCGGGTCGATCATCATCGTCAGCTCGTCGGCGGGTCTGAAGGCCACGCCGGGCAACGGTCACTACGCGGCGTCCAAGTTCGGCCTGGTCGGTCTGACCAACGCGCTTGCACTTGAGGTGGGGGAGTACGGGATTCGGGTGAACTCGATTCACCCGTACTCGATCATGACCCCGATGATCGAGCCTGAGGCCATGGCGGAGATCTTCACCAAGTACCCGACCTACCTGCACAGCTTCGCGCCGATGCCCTACAAGCCCGTCGCGCACGACGGCAAGGCGGGACTGCAGGAATTCATGACGCCCGAAGAGGTTTCGGATGTTGTGACCTGGTTGGCCGGGCCGAATTCTGCGACCCTGTCGGGCTCGCAGATCGCCGTCGACCGCGGCGTCATGAAGTACTGAGAACCTGCTCGAATTGGTCGACGGCCCAGTCGATTTCGGGCTGGGTGATCACCAGCGGCGGGGCGAAGCGCAGCGTCGGGCCGTGAGTGTCCTTGGTCAGCACGCCGCGAGCGGCAAGGGCCAGGCTCACCTGCCGGCCGGTGCCGATAGCCGGGTCGATGTCGACGCCGGCCCAAAGCCCCAGTCCGCGAACGGCCGTCACGCCGCGTCCGGTCAGGGCACGCAGCCGGTGATGCAAGTGGCGGCCGAGCTGCGTTGAGCGGTCCTGGAACTCACCGCGTCGCAGCATCGCGACCACGGTGGTACCGATCGCCGCGGCCAGTGGGTTGCCGCCGAAAGTCGACCCGTGTTCACCCGGATGCAGGACACCGAGTACGTCGTCGTCGGCCACCACGGCCGACAGTGGTACGACGCCGCCGCCCAATGCTTTGCCCAGCACGTACACGTCGGGCACCACGTCCCAGTGGTCGCAGGCGAAGGTGCGGCCGGTGCGGCCCAGTCCGGACTGGATCTCATCGGCGATCATCAGCACATTGCGGTCGGTGCACAGTTGGCGCATCCGGGGCAGGAAGTCGTCGGGCGGCACGATGATTCCGGCCTCGCCCTGGATCGGCTCGATCAGCACCGCGACGGTGTCGCGGTCGATCGCCCGGGCCAGGGCGTCTGCGTCGCCGAACGGCACCGCCCGGAAACCGGGTGTGTAGGGGCCGAAGCCGGCTCTCGCAGTCTCGTCATCGGAGAAGCTCACGATGGTGGTGGTGCGGCCATGAAAGTTGTTGTGCGCCACAACGATATTGGGCTCGGTGACACCCTTGACGTCGGCTCCCCACTTGCGGGCCACCTTGATGGCGCTCTCCACCGCCTCGGCGCCGCTGTTCATCGGCAGTACCTTGTCCTTGCGGCACAACTGAGCCAGCGCGGCGCAGAACGGTCCGAGCCGGTCGGAATGGAATGCTCGGCTCACCAGGGTGACGGCGTCGAGCTGAGCGTGCGCCGTCGCAGTGATCTCCGGATTGCGATGCCCGAAGTTCACCGCTGAATACGCCGAGAGGCAATCCAGGTACCGCCGGCCCTCGGGGTCGGTGATCCACACTCCGTCCGCGGACGCGGCGACCACCGGCAGTGGTGCGTAGTTGTGTGCCGCGTGACGGTCGTGCAGCTCGATGATCCGCCCCGTGTTTCCTTTCGCCGCAACTGTGTTCAGCATCCGATCGGGTACACCTCCAGGGTGCAGCACTTCACCGATCCGCCGCCCTTGAGCAGTTCGGACAGATCGACGCCGATCGGCTGGAAGCCCGCCGCGGCCAATTGAGCGGCGAATCCGGTCGCGTTTGATGGATGTACCACGTGATACCCGTCGGACACCGAGTTCAGGCCCAGCGCATGGGCATCCCGATTGCTGACCTCGATGGCGCCGGGAAACATCTTGCGTAGTACGGCAGCCGAGGTGGCGCCGAAGGCCGGCGGATAGAACGCGATGGTGTCGTCATCGAGAACGGCCAGCGCGGTGTCGAGGTGGTAGAAGCGGGAATCGACCAATTGCAGGCTGATCACCGGCAGCCCGGAAAGCTTCGACACCTCGTCATGGGATTGCAGTTCGGTGCGGAATCCGTAGCCGGCCAAGATCTTCGATCCGACGAGCAGCAGATCGCCTTGGCCTTCGTTGGTGTGTTCGGTATACAGGGGGCAGTAGTCGTGGTCGTACATCCAGTTCGCGTAGGCGACCGCTTCGCCGGCGCGTTCCGGGTAGGTGAAGCGCGCGATGATGGCCACCTTTTCGAAGCCGTCGTTGATCACCAGTCCGCCGTTGGCGGCGTAGACCATGTCGGGCAGGCCGGGTACCGGCTCGACCAGCTCGACGGTGTGCCCGAGTTCTCGATACGTCCGGACGAGTGTCTCCCACTGCCGGATCGCCAGTGCCGTGTCGACGGCGACCGAGGTATCCATCCACGGATTGATGGCGTACTCGACGGCGAAGTGGGCTGGACGGGTCATCACGTAGTGCCGTTGTCGGGGAACCCGCGGCGAATGCGGTGTCGTCGTGTTGACGACTTCGGTGATCGTCATATTTCGATGGTAGGCGCGGCTCAGCGTGCAAGCAATTCGAAGAACCGGCGTTGCGAGTGGTGATTTGTTGCGTAAGAATCTGCTTGACGGTGTTTTATTGCGCGCCCGTGACTGAGTGGAGGCATGGATCGATGAATGGCGTCGATGAGGCTGACGAACGCATCCTGGCCGAGCTGGCCGGCAACGCCCGCGCCACGTTCGCCGAGATAGGTGAACGGGTGAACCTGTCCGCCCCCGCGGTCAAGCGCCGGGTCGACCGGTTGCTGGCGGCGGGGGTGATCCGAGGCTTCACCACGATCGTCGATCGCAGTGTGATCGGTTGGGGCACTGAGGCATACGTCCAGGTCTACTGTCACGGAACCATCGCGCCGCACCAGCTGCGTCAGGCCTGGGAGCTCATCCCCGAGGTGGTGTCCGCGGCAACCGTCACCGGCACATCCGACGCCATATTGCGCATCCTGGCCCGTGATATGCGGCATTTGGAGGAGGTGCTCGAGCGCATCCGGTCCAGCGCCGACATCGAACGCAGCGAAAGCATCGTGGTGCTGTCGAACATCATTGATCGGACGCGGATCTGATCGGCGGGTATGGGTGAAAACTGAGCGGTCATCAGAAGGGGGGCCTACCTGGTATCGCGCTCATCGTGTATGAAAGCCCACGTGACTACTAACGGAGGCATCGTCATCGTCGGTGGCGGTCTGGCCGCCGCGCGTACCGCCGAGCAACTGCGCAAGGCCGAGTACGCCGGGCCGATCACCTTGATCAGCGACGAGGACCATCTGCCGTACGACCGGCCGCCGCTGTCCAAGGAAGTATTACGCGCCGAGACCGATGACGTCGCGCTCAAGCCGGCCGAGTTCTACGACGAGAACAACATCACGGTGCTGCTCGGTTCGGGCGCGGCCACGCTGGATACCGAAGCCCAGGCGGTGACCCTGGTGGGTGGCGACGTGATCGCGTACGACGAGCTGGTGATTGCTACGGGTCTGGTGCCCAAGACCATTCCGTCGCTGCCGGACCTGGAGGGCATCCGTGTCCTGCGCACCTATGACGAGTCGATGGCGTTGCGCGAGCACGCCGGTTCGGCCAGACGCGCCGTGGTGATCGGCGCCGGTTTCATCGGTTGCGAGGTCGCTGCGAGCCTGCGCAAGCTGGGTGTCGAGGTGACGCTGGTCGAGCCGCAACCCACGCCGCTGGCGTCAGTGCTCGGTGAGCAGATCGGCGAACTGGTGGCACGACTGCACCGTGCCGAGGGCGTCGACGTCCGATGCGGCGTCGGGGTCACCGGGGTGACCGGCACCGGTCACGTCGAGAAGGTGCAGCTGGCCGACGGCTCCGAGCTGGACGCCGACATCGTCGTCGTGGGTATAGGTTCGCGACCGTCCACCGACTGGCTGGCAGGCAGTGGTGTCGCGGTCGACAACGGCGTGGTGTGTGATGTGGCGGGCCGCACCAGCGCACCGAACGTGTGGGCCATCGGCGATGTCGCGTCCTGGCGCGATGCTGCGGGACACCAAGTGCGGGTTGAGCATTGGAGCAATGTGGCCGAGCAGGCGCGGGTTATCGTGCCGGCGATGCTGGGCCAGGAGGCCACCGCACCCGTTGTGGTGCCGTACTTCTGGAGCGACCAGTACGACGTCAAGCTTCAGTGCCTGGGGGAGCCGGCGGCCGGGGATGTCGTGCACATCGTCGAGGACGACGGCCGCAAGTTCCTGGCGTTCTACGAGCGCGAGGGCAAGGTCAGCGGCGTGGTCGGCGGCGGTATGCCGGGCAAGGTCATGAAGAACCGGGCCAAGGTCGCTGCGGCCGTCCCGATCTCCGACGTCCTATAGCGACTGGGCACGAAAAGGCGCGCTGAGTGCCGTGGTCGGCGGTGCCGGCAGGACAGCGGATTTTCGTGCCCAGATCATTCAGGACCCGAGGTAGAAGCGGGCGCCCTGGTCGTCGGCGCAGAGCGCTGACATGCCGTACGGCTGTCGGGTGGGTGCGTCGATGACCGACCCGCCGGCCTCGAGCACGCGTGCCACCGCGGCCTCGACGTCCGCCACCGTCCACATCGGGACGCCGGCACCGTCAGCGGCGCCGCCGGCCACACCTGACATGGGCTGGCAGCCCTGCACCGTCCACCCGTCGACGATCCGGCCCGGCTCGAACGTCCAGCCCAAGACCCGGCCGTAGAACTCCTTGAAGACGGCAGAGTCGGTCACCTCGTGGGTGAGGTACGAAAGTTCGCCGGGCCCAGCGCCATTGAGCTGGGGTCGGGCAATGGCGGTGACGGGTTGGAAGACCGCGAAGGCAGTACCCAGCGCATCGACGGCATCGAGCGTCGCGCCCCATTCGTGATCCTCGACCTCGCCCACCCGGCCGCCCGCGGCCAGGATCGCCCGCCGGGCGATGTCGAGATCGTCCACCGCGTAGCAGCAGAACACCGTGTGTGGGCCGGCCGTCTCGAAGATGCCGGTGTCCATCTGGTTGCTGGTGACCTTGTGCGTTGTGGGGTCGTAGCTCCAGCCGAGGACGTGGCCGTAGAAAGTGGCAGCGCGCGCCGCGTCCGGCGTCTGTACCGACACGTAGCCGATGTCGCCGTGCCGGATCGAGGTGCCCAGGGGCGGGCCGGTCAGCATCCAGCGATGGCCGAACGGATCGATGACCACCGCGGTACGCGATCCGTAGGCCTCGTAGGGCTCGCGCTGAACGTGCGCACCATGGCGCCGGGCCTGGGTCAGGGCGGCGTCGGTGTCTGGGACCGCGAGCATCAGGCTGACGGAAACAGACTGAGGTGCAGGAGCTTTCAGTCCGATTTCCGGGAACTCGTCGGCCAGGTAGAGCACGCCGCCACCCAGTGCCAATTCGGCATGGCCGATCCGCCCGTCGTCCATCGTGATCGGTTCGCCGACCATCGTCGCGCCGAGAGCGTCGAGGTACCAGGTGATCGCGGCCCGGGCGTCGGCGACGGCCAGGTAGGGCAGGGCCGCCGGTCGTGGTGGCTCGATCACCGACTGGTTGAGTTCGGCGATGAGGGCATCGGTTCCACTCATGATCACTCCTTCGGGTAGGTCGACGGCCGCTTGCAGCCGGGCGCGAAGCCGGGCCGCGAACGCGGGGTCGGGCGGACTCGGCAATTCGTGGCCGGCGAGGACGGTCAGCGGATCACGACCGTTGTGCTGGTTCATGACGCTCCTCCGTCCTGGTATTCGGTTCGGAAGGCCCTGCGGGCCCGCACCAGCAGCGCCTCGGTGGCGTGCACGGTGCGTCCGATGAGCTGGGCACACTCGCCCACGGATCGGTCGTCCAGGTACCGCAACGCCAGCACCACCCGGTGCTGTTCGGGCAGCCGTGCCAGTGCTGCCTCGGCCACGATCCGGTCCAGTTCGGCGTCCCAATCATCGAAAGGTTGTGTGGGCTCAGGTGTTTCGGGAATCGGCCGGTCGTGCCGGCGGCGGTAGTGATCGGCGAGTTTGTGCCGGGCCACACCAATCAGCCACGGCACCGATATGACCGGGGGCCTGTCCTTCCGGGCAGCATCCATCGCCGCCAGGAAGGTTTCTGACGTCAGGTCCTCGGCGGTGTTCCGGTCGCTGCAGCGCCGCACGAAGTACCCGTAGACCACCGGTAGTGCTTCGTCGTACAGCGCCAGCAGCGTCTGCGGGGCGTCACCGTCTGATTCGCCGCTCACACCCATATCGTCGCGCCGGGCGGCTGTTTTCCGACGGGGTGGGCAGAAATTTCTCGGTTCAGTGTGCGCGCAGTTCCCGCAGCCCGCCGCGGACCACCTCGAATGAGGCACTCAGGGCGTCCGGCAGCGAGACGGCTTCGTCGGCCAGCCACTGTTCGTAGGCGGTCAACGCCACGCCCAGCACGCTCCAGGCGACCGTCTGCGGCAGTAGATCGCCGGGCTTGGTGTCTGTGCGGTGTGCGACGAACGCGGCGATGACGCCGCGCCAGCCGGCGTACATGGTCATCGAGTAGGCCTGTAGTGCATCGGTTTGCAGGATCACTCGCATCCTGCGCCGGTGCCGTGGGGTTTCCGATTCGTCAAAGCTGTTGAACGCCAACAATGCCGACCGCAACGCGGTATCCAATGGAAGGTCGGCGGGGGTGGTGTCGAGCAGCTCGCGCAGGTGGTCCAGATGGGCGTCGAAATCAGCCCACGGGATGGCGTTCTTGGACGAGAAATACCGGAACAGCGTGCGCCGGGAGATGCCCGCGGCAGCGGCCACATCGTCCACACTGACGTCGTCGAAACCGCGGGTTGCGAACAACTCCAGTGCGACGTCGGTGATGTGGTCCTGGGTGGTGGAACGGCGTCGACCGGCGACCATCGGACCCGCCCTTCCATTTCGGCACTCAATGCCATATTGTTGCGACCTGGATCACAGTTGTCGAGACCCGGCAACTGCCACGGTAGCGAAAGGGGCGATCCTATGGACACGACTCAGCAGGCTGACTCAGACGCTGAACTCGTCACCGAGTCGCTGGTCGAGGAAGTCTCGATCGACGGTATGTGCGGGGTCTACTGACCATGTCGGCTCCAGCCGCGGCCCGGACCGAGCCAACAGGGGGCGAATTGCCGGCCCCGCCGGCGGTGGCCGAATTGCCGGCCCCGCCGGCGTCGGCCTTCGATCCTGACCGCGGCTGGCAGCTGCACCCGCAGGTCGCCGTGCGCCCCGAACCATTCGGGGCGCTGCTGTATCACTTTGGTACCCGCAAACTTTCGTTCCTGAAGAACCGGACCATCGTCGAGGTGGTCAACTCGTTGGCCGACCATCCGGACGTCCGCAGTGCCTGCCGCGCCGCGGGCATCGACGACGATCAGCAGGCGCCGTATCTGCACGCATTCGGCGTGCTGGTCGGATCCAAGATGCTGATACCGACGGTCCCGAACAGCCCGGAAGGATCCACCGCCCCATGACCACGACGGCACCCGTTCCCCGGTTGATCGAGCAGTTCGAGCTCGGCCTCGACGCCCCGATCTGCCTCACCTGGGAGCTGACCTACGCCTGCAACCTGTCCTGCGTGCACTGCCTGTCCTCGTCGGGCAAGCGGGACCCGCGCGAGCTGAGCACCCGGCAATGCAAGGACATCATCGACGAGCTCGAGCGGATGCAGGTGTTCTACGTGAACATCGGCGGCGGCGAACCGACTGTGCGGTCGGACTTCTGGGAGCTCGTCGACTACGCCACCGAGCATCACGTCGGAGTCAAGTTCTCCACCAATGGCGTTCGCATCAACGAAGAGGTCGCCGCGAAGCTGGCCGCCAGTGACTATGTGGACGTTCAGATTTCGCTCGACGGCGCCACCGCGGAGATCAACGACGCGGTACGTGGCCCGGGCTCGTTCGCCATGGCGATCCGAGCCCTGGAGAACCTGTCCGCGGCCGGCTTCAAGGATGCCAAGATCTCGGTGGTCGTCACCCGGCAGAACGTCGATCAGCTGGACGACTTCAAAGCGCTCGCCGACCGGTACGGCGCCACGCTGCGGATCACCCGGCTCCGTCCGTCCGGCCGCGGCGCCGATGTCTGGGACGAGCTGCATCCCACCGCCGAGCAGCAGCGCCAGCTGTACGACTGGCTGGTCGCCCACGGCGAGGGTGTGCTGACCGGTGACTCGTTCTTTCACCTGTCGGGACTCGGTGAGCCCGGTGCACTGGCGGGCCTGAACCTCTGTGGTGCCGGCCGGGTGGTGTGCCTGATCGACCCGGTGGGTGACGTGTACGCCTGCCCCTTCGCTATCCACGAGCGATTCCTGGCTGGGAACATCCTGAAAGACACCGGTTTTGGAGCTGGCTTCCAGAACGTCTGGCAGAACGCTCCGCTGTTCCGTGAACTGCGCGAGCCGCAGTCGGCCGGTGCCTGCGGCAGCTGCGGGCATTACGACAGCTGCCGCGGCGGCTGCATGGCCGCCAAGTTCTTCACGGGCCTGCCGATGGACGGTCCGGACCCCGAGTGCGTGCAGGGCTACGGTGAACCCGCGCTGGCGGCCGACCGGGACAAGCCCAAGTCGCACATCGACCATTCTCGCGGTGCCGGTGATCCGTCCCGGCGCTCCGCCAGGGCGCCGATCCCACTCAAACTTCTGGCCATGCCGGCCAAGGCTCCCCAGAAATTCTGTAACGAAAGTCCCGTGTAACTCATGGCCCGTGATACCTGGTTCGAGACCGTCGCGATCGCGCAGCAACGCGCCAAGAAGCGGCTGCCCAAGTCCGCCTACTCCTCGCTGATCTCCGCGAGCGAAAAAGGTCTGACCGTCGCCGACAACGTCGAGGCGTTCGGTGAGCTGGGCTTCGCGCCGCACGTCATCGGCGCGCTGGACAAGCGCGAGATGTCGACAACCGTTATGGGGCAGGACATTTCGCTGCCGGTGCTGATCTCGCCGACCGGTGTGCAGGCCGTGCACCCCGACGGCGAGGTGGCCGTGGCACGCGCGGCCGCCGCCCGCGGCACCGCGATGGGCTTGTCCTCGTTCGCGAGCAAGCCCGTCGAAGAGGTCGTGGCGGCGAACCCCAAGACGTTCTTCCAGATCTACTGGCTGGGTGACCGCGACGCGATCGCGGCGCGGGCTGAACGGGCCCGCGCCGCCGGTGCGGTGGGGCTGATCGTGACCACTGACTGGAGCTTCTCGCACGGCCGCGACTGGGGTAGCCCCAAGATCCCGGAGAAGATGGATCTGGCGACCATCATCAAGATGAGTCCCGAGGTCATGACCAAGCCACGCTGGTTCTTCCAGTGGGCCAAGACCATGCGCCCGCCGGCCCTGTCGGTACCCAACCAGGCCGGCAAGGGTGAGGCCGGTCCGCCGTTCTTCCAGGCCTACGGCGAGTGGATGGGGACGCCCGCGCCCACCTGGGAAGACATCGCCTGGCTGCGGGAACTGTGGGGTGGGCCGTTCATGCTCAAGGGCATCGTTCGGGTCGACGACGCCAAACGTGCTGTGGATGCTGGTGTTTCGGCCATCTCGGTGTCCAACCACGGCGGCAACAACCTGGACAGCACCCCGGCCTCGATTCGTTGTCTACCGGCGGTCGCGGACGCGGTCGGCGAGCAGGTCGAGGTGCTGCTGGACGGCGGCATCCGGCGTGGCAGTGACGTGGTCAAGGCGCTGGCGCTGGGCGCCCGCGCGGTGATGATCGGCCGGGCTTACCTGTGGGGCCTGGCAGCCGAGGGCCAGGCCGGCGTGGAGAACGTGCTCGACATCATGCACGGCGGCATCGACTCGGCGCTGCGCGGTCTGGGCAAGGCCTCGATCCACGATCTCGGTCCCGACGACATTCTGATCCCGGAGGGCTTCACCCGGACGCTCGGTGTGCCGCGGGTCTGAGTGAATCGATGGTCGGCGCTGATACGGGCGTGGCAGGCGGGGCTGACGTTGCCGTTCAGCCCGGCGATGGACGTGACAACAATTGACGCCGTAGACAAATTTTGGCCTAAACCGCAACATTTGGCGCACACCAGGTGAATTCGGCCTACCATCGGCAGGTGGCTTTCCCAAGCGAGCTCGGGAACTCGACGTCGAGGCAGCTACACGAATTGTCGCCTTCGTTGATCGTCCCGTTAGGTTCCACCGAGCAGCACGGGCCCCACCTGCCGCTCGACACCGACACCCGGATTGCCGGTGCGGTGGCCTCGGCCGTGGCCGAGTGCCTTGCCGGTGAGTGGTTGCTGGCCCCTGCCATCAGCTATGGCGCCAGCGGTGAACATGAGGGCTTCCCCGGGACCATCTCGATCGGCCAGGCCGCATTGGAACTTTTGCTGGTCGAGTATGGCCGCTCGGCGTGCAATTGGGCGTCCCGGCTGGTGTTCGTCAACGGCCACGGCGGCAATATCGGGGCACTGACCAGGGCGGTGACCTTGTTACGTGCCGAGGGTCGCGACGCCGGCTGGTGCCCCTGCGCGGTGCCCGGTGCCGACGCTCACGCCGGCCATACCGAAACGTCTGTACTGCTACACCTTTCACCCGGCGACGTGTGGGTCGACGAGACCGTGGCCGGCAACAGTGCGCCCTTGCCCGAGCTGATGCCCGCATTGCGCAGCGGAGGTGTGGCGGCGGTGAGCCCGGTCGGGGTTCTCGGTGACCCCACCACCGCGACGGCGGCCGAGGGACGGCGTATCTTCGCAGAAATGGTTGGTAGCTGTGTGCGGCGCATCGGCGCATGGGAGCCCGACCCGCGGGGGATGCTCAGGTGAGAAAGTCGCGACTGTGACCGGGCCCCGACTGCCCGACGGGTTTGCCGTGCAGGTCGATCGCCGAGTCAAGGTACTCGGCGAGGGGGCCGCGCTGCTCGGTGGTTCACCGACCCGGCTGCTCAAGCTCGCTCCGGCGGCCCGGACCATGCTCGAGGGCGGACGCCTCGAGGTTCATGACGCCCAGAGCGCCCAGCTGGCGCGGACCCTGCTCGATGCGACGGTGGCGCACCCGCGGCCGGCGACCGGCCCGTCGTATCTCGACGTCACGATCGTTATCCCGGTGCGCGACAACGCAATCGGCGTGGTCCGTCTGGTTCGGACGCTGCGCGGCGGCATGCGCGTGGTGGTGGTGGACGACGGTTCGGCGGTGCCGTTGCAGTCCGCCGACTTCGGGGACGTGCTGTGCGACATCCGGGTGCTGCGCCACGATGTCAGCCGTGGGCCTGCCGCGGCCCGTAATACCGGCCTGGCGGCCTGTCAGACCGATTTCGTGGCGTTCCTGGACTCCGACGTCGTTCCGCGCCGGGGATGGCTGGAGGCGCTGCTAGGGCACTTCTGTGATCCGGCGGTGGCGCTGGTCGCGCCCCGGATCGTCGGGTTGCGCGAACCACGCAACATGATCGCCCGCTACGAGGCCGTGCGGTCCTCGTTGGACCTGGGTATCCGGGAGGCCCCGGTGGTGCCGTACGGCTCGGTGGCATACGTGCCGAGCGCGGCCATCGTGTGCCGGCGCTCGATGCTCGATGACATGGGCGGCTTCGACGAGACGCTGCGCTCCGGCGAAGACGTCGATCTCTGCTGGCGATTGATCGAGGCCGGTGCCCGGCTGCGCTACGAGCCCATCGCGATGGTGGCCCACGACCACCGCACGGAGTTGCGAGAGTGGTTCACGCGCAAGGCTTTCTACGGATCCTCCGCGGCGCCGTTGTCCATCCGGCATCCGGGCAAGACCGCGCCGTTGGTGATCTCCGGCTGGACGCTGGTGGTGTGGGTGCTGCTCGCGATGGGTTCCGGCGTCGGCTATCTGGCGTCGACCATCGCGGCGGCGATCACCGGCCGGCGAATCGCCAGCTCGCTCAGTTCGGTGGATACCGAACCCCGCGAGGTGGTGGCGGTGGCCGCGCGGGGACTGGGTGCCGCGGCTCTGCAACTGGCCGCCGCGCTGACGCGGCACTACTGGCCGGCCGCACTGGTGCTGGCGGTGCTGTTCCGGCGCTGGCGTCACGTCGTGCTGGTGGCGGCCGTCGTCGACGGTGTGGTCGACTGGGTCCGGCGCAATCATCCCATCGAGGACGACGGACAACGCGTCGGCCTGCTGGCCTACCTGCTGCTCAAACGGCTCGACGACATCGCATACGGGTTGGGTCTGTGGACCGGCGTGGTCCGGGAGCGCCACCTGGGCGCCCTCAAGCCGCAGATCCGGACCTGAGCCATTGCACAGTGATGTGCTGATAGTCGGTGCCGGAAGCGCCGGTTGTGTTCTCGCCGAGCGTCTTTCCGTCGATCCGAGCTGCCGGGTAACCGTTGTGGAGAGTGGCGGCGGGGCCGCGGCGACCGGTGGCTGGGTGTTGCCGATCGGTCCGGACAGTGCCGTGGCGGACCATTACCGCAGCGCCCTGACGACTACCCCGCGGCGTCCGGCCGAGCTGGTCCGGGGCCGGGTGGTCGGTGGCTCGGGCGCGGTCAACGGCGGGTATTTCTGCTGGGCGACCCCCGATGATTTCGACCGCTGGGCGCTTCCCGGCTGGGGCTGGGACGACGTGTTCCCGCACTATCGGGCCATCGAATCCGATTGCGATTTCGGCGGTTCCGGTCACGGCGACGCCGGGCCCATCCCGGTGCGGCGGACCCGCGACTTCGCCGCAGCCTCACGGGCCTTCATCGACGGCGCCGCCGCCCACAGCGAGTGGCTGGACGACGTGAACGGCGGGACGCCGTCGCGACCCGGGCTGGGGGCGATCCCGCTGAATGTGGGTGCGGACGGGTTGCGCTGCGGTCCGGGTCAGGCATTTCTGCTTCCGGCCCTGGGCCGGGGCAATCTGACCGTACTGACGGACACCCAGGTGCGCACGATCGGCTTCCGGGGTGGTCGCGCGGTCGCGGCCCGATGTGTCGGGCCCGACGGGCCCCTGGAGTTGACCGCTGATCGTATTGTGTTGTCCGCCGGTGCAATTGATTCGGCTCATTTGCTGTTGCGCTCGGGAATCGGACCGGCCGACGAGCTGGCCGGCTGCGGTGTGCCCGTGGTGGCCGACCTGCCGGTGGGGCGCTGGTGCGCGGATCATCCCGAATGGCTGGTGCCTGTCGCGTGGGCCGCGAGCGCGGACCGTCCTCCGATCGAGGTGGCGCTGAGCACCGGCAGCGTAGAGATCCGGCCCTACACCGTCGGCTTCGGCGCGATGACGGGAACCTCGTGGGCGCTCGACCCTGTGCACATCGGAATCTCGCTGATGCGTCCCGGCGGGCGCGGCCGGGTCAGGCTGGTCTCGGCCGACCCGGATATCCCACCGGTGATCGAGCACCGCTATGACAGCGTCGCATCCGACCTCGCCGAACTGCGTACCGGTCATCAGCTGGTGCGTGAATTGTTCACTGCCGCAATGTTGGTCGACGAGCCGATCTGGTCGACCGCGCAGCACTTGTGTGCCACCGCGCCGATGGGCCGCGACGACGACGAGCGGGCGGTGCTCGACGAGCGGTGCCGGGTGCGCGGGGTGGACGGCCTACAGGTGGTGGACGGCTCGGCGCTGCCACAGATCACCGGCCGGGGCCCGCACGCCACGATCGTCATGCTGGCGCACCGGGCCGCCGAATTCGTCCACGGCTGAGCAATCTCCGACTCAGCGGGAGGTCGACCGGTGGATCCGGTGATCTGCTGACACTGTGTTCGGCTGGGTAGCCTGAAATGGCAGGTCATCCAGTCTCACAAAACGAGGCTTGTCACCAGTCCGTCAGGAGTTTGCCCAATGTCCGGGGAACGCTGTGACCCTAGGCCGGCCCGGTCGCGCGCTCGCTTGCTCGACGCGGCGACCGAATTGCTGCGCTCAGGTGGGCCCGGTGCGGTGACCGTGGACGCTGTGCTCAAGACGGCGAACGTCGCCCGGGCCACCCTGTACCGGCATTATCCAAGTGGAAATGACTTGCTGGCCGCGGCTTTTCATGCGCTGATCCCCTCGGCGCCGGCACCGCCCGAGGATGGGTCGTTTCGTGAGCGATTGCTGGAGTTGACGTATGCGCAGGCCGAGCTGATCGCCGAGGCTCCGGTGAGCCTGGCCGCCATGTCCTGGCTGGCATTGGGCGGCAACTTCGAACATCTGCCGTGGGGTGCTCCGGACACCGAGAGCCCGGAGGTGCGCAGCCTCCGGTTGCGGATGGTCGAGCAGTACGCCGAACCCTTTGCGACGGTGCTGGGCAGCCCCGAGGCGGTCGCTGAACTGGGCGACGTCGACCCGGTTCGTGCGTTCACGCTGCTGCTCGGACCGATCGTGCTGGGCAAGCTGAGCATGCTGCCCGACTTCGATCATCGGGAGATCGCAGGCGTTGCCGCCGCGGGGTTTCTGGCCACCCACGCCGTCAGCGCACGGAATACCGGACCGGCAGGTGCTTGAATCCGCCGACGAACGTCGTCGCGGAAAGCTCTGGGGTTCCTGCTAATTCGATGGAATCCAGCCGCGAGAGCAATTCTGTGAACAGGCTGTTCATCTCCATTCGGGCCAGGGCGGCGCCCAGACAGAAGTGCACGCCGTAGCCGAAGGCCAGGTGTTTGTTCGGGTCGCGGCCGACGTCGAAGCGGAACGGGTCGGTGAAGACCTCCTCGTCCCGGTTGCCCGAAACATATGCCAGATAAACGGATTCACCCTTGGCGATCGGCACTCCGCGGATTTCGGTGTCGGCGGTTGCGGTGCGCATGAACTCCTTGACCGGGGTGGTCCACCGGATCATCTCTTCGATGGCGCTGGACATCAGGGCAGGGTTATCGCGCAGCCGCTGCAGCTCGCCCGGGTTCTGGATCAGGGCGTGCAGTCCACCGGAGATGGCGTCTTTGGTGGTGTCGTGCCCCGCGCTCGCGACGATCACGTAGTACGACGCGGTATCCATGTCATTGAGCGGCTCGCCGTCGAGCCGGCCGTTGGCGATGGCCGACGCGAGGTCTTCGGTGGGGTTGGCCCGCCGCGATGCGGTCAGCGTCGCGAAGTAATTGAAGAAGTCCAGCAGCACCGCGAGCATGTCCTCGGGCTCCTTGCCGCGGGTGTGCTCGTCGTCGTCCCCGCCGAACATCTCCTGGGTGAGCATGTGCATGCGGTCGTAGTCCTCTTCGGGCAGGCCGAGCAGCGACATGATCACGTACAGCGGGAACCGGATGGCGATCTCGTCGACGAAGTCGCACTCCGGACCGACCTCGCGCATCCTGTCGACGTAGCGTTTGGCCAGCTCGTCGACCCGGACCTTCAGGTCGCGCATGGCCTTCGGCCGGAACCAGTCGGCGCCGATGGCACGGACTTTGCGATGGTGCGGGTCATCCATGTGGATCAGGGTGCGTAGGCCGATGCCGGCTTCGACCTGTGCCTTCAGGAGGTCCTCGGCGTCGGCCGGCATCAGCAACGGCCTCGGTTCGCTGATGAACAGCTCGTTGTCCCGCTCGATCGCCATGATGTCGGCGTGCTTGGTGATTGCCCAGAACGGCCGATACGGCGGATTATCCACCCTGGCAACGGGATTGGTGGCTCGCAGATGTGCCAAAGCGCTGTGCAGACGTTGGTCGTCGGCGTATGCGGTCGGGTCGGCGAGGACTTTGGTGGCTTCATCCATGGTGGGGCTGCTCATCTTGGCTCCTGGTGAGGCGGTGACTTGACGGCCGTCAAGTGGAGTGTATGTGAGCTCGTCGGCGGCTCGGGCCCGATTGAGTCAGTAGTCTCGTAGTCCGTGGAGCCCGCTCATCCGGGCCGGTGGATCCGGCGTCTGTTTGCACTGGCTGCTGCCGTGGTACTGGTGGCAGCCTGTGGGCGCGTCGACGTCGCGAGCTCTCCTTCGGTGTCTACTGCCGCGACGACTGATCCGGCCCTGGTCACCACCGCATCGGGTGTGGTGCGCGGCGTACTCGCTCCGGGGCTGCGGTTCTTCGGTGGAATTCCTTATGCTGCACCGCCGACCGGCGCGCTGCGGTTTGCGCCGCCGGCTCCTGCGTTGCCATGGGACGGAGTGCGCGACGCCAGTAAGCCGGGCTCGCGGTGCATGCAGGACCCCCAGGGCGATCTGGAGATGGGGCGTAACTCCAGCGAGGACTGCCTGTTCCTGAACGTCTGGACGCCGCCGGTCAAGCAGTCGGGCGAACGGCGGCCGGTGCTGGTGTGGATTCACGGTGGGGCCTTCATCAACGGCAGCGCCGGTATCTATCACTCCGAGCGGTTGGTCAAACGCGGGGACGTTGTGGTGGTCACGCTGAACTACCGACTTGGCGCGCTCGGTTTCCTGGCGCACCCGGCGCTGGGCAACGGCACCGACGTCGGCAACTACGGGCTGGCCGATCAGCAGGCGGCGCTGCGCTGGGTGCGCGACAACATCGCCGCGTTCGGTGGTGACCCCGACCAGGTGACCGTCGCCGGCGAGTCCGCCGGTGGTATGTCGGTGTGCGATCACCTGGTGGCGCCGGGATCGGTCGGATTGTTCCGCGCCGCGATCATCCAGAGCGGACCGTGCCAGGCGCAGGTCGCTCTGCCCGACGCCGAGCGCTCCAGCCTGGCCTATGCGCGCGGGGTCGGTTGCGGTGATCCGGCCACTGCCGCAACGTGTTTGCGTCGGCTTCCGGTTGACAAATTGCGAAAACCGGTGTGGTACTACCGGATTGGTGAGGACTCGCTGAGCGGTCCGGTGACGGGGACGGCGGCGTTGCCGGTCGACCCGATGCAGGCCATCGCGGCAGGTTCGGCGGCGCAGGTGCCTGTGTTGATCGGTACCAATCATGACGAGTTCACCTTGTTCGTCGGCCTGCAATATCTGAAGTCCGGCAAACGATTCAGTCCCGCTGCCTACCCGCGCCTGCTGTCCGAGACCTTCGGTGCGAATGCCGATGCGGTGGCCGAGCACTATCCGTTGAGCCGATACCGCGGCAGCGCGGCCAGTGCGTACTCGGCGGCCGTGACCGACGGAGCGTTCTCCTGTGTGGGTGACAGCATCGCCGACGCGCTGGCCACCGACGTGCCGGTCTACGCCTACGAGTTCAACGATCCGGCACCGCCGACGCCAGAGCCGTTGCGCCGGTTGCCCTTTCCGCTGGGTGCCAGTCACGCACTCGAATTGCGCTACACCTTCGACATGGGTGGTGCTCCGCCGATGTCACCGGAACAGACCGCGTTGTCCGAGCAGATGATCGACTATTGGACCTCGTTCGTGAAAACCGGCAAGCCCAGTGCACCGGGTGCTCTGGAATGGCCCCAGCTGTCCGGTGGGCCCGACGAAATTCGGTTGTCCTTGCGGCCCGATGGCAGCAGGCTGATGGACGAATTCGACGCCGATCATCAATGCACGTTCTGGCAGAGCCTCAAACCCTGATCCCCGTCGCCGAAACGGACAAACGGGCCGCAGAGTGCGAGAGCACCGGCATGGCGTCGACTTCGGCGAACGACAGAGAGGCGGACCATGACGGCAGCCGACGCCGAGGCCTTTGCACGGCAATGGGTCACGGCCTGGAACGCGCACGACGTCGAGGCGGTGCTCGTGCACTTTCACGACGACGTCGTCTTCAGCTCACCGGTCGCGGCCCGGATCGTGCCGGGCTCCGGGGGAGTGGTTCGGGGCAAGGAAGCACTGCGCGCATATTGGACGGCTGCCCTGGCTGCGCTGCCCGATCTGCATTTCGAGGTGGTCGCGACCTACGTAGGGACGCAGGCCATCGTCATCAATTACCGCAACCACCGTGGCCAACTGGTCAATGAGGTGCTGATCTTCGACGGTGACCTGGTCCGCCAAGGACACGGCACTTACCTGGACGGCGCTGATCGGGCCGGGGTCAGATTCAGCGCACAGGCTGAATGAGTGCAGCGGTGAATGACCCTCGACTGGGCTGAATGACCGGCTCGGTCGAGGGTCATCGCTATTTTCCAGTCACCATCTCGAATGTGGCTGGTCTGTCCCGAATCAGTCATTCCACCTGTCGGCTCCGTTTGTGAATGGGCCTGTGCTTGGCAGGATCATTGACCTCGAGGCAGGTGGCAGTTGCCTATCGAAATAGGCGCGAAAACTCTCCACGGATTTGGGAGAACAACGAAGCGGCCGATGCCAGATACTGTGCGATTCGGCATTCAGTTTTGGCGTAAGCGCTGCAACTGCGCCGCCTATCAACACCAATCACCCGGCTGGCGCGGTTCGCCGCCGAGCACAACTCGTCCGTGGGCCGGCCGCACGGGTGTTGGTACGACGCTGCGGCTGAATCCTTCTGGGCCACATTGAAAGTTGAGTTCTACGACCGGCAGGGTGTTGCCGGCCAAGGCGACAGCAAAGTTCGCCGTCGACAGTTCGAACGAAAGCTTCGATAATCACCGCGGGAGCCACTCGACCATCGGTATGATTCAGGCCCAGTCACGAAGGAAAACCTTGGGGGAGGTTTCGTCCGATGGCAACCGAACTCGCTCGGATCGCCGTAGTCCTGAAAAGAACACTGGAATCCCTTCACGGATCCGTCGATGACTTGGCGCGCGAATTGGTGAGGGTGCTCGGTGTCAATCAGACAGACCGACGCGCCCTGGAACTCATTCTCCTTGCGGGTGAGAAGTTCACGACGCCGGGACTTCTGGCAGACCGGCTCGGTCTCACTGCCGCCGGTACCACGATCGTGCTCAACCGCCTGGAGAAGCTGGGCTACGTCAGTCGAACGCTTCATCCGACCGATCGCCGCCGAGTAATGGTGTTGGCCACGGATCTCGCTGCTCGCCGTATCTCAGAACTCGTCTCCCCGCTGCTGGATCAGGGCGGCAAGATGTTGTTGAGCTACTACAACGCGGCGGAGATCGACCTGATCGTCGGCTTCCTCACCCGTACGGACGAACTACAACAAGCCCATCTGAACCGGATGCGTGAATTGGATCCCTACCCTCAATAAGAGTCATCGCGGTCTCTGTTCACCAGCGGTACTTGCTCGCCGGGTGGGTGAACTTGACCGCGGTGCGCCGCCGAGCGAATTCCCCACAGCCGCCCGGCCCTCGGAGCCCGTCGATCCGTCCAAACCAGGAATCAAGGTTTGGCGGCCGCTCCATGTCTGGCGACCGTTCGAGACGCCGGACGGCAGTGGGCCCCGCTCATGAGTGGGGCCCACTGGTCTTGAAGGGGTGTGACTAAGCGGCGGCGTGGGAAGCGCCGTGTCCGGGTGCACCGCTACCACTGCCGGATGCGCCGTGGCCGCTGGCGGAACCGGTGCTGCCCGAGCCCGTCTCGCTCCCGGTCGATCCGCTCGGCTTCCTGGGCTTGCCAGGCTTGGCCTTTTTCCCGTTGGTCGTGTCGGTGCCACCGTTTGGCGTGGTGGTGCTGCCCGAGGTCGTGCCCGATTCCGGTTTGGTCTCCGGCTTCGTTTCGGGCTTTGCGTCGGTTGCAGTGGGCGCTGTCTCAGGTGCGGTCGCGGCGGGTGCCTGAGCAGCCGGAGCCGTTGCGGCGGGTGCCTGAGCAGCCGGAGCCGTCGCGGCGGGTGCCGAAGCGGCCTTCGCTGCAAGGACCTTCGCCGTCTCGGGCGTTGTCACCTTCTCGGGGGCCAGCGTGGCAGTCGCAACCGACAACGCAGCCGACGGTAGGGCCGACGGGCTGGTGGCGGCCACCTTCAACGCAAGCTGCGTGGGCGCCGGCGGCGCGAGCGCTCGAGCGAACCCCTGGACCGCGTTGATGATTTGTGAAACCAGGCCATAGGGTCCGAGCAGACCGCCACTCCCCGTCGACGGAACGCCGTTCAGGATGGCGCCGACGACTGTCCCGGGAATCGCCACAATGGCGCCGATGACGCCCCGGAGGTCCCCGGCGCGCACTGCGTCGATGATTGCCTGCCCCGACGCGCCGACGGCCGTGACAGACGCGCTGACGATGCCGAGTGCACCGAGGCCCACCCCAAGGATGGACTGCGGCACTGTGGCGAACGCGTTGGCGAGATTCTTCGCCATGGTGACCGGGATCTGCATAAGGGGCAGCAGGGCGAAGGCTGGTTGGACCACCGCATTGATTACGGCCTCGTAGAGGCTCTCCACGCCGTCGGCGAACTGGCCGGCCAGAATCTGTTGGATTCCTTGATGGAGCATCGCCGGAGTGCCGGAGGGGTTGTTGAACGCCATTTGTTGGACGAAAGCCGAGAACGCGCCCTGTAGTGCCGTGATCGTCTGCTGGCCATAGCCGAGCCCGTTGTTGAGCACCTGATGCAAGATTGGCAGGGGATCGCTCAGATAGCTCTGGACGAGCGTGCCGCCGTTGGCGAGGGTGTCCCGGATGATCTGCGCCCACTGCTCGATGGGGTTGGCGGCGGCGGTCAGCGCGACGTGGGTCGAAGACACAGCTCGCGCTTGGAGTTCGGCGATGGCGGGCAACGGCTGGGCGATCGGGGCAAGCGCTATCGCACCCGCACCCGCCAGTGCAATGCCCATGTTGAGACGTGCTCGAACGACAACTTGCATGCCATCTCTCCTTATTGAATTAATTGACGAGGTCGGGACAGCGGGAGGTTACCTCAGCAGAAACTGGGTTCGGGAAGGATTTTCAGATTCGCTGAGTCGCCCTGGACGCTCGCAATTAGAATTGAGATACATTCTTGCTGGTCAGTAATCTGGAAGGCCATTGTCAGCAAATCGATATCCGATGTATCTAATTAAGTGCGTTTAGCTAAATTTGTCTAATTAAATGTATTTAACTAAATGCGATTAGTCGGATGTGCAACAATCGTTCAAGGTACTTGATGCACGCTCTATTTGACTATTTCGATTTGCCATGGGCCGCTCGAGATCCTTTCTTCGGCGCGGCGGTCCGACCAGCATCCGCAAGGCGGGCGAATGCAAGCTCGCCGCGATCGCCACCACGCTCGCGCCCCGGTTGGGCACTGGGCATGGTCTGTTCAGTGATCTTCAAGCCTTCGATGTCGAGCACCGGGACCGCGGCCGCCAACGCGGCCAGACCCCTTCGGGTATCACGGCGTGGTGCCGAACCCGCCGTCACGCACAGCGCGCCGATTTTTCCTGCATCAGGCCGGCGTGACCCAGGTGGTGATGTCGGCGTGCACCACCTCGGTGCCCGAATCGTCGAGTATCGCCACGGACACCACGACGTCGGTGCCCTCGGTCAGGCTGGTGAAGTCCGGCACGTCGAACCGGGCTTGCGCCCGCAGTGACGTGGTGGCCTTGGCCAGGTACTGCACGTTCATCGCCTTCGGGATCCAGCGATGACTGGCGGGCACGGTGGCCTCCATCGCCATCCCCATCGCGACTTCGGCGGCGTTGCACGACGCGATCGCGTGCACGGTGTGCAGATGGTTGTAGACGAAGAACCATTTGGGCACCGTCACCTCGGCGTATCCGGGCTCCATGGTCACGATGTGGGGGAGCACCGAGGCGAAGTAGGGCACTCGCACCATCGCTGCAGCCGAGAACAACAGGCTGCCGCCGGGCCGTCCGGACAGCTGCTTCCAGGCCCGGTAAGTGGGGCTCAGTGATGTCATGCGCTGATCTTACTCAAAAGTAAGTTCGGTACCGTCGCCGAGACCGACCAAATGGCTGCGTGGACTCGCAACAACCGGCCTGTTTGTCCGGTTTGGTGGCGTGGCGAGCGGATTTGGAGAGGGCCCGGATCTAGGGCATACTGTTCGGGTTGCCTTGCGGCGGGTTCGCCTGCTGCGGGCATACGATCGGCGCCCATCACGGGCGCATCCGGTCCAGCCCTCGAATGCGATGGAATTTCCAGCGCAGACGAGTGTGCGCAGAGGCGACACGCCCGAGCGCGGGGGCCGGTGAACCAGAGAAACGTAAAGAGCGGCGGCATAGCCAGCGCGCGTCAACGGGTATCCCGGGGCGTGCGCACGACGACAGAGGTTTTTCGCGCCCAAGGCACGAAAGCCCGTTAGTAGTGAGGTAGGAGAAGCGTGGCGGGACAGAAGATCCGCATCAGGCTCAAGGCCTACGACCACGAGGCCATTGATGCCTCGGCGCGCAAGATCGTTGAGACGGTCACCCGTACGGGCGCGAGCGTGGTCGGCCCGGTGCCGCTGCCGACCGAGAAGAACGTGTACTGCGTTATCCGGTCCCCCCATAAGTACAAGGACTCGCGGGAGCATTTCGAAATGCGCACCCACAAGCGCCTTATCGACATCCTCGACCCGACGCCAAAGACCGTTGACGCCTTGATGCGCATCGATCTGCCGGCGAGCGTCGACGTCAACATCCAGTAGGAGACCCAGAAAAATGGCACGCAAAGGCATTTTGGGCACCAAGCTGGGCATGACGCAGGTGTTCGATGAGAACAACAAAGTCGTCCCGGTCACGGTCGTGAAGGCCGGCCCCAACGTGGTGACCCGCATCCGCACCCCCGAGCGCGACGGCTACAGCGCCGTGCAGCTCGCTTACGGCGAGATCAGCCCGCGGAAGGTGAACAAGCCGGTTACCGGTCAGTTCGCCGCCGCTGGGGTGAACCCGCGTCGGCACCTGGCCGAGCTTCGTCTGGACGACGAGGCTGCGGTCGCCGAGTACGAGGTCGGCCAGGAGCTGACCGCCGAGATCTTCGCCGACGGTGCATACGTCGACGTGACCGGCACCAGCAAGGGCAAGGGCTTCGCCGGCACCATGAAGCGTCACGGCTTCAGCGGTCAGGGCGCGGCTCACGGCGCACAAGCCGTGCACCGCCGTCCGGGCTCGATCGGTGGCTGTGCCACCCCGGGTCGTGTCTTCAAGGGCACCCGGATGTCCGGCCGCATGGGTAGCGATCGCGTCACCACCCAGAACCTGAAGGTTCACAAGGTTGACGCCGAGAACGGTGTGCTGCTCATCAAGGGCGCCGTCCCCGGACGCAACGGTGGACTGGTCGTCGTTCGCACCGCGATCAAACGAGGTGAGAAGTAATGACTCTGAAGATTGACGTCAAGACCCCGGACGGCAAGAAGGACGGCTCGGTCGAGCTGCCCGCCGCGCTGTTCGACGTCGAGCCGAACATCGCACTGATGCACCAGGTAGTCGTGGCCCAGCTGGCCGCCGCCCGCCAGGGCACGCACTCCACCAAGACTCGTGGTGAGGTGTCCGGCGGTGGCAAGAAGCCGTACCGCCAGAAGGGCACCGGCCGCGCCCGTCAGGGTTCGACCCGCGCGCCGCAGTTCGCCGGCGGTGGCGTTGTGCACGGCCCCAAGCCGCGCGACTACAGCCAGCGGACCCCGAAGAAGATGATCGCCGCCGCCCTGCGCAGCGCGTTGTCGGACCGGGCCCGTAACGAGCGCATCCACGCCATCACCGAGTTGGTGGCCGGTCAGACCCCGTCGACCAAGGACGCCAAGTCGTTCCTGTCGTCGCTGACCGAGAACAAGAAGGTCCTCGTGGTCATCGGCCGCGCCGACGAGGTCAGCGCCAAGAGCGTGCGCAACCTGCCGGGCGTGCATGTGATCGCTCCGGACCAGCTCAACACCTACGACGTCCTCAACGCGGACGACCTGGTGTTCAGTGTCGAGGCCCTCAACGCCTACATCGAGGCCAACACGAAAGAGGAGGTGTCGGCCTGATGGCTACCGTGACTGATCCTCGCGACATCATCCTGGCCCCGGTCATCTCGGAGAAGTCCTACGGACTGATCGAGGACAACGTGTACACGTTCGTGGTGCACCCGGATTCGAACAAGACGCAGATCAAGATCGCCATCGAGAAGATCTTCTCCGTCAAGGTCGACTCGGTGAACACCGCCAACCGACAGGGCAAGCGCAAGCGCACCCGCACCGGTTACGGCCAGCGCAAGGGCACCAAGCGCGCGATCGTGACCCTGGCACCGGGCAGCAAGCCGATCGACCTCTTCGGAGCGCCGGCCTGAGCCGGCAGAGAGACCTAGAGAATCATGGGAATTCGCAAGTACAAGCCGACGACCCCCGGTCGTCGCGGTTCGAGCGTCTCCGATTTCGCCGAGATCACTCGTTCGACCCCGGAGAAGTCGCTGGTCCGCCCGCTGCACAGCACGGGTGGTCGTAACGCCCACGGCCGCATCACCACGCGGCACAAGGGTGGCGGCCACAAGCGCGCCTTCCGCGTCATCGACTTCCGTCGCCACGACAAGGACGGCGTCAACGCCAAGGTCGCGCACATCGAGTACGACCCGAACCGCACCGCGAACATCGCACTGCTGCACTTCGTGGACGGCGAGAAGCGCTACATCCTCGCCCCCAAGGACCTCAAGCAGGGCGACGTCATCGAGTCGGGCCCCAACGCCGACATCAAGCCGGGTAACAACCTGCCGATGCGCAACATCCCGGCCGGTACCGTCATCCACTCCGTGGAGCTGCGGCCGGGTGGTGGCGCCAAGCTGGCCCGTGCGGCCGGTGTCAGCGTCCAGCTGCTCGGTAAGGAAGGCGCCTACGCCACGCTGCGTATGCCCTCGGGTGAGATCCGTCGCGTCGACGTGCGCTGCCGCGCCACCGTCGGCGAGGTCGGCAACGCCGAGCAGGCGAACATCAACTGGGGCAAGGCCGGCCGTATGCGCTGGAAGGGCAAGCGCCCGACCGTCCGTGGTGTCGTGATGAACCCGGTCGACCACCCGCACGGTGGTGGTGAGGGCAAGACCTCCGGTGGTCGCCACCCGGTCAGCCCGTGGGGTAAGCCCGAGGGCCGTACCCGCAAGCCGAACAAGCCGAGCGACAAGCTCATCGTCCGACGCCGGCGCACCGGCAAGAACAAGCGCTAGGCCGGAAAGGAATAGACGATGCCTCGCAGCCTCAAAAAGGGTCCGTTCGTCGACGACCATCTGCTCAAGAAGGTCGACGTTCAGAACGAGAAGAACACCAAGCAGGTCATCAAGACCTGGTCCCGTCGGTCGACCATCATCCCCGACTTCATCGGTCACACCTTCGCCGTCCACGACGGCCGTAAGCACGTGCCGGTGTTCGTCAGCGAGGCGATGGTTGGGCACAAGCTGGGCGAGTTCGCTCCGACGAGGACCTTCAAGGGTCACATCAAGGACGACCGGAAGAGCAAGCGCCGCTAATGACTACCGTTACTGAATACCCGTCTGCGACGGCGAAGGCGCGCTTCGTGCGCGTCTCGGCCAGCAAGGCCCGCCGGGTCATCGACCTGGTCCGCGGCAAGAGCGTCGAAGAGGCGCTCAACATCCTGCGGTGGGCACCTCAGGGCGCCAGCGAGACGGTCGCCAAGGTGATCGCCAGCGCTGCGGCCAACGCCCAGAACAACGAAGGCCTGGACCCGTCGACCCTGGTGGTCGCCGCGGTCTTTGCCGACGAAGGCCCGACTGCCAAGCGCATCCGTCCGCGCGCCCAGGGGCGTGCGTACCGGATCCGTAAGCGCACCAGCCACATCACGGTGATCGTGGAGAGCCGGCCCGCTAAGGACAAGGGTTCTCAGGGTGCGCCGGCCGGCGCCGCTCGCGCTCGTCGCGCCCAGGGCAGCAAGGCTGCCGCCGCTAAGACCGAGACGAAGGGAGGCTCGGAGTAGTGGGCCAGAAGATCAACCCGCACGGCTTCCGCCTCGGCATCACCACCGAATGGAAGTCCCGCTGGTACGCAGACAAGCAGTACGCGGACTACGTCAAGGAAGACGTCGCGATCCGCAAGCTGCTGGCCACCGGCCTGGAGCGTGCCGGTATCGCCGACGTGGAGATCGAGCGCACCCGTGACCGGGTCCGCGTTGACATCCACACCGCGCGTCCCGGCATCGTCATCGGTCGCCGTGGCACCGAGGCCGACCGCATCCGCACCGACCTGGAGAAGCTGACCGGCAAGCAGGTTCAGCTGAACATCCTCGAGGTCAAGCAGCCGGAGGCAGTTGCGCAGTTGGTGGCCCAGGGTGTGGCCGAGCAGCTGAGCAACCGTGTCGCGTTCCGTCGTGCCATGCGCAAGGCGATCCAGTCGGCCATGCGTCAACCCAACGTCAAGGGCATCCGGGTGCAGTGCTCGGGCCGCCTCGGTGGCGCTGAGATGAGCCGCTCGGAGTTCTACCGTGAAGGTCGCGTGCCGCTGCACACGCTGCGCGCCGACATTGACTACGGCCTGTACGAGGCCAAGACCACATTCGGCCGTATCGGCGTGAAGGTGTGGATCTACAAGGGTGACATCGTCGGTGGTAAGCGTGAGCTGACTGCCGCCGCTCCCGCTGCCGACCGTCCTCGTCGGGATCGTCCGTCGGGTACTCGGCCGCGTCGCAGCGGTTCGTCGGGCACCACGGCGACGAGCACCGAGGCCGGCCGCGCCGCGGATGTCGCTGTTGAGACCGCTCCTGCTGCCGAAGCTGCCACGGAAGCAACGGAGAGCTAAGCATGCTGATTCCCCGTAAGGTCAAGCACCGCAAGCAGCACCACCCGGAGCAGCGCGGTATCGCCAGTGGCGGCACCTCGGTCAGCTTCGGTGACTACGGCATCCAGGCCCTGGGCCACGCCTACATCACCAACCGGCAGATCGAGTCCGCTCGTATTGCCATCAACCGGCACATCAAGCGTGGCGGCAAGGTCTGGATCAACATCTTCCCGGACCGTCCGCTGACCAAGAAGCCCGCCGAGACCCGCATGGGTTCGGGTAAGGGTTCGCCGGAGTGGTGGGTCGCCAACGTCAAGCCGGGCCGCGTGCTCTTCGAGCTGAGCTACCCCGACGAGGCGGTCGCCCGGGAGGCACTCACCCGCGCGATCCACAAGTTGCCGATCAAGGCCCGCATTATCACCCGAGAGGAGAACTTCTGATGGCTGTGGGAGTTTCGCCCGGTGAACTGCGTGAGCTCACCGAGGAAGAGTTGATCACCAAGCTGCGGGAGTCGAAGGAAGAGCTGTTCAACCTTCGCTTCCAGATGGCCACCGGTCAGCTGTCGAACAATCGCCGGCTTCGTGTCGTGCGTCAGGAGATCGCGCGGGTCTACACCGTCCTGCGTGAACGAGAGTTGGGCCTGGCGTCCGGGCCGGTTGGTAAGGATTAGTAATGGCTGAGAAAACTGCGAAAGAAGCCGGCCCCAAGCACACGCCGGCCACCGAGAAGCCGCGTGGCCGTCGTAAGACCGCCATCGGTTACGTGGTGAGCGACAAGATGCAGAAGACCATCGTGGTCGAGCTGGAATCGCGCAAGAGCCACCCGCTCTACGGCAAGATCATCCGGACCACCACCAAGGTCAAGGCACACGATGAGAACGAGACCGCCGGTATCGGCGACCGCGTCTCGCTGATGGAGACCCGTCCGACCTCGGCCACCAAGCGCTGGCGCCTGGTCGAGGTGCTCGAGAAGGCCAAGTAGGCCTTCGACTTCGAGGTTCGCGAGTCCCTCGCGAAGAGTTGCACAACTGCCCCTTTTCTTCGGAAGAGGGGCAGTTTTGTGTCTGCTCGCGTGCCGAGCGCGTCCCCGGCCTCCCGGTGCGATTATCGCGGCCGTCAATTTCTGTGTCGCGGTTCAGTTCGCGGGTGTAATCTCGCCGGCGATCGCCGAGACTGGCGACGTCGACCGGGACGGGGCGTCATGGCAACGGAGTTTCAGGGCAAGATCGAACTCGACATTCGCGATTCGGAGCCCGACTGGGGTCCGTACGCCGCGCCGACCGCGCCGGCGGATGCGCCCAATGTGCTCTATCTGGTGTGGGACGACACCGGCATCGCCACCTGGGACAGCTTCGGCGGACTGGTCGAGATGCCGGCCATGCGCCGGATCGCCGACAAGGGCGTGCGCCTGTCCCAGTTCCACACCACCGCGCTGTGCTCGCCGACGCGAGCGTCGCTGCTCACCGGACGTAACGCCACTTCTGTGGGTATGGCGACCATCGAGGAATTCACCGACGGCTTCCCGAACTGCAACGGACGCATACCTTTTGAGACGGCATTGCTGTCCGAGGTCCTCGCCGAGCGCGGGTGGAACACCTACTGCGTCGGAAAATGGCATCTGACCCCGCTCGAGGAATCCAACCTCGCTTCGACGAAACGGCACTGGCCGCTGGCCCGTGGCTTCGAGCGGTTCTACGGGTTCATGGGCGGCGAGACCGACCAGTGGTACCCGGACCTGGTGTACGACAACCACCCGGTTGCTCCGCCGGCCACTCCGGAAGAGGGCTACCACCTGTCGAAAGACCTGGCGGACAAGACCATCGAGTTCATTCAGGACGCCAAGGTGATCGCCCCGGACAAGCCGTGGTTCTCCTACGTGTGTCCCGGTGCCGGGCATGCTCCGCACCACGTGTTCACCGAGTGGGCCGACAAGTACGCCGGCAAGTTCGACATGGGTTACGAGCGCTACCGCGAGATCGTGCTGGAGAACCAGAAGCGGCTCGGCATCGTCCCGCCCGACACGGAGCTCTCACCGATCAACCCGTACCTGGATACCAAGGGGCCGGGCGGGGAACCGTGGCCGTGGCAGGATACGGTGCGGCCCTGGGACGGGTTGAGCGACGATGAGAAGCGGTTGTTCGCCCGGTTCGCCGAGGTGTTCGCCGGATTCCTGTCCTACACCGATGCGCAGATCGGCCGGATCCTCGACTACCTGGAGGAGTCCGGGCAGCTCGACAACACCGTCATCGTGGTCATCTCGGACAACGGGGCCAGTGGTGAAGGTGGGCCCAACGGCTCGGTCAACGAGGTCAAGTTCTTCAACGGTTACATCGACACCGTCGAAGAGAACCTGCGCTATTTCGACAGCCTCGGTTCGCCCGATACCTACAACCACTATCCGATCGGCTGGGCGATGGCGTTCAACACGCCCTACAAGCTGTTCAAGCGCTACGCGTCGCATGAGGGCGGCATCGCAGACACCGCGATCATCAGCTGGCCCAACGGAATTGCGGCGCATGGCGAGGTCCGGGACAACTACGTGAACGTCTCCGACATCACCCCGACGGTCTATGAACTGCTCGGTATCGAAGCGCCCGCCGAGGTGCGCGGCGTCCCGCAGCGACCGCTGGAAGGCGTGAGTTTCAAAGCGGCGCTGGACAATCCGACCGCCGACACCGGCAAGACCACGCAGTTCTACACCATGCTCGGCACTCGTGGTATCTGGCACGACGGCTGGTTCGCCAACACCGTTCACGCCGCCACCCCGTCGGGTTGGTCGAACTTCGACAAAGACCGCTGGGAACTGTTCCACATCGAGTCCGACCGCAGCCAATGCCACGACCTGGCCGCCGAGAACCCGGCGAAACTGGCTGAACTGCAAGAGTTGTGGTTCAGCGAGGCGGCGAAGTACAGCGGGCTGCCGCTGGCCGACCTCAACATCCTCGAGACGATGACGCGCGAGCGGCCCTACCTGTCCCGGGATCGGCAGAACTTCACCTACTACCCGGGCACCGCCGAGGTGGGTATCGGCGCCTGCGTCGAACTGCGCGGTCAGTCCTACTCGATCCTGGCCGAAGTCGACGTCGAGTCCGCCGACGCGAAGGGTGTACTGGTCAAACACGGCGCCGGTCACGGCGGGCATGTGCTGTTCGTCCAGGACGGCCGGCTGCACTACGTCTACAACTTCATGGGCGAAGACGAACAGGAACTGTCCGCACCGGACCCGTTACCGCTGGGCCGGCACGTGTTGGGTGTGCGGTACAACCGCACCGGGACCGTGGAAGGCAGCCACACTCCGCTGGGCACGGTCGAATTGCACATCGACGACACAGTGGTGGCGACTCGCGACGGCGTGCGGACCCACCCGGGCATGTTCGGTCTGAGTGGCGGCGGGGTGGCGGTAGGACGCAACGATGGCCAGCCGGTGTCGAGCCACTACGCGGCGCCCTACCCGTTCACCGGCGGTACCATCGCCAAGGTGGTTTTCGATGTGTCGGGTGCGCCGTACGTGGATGTGGAACGGGAGCTGGCACGGGCTTTCTCGAAGGACTGAATGACGCTGACCCGTTTGATCGAGCTGTCGGGCGGGGAGTTCCCGATGGGGTCGAACAGCTTCTATCCCGAGGAACGTCCGGCTCGCGGGGCGTCGGTGTCGTCGTTCGCCATCGAAGAGCACCCCGTGACCAATGCCCAGTTCGCCGAATTCGTGGCGGATACCGGCTATCTGACGGTCGCCGAGCGCCCGATGGATCCGGCGCTGTATCCCGGTGTGGCGCAGGAAGATCTGGCGCCCGGTGCGTTGGTGTTCCGGCCGGCCCCGGGGCCGGTGGACCTGCGGGACTGGCGGCAGTGGTGGGACTGGGCCCCGGGCGCATGCTGGCGGCATCCGTTCGGAGCGGACAGTGTGTGGGAGGACCGCGCAGACCATCCCGTCGTGCAAGTGGCCTACACCGATGCGCTGGCCTATGCGCACTGGGCCGGCCGCCGACTTCCGACCGAGGCGCAATGGGAATACGCCGCCCGCGGCGGCACCGAGACCACATACGCCTGGGGTGAGGAGTCCTCGCCCGGCGGCCGGTTGATGGCCAACACCTGGCAGGGCCGGTTCCCGTACCAGAACAGGGGTGCGCTGGGTTGGGTCGGGACATCGCCGGTGGGGGCGTTCCCGCGCAATGGGTTCGGGCTTGCCGACATGATCGGCAACGTCTGGGAGTGGACGACGACGCCGTTCTCCGGTCCGGTGTCGGAGGCGCCCGCGTGCTGCCCGCCGGCTCAGCCGGACCCGGGTGTCACGCAGGCCCTCAAAGGTGGCTCGCACCTGTGCGCGCCCGAGTACTGCCACCGGTATCGCCCGGCCGCTCGGTCACCGCAGTCGCAGGACAGCGCGACGACGCACATCGGCTTCCGCTGCGTCGGCTGACGTTCAAACGGACAACCGGGCCGATCTGCGCGACCAAATCCGGCCATGTCGTCGATCTCGACGCAGCAGACCTCAGATTCAGCGCGATTCGATTCCTGTGAATTTGGTCTGTGTTGCTCCACGATGACCCTGACATCGGGCGACAGGAGAGTGTGATGACCGAATCAGGAGCGGTCCGCGGCCGGCTGAGCCGTATCGGAACCGATTGGTGGGCAACGATTATCGGCGTTGGGGTGGCGGTCTTGGCGGTTGCCGAGCTGCTGCCGAAGATCGGTTGGTGACGGGCGTGAGTATCGAAGCGACAGACACCGCCGGCCAGGTCGAGCCGGGGGCAGAGACCGAAGCCGAGCACACCGGCGCGCGACGATTCGTCGACTACCTGCCGGGACTGCTGCTGCTCGTGGCAGTCGGCTTGGCCGGCAAGTACGCCGAAGTCGGCTGGTTGTCACTGGCCAAGCATCAGCACTGGCGGGTCCCCGACATCGAATACGTGCTGTGGGCCATCGTGATCGGCCTGGTGATCACCAATACCGTTGGCCTGCATCGGGTTTTCCGGCCGGGTGTGGCTACCTACGAGTTCTGGCTGAAGATCGGCATCGTGCTGCTGGGCTCGCGCTTCGTCCTCGGTGACGTCCTCAAACTGGGCGGGGTCAGCCTGGTGCAGATCCTGGTGGATATGACGGTCGCCGGGGCCATCATCATCGGCGCGGCCCGGCTGTTCGGGCTGTCCGGCAAGCTCGGCTCGCTGTTGGCCATCGGCACCTCTATCTGCGGGGTGTCGGCGATCATCGCGGCCAAAGGTGCCATCCGGGCGCGCAATTCGGACGTCAGCTATGCCATTGCGTCGATTCTCGCGCTGGGTGCGGTAGCACTGTTCGTCCTGCCGCCGCTGGGCCATGCCATCGGTCTGACCGACCACGAGTTCGGGTTGTGGGCCGGCCTCGCGGTGGACAACACCGCCGAGACCACCGCCACCGGATATCTGTATTCGGACCAAGCCGGCAAGATCGCCGTCCTGGTCAAGTCCGTACGCAACGCGCTCATCGGATTCGTCGTGCTCGGATTCGCCATCTACTGGGCGGCCAAGGGCGAGGCCGACGCCGTGGCAACCGGCGTGCGGGCTCGGGCCACGTTCGTCTGGCAGAAGTTCCCCAAGTTCGTGCTGGGGTTCCTCGCCGTCTCGGGCATTGTCACGGCGGGCCTGCTGAGCAAGGGACAGATCACCAACCTGGCCAATTTGTCGAAGTGGGCGTTCCTGCTGACCTTCGCCGGGGTCGGTTTGTCCACCGATTTCCGGCAGATCGCCCGCACCGGCTGGCGTCCGTTGGTGGTCGCGGTCATCGGCCTGGTCGTGGTGGCTTTGGTCTCGCTGGGCCTGGTGCTCGTGACCACCCGGGTGCTGGGCTGGGGGACCACCTAGCCCCCGTCAATCGCCGCGAGATCGACGAAGTGGTTGCTGCCATCGACTGGCAGCGGCCATTTCGTCGTTTTCGGGGTGCCTGCGAGCCGCAAATCCGCAGCAATTTGGCTATCTGCAGGTCATCGCCTAAGCTCTAGGGGTTGCCTTGGGCAGACCTCGGTTATCGGCTGTGTCCGCGTGCTCTTCGAGTACACGCTCATCGACGAGAACCCTGCGTGCCTTTCGGTAACAAAGACCGCGTACGTCGAGCAGTTTCGTGCTGCTCGTCGTGCACAGATATCGAGGAGATCGAGTGATTCAGCAGGAATCGCGACTGAAGGTCGCCGACAACACGGGCGCCAAGGAGATCTTGTGCATCCGCGTTCTCGGCGGTTCGTCGCGGCGCTATGCCGGGATCGGCGACATCATCGTGGCGACCGTCAAGGACGCCATCCCGGGCGGCAACGTCAAGCGCGGTGATGTGGTCAAGGCCGTCGTGGTGCGCACCGTCAAGGAACGTCGTCGTCCGGACGGCAGCTACATCAAGTTCGATGAGAACGCCGCCGTGATCATCAAGAACGACAACGACCCCCGCGGCACCCGCATCTTCGGGCCGGTCGGTCGTGAACTGCGCGAGAAGAAGTTCATGAAGATCGTCTCGCTGGCTCCGGAGGTTTTGTAAATGAAGGTCCACAAGGGCGACACCGTTCTTGTCATCGCCGGCAAGGACAAGGGTGCCAAGGGCAAGGTCATCGAGGCCTACCCGACCCGCAACAAGGTCCTGGTCGAGGGCGTCAACCGGATCAAGAAGCACACCGCGGTCTCGACCAACGAGCGTGGCGCTTCCTCCGGCGGCATCGTCACCCAGGAGGCCGCGATCCACGTCTCCAACGTGATGGTGGTGGACTCGGACGGCCAGCCGACCCGCATCGGCTACCGAGTCGACGAAGAGAGCGGCAAGAAGGTTCGCATCTCGAAGCGCAATGGCAAGGACATCTGAGATGACCACAGTGGAAAAGGTTCAGCCGCGGCTGAAGACGCGCTACCGCGAAGAGATCCGCGACGCGCTGAACAACGAGTTCAAGTACGCCAACGTCATGCAGATCCCGGGCGTGGTGAAGGTCATCGTCAACATGGGTGTCGGTGACGCCGCCCGTGACGCCAAGCTGATCAACGGCGCGGTCAACGACCTGGCCCTGATCACCGGCCAGAAGCCGGAGATCCGCAAGGCCACCAAGTCGATCGCTCAGTTCAAGCTGCGCGAGGGCATGCCGATCGGCGCCCGCGTCACGCTGCGCAACGACCGGATGTGGGAGTTCCTGGACCGGCTGATCTCGATCGCACTGCCGCGTATCCGCGACTTCCGCGGCCTCTCGGCCAAGCAGTTCGACGGCAACGGCAACTACACCTTTGGTCTGACCGAGCAGTCGATGTTCCACGAGATCGACGTGGACTCGATCGACCGGCCGCGGGGTATGGACATCACCGTCGTCACCTCGGCGACCACCGATGACGAAGGCCGTGCGTTGCTGCGGGCCCTGGGCTTCCCGTTCAAGGAGAACTGAGTAATGGCAAAGAAGGCACTGGTCAACAAGGCCAACAAGAAGCCGAAGTTCGCCGTGCGCGGGTACACCCGCTGCAACAGGTGCGGTCGTCCGCACGCCGTGTTCCGCAAGTTCGGCCTGTGCCGGATCTGCCTGCGCGAGATGGCACACGCCGGCGAACTGCCGGGTGTGCAGAAGTCCAGCTGGTAATTCCGCCGGAACCCAGGACCAAAAGACCATTTAGAAAGGCGCGGAAGGCCTCCCAATCCATTCGATGGGGCGGAACCGCCGCGAGGAAGGTGAGCCGGCTGTCATGACCATGACGGATCCGATCGCAGACTTCTTGACACGTCTGCGCAACGCCAACTCGGCGTACCACGACGAGGTGACCCTGCCGCACTCGAAGATCAAGGCGAACATCGCTGAGATCCTCAAGCGCGAGGGTTACATCACTGACTACCGCACCGAGGACGCCCGTGTGGGCAAGAGCCTCGTTGTGTCGCTGAAGTACGGCCCGAGCCGCGAGCGCAGCATCGCCGGTCTCCGCCGGGTGTCCAAGCCCGGTCTGCGGGTGTACGCGAAATCCACCAACCTGCCGCGGGTGCTGGGTGGCCTTGGCGTGGCGATCATCTCCACGTCCACGGGTCTGCTCACCGACCGCCAGGCAGCTCGACAAGGCGTGGGCGGCGAAGTCCTCGCTTACGTCTGGTAGGGGGCAGAAAACATGTCGCGTATTGGTAAGCAGCCGGTCCTGGTTCCCGCCGGGGTCGATGTGACCATCGAAGGGCAGAACGTCGCGGTCAAGGGGCCCAAGGGCACCCTGGTGCTCGACGTTGCCGAGCCCATCGAGGTTTCCCGCAATGACGAGGGCGCCATCGTGGTGTCCCGTCCCAACGACGAGCGTCGCAACCGCTCGTTGCACGGTCTGTCGCGCACCCTGATCGCCAACCTGGTGACCGGTGTGACGCAGGGCTACGTCACCAAGATGGAGATCTTCGGTGTCGGTTACCGCGTGCAGGCCAAGGGCTCGAACCTGGAGTTCGCGCTCGGCTACAGCCACCCGGTGCTGATCGAGGCTCCCGAGGGCATCACGTTCGCCGTCGAGACCCCGACCAAGTTCTCGGTGTCCGGCATCGACAAGCAGAAGGTCGGCCAGATCTCGGCCGTCATCCGCCGCCTGCGTCGCCCCGACCCTTACAAGGGCAAGGGCATTCGCTACGAGGGTGAGACGATCCGCCGCAAGGTCGGAAAGACAGGTAAGTAAGCAATGGCTAACACTGAAACTGCCAAGCGTAAGCCGTTGGGCAAGAACGTTTCCGAGACCCGTCGGGTGGCGCGTCTGCGCCGTCACTCCCGGCTGCGCAAGAAGGTCGCCGGTACCGCCGAGCGTCCGCGCCTGATGGTCAACCGCAGCTCGCGGCACATCCACGTCCAGCTCATCGACGACCTGTCCGGCACCACGCTGGCCGCCGCGTCGTCGATCGAGGCAGACGTGCGTGCCGTCGAGGGTGACAAGAAGGCCGTCAGCACCCGGGTCGGTCAGCTGATCGCCGAGCGCGCCAAGGCCGCGGGCATCTCCGAGGTCGTCTTCGACCGCGGTGGCTACACCTACGGCGGCCGGATCGCCGCCCTCGCCGACGCTGCGCGAGAAGGCGGGTTGGCGTTCTGATGACTTACTTCACCAACGGAAGGACTGCATGATGGCCGAGCAGGCTAATGGAGCCGGGGCCAACAGCGAGTCCCGTGGCGGACGTTCCGACGATCGTCGGGGCCGTCGTGACGACCGCGGTGGTCGCGGTGGTCGCGACAACGCCGAGAAGAGTAACTACATCGAGCGCGTTGTCACCATCAACCGTGTCTCGAAGGTGGTCAAGGGCGGTCGGCGCTTCAGCTTCACCGCGCTGGTGATCGTCGGCGACGGCCACGGCATGGTGGGTGTCGGCTACGGCAAGGCCAAGGAAGTTCCGGCCGCCATCGCCAAGGGCGTCGAGGAGGCCCGCAAGGGCTTCTTCCGGGTTCCGCTGATCGGTGGCACCATCGTGCACCCGGTGCAGGGCGAAGCCGCTGCCGGTGTCGTGATGCTGCGTCCGGCCAGTCCGGGTACCGGTGTGATCGCCGGTGGCGCGGCGCGTGCGGTGCTGGAATGCGCCGGCGTGCACGACATCCTGGCCAAGTCGCTGGGCAGCGACAACGCGATCAACGTGGTGCACGCCACCGTTGCCGCGCTGAAGCAGCTGCAGCGTCCGGAAGAAGTGGCGGCCCGTCGTGGCCTGCCCATCGAAGATGTTGCGCCGGCCGGCATGCTGCGGGCCCGGCGTGAGGCTGAAGCGCTGGCCGCATCGGCAGCGCGTGAAGGATCGGCATAACTCATGGCTGAAGTGAAGATCACCCAGGTGCGCGGCACCGTGGGTGCCCGGTGGAAGCAGCGCGAGAGCCTGCGCACACTGGGACTGCGAAAGATCCGCCAGTCCGTCGTTCGCGAGGACAACGCGCAGACCCGTGGTCTGCTCGCGGTGGTTGCCCACCTCGTTACCGTTGAGGAGGCGTAAATGAGCGTCATCAAGCTGCACGACCTGAAGCCTGCTGCCGGGTCCAAGAAGGCCAAGACCCGTGTCGGTCGCGGTGAGGGCTCCAAGGGTAAGACCTCCGGCCGCGGTACCAAGGGCACCAAGGCCCGCAAGAACGTCCCCGTGACGTTCGAGGGTGGCCAGATGCCGATCCACATGCGGCTGCCGAAGCTCAAGGGCTTCCGTAACCGCTTCCGCACCGAGTACGCGGTGGTGAACGTCGGCGACATCGCCAAGGCGTTCCCGGCCGGCGGCTCGGTCGGTGTGGACGAGCTGGTGGCCAAGGGCCTGGTCCGCAAGAACGTTCTGGTGAAGGTTCTTGGCGACGGCAAGCTGGGCGTCAAGATCGACGTCACCGCCAACAAGTTCAGCGGTAGCGCCCGTGAGGCGATCACCGCTGCCGGCGGTAGCGCCACCGAGCTGTAACTTTTCTGCGCGAGCAGACGCGAAAACCCCCGATTCCGCAAGGAATTGGGGGTTTTTGCTATGGGTACCGCGGGACTGCTCGTGAGCTCAGATCTGCGGACGGGCGCCGAGGGTGTCGTGGAAGAGAGCCTGGCGCAGAGCCAGTTCGCGCGGATCGCTGACCAGGTGGAAGCCGAGCCGGTTCATCACGTAGCCGAAGCCGACTCCCGTGTCGGGGTCGGCGAATCCGAATGAGCCGCCGAAGCCGGGTGTGCCGAAAGCCCGCGACGACGAGCCGAACACCATGCGGGGGAACTGTTTACAGAAGCCGAGAGCGTATGCGCTGTCCATGCGCATGACCATGTCCCGCGCGCCGCCGGACGGAATGCGGGACGGTGCGGTCAAGGATTTGAAGACCTTCGGCGTGAAGCCCAATCCGGTCCCGCGCACGGCCGCGTGGCCGTACAGCTGAGCCAGAGATCGTGCGGCGCCGGTGCCGTTGGCCGACGGGATCTCGACCCGGCGCACATCCTCGCGGTTGTAATCCCCCCGATAGGGGTCGACGTCGGCCGGGATCGCCGCGGACCGCGCCAACAGCCCAGCCGGGTTGAGGCTGCCCAGCAGGAACCCGGCCGGCATGACATCGAGGTGACTCAGGACCTCGTGCCGTTTCCACTGGTGCAGGGTCGCCACCCGGGTCCGGTCCAGGGTGTCGGGCAGGCCGATGTACAGGTCCAGTCCGAGCGGACCGGCGATCTCGTCGGCCAGGTAGCGCCCCAGCGTGCGGCCGTCGGTGCGGCGGATCAGCTCGGACTCGTACCAGCCGATGGTGATGGCGTGGTAGCCGTGCCGGGTGCCGGGCGTCCACGCGGGCTTCTGCGCGGCCAGGATCGGTGAAAGGCGGGCCGGATCGGCGATGTCTGCGAGAGTCGGATTCGGCGAGAGCGCGCACAGGCCGGCCTGGTGCGCCAACAGTTGGCGGACGGTGACCTCACCCTTGCCGTGTTGCACGAACTCGGGCCAGTGGTCGGTCACCTTGTCGTCGTAGTCCAGCAGTCCCTTCGAGACGGCATGTGCGACGCACAGCGCCGCAACACCTTTCGTCGAGGAGAACATGTTGACCAGGGCGTCGCCCTGCCAAGGCGACAGCGTCCGGCCGTCGCGGTAGCCGCCCCACATGTCGACCACCTTGCGGCCGTCCCGGTACACCGATACCGCGGCACCGACTTCGTGTCCGGCCGCGAAGTTGGCGCGGAACGCGTCGGCCACCTTGCCGTAGCCCTCGTCGGCGTCGCCGTGGATCAGCTTCGGTGGGACGTCGACCTTGAGCACCATGAGGTGATTCTGTAACGGATTCGCGTGCGGGTAGACGTCATTGCCCCAAACCCGTGGGGGATTTGGGTGTCGGCCGCCCGGCTGGCTAGAAGCCCCTCCAGATTCCGGGCATGCCGCCGCGCGGGAAGGTGCCGTAGCCATAGCCGCTGCCAGGCCAGAAGATGTCGGGATAGTCATCCTCCGGCGCCGAAGCGCACGCAGAATGAGGTCCGGACCCCGCGGAGAACTGGCAGCTTTGGTCGCTTCCGGGCTGCGCTTGAGCGGGTGCGGTGCCGACAGTCGATACTGCGACGGTCATCATCACCAGCGGCGCTAGATACTTGATTCTCGCCATGAGAGCTCCCGATGAGCAGATGGAACTCGAGCATAACGCCGCTCTGCGGCCGCCGAGAGCGGAACGCGATCGACGATCACGAGATCGACCTGGTGGCCGGTTCTACTTGCACTTTGCGACCTAGTTGTCCGGTTCGGCAGATGGGTAGTCTCGTGGGATGCGTTCTTTCCTGCCCGGGCTGCCCGGTCCCGACGAGCTGCGTGCGATCGTCCGCAAAGTCGACACTGCGCGTCACCACGGCGTGCCCAGCGGTTGCGTCCTCGAACTGGACCTGCAGGCCGTGCCGCCGGAGACCGCAGGCTTCGACCCGGTGGCCCTGGTCATGGGGCACTCCCGGCCGCTGATGCTGCGCGAGGTGGTCGCCGCCATTCACCGTGCGGCCGAGGACGATCGGGTGGCCGGCCTGATCGCGCGGGTCCAATTGCCCGCTGCCGCAGCCGGTCCGGTGCAGGAGCTACGCGAAGCCATCGCCGCGTTCAGTGCAGTCAAGCCGTCGATCGCGTGGGCCGAGACCTACCCGGGCACTATGTCGTACTACCTGGCCTCGGCATTCCGCGAGGTGTGGATGCAGCCGTCGGGCACCGTCGCGCTGGTCGGCTTCGCCACCAACGCCATGTTCCTGCGCGATGCGTTCGACAAGGCCGGCATCGAAGCGCAGTTCGTCGCCCGCGGCGAGTACAAGTCGGCGGCGAACATGTTCACCCAGGACAGCTACACCGCACCGCACCGCGAGGCCGACAGCCGGCTCATCGAAAGCCTGCACAGCCAGGTATTGGCCGCCATCGCCGAGTCGCGGGCCATCGACGCCAGTGAGCTCGACGCGCTCGTCGACCGTGCACCGTTGCTGCGCGACGACGCGGTGGCGGCAAACCTGTTGGACCGCATCGGTTTCCGGGACGAGGCATACGGCCGGCTGTGCGAATTGGCCGGTGGTGCAACGCAAGCCGATGCCAAGGACGCCCCGCCGCGACTGTTCCTGGGCCGCTACGCCCATGCCACCGCCGGCCACGCGTTGCCCGAAGTGCCGTCCATCCCTGGCCTTAAGAAGAAGCCCACCATCGCCGTGGTCACCCTGCACGGCGCGATCGTCAGTGGCCGGGGCGGACCGTCGGTCTTTCCTCCCGGTCCATCCAGCGCCGGCGGCGACACCATCGCGGCAGCGCTGCGCGAAGCCGCCGCCGACGACGAGGTGCAAGCCGTTGTGCTGCGGGTGGACAGCCCCGGCGGTGCGGTGACCGGCTCGGAGACCATCTGGCGCGAGGTGGTGCGGCTCCGTGAGGCGGGGAAACCCGTTGTCGCATCGATGGGTTCGGTGGCCGCGTCGGGCGGCTACTACGTCTCGATGGCCGCCGACCACATCGTCGCCAACTCCGGCACCATCACCGGGTCGATCGGTGTGGTGACCGGCAAGCTGGTCACCAAGGGGCTCAAGGAACGTCTCGGTGTCGGCTCGGATTCGGTGCGCACCAACGACAATGCTGATGCCTGGTCGGCGAACCAGCCATTCACCGAGGCCCAGCACGCCCATGTGGTGGCCGAGGCCGACCTGTTCTACACCGACTTTGTGCACCGGGCCGCGCAGGGCCGGAAGATGACCGCGGATGCCGTCGACCAGGTGGCCCGCGGACGGGTGTGGACCGGTGCCGACGCCAAGGAACACGGGCTGGTCGACGAACTCGGCGGACTGCGTACAGCGGTGCGCAGGGCCAAGGTGTTGGCCGGCCTGGATGCGGACACCTCGGTCAAGCTGGTCAACTACCCGGGCTCGTCCCTGCTGGACTACCTGCGGCCCAAGTCCTCGTCGCAGCCCGCCGCCGCATCGTTGCCCGACGCGGTGGCGGCACTGTTGGGTCGCTCGTTGGCCGGCGCACTCGGCCAGGTCGAGCGCTCGGTGAACGGGGTCAGCGCGCTCTGGTTGGGTGACCACCGTTTCTGACCGGACGAGTTAGCCGCCGCCGGCCGGTCAGCCCAAAGTGCCGCTGATGTAGACGATTTCGCCCATCGGATCCTGATCGCGCATATGCGGTACCGCTAGGCCGTACCGGGCGAACAGATCCGACCGGGCGATGCCGGTCATCTGCCAGCCTTTGTCGGCCAGATAGTCGGTGGCCGAGTGCCGTTCGCCGTGGTAGATCAGCGACGGCATGTCGATGTTCAACCCGATCTGGCTGAATCCGGCCGCCGCGGCTCGCGCCTTGTCCGGGTCGAAATCCTTGAGCCCGGGCACGAATTCGGTAGCCAGGGTGCTGCCGGGCGCGCTGAGGTCGTCGATGTTGTCGAACAGCTTGTCCTGTGCTTCGGGCGGCAGATAGATCAACAGGCCCTCGGCGATCCAGGCGGTCGGTGCCGAGGGGTCAAAACCGTTGTCCTTCAACGCCGTGACCCAGTCCTCGCGCAGGTCGATCGATACCGTGCGGCGGTCTGTGGTCGGGGCGGCGCCCAACTCGGTCAGTGTCTGGGTCTTGAACGCGATGACCTCGGGCTGGTCGATCTCGTAGACGACGGTGCCGGCCGGCCAGGGCAACCGGTAGGCGCGAGCGTCCAGTCCGGATGCCAGGATGACCGCCTGCCTGATACCGCCATCGGTGGACGTCACGAAGAAGTCGTCGAAGAACTTGGTGCGCACGGCCATCTCATCGATGTTGGCGCGTGCCCGCTCGGCGGCGTCCGGGGCGAATGACTCGATGGTCTCCAAGGTCAATTCACCGTCGACCATCTTGGTGAATGCGTCGATCCCCACTGCCCGTACCAGCGGCGCCGCAAACGGGTCGTTGATCAACCCGTGCGGCGCCGTGCTGGCGATGGCCCGCCCCGCTGCCACCAGCGTGGCGGTCGCGCCGACGCTCGATGCCAGATCCCAGCTGTCGCCGTCAACCCGTGCCATACCGCCTCATTTCAGCCGTGCGAACAGATAAAACACCAGATGACGTCGCTCTTCGACGAGCCCGCCATCACCGCTGCTGAGTCAGTACCGCACGGACGTATTTGAGGTCGCCGAAGGCCCGTGACATTTCGTCGTCGGGAAACTCGAAAGCGTTGGCGGCGTAGGCATCTGCCATCGAGATCGCGGTGACGTCCCAGCCGTGGCCGTCCAGGTAGTCGACTACGTGATTGCGATCGCCCTGATAGATCAGGTCGGTCATCTCGATGTTCGAGCCGAGCGCTTTCATCCGCTCGCTCATCAACTTGTGCCTGTCGTCGTCGAAAGTGGACATGTCGCCGATCTGCTCGCAGGCCACGAAGCTGCCCGGCGCCGACAGCGCGGTGATGTTGTCGAACAGCTTGTCCTGTGCTTCGGGCGGCAGATAGATCAACAGGCCCTCGGCGATCCAGGCGGTCGGTGCCGACGGGTCAAAACCGTTGTCCTTCAACGCCGTGACCCAGTCCTCGCGCAGGTCGATCGATACCGCGCGGCGGTCTGTGGTCGGGGCGGCGCCCAACTCGGTCAGCGTCTGGGTCTTGAACGCGATGACCTCGGGCTGGTCGATCTCGTAGACGACGGTGCCGGCCGGCCAGGGCAACCGGTAAGCCCGGGCGTCCAGTCCCGCAGCCAGGATGACCGCCTGCCGGACCCCGGCGGCCGCGGCATCGGTGAACACCTGGTCGAAGAACCGGGTCCGTACCGTCATGCCCTCGGCGGCGCGGCGCGGGGTGAAATTCGGGTCGACGTCTTCGAGTTTGAGCTCGCCGTCCAGGGCCTTGGTGAAAAAGTCCAGGCCGACGGCCCGCACCAGCGGCTCGGCGAATGGATCGTCGATCAACTGCTCACGGTGGGCCAGAGCGCGCTGCCCCGCCACCATGGTGGCGGTGGCGCCGACGCTGGAGGCCAGGTCCCAGGAATCGCCGTCTGTACGTGCCATGTTCTGCAGCTCCTTAGTTCTTGGTGGCGGTCACGGCAAGCGAATTGCGCAGTGCCAGGTTGTCTTCGGTATCGGGGAAGGTGCGGCCGTACTCGGCGAATATCTCGGGCCGCGGTCGGGAGGTGCTCTGCCATCCGTGGCCGTCGAGGTAGTCGACCACCGAGTTGCGTTCGCCCTGGTACCAGAGGTCCGAGAGGTTCAGATCCAGGCCGTTCTCCCGCCACCGGTCACTCATCGACTCGCTGCGCTGCCGCATCGCCGCTCCGTGGTCGGTGTGGTATTCGGTCGCCAGCCGGCTGCCCGGCGCGGACAGCGTGTTGATGTTGTCGAACAGCTTGTCCTGGGCTTCCGACGGCAGATAGATCAGCAGTCCTTCGGCGCTCCACGCCGTCGGCGCCGACGGATCGAAGCCGGCGCCCTTCAGTGCGGCCGGCCAGTCCTCACGCAGATCGATCGCCACCGTGCGCCGTTCGCAGGTCGGGGAGGCCCCGATCTGTGTCATGGTCGCAGTCTTGGCGCCGATCACCTCGGGCTGGTCGATCTCGTAGACGACGGTGCCGGCCGGCCAGGACAGCCGGTAGGCCCGCGAATCCAGGCCGGAGGCCAGAATGACGGCTTGGCGGATGCCCGAGGCGGTCGCGTCGACAAAGAAATCGTCGAAGAACTTGGTGCGCACGGCCATCATCGAGGTCATCATCGTGGCCACGTCGCCGACGTCACCGTCGATCTCGATCTCACCGTCGAGCAGTTTGACGAAGAACTCCACGCCCACGGCTCGCACCAGCGGATCGGCGTACGGGTCGTGGATCAGCGGTTCGGCTTCCCGGCTGGCCAGCGCACGGGCGGCGGCCACCATGGTGGCGGTGGCCCCGACGCTGGAGGCCAGGTCCCAGGTGTCGGTATCGGTACGTGCCATCGAACGCTCCTGTCCTTCTACTTCTTCGCGGTGATGTAGGCGACCACGCCGAAAGTGGCCTGGTCATCACTGTCCGAATCGATCTCAATGGGTGGCAGGCCGTTGCGGACCAGCAGGTCATTGGCGCTGACAGCGGTGGTCTGCCAGTCGTGGCCCTGCAGATAGGTCGTGACGTCGGCGCGCTCTCCCAGGTAGACCAATTCGGTGAAGTCCAGGTCGAAACCGTGCTGCTGCCAGCTGTCCGACATCGCCTTCATACGTTCGCGTGCCTTGTCCTGGTCCGCGGCCTGTACGGCCGGCACGCCTTCGGCGCCGAACCAGCTGCCGGGTGCACTGAGCTCGGAAGCCTGATCCAGCAGGCGGTCTTGGGCCTCGGGCGGCAGGTAGCCGAACAGTCCCTCGGCGATCCAGGCGGTCGGCTGGCCGGCGTCGAAACCTGCGGCCCGCAGCGCGGCCGGCCAGTCGTCGCGGAGGTCGATCGGCACCGTGCGGCGGCCGGTGGTCGGCGCGGCGCCCAGGTGGGCCAGGGCCCGGGCCTTGAATTCGAGCACCTCGGGCTGGTCGATCTCGTAGACGATGGTGCCGGCCGGCCAGGACAGCCGGTAGGCCCGGGAATCCAAACCGGAGGCCAGGATCACGGCCTGGCGGATCCCGGCGGCGCCGGCGTCGTGGAAGAAGTCATCGAAGAACCGGGTGCGGGCGGCCATGCCGTTGGCGAACTGGGCCATCCCGGACCCGTCGGCGGCGAGTTGTTCGAAATTGGTGGTGCCGTCGACCAGTTTGGTGAAGAACTCGACGCCGACGGCGCGCACCAGGGGAGCGGCGAACGGGTCGTCGATGATCGGATCTTCTGCTTTGGTCGCGACGGCACGAGCGGCTGCGACCATGGTGGCGGTGGCGCCCACGCTGGAGGCCAGATCCCAGGTGTCGTTATCGGTGCGAGGCATGTCGGTTCCCCATAATCCACAGGTAGTTAGCTTGTGTAACAACTCGTGGCCGACTGTACGCCTCAAATCTGAATGAACGGTCCGGGCGAAGCGGATGCAGGACCAGCGGGGGTCAACTGTTATTCTCGGAGACTGATTTGACGACGCGACGGTGCAGGCCACGGACCCTGCCGCTGACCGCGTACGACGTAACCACACGCTGGACTTGACCAGCCCCATCGGCACGCCGCGACCCCGAGCTCGGCTGCGCAGGAGGAAGAGTGCTTTCGGCTTTCATTTCGTCGTTGCGGACGGCCGATCTTAGACGCAAGATCCTCTTCACGATTGGACTTGTGGTCATGTATCGGGTCGGCGCATCGCTGCCGTCGCCAGGGGTGAACTTCCAGAACGTGCAGAAGTGCATCACCGAAGCGTCGGGCTCTGATTCGGCTCAGGTCTACTCGCTCATCAACCTGTTCTCCGGTGGCGCGCTGTTGAAACTGACCGTGTTCGCGGTCGGCATCATGCCGTACATCACCGCGAGCATCATCGTGCAGCTGCTGACCGTCGTCATCCCGCGGTTCGAACAGCTGCGTAAAGAAGGCCAGGCCGGCCAGTCGAAGATGACGCAGTACACGCGTTATCTCGCCGTCGCCCTGGCCGTGCTGCAGGGCACCTCGATCGTCGCCCTGGCCGCCAACGGTGCACTGTTCCCGTCGTGCCAGTCGCCGATCCTCGAGGATTCGGCCATCTTCACGCTGATCGTGATCGTGCTGGTGATGACGGCCGGTGCCGCGTTGGTCATGTGGATGGGCGAGCTGATCACCGAGCGCGGTATCGGCAACGGCATGTCGCTGCTGATCTTCGCCGGCATCGCCGCCCGGATCCCGGCCGAGGGCCAGTCCATCCTGCAGAGCCGTGGTGGCCTGGTGTTCGCCGCGGTCTGCGCGTCGGCGCTCATCATCATCATCGGCGTCGTGTTCGTCGAGCAGGGCCAGCGCCGTATCCCGGTGCAGTACGCCAAGCGCATGGTGGGCCGACGGATGTATGGCGGTACCTCGACCTATCTGCCGTTGAAGGTGAACCAGGCGGGCGTCATCCCAGTCATCTTCGCCTCGTCGCTGATCTACATCCCGCACTTGATCACCCAGCTGGTCGAGGGCGGAAAACCGAGCAACAACAAGTGGGACCGGTTCGTCGGTAGCTACCTCACCGACCCGAGCAACCCGGCCTACATCGCCATCTACTTCGGTCTGATCATCTTCTTCACCTACTTCTATGTATCGATCACGTTCAACCCCGATGAGCGCGCAGACGAGATGAAGAAGTTCGGTGGGTTCATCCCGGGTATTCGACCGGGTAAACCGACCGCCGACTACCTCCGGTATGTCCTGAGCCGGATCACCCTGCCCGGCTCGATCTACCTGGGTGTGATCGCGGTGCTCCCCAACGTGTTCCTGGGAATGGGCAGCTCCGGCGGGGTACAGAACCTGCCATTCGGCGGTACCGCGGTGCTGATCATGATCGGAGTGGGTCTGGATACGGTCAAACAGATCGAGAGCCAGCTCATGCAGCGCAACTACGAAGGGTTCCTCAAGTGAGAATGGTTCTGCTGGGACCGCCGGGGGCGGGCAAGGGCACGCAGGCCGAGAAGATCGCCGAGAAGTTCGGCATTCCTCAGATCTCCACCGGCGATCTGTTCCGCAGCAACATCGCGGGCGGCACCCCGCTCGGTGTGGAAGCCAAGAAGTACCTCGACGCCGGTGATCTGGTCCCGGCCGAGCTGACCAATGCGCTGGTCGATGACCGGCTGGGCGATGCCGACGTAGCAGGTGGATTCATCCTCGACGGCTTCCCGCGGTCGGTGGAGCAGGCCGAGGCACTCAAGGAAATGCTGGCCAAGCGCAACCTCAAGCTGGACGCAGTGCTCGAGTTCCGGGTCTCCGAATCCGAACTGCTGACCCGGCTCAAGAGCCGCGGTCGCGCCGACGACACCGAAGAGGTCATCCTCAACCGGATGAAGGTGTACCGCGATGAGACCGCTCCGTTGCTGGACTACTACCACGACGAGTTGAAGTCGGTCGATGCGATCGGCAGCCTCGACGAGGTGTTTGCCCGCGCCTTGCAGGCCCTCGGCCAGTAGTGATCGGGCTGCCCGGCCGACGTAAGGTCGTTCCTTCGCGCACTGCCGCCGAGCTCGACTCGATGGCCGCTGCCGGCGCCCTGGTTGCCGCCGCCCTGGCCGCCGTCCGGACCGCCGCGGCTCCCGGAATGTCGACTCTTGACCTGGACAACATCGCCGAATCGGTGATCCGGGACGGCGGCGGCATCCCGTCCTTCCTGGGCTATCACGGTTTTCCGGCGACCATCTGCGCGTCGGTCAACGACCGGGTCGTGCATGGCATCCCGACCGCCGACGAGCTGCTCGTCGACGGCGATCTGGTCTCCATCGATTGCGGCGCGATCCTCGACGGTTGGCACGGCGACTCGGCGGTCACCTTCGGGGTCGGCCAGCTGATCGACGCCGACCAGAAACTGTCCGACGCCACCCGGGAATCGATGGAGGCGGGCATCGCCGCCATGCTGCCGGGGAACCGCCTCACTGACGTCTCACACGCCATCGCCAAGGGCACCCACGCCGCCGAGGCTCGCTACGGCCGGAAGTTCGGCATCGTGGCCAACTACGGCGGTCACGGGATCGGCCGCGAGATGCACATGGACCCGTTCCTGCCCAACGAGGGATCACCCGGACGCGGACCATACCTGGAGGTCGGGTCCGTGCTGGCCATCGAGCCGATGCTGACCCTGGGGACCACCAAGACCGTCATACTGGACGACGAGTGGACGGTCGTCACCACTGACGGGTCGCGTGCAGCACATTGGGAACACACCGTCGCGGTCACCGCGGACGGGCCCAGGATCCTGACGCTGCCCTGACTGTGTGAACCGGATCACTGTCTACCTCGTGTCTACGGCGGAGGTTTAGTGGATGAGCGATCCGGAGGCCGCCATGATGCGGGTTCTCTACGACGAACACGCTCAAGCATTGTGGCGCTACGCGTTGCGGCTGACCGGCGATCCGGCACGCTCGGAGGACATCGTGCAGGAAACATTGGTGCGGGCTTGGAGTCATCCCGACGTCACGGCCGATACAGAACGGTCGGTGCGGGCCTGGCTGTTCACTGTGGCGCGCAATCTGATCATCGACGAACAACGCAGTGCCCGCCGTCGGCACGAAACCACCACCGCGGACACCGAGTCCGTGGCCGAACGGGCCACGCCGGACCAGGTGGACAACACGCTGGACAAGATGCTGCTCGGCGCGGCGCTGAGCCAACTGTCCACTGACCACCGCGCGGTGGTCGAACGGGCTTACTACCGGGGCCTGAGCGTTGCCCAGATCGCGACCGAACTTGAGATCGCCGAGGGCACAGTGAAATCCAGACTGCACTACGCGGTCCGGTCCCTGCGTCTGAATCTGCAGGAAATGGGGGTGACTCGATGACCTCGCATCTGAAGTCCGTCGGGCCCTTGGGCGACGACCCGTACGAAACCTGGGATGCCGCGTACACCTTGGGCGCGCTGTCGCCTGATGAGCACCGCGAATACGAGGCTCATCTGCAGACCTGTGACCGGTGCCGGGCGGCAGTGGCCGAGCTCAGTGGCATGCCGGCCCTGCTGGGACTGCTCACTGCTGATGAGTTGCCCGGCGCTGCCGCTGTGCAGGCCGAGCCACCGCTTCGCCCGGAGGTTCTGGAATCGGTGCTGGCCAAGGTGCGTTGGCGCCGTCGCCGGTCGCGGTTGCTGACCTCGGCTGCGGTAGGCGTCGCCGCTGCGGTGCTGGCCGTTGGCGCCGTCGCTGTCGTGCAACCCGAGATATTCGGGGCGGGCACCACCGAGACCCAGGCGCAACAGCTGCCGATGAGCCATGTCGCGCCCACTCCGTTCAACGCCACCATCGCGATGACCGGCTACAGCTGGGGCACTCGTATCGACATGGCGTGCAGTTACGGTGACTGGTCCAGCGGTCCGGCCGCACCGCCGAGCAACCTGGGTATGGTCGTGGTGGGCCGCGACGGCACCCGAAATCAGGTCGCCACCTGGCTCGGCATGTCCGGAGCGACGGCGCTGCCCAGCGGAAACACCCCGTTGCCGGTGGAGAAAATCGCTGCGGTGCAACTGGTTTCCGCTGACACGGGCAAAGTTCTGCTGGAGCGCAACCTGTAAATCTTTCGCCTGCATTGAACCGTTCACCGGTCGCCTTCGTTTCATTGGTATACCCGCGGGTAACCCGAAGTGGACGAGCGAAAGCAGGTGGCAGATGGCCGGCACGTATCGGGTGGTCGACCACATCGTCGAGCACCTGGCGGCATCCGGGATCGAGCACATCTTCGGGGTCGACGGCGCCAATATCGAGGACCTCTTCGACGCGGCATTCGACTGCGACGGGCTGAGCGCGATATTGGCCAAGCATGAATTCTCGGCTGCGACCATGGCCGACGGCTACAGCCGGGCCGGGGGCGGAGTTGGTGTGATGGTCGCCACATCCGGTGGCGGTAGCTTGAATCTTGTTGCCGGACTTGGGGAGTCGCTGACAAGCCGAGTCCCCGTGCTGGCGTTGGTCGGGCAGCCGCCGACCGGAATGGACGGCCGCGGAAGTTTCCAGGACACCAGTGGTCGCGGTGGAGCGCTGGACGCCCACGCCTTGTTCTCGGCGGTGTCGGTGTACTGCCGCCGAGTGGTGCACCCGCAAGACATCGGTGTGGCACTGCGCGAGGCGCTGGCTGCCGCCCGCACCGGCGGCCCGGCGGTGCTCCTGCTGCCCAAAGATGTCCAGCAGGGGCTCATTGAACGTACTGAATCTATTGATAGCCAAGATGATTCGCAGATTGCCGATCCCACTTCGATCGCCGAGGCGCTGCGCCGGGCGCTGGGGCCGGTGACCATCATCGCCGGTGAGCAGGTGGCCCGCGACGACGCCCGGGCTGAACTCGAAGAGCTCCGCGCCACCCTGCGGGCCTGGGTCGCCACGGTACCCGACGCCAAGGATGTCAGTGGATCGCCGGGGCTTGGGCATTCGTCTTGGTTGGGCGTGACGGGCGTGATGGGACACCCGCGGGTGGCCGACGCGGTATCGCGCAGTGCGGTATGCCTGCTGGTCGGCACCCGGTTATCGGTGACCGCCCGGGGCGGGCTCGACGATGCGCTGGGCGAGGTGCAGACGCTGTCCGTCGGTTCGGCACAGCCGTATGTGCCTGCCGCGCACTTACATTCGACGAACTTGAAGGCGTCGCTCGCGGCCCTGACGCGATCACTGTCCGGTTCGGGCAGGCCGCACGGTCTGCGGGTGCTCGAACCCGAGCCCGCGTACGAGCTGCAGCCGCCGGACCACGATGGGCCGGGTGTCCGGTACCGCGACGCCATGGCCGTGCTCGACGACATGCTGCCCGACGGTACCGATGTGGTGGTCGATGCGGGTAACACCGGAGCCTCGGCGATCCATCAGTTGCCGGTGCGCCGCGGTGGCCGGTTCGTGGTGGCCCTCGGGATGGGCGGCATGGGATACAGCTTCGGCGCCGGTATAGGAATGTGCTTCGCACGCGCGAAAAGTACTGGCCGACAACGGACGGTCGTGGTGGCCGGCGACGGCTCGTTCTACATGCACGGTATGGAATTGCATACCGCGATCCAGTATCAGCTGCCGTTGACGCTGGTGCTGTTCAACAACAACGCGCACGCCATGTGCGTCACCCGCGAGCAGTTGTTCTACGGCGACCGGTACAGCTACAACCGGTTCACCCCGAGCCGTCTGGGTGCCGGGCTGGCCGCGATGTTCTCGGGCCTGCATGCGGTGGACGTCACAGAACTGTCTTCGCTGGCCCCGGCACTGGCCTATGCGTTGGGCACCGGCGGGCCGTCGGTGGTCAGCATCGAATGCTCTGCCGATGAAATCCCGCCATTCGCACCATTTCTCGACACCGTACGGCTAAATCAGAAAGAGAGCACAGAACATGTCGCTGCCCGCGCTTGACGACATCACCGAACCCCTCGACGGAGTGGTCCGCATCGAGACCGCGCCGCGTGAAAAGGCCACCCCGATCATCATGGAGATGATGCGCTCGGTGTATCCCCACGACGTGGTATTCGGCGAGTACTGCACCGTCAACGACTACATCGACTGCCCACCCGATGAATTGTTCGAGTATCTGGCCGATACCCGCAGTCTGGAGGAGTGGACCTATAGCCTGCGCGGGTTCACCGCGACCGACGAGCCGGATCTGTGGCTGGCCTATGATCGGCTCGGGTCGGAGACCGAAATCTACACGCGCACAGTGGCAAATCGCGAGTCGATGACAGTCGACTATCACTGCGCGTGGGATCAGGGCAAGCACCTGTGGATGGTCTACCTGATGCGCGTTGTCGACGCTCAGATCGTGCTGGACAAGCCGGGCTCGGTGGTGTTGTGGACCAATTGCCATCACCCGTTCTACGACGACAATCCGTACCCCGACACGGCGCCCGAGCAGCGTCCGGTTTGGGTGGGTGATTTCTGGGACATGTTCGGTGCCGGCCATCGATTGGAATTGGACAACCTCAAAGCGATTGCCGAGTACCGGCATCGCAACGGACTGCCGGTCAAGCCGGCGTGGATGAAGTGAGATCTCGATGAACGTGAGCCTGCTCGATGTTTCGACCTACCTGCCGGGTGAGCCGGTCGGTGCCGATTACTACTCGCAGTATGCCGACACCGACGAGCTGCGTGACAACCTGATGTTCCGGGCGCCCAGGTTCCGCCACCACGTGGCACCCGACGAGAGCGCCATCGACATGGTGGAACGCGCTGCTGCCGGAATCATCGAGCGGCACGGCCACGATGCGTTGACCGATGTCGATGTGCTGATCACCCACACCCAGTTGCCGGACATGCCGTTCTACGGTGGCGGCGGCGGTATGGCGAATCGCCTTGGTATGAAGCCGAACTGGGTCATCGATCTGCACAACGGAGGATGTGCGGCCTTCGTGTTGGGCCTGAAGCTGGCCAGGCAACTGCTGGCCTCCGGTGAGGGCCGCACCGCGCTGATCGCGGTGGCACAGAATTCGGCCGGGCAGATCTTCGACCAGCCGACCATCCGGCGCAAGGCCCAGGCTGCGGTGCCCGGCGACGGTGCTGCGGTGGGACTGGTTGCGGTGAGTGATATTTCACCGATCCTGGACGTGGAGTGCCGCACCTATGGCGAATTCGCCGGTGACATGACCATCGCTGTCGACCCGCCGCGCAAGTGGTGGGCGGCGGGCCAGGGAGAGGGCTGCATCGGTTTCACCGAAAGCAAGATCACCAAGGTGCTGGCCCGCGGCAACCGGCAGGTGCCCGAGGTGGCTTATGCGGTATGTGATCGGATCGGATTGCCGGCCAAGGACATCGACCTGCTGGTCACCAACCAGCCCAACCGGGTGTTCCTGCGCAACTGGCGGGAGGCGCTGGAGCTGCCCGAATCGAAACACCGCGACACCTTCGACGAGTGCGGCAACCTGTTCGCCGCAGGCATCCCGGTGAACCTGGACCGGGCGATCACCGACGGCCAGTTGAACAAGGGCGACGTGGTCATGATGGCGGCCTTCGCGCACGCCGGTGATTTCGCCGGCGCCGCCGCCGTGCGCTGGGGTGGACGATGATGCCCGACTGCGCGCTGCCCGATGCGGTGGCCGCGCTGCCCGACGCGTCGGATCCATTGGCCTTGTCGCTCAACGAGAATCCGTACCCGCCACTGCCCGCGGTGCGCTCGGCGCTGACCGAATCGATCGGCGCGATCAATCGCTACCCGGAATTCTTGCCGGAGCGACTGCGCACACTGATCGCGCAGCGGGTCGGGGTCGCCGATGACCAGGTGATTCTCGGTACCGGTGCCACCGGGGTGGTGCTGCAGGTGCTACAGGCGATGACCAGTCCCGGAGACGTGATGGTGATGGCGGACCCCACGTTCGACGGCTATCCGATCTTCGCGTCGATGGCCCGGCTGCGGTCGGTGACCGTGCCGCTGGACCAGCGTGGTCATCACGACCTGGACGCCATGGCTGCTGCGGCGAGCGGGGCACGCGTGGTGGTGCTGTGCCGTCCGCACAACCCGACGGGCACCATCGAAACGATCGCCGAGGTCGAAAGCTTTCTCGCCCGCGTGCCGTCGGACACCGTGGTGATCCTCGATGAGGCGTACGTGGAATTCCTGGCGCCGGCGTTGCGCGTGGATGCCGCGGCGCTGGTGCATCGGTTTCCTAATCTTGTTGTGGTGCGCACTTTTTCGAAAGCGTATGGGCTGGCAGGCCTGCGGATCGGCTACGGCTTCTGCGCGCCGGCGTTGGCGAGTGTGCTGTGGGCCATGCAGCTGCCGTTCGGGATGGGGATCACTGCTTTGGTCGGCGTTGCAGCGTCCTACGATGCGGAAGACCAACTGCAGCAACGCATTGCGCGGATCGCTACCGAGCGGTCGTACCTGAGTGCCCGGTTGCGGGCGATGGGGACGTACTGCACCGACAGCCACGCCAACTTCCTCTACCTGCCAGGCGGGCAGCGGGACTGGCGCGCCGTGTTCGACGACGCCGGGCCGCGGGTGCGCGGGTATGCCGACGGTGGGGTGCGGGTGAGCATCGGCAACCGGCAGTCGTCGCGGGCGGTACTGGCCACGATTGCCCGGGCTTGATGGTGCCGGTGCGGTATGAATAGGCGTGGCTTCCGATTCGCCGGCATCTCGTGACCCGATAGCTCGGGCGCGGTCCAACTGGGAGCGTTCCGGTTGGGGCGACGTCGCCGACGGCATGGTCGCGGTGACCTCGGTGATGCGGGCGCACCAGATTCTGCTGGCCCGCGTCGAGAATGCGCTGCGGCCCTATGACCTGAGCTTCTCGCGCTACGAATTGTTGCGGCTGCTGGCCTTCAGCGGCAGCGGCGCGTTGCCGATCACCAAGGCCTCGGACCGGCTGCAGGTCCACGTCACCAGCGTCACGCACGCCATTCGGCGGTTGGAGGCTGACGGATTGGTCGAGCGGGTGCCACATCCGACCGATGGCCGCACCACACTGGTGCAGCTCACGTCTTTAGGCCGGTCCACCGTCGAGGACGCGACGGTGACGCTGAACAAAGAGGTGTTCGCCGACATCGGGATTTCCTCCGCCGAATCTGCGGCACTGGTGGGCGCTATCGAGACGATGCGCCACCACGCGGGCGACTTCTAGCCGCGAGGGGTCGGGCTCGGCGTCAGACGGTCGGTGGTCTCGCCGCGAGCGCGCGGGTGCCACAGCGCCTCGTGGGTGTTCAGCAGTGCCCGCAACTCATCGGCGAACATCGGTTTGGCGAAGTAATAGCCCTGGGCGACATCACAACCGTAGGCGGTGAGCCGTTCGGCCGTCGCGGTGTTCTCGACGCCTTCGGCGACGCTGACGATGTCCAGCGCACGGGTCAGGTCGATCACCGAGCGCACGATCGCGGCAGCGCGGGGGTTGTGCAGTATCGGTGCGATGAACTGGCGATCCAGTTTGAGTTCGTCGACCGGCAGGTCACGCAGATAGCTCATCGACGAATAGCCCGTGCCGAAGTCGTCGATCGAGACCCGCAGGCCCGATTCGCGCAACTGGTTGATCACCGCGTGTGTCCGGTTCACGTTGGCCAGCAACAGGTGCTCGGTGATCTCGACCAGCAGGGCGTCGGTCGGCAGGGCGTGTTCAGCCAGCACCGATCCGATGCGGTCGGCCAGTGTGATGTCGCTCAGCGACGGGGCGAACAGATTGATCGCGACGGGCACATCGCGATGACCGGCTTGGAACCAGGCGGCGGCGTCGCGGGCGGCTTGGTGCAGCACCAGGTCGGTGACCGCCCCGATCAATCCGTTGCGCCGGACCAACGGCAGGAAATGCGCGGGAGTCAGCAGGCCGAGCTGCGGGTGGGGCCAGCGCATCAAGGCCTCGACCCCGACGGTCTTGCCGGTGCTCATGGATACCTTGGGCTGATAGGTCAGTTTGAGCTCGCCGTGCGTGATGGCCCGGCGGAGCGGGCCCAGCAGTTGCAGACCACTACTGGCCGACAATCGGACCCGGCCGCTGTCACTCCACCGTTCCCCCGGCTCCACCGCCGTGTCTTGCTGCATATCGGGGCTGAAGGTCTGAACTCCACCGATTCCGGCGCGTTTGGCGACGTACAGCGCGACATCCGCGCGCTGGAGCAGGTCGTCGGCCGTAACGTCGAGGTCGTCGTCGGCGATGGCCAGGCCGACGCTCGGATGCATGAACACCTCTTCGCCCTTGAGGGTGAAGGGCACGTCGAATGCCTCGATGACGTCCTGGGCAATCTCCTCGAGGCGACACGGCGCGGACCGGATGAGGATCGCGAACTCGTCGCCGCCGAGCCGCGCCACGGCCTGCCCGGCGTGCACACTGCCGGTGAGTCGATTGGCAACCTCGACGAGTAACTCGTCTCCACTGGGATGGCCCAGGTTGTCGTTGACCATCTTGAAGTCGTCGAGATCCAGGGCCAGCACAGCGACCGGCAGGCCGTCGTTCTCGCGGGCCCTCATCGCCGAATCCAGCCGATCGTTGAACAACAGCCGGTTGCCCAGCCCGGTCAGCGGATCGCGTCTGGCTTGCTCTGCCACGGTCCGCATCAGACGCCGATTGTCGATGAGCACGACGAATTGCCGGGCCAGTGCTGCCAGGACCAGTACCGCGGCGGATATCAGGATCGGTGCGGCGCCGGGGACCGGCCAGAGGGAGACGAACCCGACGGCAACGGCCAGCACCACCGGCGTGCACGGCAGCCAGAGCAGCCGCTCGGACACCGGCCGGTGCAGGTTCTGCTGGTTCTGTAGGACGGGGGGTGGTCGGCGGCTCGCGTCGATCAACCCGCCGACGCCGATGATGAGCATTCCGGCCGTCCAGCCGATGACGATGCCCGCATTTACCGAGCCACCCTGGGTTCGGGTGTAGATCCAGGCGCTGTCGGCCAGCGCGATGGCGGTCAGCCCCACGCCGACCAGTCCGATCGCGCGGCGGCCGCCGACCGGGGCGGCGCTGAGGGCTACCAGGGTCATGGTGACCATCACGACGTCGGAGATCGGGAACGCCACCTGGACCGCATTTGCCAGCAGGCCGGATGTCGCGGACATGAACGCATCCCGCAGGACGAGCACCCACGACACCAAAAAGAGCGCGGCAGCGATGATCACCCCGTCGAGGACGGGACGCAGTGCCGAGATCCGGCTCGCGCTCACCTCACTGAGGGCGGCGAACACCACCGCGACCGGCAACAGCAGAAATCCGGCGTCGGCGATCGAGGGGAACGGCGGTCCGCCGGCGAACACCACGCCGAAGTACAGCCAGATCAGGTTGCCGACTACCCATCCGGCCACCCCGACGGCCAATGCCGCCCAGGACCTACGCCGGCTGCCCAGCGAGACCCGAGCCGCGGCTGTGGTGGACAGGCAGGCGAACACGCTGAACGCCGCCAGTGCGAACCCGTCGATGAACGGTGGGCTGGCGGGGGCACCGGCGTCCGCGTCGGCGAGTCGCCAATACGCAAACGCAACGAATGCGGTCGCGGCAACGCCGATGATGACGTTCGCTCTGTGTGTGAGCACCAACACCCCCAGTCCGAGCTAATCGTCGGCCATCTGGATTGTGATGTCAAACCAGCAATAAGCTGGCGAGTCGTAACTGGTGTCGCAAATCTAGCAACGTCTGCTGTTCAGCCCGCCGACGGTAGCGGGATGGTTGCGGTGACGATGGTGCCCGAGCCGGGCCGGGATCGGATGTTCAGCCGCCCGCCGACGATCTCGGCCCGTTCGGCCATCGACAGCAGCCCGTAGCCGCCCATTTCGTCGGCGCCGAGTGGATGTTCGAAGGTGTCGAAGCCGACACCGTTGTCGATGATTTCGAGCTTCGCCCGTTCGCCGTCCGCGGTGAAGGTCAGGCGCGCGTTGCTGGCCTGGGCGTGCTTGATGACGTTCTGCAGGCATTCCTGGGCGATCCGGTACAGCGCCAGTTCGATGTGGTCCGGCAGCCGGACGTCAGCCAGTTCCACGTCGACGTCGAGCTGGCCGATCGAGCGCGCCAGGCTGGCCAGTCCACCGGCCAGTCCAAGGTCGTCGAGCACCGGCGGTCGCAGGCCGCTGATCGCGGCCCGGGCTTCGCCGAGCGTCAGGTCCACCAGCTCGCGAGCCAGCGTGAGCTGCTCGGCCACGATTGCGGGATCCGAACCCACGGCGCGGCTGGCCGCGTCCAGCCGATAGGACAGGGTCACCAGGCGCTGCGAGATGCCGTCGTGGATGTCGCCGGCCAGCCGTCGGCGTTCGATCTCCTGGGCCTGGATCACCTGCTCGACGAAGTTCTCGTGTGCGCGTTCGCGGGCCACCACCTGGCGGTGCAGCCTGGCCTGGTGCATTGCCCCGGCGATCAGCCGGCCGATCACCAGCAGCAGTTCGACGTCGCGGGCAGTGAATTCGCGCCGTGCGACGGTGTGCACGTTGAGCACACCGACCAGTCCGCCCGGATCAGTTTCCATGGGTACCGACACCATCGAGGCGAAATCGCTACCGCGCAGCGACTCGAACGGCCGGTACCGCGGGTCGGCTTCCTTGTCCTGGCTGATCACCACGGGCGCGCGGTGGCTGGCCACCCACCCTGACACGCCTTCGCCCAGCGGCAACCGGATCTTGCCGACCTCCTGGTCGAACGGCGGGGTGGCCCCGGTCAGGGTCAGCGAGCGTTCGGTGTCGTCGAGCACGTGCACGAAACAGACGTCGGTGCCGGTGGCGGCCGTGATCATTCGCGCGGCGGCTGCAGCGAGGGGCTCCACGCCGGGGCCACGCGAGGCGGCCTGGATCAGTTCGCGCAGCAGTGCCAATTCGCGATCGGCGGTGAGGATGTCGTTGCCAGATTGGGGCGTGCTCATTGGTAGATGCCTTCCCGCAGCGCGGTGGCGACCGCCCCGGCCCGGTCGTTGACGCCGAGTTTGCGATAGATCGACCGCAAATGGCTTTTGACCGTCTCTTCGCCGATCACCAGCCGGGTGGCGATACCGCGGTTGGATATGCCGCTGACCAGGAACGAGAGGATCTCGCTCTCGCGTTGGGTCAGGCCTTGACGGGCGCCGGGCCAGAACTCGTCGCGTTGCATGCGCGCGGCGGTGTCGGCGGCCCGGGCTGCCATACCGGGGTCGATCGCGGTCGCGCCGCCGTGCACCAGCTCGAGTTGGCGCACCAGGTCGTCGCTGCTGATGCTCTTGAGCAGATAGCCCGCCGCCCCGACTCGCAGCGCTTGGTAGAGGTACTGCTCGTCGTCGTACACCGACAGCATGACCACCTTGCGGCCCGGGTCGCGATCGCGCAGATCACGACACAGATCCAGTCCGCTGGCGCCCTGCATCCGCACGTCGCACAGCACGATGTCGGGTTGCAGTTCGTCGACCACCGCGACCGCGCGCTCGGCACCGACGGCCTGCCCGACCACCTGCACCCGATTGCTGAATGCGGCCAGCATCGCTTTGAGCCCTTCGATGACCATCTCGTGGTCGTCGACCAGGATCAGCCGCACCGGTGCTGCCGCATTGCCACCGGGGTCCGCCGTCATGGCATCACCTTAAGGTCGTGGCTCTGCGTGGCGGCTGAAGACTCGGGACCAAGTTGGCCTGCCGAATCCCCCAATTGGGGGAGGACCACCCGGTGTGAGGTACGCCACCATGTAAGCATGTCGGCTAACTGTGAGGACCGCACCTTCTGGTGGGACGTCGCGCGCCCGGCTCATGCCGTGGTCGAGCCGCTGAGTGCAGTGATTTTCGACTTGGACGGCGCGCTTGCCGACATCGAGCGCGACGGCCATCGCGCCGCGTTCAACGCTGCCTTCGCCGCGCATGGCCTGGACATCGTGTGGGGGGTTCAGGAGTACACCCGGCTGGGACGCATCGGCGACGAAGGCCGGCGGATCGCTTCGGCCTTGCGTCGGCGCGGTTTCGGGCGCGTCAGCACCGAGATCGCCGCACACGTGTACCGCACCAAGACCGACTTGTTCGAAACGTTGGTGCTGGACGGCGACGTCACTCCCCGGCCGGGGTTGGGCGACTTGGCAACCAGCCTGTTCGGCGACGGTGTGCGGGTGGCCGTGGTCAGCAGCGGCACCGGGCGCTGGGTGGAGCCGCTGGTGCGGCAACTGCTCGGTGACGGGATCGCCGAGCTGGTGGTGACTCCCGACGAACTGCCGCGGCCGACCCGAGAGCCCGATCTGTTCGGCCACACCCTGTGGGAGCTGGGCGTCGGCCCTGAGAGTGCGCTCGCCGTGGTCGGAGGGACTCGCGGATTCGCCGCTGCGCGCGCCGCCAAGCTGGCGACCATGGTGGTGACCACCAGCTATCTGGCCGGTGACGACTACGACGGCGCCGTGCAGGTACGCGACGACTACGACGGACTGCTGGCTTCCGGCTGCGAGCGCCTACACAAAAACTGGTGGTCAGCCCGAGGCTGACCACCAGTCTTCAAACTAGTCCTTTTTAGTACCGGCTCAGAAGAACGGCCACAGGTGTGGCGCACCGATCTTGGGTAGCCCGATCTGCGGCAGTCCGATCTTGGGTAGGCCGATCTGCGGCGGCTTGGGCAGCCCGATCGGCGGCGGCTTGGGCAGCCCGATCTGGGGGCTGGGGAGCTTGGTCAGATCCGGAAGGCCCAGGTCGGGCATCTTCGGTGCCTGCAGGCCCGCACCGAGGTTCGGCAGCTTGGTGAAGTCCGGCATCTGCGGCGCGGCGAACTTCGGCAGCTGCGGTGCGCCCAGGCTCGGGGCCTTGGCGATGCTGCCCAGATCAGGGGCGGCGATCTTGGGGGCCGCCCCGGCCAGCGCGCCCAGGTCAGTCGCCTTCGGGGTGAGCCCACTCAGGTCGGGGGCCTTCGGCGTCAGGCCGCTCAGGTCCGGAGCTTTGGGGGTCAGGCCGCTCAGGTCAGGTGCCTTGGGGGTCAGGCCGCTGAGATCGGGTGCCTTGGGCGTGAGTCCGCCGACGTTGGGAGACGACTTGGGCGTCAGCCCGCTCAGGTCCGGTGCGGACACCTTCGGTGCGGCGACGGCAGGGACCTTGGTCAGGTCACCCATACCGCCGAACAGGTCGGGGGCGGGCACCTTCGGCACAGCGGCGACAGGCGCGGCGATCTTTGCCACATCGGTCACGGCGCTGCCGGCGGAATTGGCGACGCCCGCGGCCGGGTTGGCGATCTTGGTGAGGTCGACGGCCGAGGTGGCGACCGCGCCGGCGGCCTTGCTTGCGCCAGTGGCGGCGCCCACGCTCGGGGCGGCCGCAAGCGAGGACAGCTTGGCCACGTCGGACACCGTCTCGACGGCGGTACCGGTGCTGGCCGCTGCTGCCGCGGCGGTCGGCTTGGCGGCGGCGTTGGCCACGGACGACAGGCCGGTGACCGTCGAGGTTGCCGCGGCGGCGCCGATGCCACTCAGGATGCCGCCGAGGTTGACGTTCACCGACGGCCAGATCGAGGGCAGGCCGAGGCCCGGCAAGCCCACGGACAGCGGCACCGACAGGTCAGCCTCGGGCGCGGGCATCGAGGACAGGTTGATCGGGGGGAAGCCGCCCAGGCTCCAGTCGTCGCCCCAGTTCAAGTTGTTGTTGTTGTTCCGGGCGGTGTTGCCACCACTGTTGTTGTTCGAGACCGACTCAGTGTCGGAACCCGAGTGGGTGTCCGTCTCAGGCGAAGCGAATGCCACGCCTGCACCGAACAACGACACCGCGAGAGCAGTTGTCGAGGCGGCAGCGCTCTTGGCGAAGTTGTTGAAAGTCATACGGTACGAATCCTCCCTGGGCAACGGGGTCATCCTATGTGCAAATGCGTGCGATGTCACAGGACCATAAGGAATACCGCGTCGACGTGGGCGAACGTTACAGCTAATCCGCTCGGAGCTCGTTAATTACTGCGCTGAAGTCTTGGTCGGCGTGCTCGGTGGCGAATTTTTCGTAGATTTGGGCCGCGTGGGTGCCCAGTGGGGCCGACGACCCGGTTGAATTCACCGCGGCCATGGCCAGGTGCAGGTCTTTGTTCATCAGGGCGGTGGCAAATCCGGGTTTGAAGTCGTTGTTGGCCGGTGAGGTGGGTACCGGTCCGGGGACCGGGCAGTTGGTCTGCACCGCCCAGCAGTTCCCGGTCGCTCCGGTGATGACGTCGAACAGCGATTGCGCGGCCAGGCCCAGTTTTTCCGCGAGTACGAAGGCTTCACCGATGGCGATCTGCTGCACCGCGAGCACCATGTTGTTGCAGACCTTGGCGGCTTGGCCGGCGCCGGAGTCTCCGCAGTGGATGATCTTGCCGGCCATCGGCTCCAGGATCGGGCGAGCGCGGTCGACGGCGTCGGCGGGGCCGCCGACCATGAAGGCCAGCGTTGCGGCCGCCGCGCCTTTGACTCCGCCGGACACCGGGGCGTCGAGTTGGGCGTGGCCGTGTTCGGCGGCGAGTTGGTGTACGGCGCGGGCGTCGTCGACGGAGATGGTCGACGAGTCGATCAGCAGGGCGTCGGCTTTTGCGGCGGGCAGGATCTCGGCGTAACAGCGGGCCACCAGTTCACCGTTGGGCAGCATGGTGATGACGACGTCGGCGTCGGTGACCGCTTGGGCGCCGGTGGCGAACAGCGTCGCGCCGTTGGCTTTGGCGGCCTCGGCCGCGGCGGGTACCGGGTCGAAGCCGTGCAGGGTGTATCCGGCGGCGATCAGGTTGGCCGCCATCGGTCCGCCCATGTGGCCCAGACCCAGGAACGCGATTGTCGTCATCGATGTCCTTCCTTGGAGCTATGCCGTCTTGGCGGCAGTAGCAGCAGCGCGGCCGACAACTACGCGCATGATTTCGTTGGTCCCCTCAAGGATGCGGTGCACCCGAAGATCGCGGACGATCTTTTCCAATCCGTACTCGCGCAGATAGCCGTAGCCGCCGTGCAGTTGCAGGGCCTGGTCGGCCACCGTGTAGCAGGAATCGGTGACATAGCGCTTGGCCATGGCGCACAGTTCGACCTTGTTCGGGTGCCCGTTGTCCAGCGCAGTTGCCGCGCGCCACAACATGTTTCGTGAGGTCTCCAGTGCGGTGGCCATGTCGGCGAGGGTGAACCGGATGGTGGGTTCGTCGATCAACGCCGAACCGAATGCCTCACGTGAGGCCAGGTATGCCAGCGTCTTGTCGTACGCCGCCTGCGCCCCGCCCAGTGAGCACGCGGCGATGTTGATCCGGCCCCCGTTGAGGCCGTTCATGGCAATGGAGAATCCGGTGCCTGCACCGTCGGGACCGCCGAGCATGGCCTCGGCCGGCAGTCGGACGCCGTCCAGGATCACCTGCGCGGTGGGTTGGGCGTGCCAGCCCATCTTCTCCTCCGCGGCACCGAAAGTCATGCCGGGCGTGCCTTTTTCGACGATGAATGCCGAGATGCCCTTGGGCCCTGCGGCGCCGGTGCGGGCCATGACGATGTAGACGTCGGATGCCCCTGCGCCGGAGATGAACTGTTTGACGCCGTCGAGCACGTAGTGATCGCCGTCCCGAACGGCCTTGGTGCGCAAGGCCGCAGCGTCGCTGCCGGCTCCGGGCTCGGTCAGGCAGTAACTGGCGATGGCCTCCATCGACGACAGCTTGGGCAGCCAGGCCTTGCGCTGTTCGGCGGTGCCGTATCGGTCCACCATCCAGGCGCACATGTTGTGGATGGACATGAACGCGGCGATCGTCGGGTCGGCGGTGGCCAACTGCTCGAAGATCCGTACCCCGTCCAATCGGCGTAGGCCGCTACCGCCGACGTCCTCGGAACAATAGATGGCCGCCATGCCCAACTCGGCGGCTTCGCGGAGCACGTCGGTGGGGAAGTGGTGGGTGGAGTCCCATTCCAGAGCGTTTGGGGCAAGGCGCTTTTCGGCGAATGCGGCCGCTGTCTCGGCGATCACGCGTTCGTCGTCGTCCAGCCCGTACAGGTCGATGCTCAAGGTCTGTCCCTTTACTGCATGGTGGGGATGGAGAACTCGGCGCCGTCTTTGATGCCTGAGGGCCAGCGGGAGGTCACTGTCTTGACCTTGGTGTAGAACTGGATCGAGGCGGTTCCGTATTGGTTCAGGTCGCCGAAGCCGGACCGCTTCCAGCCGCCGAAGCTGTGGTAGGACACCGGAACTGGGATAGGCACGTTGACGCCTACCATGCCGACCTGCACGCGGGAGACGAAATCGCGGGCGGTGTCGCCGTCGCGGGTGAACACTGCCACACCGTTGCCGTATTCGTGTTCAGAGGGCAGGCGTAGCGCTTCTTCGTAGTCGTTGGCTCGCACCATCACCAGCACCGGGCCGAAGATTTCGTCGGTGTAGATCGACATGTCCGGGGTGACGTGGTCGAACAGGGTGGGGCCGATGAAGTAGCCACCGGACAGGTCGGAGTCATCGAAGGTCAGTTCGTCGCTGGAGCGGGTGCGGCCGTCGATGACCAGGTCGGCGCCGGCGTCCACGCCCTGGCCGATGTAGCTGCGGACCCGCTCCAATGCGGCGCCGGTGACCAGCGGGCCGTAGTCGGCTTTGGGGTCCAGGCTGTGCCCGACGCGCAGTTGGTTGATCCGCTCCACGAGTTTGTTGCGCAACCGGTTTGCGGTCTGTTCGCCGACCGGCACCGCCACGCTGATGGCCATGCAGCGCTCACCGGCGCTGCCGTAGCCGGCGCCGATCAGGGCGTCGACGGCCTGATCCAGGTCGGCGTCGGGCATCACGATCATGTGGTTCTTGGCGCCGCCGAAGCACTGCGCGCGTTTACCGTGGGCGGCGGCGGTGGAGTAGATGTACTGGGCGATGTCGGAGCTGCCGACAAAGCCGACGGCCGCGATGTCCGGGTGGTGCAGGATGGCGTCGACCGCCTCCTTGTCACCGTTGACCACCTGCAGCACGCCGGCGGGCAGGCCGGCCTCGATGAACAGTTCGGCCAGGCGCAGCGGCACCGAGGGATCGCGCTCGGAGGGCTTGATGATGATGGCGTTGCCGCAGGCCAGGGCCGGGCCTGCCTTCCACAGTGGGATCATCGCCGGGAAGTTGAACGGGGTGATGCCCGCGACCACGCCCAGTGGCTGACGCATCGAGTACACATCGATGCCGGCGCCGGCGCTGTCGGTGTAATCGCCCTTCATCAGGTGCGGGATGCCGACGGCGAACTCGATGACCTCGACACCGCGCTGGATATCGCCCAGGGCGTCCTCGAAGGTCTTGCCGTGCTCCAACGACAAAAGCCGGGCCAGCTCGTCGCGGTTCTGGTTCACCAGGTCGACGAATTTCATCAGCACCCGGGCCCGGCGTTGCGGGTTCTGCGCGGCCCACTGTTTCTGCGCTACCACCGCCCCGGCGACCGCGGCGTCGATGTCGGCGGCCCCGCCCATCACCACCTGCGCCTGGGCTGCTCCGGTGCTCGGATTGAGCACGTCGGCAGTGCGGGTGGACTGCCCGTTGGTGCGTTGGCCGTTGATGAAGTGCGGAATGGTGGTCATTTCGGGTCCCTTGGCGCGAGCGTGTGCGAAGACCTGAGCAACCGCCCAGGATTTACTAGGACATCCTAGTAACTTCGGGACGCACTGCGCAAGGGTTGGCTCGAGTACCTGATACGGCGAGCGATCCCGGTCGGCGCTGTGCAGGTGACCGTGACGCCGGGAATGCCTCGCCACCCGGGGCGGTTGGTTTGACCCATGACCATCGCCGGCGATGATGTGGCGCGATTTGGCCCGAACGCACCCGGATATACCTGGAAATCGGTGTCCGACGTCGAGCCCGTCGAACTCTTCCCAGGAATTACCTCTCAGCGCCTTTGGCAGGGCGAAAATGGCGCCAAAGCGGTCGTCACCACAATTGCGCCCGGTGCGGTGTGGGGGGAGCAGGACCACCACAGTCCGGGGCCGGAGGAGGTGTACGTGGTGTCCGGTGTCCTCAATGACGGCGTAAATGACTATCCCGCAGGGACTTTCCTGCACGCTCCGGCCGGATCATGGCATATTCCGCAGTCAGCGACCGGCTGCGTGCTGTTCCTTTTCTACCCGGAAGGATAGGAACGTGCACAAGTTCACGGTCGGCGACGCGACCGTCACGCAACTGACCGAACTGGATGTCTGGCCGATACCGCCGCGGCTCTGGTATCCCGAGATCAGCGACGACCAGTTGGCGTTCACCAGGGCGACGTATCAGCCCTCGGCGATCACCGCCGATGGCAACACACTGCTCTTCGCCATCCACAATTACGTTGTTGAACTCGACGGCAGCGTCATCGTGGTCGATACCTGCTCGGGTAACCACAAGAACCGGCCCTACTTTCCGGACCTGCACATGCTGGACACCGACTACCCGATTCGACTCCGGCGGGCGGGGTTCGAGCCCAGCGACGTCGACATCGTGATCAACACCCACCTCCATGCCGACCACTGTGGCTGGAACACCGAGTTGGTCCAGGGCACCTGGCAGCCGACTTTCCCCAACGCCACCTATCTGTTCCACTCACCTGAGCTCGAATACATTGAGCAGCAATGGAGATCAGCTGCGGTAGGGCAATGGCGGGAAGACGCCGGTTGGGTCTACCAGGACAGTGTCCGCCCGGTGCTCGAATACGCGGAATACCGCGTCATCGCGGCCAATGAGCAGCTGTTGGCCAGTGAGAGCACCCGGCTCACCGTCATCGACGCCGCCGGCCACACCCCCGGACATTTGGCCGTCGAAATAACCGGCCCCCATGATGGGCTGCTGATCGTCGGTGACGCGCTGCACCACCCGATGCAGGCTCAGTTTCCCGATCTCCCGTTTTTTGCCGACACCGACCCGCACCAAGGAGCCGCCACCCGGCGAGCGCTGCTAGGTCATGCCGCCGACAATGAGATATCCATCGTCACAGCACATTTCCCGGTGCAGGATCCGTTCCGCGTCGGCCGTCGGGGCGACAGCTTTCAGTGGATCAATTACCCGCTATCGGTGCCGCGATGAACGCTCGGGCCTGATTCGGCGGCGGTACCGGCCGTCAGCTCGCGCTCACACCGAACAACTGGGCCGCCGGGTCGGCGGTGATGGTGTCGGTATCGGTGTCGTAGTCGTACAGCTCGGCGTACCGGCCCCAGTCGATCGCGGTGTCCAACTGCTGCTGGGCATCGACGGCGTTGAACCCGCGTCGCAGCAGATCCAGGAAGAAGCCGGCCCGCAGATTGCCGTCGGCACTGGAGGACAGAGCCTTGCAGATGGTGCGCACCAGGGGTGCGCGGGTGCGGGCCTGCTCGGCGAAGATCTGCTTGCTGGCCTGAATGTCGGCAGTGGTGAATTCGCTTCCGGTGTCGGTGATTTCCATGTCCGCACCATCGACGCGTAGCAGGTCAAGCATGACGGCGGCATCCACCAAGGGCAGTAGATCGTCGATCTCGAAGTTCAGGTCGTCGGCAATCTCCGGGATGTCGACGCGCCGCCCGCTGGCGTACACGATCTCCACCAGACCTGCCAGCCCACCCACTGAGGCATCCGGAAGTGGCCGGGCCGTGGGGGTTTCGCGGGTCGGCCCCGGCTCGGCAACCTGAGCCGCGGCTCCGGTGAGTAACGCGTAGAGCTTGTCCACCATGGCCTCGAATGCCGGGGCCCGGCGGTCCCGCGGCCGTGCCAGCTCGATGCCCACCTCGGCGCGGATGTGACCGGGGTTGGCGCCCAACACAATAACGCGGTCAGCCAACAGCACTGCCTCTTCGATGTTGTGGGTGACCAGGCAGATGGCTTTGGTGGGGAAGTGCTCGCCGCTCCACAGCTCCATGAGTTCGCTCTTGAGGTTCTCGGCGGTCAGTACGTCGAGTGCCGAGAACGGCTCGTCCATCAGCAGCAGGTCGGGTTCGAGCACCAGTGCCCGGGCGAAGCCGACGCGCTGCCGCATACCGCCGGAAAGCTCCTTGGGATAAGCGGATTCGAAGCCGTCGAGACCGATCATGTCGATCGCCTTGAGCGCACGTTCCTTGCGCTCGGCAGGGGACACCCCGCGCGCGGCCAGGCCGAGTTCCACGTTGTCCAGCACCGTCAGCCACGGCATCAGCGCGAAGGTCTGGAACACCATCGCGGTACCCGGGTTGGCCCCGTTGAGTGCGGTGCCGCGGTAGCGCACCTCGCCGCTGGTGGGGCTGATCAGCCCGGCGACGGTGCGCAGCAGCGTCGACTTGCCCGAGCCGGAACGGCCCAGCAGCGCGACGATCTCGCCTTCCCGTAGGTCAAGGACGATGTCGTCGAGGACGTGCAACTCGCTGCCGTCGGCGGCAGCGAAACTCTTGTTGATGTGGTCGATGGCGATCAGGACATTGCGGTCGTTGGTCATGGGTGAACCTCCAGTGAAGTCAAGGGGTTTCAGGTCAGGGAGAAGCGGCGCTCGGCCACGGAGTACAGGCGGCGCCAGAACAGTCGGTTGCTGGCCACGACGTAGAAGCTCATCACGATGACGCCGACCAGGATCTTGCCCCAATCGCCATTGGAGGTGGCCTCGGCAATGTAGGCGCCCAGTCCGGTGGCGGTGAGGGTGATGCCGTTATAGGTGACGATCTCGGCGACGATCGAGGCGTTCCACGCGCCGCCGGCCGCGGTGATGCCGCCGGTGACGTAACTGGGGAAGATCGCTGGCAGGATCAGCTTGCGCCACCACAACATTCGGGGCAGGCCGAGATTTCTCGACGCTTCACGCAGGTCGTTCGGAATGGCGCTGGCGCCGGCGATGACGTTGAACAGGATGTACCACTGCGCGCCGAGCGCCATCAAGACGATGCCACCCCAGTTCAGGGTGATGCCGGTGGCCAGCAAGACCGCAGTGAACAACGGGAACAGGAAGTTCGCCGGGAACGAGGCCAGGATCTGTACCACCGGCTGGGCCAGTCGGGAAACCTTGGGGTTCAAGCCGATCCACACACCGACCGGCACCCAGATGGCGGTGGCGACGATCAGCAGCACGACGACCCGGCCGAAAGTGGCCAGGCCCAGCAGGAAGGCGTGGCCGAACTCCCCGAACCCGACGCCGTTGTGGATGTAGTTCAGCGCGCGCCAGGCGCCGTACAGCACCACGGCCAGTACGACAGTCGCGTATATCCAGTCGCCGGTGCGCTGGCGCGAAGGAGAGGCCCGCAGCGGTCGATCGGCCAGACCGAACACCGACATCGCGCGGTCCATCGGATAGATCAGCTTGCCGACCGTGGCGGACAGCCCCGCCGGAATCCGTGAGCGGCGCAACAGATCCAGGGTGATGCTGCGCGGCGCCTCGGCGGCGTCGGAGTCCTCGATCCGGAACCGCTCCGCCCATGCCGTCAGCGGCCGCCAGAACAACACGTTCACCGCGAGGATCAGCACCACCATGACGCCGACCGCCATCAACACGTGGTTCAGTTCACCGGCGTCGCTGGCCGCCGCCACGTAGGCGCCGATGCCGGGCAGCGCGAAGTGTTGATTGTTGACGCTGAGCGCCTCCGATGCGGTCAGGAAGAACCAGCCGCCGCCGAAGCTCATCATGCCGTTCCAGACCAGCGGGATCATGCCGCTGGGCACGTCCACTCGCCAAAACCGTTGCCACCGCGACAATCTGAGCAACCGCGATGCTTCGTCGAGCTCACGCGGCTGGGACCGCAGCGAGTAATAGAACGCAAACGTCATGTTCCACGCCTGCGAGGTGAAGATCGCGAAGATCGAGGCGCATTCCAGCCCCAGTTCCGAGCCGGGGAACAGTGCGATGAAACCGGTGACGGTGATCGACAGGAAGCCCAGGATCGGCACCGACTGCAGGACGTCCAGCAGCGGGATCAATACCTTCTCGGTGCGGCGTAGCCGGGCCGCGGCGGTGGCGTAGATGAAGGTGAAGATCACCGAGGCAATCAGGGCGACGAACATTCGCAGCAGCGAACGGGCGGCGTAGTACGGCAGATTCGCCGGGTCGGTGGACACCGACGCTTCCGCGTGTTCCGGGGTCCACGGCACCGTGGTGCCGTGCCCGATCCGCACGATCAGCCAGAGCAGCGCGGCGGCCCCGACGAAGACGACGACGTCGGCCACCCGGCTCAGCGCCGGCCGGCCTTCGGTCGGTCGGGTGGAGGCCGGTGCGATCAGTGTCATGAGATGCCTCCGGGTCGGTCCGCTGCCTGCGGGCTCAGGTGCGCGTTAAGCAACGTGAATCTCTTTCATCGAGGAAGGGACGCGTTCTTTGGTGCTGATCGACAGATGGGTCAGGGCCAAGACCCGTTGTTCCCGGCGAAATGGCGTTTGGCGAGTTGGACGGTCAGTGCGTAGGCCACGGTGATGGCCACCATCAGCAGCCAGATACCGCCGGGCAATTGCGTCATGCCCAGTGACGGGGCCAGTGGGCTGAATGGCAGCAAGGAGGCGATGGCTGCGGCGGTCATGGTCGAGCGCAGCAGTACCGGACTGGGCCGGGGCCGGCGCCAGGGCACCCCAGGGGTCCGCAAGACCAGCACGATGAGCACCTGGCTGAGCGTGCTCTCGACGAACCACGCAGTCTGAAAAGCGCTCGGTGCATCGCCCAGACCGAACCCGTACCACAGCACGGCGAAAGTGCACAGGTCGAACAACGAGCTGAGCGACCCGAACACCACCATGAACCGGACCAGCCCGATGGATTGCCAGCGCCGGGGAACACGGAGGAACTGGGGGTCCACCCGATCCCACGGCAGCGCCAGTTGCGAGCTGTCGTAGAGCAGGTTCTGCACCATCAACTGCAAGGGGAGCATCGGCAGAAACGGTAGGAAGGCGCTGGCGGTGACCACCGTCAGCACATTGCCGAAGTTCGAGCTGGCGGTGATCTTGACGTATTTCAGGGTGTTGGCCAGAGTGCGGCGGCCTTCGAGGACGCCGTCAGCGATGACTGCCAGATTCTTGTCGAGCAGGACCAGGTCGGCGACGTCCTTGACCACATCGGCCGCGGTGTCGGCGGCGATGCCGGCATCGGCGATGCGCAGGGCCGGAATATCGTTCACTCCGTCTCCCAGGAAGCCCACCGCATGGCCGCTGTGCTGAAGCGCCGCCACGATCCGGGCTTTGTGCGCCGGGGTCAGCTCGGCGAACACCGAGCAGCGCTGCGCTTTCGCCTGGAGTCTGGTGTCGCTGAGTTTGTCGATCTGGGCGCCGGTCAGCACCGGCGTGGTGGGCAGTCCCACTTGCCGTGCCACTTGCAGCGCAACGGTTTTCGCGTCGCCGGTGAGCATCTTGACCGTCACACCGTGCTCGTGCAGGCGGTGCACCGCGTCGGCTGAGCTCTCCCGCACCGGGTCGACGAATCCGATGAAACCGATCAGCACCAAGTCGGTTTCATCGGACTCGGTGTAGCGGCCGAGTTTGGCGCAGTTGGACTTCATGGCCACGGCCAACACCCGCATGCCGTGTGCCCGGTAGGCGTACAGGACCTCGCTCGCTTCGGCGCGGGTGTCGTCGTCGAACGGCAGGGTTTGGTCGTCCAGTCGGACGAAGGAACAGCGGGGCAGAATCTGGTCGGGGTCACCCTTACAGATGACGATGTGTTCGTCGCGGCGTTGGGCCACGACGACCGAGCTGCGCCGGCGCACCTGGTCGAAGCCGACCTCGTCGATCTTGTCGTAGGCGGCCTCGGCCACCACCGGCATGTCGCCGTCCGCCAGCAGGTCGGTGATGGCCTCGTCCAGGCGGTTGTGTCCGGTGTCCTGGAAATGAACTGCCACATAGGCGTATTCGGTGACCGATGTGTTGAGCCGGCCCAACGGGTCGACGCTGTGCGCATAGCCGATCCGGTCCTCGGTGAGGGTCCCGGTTTTGTCGACGCACAACACCTCCAGGGCGCCCAGGTCCTGAATGGCGTTGAGCCGGTTGACCACAACGCGCTCCTGGGACAGCCGAATGGCGCCTCGAGCCAAATTGGTGGTGACGATCACCGGCAACATCTCCGGTGTCAGCGCGACGGCCACGGCAACCGCGAACATCGCCGCTTCGGCCCAGTTGCCACGCACCACACCGTTGACTACCAGCACTATTGGCGCCAGTACCAGCATGAAGCGGATCAGCGTCCAGCCAACGGCCCTGACTCCGCGATCGAAGCTGGACTCGGGGCGTAAGACGTTGGCGGCCAACGCGAGTGACCGGCTGTAGGTGTGTTGGCCGGTGGCGGTGACGATCGCGACGGCCGAGCCGCTGACCACTGCGGTGCTGGCGAAACACACCTGAGGCGCCGAGGCGACCGGATTGCCGGTGAGCTCGATGTTTTGGGCGCTCTTTTCGACCGGCAATGACTCACCGGTGAACGCGGCTTCGTCGACGAGCAGTCTGCCGGTGGCGATCACCCGGAGATCGGCCGGCACGATGTCGCCGGCGTGAAGCACCACTACGTCGCCGGGCACCAGGTCGGCCACCGGCACTTCGCGTTCCCGGGGCTGTGCGTCGGCGCTGGCTCGACGCCGCACGGTCACGGTCGTGGTGATGAGTTTGCTCAACTCCCTGGTGGTCTGAGCCGAACGTGCGTGCTGCCAGTACCGCAGGCCGACCGCCATCAGGACCATGACCGCGACGGTCACTGTGCCCCGCGCGTCGTTGACGACTGCGAGCAGGCAGCCGAGGCCTGCCAGCAGGGCGACGAATGGGCTGCCGGCCGCCAATTGGAGGCGATGCCAGATGCTCTCATGCGACGGGCGTTGATCGTTGCCGCCGTGGATCCGCAGGCGGTCGGCGGCGTCACTTTCGGTCAGGCCACGTGGCCCGCTGCCCAGATCATTGAAGACAGTGATGAGCGGGACGTCGGCAGACAGCAATGGGCAGACCTGGTCGACCGCATACTTCAGGTCATATGCGGTGCGGCCCGCTACGCCCGGCATGCCTGCTCTCATGTTGTCGGGATGCCTTGCCGTGGAAGATATGTGGTGACCTCCACACCGAGCGTTGACTGCCGGCCGCGGCCTGCGCGACGAGATTCTGCGCGAGGCGGGATACTGCTCGGCCCGGACACAGTTCACCTGCCCTTTCGCCGTGGCGTGGCGCCGTCGCGCCATGCCTGATCAGTAGACCCGAACGAGTTTGAACAGTCAAACGATCGTACAAGTGTTAACGGTTTGGGTACCTCCCGTTGGGTTTGGCGTTACCGGGTGGCGCGAGCCGTTCAGTGGCGGCGGTTGCCACATAGACAGTCAAACGGTTGTACAAGTATGCTCGATATCCAGCAGATTTGCAGGTTTCGGTACGTCCGAGTGCGACCACGACGAGAGGCCGATGTTGCCCAGCGCCGATCCCGCCCCTGGCGGGCTTCCGCCGCACGTTCTGCAGGACACGGCCGCGATGTTCGGCCTGCTGTCGGCCACCGTGCGATTGCACATCCTGTGGCTGCTGTCAGAAGGCGACCGCGATGTCGGCACCCTCGCCGAGGAGACCGGACAGTCGGTCGCGACCGTGAGCCACCACCTCGGCAAGCTCAAGCTCGCCGGGCTGGTACGTGACCGGCGGCAGGGCAAGCACCGGGTCTACGTCGTCACCGACAACACGGTGGTGGAGATCGTGCGGGAGGCGCTCGCTCCTCACCAGGGTGAGGCCCCGCCGGTGCGGCTGGCCCGTTGAGCCGGCGCTGACGGCAAACATCCACCATAGCCCCGGCGGCAGCTCCGCTGTGGCTGGTCACGGCTCGGAAGTCTTTGAGCCAGCTGACTATTGAGATCCTCGGACGCGGGTCCCGCGCCGTGGGTGGTGACCGAAAACGGGCCGGAAGATTCGCCGAAAAAACTTCCAGAAAAAGTGTCTCGAATCATGGGTGGTCGTGCTCCTACCTATGACAGCGCCCACCCGGGGCGGCTGCGACACCAGAGGAGCACAAGAGATGAGCACCAACTACACCGACAAGGTGACCGGATCGACCAAACGGCAGTCCATCGGCCGGCGTGCGGTTGCGGCGGCGCTGCTGTCCGGCGGCATGGCACTGGCCGGATTGGGCCTGACGACGGGTACCGCGCAAGCCCAACCCGTCGTCGCGCCGCAGCACTACGGCTACGACCACGACTACTGCTCGTGGGCGTTCTGGGACTGGGACCACTGCCACTTCTACTTCGACTGGTACGACTGGGACCACCACGAGCACCACGACCACCCCTGACTGACGGTGGTGACGAATCATCGTCGCGGCCAGCCGGACCCGGTATTGAACCGGGTCCGGTCGGCACACGTTCAGATAGGTGAACCACCAAATCTGCCGACGCCGATGCGCAGTAGGGGAGTCCGTCTCATGACCGCAGTGTCCGACTGGGACATCGTCACCGACTCCGAGTTGGTCGGCGCCGCGCTGACAGGTGACGGCATGGCGTTCGCCGGCATCTACGACCGCTACGCCGACAGGTTGCACGACTTCTGTGTGGGCATGGTCCGTGATCGCGACACCGCCGCGGATTGCGTTCAGGATGTGTTCTGCACAGCGGCAACAGCTTTGAGCACATTGCGGGAACCCGACAAGCTGCGTCCCTGGCTGTACTCGATCGCGCGAAACGAGGCGTTGCGCCGCATCCGGCAGCGTCGCCGCGAAGAACCGTCCGACGAACTGCCCGACACCGCGTCCCAGGATGCCGGACCGGACACGCTGGCAGCCCGCCACGAACTGGCCATGCTGGTCGCCGAGGCGGCCGGCGGGCTGTCCGACCGCGATCGTTCGGTGCTGGAGTTGGGTTACCGCCACGGCCTGGAGGGTCCTGAACTCGCTGATGCCCTCGGGGTCAGCACCGCCAACGCCAACAAGATGATGCAGCGGCTACGCGACACCATGGAGCGATCCCTGGGCGCGCTCCTTCTCGCCCGCCGAAGCCAGAGCAATCCGAACAGCTGTGCCGAGCTGGCCGCGATCCTCCAGGGTTGGGATGGCGACTTCAACATCTTGATGCGCAAGCGCATCGCCAGACACATCGAAGGCTGTTCCACCTGTGAGCAGGACCGGCGGCGATTGGTCAACCCGGTCGCGCTGCTCGGTGGCGCCCCGATGTTCATCCCTGCACCCGCGTGGCTACGCGGCCGCACACTGAATCGGATTCGGCTGACGTCCGCGGGCACGGACATGCACACTGACGCACCCACCCAGGCGCTGCCAAGGGGCGAGTCGGCGGTCGACTCGGACGGCGGCGTACCGGCCCAGCCGGTCCGGCGGGTGCTGCTGATCATGTCGCTGCTGATCGGCATTCCGCTGATCATCTTGGGCCTGGCCATCGCCTGGCATCGCGAAACTGACACGCCTGTAATACCTTTCAGCGTAACCAGCCCTGGTGCCCCGCCGACCAGTCGCGCGCCGGCCACCCTGGACACCCGGACCGGAGTGATCCCGCGGCCGCCCGCACCGACCGTCATAGCGCCGGTGCCCGCGGGGCCGACTACGTCGCATCCGGCACCGCCGATTCCTCCGGTGCAACAGTCGCCGCCATTCCCGTCGCCGGTCCAGCCACCCTTGCCCCCGCCGCGGCGACACCGGCCACCGATCACCGGCGCACCTCCGACGGCGGGCGAGGCTCCGGTTCCGCCGATCATCACCGGGCGGCCCATACCGCCGGTCCCGGCGCCTGAACCGCCGCGGCGGCGGCCCCCGATCATCGTGGGTCCGGTGCTGCCGGCTCCGGTGACAACAACGCCCCCGGTGATCGAGTAGCCGTAGCTGCTCGGCGAAACCGAGAAGTCCACGAAAAGTTGTCCCGATGCGGCGGCGTCGGTGCTCCTACCCATAGGAGCGGCCCACCCGGGCGGCGAGCACGACACAGGAGAACGCCATGTCCACCAACCTCACTGCCACACTGCCGGGCCTGGCGTTCTCGTCAGTCGCGGCCACCGGCTTCACGGCGGCGCCGACCATGCCGATCGCTGCCCTGGCCTGGTCGGCGGAGCAGCCGGCCGACGAACCGCCCCCGCCGGCGCCCGCCGTCAGGACGCGGCCAGTCACCCGATCCACCCCGGCGGTGGTCGCGGCCACGCTTTTCGGGGCGGTCACCGTTGTTGCCACGTTGGGGGCAATCATGTTCGGCGGCAACGGTTCACCGGAGCCGAACCCGGCCGTCGTCGACCGAACCGAATCGGCTCCGTACGTTCCGGTGATTGCAGCCCCGACACCGTCCCTCAGTCAGGCCGTCGTCCCGGAGCAGCTGACGATCCCGGTCCCGGTCGCAGCGAAGACGCGTCCGATCGCCGTGCCGCTCGACGGTGCACCACAGGCCGGTACCACTGGTGGTGATGCCGCGCAGCGCCCGGAGAACTACGACCGGCGCCACTTCACCTGGGGCCATCGGAACTGGGGCCACCACGACCAGCACTGAGCCGGTTCTAGGCGTTCGTCTCCCGCAGTCGTGCGGCGAATGCTTCGGTGGCCGCCCAGGTCGGCAGCAGCCCCGCGGCCTGTGCCTCGGCCAGGCTCGGCGCTGCCGCGTCGCGGTCCGACAGAGTCCGGCCGGCGTCCGGCCACTCGATCCCGATCGCGGGATCGGCGGCGTTGACGGTGTGCTCGCGCCACGGAGCGTAGCCCGCCGAACACAAGTAGGCCACAGTGGAATTGTCTTGCAGCGCAAGGAATCCGTGTGCCAATCCTTCGGAGACGTAGACCGATCGATGCTGTGCACCGTCGAGAACCACCGCATCCCACTGGCCGAATGTCGGTGAGCCGATCCGGATGTCGACCACTACGTCGAACACAGCGCCGCTCAGGCATGTCACATACTTGGCCTGGCTCGGCGGCAGTTCGGCGAAATGCAGGCCGCGCAGCACGCCCTTGGCCGATACCGAGACGTTGGCCTGCCGCAGATCCAGTGCGTGGCCGGTCATCTCGACGAATTCGGAGTCGGTGAACCATTGATAGAACAGGCCACGGTCATCGGTGTGCACGGTCGGGGTGAGCTCCCACGCGCCCGGCACTGCCAGCTCACGGACGGTCACTGGCCACGCTCCTCATAGGTCGCTTCGGAAGCGTCTTTCATTGGCCGCCACCAGGATTCGTTGGCTCGATACCAGTCGATGGTGGCTTTCAGCCCGGCCTCGAAATCGGTGTGTCCGGGTCGCCATCCCAATTCGTCGCGCAGAGCGCTCGGATCGATCGCATAGCGCAGGTCGTGGCCGGCCCGGTCGGTCACCTGGTCGAAGTCGTCGGGGTCGCGGTCCATCAAGTGCAAAAGCATGCGCAGCACCGACAGGTTGTCCCGTTCGCCGTCGGCGCCGATCAGGTAGGTGCGCCCGCTGGTGCCCCGATCGAGGATTCGGTGCACCGCGCGGTTGTGGTCGTCGACGTGGATCCAGTCCCGCACGTTGGCGCCGGTGCCATAGAGCTTGGGCCGCCGACCGGTCAGGACGTTGGTGATCTGCCGCGGGATGAACTTCTCCACGTGTTGGTACGGCCCATAGTTGTTGGAGCAGTTGGAGATCGTCGCCCGCACCCCGTAGGACCTGACCCAGGACCGGACCAGGAGGTCGGCCGCGGCCTTGGTGGACGAATACGGGCTGGATGGGTTGTATGGCGTGGTCTCGGTGAAGCGGTCCGGGCTGCCCAGCTCCAGATCGCCGTACACCTCGTCGGTGGACACGTGGTGCAGCCGCACATCGTGCCGGCGTACCGCCTCGAGCACCGTGAAGGTGCCGACGACATTCGACTGGACAAATGGGGCGGGGTCCGCCAGTGCGTTGTCGACGTGGGTTTCCGCGGCGAAATGGACCACGGCATCGGATCCGCGTACCAGTTCGTCGACCAGCCCGGCGTCCCGGATGTCCCCGGCCACCAGTCGCACGTCGCCCGCCACCGGCTGCAGTGACTCCCGGCTGCCGGCGTAGGTGAGGGCATCGAGCACGGTCACCTCGGTGCCGGGATGCTCCCGCAAGGTGAGGTGGACGAAGTTCGCGCCGATGAACCCCGCGCCGCCGGTGACCAGCATCCGCATGGATGCAACCCTAACGGCTACCCCTTCAGACCCAGCGGCCCCGCCAGCGCGGTCAGCGTCGGCACCACCTCGCCCCAGCCGCCGAGTACCTGGATCGCCACGTGATCGGCACCGGCGTCGAGATGCTGGGTGAGCCGGGCCGCGATCGCTTCCGGCGTCCCGTGGGCCACCAGCGCGTCGATCAGCCGGTCACTGCCGGGCTTGGCGATGTCCTCTTCGGTGAATCCGAGCCGGCGCCAATTGTTCAGGTAATTGCTGAGATTCAGGTAGAAGTCGACGGTCTGGCGGCCAACTGCGCGGGCTTGTTCGGCGGCCTCGGCCGACCCGTCGGTGAGCACCACCTTGTGCTCGGGCGCCAGGAACACCTCGGGGCCGATCAGCTCGCGCGCCGAGGCGGTGTGCTCCGGAGTGGTCAGGTAGGGGTGGGCGCCGGCGCTGCGGTCGGCGGCGAGCCGGAGCACCTTGGGGCCCAGTGCGGCCAGCACTCGGCGGCTCACCGGCACCTGCGCCGCGTCGAGTTCATCGAGATACTCGACGAGGACGTCGTAGGGCTTGCGGTACTCGTGGGTGTGTTCGGGATGGCCGATGCCGATGCCCAGCACGAACCTGCCCGGGTATGCCGCCTCGATACGGTGGTACGACTCGGCCACCTGGGCGGCGGGTGCGGTCCACACGTTGACGATGCCGGTCGCGATGATCAGGTTCTCTGTCGCAGCCAGGACCGGCTCGACGAACGCCAAGTCGGCGGCCGGCGAGCCGCCGGGCCAGATGGCCCCGTATCCCAGCCTCTCGATCTCGGCGGCCTGTTCGGGCTTCGGGGCGCCGAACGTCCACACCCCGAAGCGGCCCAGGTTCAGCTGGCTCATGCGCAATCCCTCCAGTTAGCGCAGCCCGAGCGGGCCGGCGAGTTCGGTCAATGCGGGTACCAACTTGTCCGGTGACGTCAGCACCTGCACCGGCACGTGATCGGCGCCGGCATCGAGGTGGTGCTGCAGCCGGGCGGCGATCGCGTCCACCGTGCCGTATGCGACGACTGCGTCGACGAGGCGGTCACTGCCGGGCTTGGCGACGTCAGAGTCAGTGAACCCCAACCGCTTCCAGCTGTTGAGGTAATTGTTCAGGTTGAGGTAAATCTCGAGGGCCTTGCGTCCGACTGCGCGGGCGTGCTCGGCGTCGGTGGTAAGCACCACCTTGTGTTCCGGCGCCAGGAACGCGTCCGGCCCGATCAGCTCACGAGCCCGGGCGGTGTGCTCGGGCGTGGTCAGGTACGGGTGGGCGCCGGCGCTGCGGCTGGCCGAGAGTTTGAGAACCTGTGGCCCGAGCGCGGCCACCACCCGGTGTTCCTTGGGCACGCCGAACTCGTCGAGCTTGTCGAGGTAGTCGGTCAGCGCTTCGATGGGCTTGCGGTACGCGGTGTGTGCCTCCGGATGGCCGACGCCGATGCCGAGCAGGAACCGGCCGGGGAAGGCCGCGTTGATCCGGTGGAACGAGTCCGCCACGGGTCCGGGCTGTGCGGTCCAGATGTTGACGATGCCGGTGGCTACTTTGAGGTTGGTGGTTACGGCGAGCAGCGGCTCGACCCACTCCAGCTCCGCGGGCGGGGAACCGCCGACCCAGATCGCGCCGTACCCCAGCGCTTCGATCTCTTGTGCTTGCCCGGGTGTTGCACCGCGTCCGAAGACGCCGTATCGGCCGAGGTCTGGTTTGGTCATGTGTGCGGCAACGCCCCTGCCTCGGACGGCATTCCGATCGACTCCGGCTGATCCGAAATTACTTCGTCGACCCGGTCGGCACTTCATCCGGCGAAGGTGCGGATACCGGCAGCGTCACGATGAATGTGGTGTTGCCCGGTTCGGATTCGACATACAGGTTGCCGTGGTGCTTTTCGCAGACGATCCGCCAGGCCAGGTCCAGTCCCAAACCGGTGCCCTCACCGAACGGCTTGGTGGTGAAGAACGGGGTGAAGATGCGCTCGATCACATCGGCCGGGATGCCCGGGCCGTTGTCGTTGATCTCGATCCGGACCGTGTCATCGCCGACCTTCATGGTGCGTATGGTCAACACCCCGCAACCCTTCATGGCCTGCAGTGCATTGTCGATGATGTTGGTCCACACCTGGTTGAGATCGGCTGGGTAGCACTGCAATTCGGGCAGCGTCGGGTCGTATTGCTTGACCACCTTGACGCAGGATGTGCCGTCCTTGCCGATCCGGTCGCCGAACATCATCAAGGTACTGCGAAGGAGTTCGTGCAGATCGGCGTTCTGGTACGGCGCCCGGTCCATCTGCGAGTACTGCTTGGCGCCGGCGAGCAACGTCGAAATCCGTTTGCTCGCTTCGGAGATCTCGCACATCAGCAGTTCGGTGTCGATGGTGTACTTCAGCCAGCCGAGCGCGCCCTGCAGGGTCTCGGGGGCATTGCTGTCGCCGATCAGAGTCGAAATGCGTTCCAGCCAATCGACATCCAGGCCGGCCTCGACGTAGGTCGGCGCGTAATCCCAGGCGCTGGCCACGCCGTGGTCCTCGAGCCATTCGCCGATCAGATCCTCGCGATCGGCGGTCTCCATGGCGGTCAGTTCCTGGTCCCTGGCCTTGGCCACCTGCTCGGGAATGCCTTCCTGGATGCTGACCAGTACTCGCAGGGACTCTGCGGAGAGCTTGCCGTCGGCCAGCATCGCCAGCTTGTGGCGCATCTTGCCGATCCGTTCGTGCAGGTCAGCCACGGCGCGGGCGGTAGCCGCCGCCGGGTTGTTGAGCTGATGGGTCAATCCGGCCGAAAGTTGGCCCAGGGCAAGCAGTTTCTCGCGCTGCCCGACAATCTGGCGACGCCGCATGCCGCCGACCTTGTGGCCCTCCAGCAGATGTACCGCCATCGGGAATTCGGCCCGCATGAAGTCGGCGTAGGCGTTGGCGTCCAGTACGAAGAACCGTGACCGCCTGGTCACTCGCACCGAGGCCTCATAGACCCGTTGTTCGTCGGGAATGTACGCCGACCAGGCGCCGCAGTAGACGCCGCGCATGTCGGTTCGGTTGGTCTCGATGTCGATGCCGCCGGACTTCATCGACATCACCAGCTCGCCTTCGAGCATCACGTAGAAACACGTCGCCGGCTCGCCCTCGGTACACACCGGGCCGGGCTCGAAGGTGGCGATATGTCCGTGGGAGCACAAGGTGTCCAGCTGTTCGTCGGTCAACGACTCGAACAGGAACAGGGTGCGCAACTCGTCACGCACGCATTTCTCACCCATATGCGCTCCTTACGTCTCCGTCAGATAGCGATGGACCAGCATCACCGCCATGGCACCTTCACCCACTGCGGCGGCCACCCGCTTGGCCGATTCGGCCCGCACGTCGCCGGCCACGAACACGCCGGGCACGCTGGCCTCCAGGTGGTGCGGTGGCCGGTCCAGCGTCCAGCCGCAGACGTCCTTCAAGTCCGGTCCGGTAAGCACGAACCCGTGGTCGTCGCGAGCTATTCCCGCATCCTCCAGCCACGTGGTGCGCGGCGTGGCCCCGATGAAACAACAGAGCCGCGTCGACTCGACGTGTTCGCGGAGGCCCGTGTTGTTGTCCACCAGCCACAATCCGGTCAGATGGCCGTCTTCGCCGCAGGTGTCGACGACTTCGGTGCAGGTGCGCACGTTGATGTTGGGCGTGTTCTCGATCTGCTGGATCAGGTAGTACGACATCGACGCTTCCAGCGACGGTCCGCGTACCAGCAGTGTCACCGACTTGGCCTGCTGCGACATGAACATCGCTGCCTGCCCGGCCGAGTTCGCGCCGCCGACGACATAGACGTCCTCGCCGGCGCATTCGGACGCCTGTGAAACCGACGCGCCGTAGAACACGCCGTTGCCGACGTAGCTCGATCCGACGGCCGTTGGGTCGTCCCAGCATCCGCTGACCTGTAGGTGCCGGTAGTCGACGCCGGTGGCGAGGATGACTGCCCGTGCCGTGATGCTGGCACCGTCGTCGAAGGTCAGCGTCTTGGTGGCCGGCCCGCCGATCTCCAGCCCGACCACCTCGCGGGTGGTGATCACCTCGGCGGCGAACCGCTCCGCCTGTCGTCGTGCGGCGGTGGTGAGCTCGGCGCCGGAGACACCGGTCTCGAAGCCCAGGTAGTTCTCGATCCGCGAGCTGCGCCCGGCCTGTCCGCCGGTGGTGGTGCGTTCGATCAGCACCGTGTGCAGCCCCTCGGACGCGCCGTACACCGCCGCGGCCAGCCCCGCAGGTCCGCCACCGATCACCGCCAGGTCGTACATGTCCAACGACGGGTTCGTGGCCAGGCCCAGCATCTCGGCCAGCTGCGCGTCGGTCGGTTCGACCATCGTCTCGCCCTGCTCGGAGATGACCACCGGCAACTGCAGGCCATCGAGCCCCGCGGCGGCCAGCAGCTGCTTGCCCTTGGGCTCATCGGAGGAGAACGCCCGGTAGTAATGCTGGTTTCGGGCCAGGAACTGACGAACCTCCCAGGACCGCGGGTTCCAGCGATGCCCGATCACCTTGGTGTGTGGCACGGCGCGGTCGCCGACGGTATGCCACTGCTCCAGCAGCCCGTCCAGGACGGGGTAGAGCTTTTCTTCCGGTGGATCCCACGGCTTGAGCAGGTAGTGGTCCAGGTCGACCAGGTTGATCGCGTTGATCGCGGCGTGGGTGTCGGCGTAGGCGGTCAGCAGCACCCGTCGGGCGAGCGGGAAGACATCCATCGCCGCCTCGAGGAAGTCGATGCCACTCATCTCCGGCATCTGGTAGTCGGCGATGAACACCGCGACGGCATCACCGCGTAGCTGCAGCTCGTTGACCGCGACAAGTGCGTCGGTTCCGGATTCGGCGCGCACGATCCGATACCGGTTTCCGTAGTGTTTGCGCAGGTCGCGGGCGACCGCCCGGGAAACCGCCGGATCGTCGTCGACGGTGAGAATCACAGGATTGCGGGCCTGAGAAGAGGGTCCAGTCATCGCTAGCCATTATGCGCCTGACTTGGACAGACGCGGCGCGCGAGTGGTGGATTGGCGGCCCCGGTCGGTGATTTTGGAGCCTGGCCGCTCAGCGGGTATCGTGGACCAACGGTGCGACTGCCGCGCCGGCTTCTTTGCGTGCCCTGTTCTGAAGTTCCCTGGAATTTCCTAGCGTCCGGTCCACGTTTGTGTAGTCGGGGTGGACGCTGCGCCAAGCACGGGCGTATGAGATACGAAACCGAAAAACCAGAGGATTACCGAGAAGTATGGCCAAGAAAGACGGCGCCATCGAGGTCGAGGGCCGCGTGATCGAGCCCCTGCCCAATGCGATGTTCCGCATTGAGCTGGAGAACGGACACAAGGTACTCGCCCACATCAGCGGCAAGATGCGGCAGCACTACATCCGCATCCTGCCGGAGGACCGCGTCGTGGTGGAGCTGTCTCCCTACGACCTGTCCCGTGGCCGCATCGTGTACCGCTACAAGTAAACGCCCAGCAAGCAACACCAACCAGACCAGAGAAAAGGATCGCGAAGCCGTGAAGGTGAACCCGAGCGTCAAGCCGATCTGCGACAAGTGCAGGGTGATCCGCCGGCACGGGCGGGTCATGGTGATCTGCTCCGATCCGCGGCACAAGCAGCGGCAGGGCTAGTAGCAACAGGTCGGGGCGCTTGTCCGCAAGCTCCTGATCCAGCAAGCCCAAAGGCACCACCCATAACTGAATGCAGACATCCCAGTACCACTGAGTGAATGCGTCACTCAGCCACGTCCGGCACGGAGGCCGGACCCCGATAGACGGGGAACGGACTGGGAACAGACCTCCGCAAAGTAAAGGAACACTGCCTGATGGCACGTCTCATGGGCGTTGATCTCCCGCGCGACAAGCGCATGGAGATCGCGCTGACCTATATCTACGGCATCGGCCGTACCCGCAGCCAGGAGATCCTGGCCGCTACCAGCATCGACCGCGACCTGCGCACCAAGGACCTCACCGACGACCAGGTGACCCAGCTGCGTGACTACATCGAGGGCAACCTCAAGGTGGAAGGTGATCTGCGCCGCGAGGTCCAGGCCGACATCCGCCGCAAGATCGAGATCGGCTGCTACCAGGGCCTGCGCCACCGTCGTGGCCTGCCCGTGCGTGGCCAGCGGACGAAGACCAACGCGCGTACCCGCAAGGGCCCGAAGCGCACCATCGCCGGCAAGAAGAAGGCCAGGTAAGTAAATGGCACCGACCAAGAAAGCCGGCGCTGCCTCAGCGAAGCGCGGCAAGCCCACTCGTCGCCGGGAAAAGAAGAACGTCCCGCACGGCGCTGCTCACATCAAGAGCACGTTCAACAACACCATCGTCTCGATCACCGATCCCCAGGGCAACGTCATCGCCTGGGCCTCGTCGGGCCACGTCGGCTTCAAGGGTTCGCGCAAGAGCACCCCGTTCGCCGCGCAGCTCGCCGCCGAGAACGCTGCCCGCAAGGCGCAGGAGCACGGTGTCAAGAAGGTCGATGTCTTCGTGAAGGGCCCGGGTTCGGGCCGCGAGACCGCGATCCGTTCACTGCAGGCAGCCGGCCTCGAGGTTGGCGCCATTTCCGACGTCACCCCGCAGCCGCACAACGGCTGCCGTCCGCCCAAGCGGCGCCGGGTCTAGGGGAGAAGGACTAACTCATGGCTCGTTATACCGGACCCGCCACCCGCAAGTCGCGCCGTCTCGGCGTCGACCTCGTCGGCGGCGATCAGTCATTCGAGAAGCGCCCCTACCCGCCCGGCCAGCACGGCCGCGCGCGGATCAAGGAGAGCGAATACCGCACCCAGCTGCAGGAGAAGCAGAAGGCTCGCTTCACCTACGGCGTCATGGAGAAGCAGTTCCGCAAGTACTACGAGGAAGCCAACCGCAAGGCTGGCAAGACCGGCGAGAACTTGCTGCAGATCCTGGAAAGCCGTCTGGACAACGTCGTGTACCGCGCCGGCTTGGCCCGTACCCGCCGGATGGCCCGTCAGCTCGTCAGCCACGGCCACTTCACCGTCAACGGTGTGAAGGTCAACATCCCGAGCTACCGGGTGTCGCAGTACGACATCATCGACATCAAGGGCAAGTCGCTGAACACCCTGCCGTTCATGATCTCGCGTGAGACCTCGGGCGACCGCCCGATCCCGTCCTGGCTGCAGGTCGTGGGCGAGCGTCAGCGCATCCTCGTGCACCAGCTGCCCGAGCGCGCTCAGATCGTGGTGCCGCTCGCTGAGCAGCTCATCGTCGAGTTCTACTCGAAGTAACCGGGTCGCCGCGGCCGTAGGCCGCACATGTTGACGGCAATCCGTCCGTCAACACCAAACCGGCATCAAATAGCGGGTGCCGAGAAGGAGATAGAAAAGAATGCTGATCTCTCAGCGTCCCACCCTGTCCGAAGATGTGCTGGCCGACAACCGGTCCCGGTTCACCATCGAACCGCTGGAGCCGGGCTTCGGTTACACGCTGGGCAACTCGCTGCGGCGCACGCTGCTGTCGTCCATCCCGGGCGCGGCGGTCACCAGCATCCGTATCGATGGTGTGCTGCACGAGTTCACCACCGTCCCCGGGGTAAAGGAAGATGTCACCGACATCATCCTGAACCTCAAGGGTCTGGTCGTGTCCTCGGAAGAGGATGAGCCGGTCACCATGTACCTGCGCAAGCAGGGCCCGGGCGCCGTCACCGCCGGTGACATCGTGCCTCCGGCCGGTGTGACCGTGCACAACCCGGACATGCACATCGCCACCCTCAACGACAAGGGCAAGCTGGAGGTCGAGCTCGTCGTCGAGCGCGGTCGCGGTTACGTCCCGGCCGTGCAGAACAAGGCTTCGGGTGCGGAAATCGGCCGGATCCCGGTCGATTCCATCTACTCGCCGGTGCTGAAGGTCACCTACAAGGTGGAGGCTACCCGCGTCGAGCAGCGCACCGACTTCGACAAGCTGATCCTCGATGTCGAGACCAAGAACTCGATCGCCCCGCGTGACGCCCTGGCTTCGGCCGGCAAGACGCTGGTCGAGCTGTTCGGTCTGGCCCGCGAGCTCAACGTCGAGGCCGAAGGCATCGAGATCGGCCCGTCGCCGGCTGAAGCCGACCACATCGCGTCGTTCGCACTGCCGATCGACGATCTGGAACTGACCGTGCGGTCGTACAACTGCCTCAAGCGCGAGGGTGTGCACACCGTCGGTGAGTTGGTCTCGCGTACCGAGTCCGACCTGCTGGACATCCGCAACTTCGGTCAGAAGTCCATCGATGAGGTCAAGATCAAGCTGCACCAGCTGGGTCTGTCGCTCAAGGACAGCCCGGCCAGCTTCGATCCGTCTCAGGTTGCCGGCTACGACGTGGCCACCGGTACCTGGAACAGCGACGCCGGCTATGACCTGGACGACACCCAGGACTACGCCGAAACCGAGCAGCTCTAAAAGAATTCCGTCCCGGCCCTACCTGATACGGGGGCCGGCCCCAATTAGGAGATAGTTGTCATGCCCAAGCCTACAAAGGGTGCCCGCCTCGGCGGGTCGTCCTCGCACCAGAAGGCGATCCTGGCCAACCTGGCCACCTCGCTGTTCGAGCACGGCCGGATCACCACGACCGAGCCCAAGGCGCGGGCGTTGCGGCCGTATGCGGAGAAGCTCATCACCCACGCCAAGAAGGGCGCGCTGCACAACCGGCGTGAGGTGATGAAGAAGATCCGCGACAAGGACGTCGTGCACGCCCTGTTCGCCGAGATCGCACCGTTCTTCTCGGACCGCGATGGTGGCTACACCCGGATCATCAAGATCGAGAACCGCAAGGGCGACAACGCCCCGATGGCGGTCATCGAGCTGGTGCGGGAGCGCACTGTCGTCTCTGAGGCCGATCGTGCCCGTCGTGCCGCTGCGGCTCAGGCCAAGGCCGCTGCCGAGGCTCCGGCAGCTCCGGCTGAGGAAGCCGCTGCTGAGGCTCCGGCCGCGGAAGCCGCTGCTGAGGTCGAGGCTCCCGAGGCCGAGGCTGAAGCGACTGAGGATGACGCCAAGTCCTAATCAAGCTGTGAACGACATACCCGCCATCGATTCCGATGGCGGGTATGTTCGTCTACGGCTCGATATCTCTTACGACGGAACCGAATTCGCCGGCTGGGCACCACAAGCCGGCCAGCGCACGGTGGCGGGAGTCATCGAGGAGACGCTGACGACGGTGTTCCGCGAGCCGGTGCGGCTGGTGACTGCCGGGCGCACCGACACCGGGGTGCATGCCACCGGTCAGGTAGCTCACGTTGACGTGCCTTGTGGCGCACTGGGTTACGCCTATCCCCGTACACCCCGCCCCGGCGACCCCGAGTTCCTGCCGTTGGTGCGGCGGTTGGCACGATTCCTGCCGGCGGATGTCCGGGTACGCCAGATCGCCCGTGCCCCAGCGGGTTTCGATGCCCGGTTCTCCGCGCTGCGCCGGCACTACGAATACCGGTTGTCGTTGGCGCCGTACGGTGTCGACCCTGCGCTGGCCCGCTTCGTCACGCCGTGGCCGCGGCCGTTGGATCTGTCTGCGATGGCGGCAGCGTCGCAGGAGTTGTTGGGACTGCAGGACTTTGCCGCGTTCTGCCGGTTCCGTGAAGGCGCGACCACCATCCGCGATCTGCAGCGGCTGTCATGGGAGCGAACGAACGATCTGGTGACGGCGTATGTCACCGCAGATGCCTTCTGCTGGAACATGGTTCGCTCATTGGTCGGTGCGCTGTTGGTGATCGGTCAGGGCAGACGGGAGCCTTCATGGATAGCCGGCCTGCTGGAAGCCGACAAGCGATCCAGTGAATACGCTGCCGCGCCGGCGCGCGGACTGACGCTGGTCCGCGTCGACTACCCGCCCGACGACGAATTGGCGTCGCGTATCGCGGTCACCCGCGACCTGCGCTCCCTCTGATCCTTTCCGTCCACACGTACGTTGGTGCGGAGAGAGTGCGAGTGGAGAGGGGATTTTCGGCGATCTCGCAAGACTCAGAGCCGGGACGAGACGAACTTGGCCGCCTGGGCCACCATGCCCGACTGGATGTAGCCCGGCGCCAGGTGATCCTGCCATTCGGATCGCCATCGGTACGGGCTGCTCGGATTGCATATCGGATCATCGGTGTGGCACAGGTCGATGGTGCGGGTTTGGTAGGTCGGGTTGATCGCGGTGATCGGTGCGGCCCAGTTGGCTCCGTTGCCGAAGAGCGCGACCGCGGCGATGTGCTGATCGGTGCCTTGTGGCAGCGGGCTGTTGAACGTGAAGGCTGAAATGGGCACGGCAAGAACGAGATCGGTGGCTGCTGCGCCCAGCGAGTAACCACCCAGCACGATCTTGGTGCTCGGGCAGTTGTGCGCCAGCCACTGCACGCGGCGGCTCATGTCGTTGGCGCCCATATCCACCTGGGTGTCCGCCGGATAATTCACCGGGTAGAGGGTGATGTTCGGGCCGCGGAGATAGCGCAGGGCGTTGACGAATGCCGCGCCGACCTCTCCCGGGCCGGGCGGCTCATTTCGTCCGCGGGCGAACACCACCTCAGCCGGTGGGCATACGACGGCATTCGCGGCGCCAATCATGTTGGGCGCCGCCGTCATCGGTGCCACGACGGCGGTCAGGGCGGTGATCAGCGCCAGGAAAATCCGATGGCCAACCACAAATTAGATGGTATTGACCATGCCATCGAGAAAAGGTGGCAGCCAGGCAACGATCCGGCGACGATCGCTGGTGCGGCGGAAGCTAGATGCGGGCGGCGGCGAAACTGGCTGCCTGCGCAACCATTCCGGAATTGATGTAGCCGGGCTGCAGATGGTCCTGAAAGTCGGCCGTCCAGGTGGATGGCTTGCTCGGGTTGCAGATCGGGTCGTCGCCGTGACACAGGTCGATGGTGCGGCCGGCATAGATCGGATTGAATCCGGAAATGGGCCCGGCCCAGTTGGAACCGTTGCCGAACAATACGACTGCGGCGATGTGTTGATCCGTGCCGGCCGGCAGGGGGTTGGTGAAAGCAAACAATGAAACAGGCAGCGCCAGAACAAGATCGGTCGCAGCCGCTCCCAGCGAGTAACCGCCGAGCACCATTCGGGTCGTGGGGCAGTTGGCCGACATGTATTGGACGTGCCGACTCATATCGGCCGCGCCCATGTCGATCTGCGTGTCGGCGGGGTAGTTGACGGCATAGAGCCCGACGGTCTTCTTTGTCTTGCCACGCAACGAATTCACGAACGCGTCGCCGACCAGGCCGGCGCCGGGGGGTTCATTGCGGCCCCGGGCGAACACCACCTCGACAGGCGGGCACGATGCCGCCTCGGCAACGGGCAGAGTCTGGGAATGAAGCAACGGAAGCACGATCGAGGCCACCGCGGCTGCCACGACCGTGATCGCGGGCAGTGCGCGGTGGGTCACGAATTCGATGCTAGCCCAACAGATTGACGCACTCGTTGAATATGTGTCGAGCGCTACAGCCTGCTATACCAAGTTGTTACACCAATCCGGCGACGAAATTCGCCGCATCATTGGTGGGGCCACCGGCGTACGCGCTGTGCGCGCCCATGTCCTGACCATCGGTCTGGCAGATCGGGTCACCCGGATTGCACAGATCGATGACCTTGCCGCCCCACACCGGGCTCGCCGTGAGCGGCAGCCCCAGCTTGGCTGACGGGTTACCGAACACCGCGATTGCTGCGACGTGACCGGCCGCGTCAGGCGGCAAGGGGTTGTTGAATCCGACGCCGGGAACCGGGATCGCGCCGATGACATCCATCACGGCTGCGCCCTGCGAATAGCCACCGAGTACCTGCCGGGTGTTGGGGCAGTTGTCGGCCATCCACTGGATGTGGCCGCTGGCGTCGTTTGCGCCGTCGGCGGCGGCAAGGAAGTCATACGAGGCGGGATAGTTGACGCCGTAGGCGCCTACCGACCGGCCACCGACCTTCTGCCGCAGCTGGTTGACGAATGACCCGCCGACGCGGCCCAAGCCGGGAGCTTCGGTGGTGCCACGAGCGAAGGTGACCTCGATATCCGGGCAGTTGTCGGCGGCGGCGATACCGATAGAGCTCGACGGGCCCGGTGTCACGATCGGGGTGATGGCGGCAACGGTCGTCGCTGCGGTGACCGCCAGAACCCGAGAAAATCGATTAGAGCGCATAAGTAATCCTAACGCGCCGTCGGCTCAAACCAGCCGAGCGATGAAGCTCGCCGCCTGAGGAACGAAGTCGGAGGTCTCGTAATGGGTGTGCGCGAACGGGTTACGGCCGTGTGAGCAGATCGGGTCACCGTCGGAGCACAGGTCGATCGACCGGTTCGCGAACTGGCCCTGAGAATCCAGCGGAATGCTGAACTTGGCACTGGGATTGCCGAAGACGACGGCGGCGGCCACCTTGCTGGCCAGATCAGCCGGCAGGGGCGGGGCCGAGCCGATTTCGCCGACCTTGTTACCGAGCGGCGGTATGCCCGACAGCATGTCCACCACTGCGGCGCCCTGAGAGTATCCGCCCAGCACAATTCGGGTGCGCGGGCACTGCTGCGCCATCATGGCGATGTGGTTCTGCGCGTCGGTGGCGCCATCCTGCGCGGTCAGGAAGTCGTATGACGCCGGATAGTCGACTCCGTAGCTGCCGATGGTTCGGTTGCCGACCAGTGGCTGCAGGGCATTGACCAGGGCGTCGCCGACCCGGCCGATACCCGGATCTTCACTGGTGCCGCGGGCGAACACCACTTCGATGTTCGGGCACGGAACGTCCTGCGCGACGGCCGGAACCGCGGTGATCAGCGCCGCCCCTGAGGTCAGGGCGGCTGCAAGCGCGGCCAGGCGGGCCGACATGCTGAGCAAGGTCACGCGGCACATCTTCACACACGGTGCTCAACTAGGGCCAATTGTCTGAGGGCCCGGCAAACCGTCGGGACTGTCCGGCCAGTTGTCGTGCCAAGTGGCCTCATTGCGGTCACCCTGTCGCGCCAAGGCTAGGCCGGCGAGCACTACCGCTCCGCCCAGCAACTGCGTCGGGCTGATCGATTCGCCCAGCAAGGCCCACGCGGCCAGTACCGCGAACATCACCTCGGCCAGACCGACCAGGGATGCGAACCGAGGCTGGAGTCTGGCGATGCCCATGATGCCGAAGGTGTACGCCGTGGCGGTCGGAACGATCGCCAGGGTGATGACCGGCACCAGCCACGGCGTCATGATCCCTGCCATCGCCGTATCGTGGTTGGCGAAGGTCAGCGGCATCGCGCCGGTCAGGCCCAGCAGACCGACCGTGACTGCGCCGACCACCAACCCCGCGGTGGCCAGGGTGATCGACTGAAGGCCGGTACCGTCGGCGCTGGCCTTGTCGGACATCATGAAATAGCAGGCGGCGCATACCGCGGAGCCCAGTCCCCAGCCGATTCCGACTGGGTTGATTCCACCGCCGGTGCCGGCACCGGGTCCAACGAGGCCGAGCACCAGGGTGATGCCGGCAACCGCCAGTGCGACGCCGGCCAGGGTGAGATTGCCGGGGCGACGGCGGGTGGTGGCCCAGAGCCAGCCGACGACCAGAAGCGGCGAGGCGTACTCGAGCAGCAGGGCCACGCCGACCGGCAGATAGGTGACGGCGTTGAAGTAACACAGCTGGGCGCCCGCGATCGGGATGGCGCCGTAGACGATCACGGTCCCGGCGTGGTCGAGTGCCTCGCGCAGCCAGTTGTGCCTGAGCAGGGTTGCGACCACCGCCATCACCAGGGCGCCGCCGGTGAGCCGGGCGACGACAGCGGCAGTAGGACTCCAGCCGGCCTCGATCAGTGACTTGGCCAGCGCACCGGCCATCCCGAAGCAGAAGGCGGACGTGATGGCGAAGGCCATGCCGGTTCGGAACTGGCCCGGAGCGCCGGAGGGTTGTCCATTGGGTGGGGTGGGGCGACCGAGGGATGGGGTGTGCGGTCCGTTCGGCGCAGGCATCGGCCACCTCTGATGATGTAATGAGTAAATCTGATATTGGTCATGACGCTACGCAATTCGGGAGTAACGAGTCAAATGAATTTCAGTCATGACACGGAGCTCACGCTGCGCGCGGCCTGCGTGTTGATCAACAGCGACCGGGTTCACGGCCGGCCGCTCGCCGACCTGGCTGCGCTGGACGAATACCTGAATGCGTTCGGGTGGACCGGGCGGCGCGACCGCGACGCCGCGGAATTGGCATCGGTGCATCGCCTCCGCGAGCGTCTGAGCGCGTTGTGGGTCGCCGCCGGCGACGAGGAGACCGTGGTCGGTCAGGTCAACGGGCTACTCAGCGACACCCGGGCCGCGCCCTGGCTGACCCGCCACCCGGAGATGCCTGAGTGGCATCTGCACCTGGCCTCTGACCGGGATCCGCTGGCCCAGCGGATGGGTGCCGAGATGGCGATGGCGTTGGCGGACCTCATCCGGGCCGGTGAGTTGCGCCGGCTCAAGACGTGTACGGCACCGGATTGCGACGCGGTGTTGATCGATTTGTCGCGCAACAGATCTCGCATATTCTGTGACACCGGAAACTGCGGCAACAGGCAGCACGTCGCGGCCTATCGCGAGCGCCGCGCTCACGAGCACGATTGACTCAGGGCAGGTGCCCGTCGCGGATCCGGCTTCGCGAAGGCTGCTATGGCCCCGCATTCCCCGCCCTGGTGCGGACATCTCACTTTGGCGGCAAGACGTGTTGAGCGACCGCCGTTAGCCAAGGTCGATGCAAAGCCGTACATGGCGATATCTGAAGGGGCATAGCAGTTCTACGGTGTCGAGCCCGATCGAGCCACCAGCCGCAACTGACATTGTCAGCGGTGGTGGAACCCTTCAGACCAAAAGTCAGGTGGGTCAGCGTGACGCCCGCTAGGCCGCACACTGACCGCCCGTAATCATCGCCGGATCGGACAGGTGACGACCGCGTTGCCACCGCGATGTTTTGCTTCGAACATGGCGTGATCGGCACGCTCGATCGCGGCGCTGATCACGGCCGCCGAGTCAGCGTCGTGTTGCAGAACATCCGCTAGCGCGACCGTGGCGATGCCGATGCTTGCCGTTACCGGAGTTTGTTCGGAACGGGCCGCGATGCTCGCTCGCACGCGCTCCGCGATTGACGGGACATGGTCAGCCGCGACGACGTCAATGATGCCGAACTCCTCGCCACCCATCCGTGCAACGAGTGCGTCTGCACGTAGGGCGGACTTGATCCGGCGGGCGCTGCGAACCAAGACTGCGTCGCCTTCGGCGTGTCCGTGGGTGTCGTTGATGTGTTTGAACCGGTCCAGGTCGATGACCGTCACCATCACGTGCGCGTCGACCCGATGGCGTGGGTCCTGAAGTAGATTGGCTACCAGCAGATTCAGTCCCCGACGGTTGAGCAAACCGGTGAGTTGATCGTTCAACGAGTCAGCCGCGTCGTTGTGCATCAGCGAGATGCCGCAGTGAACGAACGCGGGTGTGGCCACCAGTGAGACGATCGCCACGATGAACTTGGCCGCGGCGAGCAGCGGGTCACCGTGTGGACCGGTGGCGATCAACGCAACTGAGAAGCTGACCGAAATCAGCATCCAACCCATGTGCAACACAAGGACTTTCGGCCCTTCGAAGAACTCTAGGTAAAGCGAAATCAAACCCAGCAACATCAGGTCAAGCAGGCCGACAAGGTGATTGCAGTGCTGTAATGAGCCGATCGTGATCGCGACGTCGGCGTAGGCAACGAAGGCTACCGACGTCCACCGCGACGGCCAGTGCCCGAACCACCACAGCAGCACCCACGGGATCGCCGACACGGTGAGTCCCAGCGAGATGACGCGCGACGCGGCGGTGCCAGGGCCGGCCGGTGAGAAGTAGACGACGAGCGGGACGACTGCGATTACGGCAGTACAGGCGCCGATGACGAGCTGGACTCCACCAAGCAGCCCGCGCTGGGCGAAATACGCGACTTGGGCGTCACGGTCCGTCGGTGTCGACCACCAGTCCCGGGCCATCTCGGTGGCGACTGGCAGACTCCGCAGTTTGGTCAGCACTGGCCACCTCGCACCGCGCGCCGAGTCAACAACGGCGATCCCAGTCCGGAGGACATGCGTGTCGAATCTGCCCCAGGGCCAGCTCGACGTGGTTGCGATAGCCGTTCGTCCACTGAGCCGGCCGATCAGACGTCGAAGTTGTCACCGACATTCTGTGTCCAGTGGGTGTGGTCCGCCTACTCACCGGCTGCCGTTGCCCTTGGCGATCTGCAACACCGTGCGTGCCGCCACAGTTGGATTTTCTGCCCCCCCGGTTGCCTGGGCAATATGGGTGCACGTGGTGTCGATGGCCGAGATCACCCCGGCGAGGCCGGCCGGATGTGCCACGGTAACGGTCAGTTCGACTGTCGACGTACCGCGGTCGATGACCGCTTTTCCCTTGGCGGACTGGACATTCGGCTCTTGCGCCAAGGCGGCAGCAGCTGCCGAGGCGACACCGTCCAGGTTCACGGTGATAAAACCCGGGCAAGTGGTGCCGGGAACGCGCAGCACCGGGGCCTTGCGGACCGGCACGTGCAAGATCAGCCAGGACAGTCCGATCAGCACCAGTAGTGCTCCCGCTGCGGCCAGTCCCCATGGCCACCATGTTGAGGTGGTGGCACGCACGACCGGTCCTGCGCTGATGCGTTCGGGTGCGGCGCGCATCAGATGAGTCGGCCACAGCACCGCTGCAACTCCGATTGCGGTCACCGCGATACCGGTGGACAGTGTCGCAGCGCGATTCAGCAGATCAGTCGGGTGCAGGCTCACGCTGGCCCGCTCGTGCCGATTCGCACCGCGATTTGCGGTGGCGGTAAAAGGATTTCGGTGGCGCTACCGACCGCAGCGGTGATCGCGCCCTTGGCTGCGACATCGGACTCGACACCCGCGAGTCCGACGTAGAGCACTACCTTGCGGCGGGTCGCCTGCGACTGCAGCACCTCGACGCCGGGCACAGTGGATGCAGCGTAGGAAGCCAGACGGGCTACGTCGCTCGGGCGCATCCATACCGATCCCGCCGCGTCGACGGCGACGACCGTCTTGCGCCTGGGCCGCAAGGCCATGAATACCAGCCAGGCGCCGATGACCAGCGCGCCGGCGCCCATCGGGACCATCCACCACTGACGGTGCAGACCGTTCAGGGCGGTGGCGGCGGACCCGATCCACGGTGTCCCCGCGACCCAGCCCAGCACGACACCGGCTTCACGCAGAACCACGACTCCGCCGATCAGCAGGATCAGCGCCAGCACCACTGCGATGCGCCGAGCGGTGGCGGGGGCGACCGGCACCCGCCCTGGTATGGGAAGCGCAATGGCGTCGGCAGTCATCATCGAGTCCTTTTCACGTCTCTGGTGGCAGTGCTGAGTTGCTCGACGGTGACGTCGACGCGGTCGACATGCAGTCCGGCCATGCTCGACAAGGTCTGCGCGACGTTGCGCTGCACCGCGCGCGCGACGTCCACCGCCGGCGCGGGCCACGCCACGGTGACCTTGAGGTGGGCGGTCACTCGATTGCCGGTGACGGTGAGCTGCGCTTGGGGCAGCGACCGGCCCGCGATCTTGGTCAGGCCGGCGGAGAACGGCTGCACGTCGGGCGTATCGAGCGCGGCGCGCACCGCCAGCCGTTGCGCGACCTTCTCACGCACGGTCAGGGTCCCCCGGGTTGCGGCTTCGTCATCGGAAACCGCCTGCGGTAACGGCGGTTCCACGCCCTCTGCCTCTGCGTCTGCCTCAGTCACGGCCGCGGCCCCGCAGCACGGCTGACAGGTCGAGTTCGCCGTCGCGGTGGGCGCCGATCAGATAACCTGCCACGCCGAGCAGCAGCGTGATGACGAAACCCCACAGTCCGCCGGCCGCCGCAGCCACACCGAGCAACAGACCGGCAACCAAACCCAGTGTCGACGAGGTCATGGCATGAACCTTTCAGTCAGCAAAAGACTTTCGAAGTAGAGGGTGTGGCGGCGCGCCCCTCGTCGCGCCGCCACACCGCGGTGCACTATTGCAGTTCTCGTCTGGACGCCGGTGTCACGGGAACGAGATCTTCAACAGTGATGTCGACAGGCAGATCTGTCAGTGCGGCAACCGCACGCTGAATGGCGGTGGCGGTCTCACGCACCGGCGCGTTCAGCGTCAGGCTTACGTGGACATCCACGCGGTCCGTGCTGATCCGCACACCGGACACCCGGCGCCCGGGCAGGTACGTGGCCACCTCGCCGAACATGCCCGCGTGCAGCGCGGCCACTCCATCGACTGCGGTGACAACAGCGGCAATCCGATCTGCGTCATCCTCGGGGAAGTTTGTCTCCGTGGGCCTCTCACTGGACACGGGCTGGTGCTGCCTCGGTGTCATCGCTGCCGTCGCCATCCAGATGCACGTCGTGCACTGTGATGTTCACCTCGGCGACCTCCAGGCCCGTCATCCGCTCGATCGCGGCGATGACGTTTCGGCGGATGCCGGCGGCCAGATCGGCAATCGCCACCCCGTATTCGGCGACAATGTCGATATCGACGGCGGCCTGCTTCTCGCCGATCTCCACCGATACGCCCTGGCTCTGGTTGACGCTGGCGCCCGGAATCCGCTCACGTAAAGCGCCGACCATCCGCGACGTGCCACCGCCCAGGTCGTACACGCCGCTGACCTCGCGGGCGGCGATCCCTGCGATCTTCGAGACCACCACGTCCGCGATGGTCGTCTTGCCCTGCGCGCTCACCAACGGCGATCCCTGATATGGGCTCACTGCTTTGCCGGACGTCTCCACCTCGGCCTGTGCGCTGGTCATCACCACTCTCCTTCCGACGGATACATGGGGTAGTCGCTAAAGCGCCCGCGAACCGAACGTGCCCGCAGGGGTGATACAGGACACACTGCAACTGGCATCCAAAAGGAGCCATACCGCGCTTGTTCTTGACATCAGGCCTATATTTTCGAAGCAGCGGTGCGTAGCTGGGAGCGGAGTGTGGTGATAGCGCCTACTGGTGGCGACCTATGCCACGCTGATGATGAGGCGCTGCGCGTCTCGGCGGCAGTCGGTGATCGAGAAGCGTTCGACGCCATTGTGACCCGTTACGGACCGGTGCTCTACCGGTACGCACGGCGAATGCTCGCCGCAGAGGCGGACGCCCCAGATGTCGTGCAGGACACCTTCGTTGCAGCCTGGCAGCAGATCGGCGCCTTCCGCGGCAGCTCGTCACTGCGGACCTGGTTGTTCGCGATCTGTTACCGCAAAATCGCTGATACGCACCGGCTCAAACGTGCGCGACCGGTCGAAGACTGGGTGTTGGAACCATTGGCCGGACCCGACACGTCCGCTGATCCGTTCACCGCGGCGTCCAATGCTGCATTTCTGGCGGCCCTGGAACTGGCGCTGGAAGAGTTGCCGGTGCGCCAACGCGCGGTGTGGATGATGCGGGAGATCGAATCGATGACGTTTCCCGAGATCGGCGAAGTGCTCCACCTCAGTGCTGATGCAGTGCGTGGACACCACATTCGCGCTACCAAGAGTTTGCGAGTTCTGTTGAGGAGGTGGCAGTGATGGAGCCTGATCCTGTCCTGCACCGCGCTGCCTCATACCTGAGGTCTGTGCCAGAACCCGGCTGGGACGCTATCAGCGCCAAAGTACGTGCAGCTGTACACGCCGCAGCCCGCGTCGGTTGGCCGGTCCGAGCCTCTCGGGACGCCAAGGGCGGAGTGGTATACATCAGCGATCACGCGCTGCGCAGCCTGCTCGCTCGAGAGTTACGGCGCAAGTTCGTCTGCCAGCCGACCCGAATCGCTTTCACGTTGGAAGGCACGGAGCTGTGCGCCGTCGACATCGATGTCACCGGAAGTTACGGCACCCAACTACGCGACCTGGGCGATGACATCCGTCAAACGGTGTTCGACGTGATCCGTCTCATCTTCGAGGACCTCGACGACGATGGCAGTACTCCGGCCGGCCCGATCGATGTGACCGTCACCGATGTCGTCGACGGCGATCCGCTGGGATAGTCGCGGGTCTAGTTCTGGCCCAAGGGTATTCGTCGACCGGTGTCCCGGTGTCCCGGTGCGTCGGGCGACGCACACCGCGGTCGCCATCCGCTTGCGCCTTTCCGACGATCCGCCCTACCCGGCTGGTGGCGCCAGTCCAGCGGAGTCTTCGAATGAGATTGCGGGACAGTACATATGGGCCGCCAAGCTGCGTCAGGCGCCATTGCGGCGATGACGCCCTGGTGTTCGTTTCCCGGCTACTCCATCACGCGAAGTCGCCAGACTTCTCACTTCCGATCGGATCGAATCAGGCAGTCCGTTCAGCCTGCGACAACAACCTGCGAATGCGGCCCGCCACCGCGTCTTTCGACAACGGCGGTTCGGCCTTTCTGCCTAATTCTTCGAGCGAGGCCAGCGGGTACTGCAGTCGCAGTCTGCCCGCCTCGGCGAGTGGTTCAGGTGCCGAATCCCCCAGGATCGTCAATGCCGCGCTGACACGGGTAACCGCATCCGCCGCGGCCTCAGCGGAACGTCGGGCGTTCGCAGACTCGAAGTTGGCCTGTAATACCTTCGGCGCCGCCGCCACCCGCTGGCGCCGAAGAACCCAGGACCTGCCCGCCGCCGGTGCGCCCATCCTTGCGAGCAGTGTCTCGACGTCCGACTCGTCCCGTACCACCACCCGCTCGACATCCTTTGAGTCACGTGCCTTGGCAGCAACACCCAGCCTGCGGGCCATGCCGACCAGAGCCAGACCGGCTTCGGAGGCAGGTGACCTCACCGAAAAACCCTTCATCCGGCCGAGTTCATGAAGCGACCCACCGGCCAGGAAGGCTCCGCGCCACGCTCCGGCCGCATCCTCTGCACTGCCCCGCACGAGGTGAGCCGGCAAGCCGAACGCCGGCCGACCGCGATGATCGATCAGACCTGTTTGCCGTGCCAAGTCCTCGGCGTCCCGGGCAGCCACCAGTACAAACGCGTCCTGTCGGCAGGCGCTGCCGGAGGTGCGATGTCGGATCAACGCTTCATGCCCGAAAAGATCGTGCAAATCGCGGGCCACTCGCTGCGCGATGACCGCATGGTCGATCTCGGCTTGAATCACCGCGCGGCCGGCCACGACGCGCAGCGCACCGGCAAAACGAAGGAACGCAGTAACTTCCGCCTTACGAACAGACGCGCAACGCGCGGCCACCTGACTCAGTTCAAGCTTCGCGTCAGCAGTCATCCCCATATTGCCAACATCCCCCTCGCCATAGGCGGCTACGCGCCCTGCAACCATCACTTACCGTCGTCGCAGTGGATCTACCCGGCCCGAACTTCCCAGGCCATCACTGCATCAAGAAACCCCCGAAGGTGTAGTCGCAGGACCGACAGGAAACCGAACGGTGACCCTGGCCACACCCAACGCGCGGAGATTCGCGAACCGATGCCTGCTGCGGGTTGCGTACCCGGACGCGCTGCTATCCGTGAGCTGCTCGAAGGAAACCAGACAGGTGAGCTGATCACCGAAGTGCCGTGAAACTTATTGCCAGCCTCGATGTTCCGCGCTGAAGACACAGTTTCTGCTCGCCATCGAGGTGGTCCGCCGTGCTACCGCAAGTCTTTGGCCGCGTACTTCGTCCGCCACTTCGAGGTTGGTGCCGAAAAATCAAGGTCGGGTCCAACCGCACATCGTTGGACATTCGAAATGAGAATTGGAAACGCAGTTCGAGAATCAACAGACATCGTCGACGGTAGCGAGATGGGTCGTGGCAGGCCAGGCATTGCGACGGCGGCGATTTCCGGCACGGTATCGGTGCACCGGGGCATAGGGTGTCGCGTAGCTCGTGGATGATTCCGACCGGGGAGGACAAAGCAATTGGCCGAATTCGTAGCGGCAATCGACCAGGGCACCACCAGCACCCGGGCCATGATCTTCGATCACTCGGGGCGCGAGGTCGGCCGACACCAACTAGAGCACGAGCAGATCCTGCCGCGCGCCGGCTGGGTCGAGCACAACCCGGTGGAGATCTGGGAGCGCACCGGCTCGGTCCTGCAGACCGCGCTGAACAAGACCCACCTGTCGGCGGCGGACTTGGTCGCACTGGGCATCACCAACCAGCGTGAGACGACGATGGTGTGGGACCGCAACACCGGTCGTCCGTACTACCACGCCGTGGTCTGGCAGGACACCCGCACCGACCGGATAGCCGCCGCCCTGGATCGCGACGGGCGAGGTGACGTCATTCGCAGCAAGGCGGGACTGCCGCCCGCGACATACTTCTCCGGCGGCAAGATCCAGTGGATCCTGGAGAACGTCGACGGTGTCCGGGAGGCCGCCGAGCGAGGCGATGCGATCTTCGGCACCTGCGACACCTGGGTGCTGTGGAATCTGACCGGCGGCGCCCGCGGCGGCGTCCACGTCACCGACGTCACCAATGCCAGCCGCACCATGTTGATGAACCTGGAGACGCTGGACTGGGACGACGAGTTGTTGTCGTTCTTCGGGATTCCGCGGCAGATGTTGCCCCGGATCGCCTCGTCGTCGGTTGCCGAACCCTATGGGCTGACCGCAGCGGACGGTCCGCTGGGCGCGGCCGTGCCGGTGACCGGAATTCTCGGCGATCAGCAGGCTGCGATGGTAGGGCAGGTGTGCCTGTCGGCCGGGCAGGCCAAGAACACCTACGGCACTGGAAATTTCCTACTGCTCAACACCGGCGAGAAGATCGTGCGCTCTCAGCATGGCTTGTTGACCACCGTGTGCTACCGCTTCGGCGACGCGAAACCCGTTTACGCCCTCGAAGGTTCGATCGCGGTCACCGGCTCCGCGGTGCAGTGGCTGCGGGACCAGCTGGGCATCATCGGTGGTGCTTCGGACAGCGAGACGCTGGCCCGCCAGGTCGAGGACAACGGTGGCATGTACTTCGTGCCGGCATTCTCGGGTTTGTTTGCGCCCTACTGGCGTTCGGATGCACGCGGTGCGATCGTCGGCATGTCCCGGTTCAACACCAACGCGCATCTGGCCCGCGCGACACTCGAGGCGATCTGCTATCAGAGCCGTGACGTCATGGAAGCCATGGAGGCCGACTCGGGTGTGCACCTGGAGGTGCTCAAGGTCGACGGTGGTATCACGGCCAACGAATTGTGCATGCAGATCCAGGCCGATGTCCTCGGCGTCGAGGTGGTGAAGCCCGTCGTCGCCGAAACGACGGCGCTCGGTGCCGCGTACGCGGCGGGCCTTGGCGTCGGATTCTGGTCGAATCCCGATGAACTGCAGGTCAATTGGCAAGAAGACAAGCGGTGGACGCCGTCGTGGGATGAGGACAAGCGGGCCGCCGGCTACGCGGGGTGGCGCAAGGCCGTGCAACGCACCCTGGACTGGGTCGACGTCGACTGATCCGCGCCGAGATCGCGCTCAGCGAGAAGGCATCCGGTTGACGTCGGCGAATTGCCGTCGGGGCGCCCACCCACGCGCGGTTAGGCTGCTTGCCGGGGGATGCACATGGTTCGGCGGCTCGATGCGCAACTTGAGGCCAGCGCCCGACGCTTTCAGACGCGACGGCTGATCCACGCACTGGTGCGCCGCGACACCGCGATGGTCGACGAACCCGCACGGAACCAATCGATTTCGCTTGTGGTCGGTTGGTTGGCCGGGGTGATGGCCGTCGCGGTCTGCGCCGTCATCGCGGTCGTGATCCCACCGGACTCGGCCGGTGATGCGCCGATCGTCATGGTGCGGGATACCGGGGCTCTCTATGCACGGGTGGACCATCGATTGCACCCGGTGTTCAACCTGACTTCGGCCAGACTCATCGCCCGGGCCCCGGCGAACCCGACGGTCGTCAGTGCCGCCGCGATCGGTCGTGCCGACCGGGGTCCGGCTGTAGGTATTCCAGGCGCGCCGGCACATCTCGGGGTGCCGGCCGAGGTCTCGTCCTGGTTGGCCTGCGACGCCGGCAAGACGGTCATGGTCACCGGTGCAGCGGCACAACACCTTGATGGACTCGACGCGTCGACGCCCGTGCTCGCGACCCCGGCGGGGGAGAGCACCGCCGTCACCTATCTGCTGTACGACGGTAAGCGCGCCGAGGTCGACCTGCGGGATCTCGCGGTGGCACGGGCACTTCGGCTCGATGGTGTTACCGCCCAGCCGGTTTCGCGTTCGGTGCTTGATCTCTTGCCCGAGTCGCCGACCATCGGCGCGCCGCCGATGGTCGGCCTGGGTACGCCAGGGCCACTCGGTTACCGGGTCGGTCAGGTGGTGCGACTGCCACGCACCGGGTCCGTCGAGTACTACGTGGTGTTGGCCGACGGTCTGCAACGAATCGGCGAGGTTGCCGCTGACATCATCCGATTCACCCACGGCATCGGCGGCGGTGACGTCCCGACGGTCGAACCGGCCGCCATCGCGGGGGTCGACGCAGTGAATGTCCTGGCGGTATCGAGCTTCCCGATGCAGGCCCGGCCGCCGGTCGGTCACGGCGCGCCGGGCGTATGCGCCCAGTGGCGATCCGACACGTCGGGCGCCAATACCGTTGCGCTGACAGGAAAGCCGACCTTCGGGGGCGAGGTCGTCCTAGCCCAGGCCGACGGCGGTGGCCCGCGCGTCGATTCGGTGGTCGTACCGGGCGGACGCAGCGTCTACCTGCGCGCCGCCGGGGTGACCGGAGACGCGGGCGGCGGGTCACTGTATGTATTGGCCGATTCCGGTGTGCTGTACGGAATCCCGGATGAACAGACGGCGGGGTATCTCGGCCTGTCCGGCCCGCCGGTCCGTGCGCCATGGCCGATGCTGGCCCAACTGCCGCAAGGGCCGGAGCTCAGCACCGAGGCCGCGGCACTGCAGCGCGACGCCTTAGTCGTGCGTCCGTAGCCGCAGAGCCCGCAGTGCCAGCGCCACCACCACGCAGAAGACGGTGCCGACGACCGCGATTCTGCGCGGCAGCGGATCGACGGCCTGTCGCGACGCGCCGGGATGAGCTGGCTGCGGTGCGGCGGCGGCAGCGGCCAGGCCCGGACCGTCGGCGCTGACCGCGGCCAACGCGTCGACCACACCATGGCCGACCCGCGGATTCCAACCGCCGGCAGGATGGCGGGCGGTGTCCTTGATTCGGGCCATCACCTGGTGCGCGGTCAGGTGTGGCGATCGTGAACGGACCAGTGCCACCACGCCACTGGCCACCGGGGCCGCATAGCTGGTACCGGACAGGGGCCGCCGCTGCGCGTCGTCGGGCCGGGTATCGGTGAGCTCATCGCCGGCGGTGGCCAGCGACACCACGTCTTCCCCGGGGGCCGCGACATCGACCCATGGCCCGGCCAGGCTGAATTGGGATGCCGCACCGTCGGCCCGGACCGAACCAACCGTCAGCACGTAGTCGTCGTACCAGGCCGGGCTGACCACGGATTCGACTTTCTCCCAATCGGGGGCGGTGGAGGTCACCGCGTTCTGCTTGTCGCACCCGCCGCCGAGGTTGCCGGCGGCGGCGACCACCACGACATTGCGTACGTCCACCGCGTAGGCCAACGCGGCGCCCAGGGCGCGATCATCGAGCGGTTCGGTGACCGGTTGGCATGCGACCGACGAGATGTTGATAACGGTGGCGCCGGCATCTGCGGCGGTCCGGACGGCCCGGGCCAGCGTGTCGACGTCGCCGAGGCCCGACGTTGAGCGGTCAGCGGTCAGTCGGAACCTGTTGCTGGACTGCCGGATAGCCATGATGGTGCTCTCCGGCGCGATACCACCGAAGCTGCCGAGGGGAGCGGACCCGATGATCCCGGCCACCGCGGTACCGTGACCGTCGCAGTCCTGCGTGCCGTCACCAGAGGACACGTAGTCGCCCGCCGGGAGTAGATGTGGCAGCAGCCGATGGCGCGCGACGCCGGTGTCGATCACCGCGACCGTCTGCCCGGCCCCGCGGGACAACGGCCACACCGTGGACAGATTCCACGACGGAAGATGTTCACCTGCGGTCGATTTGGCTGCGGGCGCGGCAGCGCACCGACCGCTCTGCTCGGTTGGTCCCGGCGGGGTCGGCGCCGTTGCGGGCGGCAGGTACGACCGCTCGACCGGCGGTGGTGCCACGGCCACCGCTTGCGGGGCCGGGGCCGTCAGGTAGAGCAGCATCAGCACCGCAGCCAGGCGCTGCGGACGGGTCATCCGCCGCGGGCCATGGCGTATATGTCGACGACCCAGAGGGCCGACGGCACCAGCAGTGCCAGTGTGACCACTTCCGCGTGCGCCAGTACGCGCAGTGCGGCGGCGCGAGGTGCGGCGCAACGCAGAGCCACGACACCGGTGGCCAACACCGTCAATGACAACCACGGCACCCACGCTGGGTGCTGAACCGCGGTTGCGGCGAACGCCGCAGTTGCACAACATAATCCACTGACCGCCACCGCCCACCGGCGTTCGGCATCAACGAAGGTCAACACGCGCAGCAGCGTCGCAGTGGTCAACAACCAACCGAACACCAGGGCCGCTCGTCGATGGTCGACCGCGACGTAGCCGGCGCCGATGGCCGCCGCCGCCGCGGACCCGAGCACCAGTCCGGTCAGCACGCGATGTGCCTGCACCGCCCGCTGCGGCGGCGGCAGACCAGGTGTGGATCCCGCGGCCGACAGTGCCAGCCGCGGCGCCGCGGACAAGACGGTGAGCGCCAGCGTCGACACGGTGGCACCGAGTGCGCCCGTGGGTAGATGACGGGCGGTTGCGAGCGCCGCGGTCAGAGCAATCGGCACGCAGCAGCCGACCGTACCGGCCGCGACCGGCAGCGCTTCGGGGCAGCTGCGCAACAGGACCACCGACGCCGATATCGCAGCGACCGCCGCCAGCAGCGCGTTCGGTGCGGACGGTCCGGACGGTACCGCTAGAAACCCCGCCGCTGATCCGAAAATAATTGCGGCACAACCCAACACCGCACCGATCGGATGGTCGGACCGGCCGGCCGATACCGCGGCGGCGACGCAGCCGGCGGCGGCGGCGAGCGATCCGAAGAGGGCGCCGCCGTGCCTGCCGGCGAATACTGCCGTGAGCACGACCGCCCAGAGGAATACCATCTGCGGTATCGCCGATGACGATGCGGGTGACACGGCGGCGGCTGCGGTGAGTTCTACGGCGTCTCGGGGTCGCGTTGACATCGGCGGCACCGGCGCTGGCGTCAGGACGAGAAGCTCACCGTCTTCGATCATGTTCTGGCACAGCGAAATCGACTCATCCACTCGACCGCCGTTGAGCCGGGACAGATACCACCCACCCAGTTCGGGCGGGGCGCCTGTCAACGTGACGATGGTCGGCAGCAACTCGGCCACCGGCGCGGTGGCGGGCAGCACCAGGTCGAAGCTGCGGGCGGCATCGGTTTGTACCGACAGCCGACATATCAACCCCGACATGGCATCACCCCCGAACTCACCTTAGGTGCGTTCGCGAACCGTTCTCGACGCCAAAATTGGATGGAACCGAACGCCGGTGACGAACGTCTGATAGACGATGAAGTTCACCCGAACGCCTCGCGATCCCGCGGCCTTTCCGGTCACCGGTGATATCGAGGTGCGCCAACCGCCGGCACTACCCGGGGCTGCCCCGACACCGCTGGCGGGTCGGCTGGTCCCGTTGGTGATGGTGGCGGCGATGGCCGGTATGACGCTGCTCTACTTCAAGTCTGCAAACGGTGTATCGCGCAACCCGATGTTCTTGTTGTTCCCCGCGATGATGGCGATCTCGGTGCTTGGCAGCGCGGTGTATGGCTCACGTGGTGTTCGACGCACCTCCGAGATCGATGCCGACCGCCGCGAATATCTGCGGTACCTCGCCGCACTCGGCGAATGTGCCGACCGTTGTGCCCGGGACCAGCACGACTGGTTGCACCGGACTCATCCGGCACCGAAAGCGTTGTGGCACAGTGTTGGCACCCAACAGATGTGGCAACGTCGGCCGGTCGATCCGGATTTCACCGAGGTGCGCGTCGGTATTGGCACAGCGCCGCCATTCGATCGTCTGGTGGCAGATTCAGCGGCCACCGAAGAGCATCGTGACCCGGTGACCTTCGGGGCTCTGGACGAGCTTCTGCAGAGCGCTGCGGTCATCGGTGGTGTGCCGGTCACCCTGGTGCTGAATCGGCATCGACGGATCACGGTATGCGGAGAGGGCGCGGCGGGCCTGGTTCGGGCCATGATCTGTCAGTTGACGGTATGGCACGGGCCGGATCATGTGCGGGTGCTCGCGGTCACCGCGAGCGCGAGCTGGGATTGGCTCAAATGGCTGCCGCATCACTACCGGACCGGTTGCCTCGGCGCGTCGGCCCTGCGCTTTTCCCGCGCTGAGCGGGCAGCAGAGGTCTGCGATGCATTGCCGGGATGTCATGTCGTGGTGATCGCCGACGGCTTGATGGCCGGCGAGCTGCAAGACCGCGACGACGTCACGGTGGTCGAACTGGCCGAATCGGGATCGGCGGTTGCCGGACCGGGCTTCACCGTCGTCGGTGATCAGCTGGACGGCTGTGGAATCACGGGCTTTCCGCGCGTGGTCGCGCCCGACTCGCTCTCGGCTGCCCAGGTGTTGAGTTGCGCCCGGAAGATGAGCAGATTTGAACTGGTAGAAGGAAATTCGTCGGTACCGTCTGACTGGGCCGGTCTGGTCGGCATCGATGATCCGGCCGCGTGGCGGCCCGAACGCACCTGGTCGGAACGCGGGATCGGGAGTTTGTTGAGGGTGCCGGTGGGGGTCGGTGACACGGGCGCGCCGGTTCACCTCGATCTCAAAGAATCGGCGCAGCGCGGCATGGGACCGCACGGGTTGTGCATCGGCGCAACGGGTTCGGGTAAGTCGGAATTCCTCCGGACCTTGGTCCTGGGTCTGATCAGCACGCACTCACCGGACGACCTCAACCTCATTCTGATCGATTTCAAAGGCGGTGCGACCTTTCTCGGCTTCGACCAGGTCCAGCACGTCTCGGCGGTGATCACCAACCTCGCGCGAGAGGCTCACCTGGTAGAGCGGATGCGCGAGGCACTGGCCGGTGAATTGATCCGCAGGCAAGAGTTGCTCAGGGCCGCCGGCAACGTCGCCAATATCGGCGAATATCGCCGGGTGCGTGCTGAATGCACCGCATTGGATCCGATGCCGGCATTGTTCATCGTGGTCGACGAGTTCTCTGAATTGCTGAGCCAACAGCCGGATTTCGCGGATATATTCGTCGCCATCGGACGGCTCGGACGGTCGTTGGGCATCCATCTGTTGCTGGCCAGTCAGAGGCTGGAGGAAGGCCGGCTGCGTGGACTGGAAACCCACCTGTCCTACCGAATCTGTCTGAAAACGTTTTCGGCGACCGAATCCCGGACCGTGATCGGCGTTCCAGACGCCCACCAGCTCCCCAGTATCCCCGGGTCGGGATATCTGCGAACCGCTGACGGCGAGCTCATCCGGTTTCGCGCGGCGTTCGTCTCGGGACCGATGCCCACCGACAGGCAGCTCCGACCTGGACTCTTCACCGGGACGGAGCAACTCTGCGACCTGCCGGCGGCCGGCGGTCAGACTGTGTTGCAGTCGGTTGTCGATCGACTCGCCGGGCTCGGCGCGAGCGCCCATCGGGTCTGGTTGCCGCCGCTGTCCCAGTCACCGGTGCTGGCCGACTTGCTGATCAACCGCGGTGGGGACAACGGACCGTCGATGTGCGTGCCGATAGGACTGGTGGACAACCCGATCGATCAGCGGTACGACGTTCTGCCGGTCGACCTGCGCGGTGCCGGCGGAAATCTGGCGATCGTCGGTGGGCCACGATCAGGTAAGTCCACCGCACTGCAGACGGTGCTGCTGGCGCTGGCCGCAACCCACAGCGGCCGGCGGATCAGCATCTACGGCATCGACCTGGGCGAGGGTGCGCTCGCCGCGCTGAGCGCGCTACCTCAGGTAGGTACGGTGGCAGGGCGTGACGAGCCGGATTTGTTGCGGCGCATCATCGCTCAACTGAGCTCATTGATCAGTCGTCGCCAGGGCGCACGATCGGGTGAGGGCGGATACCGCGACGGCTTCGGCGAGGTGATCCTGGCGATCGACGGATGGGCGGCCCTGCGCCGCGATTTCGGCGACCTGGAGGACGCCGTGACAAGCATTGCGGCCCAGGGGCTTTCCGTCGGCGTGCATGTGGTATTGACGGCGCCGCGGTGGGCTGATCTGCGGCCCGCGCTGAAGGACCAGTTGAGTTCGAGGATCGAGCTCCGGCTGGGAGATCCGGCAGAGTCCGAGATGGACCGCCGTCGAGCCCTGTTGCTCGCCGACCGACCGCCGGGTCGCGGCATCACCCGCGAGGGGAAAGAGTTCGTCGTCGCGCTGCCCCGGATCGATGCGGTCGTCGGTGCCGCCGATGACCAGGCGCCGCGGATCGCCCTGCTGCCGACCCGGGTGAGCGTCGAGGCGTTGAAGGGCTTGGATCCAAGGGATTTCGTGATCGGCCTGGCCGCCGACGACCTGCAGCCCACCGTGTTGGACCTGCCGGACGAGCCGCTGCTGATGATCCTCGGGGACACCGCATGCGGCAAGACCGCGACGCTGCGCGCCTTGTGCCGGTCGATCATGTCTGCCGCCATGGCGGCGCAGCTGCTGATCGTCGATTTCCGGCGCACGCTGTTGGGGGTCGTCGAGCGGTCCCATCTGGCCGGGTATGCGATGTCGACGGTGACCGTGGAAGCCGAACTGGCTGCGGTACTTGATGAATTGACCGCGCGCCTGCCCGGTGCCGGCATCACCCAACAGCAGCTGCGGGATCGTTCGTGGTGGTCCGGACCCGAGTTGTATGTGATGGTCGACGACTACGACCTGGTGGCCGACAGCGCGGCTAACCCGTTGCTCGCGCTACTGGACCTGCTGCCGCATGCCCGCGACATCGGACTGCATGTAGTGATCGCCCGCCGTTCCGGTGGTGCCGCCCGCGCCATGTTCGACCCGATACTGGCTCGCATGCGCGATCTGGGTGCCACCGGTTTGCTGATGAGCGCCAGTCCCGAAGAGGGCGTCTTGATGGGAGGTTTGCGCAGTACCCCGATGCCGCCGGGCCGGGCCGTCATCGTTCGGCGGGCGCAGCCCGAACAGGTGGTGCAGATCGGCTGGAGTGAACCGCCGTGAGCGGTGGCGCGGTGATCGTGGTCGGTCCAGCCACGGTGTGTGGGCCGGGCGCCGTCGACGCCGACCTGGCGATGTCGGCACTCTGCTGTATCGACGATGATGTCGGCCTGGTCGGCACGAAAGTGGTCAGATCCCAGACGGTTTGGTCCGATGTGATGACCGCCGCAGTCGGTGCGCCGGTGGATCGGCTGTCGGTCGTGTGTCCGTCGTATTGGCCGGCCAATCGGATCGGCCGGGTACGGGATGCCGGTCGAGTGATGGCCCCTGAGGTGGTGGTCAGGGACCGGCGTGATGCGTTGCGGGAGATCGCAGGAGGGACTGACTCCCCGGTCATCGAAATCGGCGAGGATCTGGTGGTGCTCTCCCGCCCAGGGAGCCCGGCCGCGGCTGCTCGACGATCGAGTGCTGCGCTGGAACTGATGGTGACACAGCATCTTCCGGGCGCTCCGACAGTCATCATCGATGCTCCGGAGGGCATCGTCGGTGCTGGGCAGGTGTCGGCTGAACTCGCCAAGCTGTTGGACCGCAACGGAATAGAGGTTGTCACGCTCAGTTGTGCCGACCTGTGTCGTGCTGCAGACGTGCCGACGCCCGGGCGGTGGCCACTGGTACGCGTCGGTGCGGTGGCGGTCACGCTGGCGGTGGCAGGTGTTGCGGTGTTCAGTGGACAGGACATGGAGGTGCGCGCGCCGCCGCCCGCCGCCGATGCCGAGCTGACCTGGGTGGTCGAGGGTCACGTGGCGGTGCGGGTGCCGGCCCGGTGGGCGGTGAATCGGGCGGCCTCTGGAGCGGGATCGGCTCGGGTGCAAGTTGTTTCACCAGACGATCCCGGGCGCATCATCCACTTCACCCAGACCCCGGTGCCGTCCAGACCGACCCTGGCCGAGAGTGCCCAGGTCCTGCGCACCGCAGCAGCGGCGCTGCCCGATGGCGTCATTGTGGACTTCGACGATTCCGCGACGGTCGCGGGCAGGGCAGCGGTGACCTACCGCGAGGTGCGCGCCGACCGTGCGGTGCGGTGGACGGTGGTCCTCGATGACGCGATCCGGATCGCGATCGGCTGCCAGGGGTCCGAAATCGCCGATCGCTGCGATCAGGCGATTCGGTCCGCGCACCGGGTGGGCTGAAAAAATGTTGGCCGACAAGGGAACCGAACGGCGCTCCGGTGCGTCCAATCATCAAACGCGATGAAAGGAACATCATGAGTGGGGCACTGACAACCGATCTCGACCTGATGGCCGCAGTGGCCGGCAAGGTCGACGCACGCAATGAAGAGATTCGCGCGATGCTGGCCGGCTTCATCGGGCAGATGACCGCTATCCCGCCCGGCGTGTGGGGCGGGGCGGCCGCGATGCGGTTCCAGGACGTCGTCGATCGCTGGAACAGCGAATCGGTGAAACTGCATGCCGCGCTCGGCCGGATCGCCGAGACGGTGCGACGCAACGCAGACACCTTGCGCGAGGCCGGAGAACTACACGGCCAGCGGATCGCCGCCGTCGCTCAGGCCCTGTGAAACCGGCGAGATCGGAGAATCCATGACATCACTGACCTACGACTTCGGCGAGATCGAATACACGGTCCGCCAACAGATTCACTCCACCTCGGCGCGGCTCAACGCCGCGCTGGAGGATCTGCGCCGGTCGATCGCGCCGCTGCAGGCCACCTGGACCCGTGAGGCCGCTGACGCATTCCGGATGGAACAGACCCGGTGGGACCAGTCGGCCGCGGCGCTCAACGACATGCTGCACAGCCTCGGAAACGCGGTTCGCGACGGCTCCGATGACGTCGCCGCCACTGACCGCAGGGCCGCCTCGGCTTGGGGTTTCTAGCCCCTCCATGACTCTGCGTGCCCTGCCTTGGAGGAGAGCCTGGGCAGGGCACGCAGTGGCCGAACCAGCTGCCGGAATACAGCCGATTCGACTACTGTGGCGCGCACGCGGGCTACCACACCGGACCCGCGAGGAGCGTGATAGTCGTGGGAGCCAGCCGCAGCGGGGGGCAGTCGTCAGCCTCTGAGCTGTACATCGTGCACCAGCGTTTCGTCGCCGGCGAGATCGATGTCGGTCAGCTTGACTCGGCACCGTTGCGGCCGCTGATCGCGCAGAGCTGGCAACGAAGTCTGGCCACCGGTGTGGACCCGGATCGCGGCGGCGCCCAGAACTCCCGGATGTCGATGACCATCGAACAGATCAGGGCGGCTCAACCGTTGGCCCCGGCGCTGCCGGTCATTCGCAGTCTGCTGGTCGACGATGCCCGCGACTCTGGCGTGGTGGTCGGGATCACCGCCGCGGACGGCACCTTGCTGTGGGTGGAAGGCGATCCACAGGCCTGCGGCCGGGTTGAGGCGATGGATTTTGTGCCGGGCGCCGACTGGAGCGAGCGGGGCGCCGGCACCAACGCCCCGGGCACTGCGCTGGCGTTGGACCGCGGGGTGCAAATTCATGGCTCCGAGCATTTCTCGCGGCTGGTCCACGCGTGGACCTGTACTGCTGTGCCGGTACACGACCCGCAGACCGGCGAACTCATCGGCACCATCGACCTGACCGGCGACAGTCAGTTGGCGACGCCGCAGACCCTGGCTCTGGTACGCGCGACTGTGGTTGCCGTCGAGAACCACCTGGCGCTGCAGCGACTGACCCGACCCGACACCGCAGCGGCCGCCGACGCCCGGCTGACGGTGTTGGGCGCCGACCGCCCGCGCTGGGTGGTCACCGACGACGACGGCCGCCCGCGCCACCACACGTTGACCGGCCGGCACGCGGACATCCTGGTGCTGCTGACGCGTCATCCCGAGGGCCTCAGCGCCGATCATCTGGCAATGTTGTTGGACGACAACGATCTTGACGCGGTGACCATCAGGGTCGAGATGTCCCGGCTACGACGGGTGATCGGCGCGCAGTATGTGGCGTCCCGGCCGTACCGACTGCTGGCTCCCGTGGACACCGACCTCGCCGAGGTCTTCACCGCCCTGCAGCACGGTGATGTGGACGCTGCGCTGTCGCAATACCGCGGCGCCCTGCTACCGCAGTCGGTGTCGCCGGCGATCGCGCGGCTGCGCACCGAACTGGGGGAGAGCCTGCGCAGTGCGGTGCTGTCGGCCGCGGCATCGGGCGACCTCCGTGCGCTGCGCCGGTGGCTTGCGCTACCCGACGGTCGCGACGACCGGCACGGCTGGCAGCTGTTGCGCAACCACCCGGCGGCCGACGCCGCGACCCGCGCGCAGGCCGTCGGGCATCTGGCCGGGCTGGACGCCGAGCTGGCCTGACGGGTTGCAACGAACGATGCAACTGTGATGCAACGCCGCGCGCCTATCCTGAGTGATGAGCAACACATTTTCGTCGCACACGGCTAGGAGTGGTCCATGACTGTTTACGCGCGTCCCGGTGCCGAGGGTTCGGTAATGACCTACCCGGCTCGCTATGAGAATTTCATCGGTGGCGAGTGGGTCGCGCCCTCGGCTGGCCGGTACTTCGAGAACCGGACCCCGGTGACCGGCCAGGTGTTCTGTGAGATCGCCAGGTCGGACGAGTCCGACGTCGAGAAGGCGCTGGACGCCGCGCACGCTGCCGCGCCTGCCTGGGGCAAGACGTCGGCGGCCGCGCGCGCCCGGGTGCTGAACCTGATCGCCGACCGCATGGAGCAGAACCTGGAGGCCATCGCGGTCGCCGAGTCTTGGGACAACGGCAAGCCGGTCCGCGAGACCCTCAACGCCGACATTCCGTTGGCCGTCGATCACTTCCGGTACTTCGCTGGTGTGTTGCGCGCCCAGGAAGGCTCGATCTCTGAGATCGACGACGACACCGTCGCCTACCACTTCCACGAGCCGCTCGGTGTGGTCGGGCAGATCATCCCGTGGAACTTCCCGATCCTGATGGCGGTGTGGAAGCTGGCGCCCGCGTTGGCCGCGGGCAACGCGATCGTGCTCAAGCCCGCCGAGCAGACCCCGGCGTCGATCATGTTCCTGTTCTCGGTCATCGGTGACCTGCTGCCGCCGGGTGTGGTCAACGTGGTCAACGGGTTTGGCGTCGAGGCCGGCAAGCCGCTGGCCTCGAGCAACCGGATCGCCAAGATCGCGTTCACGGGCGAGACCACCACCGGCCGGTTGATCATGCAGTACGCCAGCCAGAACCTGATTCCGGTCACCTTGGAACTGGGCGGCAAGAGCCCGAACATCTTCTTCTCCGATGTCATGGCCGCCGCCGACGACTACCAGGACAAGGCCCTGGAAGGCTTCACCATGTTCGCGCTGAACCAAGGCGAGGTCTGCACCTGCCCGTCTCGGTCGCTGATCCAGGCCGACATCTTCGACGAGTTCCTGGCGCTGGCCGCGGTCCGCACCAAGGCGGTGCGGCAGGGCGACCCGCTGGACACCGAGACGATGATCGGTGCGCAGGCCTCCAACGATCAGCTGGAGAAGATCCTGTCCTACATCGAGATCGGCAAATCCGAAGGGGCTCAATTGGTTACCGGCGGCGAGCGGGCACAGCTCGGTGGCGACCTCAATGGTGGCTACTACGTCAGCCCAACCATCTTCTCGGGTAACAACGGCATGCGGATCTTCCAGGAGGAGATCTTCGGGCCGGTCGTCTCGGTGACGTCCTTCAAGGACTACGAGGACGCCATCTCGATCGCCAACAACACCCTTTACGGCCTGGGTGCCGGGGTGTGGTCGCGCAACGGCAACGTCGCCTACCGCGCCGGCCGGGACATCAAGGCCGGCCGGGTGTGGACCAACTGCTACCACATGTATCCCGCGCACGCGGCGTTCGGCGGCTACAAGCAGTCCGGTATCGGCCGCGAGAACCACAAGATGATGCTGGACCACTACCAGCAGACCAAGAACCTGCTGGTGTCGTACTCCACGAAGGCCCAGGGGTTCTTCTGATCTGACGCGCGCCCGCCCCTCTGACGACGGGCGGGCGTTGGTCGACGCTAAAGCGTTCGGCGACAAATCAATTCACGTCGGCACCAGGCTTCTGCCTGGGGGCCAGATTCATCGTGGCCGCATGCCATCCCGAAGGAGTTTGCAGTGTCAGTTACCAATTCACCCAGCGAGCATTCCGCCCGCGGAGTCGAGGAACACGTCGAAACCGACGAATACCTCCAGAAGCGCCAACTCAAGAAAGGCACCGCAGGCTGGCTGCTACTGGCAGGCCTCGGCGTCAGCTATGTCATCTCCGGCGACTTCTCCGGCTGGAATTTCGGTCTCGCGCAGGGCGGATTCGGCGGCCTGCTGATCGCCGTGGTCATCATCGCCGCGATGTATTTCTGCATGGTGCTGGGGCTCGCCGAGCTGTCCTCGGCGTTGCCCGCGGCCGGCGGCGGCTACACCTTCGCCCGTCGCGCACTGGGCCCCTGGGGCGGTTTCGCCACCGGGACCGCGATCCTCATCGAGTACTCGATCGCTCCGGCCGCCATCGCCACTTTCATCGGCGGCTACGTCGAATCGTTGGGGCTGTTCGGCATTCACAAGGGCTGGTGGGTCTACCTGGCAGCGTTCGTCATCTTCATCGGCATCCACCTCGCCGGCGTGGGTGAGGCGCTGCGGTTGATGTTCGTCATCACCGCGATCGCGTTGCTGGGTCTGATCATCTTCGCGATCAACGCTTTCGGGAGTTTCGACATCGCCAACCTGACCAACATCGCTCCCGATGCTGCGGCGGCCGGCGCGTCGTCCTTCCTGCCGCACGGGTACCTGGGCATCTGGGCGGCCATTCCGTTCGCCATCTGGTTCTTCCTCGCCGTCGAGGGCGTCCCGCTGGCGGCCGAGGAGACGGCCAACCCGGAAAAGAATGTGCCGCGCGGCATCATCGCCGCGATGACCGTCCTGATCGTCACCTGCGTGACGGTGCTGTTCCTGGCCACCGGCGCCACCGGCGCGGACGCGATGTCGCACGTCGATGATCCGCTGGTGCAGGCCCTCGGCGGACAGGGCCTGGCTGCCAAGGCAGTCAACTACATCGGCCTGTTCGGTTTGATCGCCAGCTTCTTCTCGATCATCTACGCCTACTCCCGCCAGACGTTCGCCCTGTCGCGGGCCGGCTACCTGCCCACCAGGTTGTCGGTGACCAACAAGCGCAAGGCTCCGACTCTCGCGCTGATCGTCCCGGGCATCGTCGGCTTCCTGCTGTCGCTGACCGGCCACGGCGACCTGATCCTCAACATGGCCGTCTTCGGCGCCGCGCTGAGCTACGTGCTGATGATGATCAGCCACATCGTGCTGCGGGTCCGCGAACCCGGCATGAACCGGCCGTACCGCACCCCTGGCGGCGTCGTCACCACCGGCTTCGCCCTGATCATCGCGGTGGTGGCGGTCATCGCGACCTTCCTGGTCGACCCGGTCGCGGCCGGCCTATGCCTCGCGGTGTTCGCCGCTTTCATGTTGTACTTCGCCTTATACAGCCGGCATAAGCTGGTTTCCAATTCGCCCGATGAAGAGTTCGCCATGCTTGCCGAAGCGGAGAGTGAGCTGAAATGAAATACCAGCAGCGGGTTTCGGGTGTGAACTACACCTTCGACGGTCTCGTGGACCTGATGGCCAAGGCCACGCCGCTGCGCTCCGGAGATCAACTGGCCGGCTGCGCAGCGGGCAGCGACGCTGAACGCGCCGCCGCCGCATGGGCCCTCTCCGAGCTGCCGCTTCAGACTTTCCTCACCGAAGCGGTGGTCCCGTACGAGACCGACGAGGTCACCCGGCTGATCATGGATTCCCATGACCGGCAAGCATTTTCGGAAATCTCCCACCTGACGGTGGGAGATTTCCGGGACTGGCTGCTGGCCATCATCGACCGCGATGACGCCGCCGCGCGGATCGCCGCCGTCGCACCCGGCATCACCCCGGAGATGGCCGCAGCGGTCTCGAAGATCATGCGGAACCAGGATCTGATCGCCGTCACCGCGGCCGCCCGGGTGCAGGCGGCCTTCCGCACCACCGTCGGCCTGCCGGGGACGCTGGCGACCCGGTTGCAGCCCAACCATCCGACCGACGACCCGCGGGGCATCGCCGCGGCGGTGCTGGACGGTCTGTTGATGGGCTGTGGGGACGCCGTCATCGGCATCAACCCGGCCACCGACTCGCCGCAGGCCACCGCCGACCTGCTGCACCTGCTGGACAACATCCGCAGCCGGTACGACATCCCGGCGCAGTCCTGCGTGCTGTCGCACATCACCACCACGATCGGGCTGATCGAAGCCGGCGCGCCGGTTGATCTGGTGTTCCAGTCGGTGGCCGGAACCGAGGGCGCCAACAAGGCCTTCGGCGTCGACATGGCGCTGCTGCTGGAGGGCAACGAGGCCGGACGCTCGCTGGGACGCGGCACCGTCGGCAACAACGTCATGTACCTGGAGACCGGGCAGGGCTCGGCCCTGAGCTCCGGCGCCCACCTGGGTACCGGAGGCCGGCCCGTCGACCAGCAGACGCTGGAGGCCCGCGCCTACGGCGTGGCCCGTGCGCTGGACCCGCTGCTGGTGAACACCGTCGTCGGGTTCATCGGCCCGGAGTACCTCTATGACGGCAGACAGATCATCCGTGCGGGACTGGAAGACCACTTCTGCGGCAAGCTGCTCGGCCTGCCGATGGGTGTCGACGTCTGCTACACCAACCACGCCGAGGCCGACCAGAACGACATGGACAACCTGCTGACGCTGCTCGCGGCGGCCGGATGTGCGTTCGTGATCACGGTGCCCGGCGCCGACGACGTGATGCTCGGCTACCAGAGTCTGTCGTTCCACGACGTGCTGGTGGCGCGACGGACGCTGGGGTTGCGGCCGGCACCGGAGTTCGAGGCGTGGCTGCACGGCAGCGGCATGATGGACGACGCCGGCCGGCTCACCCAATTCGATCTGCGGCACTCGCCGCTTCGCGCGCTGACCCAGGCGGGGTGAACATGACTTCCGAAGATGTTGCGGTCCAAGAATTTTGGGATGAACTACGCAAGACCACACAGGCCCGGATCGGGCTGGGGCGGGCCGGTAACGCGTTGCCCACCCGGCGGGTCCTCGAGCTGGGGGCTGCCCATGCGGCGGCCCGCGACGCGGTGCACGAGCCGTTGGATGTCGAAGCGCTGACCGAGCGGGTTCGCCAGATCGGCATCGGCGAGCCCGTGCATGTGCGCAGTAGGGCGGAGTCGCGCACCGAATACCTGTGCCGGCCGGATCTGGGCCGAGTGCCGGCCGAACCGCTGGAGGTTCCCGAGACGCCCGCCGACATCGGCTTCGTGCTGGCCGACGGGCTCTCGCCGTACGCCCTGGCCAAGCACGGCCCGGCGCTGCTCCTCCACATGGTCGCCGCGCTGCGCGATGACTACACCCTGGCACCGCCGGTGATCGCCACCCAGGCCCGCGTCGCGCTGGGTGATCACATCGGGGCGGCCGCCCGGGTCCGCACGCTGTTGGTGATCATCGGGGAGCGCCCCGGACTGTCGGTCGCCGACAGCCTCGGCATCTATCTGACCCACCTGCCGATGCCGGGCCGCACCGACGCCGATCGCAACTGCATCTCCAACATCCACCCGCCCGAGGGGCTGGGGTATTCGGAGGCTGCGCGCGTGGCCGCGGGGCTGGTGTCCGGCGCCATGGCGTTGGGTCGGTCCGGTGTCGACCTCAAAGACACCTCGCGCGACACCTCGCTGGGGACCGCGGCAGCTGCTGAGCTCACTTAGCGCCCCTCGAAAGTTGGGTTGTGTGCCAAAAGTCGGCCGAAGTTGACAGACCGGCCAACACTCGGCGTTGGGCCGGCCCGACGCGTTTTGACCTGCGGCGACGCCCACAGGTAAGCTCCTTCGTTGGTGCGCTGCAGGCCGAGAGGCCAGTGGTTCCCGGGTCACCGTCGGTCGCCGGGAAATGCCAGGTCGCGCACTTGATCGACACCCGGTAGCTCCGGGACTCAACCCGAGAAGAAGAGGTATAGCTGTGCCTACATTCACGCCGAAGGCGGGTGACACCACACGTCAGTGGTACGTCATCGACGCCCAAGACGTGGTGCTCGGCCGGCTCGCCGTCGAAGCAGCCAAGCTGCTCCGCGGCAAGCACAAGCCGACGTTCACGCCGAACACCGATGAGGGTGACTTCGTCATCGTCATCAACGCCGAGAAGATTGCCCTGTCGGGCAAGAAGCTCACCGACAAGTTTGCTTACCGCCACTCGGGTTTCCCGGGCGGTCTGCGCAAGCGTTCCATGGCCGAGCAGCTGGTGAAGTACCCGACTCGCGCCGTCGAGAACGCGATCATCGGGATGCTCCCGCACAACAAGCTCAGCCGACAGGTTCAGAAGAAGCTGAAGGTGTACGCGGGTCCTGATCATCCGCACGCCGCGCAGCAGCCGATTCCTTACGAGATCAAGCAGGTGGCCCAGTGACTGAAGTCGACGTAACTGAAGTGACTGAAGTGGCCGACGTCGAGGTGACCGAAGAAGCGGCACCGCGCGAGCCCGTCTACATCGACCGTCCCATCCAGACCGTCGGTCGCCGCAAGGAAGCCGTCGTCCGCGTTCGCCTGGTGCCCGGCACCGGCAAGTTCAACCTGGACGGCCGCTCGCTCGAGGACTACTTCCCGAACAAGGTGCACCAGCAGCTGATCAAGGCTCCGCTGGTGACCGTCGACCGGGTCGACACCGTGGACATCTACGCCCACCTCGATGGTGGCGGCCCGTCGGGCCAGGCCGGCGCGCTGCGTCTGGCCATCGCCCGTGCGCTGATCATCGTGCAGCCCGAGGATCGTCCGGCACTGAAGAAGGCCGGGTTCCTGACCCGTGACCCGCGTGCCATCGAGCGCAAGAAGTACGGCCTCAAGAAGGCCCGTAAGGCGCCTCAGTACAGCAAGCGCTGATCGTTTCTGCTCGTCGGCGGGCGTGTCGCAATGTGGACACGCCCGCCTTCGGCGTTTTATGAGGAGGGTCCTGCCCTCGGCTTTCTTGGAGAGGTGTGCATGGCACGGCTGTTCGGTACTGACGGCGTACGCGGGGTCGCCAACCGCGATCTGACCGCCGAGTTGGCGCTCGGCCTGGGGTCGGCCGCGGCACGCCGGTTGGGCGCCACCGGAGGAACCGGGCGTCGGGTCGCCGTCGTCGGCCGTGACCCCCGCGCCAGCGGGGAAATGCTGGAGGCCGCGGTCATCGCCGGCATCACCTGCGAAGGCGTCGACGTGTTGCGGGTCGGCGTACTGCCGACCCCTGCCGTGGCATTCCTGACCGCGTCGTACGACGCGGATCTCGGCGTGATGATCTCCGCCTCGCACAACCCCATGCCGGACAACGGCATCAAGATTTTCGGGCCCGGTGGACACAAGCTCGACGATGACACCGAGGATCGCATCGCCGAACTGGTGGCGGCCGGAGCGGGTAGTCGACCGGTCGGCGCCGACATCGGGCGAGTGGTCGACGCCCCTGACGCACTGGAGCGCTACCTCCGGCACGCCGCGCAGGCCGCGCCGACTCAGCTGAACGGACTGACGGTCGTCGTCGATTGCGCGCACGGTGCCGCATCCGCCGCCGGTCCCCGCGCATACGGGGCGGCCGGTGCCAACGTCATCGCGATCAATGCAGAACCCGACGGCCTGAACATCAACGAGGGCTGCGGCTCGACCCACATGGAGCAGCTGCGACAGGCAGTCGTCGCACATGGTGCCGATCTCGGTCTGGCTCACGACGGGGACGCCGACCGGTGTCTGGCGGTCGATGCGACCGGCACAGTCGTCGACGGCGACGCGATCCTGGTGGTGTTGGCGCTGGCGATGAAGGAGGCCGGCGAGCTGGCCTCGGACACCCTGGTGGCCACCGTGATGAGCAACCTCGGACTGCACATCGCAATGCGTGAGGCCGGGATCGAGGTCCGCACCACCGGCGTCGGTGACCGTTATGTGCTCGAGGAGTTGCGGGCCGGCGCGTTCTCGCTGGGCGGTGAACAGTCAGGCCACATCGTGTTGCCCGCGCTCGGTACCACCGGCGACGGCATCGTCACCGGCCTGCGTCTGATGGCGCGGATGGCGCAGACCTCGTTGACGTTGGCCGAATTGGCCAAACCCATGCAGACCATGCCGCAGGTCTTGATCAATGTCGAAGTGGCCGACAAGTCCACCGTCGCGCAGGCGCCGTCGGTGCGCAGCGCGGTCGCCGAGGCGGAAGCCGAACTCGGCGACTCTGGTCGAATTCTGTTGCGGCCCTCGGGAACCGAGCAGGTGGTTCGGGTGATGGTCGAGGCCTCTGACGCGGACACCGCCAGGACACTGGCCGCGCGGGTCGCCGAGTCGGTCAGCGAACAGCGCTGAAACATTCTTCGCCCCGAATGGAACCGAACGGGCTCGGTGTGCGTCCAAGGTGGGTATGGGAGAACGTGATGTTGCTCGGATAGACCCGTCGGCGCTGCGCGAGGTTGCGCGGCGATACCAATCGGCCGCCGACGCGCTGTCCGGCACGGTGGTGCCGTTGTTGCGCTGGTCTTTCGGCGCCCATTGTGCGGGCCGCGACTACACAGCCCGCGGCGAGGCACTGCGATCGGCGCTGGAGCATTCAGTCGATCAGCTGCGACTGTGGTCGCGGGCGGTGACGGAAACCGCGGTGGCCCTGCAGGTTACCGCAGATCGGTACGTCGCGACCGACGCCCTTGCGGCATCCCGGATCGGTTAGTCCGGTGCGCACGGGTTTTGACGTCACGGGCCGTCTTGCCGAAGGTGAGCCGATGCTCGCCGATCTGCAGACCTATGTGGCGGCGTGCGAGGCGCTGGGGCACCGCTACGCAGGACCGGATCTTCGGCAGCTGTACACCGCCGAGAGCGGTCTGGACGTGCAGGCTCTGGACGCAGATCACCGGGTGCTGGTCGCCGCGGCCGATGCTGCGCAGGACGTTTTGAGTTTGCAGGACAATGCATCTCATTCGTTGGCGGATTCTTGGTCGGGGTCGGCGGCGTTGTCGGCCGGTGACTTCGTGGGGCGGCAGGGCGACTCGGCGCGTGCGCTGGTCACCGGGCTACGACGGGCCGCTGACGCGCTGGCGGTGCTGCGCGATGACTTGTGTCGGGCGGTGGACGGCAAGGTGGCGGCGGTGCTTGCAGCCGGCGATCGCGCGGCCGCACAGCGCCACGGGTGGACGGCGGCGGCGCTGACGGTGCTGGGCGGCGGCGGTGATCGGGCCGCCGCCAGTGAGGTGGTTGATCAGCAGATCAAGCCGTTCGTGGATTCCGTGGTCTACGGCGAGCTCGCAGGTACGTTGCAAGCTGCAAGCAATGACGTTGCCAATTCCTATGATTCGGCGTTGTCGGCGGTACGGCCCGGCGTGGTCGGGTTCGAGGTGCCGGGGGAGTTCGGTGGCGGGGCGTGGCGGTCTTTCGGGAGCGGGCCTTCCGAGGCGGTCGCTCATGTTCCAGCGATCGGCAACGCTGCGACATTCGGCGGTATCCCGTCGGCCGCCGTCCCCCTGATCGGTAATGCAGCGGCTCCCGCGGTGCCCACCGCGCTGGCCGCGCCGAGTACTGTTCCGGCTGCCGCGCCCATCGATGTGGGAGCTGCGCCTGCGGCGGCTCCGGTGGCTCCTGCTGCTGCGCCGCCGGCGCCCGAACCGGCGTTGCCGATGTCGGCGTCGTCGGGGTTGCCCGGTGATCTCGGAATAGGTTCGGCGGTTGGCGGATTCGGGAAACAGCTGGCCGACATCCTCGGCGGGGCGCTCGGCTCGGCCGCCGGGCTGGTCCCGGACGGGGCGGCGCTGGGAGATCTGACCGGCGGCCCCGGTGCGGGAGTCGACGTTGCCGACGATCCCGGAACCGATCCCGACGACGACGGTGAATCCGATACTTCCGACGGCGAAGACGACGGCGAGGCGAAGGTGGCCGATTCGGCCGCGGAAGATGCTGCTGGAGCAGAAGACTCGCCCGAATCGAAGCCGGCCGTGCCCGCGGCGCCGCCGGAATCGCAGACTCCGGCGGCGACACCGCCGCCGAATCCGGTGCCTGCCGACGCGCTGGTCGGTGAGGCTCCGCCCGCCGAACCCGTTGCGGTGCACGAACGGCCGATCGACAAGACACCGTGCCAGATCGCCGCCGATGAGCTACCGCAGGTGGGTGAGTGAGCTCAGTACTGCGACAGCACGGGCGACGTCGGATTCGGTTGCCGACCCGTAGCCGAGCACCAACGCGGGTGGGGCCGACGCCGGGTCGGCCCGGTTCCAGCGCGCACCGCCGACCAGCACGCCGCGGTCGTATGCGCCTGCAACGACAGCATCCTCGTCGCAGTGCTGGGGAAGTTGAAGGTACAGGTGTAGCCCTGCCGCGACGCCCATGGGAGTGGCGGCGGGAAGCGAGTTGGCCAGCGCGGCGAGCACGGCATCGCGTCGTCGTCGGTACACCGGGCGGACCCGACGGAGATGGCTCGCCATCCCTCCACCGGCGACAAACCGGGCGAACGCCAGCTGCTCGAGCAGCGGGCTGCCCATGTCGTCGTAGAGCTTCTGCTGCGCCATCTCGTGAATCAGCCAGGGCGGCAGGGCAACCCAACCGATCCGCAGTGCAGGGGTCAGGGTCTTGCTGGCGCACCCGGCATGGGCGACCAGGTCTGGCGCCAGCCCTTGCAGGGCACCGATGGGGCGGCGGTCGTAGCGGAACTCGGCGTCGTAGTCGTCTTCGATGATCAGGGCATGGCGTCGGCGGGCCCAGGCGATCAGGGCGGCCCGCCGGCCCGGACTCAGCACCACCCCGGTCGGATAGGAATGTGCCGGTGCCACCAGCACCGCGTCGGCTTCGAGGTCGTCGAGGCGCTCCACCTCGAGTCCGTCGCGATCGACCGGAACCGGCAACGCGTCCAACCCGGCATTGGTGATGGTGTCGCGGTGGAAGCTGAAGCACGGGTCTTCCACGGCGATGGCGCGGCCGCCGCGGGCCCGCAGTGTTCGTGCCAGGAGCGTCACCGCCTGGGTGATTCCCGTTGTCACCTGGACATTTTCGGCCGTTGTCGACACACCGCGGACCCGGGCCAGGTAGTCGGTGAGTGCGTGACGCAGAGCCGGTGCGCCGAGCGGTCCCGGATACGTCAACTCGTCGTTGGGTATCGCATTGATCGCGGCGCGGTAATGGCGCAACCACTCGGCGCGGGGAAACAATGCGGGGTCGGGAAGTCCGCCGATGAGCCGAATGGCCTTGGGTGCAACGGTGGCCGGCTCGGGCGAGGGCACCGCCCGGCCTGACTGAAGCACCCTGGTGCCTGAGCCTTGGCGTCCGGACAGATAGCCGTCCGAGGTCAGATGCTCGTATGCGGTGACCACGACGCTGCGCGAAACACCCAACTGCTGAGCCAGGATTCGAGACGCGGGCAGCAACGTGCCCTCCGCGAGACGACCGTGCTGGATGGCGGTGCGCAACTGGTGCTGCAGTTGGACAGCAAGCCCGGTGCGAGCCGACCGGTCGAGGTCCAGCAAGATGTCGGCCGGAAAGCCGTCAAGATTGGTCTGCTGAATTGCTTCAAAATTGGACCCTGACACGGACCAATCGTAGAGCGCAGGCTGAGTGTCATGACCGATTTGCATCATGTCTCCCGCGCGCTGGCCCAACCGGTTATCACCGGGTGGATGCCGGGCCCGGTAGCTCCGGCCGGACTTGCGGTGGTGGTCAGCGTCACCGACTTTGCCTCGCAGCAGCGTCGGGACCTACCGGGGATCGCCTATCGCGGGATGCGGATGCGCGAAGGCTGGTACGCGATGCCGGGCGCGATCGGACTGTGGTTGTGGAGCCTGCCTGCGGCCGGCAGGAGCGGTTCGATCTCGGTCTGGGAGAGCGCAGATGCCTTGCAGCAGTTCATCACTCTGCCGCGGCACCTGGACATCATGGCGCGTTATCGGGACCGCGGTAGCGTGCACTCGACCAGCTGGGAAGCTGACCGGTTCGACTCCGCCGAGACCGTGCGACGGGCGTGCGAGTGGATCGGTGAGCGGTCGTAACGACGGGCGGTCATGACGCCGGCTGGGACCCGCTGGCCGGTGCCGGGTTGGGCGTCTGGGCCAGATCGATGCAGTCGGTCATGCCGTTGGAGGAGGCGTCGCGATCGGTCAGCGGGTCGAGCCCGAAGTTGGCCTCGCAGAACTTGAGCAGGCTGACGTGCGAGTTGAGCTGGCTGCTGACGTGGCCGGGTTTGGCGTACGGCCCGACCACCAGGCACGGCACCCGGGAGCCGTAACGAAATGGCTGCCCGTCGAACTCGGCGAATTCGTCGTCGGGCCGTTGTGCGTGGGTGTGGTCCCAGGTCTCGACGACAGCTGGTTCGACGTGGTCGTACCAGCCGCCCCAGTCGTCCCAGGTGATGAAGATGGCGACCTGGTCCCATAACCCGCCGTCGACGATGGCTTGGATCTGCTGGACAGTCCAGGTCATCCCGTCGGTGACGTTTTGGGTGGGGTGTTCGGACAGATCGGGTTTGCCGTCGCCGTACACCCACGAGACCGCGGGGAGAGTGCCTGCGCGGGCATGGGTTTCGAATACATCGCGGCCGTGGTTGTTGCCGTGCGTCTGCAGGCCGTCGATGTAGGCGAAGGCATAGCCGCCGTAGTTGCCCCACGACAAGCCCGCTTTGTCCAGCGTGGCCGGCAGTGATGGCAGTTGGAAGCGGTCGGTGGGGGACGGGCGGTAGTGGTGATGTGGGTTGTTGATGACCGGGGAGTCAGCGCAGATCAGCATCAGATGATTCGGGGTCGACGGGCCGGCGACTTCGGAGAAGTAGTTGTCGCACAAGGTGAATCGGCGGGCCAGGTCGAAATAGCCGGGCAGGTCGGCCTCGGTGTACTGCACCCGGAATGTGGGGTCCGACGCCCGGTTCATCCAGGTCTGGTGCTTGTGGTCGGGATCGGATGGTGGCGGATTCTGCGCCTGGTCCAGCGTGACGCCATTGGCACCGGGGAACGTGCCGAAGTAGTTGTCGAACGTGTGATTTTCCTTGACGATGATCACGACGTGTTCGATCGGATTGGCCATCAGCCCAGTCTCGCCGGGTACTGGACATCGAACGGTGTACGGCCAGTGAACAGTTCTCCGCCGAAAAGGTGACTAGCCCTTCAGCAGGGCGACGACCTTGTCCTCCAGTGCGGCGGGCTCGGCGCCGGGTTCGGTCGCGACGGTCTTGGGCAGCACGGCGTCGGCGTCGGCGAAATCCCTATACGTCTTGTCCCCGGTGAGCACATGTAGCAGGTACCCGGTCAACAGGGCCCGAACCGACCTCTGGGTGCCGCGGTCGGCGCCCGGCAGCCCCACGACCCGGCCCACCCGGAATCCCTCTATCAGCCCGCCGGGCTGCGCCTTGGCCACGGTGCGCAACGTCGCCGTGCGCCAGGCCGCCGCCAACTCGCTCGCGTTCGACTGCAGGGCCAACTCATGACCCGGCGCGGACAGGATCAGACCGGGAATCCGCAGCCCCGCGCCGGGTTCTTCGGCGGCGGGTTTGCTCACCGACGGGAACAGCGCGGCGACAGTCTTCGGCGCATTGGGCGCCGAGCCCAGGCCGGCCGCCGCGAACACTGCGGCCGACCCGCCGAATCCGTGGCCGACCAAACCCAACTTCGTGGGGTGCACGCTGATCTGCCCGGGTCCCAGGCGCACGCCGGTGATGATGTCCAAGGTGTTGCCCAGGTCATAGGCCAGGTTCAGCACTGACGGAGCGATGCCGGTCTCGGTGTTCGGCGCGGCCGCCACGACGCCCCAGGACGCCAGGTGCTCCAGGGTTCCGGTGTAACGTGCGACACCCGTCACCCAGTCGTGGCCGAACGCCACGCCGGGCAGGTTCGTCCCCGACTCCGGGGTGTAGACAACGCCGGGAAGACCGGCAAATGCCAGGTCGCCGCGCAGAACGCGGTGCGGTCCGCGTCGCGTCAGGGCAGCGAAGAGCTGCTTGGTCTTGGCCACTCGATGACCGTAGCGCAGTGCCGGTGATTCGTACCGCACTCACGGGCGGGAGCGCACCGGAGTCACTGCATTACCCTGGACAACTATGTGTGGAATCGTCGGCTATGTGGGGCAGAGGCCTGCCCGCGGCATCGTGGTCGACGCGCTGCGCCGGATGGAATACCGCGGGTACGACTCCGCCGGCGTCGCCCTGGTGGACGGCAATGGCGGTCTGACCATTCGTCGGCGCGCCGGACGGCTGGCCAATCTGGAAGCGGCGCTCGCCGAGACCGATGACGCCGTGCTCGCCGGCAGCACCGGCATGGGGCACACCCGGTGGGCCACCCATGGCCGCCCGACGGACCGCAACGCGCACCCACACTGCGATGCCGCCGACAAGATCGCGGTGGTCCACAACGGCATCATCGAGAACTTCGCGGTGCTGCGCGCCGAGCTGGAGTCGACCGGTGTCGAGTTCCTCAGTGACACCGATACCGAGGTGGCCGTTCATCTGGTCGCCCGCGAGTACCGGCAGGGCGCGAACGCCGGCGACTTCGTCGCCTCGGTGCTGGCGGTGCTGCGCCGCCTCGAGGGCCACTTCACCCTGGTGTTCGCCAACGCCGACGAGCCGGGCACCATCGTCGCGGCCCGCCGCTCCACCCCGCTGGTGGTCGGCGTCGGCGACGGCGAGATGTTCATCGGATCTGACGTCGCGGCGTTCATCGAGCACACCCGTGACGCCGTCGAACTTGGTCAGGACCAGGCCGTGGTGATCACCGCCGACGGCTACCGGATCTACGACTTCGACGGCAACGACGACGCCGCGCACGCCCGCCCGTTCCACATCGACTGGGATCTGTCCGCCGCCGAAAAGGGTGGATACGACTACTTCATGTACAAGGAGATCGCCGAGCAGCCCACGGCGGTGTCCGACACCCTGCTCGGCCACTTCGTCGACGGCCGCATCGTGCTCGACGAGCAGCGGCTCTCCGACGGCGACCTGCGCGACATCGACAAGGTGTTCATCGTCGCGTGCGGTACCGCGTACCACTCGGGTCTGCTGGCCAAGTACGCCATCGAGCACTGGACCCGGCTGCCCGTCGAGGTCGAGCTGGCCAGCGAATTCCGTTACCGCGACCCGGTTTTGGATCGCAGCACCCTGGTGATCGCCATCTCGCAGTCCGGCGAGACCGCGGACACCCTGGAAGCCGTCCGGCACGCCAAGGACCAGAAGGCCAAGGTGCTGGCGATCTGCAACACCAACGGTTCGCAGATTCCGCGTGAGGCCGACGCGGTGCTGTACACCCGGGCCGGTCCGGAGATCGGCGTCGCGGCCACCAAGACATTCTTGGCGCAGCTGGCGGCGAACTACCTGGTCGGGCTGGCGCTGGCGCAGGCCCGCGGCACCAAGTACCCGGACGAAGTGGCCCGCGAATACCGCGAGCTGGAGGCCATGCCGGCCCTGGTCGAGCAGGTGCTGGGCCGGCTGGAGCCGATCGCCGAGCTGGGCCGCCGGTTCGCGAGTTCTCCGACCGTTCTGTTCCTGGGGCGCCACGTCGGTTACCCGGTGGCGCTGGAGGGTGCGCTCAAGCTCAAGGAACTGGCGTACATGCACGCCGAGGGGTTTGCGGCCGGCGAGCTCAAGCACGGTCCGATCGCGCTGATCGACGACGACCTTCCGGTGATCGTCGTGATGCCGTCGCCCAAGGGTGCCGCGATGCTGCACTCCAAGCTGCTGTCGAACATCCGGGAGATCCAGGCCCGCGGTGCGGTGACCATCGTCATCGCCGAGGAAGGCGATGAGACGGTGCGGCCCTACGCGGACCACATCTTCGAGATCCCAGCGACGTCAACGCTTTTCCAGCCGTTGTTGTCGACCATCCCGCTGCAGATCTTTGCGGCGTCGGTGGCTCGGGAGCGTGGCTATGACGTCGACAAGCCGCGGAACCTGGCCAAGTCGGTCACCGTCGAATAGCACGCCTCCTGGCGTCTGCGGGTGTTGCGCAACAGCATTCGTGTGCCTGACGGCTGATCAGCCGCCGACTGCGACGATGTACCCGCCGATGCCCAGGGCGCAGGCGACGCCGCACAGCACCAGGGTGCCGACGGCGAACGGCCAGCCCCGACTACGGCGCGTCAGCTGTACGACGGTCACCGTCGTACCCGCGATCGCGATGAGTCCCGCGATGGTGAACCCGGTCATCGCCGCGGTGACACCCGCGTCGACATGACATGTGGCGGGCGGACAGTAATCGGTGAACGCCATCATGAACACGGCCAGGACTGCGCCGACGCCGCCGCCGATGAACGTGAGCACCAGCGCGACGATCGACGCGGCGAGATCGCCGCTGGAGATCGGCGGCTTCGCCGGTAGCGGTGGCGGGTAGCCGTAGGTCATGACCGTCGATGGTAGGCGTGCCCGGAGCGCAATTTGCTGCTGCCACTGGTGAGGCCAAGACATTGTTGGCATGCTGCTTTGGTTATGGGCGACTTGGGAGTGGCCGGCGCTTGGCTCCTGCTGGCGGTTGTCGTGATCGGTGCGGTGTGCCTGGCGATCGGCTGTGTACTCCTGGCCCGCCGCATCGTCGACCGGGACACCGGCCCAGAACACAACTCGGTGCTGTCGCCATTTCTCACCGTCGTCGGACTGGTGTACGGCGCGCTGCTCGGATTCACCGTCGTCGTGGGGTGGCAGCAGTTCCTGTCGGCGGAGACCAACGTTTTCAACGAGGCGTCGACGTTGACGACGCTGTACCGCCAGACCGTCGCGATGCCGCAGCCCGAGCAGGCCCAGGCCCGCGAGCAGTTGCGTAGGTACGCCGCTGCGGTGCAGGGTCCCGAGTGGGGTAGAGATGAATTCGGTGACATCGGCAACAGCGGCAGGTCCGCGCTCACCCAGCTGTATCGCATTGTGGGAAGCGGCAATTCGGGTGCCTCTGCGAGCCCGGTCGATCAGCAGTTCCTCAGTCAACTGACGGTGTTGGCATCTGATCGCAGCGCCCGCATCCTGAACGCCAAGCAGCGAATCCCCGCTCTGTTGTGGTGCGCATTGGTATTCGGCGGAACGGTACTGATCCTGCTGACCAGTTTCATGCGGCTCGCGAACAACCGTGCGCACGAGATCCTGGTCAGCGCCGTGACCGTCCTGTTGGCCTTGCTGCTTTACGTCATCTACACCCTCGACCATCCGTTCGGCCAGATCGGCGTCACTCCGCAACCGTTTGCCCACGCCGTGGCGGTGTTCGACCTCGTCGACAAAGGAACCTGACCGCGACGGTCCACCACCGATTCCTCGGAAGCGATACGGCCCGCAAATCCGGCGGTCAGCGTAATCTGTTGGCGCGCACCTAACGAGCGATCGGGGGCTGATGCGTTACTACTACACGGCCGACGCGATCCGCGGAGCCGAAGCACTGCTGCTTGCATCCCTGCCCGACGGCGTGCTGATGCGGCGGGCGGCATACGGCTTGGCCAACGAGATCATCGCCGAGCTCAAGCACCGCACCGGAGGTGTCGTCGGACGGCAGGTCTGTGCGGTCGTGGGTTCAGGCGACAACGGCGGTGATGCCCTGTGGGCGGCTACCTTCCTGCGCCGGCGTGGGGTTGGCGCAACAGCGGTGTTGCTCAACCCGGAGCGTGCGCATGCGAAGGGGCTCAACGCTTTCCGCAATTCCGGTGGCAGGATTGTCGAAAACATCCCGGCGGCAACCGATCTGGTGATCGATGGGGTGGTCGGCATCGGAGCCTCCGGCCCGTTGCGTCCCGCTGCCGCAGCGGTGTTCGAGGCCAACGCCGCGCCGGTGGTTGCCGTCGACGTGCCCAGCGGGCTCGATGTGTACACTGGCGCCGCCGAGGGCCCCTACGTCCACGCTGCCGTCACTGTCACCTTCGGTGGACTCAAACCTGTTCATGCACTGGGTGATTGCGGCCGGGTGGAACTGGTCGACATCGGCCTGGAGCTGACATCCTCAGACGTTCGGTCCTGTGATGGTGCCGACGTACGCGCCAGCTGGCCGGTGCCCGGACCACACGACGACAAGTACAGTCAGGGTGTCACCGGCATCCTGGCGGGCTCGGCGACCTACCCCGGTGCGGCCCTGCTCAGCACCGGTGCTGCGGTTGCTGCCACCTCCGGAATGGTCCGCTATGCCGGGGCCGCGCATGCCGAAGTGGTATCGCATTGGCCGGAAGTTGTTGTGGCGGCCAATGCTTCGTCCGCAGGCCGGGTTCAGGCCTGGGTGGTCGGGCCGGGCTTGGGCATCGACGCGGCCTGTGAGGATGCGCTGCGCTTCGCGCTGAATACCGACCTGCCGGTGATCGTCGACGCCGATGCGCTGACGTTACTGGCCAGAGATCTCGACCTGGTCATCGACCGCGCGGCTCCGACGGTATTGACTCCGCATGCCGGTGAATTCGCCCGTCTCGCAGGCGATCCACCCGGCGCCGACCGAGTCGGCGCCACTCGCGCGCTCGCCGACCGCCTCGGCGCGACGGTCCTGTTGAAGGGCAACGTCACCGTCGTCGCCGCTCCGGATGGTGGTCCGGTCTATCTCAACCGGGCCGGTCAATCCTGGGCCGCCACCGCTGGATCCGGCGATGTGCTGTCGGGCATCGTCGGTGCTTTGCTGGCCGCCGGACTCGCACCGGCGCGGGCCGCCGCGATGGCGGCGTTCGTGCACGCCCGCGCCGCCGGAATGTCTGCCGCCGACCCCGGACCGCGGCCGGTGCCGACTTCGGCACTGCGCATCCTGTCCCACCTCCGGGCCGCCATCGCTTCCCTGTAACCGAAAGGAATACCCATGTCGCACAGACATGTTCACGCATCAACCATGAGCCCCGCATACACCGGGCGATTGTCCACCGCGCCGGTGCCGTCGCTGCGGCTACCCGACGACCCGATGGACCCGCAGGCTGCCTATCGCTTCATCCACGACGAACTGATGCTGGACGGCAGCTCCCGGCTGAACCTCGCGACGTTCGTCACCACCTGGATGGACCCCGAAGCCGAGAAGCTGATGGCCGAGACGTTCGACAAGAACATGATCGACAAGGACGAATACCCGGCCACCGCAGCGATCGAGGCCCGCTGTGTGTCCATGGTGGCCGATCTGTTCCACGCCGTAGGCCTGCGTGACGACGATCCGTCGTCGGCGACCGGGGTGTCCACCATCGGGTCCAGCGAGGCGGTGATGCTGGCCGGGCTTGCCCTCAAATGGCGCTGGCGCGAGAAGGTCGGCGATCACCAGGGCCGGACACCCAACATGATCATGGGCTCCAACGTCCAGGTGGTGTGGGAGAAGTTCTGTCGGTACTTCGATGTCGAGCCGCGCTACCTGCCGATGGCCGAGGGGCGGTATGTCATCACCCCGGAGCAGGTGCTGGCCGCCGTCGACGAGGACACCATCGGTGTGGTCGGCATCCTGGGAACCACCTTCACCGGCGAGCTGGAACCCATCGCCGAAATCTGCGCGGCCCTGGATAAATTGGCCGCCGACGGCGGTCCGGACGTGCCGGTGCACGTTGACGGTGCCAGTGGCGGTTTCGTGGTGCCGTTTCTGCACCCCGATCTGGAGTGGGACTTCCGGCTGCCCCGGGTGGTGTCGATCAACGTCAGCGGCCACAAGTACGGGTTGACTTACCCCGGCATCGGCTTCGTGGTCTGGCGCAGCAAGGAGCACCTGCCCGAAGACCTGGTGTTCCGGGTCAACTATCTGGGCGGCGACATGCCCACCTTCACCCTGAACTTCTCGCGGCCCGGCAACCAGGTCGTCGGGCAGTACTACAACTTCCTGCGGTTGGGCCGGGCCGGTTACACCCAGGTCATGCGGTGCCTGTCGAGTACCGCCCGGTGGATCGGCGACGAGCTGCGCAAGAGCGAGCACTTCGAGGTGATCTCCGACGGTTCGGCCATCCCGGTGGTGGCGTGCCGACTCAAGGGTAAGCGCGGCTACACCGAGTTCGACGTATCGCACGCGTTGCGCGCCTACGGCTGGCAGGTGCCCGCGTACACCATGCCCGACGATGTGACCGACATCGCGGTGTTGCGGGTAGTGGTGCGTGAGGGGTTCTCGGCGGATCTGGCCCGAGCCTTGCGTGACGACCTGATCACCGTGTTGAACAGCCTGGATGAGCTCAAGCCGCAAGGCCACTTCGATGAGCAGCAGCCGTTCGCCCACTGATCGGCTGCCGGTCCGACGAACGTGAGCTTGTGTTCGAGATTTTCTGAAATTTTGGTGCATTAGCTCACGTTCGACGTGCGTCGGGCGCCCACCGGGCAGTGTCTGGGAGAATCGGGGTGACATGACCGAGTCCCATCTCCCGACGCTCCCCATCCCGACTGCACAAGCGCTGGTCGACCTGGGTGCCGTCGCGCACAACGTGCGACTTTTGCGGGAGCGCGCCGGCAACGCAGCGGTGATGGCGGTGGTCAAAGCCGACGGCTACGGGCACGGCGCGCCGCAGGTGGCGCGCGCCGCGCTCACCGCCGGAGCCGCCGAACTGGGCGTCACCAATGTCGGCGAGGCACTCGCGCTGCGGCAGGCCGGTATCACCGCACCGGTGCTGTCCTGGCTGAACCTGCCGGGTACCGACTTCGCCGCCGCGCTGAGCGCCGACGTCCAGGTCGCGGTGTCCTCGATGAGACAGCTCGACGACGTGCTGGACGCGGTGCGGCGCACCGGTCGGACCGCGGTTGTCACCGTCAAGGTCGATACCGGGCTCAGCCGCAACGGCGTCAGCCCCGGCGAGTATCCGGCGTTGCTCGACGCGATGGCGCGGGCCACCGCCGACGGTGCGATTCGTCCCCGCGGCATCATGAGTCACTTGGCTTGCGGCGATGACCCGGACAACCCGACCAACGACCTACAGGCCGCGCGGCTGACCGCGGCGCGGCAGCAGGCAGCGGCCGCCGGAGTGCAGTTCGAAGTGGCCCACCTGGCCAACTCGCCGGCCGCCCTCACCCGGCCGGACCTGGCCTTCGACCTGATTCGGCCCGGCATCGCAGTGTATGGGCAGACGCCGATTCCGGCGCTCGGTGACTTCGGCTTGCGACCCGTCATGACGCTGAAATGCCCTGTCGCCGTGGTGCGTTCGATTCACGCCGGTGACGGGGTGTCGTATGGCCACACCTGGATCGCGGATCGGGACACCAATGTGGCGCTGATCCCGCTGGGGTATGCCGACGGCGTGTTCCGCAGCCTCAGTGGCCGCATCGAGGTGCTCATCAACGGTGTGCGCTACCGCAACGTCGGGCGAATCTGTATGGACCAGTTCGTTGTTGACCTCGGTCCCGGTGACACCGGAGTCCAGATCGGTGACGAGGCTGTGTTGTTCGGCCCCGGTGATGGCGGCGAGATGACTGCGCAGGACTGGGCCGCGGTGGCGGGCACCATCAACTACGAGATCGTCACCAGTCCACGCGGCCGGGTGGCACGCACCTACCGCCAGGCGACGGGCGCAATGCGTTGAGCGACAACAAGAATCCGGTGATCCGGGATCACCGTAGGGATGTCCGCTGGCTGGCCGGGGTAGCCGGTATCACAGCGGTGGGCTCGGTGGCCGGGGTTAGCGTGGCCCGATCGGTCCGCCGTCGGGGTGTCATCGACGATCCGTATGCCGACGAAGACTTCACCACGCTGGATGCGGACCGCGGCTGCGTGGTTACCGCCGCCGACGGGGTGTCGTTGGCGGTGCGCGAGGTCGGTCCCAAAGACGCTCGGCTGACCGTGGTGTTCGCTCACGGATTCTGTAACAGCATGGGCTCCTTCCATTTTCAGCGCGCCCGGCTCGCCGAACAGTGGGGCGACCAGGTGCGGATGGTGTTCTACGATCAGCGGGGCCACGGACGGTCGTCCGCCGGACCGGTCGACTCCTACAACGTGCCGCAACTGGGTCAAGATCTGGAATCGGTGCTGCGGGTTATGGTTCCGCGCGGTCCGGTGGTGCTGGTCGGGCATTCCATGGGCGGCATGACTGTGCTGTCGCATGCCCGCCAGTACCCACAACGCTACCCGTCGCGGGTGTGTGGTGTGGCCCTCATTGCTTCTGCGGCCCAGGGTGTTTCGCGGTCTCCGCTCGGTGAGGTGCTGCGTAACCCGGCGGTGGAGGCGGCCAAGGCCGCTGTGCGATTTGCGCCAGGAGCGGTGACCCGTGGCCGCGGCGCGGCGCGATCAGTGCTCAGCCCGGTGCTCAAGGCGGCGTCCTTCGGTGATGTGCAGGTCAGCCCGTCGGTGGTCGCCTATGCCGAGAAGATGATGCACAACACGTCGATCCGCACCACGGTCGAGTTCCTGCATGCCCTTGAGGTGCACGACGAAGCCGGTGCGTTGCCTGTGCTGGAGAAGGTGCCGACCCTGATCGCCTGCGGTGACCGGGATCTGCTGACACCACTGGCCAAATCCGAGGCGATGGCCCGGCAGTGGCCCAAGTCCCAACTTGTGGTTGCCGAAGGGGCTGGGCACATGGTGCACATGGAACAACCCGAGCTGATCAACGAGGCACTCGTCCAGTTCGTGGAGCGCGCCACCCCGTCGCGGTTGATCGCATTGAGTCGGCGCATTCGGCGAAGGGGTCAGCGCAATGGATGACCTGCTGCAGGGCACGGCATTGCTGCCCACCGCTGACGACACGAAGGCCCTGGGTGCCCGGTTCGGTGCGCAGTTGTCGGCTGGTGACGTGGTGGTGCTGACCGGGCCGCTCGGCGCTGGAAAGACCATGCTGGCCAAGGGAATTGCGCAAGGGATGGATGTCGAAGGTCCGGTGACCTCGCCGTCGTATGTATTGGCTCGGGTGCACCCGGCGCGGGTGGCGGGCAAGCCGGCGATGGTGCACGTCGATATGTACCGGCTGCTGGATTCGGGCAGTACCGATTTGATCGGCGAACTCGATTCACTGGACCTGGACACCGACCTTGATGATGCTGTGGTGGTGGTCGAATGGGGCGAGGGTTTGGCGGAGCGACTGTCCGACAGCCACCTGGACCTTCGGCTGGAACGCGCCGATGACGACGCCCGCACCGCAACTTGGCACTGGAGCCGCCCGTGATTCTGGCTATTGATACCGCGACGCCGGCGGTCACCGCGGGCGTCGCGCGCCGTAGCGGCAGTGCCGTCGAGGTGCTGGCGTCCCGGATCACGGTGGACGCGCGTGCCCACGCCGAGCAGTTGACGCCCAATGTGGTTGGCGCTGTTGCCGATGCGGGTATCGGATTCGCTGATATCGAGGCCGTGGTGGTCGGCTGCGGGCCGGGCCCGTTCACCGGACTGCGAGTAGGCATGGCCACCGCCGTTGCGTACGGGCATGCGCTCGGCGTCCCGGTGTACGGGGTATGCAGCCTGGATGCCGTGGCGCCCGGGGTGGCCGGAGAGTTGTTGGTGGTCACCGATGCTCGCCGCCGTGAGGTGTACTGGGCGCGATACTGCGACGGGGTCCGGGTGACGGGGCCTGAGGTCAGTGCGCCGGCCGATGTCTCAACCGGTTCGGGTGTGGTGGCCGGTCCGGCTGCGCAGGCGGCGCTGTTCGAGTTGCCGGCTCTGGATGCCGAGTTCCCGACTGTTGCGGGTCTGGTGGCAGCGGCGGACTGGGGCCGGCCACCGCGTCCGTTGGTGCCGCTGTACCTGCGCCGCCCGGACGCCAAAACCCTCGCCGAGCGGGGGCTGGCGTGAGCATCGAGTACGGCATGTTGGCCGTCGGCGATGCCGATAGGTGTGGCGAACTGGAATCGATCCTGTTCCCCGGGGACGACCCGTGGCCCGCGGTGGCGTTCATCCGTGAGCTCGATGCCACGCACAACCACTATGTGGCGGCCCGGGACGGCCGCGCCCTGATCGGCTACGGCGGGATCAGCAGGCTTGGCCGGAAAGCGCCGTACGAGTACGAGATTCACACCATCGGGGTGGACCCCGATTATCAGGGTCGTGGCGTGGGACGGGCCATGCTGGACCGGCTGCTGTCCATCGCCGGCAGCGACACCGTCTACCTGGAGGTTCGCACCGACAACGCGCCCGCGATCGGTCTGTACGAAAGCGTGGGCTTCGTGAAAATGGGTGTGCGCAAACGCTATTACCGAATCAGTGGTGCGGATGCCTACACCATGCAACGCGAGGGTGTCGCAGACGCGAGGAGCAATTCAAACTCATGACGATCATCCTGGCCATTGAAAGCTCCTGTGATGAAACCGGTGTCGGTATCTGCGAACTGGCGGCCGACGGCACCGTGACACTGCTGGCCGATGAAGTGGCCTCCAGCGTCGACGAACACACCCGGTACGGCGGCGTGGTCCCGGAGATAGCCTCGCGCGCACACCTGGAGGCGTTGGAGCCGACGATGCGACGGGCGTTGTCCGCCGCCGGTATCGAGCGGCCGGACGTGGTCGCGGCCACCATCGGCCCGGGCCTGGCCGGGGCGCTGCTGGTGGGAGTGGCTGCGGCCAAGGCGTATTCGGCCGCGTGGGGGGTGCCGTTCTACGGTGTCAACCATCTGGGCGGGCACCTGGCTGCCGACGTCTACGAGCACGGACCGCTGCCCGAGAGCGTCGGATTGCTGGTCTCGGGTGGGCACACTCATCTGTTGCACGTGCGTTCGTTGGGCGAGCCGATTGAGGAACTCGGCAGCACGGTCGATGACGCGGCAGGGGAGGCGTACGACAAGGTGGCCCGGCTGCTGGGGCTCGGTTATCCGGGCGGCCGGGTGCTCGACGAGCTTGCCCGTCGAGGTGACCGGGACGCCATCGCGTTTCCGCGTGGCATGACCGGCCCACGGGATGATCCATACGCCTTCAGCTTCTCGGGCCTCAAGACCGCGGTGGCCCGGCACATGGAACACAACCCGGATGCCTCCCACGCTGACGTCGCCGCCGGCTTCCAGGAAGCTGTCGCGGATGTGTTGACCCGCAAGGCTGTTCGGGCCGCGACCGACCTCGGGGTGTCGACTCTGCTGATTGCCGGGGGAGTCGCGGCCAACTCTCGGCTGCGGGAGCTGGCCGAAGAACGCTGTGCCGCTGCCGGTTTGACGTTACGGGTGCCCAAGCCCCGGTTGTGCACCGACAATGGTGCGATGATCGCCTCGTTCGCAGCTCATCTGATCGCCGCCGGCGCGCCGCCGTCACGGCTGGACGTGCCAAGCGATCCGGGCCTGCCGGTGATGAAGGGACAGGTAGCTTGAGTTTGGGCAGCGAGGAGCCGGAGGCGGATCGCGGATGACTTCTGACGTCGCCGACAAGTTGGCCATCACCGAATTGCTGTATCGCTACGCCGAACTGATCGATGCCGGCGATTTCGACGGCGTCGGTGCATTACTGGGCCGCGGCACCTTCATGAGCGTCGCGGGCGCGGAGGGCATTGCGGCGCTGTTCGCCAAGAGCACGCGCCGGTTCCCCTCTCACGGCAATACTCCGCGCACCCGGCATCTGGTGCTGAACCCGATCGTGGAGCTCGATGGTTCGACCGCCCGGGCGCGGTCGACCTTCTGCGTGGTGCAGCAGACCGACACCGTTGCGCTGCAGCCGATCGTGGTGGGCCGTTATGCGGATTCGTTCGCGCGCGACGGTGATGGCTGGCATTTCACCGATCGTCAGGCGGATGTGCAGATGGTGGGCGATGTGTCCGACCATCTGTACTTCGCGTTGTAGACAGGCGCGGTCGGCCACGCCGGATCAAGCTGTGCCCGAATTTGGCTGAAGTAACGCCGTGAGCCCTGCGAAGACAACAGTGAGATTGAACTCCCACTGCGCGTCCTCGTTGAATTCTGCGGTCATCGCCACCAGGTTCTGAAACAGCAGGGGGAATTCGGTTCTGTTGGCGCTGCCGATGGCCTCGATGGCCTCCGCGCGCTGCGGGTGCTTTCCGTTCCCGGCGCGCAGCAGGGAATCGCGTGCGGAAGTCAGCGCGAGCTCGATGACGACGTTGGTCGCGCGGGCCGCCTGCTCGACTTCAAAGCCGGCGTCGACAAGCGTTTTGAGCAAGTACTCGGCTTTGTGCAAAGAGGTGAGGCCGAGCGCGCCCTCGATCGGGAATGTGTCGTTGATTCCGAACATACGTATGGCGCGACGCATAGTTTCTGCGAACCAGCGCAGCACAGCACGCCAATCGTCCTGCGACGGTGGGGGAATGCGCGAGAATTCGGACTGGAACACCGCCGTTGCCATCAGCGACAGCAGGGTTTCACGATCGCCGACGTGGTAGTTCAGGGACTTGCGGTCGACGCCCAGAGCGTCGGCCACCGCTTGCATCGTCACCGGCTCCGGTACGACCCCGAGAGCGGCAGAAACGATTTGGTCGCGACTGATCCGTGCCGGACGTCCGCGCCGATTTTGTGACGCAGCTGCTCTGGCTTCACCCGGGTCGTCAGCGCTCACATTTGTCAGCTTAGATTCCCGCATCGCGCACCCACTGACAGTGACCTCACAGCTGGCGGTCAGCAATTGTTGGCTAGTCGGGAAGAAATATTTCGAGCGATCCGGGAAAAATTGTTGAAATTGACTCCGCCGCCTGTCCTTCTCCCGTATACCGAGACCTATGAAGGCATCTGCGTACATCGGTCGGGTTGGTGGTCTTGCGGTCGCGCTGGGAATCGGCGCCGCTTTGAGCTGGGGAAATGGGGTGGCGTCGGCGCACACGGGCGACTCGACAAGCAGCCATTCCGGGGCTGGCTCTGCTGGCGCCGCAGCCGGTGGGAGCGCCAGCGGCACGGCCGGTCCCCGAACGGTCAAACCAAAGGCGAGCAGTGCGCCCAAGAATTTGGCAAAGACGAGATCCAGCAGCGCGACAGCGACTCAGCCGTCGGCGTCGTCAGCTCCGACGAGTTCGGCGACTCCACCCGCGGCGGGCGCCGCAGCCAGCAGCACGACAGACTCGCACGCAGTCAAGCCAAGTGCGAGCAGCCCATCCGGGGCCTCGCCAAAGAGGACATCAAGTAGTGCGACAGCGACCCAGCCGTCGGCGTCGTCAGCCACGGCAAGTTCGGTGACCTCCGCCGTGGCCTCGGCTACGGCGTCGGCGACAGCGGCTGGAGTGGACACGACGGGCAACGCGCCGGCCGCGCCCGTGGACACACCGCTGGTCTCGATCCTGCTGGCCGCCTCTCGCCGTGAGGTCTCTGGCACGGCAGCCAAGCCCGCTGCGGCTGCGGCCGTCGCCGCAACGGCGCTGACCACATCGACCGCGCCGGTCACGCCGGCTGCAACCGTCACGACAGGCAACGCGCCGGCTGCGCCCGCGGGCACACAGCTGGCTCCGACGCTGCTCGCCGCCACCGCCGCTGCCGGCACAGCATCTACACCCGGCGCGACGGTCACCGTAGTGACGGTGCCGGCCCCGTCGCCGGAGCAGAATCTCTACATCGCGATCCACGCCGCCCTGCAGCACTGGATTAACAGCGGCTTCGGCCGGGACGTGGACTACGTCGTCAATCGACTGGCTGGTTCGTACGTCATAGGCAATGGCGCAGCCGGTACCGCAGCACATCCGACCGGCGGCGCCGGTGGATGGTTGGTCGGCGATGGTGGTGCTGGTTGGAACAGCACCGATGCCGGTGTTGCCGGCGGTGCCGGCGGTCGCGGCGGATTGTTGGGCGACGGCGGGTTCGGCGGTAACGGTGGCGCCGGCGCTGCTGGTGGGGCCGGCGGGACCGGCGGGATGCTGATGGGCAACGGCGGGTTCGGCGGCGATGGCGGGGCCGGTGCGGCTGGCGTTGATGGCGGGGCCGGCGGGCGTGGCGGTAACGCGGTGGGGTTGCTCGGCTATGGCGGCAACGGTGGCAACGGTGCTGCTGGTGGGGCCGGCGCCCTGGGTGGTTACGGCGGTAACGGCGGTAACGGCACGATTCTGTTCGGTTCCGGCGGCGAGGGCGGCAGCGCCGGCAATGGCAGCAACGCCACCGGATTGCCGGCCCTGGGAGGGGCCGGCGGTAACGCGGGCTGGTTCGGTATCCACGGCACGGTCGGCCAGAGTGGTGTGGTCGCCGGTGCCGCAACAACAGCCCCGGGTGCTGGCGCGCTCTCGACCACCGGCACCTGGATTACCAACAGCGACGGGCAGGTCGTCATCATGCACGGGGTCAATGAGGTCGTCAAGATCGCGCCGTACGAACCGTCTGCCGCTGGGTTCGATGAGGCCGACGCAGAGTTTCTGCAGGCCAACGGTTTCAACGAGGTGCGCCTAGGTCTGGACTGGGCTGCGGTGGAACCCGAGCCCGGCGTCTATGACACGGCCTACCTCGACTCCATCAACCAGACCGTGCAGATGCTGGCCAGCCATGGCATCTACACCCTCCTTGATATGCACCAGGACGGTTACAGCAGCGTGTACGGGGGCGAAGGTGCTCCGGCATGGGCGTCGCTATCCGGCGGGCTGCCCAACAGTCAGGTCGGCGGCTTCCCGCTCACCTCGCTTCTCGATCCCGCGGCACAGCACGCCATCGGTGCGTTCTGGGCGAACGCCAAAGGACCGAATGGGACGGGGCTGGAGAACGCTTACGCGCAGATGTGGCAACACGTTGCGAGCTACTTCAACGGTGACCCCGACCTGGCCGGCTACGAAATCATGAACGAGCCGTACCCGACCGCCGGGCAATCGCTGCTGAGCATGCTTGGTGGTACGTACTTCGACGCTCAGCAGCTGAACCCGTTCTACAACCAGGTGGGGGCGGCGATCCGGTCCGTCGACACCGACACGCCGGTGTACTTCGAACCGAATGCTCTCTTCGACTTCGGCGTGCCCACCCACCTGGGGACTGTGGACATCACCAACACCGTCTTCTCGTATCACGCTTACTGCACGAAAGTCGGCGGGGGTTGCTTCCCGAACATCACCACCATCACGAATATGGCCAATAGCTACGCGCATAACCACGGTATGCCGGCGATGATGACCGAGTTCGGAACGATCGGTTCCACTACCGACTACTCCACGCTGCCCCCCTCGATGCAGGGCGCCAACCAGATTGAGGCTGGTTGGTCGGATTGGGCCTTCACCGGGCAAGGCGATATCACCGGTTCACCGAACACAGAGTGGCTGGTGAAGGACCTCAGCCTGCCGCCGACCGGCAGTAATGTCGATGCCACCAAGCTGGCAATCCTTGCCCAGCCGTACCCGCAGACGGTTTCCGGAATCCCGAATACCTGGACCTATGTCAATGGAACTTTCCAGTTCAGTTACTCCACGGAAAAGGCTGACGGCTCGGGCAGTTTCGCCGCCGGCTCGCAGACCACCATCTCGACGCCAACTGTGGAGTACCCGAATGGCTACCAGGTGACCGTCACCGGTGGGCAGGTTGTGTCGGCTCCCAACGCTCCCCAACTGATCATTGCGTCGAGCGACGGAGCAACCACAGTCAGCGTCGTCGTGACCGCGGCCACCGGAAATGGGGCCACGGCAGCGGCGACGTAAACGACCTGGCAAACCTCCGACGTACGCCGCAACCGCCGTGAATCATCTGCAGCACTGGATGGTTCGCGGCGGTTGCACTTTGTGTCCAGCGGGGTTCATTCGGACCGGTCCACGATGACCGCGTCGGCCAGTGATCCGAGTTCGGGCTACCAACGTCGTCTGGTCGACCGACTTAATACGAGCCGACGAAGGCAAGGTCTACTTCCAGACGAGCCCGGACGGAGTCAAGGTGGTACCCGCCATCGGCTTCCCGTAGCTGTTTCTGGTGAATCGCAGGCGAACCCGCCGACGGATGATGCCGGCGGTGGGTACGCTGATCGCGGGGAACTCGTTCCTGCGCAGCGTATTTGACAGTCGGGTATTGTGCCAGCAGAGTGTCGGCGACTGGCTCCGGGCCTGGGCTACCCGATCGAGTTCGGTCCGCTATAGCGCCTTCAGGCTACTGCCGCCACCGGCTGCTGCGGGCTCGCCGCCGGGTTGTCGGCCAGCATGCCCAGGATGTCCTGCCACACCCCGTAGTTGATCGCGATGTCCAGATGTCCGCCGCCAAATCCGGGATCCTGGTTCTGGACAACGACATTGGTGACGTTCGGACCACTGAGTGCTTGCTGGGTGTACGGCGTCACCACCTCATCGTTGGTGGAGGCGATGGTGTCGTAGATGACGCCGGGCCTGGTGTCGCCGTTCCCGTACACCTGCTGCACGAGCGAAGAGCCCATGGCCTGTTGCAGCCAGGCAGCCCCGCCCTGATTCACCAGGCCCTTGATCAACGTCCCGAGGATCGGGATCGACAGCAGACTGGTGATTCCGTCGAGGTTGGTGCCGTGGTTGCTAGGGGCAATGCCGATCAGTTGCGAGACTTTCGAGGCGCCGCCCAGATCGTTGATGTAGTACTCGGGCAGGATGCCCCCGCCCTGAGAGTGCCCGATCAGGATCACCTGCGACGCACCGGTCTGGGCCAAAACCATGTTGACCTCGGCGGAGAGTTGTTCGCCCGACTTCGTGATGTCCGCGGTGGCCTGTATGGGGAAGTTGGGGTCGCTGGTGTTGTTGCCGTAGTTGAAGGTGTACACCTTGTAGCCGGCGTCGGCCAGCACGGGGGCACCAACGCTCCAGTCGAAGTCCTGCGTCGTCGCTGTTGCGTTGATCAGGATGATCGGCAGTGGATGTTGCGCGGTCACGGTGATCGATGGGTCGTTGGCCCCGGGCGGCGGCGCCGACGGCGTGGAGAAGCCGAGCAGGTTGTAGACGCCGTAGTCGACCGCGAACGGTCCGGTGCTGGTGGCATTGAGCGGCGTCCCGGTGAGCACCCTGCTGATATTGCCGGCCGTGGTAGCCACGGCGGTCAACGCCTTATATGGCAAGCCCCACAACAGGTTTGGGCCGACTTTTTGGGCATCCAGGGTGGCTGTGTTGTCCACCTCTGACGCCAGCATCGCGCCGACGTCGAACCCCAGCCCAACCATCTGTCGGGTCCATTGCGTGACCTGGCGGACATCGTTGGCCAACGCCGAGCCGAGGTGTGCGACGGTTCCGGCCAGCGCTGCCCCCACGGTGTTGACCACCGAATTGACCAAGTAGCCGGGGCTCAGGTGGGCTGACACATTTGCTTTGCGGTGTACCTCTTCGCCCAGCGCCGCGACAGTCGTGCTGTCCGGAAGCGACGGGGTCGACGGAGCGGATGGCGTGCGGGGAGCGCTCGCGGTGGTCGCGGCGCTCACTGGGGTCGCGGCGGCGGGGACCTTCGGAGGCTTGGCGGCTGTAAGTGCAGGGGAGGGCGACTTGGTGGTGACGGCGGCGCGCTGGACGCTGAGCGCGGCCAACGGCTTGGTCGGCGTGCCGCGGTCGTTGCTGGATATCGGTTTCGCTGCCGGCTGTGGATCGGCTCGGGGGGCGACTGGCTTGGCCTCGCCAGGGGCATTGGTGCGGTGATGCGGTGGTGCCGGCTTGACCGTGTCGTGTGCGTTGGCGTGGTTGGACCCTTTGCCACCGCCCTCGGCCCAAGCGACGCCGTCGGCCACTGTGAATGTTGCCCAGGTGGCCAGCGCGACCGCCATTACAACCAACCGCAGCGGTAGCAGGCGCATATCGTGCGCCGCAACACCACCAGCCCGACCGCTGTGCGCAGATGCGTTCATAGGTTTTGTATACGGGAGAAAACCCGCGGCGGAGCCGATTTCGACGAATTTTTCCCGCATCGCTAAAAATCATCGTCCCGATGCGTCTACAGTTGCTGCCCGTTGCCCATGAGATCACTGTCCTTGTTGCATCCCTACCTCGGCGAAGCGGTGACGAAGATCAACGAGATGACAGTTGTCATCGAACAAGGTTGATGGCGCGGCCGGTCAACTTGGTCTGTATCTGGTGCGGCCCAACGGGATACGGTCAGGCGTATGGGCACCACGGGGCCCAGTTCCAGCAGCCGCCCGGGTCATAACCGCCGCCGTGCCAATCTCCATGCCCGCCGCCGTGCCAACCGGCGTCGACCACGGAATGTAGAGCGGCGGAGCTCGTCGGAACTCCCGACGGCGACTGGATATTCGATGTCACAGCGGTCTCGGTGACAAGCGACGACGGGACGACGGTGGTCTCTCCGGCCGAAGTCATGGCCGATGCTGTGGGTGCGACGACGATTGTCAGTGCCGCAGCGCCCACTGCGATCAACGGCATTCGGCGGATGTTGTTGATGTTCATGGCGGCTCCCAACCGTGATGTCAGCGCCCGAAGTCTTTGGATCGCAACTGATCTCAGTGTGCGCCGGAGGCGTGTTGAAGTCGTCCTCGCTGGCACCCAATTGCTTGCGCCAGCTAGCTGGAATTTGTCTGGGGGACGGTGCTGGTTGTGCATTTGCCCAGGGGCTTCGTCAGTCGCCGCTCGTATTGTTGGTGGACGGCTCCGTGGGCACTAGGCAAAGGACCGAAATCATGAAAGCCATCGCACTGACTCTGACGCTCGGGCTGCTGACCGCTGGATCGTCGGCCTGTTCATCGCCAACGCAGCCGGCGTCATCGGCCGGCGGCCAACGGGCCGCGGATCAACTTCAGATCCCTGACGCGCTCAACGTGCCGGCCGGCAACAAGCTCGTCGGCAAGTTTGAGGGCCACGGGCAGCAGATCTACGTGTGCACCAACTCTTCCTGGACGCTGCTCGAACCAGCCGCGATCCTCAGCGACAACGGAAACCCGGTCGCCTTCCACACGAAGGGCCCCGTATGGGTTTCGACCGTCGACGGAAGCGAAGTCCACGCAGCACCGGTGCCCAATGCGACGGTGTCCCACAGCGACGCAATACCTGAGCTTCTTTTGAAGTCAACTCAGGATCAGGGCACTGGGCAGTTCGGTTCCACTACCTACGTCCAGCGTCTGCAGACGCAGGGCGGCCTGGCGCCGAAGGGGCAATGCACCAACGCGGCACGGGTGAGCGTTCCGTACTCGGCGCTGTACGTTTTCTATACCGCCGGCTGATTCCGGTTCTATACCGCCGGCTGATTCCGGTCGACTGCTGCGCTGCGGGCCGAGGTTCGCTCTCGGCTGATCGCCGGGCACTGGCCCACCCTTGAGTGCTAGCACTCGCGTGTATAGAGTGCTAGGTGGCATGCGGCCAGTCCCGCTCCGGCACCCGCGACGACGGTGTGTGGTCAGGACGCTTGCCGAACAACCTGGCATCCGGGGATTGGCCCTGGATCGACACCCCAACCAAGTGGAGGGCTTCCATCGTGGCAGTCAACATCAAGCCACTCGAGGACAAGATCCTCGTTCAGGCCAACGAGGCCGAGACCACGACCGCTTCCGGTCTGGTCATCCCCGACACCGCCAAGGAAAAGCCGCAGGAAGGCACCGTCGTCGCAGTTGGCCCCGGCCGCTGGGATGAGGATGGCGACAAGCGGATTCCCCTGGACGTCGCTGAGGGTGACACCGTCATCTACAGCAAGTACGGCGGCACGGAGATCAAGTACGGCGGCGAGGAGTACCTGATCCTCTCGGCCCGCGACGTGCTGGCTGTCGTCTCTAAGTAAGCGTTTGTATCCCGCCCCGGTCATCCCCGCATGTGCGGGTGATGTCCGGGGCGGTGCGCGTTCTGCCCTGTTGGCATTTGGTCAGGGCGAGCGAAGCGACGGGGAAATCAAAGAGAAAGACTTTTATGAGCAAGCAGATTGAATTCAACGAGACTGCGCGCCGGGCCATGGAGGCGGGCGTCGACAAGCTCGCCGACGCGGTACGTGTCACGCTCGGTCCGCGTGGCCGTAACGTGGTGCTGGCCAAGGCTTTTGGTGGGCCGCAGGTCACCAACGACGGTGTGACCATCGCGCGCGACATCGACCTGGAAGACCCGTTCGAGAACCTGGGTGCCCAGCTGGTCAAGTCGGTCGCGACCAAGACCAACGATGTCGCCGGTGACGGCACCACCACCGCGACCGTGCTGGCTCAGGCCATCATCAAGGCCGGCCTGCGCAACGTCGCCGCCGGCGCCAACCCGATCGCGCTCGGCGCGGGCATCGGCAAGGCCGCCGACGCGGTCTCCGAGGCGCTGCTCGCCGTGGCCAAGCCGGTCTCCGACAAGACCGCCATCGCGCAGGTGGCCACCGTCTCCTCGCGTGACGAGGTCGTCGGCGAGCTGGTCGGCGAGGCCATGACCCGCGTGGGCGCCGACGGCGTGGTCACCGTCGAGGAGTCCTCGACGCTGAACACCGAGCTGGAGGTCACCGAGGGCGTCGGCTTCGACAAGGGCTTCCTGTCGGCCTACTTCGTCACCGACTTCGACTCGCAGGAAGCGGTGCTCGAAGACGCGCTGGTGCTGCTGCACCGCGACAAGATCAGCTCGCTGCCCGACCTGCTGCCGCTGCTGGAGAAGGTCGCCCAGGCCGGTAAGCCGCTGCTGATCGTTGCCGAGGACATCGAGGGCGAGGCGCTGTCCACCTTGGTGGTCAATGCCATCCGCAAGACCCTCAAGGCCGTTGCGGTCAAGGCGCCGTTCTTCGGCGACCGCCGCAAGGCGTTCCTGGACGACCTGGCCGTCGTCACCGGCGGACAGGTGGTCAACCCAGATGTCGGCCTCGTGCTGCGTGAGGCCGGACTGGAGCTGCTCGGCACCGCTCGCCGGGTCGTAGTGACCAAGGACAGCACCGTGATCGTCGACGGTGGCGGTACCGCCGAGGCCATCAACGGACGCAAGTCTCAGCTGCGCGCCGAGATCGAGGCCACCGATTCCGATTGGGACCGCGAGAAGCTCGAAGAGCGCCTCGCCAAGCTGGCCGGCGGCGTTGCCGTCATCAAGGTCGGCGCGGCCACCGAGACCGATCTGAAGAAGCGCAAGGAAGCCGTCGAGGACGCTGTCGCCGCCGCCAAGGCCGCGGTGGAAGAGGGCATCGTCACCGGTGGTGGCGCAGCTCTGGTCCAGGCTCGTACCGCTCTGGACGGCCTGCGTGAATCGCTTTCCGGCGACGAACTGATTGGCCTCGAGGTCTTCTCCTCGGCGCTGTCGGCCCCGCTGTACTGGATTGCCACCAACGCCGGCCTCGACGGCTCGGTCGTGGTGAACAAGGTGTCCGAGCTGCCCGTCGGGCAGGGCTTCAACGCCGCCACCCTCACCTACGGTGATCTGCTGGCAGAGGGCATCGTCGACCCGGCCAAGGTGACCCGGTCCGCGGTCCTCAACGCCGCATCGGTGGCCCGGATGATCCTGACCACCGAGACGGCAGTGGTCGAGAAGCCTGCAGAGGAAGCCGACCACGGGCACGGCCACCACGGCCACGCCCACTAGGTTCTCTGCCGAGCAGACGCAAAACCCCCATTTCTGCAAAGAAATGGGGGTTTTTGTGTCTGCTCACGAGGCGCCCGGACTGTGAGTGCTGTGCACGCAATCTTTCCGATTTCCGTGCATAGACCTCACAGTCAGCGATGTGAAAGGCCAAGTGGCCCTGCGAGCTCGGCCAAGATCGGTAATGCCAGCGCAGTGTCATACATGCTGCCTGCCGGCAAGATCGCGACATGATTGGCGCCGGCCTGCAGATATTCGTTGAGGCGCTCGGCGATTTGTTCAGGCGCTCCGTGGGCCACCACGGCATCGATGAACTTGTCGCTGCCTGGCCGCGTTACGTCGGCATCGGTGAAACCCAGCCGTTTCCAACTACTTACGTAGTTCGTCAGGCTGAAGTAGTGGTCGAGTGCAGTGCGGGCGATTGCCCGCGCTTCCTCGACATCGGCGGAGAGCACCACGTTGTGCACGGGTGCCAACAGCGCATTCGGCCCGATGATCTCGCGAGCCCAGGCGGCGTGTTCAGGCGTGGCGTTGGCGGGGTGCGCCCCGGCGGACCGCTCGGCGGACAGCCTCAGCACGCGCGGCCCGAGCGCGGCGAGCACGCGTTGATTCGCCGGTACACCGTATTCGTCGAGCTCGTCGAGGTACGACACCAGCGCGTCGTATGGCTTGCGGTATTGCGTTTGGGCCTCGGGATGGCCCACCCCGACGCCGAGCACGAAGCGCCCCGGGTAGGCGGCGTTGATGCGGTGGAAGGACTCGGCGACGGGCTTGGCGGCTGCCGTCCAGATGTTGACGATGCCCGTGGCGACCTTCACGGTGGTCGTCGCTGCCAAAAGTGGCTCGACGAACGACAAGTCGGCGGGCGGCGAACCGCCGATCCAAATCGTGCCGTAGCCCAGTCGTTCGATCTCCTGAGCTTGATCGGGGGTGGCGCTGATACCGAAGAAGCCGAATCGACCGAGGTCTGGGGTGGCCGTGTCCGAGAGGGTCATAACTCAGTGCAACCCCGTGTCACGTGAACCCATTCCGCTGTGCTGCGCGTAGGCATCGCGCATCGCCACCACACTTGCCGTGAACTCTGGCTTTGCCGCCGCGCGATCAATCAGTGCGATCGCAGGATGGTGATTGCGTTGTCGAACTTCTTGAAAGAGTTGAACGTTTCTGCGGGTACGCCGAAGACTGCTGCCAACGCTTGGGGCGGAAGCTTGCTCAGCGACTCGCCGATGCCGATGTTGTCTTTGTCTTCGGTTGTACTGGCGTTCTGGATGATCAGCACGTCCAGGTCTTCCGCGCCGCGGTTCTCGAAGTAGTGAAACGAACCCTGGGGTGCGAACACGAGGTCGTCGACGTGGGCGTCGAAACTCTCGTGATTACCGTTGCCGTCGACGAGGACCCAGCTGGCGACTCCCTTGGTGACCAGATTGAGCTCCCACGCGCTGGGGTGCCAGTGCGGTTCGCGAATACCGCCGGGCTGCAACGTGATCAGCTGGATGCTGGCCTCCTGTCCTTTGAGGATCGGGAAGTTGCCCTCGTGTGCCTGCTGCTGCGAACCGCCGTCATAGGTGATGGGCGGGACTGCGGCGAGGTGGAACAGATGCGATTGTGAGGTGATGGTTTCCGAGGGGATGCGGGGATCACCAAAGCGCGCCGCGTCTTCAGTCATGGGCTCTCCCTTGGCTCTCTCCCGACCGCAGCTTGCGTTGGCTAATGCGCCCGCAGGACGACGATCGCCTTGTCGAACTTCTTGAAGGAGTTGAAGGTTTCTGCGGGAACGCCGAAGACCGCCGACAGTACTCGCGGCGGAAGCATGCTCAGGGATTCACCGATGCCGATATTGTCCTTGGATTCTGGCGTGCTGGTGTTCTGGATGATCACGATCTTCATGTCATCCGGGCCGTGATTCTCGAAGTAGTGGAAAGAGCCCTGGGGTGCGAACACGACGTCGCCGACGTGTTGGTCGAAACTCTCGTGGTTGCCGTTGCCATCGACGACGGCCCAGGCAGCGACCCCTTTGGTGACGAGGTTGATCTCCCAGGCGCTGGGATGCCAGTGCGGTTCGCGAATACCGCCGGGCTGCAACGTCAGCATCACAATGCTGGCCTCTTGCCCCTTGAGTATCGGGAAATTGTCCTCGTCCGCCTGGTGAAATGAGCCGCCGTCGTAGCTGTTGAGGGGCGACGCGCCGAGATGAAACAGGTGCGATTGCGAGGTGATGGTTTCCGATGGCAGGCGGGGATCGCCGAAGCGCGCCGCATCATCGGCCAGTGGCCCTTCTTGGGCGGTGTGATGTTCGGAGACAAAGCGATCGACACCTACACCTGCGGCAGCCGCGGCGCCGGCAAGGCCGGCTCCACCTAACACTGTGCGACGGTTAATCGGCACGCGCTGAATTTACCGCAGCGATCAGAACGGGGATACCGGATTCGCTCAAATGGATTCCTTTGACAGCTCAGCGGCTTGGTGCAATTTCGAAAGTTGTTAGAAGCCAACGGCTGCAACTGTTTCCGGCACTCGGCTGCATTGCCTCGCGTGTCACTGAACCGGCGTGCATACTCTCGACTATCGGACGCAAGTCGCCCAAGTGATCCATGGGGAGTGGCGCATGAGCATGGCATACCTGGCGCAACCGGACCAGCAGCAGCAATTGGAATGGCTCGATGGCGGAACGCTGGCGATCCTGCTCGACGGCAAGGTCACCAATGGCCAGTTGATGGTCGGGCGCTTCGATGTCAGCGAAGGCGAAGCACCCCCGTATCACAAGCACACGCGTGAGGATGAGGTCTTCATGCTGATCAAGGGGACTGCGTTGCTCTGGTTGGACGACCAGGAGATGGAGTTGTCGGAAGGCGGGATTGTCTTCTTGCCCAAGAACATTCCGCACGCATATCGGATCACGTCCAAGAAGGCCGATCTACTCATGATCAACACACCCGCGGGAATCGAGGGCATGTTCCGGTATACCGGTCGCGACAAGGCCACGCCGCGCCCGGACGGTTTCGAGATCTCACCTGCACGGATGGCTGAGGGAGCGGACAAGTTCGGGCAGATCATTCTCGGCCCGCCGCGCTGACCGCGCACGTGTTCGAAAAGCGCCTGTTCTCCGCAGCATTCACCGGGAATAGGGACTGAAACCAGGAGGTTCGCACAGCTATGCCCAAAGCATTTACCGACGCCGAGAGCCAAGCGTTCTTGGCGGCAAAGCATGTGGCCATCTTGTCCGTTGACGCCATTGGAGGCCGTCCGCCGGCCAGCGTGCCGATCTGGTACGGCTACGAGCCGGGTGGCGACATCCTGATCAACACCGGCGCTGCGGGGCGCAAGGCCAAGCTGATCGAACGGGCGGGCGTGGTGACTCTCGTCGTTCAGCGCGAGGATCTTCCATATCAGTACGTGGTTGTCGAGGGTACGGTCGTCGACACCACCAAACCCGCGCCGCTGGATGTCCGGGAGGCCATCGCAATCCGATACCTCGGCGAGCAGGCGGGTCGCGAGTTCGTCCGCGGTATGGGTGCTGAAAGCGTGCTGTTCACCGTTCGGCCGGACCGGTGGATCACCGCCGACTTCTCGGACGAGATCTAGTCGTTCGGACTGTCTGTGGGCGCTGCCACCAGTCCTTCAGCGCGACCACTGTAGATAGGTGACCGGTCGGCTAACATTGTGGCATGCCACGCCCGTCCAATCCCGAGGTGCGCCGCCGTCTACTGGCTGCGGGGCTCAACCTGGTGCATGCGCATGGATTCGCTGCGAGCGGAGTCAAGGACATCACTGACGCGGCCGGTGTGCCGAAGGGATCGTTCTACGCCTATTTTCCTAGCAAGGAAGCTTTCGCCGCGGCGATCCTCGAACACTATTGGTCCGATATCGAGACGCGGATACTGCCGCTGCTGGACGCCGACGGATTGGCGCAGGAACGCATCACGCGCTTCTTTCATGCGCTCGCCGACGAACACGAGGCGGCCGACTTTCTGCTCGGGTGCCTGGTCGGGAACATGTCGCTGGAGCTCGGAGGTTCCAGCGAGCCCGTCCGTGCCGAACTCACCCGCATCCTGGGCAGGTGGGACGACGCGCTTGCCGGGTGCGTGCGATCCGGGCAGGGTCGGTCCGGTGACATCGGCGCGGACCTGAGTTCGGCGGAGTTGGCATCTGTGTTGATCGAGGCTTGGGAGGGTGCCGCCCTGCGGGGGAAGGTGACTCGCAGTCGCGCACCCTACGAGCGATTCGAGACGGTCACGCTGCCGGCACTGCTGCGGTGACCTGAATCATTCGGCCGAGGTCTCGACAGCTCTTGATTTATAGACGACCGGTCATCTATATTAATAAAGTCAACCGCACACCGATCGCAAGGGCTACCCATGACGGATCCGGCCAGTTACTCCGAACCGCAGCATCCCGCATTGCCGAGCTCGGGTTTTGTGCTCGACCGCGCGCACGTCGCGCTGGTCATCACCGATCCGCAGATCGACTTCCTCAGTCCTGATGGAGCGTCGTGGCCGGTGTTCGGCGAAAGCATCGACGAGAACAACACCGTCGCGCATATCGGCGAACTGTTCGACGCTGCGAAGCGGGCGGGGGTCACTGTCGCGGTATCGCCGCACTACTTCTATCCGACGGACAAGCAGTGGCGGTTCGGTGATCCGCTCGAACAGTTCATGGGCGGCGTCGGCATGTTCTCCCGGGCCGGTGCGTACACGATGGATGGCTTCGCCGGCTCCGGCGCGGACTTCCTGCCCGCCTATCGGCGCCACATCCACGACGGGCGCACCGTGATCACCTCACCGCACAAGATCGTCGGACCGGAGTCGAATGATCTTGTGCTGCAATTGCGGAAGCGGAGTGTGACGCAGGTGGTCCTCGCGGGGATGGCCGCCAACCTGTGCGTCGAGGGTCATCTGCGCGAGCTGGTCGAGCAGGGCTTCGAGGTGGTCGTGGTCAAGGACGCGACGGCCGGTCCGCGCCTGCCAGAGGGTGACGGGTATTTGGCCGCCTTGGTGAATTTCCGGTTTCTTGCCAGCGCGGTCTGGACCACGGACCAGGCGGTTGCCAATCTTGAGGGGAGCGTGCCCTGACCGACGCCGCGACCCCGAAAAATATTGCGCCCGAGCGCATTCGGCGATCCACCCACAAACCAGAATTCATCATCAAGGAGATCCAGGCCATGACACTCAAAGACGATCTGAAGCAACGCAGATTTCTGCTGAACAACGGCCGCGGCAAGATTCCGGCCCTCGGGTTCGGTACCTCACTATCGGACAACAGCAAGACGGTGGACGCGGTCAAGGCCGCCGTCGAAGTGGGCTTCCGTCATCTCGACGCGGCCGAACGGTACCGCAACGAAGCACTGGTCGGAACGGCGCTGAAGGAACTGTTCGCGAACGGGATCGTGCGCCGCGACGACCTGTTCATCACCACCAAGCTGTGGAACAACAACCATCGCCCGGAACGGGTCAGGCCCGCGCTGCAGGCCAGCCTGGACAGGCTCGGACTGGACAGCGTCGATCTGTATCTGGTGCATACCCCGTTCGCGTTTCAGCCCGGCGATGATCAGGACCCTCGTCATCCGGACGGTGCTGTCATCTACGACGACGGAGTCACGTTGGCGGAAACCTGGGGTGCGATGGAGAACCTCGTCGATGCGGGTTTGGTTGGCGCAATAGGCCTTTCGGACATCAGTGCCGAAGCGGCCCGGGCGGTCGTCGATTCCGCGCGTATCAAGCCGGCGGTCGTGGAGGTGGAGTCGCATCCGTATCACCCGCAGTGGGATCTGCATGAGTTGTGCCAGTCGGAGGGCATCGTCCTGTTGGCCTTTGCCTCCTTGGGGCACGCGCTGGAACCGCGACTGCTCGACGACCCGCTCATCGTGTCGTTGGCGCAGCAGTTCGGAAAGACGCCGGCTCAGGTGCTGCTGGCCTGGGGTATCCAGCGCGGCAGCGCCGTCCTCACCGCATCCGTCACGCCCAAGCGAATCGCCGAGAACTTCGATGTCACTGCGCTTCCCGATGGCGCGATCCGAGAAATCAGCGAGCGGTTGGACACCCGCTACCGGTTCAATTCCGTTGTCGACGGGGGAGAACCAGGATTCGCCGAAGTTCCCTCTGGCCGTTGAGCTTTGGAACTAGGGAAAGAACCAGGACAAGGAGTGCAGCCATGACGAAGTTGCTCTACATCCAAGCCTCTCCGCGCAAGGGCGATTCGAAGTCGATTCAGCTCGCCACCGCGTATTTGGACGCGTTGAGTACCGCAATGCCAGACCTCGACATCGACACCCTCGATCTGTGGGATGAGGTACTTCCGGCGTTCGACGGCGACAAGGCGGCCGCCAAGATGAATGTGATCAAAGGTGCGGCCCAAGACGGCACCGGACAGAGCGCCTGGGATGAGATCGTGGCGATCACCTCGCGCTTCATCTCAGCAGATCGGTATCTCATCGCGTCGCCGATGTGGAACTCGGGAATCCCGTATCGGCTCAAGCATTACATCGACCTGGTGCATCAGCCTGGGATGCTTTGGAGTCTGGATCCTCGGTCCGGCTATACCGGATTGCTCAAGGACAAGCACGCAACTCTGGCGCTGACGTCCGGTGTCTACGCACAGGGCGTCCCCGAGCCGGCATTCGGGGTGGACCACCATGCCGGCTATCTCCGAATGTGGCTCAACCAAGCCGGGATACACCAGATCGACGAAGTGCGCTTCCAGCCGTCGATGCTGACGCCGGATCCGGCCGGCGACCTGCAGAAGGCACTCGACGATGCGGCACGACTCGCGGCAGCTCACGGCCGCGTCTGGCGCCGGGCCGGGTAATGAAAGCGATGGCCGGCGTCGGAATGCCACCAACGGCGCCGCCGGTGGTCACCGGCTCCGACGGCGTCGCGCGGTGCTGGTGGGCCACGGAGACGGGCCGGGATCTGATCGGCTATCACGACCAGGAATGGGGCGTTCCGACCCGCGACGAAGCCGCATTGTTCGAGGCGTTGGCGTTGACGTATTTCGAGAACGGACTGTCGTGGGCGACGGTGTACGACAAGCGCCATGACCTACGCAGGGCATTCCGGGGATTCGTGCCGGCCGCCGTGGCCGCCACGAACCATGCCGATATCGAGCGAATGATGGCTGATGCCAGCATCATTCGGAATCGGCGGAAGATCGAGGCCACCGTGCACAATGCACGTCTGTTGGCGAAATACTCGCTCGCGGAACTGTCCTGGCAGCACCGACCGCGTCAGCACCATCGACTACGGAGCTGGGCCGACGGCCGGATGACCAGCCCGGAGTCCGACCGACTTTCGGCGGCATTGCGGGAAGTCGGGTTTCAGATGGTCGGACCGGTCGTGGCGCACTCGTTCATCCAGACCGTCGGGATCGAAAACGGTCATTTCGAAGGTTGCTTCCGGGCCTCGGCATTGACCACGTAGCCACACGCGAGCAGTGTGATACGGGTCACGTCGAGTAGGAGGGTCGGCTCATGACCACGAAGGACATGTACACCGAGGTGCCCGCGCCGTACTCGTGGGAGGTCCCAAGCGCCGGCGATGCGCGCTTCACCTGGGAGTACGACGACGGGCGGGCCCGGCTCCTGTCCCTGTACCAGAAGGGAAAAGACAAGCAGTGGGACGCGCAGTCGCGCATCGATTGGACGCAGGATGTCGACCCGATGAATCCGATCGGGCTGCCCGACCAGTTCCATCCGCTGTTCGGCAGCCCGATGTGGGAAGCCGCAGACGAAGCGCGTCAGGCCGAGATGCGCCACCACTTCCAGTCCTGGCAGTTCTCGCAGTTCCTGCATGGTGAGCAGGGTGCGATGGTGTGCGCGGCGAAAATCGTCGAGGTCGTCCCGGACCTGGACTCGAAGTTCTACGCGGCCACCCAGACCATGGACGAGGCCCGGCATGTCGAGGCGTTCGGACGGTTCTTGCGGGACAAGGTCGGCCTCGTCTATCCGATCAACACGAACTTGACCGCACTGCTGGGTGACACGCTGCGCGACTCCCGCTGGGATATGCCTTACCTCGGTATGCAGGTTCTCATCGAAGGGCTCGCACTCGCGGCCTTCGGCGTGCTGCGCGACATGGCGGCGCCCGGCTCGCTGGCCAAGCAGGTACTGGCCTACGTGATGCAAGATGAGGCCCGGCACGTCGCCTTCGGTCGAATCTCGTTGAAGGACTACTACTCCGAGCTGACCGAAGTCGAGCGGGGCGAGCGTGAAGAGTTCGTCGTGGATGCCTGCTACCTGATGCGCGACCGGTTCCGCGGCGAGGAGGTTTTCGAAACCCTCGGTCTGGATGTCAAGGCCTGCGCCGACTGGGTCGACACGTCGCCGATGATGATCCAGTTCCGCTCGCATCTGTTCAGCCGAATTGTGCCGATCGTCAAGGACATTGGGTTGTGGGGCGAGGGGGTGCAGAAGGCCTTTGCCGACATGGGTGTCATCGATATGGCCGGCTTCGACATCGAGAACCTGATGAAGGCTGACGAGGATCAGGCTGAGGCGCTGGACCGAGCACACGCGGAAATGTCGGCCCGGGCTCTCGAGGTGGACCAGGTGATCGCGAAAGGTGCGAGCTAGCTTCCCCGTGTGCGAGGGCTGTGCACGGATTCTTGTCGAATTTTGTGCACAGGCCACACGGTCGACGCCGTCAGGATTCCGTCTCGCCATGGATGAACGCGCGGATGTCGTCGTCCACGGATTCGTCTGCGACGAACAGTAATTCGTCGCCATCTTCGAACCGGTCGTCGGGCTTGGGCACGATGATCCTGGGCCCGCGCTGCACCGTGACCAGCAGTGTGTTCGACGGCAGCGTCAGCTCGCCGAACGTGCGCCCGATCAGCGGACTGCCCTGGGGCAGCGTGAATTTCGTGAGGTTGGCGTGACCTTGCCGCAGCCCCATCAAACGCACCAGATGGCCGACGTCGAAGGCGCCCTCCACGCCCGCGGCCATGGCATGCGGGGTCGACACCGCGACGTCGACACCCCAGGCTTCGGTGAACAGCCATTCGTTGCTCGCGTTGTTGACCCGTGCGACCACCCGCGGCACCCCGAACTCACTCTTGGCCAGCAGTGCCATCGCGAGGTTCGCCTTGTCATCGCCGGTTGCGGCGATCACGACATCGCACAGCTCCATGCCGCATTCTTCGAGCGAAGCCAGCTCACACGCGTCGGCGAGGAGCCAGTCGGCCACGGGCACCGTCTGCGGCTCGTACTTGCGAATGTCGTTCTCGATCAGCAGAACCTTGTGGCCGTTGTCGAGGAGTTCCTGCGCCACCGAACGACCGACCGCGCCGGCACCGGCGATCGCCACGCGCATTCATGCTTCCTTCCTGCCGGGTGAACCGATGTCCACGCCGCCATTCTCACCCACCGGCCGGATACATTGGCCTACGGCCGCAGATCGGAACGGGGGGCTGATGACTCTGGACCAGCTATACCGGGTGCTGCTGGCCGGCGCGCTGGTGTTGTTGGCCAGCATCGTGGCCACTCGATTGGCGACCCGCGTGGGCCTGCCCAGTCTGCTGCTGTTCCTTGGCGTCGGCGTGGTGCTCGGCGAGAACGGCCTGGGCTTGAAGTTCGACGATGTCGCTTTGGTTCAAGATCTGGGTACGGCCGCCCTGACGATCATCCTGATCGAAGGTGGCCTCACCACCCAGTTCAGCGATGTGCGCAAGAGTCTGGCGCCGGCCGGGGTGATGGCCACCCTCGGCGTGGCGATCAGCATGGTGATCACGGCTGCCGGGGCGAACTTGCTGCTCGGCGTCAACTGGCAACTTGCGCTGTTGCTCGGCGCCATCGTCTCGTCGACGGACGCCGCGGCGGTGTTCTCGGTGCTGCGGGTGCTGCCGCTGCCCCGGCGCCTGGGCGGGCTGCTGGAGGCAGAGTCCGGGCTGAACGACGCGCCCGCGGTCATCCTGGTGTTGATATTCAGCGCGGTTCCCCTGCACTTCGAGGCGGGGGAGGCGCTGATCAGCCTGGTCTACGAACTGCTGGCAGGCGCCGCGATCGGCTTGCTGTGCGGCTATCTCGGCGCCGTCACCCTGCGCCGTATCGCGCTGCCGGCATCGGGTCTGTATCCGCTCGCCACCTTCGGTCTCGGCATGGTGGCGTTCGCCGCGTCCGGCGTGGTGCACGCCAGCGGCTTCCTCGCGGCCTACCTGACCGGCCTGGTGCTGGCGAATTCCGGACTGCCGCACCGCGCGGCCACCCGATCCTTCGCCGAAGGCCTTGGTTGGCTGGCGCAGATCGGGCTGTTCGTTCTGCTCGGGCTGTTGGTCACGCCGCGTGAACTCGGCGACGACCTGGTGCCGGCCGTCGTGGTCGGCCTCGTCCTGCTGCTGTTGGCCAGACCGCTGTCGGTGGTCATTTCGTTGATCGGGTTCCGGGTGCCCTGGCGCGAGCAGGTCTTCCTGTCCTGGGCGGGTCTGCGTGGCGCCGTGCCGATCGTGCTGGCCACCTACCCGATCGTCACCGGTGTGCCCGACAGTCAGCGGCTGCTCAACATCGTGTTCGTGCTTGTGGTGGTCTTCACCCTCATCCAAGGGCCCAGCCTCAAGCCGGTCGCGCACCGGCTGGGCTTGATCCGCCGCGACATCACCCGTGAGGTCCAAGTGGAATCGGCGCCGCTGGATGTGCTCGACGCGGAACTGTTGACCCTGACGGTGCTACCGCAGTCGCGGCTCCACAACGTGACGGTGCTGGAACTGCGGCTGCCCGATCCCAGCGTGATCACCCTGATCATCCGCAAGGGTAATACCTTTGTGCCGCAACCGGATACCCGCATCGAGGCCGGTGACGAGCTACTCATCGTGAGCACCAGCACGACCCGCGAGGCCACCGAACGCCGGCTGCGTGCAGTGAGTCGCCGCGGCAAATTGGCGTACTGGTTCGACGAATACGGTGAACCGGACTGAGCTCCGACTATGTGTGCGACGCAACAGATCTCGACGGTTGTGACGGCGGACGTCAGCACCCTCGAGAGTGACTAACGCGACAGCTGACGCCGAACGTCCTTCTCCACGAACAGGGGAACGAAATCGCGGATTCGACTGGAAGCGAAGCGTGCATACGCCTGATCCACGAATTCGCTGATGGCGCTTGGGGTGGCATGAGGAAATTCGAGGCAGAGCCTGTTTTCGATTTCGGCCCGCACTGCCTGCTCCGAAGGTTTGCTCATTCCTGACAGCATCACGTCAGCGTTGACGCGTGTCAACTGAATGCATTCCGAGTTTTCGGCAAGCGCGGGTGGGTTATTCGGCCGTCATATCAAGGAGGTGGTGACGTGGACTTCGGAGGTCAGCGTCCGGTGGACGGGGCAGCGTTCGGCGATGTCCAACAACCGTTGCCGCTGGACCTCATCAAGGTCGCCGGTGAGCTCGATGTTGCGGTCGATGTGGTCGATCATGCCCTGGCTGGTTTCGCAGTCCGCGCAGTCCTTTGCGTGAATCCGCGAGTGCCGCAACGTGACTCGTACCTGCTCAAGCGGCAGGTCTTTGCGGTCCGCGTACATGCGCACCGTCATCGAGGTGCATGCCCCCAGCGCCGCCAATAGCAGGTCGTAGGGGTTCGGCCCGGCGTCCTCGCCGACCGGGCGCGGCTCGTCGGCGGTCAGCCGGTGCCGCCCGGCGATGATCTCCTGCGTGTAGGTTCCTGTGCCGGCCTCCGTGACGGTGACCGTGCCCTCGGATGGCGTTGCGTCGGGTTGTGTTGTCATTCCACTCTCCTTGAGGGTGCGAAGCCGAGACCGGGGCAAAACGCCATCAGGGTATCGAGGTCGGCGGCCGGTTGTGGCGCACTTGGCCACGCGGTATAAGCTGGCCGACGTGAACATCGGTGTGTGTGCCGGCTATTGGCGCTTTATCCAGGCTCCGGGCGGAGCCGATAACGCGCTGAACTAAGCACGCATCCACCCGGAGCCCAGGCAGTGACCGACATGGTCGCTGCCTTTTGTCATTCAAGGGCACCGGACCTTCGCGCAGGTGCCTGTTACCCAGAAAGGCACGTGACCATGAATCTGGCCCAGCTCGAGACGGCACCCGCCACGTCGAATCGGCGGATCCGCAGTTACGGCACGATCCCCAGCCCGCACGAGGTGCTGGCCGAATTCCCGTTGGATGCGCACAGAGCCCAACGGGTGGCCCGCGACCGCGACGAGATTGCCGACATCCTCGCCGGCCGCGACGACCGGCTGCTGGTCGTGGTGGGCCCGTGCTCGGTACACGACCCGGCTGCGGCGCTCGACTACGCCCGCCGACTGGTCAAGGTGGCCGACGAACTCTCCGGCCGACTCAAGATCGTGATGCGGGTGTACTTCGAGAAGCCGCGCACCACCACCGGGTGGAAAGGCTTGATCAACGATCCAGGCATGGACGGCACCTTCGACGTGGCCCGCGGCCTGCGCACGGCCCGGCAACTGCTGCTCGACATCATCGACATCGGCTTGCCGGTGGGGTGTGAATTCCTGGAGCCGACCAGTCCGCAGTACATCGCCGATGCGGTGGCGTGGGGCGCGATCGGTGCTCGCACCACCGAATCTCAGGTGCACCGTCAGCTGGCGTCGGGACTGTCGATGCCGGTCGGTTTCAAGAACGGCACCGACGGCAATGTCCAGGTGGCCATCGACGGCGTGAAAGCCGCTGCCGCCGAACATGTTTTCTTCGGGCTGGACGATCTCGGCCGGGGTGCGGTGGTGAGCACCGTCGGAAACGCGGACTGCCACGTGATTCTGCGCGGCGGCACCGATGGGCCCAACTACGATGCCGAGTCGGTGTGCGCGGCGGCGGCCGCGCTGACCAAGGCCGGGCTGCCTGATCGCATCGTGATCGATTGCAGCCACGCCAATTCCGGTAAGGACCATGTCCGCCAGGCGGTGGTGGCCGGCGAGGTGGCGCAGTTGGTGCGCGACGGGCTCCCGATCAGCGGGGTGATGTTGGAGAGCTTCCTGGTCGCCGGTGCGCAGGCCCCCGAGGCGCGGCCGTTGACCTACGGGCAGTCGGTGACCGACAAGTGCATGGATTGGGCCACAACTGATCTGGTGTTGCGCGGCCTGGCCGGGCCGTCGTCGGACTCAGCAGATCCGAGGTAGCTGTTCGCCGATGGGCAGGTCCACCACTCGGGTGCCACCGAGCGCAGTCCGTGCCACCACCATGCCGCGGTGTTCGGCGACACAGTGGCCGATCACCGTAGCCCGGGCGCCGAGCGGGTGACTGCGCATCGCGGCCAGCACGCGATCGGCGTCGGCCGCGGGGACGAAGGCCAACAGCTTGCCCTCGTTGGCCACCTGCAGCGGGTCCAGTCCCAGTAACCCGCACGCGTCGCGTACCTCCGCCGGGATCGGGAAGCTGCGCTCGTCCAGCGCCACCCCGACCTGCGCGGTCTTCGCGATCTCGTTGAGCGTGGCGGCCACCCCGCCGCGCGTGGGATCACGCAGAACATGGAGGTCGGCACCGGTGTCGATCATGGCGGCCACCAGTCCGTGCAGGGGTGCGGTATCGCTGGCCACCGTGGTCGCGAACGCCAATCCCTCACGACAGCTCATCACTGCCACGCCGTGCACGCCGATGTCGCCGCTGACGATCACGACATCACCGGGCGTGGCCCGCTGCGGACGGATATCGGCTCGAGGATCGACTATGCCGATCCCGGTGGTGTTGATGAACACGCCATCGCCGTGACCTGAATCGACCACTTTGGTGTCACCGGTCACCAGCTTGACTCCGGCAGCCAGGGCGGCCGTCCCGACGGCGTGCGCCACGTGCGCGATCTCCTGCAGAGCGGTGCCCTCCTCGAGGATGAATGCCGTCGACAGTGCCAGCGGCTGCGCACCCGCCATCGCGAGATCGTTGATGGTGCCGTTGACCGCCAGGTCACCGATCGTGCCACCGGGGAACGTCAACGGCTTGACCACGAACGAATCGGTGGAGAACGCCAACCGCACACCACCGACCTCGACCACGGCCGAGTCGCCCATCCCGGCCTCGGCTGCCGGGCCGTAGGCAGGCAGGAACAGGTGCTCGATCAATTCGGCCGACATCGCCCCGCCGCCGCCATGGCCCATCACGATGTTCGGTGCGTCGCGCAGCGGCGCAGGGCAGACCCACGACTCGATGTCGATGGTGGCACCGTTGTCGGCTGCTGACTCAGGCATGTGTCACCTCGAGTCGGCGGTAGAGGTAGTAAGCGGCGCAGGCGCCCTCCGAGGAGACCATCGTCGCGCCCAACGGATTACGCGGCGTGCATTCCTTGCCGAACGCCGCGCATTCGTGCGGCTTGATCATGCCCTGCAGCACCTCGCCGGACCGGCACACCGCCGACTCCGCGGTGTGAATTCCGGTGACCGAGAACCGGTATTCGGCGTCGAAGTCGCGGTATGCGGGGGACAGCCGCCACCCGCTGGCCGGGATCATGCCGATACCGCGCCAGGAGCGGTCGGTGACTTCGAAGACGTCCTGCAACATCGCCTTGGCCGCGGTGTTGCCCTCCGCCTGCACGGCCCTGGGGTAGGCGTTCTCCAACTCGTGCCGGCCGGCCTCCAGCTGAATCACCGTGCGCCGGATGCCTTCCAGGATGTCCAGCGGCTCGAATCCGGTGACCACGATGGGAATTCGGTACTTCTCGGTCAGCGCCGGATATTCGTCGGTTCCCATTACGCAGCACACGTGCCCCGCGGCCAGGAACGCCTGTACCCGGCACGTCGGCGACTCCATGATGGCGGCGATCGCCGGTGGCACCAGAACGTGTGACACCAACAGTGAAAAGTTCTTGATGCCAAGTCGTTTCGCCTGATACACCGTCATCGCATTGGCGGGCGCGGTGGTCTCGAACCCGATGCCGAAGAACACCACTTGCCGTTCCGGGTTGTCGCGCGCAATCGTCAGTGCATCCAGTGGTGAGTACACGACCCGGACGTCACCGCCTTCGCTCTTTATCCGGAACAGGTCCTTCGAACTGCCCGGCACCCGCAACATATCGCCGAAGGAGCAGAAGATCACCTCGGGCCGGCAGGCGATCTCGAGTGCCTTGTCGATCATTTCCAACGGCGTCACACAGACCGGGCAACCCGGGCCGTGGATCATCTCGATCTCGTCGGGCAGCAGCTGGTCGATACCGTGGCGGATGATCGAATGCGTCTGTCCGCCACATACTTCCATGATCGCCCAGCGTCTGCTGGTGGCTGCCCGGATCTGGTCGACGAGCTTGCCCGCCAGTTCGGGGTTGCTGAATTCATCCAGGTACTTCATGGTGTCACCTCGGTTGTCCCGTTGCTTGCCGGCGCGGCCAGTCCGGCTTGTCGCGCCGCGATCGCGAAGCCGTCGCCGAATTCCTCATTGAGCACGCCGAGGTGTTCGAACTCGGCCAATGTCTTCATCGCTGACTCTTCGTCGAGTCGTTGGATGGCGAATCCCACGTGCACGACGACGTATTCGCCGACCGTCGCATCGGGGATGTACTGCAGGCAGACGTCTTTCTGGATGCCGCCGAAGTCGACCACCGACATCAGGGTGCCGTCACGCTCGGCCAGACTCAGGATCTTTCCCGGAACTGCCAAACACATGGGAGTACTCCTTACCTCAGATTGAATTGCCCACCAGCAGTTGGCCGAGCGCGATACCCCCGTCGTTGGGCGGGACGTGGTGGTGGGTGATCACTTCAAAACCCTTGGCGTGCAGGCCGCTCAATGCCAGCCCCAAGAGCAGTGCGTTCTGAAACACACCTCCGGACAACGCGACGACGGATGAATCGGTCGTTTTCGACTCGAGCTCGGCCAAGTGCACGACGAGGTCGGCCACCGCCCGGTGAAACCGCGCTCCGATCACACCGAGTGGAACATCGATGCGCAGGTCGTCGATGACGGCGGCGAGTACTGGCGCAGGCTCGACCAGCACCGGACCGCCCGCCGTGATACCGAATGTGTAAGTCCTGGTGCCGCAATCTATGCCGCGCGATATGCCCTCCAGTTCGATGGCGGCTTGGGCTTCGTAGTCGACAGTCTGTCGCGCCCCGGCCAGTGCGGCCACTGCGTCGAAGAGCCGGCCCATACTGGAGGTCGGCACGCACCCGAGCCCGGTCTGCAACTGATGGCTCAGGACTGCGCGTTCGTTGTCCGGGCAGGCCCGCAGCGGCGGTAGGTCGTCATCCCAGGGCAGACCGGCGGCCCATAGGTGCGCGAGCGCCATGCGATACGGCCGCAACACGCTGACATCGCCTCCGGCCAGCGGTGCATAACGCAGCTGCGCCACCCGCCGGTAGCCCTTGTAATCGGCGAGCAATACCTCGCCGCCCCAGATCGCACCGTCGGGACCGTAACCCGTTCCGTCGAAGGCGAATCCGAGAACCTGGCGGCTGCCATCGAGGCCATGTTCGGCCATCACGGCGGCGATGTGGGCATGGTGGTGCTGCACGGTTCGGATCGGCCGTCCGTCGGCGTTGCGGTGCGCCCATGCGGTGGACCGGTAGCCGGGATGGGCATCGGCGACGAGATTCTCGGGGACCACTCCGGTCAGCTCCTGCAGGTGCTGTTGGGCTGCGTCGAACGCGGACAGGGTCGCCAGGTCGTCCATATCACCGATGTGCTGGCTGAGCCACGCGTACTTACCCTCCCCGACGGCCAGGGTGTTCTTCAGATCTGCCCCTACCGCCAGCGTCGGCGGCACCGGCGCCGGCAACGCCACCGGGAGCGGTGCGTAGCCACGGGACCGGCGAATGGGCATCTCGATGGCCCCGGTCCGATTCTCGGCACCGCCGAGGTCGAGCATCCGCACTACCGAGTCGTCACACGGCACCAGGATCGCCCGGTCGTGCAGCAGCCAGCCGTCGGCCAGTGGTGCGAGACGATCCAGCGCATCGGCGTCGGTGAAACAGATCGGTTCGCCGCCAAGGTTTCCCGACGTCATCACCAGTACCGCGGGCCCCGGCTCGTCACCCGCCAGCCCGAAGAGCAGTGAGTGCAACGGTGTGTAGGCCAGCATGATGCCGATATCTGGGATATGCGGCGCAACGAGATCGGATATCGGCGTGGGTGTTCGCCTGGTGAGCAGCACAATTGGTCGTTGGATACCGGAGAGCAGCTGCGCTTCGGGCTCGTTTACGTCGGCGATGTCGTGTGCGGTCACCAGGTCGGGAACCATCACCGCGAACGGCTTGGCGCGGCGACGCTTGCGCCGACGGAGCGTCGCCACCGCCGACCCGTTGGTGGCATCGCAGGCGAGGTGATACCCGCCGATGCCCTTGACAGCGAGAATTCCGCCTTCGCGCAACAGTTTCCGTGCCAGCTGCAGACCGGCCTCGCCGTCGATGTCCTGAGCGCCGTGGTCCCGAAAACTCAGCGTGGGCCCGCATCGCGGGCAACACACGGGTTGTGCGTGGAACCGGCGGTCGGCCGGGTCGGCGTATTCGCGCGCGCATTCGGGGCACATCGGGAATTCGGCCATGGTGGTGCAGGCCCGGTCATAGGGCAGTGACGCGATGATGGTGAAGCGGGGCCCACAGTTCGTGCAGTTGACGAAGGGGTGTCGGTACCGCCGGTTGCCCGGATCGCGCTGCTCTGCTGCGCAGTCACCGCACATCGCGACATCGGGAGAGGCCAGGGTGCGACCGCCCGCCGAGCGTGAGGTGTCGGTGATGACGAATCCGGTACCGCCCCGCAGCGGAATATCTTGTTTCTGAACAGATTCGATGACGGCAAGCGGCGGCGGGCGGTCCTTCAACCGGTCCAGGAAGTCCCCGATGGCGGCGGTGTCACCTTCGACTTCGACGATCGCCCCAGAGCTGTCGTTGCGCACCGACCCACTCAACCCGAGCGCCGCGGCGCTCGTGTAGACGAACGGCCGGAAGCCGACCCCCTGGACGACGCCGTGCACACAGATGCGTAGTCGTCGGCGCGTCATGGCTCTGCTCCGTCGCCGCTGCCGATCAGTTTCAAACCGTCCAGTGCTGCCGCTGCCCCCGCTGCGTCGGTCTTTTCGACGGCGAAGCCCATGTGGATGATCACCCAGTCGCCGGCGCTGAACGTCTCCTCGGGAAGCATCCCGATATTCACTTTGCGCGGTTCGCCGGCCACGTCGACGAGTGCGAGCTGGTCGCCGTAGCCGTCCAGCATCCGGATGACCTGTCCCGGTATGCCCAGGCACATCGGTCAGCCCTCCCGGGCCGGGGTGCGGTTGCGCAGGTCCGCGACGACGCTTTCGACGGCGCGGGCGGCGGCCGGGACCGCGGCGGACACGGCTTCGGACAGTCCCATACGTTCCTCGACATCGGCCACCTCGCAGCCCACGACGACCGTGTAGGGGGCGGCTCCGCCGAGTGCATTGAGGCTGGCGAAAACTGTTGCAGGATCCATCGCGTGGGCATCTAGACCAACTGCCGCCGTGAGAGATTGGTGATCGGCCTCGAAGACGTGCAGGGTGCCCGGCGCGCCCCGAGGAGGGAGCGCGTCGACGAGCACCAGCGCATCCCACTCGGCGAGCAGGTCGTAGGCGAGGTGCATACCCCGGATGCCGTAGTCCATCAGTTGGACACCCGGCTCCGTTGAACCGACGTACCGGAGCACCTCGGGGCCGAAGCCATCGTCACCGAGGAAGATGTTGCCGATGCCGGCTACCAGAATCCGTTGCGTGGTGCTGCCTCCATCACATTCGCCGCATGCGCAGGTAACGTCGCGCATCCGGGATGGAGCGGATACCGACGACGCCTCCGCCGACAACCACTACCGCGACTACGACAACGGCAATCCAACCCACTACTTCCATTGTGATTTCCCTTCACTCAACGGTTCGACTTCGTCGGGTGCGAAGTACAGATACCGGCCGTACCAGTCGTGCAATTCGGCGGCCGGGTCATCCTCGAGGACGACGCCGATTTGCTGGTCGCCATCGACCGTCTCGTGCACGCAGGTGACCCGCGCGATCTTGTCGGCGTAGAAAAGGTCCTGCGCGTCAGCCCGCCTGCAAGGATGCAGGCGGACCCGGCTGTCGCGACTCACCCGCACCCCGTTCACCAGTACCGCGTCGACGTCCGGGGCAACTGCGCTGTCCACCAGTGGATCCCACCAGTCGATGCCTTCGGGGATCTCCGGTATCAGCGGTCGGGTTTCGGCGCCGGCATGTGGATTGCGCAGCACCCCATGCAGATTCAGCAGCGCCTCCGGGGACATCGCGTCGCAGCGGTTGATGATCTGCGCGGCGCGCGGATCGGTGGCCCGGGCCTGCGCCTTCTCCTCATCGGTCATCGTCATCACACGCAACGTCAGGATCTCATCGATCTCGGTCGAGTCGAAGAGTGCGCCATCGCTCTGTTCGGCGATCTGCGGGTGGTCATACAGGATGATCGGCGAGACCAGCATCAGCGTGGTGTTGCCCGGCGCACCAGCCAGCACCGGGAAACAGCGATGCTGCCGGCAGCGGCTCACCGCGCCGGCTGCCGAATCCGGCGGTTCCAGCAGCGACACGAACTCACCGCCGGTGACTTCCATGATCAGGTGGGTACCGATCAGCGAACGAGCGATCGCGATGTTCTTATCCGTAGGTGTCGCAGCGGTATTGCGTACTTCCAGGCTGACGCGCAGCAGGCCGTCATCGGGCTCGGAGCGCACCGTCAGCTCGGCGTGCAACTCTTCGCGGGTCCGGACCAACCGGCCACCGTCCACGGTCTCGACGTCGGTGCCTCCGGCGACGGAGATCGGCACCGTCTGCGCCGTGGCCAGCTCCGATTCGCAGAACGGACCGAACGACAGTTCGCGTTCGGTGGCCTCGTCCCAGGTGAGCCAGGTTCGGCCGGCCATGGTCAGCTCGCGGACGGCTTCGAACCCGTTTTCGGTGAGTCGTTGCACTGCGCGGTGTTGCAACTGCAGGAACCGGACCACGATCTTCAGTGCCGTGTCGGGACCCGGGCTTACCAGTAGTTGAGCCGACAAGTGGTGGTCCTCGCCGAGTCCGAGTTCGGCTGCCTGCTGCGGGCCGAGCACACCGAACTGCCAGCGGGACTGGTTCTTTCCCGACGTGGCCCGATACGGATAAAGCAGATAGCCCTCGTAGAGTACCGCATCGGCAACGGCCTTGGCCTGCTCCCACCCGGCGGTCATCGGAGGTCCTCCGCCCCCTGCGCGACCAGCAACGCCGTTACGGCGTCGTCGAGCCCGAGCAACGCGTGCCGGGTCTTGTAGTCGGCAAGTGCGTCGATGGTGTTGTGGTGCAACCGGATCCAACCGGTATGCGGGAAGTGCAATTCGACGAGATCGCGCCACACCGAGACCGGCATGTCATAGTGATCCTCTCGATCCCAGGGCACCGGGCTGACGGCGAAGCCGCTTTGCCCAGCGGTGAAAACGGTTCCACTGAACAGGAATTGCAGTGGGATGTTGCCGTCGCGCAGGGCGTGGAAGAACTTGGTAGCCGTGACTTCGAAGTCGTATGTGCACGCCAGGGGCAGCTCGACCTGGGTGGCACCGGTGAAACCCGGCACCATGACCCCGGTGTGTTGCCACAGGAAGGTGTGTTGGGTGGTGCTCCATCGGTCGCGGGTACCGAACAGGTCGAGCAGCGCTGCCGCCTCGTCGTCGGTGTAGCCGTGGTGCAACGGTTCGATGCGGACCTGGGCGCGCAATGCGATGGCGTGCACCGGATCATCGCCGACCGCTGCGATTCCGACCCGTGCGGTGAGCATCGGTGCCACCGCGTAGGGCTGGGGGAGTACGTCGAGTACGGCGAAGGTTACCTCGGTCATGGCGCCACCACCTTGCTGCGCTGGCTGATCGCACCGAAGAATTCGTCGATGAACTCGTGGACCTGCTGCCCGCCGTCGAAGCCGCGCCAGAGCGTCCGCAGCCGGCCCACGAGCTCGTAGCAGGCATCGATGGGCACCAGATGACATTCGATGGGGCCCGCGTCTTCTGTTACCCGCAGGATCAGCGCTTCGGTGTCGTCGATGAGCATGTCGATGCGCGGGTCCGCGACCCGGATGTCGTCCCAGATGCGTAGGTCCAACTCGGATTCGGTGGCGCCGGCCGGACCCGGATAGAAGGCGAGCGTGCGGCCGAGGATGGAGTTGCGGAAGAAGAAGGCCAGGCCAACCGGGATCTGCAGCCGCTCCCAATCGCGGCGGCTGAGGGCGAATTCGGGGAAGGCCAGGTACCGATCCGGGACGGCGCGGTAGCGCAGCGCCGCATCGACGTCGGTGAACAGCAGGTAGCAGCCGCGGCAGACGCACATCAGTTGTCGGCCTTCGACATTCACCACGTGCTGGTGCTCCTCGGCGATCTGCTCCGAGCACATCTCGCACCGTTCGCCGGCAGCCGCGGGCGCGGCCCGTCCGGCTCGGATACGCGCCAGCACGTCATAGGCATCGGTCATGGCACACCGGCCGTGGTCGGTGCGGCTTCCATCGCGATGGACAGCACGCCGTCGCGGACGAGCACCGGCAGCGGTTCGAGATGTTCGGCTGCCGTGGCATTGTCGTCGACACAGGTGCCGGCGTGCACCACGTCGAAATGGGCGTGACAGCGGGGACAGCGCAACACCGGGTCGGCCGACCCGACGCGGCGGTGCAGCGCGGCGCCGGCCAGCGACTCCCCGCAACGTCCACACCGGTCGCGGTAGACGAACCAGTTGTCGCCGAGCCGGCAGGTCAGCACCGTGCTGCCGGCCACCCGAAACCCGGCGACCTCAGTGTGTTTCAGGTCGGCGAGCTCAGGTACGGGATGCCAGGTCGACCCAGTGTGGTCGTTGCGGTGGACCCGACTCAGCAGCGACTCCGCCGGTATCACCCCGGTTTTGGGTTCGGCCGTGACCACCTCGATGGTGCTGACTTCCGGCGCGGCCGCGCGGATCGCGTCCTCGACCGTGAGCTCCAGCGTCACTGCGGACGACGGGCAGCTCTTGCAACTGCCCGAGAACTGCAACCGCACAGCGGCGCCGTCGGGACCGTCGGCAACGCTGAGCACGGCGACGTCGCCGCCATGTGAACCGAGGTAGGGCCTGACCTTGTCCAGCGCGTCCTCGATGCGCCGTCTGGCGTCGTGTGGGTGCAGACCGTGCACCAGCAGCAGGCTGGCGATCAGGTCATCGGCGGTGAACCGTTCCGAGAGTGCCGGGGCCGCATCGACTGTCAGTCGCATGACACGTTGCAGTGCAGCACCATACAGATCGGTGACCTCGCCGATCAACAGCTCGGCCCGCTCGCGGGCCAGCGGCCCGCTCGCCGAACTGGCGTCGAGCAACGTCTGTATCCGGTCGCCCGCCGTGCGCCAATGTGCGTCGTCCTGGGTTACCTCGGAGTGTGACAAGCCAGGCGCGCCCACAGACTAATCCCCGGTGATGGACTGCGTTGGGGAGTGCAATCGCTCCAAGGTCTTTCCCCCACCCAGGTACATGTGCACTCCGCAGGGCAGGCACGGATCGAAACTTCGCACCGTACGCATGATGTCGATGCCCTTGAAGTGCTCCCGGTCGTTCTCCTCGAAGATCGGCTGACCCTGCACGGCATCCTCGTAGGGTCCGGGCGTGCCATAACTGTCACGGGGATTGGCATTCCACGGCGTCGGCGGATAGGGGTGGTAGTTGGCGATCTTGCCGTCCCGGATCACCATGTGATGGCTGAGCACACCGCGTACCGCTTCGGTGAATCCGCACCCGATGGCCTCATCGGGCACCGTGAACTTCTCCCACGTCTTGGTGCGGCCCGCGCGGATCTCGGCGAGTGCCTTCTCCGCGAAATGCAGTGCGCAGGCGGCCGCGTAGGCCTGGAAGTAGGTGCGGGCACGGTTGCGCTCGATGGTGTTGCTACCGTGCGTCGGGATGTTCCATTCCAGTTCGACGGGGCCCTTCAGGATGGTCTTGGGCAGGTTGATCTGCACACTGTGCCCAGTCGACTTCACGTAGCCGATATCGACCAGGCCGGCCAGGGCGGTGGACCACAGCCGGGCCAGCGGGCCGCCACCGGTATCGAGGGCCAGGTGATCCTTGCCGTCGAACCAGCGCGGCGACATGACCCAGCTGTACTTGTCGTCCATGTCCCGCTTCTGCGGATGTGGGTTGGTGTGCTGGTTCCACGGGTGCCGGCGATCGATGGGGTTGCCGAGGGGGTCCTGCTTGACGAACATCTCCTGATCGGTCCAGTCGTCGTAATACGAACTGCCCAAAAGGATTCTGATGCCCAGGTTGATATCCACCAGCGAGTGGGTGACCAGCTTGCCGTCCACGACCACACCGGGGGTGACGAACATCGCGTTGCCCCAGCGCTCCATGTCCTTGTAGGCGAAGTTGCAGACCTCGGGATCCTGGAACGAGCCCCAGCAGCCGAGCAGGGTGCGACGTAGCCCGACCTGCTCGTAACCCGGGAGGGCCTCGTAGAAGAAGTCGAACAGGTCGTCGTGCATGGGCACGACCTTCTTCATGAACTCGACATAGCGCATCAGTCGGGTCATGTAGTCGGTCATCAGCTGGACGGTGGCCACCGTGCCGACGCCGCCCGGATACAGCGTGGACGGGTGGACGTGGCGACCTTCCATGAGACAGAACATCTCTCGCGTCCAGCGGCTGACCTGTAGCGCTTCCCGGTAGAACTCGCCGGTGAACGGGTTGAGCGTGCGCATGATGTCGGCGATGGTCCGGTAGCCGTGGGCATCGGAGTGTGGTGCCAGCGTGGTCTCGGCCTTGGCAAGCACAGTCGGGTTGGTCTCGGCGACCATCTTCTCGCAGTAGTCGACGCCGACCAGGTTCTCCTGAAAGATGTTGTGGTCGAACATGTATTCCGCGGCCTCGCCGAGGTTGACGATCCATTCGCCCAGATGCGGCGGCTTGACCCCGTAGGCCATGTTCTGGCAGTAGCACGAACAGGTGGCGTGGTTGTCACCACAGATGCCGCAGATGCGGCTGGTGATGAAGTGCGCGTCCCGCGGATCCTTGCCCTTCATGAAGATCGAATAGCCGCGGAAGATCGACGACGTGCTGTGGCATTCCACCACTTCGCGGTTCTCGAAGTCGATCTTGGTGTAGATGCCGAGGCTGCCGACGATCCGGGTTATCGGGTCCCAGGCCATCTCGACGAGTTGGCCGGGCTCGTGTTTGACGTGGGACGGTTCCGGAATGATCGTTGTCATGGACTTCGCTCCCTAGCAATACTTTTTCGCCTTGCCGGTGGCAGAGCGGCGGGGAACCCCGCACCTACCAGGTGCGGGTCGCTCCCGTTTCCAGCTTCGTGCCGCGGTGGCGCCAATGTGGTTCCTTGTCGACGGTGCGGCCGGTGACGTGGCGCAAGCTGCGGATCACCGATCCGTACAGACCGGATGCGGCGGTGGACACCTTGCCGCCGGGCGGCTCGTCCATGAAGGGCATGAACTTGTCCGGGAATCCCGGCATGGTGCAGCCGATGCAGATGCCGCCCACGTTCGGACAGCCGCCGATGCCGTTGATCCAACCCCGCTTCGGTACGTTGCACTTGACGACCGGGCCCCAACACCCCAGTTTGACAATGCATTTGGGCGATCCGTACTCGTGCGCGAAGTCGCCCTGTTCGTAGTAGCCGGCCCGGTCACAGCCTTCGTGCACGGTCGCGCCGAACAGCCAGGTCGGCCGCAATGCTTCGTCCAGCGGAATCATCGGCGCCTGGTCGGTCGCCATGTACAGCAGATAGGTCAGCGTCTCTGCCAGGTTGTCGGGCTGTATCGGGCAGCCCGGGACGCAGACGATGGGGATACCCGCCTTGCTCTTCCAATCCCACCCGAGGTAGTCGGGCACACCCATTGCGCCGGTGGGGTTACCGGCCATCGCGTGGATACCCCCGTAGGTGGCACAGGTGCCGACGGCGACCACCGCAGTTGCCTTGGGTGTCAATCGATCCAGCCACTCGCTGGTGGTCATCGGCTGCCCGGTGGCGGGGTCGTTGCCGAACCCGCACCAGTAGCCCTCGGTGTGCAACTGCTCGTTGGGTATCGATCCCTCGACAACCAGTACGAACGGTTCCAGTTCGCCCCGATCGGCCCGGAAGAACCATTCGAGGAAGTCGTCCGCGCCTCCATTCGGTCCGCATTCGAAGTCGATAAGAGGCCAATGCACGGCGATTTTGGGTAGACCGGGGAGCGCGCCGAGCGCGATCTCCTCGATGCTGGGCTGAGTGGCGGCAGTCAGCGCCACGGAATCGCCATCACAACTCAGACCGGCGTTGATCCATAGCACGTGGATCAACGCCGACTCTGCCTTGACTGCTGCCGAAGTAGGCATATCGCAGTTCTTTCCGGGACGGGCTGGGTCCCTACGTCGAACTTTCGGGGACTGGTTGCTGAATCCCATTCGCCGCAGGAGTCGACGTTCGGCCCGATACGCGGCGCTGTTCTCCGGTCTACTCCGGGGAAATTGGCTTGTCAACGGTGCGAGGTAACCTGCCAGCGAACCGATACGCGGGGGCCGCGAGTCCGTTTACCAATTGGCATCGACGTCAATCTGACCGTGTCGTCGAGATCGACACAGACCTAGCGAAAATTGCTCGGATTCAAAACAATTCAGTTTGCGGTCCGGCCATTGGTCTCGTTGATCGGCGGACCGCGGACCTCACTTGGCGGCGGTGGTCGCTGCGCCGGCGGCGAACCGGCGTAGCCAACCGAACCATTCCGTCATGCCCGCACCCGTCCGGGCGCTCACCGGCAGGATCGTCGCGCTGGGATTGACCATCCGCACATGTGCGACATAGGTGTCGATGTCGGCATCGAGATACGGTGCCAGATCGATCTTGTTGAGCAGCACCACGTCCACCGCGCGGAACATCACCGGGTACTTCAGCGGCTTGTCTTCGCCCTCGGTGAGCGAGTAGACCATCGCCTTGGCGTGCTCGCCGACGTCGAACTCGGCCGGGCAGACCAGATTGCCGACATTTTCGACGATGACCAGATCAAGGCGCGTGAGATCCAGACCCTGCAGCGCCCGATTGACCATCGGCGCATCCAGGTGACATTCGCCGCCGAAGCCGTTGTCGGTATTGAGCAGCGACACCTGCGCGCCTCGGCCTGCGAGCTTGGCCGCGTCGAGGTCGGTCGCGATATCGCCCTCGATGACTCCGACGGCGATGTCGCCGGCGAGCTCGTCGAGCGTTGCGGCCAGTACCGTCGTCTTGCCGGATCCGGGGGAGCTCATCAGATTGAGCGTGCGAATCCCGTTGCTCTCGAACATATTCCGGTTTATGTTTGCCCGCACGTCGTTCTCGGCGAAGATCGATTCCAGCACGTCGATCCGTTGCGACCCGGTTTCGTAGCCGCTGTGGTCCCCGTGGTCGTGGTCGTCATGGTGGTGATCGTGGTCCTCGTGTTCGTGGGTGTGGACCGTGCCGTCGTCGTGCCGGTGAAACCTACCCATCGTGGACACCTCTCATGGAACGTCGGTCTGTCAGGACACGTCTAGGGACGTCACCTGGAACTCATTGCCGCTGAGCACCTGGACGTCTCCGCTGTCGCATGCCGGGCAACATATGGACCAGCGCGACGCGATCTGTGACTGCTGCCCGCATGACCGGCATGCCACTTCAGCCGGGACCATCTCTAGCTCGAGCCGAGCATCGGGCATGCACTCGTATTCGCGAATCAGGCTCCAGCAGAAGGACAATGAGTCGGGAACTACTTGCCGGAGGGCGCCGACCTGCACTCGTACCACGTCGACGTGTTTGTCGGCGGCGTACGGCCTCACGACACCGGCGATTGCTTGACATAGCGACAGCTCATGCACTGAACTTCACCGCGCCTCCACCTGACCGGTGCTCGTCCCACTCGCCGCAGGACTGCTCCGGAACGTGTATCAACGCTATCCCTCAGCCCTGGCTCGCAGGTATGAATGCGCGTGGAAGATCGCAAACCCGGTATGCGAAATTCTGATTGTCGAGGGTGGTGTCAGCGAACTAGCCTGGTAGCTACCGACCAGATGCGCACGGCAGGCCCACCGCGCGCACAGTCTTTCTGCGGCTGAAGGCAAAGCTGATCGCGACCGCGTGCCGGATCGTGGGACCGACCGGAAGGGAAGTCATGATGTGCCTTGCGTTTCTCGGCCGGACATACCTCGACGCCGTCAGCCTCGCCGGTCAAGGTGTTCCGGGGTGACACCGACGCCGGCGGTTCCCAGCGCCGTGGACGATCGAGGCGCCGAGATGTTCGCGCGTTATGCGTACGCCCCCAATCATCTTGGTTACTGCGGTCCGCCGGAGCCGGCCGATTTGCGTAGTGGATCCGCTACGCGGGTGCGCGCCGCGGCCCAGAAATTCTCGGGCGCCTGGCCGTACCTGCAAGTGCTGTCCAAGATGACCGGGATTGCCGACCCGCTCGATCACCGGCTCGTCGAATCCTATTGGCTTGGTGGCGGTGTCGGGGCCGGACTGGATCCCGGGGAGTTCGCACGCGAACTGCTTGCCGTCATCGGACCGCGTGTTGGTCAGTACTGGTCGCATCTGACTGCGGACCTCACCGAAGAAGCGGCGGCCAACCACAGTTTCCATGTGTTCGGGGTGTACCCGTGGTCTCGGCTGCTTGGCCGGGGACTGGACGAGCATCCGCTACGGATCCTGGAGAACTGTCGAATCAGTTGGGCCACTGTGCTTTCCAGGTCCGGTGGCGATGTCGAGGTGCAGGCGCGCCGGCTGTCGTGGGACGGTCACGAACTCCGATTATCTGAACCGTCGCCCCTGCGACTGGACATCTGGGAGGACGGATACAGCGCGCTGCCCGACGTGGGTGTGGGCGATCGAGTCGCGGTGCATTGGGGTCGGCTCTGCGGGAGGCTCACCCCGAATCAGGATCGGGCGCTGCAGGACAGCACAGTACGCCAGCTGCGCGTCACCAATCAGCGGCTGCAGGAGGTGGACTACCCATGACGGCCGCAGGGGAAACCAGACGGTCCCGATTGGCGACGGTCAGGGCGGCACTGAGCCGGGATGAATGGCTGCGGATGGCGGTTATGGTCGGCGTGATCGTGGTGCTGCATCTGATCGGCTGGATCACCCTGGCTGCGTTCGTGGCCCCGCAACACTTCAATCTGGGCGACAAGACCCTGGGGTTGGGAGTGGGCTTGACCGCGTACACGCTCGGATTACGGCATGCCTTTGACGCCGACCATATTTCGGCAATCGACAACACGACCCGGAAGCTGATGGCGGACGGGCAACGGCCTTTGTCGGTGGGCTTCTACTTCTCGTTGGGGCATTCCACCGTCGTGTTCGGGCTCGCTCTGCTGCTCTCGATCGGCGTCAAGGCGATCATCGGGCCTGTCGAGGATGACGGCTCGGCGCTGCACCACTACACCGGGCTGATCGGCACCAGTGTGTCGGGCGTTTTCCTACTGCTCATCGCGATCATCAACATCGTGATTCTGGTCGGCATCATGAAGGTGTTCCGGGAAATGCGTTCGGGCAGCTACGACGAAGCCGAACTCGAAGACCAGCTCAACAAGCGGGGATTGATGAACCGGATGTTCGGCGGCCTGATGAAGTCGATCACCAAGCCCTGGCAGATATATCCGGTTGGGGTGCTGTTCGGTCTTGGCTTCGACACCGCCACCGAAGTCGCCCTGCTGGTGCTGGCCGGCACCAGTGCTGCCGCCGGGCTGCCCTGGTACGCGATCCTGTGTCTGCCGATATTGTTCGCCGCCGGCATGAGTCTGCTGGACACCGCCGACGGCACGTTCATGAATTTCGCCTACGGTTGGGCGTTCCTCAAACCCGTCCGCAAGGTCTACTACAACATCACCATCACCGGCCTGTCGATCGCGGTCGCCCTCATCATCGGCGGTGTCGAATTGCTCGGTCTGCTGGCTCAGCAGCTCAACTGGACGGGCAGCTTTTGGGACTGGATCAACGGCCTTGACATGAACTTTCTGGGCTTCGTCATCGTCGGGCTCTTCGCGGTCACATGGATTGCGTCCCTGCTGATTTGGCGCTACGGCAAGATCGAAGAAAAGTGGTCGGCCAACGTATCGCCTCCGTCCGCGGACGCAGTGAGTCGGTAACAAAAGTGGCCCCATCCGCGAGGATGGAGCCACCTGTGCACAGAAGTGCTACGACGCGCGGCGAATGCCTCGTTTCAGCAACAGGTCACGTTCGCTTTCGCTGAGCCCGCCCCAGATGCCGTACGGCTCTCCGACGGCCAGTGCGTGCGTTCGGCACTGGGTGATCACCGGGCAGGCCCGGCACATTTCTTTGGCGCGCAATTCACGCTGAGCCCGGGCCCGGCCGCGCTCGCCGTCCGGATGGAAGAACACCGAAGAGTCGACGCCCCGGCAAACACCCTGCATCTGCCAATCCCAGATGTCGGCGTTAGGTCCTGGTAGCTGCTGCGGCTGTGGCATTGGGATAACTCCTCCCTGCGCATCCTGTCGCTTGCCTGCGGAGCGCGTGAATCTTGGAAATGATCCGAGTGCTAGTCGCCAATGACTACTCGTGCACACAAACTAGAAGGAGCTGGGAAATTCAGTCAATAGCCCCGCGCTGTGCGAAAGGACATAATCCCAGCTCAAGAGTTTACTTCATGTTCATCTGATCGGGGTTTACCGACTATGGCAACGAATTCTGCAATATTCGAAGTAGCGCATAGTCGCAGTTCGCGGAAAATTCGCCCAGGTGGTTAATTCAACATTTTTAGTAAGCACCACTAAGCGATTGACATGCTGTTAACGTGCTGCGCACAAACTGTTAACCAAAGTTGCTCGGGCAACCTGTGCGTTGGGTTACACGCAGGCGTTGATACCGTGCGGATCCGATGACAACCGCGATGCTCGCCGAGGCCGCGTTCGGCCACACACCGCAGTCTTGGCCCTTGCCGCGCGCCAGTTCGGCTCGTGAGCTGTGGTGGCGCGCGATCGCCGCCGGAGGCCAGGGCAGGTACGCGAGCGCCCTGGCCGATCTGGAAACGCTGCGGCGGCTGACCCGCGGACCGCTCGCCTCGCTGACGCTGAGCACCCGGGCATCGTTTCTGCGCCAACTCGGCGGACACGATCTGGCCCGCACCCTGGACGGCCAGGCCTGGGCGCTGGCCACCGACCCGGAATCGAGGGCCGATGCGCTGATCGGCTTGGCCGCCGATGCGCTGGGGGTGGGGCGGTTCGCCGCGTCGGACCGGCTGTTGCAGCGGGCCCAGTCACACGTCGAGGACAGCGGCGAGCCGCGTCTGCGGGTGCGGTTGGCGTGGGTCAATGCCGAACTGGCGATGGTCAGTGGTGCCGGTTCGGTCTCGGTCGAACACGCCGAACGCGCAGTGCACCTGGCCGCCTCGTTCGGCTCGGCGCGGCACACCGTCAAATCCGACGTGGTGCATGCCGCGGCGTTGTGCAGCGCCGGCCGGTTCGACGAGTCTCGGGTGGTGGCCGACCGCGCCCTGCGGGCCGCCCAGGATCTCGGCTTGGTTCCGCTGGTTTGGGCGCTGTCCTGCCTGCTCGGCGACATTGGCAGCGCCGATCACAGCGTGGCCGAGATCGCCCGGATCCGCGATGCCGCGGCGAACACGGTGCGCGACAGGGGAGGAATGTGGACGGGTCGGTGACGCCGACCACGTCTGAGCATTCACTACTGTTTAGCTGACACCCTGTTGGCCGGCCACGTCCGTAACGCTGGAGATATCGCGCACGATGACATTTTCGGGAGAAGGTCTCGATGCTGTCGTTGCTGATGCTGTCGCCGGCGATCGCGATGCGCTGCGGACGGTTTTGGAAACCGTTCGCCCGATCGTGCTGCGTTACTGCCGCGCACGTGTCGGCGCCACGGAACGCAGTGGATACTCGGCCGACGATGTGGCTCAGGAGGTGTGCTTAGCCGTGATCACGGCGCTGCCGCGGTACAAGGACCAGGGACGTCCGTTCCTGGCCTTTGTGTACGGCATCGCCGCGCACAAGGTGGCCGACGCGCACCGGGCCGCCGGCCGCAACCGGGCCGACGCCACCGACACCCTGCCGGACCGGCCGTCAACGGAGGCGGGCCCGGAACAGTTGGCACTCGACGCTGACTCGGCGGCCCGAATGGACCGGCTGTTGGCGGTGTTGCCGGACAAACAGCGCGAGATCGTGATCCTGCGCGTCGTGGTCGGGATGAGCGCCGAGGAGACGGCTGAGGCGGTCGGGAGCACACCGGGCGCGGTGCGGGTCGCCCAGCACCGGGCGCTGGCCAAGCTGAAGTCCGAGATCGCCGCCACGGAGCGTGGCCATGCCTGACTTCGGAGGGTGCAAGCCCAGCGGCGGTGATCCGTCGCTGAACGAGATCAACCGGGCCGACCGTTTCCTGGACGCGCTCGCCGCGAAACAACCGGTGTACTCGACCGACCCCGCTGAGGCGGAGTTGGCCTTCCTGCTCGCCGACTGGCGCGACACTGTTCGTGACCCCGCCCCGACCGTCCCGGTGACGGCCCGCGATGCGGTGTCCGCGCTCAATGCTGGTCTGACCAAACGACATTCGCGTGGGTCGTGGTTGGCCGTCGGTTCGACCGCTGCGGCGCTGTTGTGTATCGGAGGGTTCGGGGCGGCGATCTACGGCGCCGATCCGGGCGACACCTTCTACGGTGCGCGCACCGCGTTGTTCGGAACCCAGCGGGTCAGCGATGACCAGGTGATGCTTGCTGCGCAGACCGAGATGCAACAGGTCCAGACCCTGATCGACCAGGGGCAGTGGGAGCAGGCTCAGGACAAACTCCAACAGTTGAGTCCGAAGGTGCAGAGCGTCGATGCCCCCGAGCACAAACAACAGTTGATCGAGCAGTGGAATGCGTTGACCTACAAGGTCGTTGAGCAGAATCCCGCCGCGATGCTGCCGCCGGCCGGTGAGCCGCTGCCACCGCTACCGTCCTCGCCGCTGACGCTGCTGCCGGTGCCGGTTATCGTGCCGCCGGCCGGGTCTTCGTCGGCCTCCTCGACGACGCAGAGCACGTCGACCGAAACGACCAGCACGTCGAGTTCGCCGGACGGCACCACCTCCATTCCGCCGGACGGCACCACCTCGACTCCGCCGTCTTCCACGTCCTCCTCGGCTCCGTCGACGGCCGAGACCGCCACGCCGACGAGTTCGGTTGCGGCGACTCCGTCGTCGACCTCGTCTTCGGAGTCGGCGTCCTCGACAGCTTCGTCGCCATCGGCATCGCCATCGTCGACTGCGTCATCGTCGTCTTCCGCGCCGTCGACCTCGTCATCGGCGTCGCCATCACCGTCGCCGACCACGAGCGCGGCCACCAACACGCCGACAACGTCTCAGGCGCCGGCCGCTGCCACGGCCGACACGCCTGTGGCTACCAGCGTGACTGTGACCCAAACGACCACTTCGACCTCACCGATCGCGATTCCCTCACCCGTCACGACGGTCGCGACGACGCCGTCGCGGGACATGTCGCCGTCACACGGCTCGGGTGTGTTGGGTCAGCTGCCGGGATTGCCCGCGCTGCCGCGGCCGACCAGTCAGCACTGACGCAGCGTCTGGGTCGAGATCAGCGGTAGCCGTCGGGTTCCGACGTGGCCTCGTTCAGCGAGGCATCGGCATAACCGCGGCAATAATCCCAGGTGACGTAGGCATCGGGCTCGGGGTCGTAGGCCGGCTCGTGCGGGCGGACCGTGCCGTCGACCAGCAGTTGCAGCAGGTTGGCCCGCAGCATGTCCCAGTCGTGGTAGTGATCCTGCTGACACTCATCGCAACAGACGACCAGGCCGCGGATGCCCTTGTGGGCCAACAGCGTTTCGTAGACAGCCAGGTCTGCCAGGTCGGCCTCGACCGCCATCCGTTCCTGGGGATCCAGTGGCTGACCTGGTTCTAGTGCATCCAAAGCCGCCGACGGGTCACAAGGATCGTCGGCGAACGGATCGGGCGGCAGCCCCGGCGGCAGGTGGTCACGCACGGCTCCACCCTACTTATCACCACAGGTATCGCGCCAGCGGATAGCGGCGGGTGTCCCGCTGGACGGTTGCCGAGGCGGGCCGTCAACGGTCGGCTTCGGTGCCGATAGAATGGCTTTTTAGTTCCACGACAGTGTCTGCCGGGAGGCCTCACCCATGTCGATCGCTGAAAGCAGCGTTCCCATCTCCGTTCCGGTACCGACCGGTGGAGACGATCCGACCAAGATCGCGATGCTCGGGCTGACCTTCGACGATGTGCTGTTGCTGCCTGCCGCGTCCGACATCATCCCGGCCACTGCGGACACTTCCAGTCAGTTGACCCGGAACATCCGGCTGCGGGTGCCGCTGGTCAGCTCGGCCATGGATACCGTCACCGAGTCGCGGATGGCCATCGCGATGGCCCGTGCGGGCGGCATGGGCGTCCTGCACCGCAACCTGCCGCTCACCGAGCAGGCCGCCCAAGTCGAAACCGTCAAGCGGTCTGAGGCCGGCATGGTCACCGACCCGGTCACCTGCTCGCCGGACAACACGCTGGCAGAGGTCGACGCCATGTGCGCGCGGTTCCGGATCTCGGGTCTGCCCGTGGTGGATGAGGCTGGGCAGCTCGTCGGGATCATCACCAACCGCGATATGCGCTTCGAGGTCGACCAGAACAAGCCGGTGGTCGAGGTGATGACCAAGGCGCCGCTGATCACCGCCCAGGAGGGCGTGTCCGCCGAGGCGGCCCTGGGGCTGCTCCGCCGGCACAAGATCGAGAAGCTGCCGATCGTCGACGGGCACGGCCGGCTGACCGGGCTGATCACCGTCAAGGACTTCGTCAAGACCGAGCAGTTCCCGCTGGCCACCAAGGACAGCGACGGCCGGCTGCTGGTCGGCGCCGCGGTCGGCGTAGGTGACGACGCCTGGAACCGGGCCATGACATTGGCCGACGCCGGCGTGGATGTGCTGATCGTGGATACCGCCCATGCCCACAACCGGGGTGTGCTGGACATGGTGGCCCGGCTCAAGCAGGCCGTCGGCGCGAAGGTCGAGGTGGTGGGCGGAAACGTCGCCACCCGTTCGGCGGCCGCCGCCCTGTGCGAGGCCGGAGCCGACGCAGTCAAGGTGGGCGTCGGACCGGGCTCGATCTGCACCACCCGAGTGGTCGCCGGCGTCGGCGCTCCGCAGATCACTGCGATCCTGGAGGCCACGGCGGCCTGCCGGCCCTACGGAGTGCCGGTGATCGCCGACGGTGGCCTGCAGTACTCCGGTGACATCGCCAAGGCGCTGGCAGCCGGTGCGTCCACCGCGATGCTGGGTTCGCTGCTGGCCGGCACCGCCGAGTCGCCCGGTGAGCTGATCTTCGTCAACGGCAAGCAGTTCAAGAGCTACCGGGGCATGGGCTCGCTGGGCGCCATGCAGGGCCGTGGTCAGGGCAAGTCCTACTCCAAGGACCGCTACTTCCAGGACGATGTGCTCTCTGAGGACAAGCTGGTGCCCGAGGGCATCGAGGGCCGGGTGCCGTTCCGGGGCCCGCTCTCGACGGTGATCCACCAGCTCACCGGTGGCCTGCGTGCCGCCATGGGATACACCGGCTCGGCCAGCATCGAGCAACTGCAACAGGCGCAATTCGTGCAGATCACCGCTGCGGGCCTGAAGGAAAGCCACCCGCACGACGTCGCGATGACCGTCGAAGCGCCCAACTACTACGCGCGCTGAGCGCTGCCCGTCATTCGCCCAAACGGAAAAATGGGCCAAAAATGCGAGTAGAACTGGCCGAGACGTCGGTTTCGCGAAAGAAAGTTAGAGGCTTGCTCCATGCGTGACATGGTTGAAATCGGCATGGGCCGTACCGCCCGTCGTACCTACGAACTCGATGACATCAACATCGTGCCGTCACGTCGCACCCGCTCCAGTCAGGATGTGTCCACGGCCTGGCAGCTGGATGCCTACCGGTTCGACATTCCGGTCATGGCGCATCCGACCGACGCGCTGGTGTCACCGGAGTTCGCCATCGAGATGGGCCGTCTCGGCGGTCTCGGCGTACTCAATGGCGAGGGTCTGATCGGCCGCCATGCCGACGTCGAGGACAAGCTCGCCCAGGTGGTCGAGACCGCGGCCAAGGAGCCGGACCCGTCGGCGGCCGTCCGGCTGCTGCAGCAGCTGCACTCCGCGCCGCTGAATCTCGACCTGTTGGGCGCCGCGGTGGCCCGGATCCGCGAGGCCGGGGTCACCACGGCGGTGCGGGTCAGCCCGCAGAACGCCCAGGCACTGACCCCGACGCTGGTGGCGGCCGGAATCGACCTGTTGGTCATTCAGGGCACCATCATCTCGGCCGAGCGGGTGGTGTCCGACGGTGAGCCGCTGAACCTGAAGACCTTCATCTCGGAACTGGACGTGCCGGTGGTGGCAGGTGGGGTGCTCGACCATCGCACCGCGTTGCACCTGATGCGCACCGGCGCGGCCGGCGTCATCGTCGGCTATGGCTCCACTGCGGGGGTTACCACCAGCGATCAGGTGTTGGGTATCAGCGTGCCGATGGCCACCGCGATCGCCGATGCCGCCGCGGCCCGCCGCGAGTACCTCGATGAGACCGGCGGTCGGTACGTACACGTGCTGGCCGACGGTGACATCCACACCTCCGGCGATCTGGCCAAGGCCATCGCCTGTGGTGCCGACGCCGTCGTGCTGGGCACCCCGCTGGCCGCCGCCGCCGAGGCGCCCGGTGATGGCTGGTTCTGGCCCAACGCGGCCGCGCACCCGTCGCTGCCGCGCGGTGCTCTGTTGCAGGTCGCCCTCGGCGAGCGGCCCAAGCTGGAGCAGGTGCTGGGCGGCCCGTCTGACGATCCGTTCGGTTCGGTCAACCTGGTCGGCGGCCTGCGCCGGTCCATGGCCAAGGCCGGCTACTGCGATCTGAAGGAATTCCAGAAGGTCGGCCTGACCGTCGGGAGCTGATCGGGTTTGCCGGGTTAGGGTGGCCTTGGTAGCTGGTTACCGGGCGGTAGGTTCATACTTTTGCCATGGAGCCTGACTACGACGTCTTGATCATCGGCTCGGGGTTCGGGGGCAGCGTCAGCGCCCTGCGACTGACCGAGAAGGGCTACCGGGTGGGGGTGCTCGAGGCCGGGCCCCGCTACGCGGACGCCGACTTCGCCAAGACCTCGTGGGATCTGCGAAAGTTCTTGTGGGCGCCCAAATTCGGCATGTACGGCATCCAGCGCATCCACCTGCTGCGCAACGTGATGATCCTGGCCGGCGCCGGGGTCGGCGGCGGCTCGCTGAACTACGCGAACACCCTGTACATCCCGCCGGACCCGTTCTTCAACGACCCGCAGTGGAAGGGCATCACCGACTGGCGTGCCGAGCTGATGCCGCATTACGAGCAGGCCCAGCGCATGCTCGGAGTGGTCAAGAACCCGACCTTCACCGATGCCGACCGCATCGTCAAAGAGGTTGCCGACGACATGGGTTGTGGTGACACCTTTGTGGCCACTCCGGTGGGCGTCTTCTTCGGGCCCGACGGTGAGAAGCTGCCCGGCACAACGGTGCCCGATCCCTACTTCGGCGGCGCCGGCCCGGCCCGAACGGGTTGCATCGAGTGCGGCGAATGCATGACCGGGTGCCGGCACGGTGCCAAGAACACCTTGGTGAAGAACTACCTGGGCTTGGCGGAAAAGGCTGGGGCGCAAGTACATCCGCTCACCACGGTGACCAGTTTCGAGCAGCGGGGCGACGGGCTGTGGGAGGTTGCGACCCGTCGCACCAACGGCCGGGTCCGCCGCGGTAAGCGCACCTTCACGGCCAAGTACCTGATCGTCGCGGCCGGCACCTACAACACCCAGAAGCTGTTGTTCAAGGTGCGCGACACCGGCAAGCTGACCAAGTTGTCCGACAAGCTCGGGGTGCTGACCCGGACCAACTCGGAGTCGATCGTGGGCGCCCAGACCCGGTCGGTTCCCTCGGACATGGATCTCACTCACGGGGTGGCCATCACGTCGTCGATCCACCCGACCCCGGACACCCACATCGAACCGGTGCGGTATGGCAAGGGCTCCAATGCGATGGGCATGCTGCAGACGCTGATGACCGACGGCGCGGGCCCGAAAGGCACTGATGTGCCGCGGTGGAAGCAGTTCCTGAACCAGGCCGGCGAGGACCCGCGTGAGCTGATCCGGCTGCTCAACCCGCAGCACTGGAGCGAGCGGACGGTGATCGCCCTGGTGATGCAGCACCTGGACAACTCCATCACCACGTTCACCAAGCGCGGGCCCGGCGGCGTCCGGATCATGTCCTCGAAACAAGGGCACGGCGAGCCCAACCCGACCTGGATTCCGGTCGGTAATGAGGCGACCCGTCGCATGGCCGAGAAGGTCGGCGGCATCGCCGGCGGCACCTGGGGCGAGCTGTTCAACATCCCGCTGACCGCGCATTTCCTGGGCGGCGCGGCGATCGGGGACACCGCTGCCAGTGGGGTCATCGACCCGTACCACCGGGTGTACAACTACCCGACCCTCTACGTCACCGACGGCGCGGCCATCTCGGCGAATCTCGGTGTGAATCCGTCACTTTCGATTGCCGCGCAAGCCGAGCGGGCTGCGTCGCTGTGGCCGAACAAGGGCGAGGACGACAGCCGTCCGGCGCAAGGCGAGCCGTATCAGCGGATGGATCCGGTGACGCCGGCGCATCCTGTCGTTCCGGCCGATGCGCCGGGCGCTCTGCGGCGGCTGCCGATCACTCCGGTCTGACCGAGAACCTAGAGGTATTTCCGGAGGAAATCAGTCCCGGCGTTCAGAAACTCACGCATCGCGGTGGCGTGTGGGACCAGTCCCTCTGCGCCGTGGTACATGCCGGGCACGGTGACCAGTTCGCACGGCACCCCGGCAGCCTGCAGTCGTTGTGCGTAGTCGACCGACTCGTCATGGAACAGGTCGAGTTCACCGACTCCGATCCAGGCGGGGGCCAGGCCGGTGAGATCTTCACGGCGGGCGGCGGCGATGTACGGGCGGTTGTCGTCCGGCCGCGGCTCCTGGCCCAGGTATGAGGTCCAGCCGAATCGGTTCGATGCCGTTGTCCAGAGCAGTCGGCCGCGGGGACTGTGATCGAGCAGGGCGGAACGGTCGTCGAGCATGGGGGCGACCATCACCTGCGCGCACAAGGTGATGCCTTCGTCGTAGGCGCGTTGTGCGACGGACGCCGACAGTCCACCGCCGGCGCTGGACCCGGTGACTGCCAGTCGTGCCGGGTCGATGCCGAGTTCGTCGGCGTTGTCGTGCATCCAGCGCAGCGCGGCCATGCAGTCATCGATGGCGGCCGGGTACGGATACTCGGGTGCCAGTCGGTAGTCGGGCGAGGCGACGACGGCGTTGAGCTCGCGGGCCACTCGTCCGCTGGCGATGGCCTCGGCTTTCGCCGAACCCAGGACCATGCCGCCGCCGTGGATGTAGAGCACTCCTGGGCGTCGGCGCATGCCGTCCGGGGTGATGAGCAGGACCGGTACCGACGGATCACCGGCCTCGTGCACGGTCGATGACACTCCGGGCCCGCAGGGAGTGGGGATGGCACCGTTTGTGAAACGGTTGAACTTGAGCGACCGCGCGTTGGTTTCCACCGAGAGCACCAACAGCGGACTACGGAATTCGGGCGGGACCGTTGCGATGGCATCGCGCATGGACAGGTAGCGGCGCCCCAGTAAGGCCGCAACCGCAAGCGCTGCCGCACCGGATACCCCCGCAACGCCGGTAAGCAACTTCGTCATCGGCTACAACGCTAGTGGGTGGCAGCGGTCTTGCCAGGATTTGGGCGCGCTTTGTATCTCTGACGAAACAAAGCGCGCCCAATCGTGTTCAGGCAGCGCTGATCACGCGGCTGGGCTCGCCGTGCACGTCGACCGGAACGTCGCCGGTCAGGGTGACGCGGTGCATCAGCCGGTACTGGCCGTCGTAGTCGTCCACCGCGCGGTGCTGGGTGGCCCGGTTGTCCCACATCGCGACGTCACCCAGGGCCCAATTCCAACGAACGGTGTTCTCGTTCATGGTGATTCGGCGCTGCAGCAGTTCGAGTAGCGTCGCCGACTCGTAGCTGTCCAGCCCGGCGAAGCCCCGGACGAAGTTGCCGGCCACCAGGGCGCGCTCGCCGGTCTCGGGATGCACCCGAACCACCGGGTGCTCGGTGCGGAAGTCGGGCTTCTGGAACGCCTCCTGGTAGCCCTGCTGCTCGTCGGTCAGTTCAGGCACATCGACGGTGACGTCCTTGATGTAGTCGAACCGGTTGGAATGCACGGCGCGCAGGTTCTCGACCAGTGCCTTGAGCGGTTCGGGCAGGTCTTCGTAGGCCGCGGCGGTGTTGGCCCACAGCGTCGATCCGCCGTATTCGGGCAGGGTGACGGCCCGCAGGATCGATGCGGAGGGGTAGTCGGGGGCGAACGTGACGTCGGTGTGCCAGCGGTTGGCCTTGCCGTACTCGGAGTCGATCGGCGTGATGTTCGGCGCGTCCGTGCGCTTCATCGCGTGGTGGCCGACCAAGGTGCCCATCAGTTCACCGAAGGCCTGCTGCTGTGCGTCATCGAGGTGGTCCTGGCCGCGGAAGAAGATCACCTTGTGCTTGAGCAGTGCGGCCCTGATCTCGGCGACGGTGTCGGGCGACAGCTCGCCGCCGAGGCGTACCCCGCCCACGACAGCACCGATCTTGCTGGTCAGCTTGGTGACGGTGAGCTGGGGAGTCTGCACGTTGGTCATGGTGTTCCTCTCGATCAGAGCCAAACTGTAGTCAGTTGACTACAGGTCATGGACGCTAGTGTAGCCATATGACTACAGGCGCGCCAGGGTCGGGTTCCGGAGAATTTCCTGTGGGCCGGGACGAGGTGGTCGCTGCCGTTCTGCAGGCGGCCGCCGAGCTGTTCGCCGCCCGGGGGCCGGCGGCCACCTCGATCCGGGACATTGCGGCCGCGTCCAAGGTCAACCACGGGCTGGTGTTCCGGCACCTGGGTTCCAAGGAAAAGCTGGTCGGCGCGGTGCTCGATTACCTGGGACAGCATCTGACCGGCCTCATCGACGCGGGCGCGCCGGCCGATGAGATCGATGCGGCGCTGGACCGGCAGACCCGGGTGATGGCCCGGGTGGTGCTCGACGGTTATCCGGCCGGCGAGTTGCAGACGACATTTCCCAACGTGGTCCGGATGCTCGACGAACTCCGTCCGCGTTACGCCGACGACACCGAGGCTCGGTTGGCGGTGGCCAATATCATTGCGTTGCAACTGGGTTGGCGCCTGTTGGGGCCGTTCTTGTACTCGGCGCTGGACCTGGGCGACCTGACCGGCGAAGAGGTCCGCAGCGCTATCGGCAGTGCCGTCGGGCGGCTGACCGAGCCGACGCAGCCCGCCGAGGCTTCGCCACTAGACTGACCGGGTGGCAGCAACCCCGACCCAGCCGGTTCTCGTCATCGACTTCGGTGCCCAGTACGCCCAACTGATCGCGCGACGGGTCCGCGAAGCGCGGGTGTTTTCCGAGGTGATCCCGCACGACATGACGATCGAGGAGATCAAGGCCAAAGATCCGTTGGCCATCGTGTTGTCCGGCGGCCCGTCCAGCGTCTACGACGACGGTGCCCCGCAACTGGATCCGTCGATCTTCGAATTGGACGTCCCGGTATTCGGCATCTGCTACGGATTCCAGGCCATGGCACAGGCGCTCGGTGGCACGGTGGCGCACACCGGCACCAGTGAATACGGCCGGACCGAGCTGAAAGTCGCTGGCGGAGAACTGCATTCGGGACTCCCGGACGCGCAGCCGGTGTGGATGAGCCATGGCGACGCGGTGACCGTGGCGCCCGCCGGCTTCGAGGTGGTCGCCAGCACCACCGGCGCGCCGGTCGCGGCCTTCGAAGACCGGGCCCGGCGGCTGGCCGGTGTCCAGTACCACCCCGAGGTGCTGCACTCGCCGCACGGCCAGCAGGTGCTGAGCCGGTTCCTGCATGACTTCGCCGGTATCGGCTCCACCTGGACCGCCGCCAACATCGCCGACCAGCTGATCGAGCAGGTGCGCGAACAGATCGGTGACGGCCGGGCCATCTGCGGCCTGTCCGGCGGCGTCGACTCAGCAGTGGCCGCCGCCCTGGTGCAGCGGGCCATCGGCGATCGGCTCACCTGTGTGTTCGTCGACCACGGCCTGCTGCGGGCCGGTGAGCGCGAACAGGTCCAGCGCGACTTCGTCGCCGCCACCGGTGCCAAGCTGGTCACCGTCGACGAGGCCGACCGCTTCCTGGACGCGCTGTCCGGCGTCACCAACCCCGAGGGCAAGCGCAAGATCATCGGCCGGGAGTTCATCCGGGCGTTCGAGGGCGCGGTCCGCGACACGTTGGGTTCCAGCGAGGGGGAGATCGAATTCCTGGTGCAGGGCACGCTTTACCCCGACGTGGTGGAATCCGGTGGTGGCGCCGGCGCGGCCAACATCAAGAGTCACCACAACGTCGGTGGCCTGCCCGCCGACCTGAAGTTCAAGCTCGTCGAACCGCTACGGCTGTTGTTCAAGGACGAGGTGCGTGCCGTTGGGCGTGAACTCGGCCTGCCGGAGGAAATCGTTGCGCGCCAACCGTTCCCGGGCCCGGGCCTGGGCATCCGGATCGTGGGCGAGGTGACCGGTCCACGGCTGGACATGCTGCGCCGGGCCGACGCGATCACCCGCGAGGAGCTGACGGCTGCCGGTCAGGATCAGCACATCTGGCAGTGCCCGGTGGTGCTGCTCGGCGACGTCCGCTCGGTCGGTGTACAGGGCGACGGCCGCACCTATGGGCATCCGATCGTGCTGCGTCCGGTGTCCAGCGAAGATGCCATGACCGCGGACTGGACCCGGGTGCCTTATGAAGTGCTGGAACGCATTTCGACCCGGATCACCAACGAGGTTCCTGAGGTCAACCGGGTGGTACTGGACATCACCAGCAAGCCGCCGGGCACCATCGAGTGGGAGTGAGCCCTATCGGGTCGGATCTCCGCGCCAGCTGAAACTGTTGACGTACTGGCCCATGTCCAAGGCCAACTCGAGACCGACCGCGGACGGCTTGCCGGACCCGAAGTCCGGTCCGAACGGGTGGTACGGACCGGAGGCGGCAGCCACCAAAGCCAGGTCGTGTTTGATCGACACCAGTATCAGCAGGCGCGTCCGGGAGTACATGCCGGTGGTGCTCTGGGGATACCAGTCGGCCACCACGCCGTAGCCCGGTTGATAGCCGACCATGGCGTTGGGAATTTCGTAGGCCGTCTTGGCGTCCGGGTACGTCTTCTTGATCAGTTCGGCGGCAATGTCTTTCGGCTGCTTTCCGGCTGCGGGGCGGCTGAACAACTGCAAGGTGCCGCCGTCTCCGGCTTCCAGGTGGGCCATCACGCCGTGGTCGTTGGTGTCGACCTTGTAGGCGGAGCCGGACGACGGATAGTCCACGCTGAACGAGCCGTCAGGCGCAGTGAACCGGGGATTGACCATCACCGGCTCGCCCATCGGCGGGTGTCCACATTCGGGCGGGCACACGTAGCGTGCCGCGGGCTTTTCCAGCAGGCTGGAAAGCCCGACCAGCAGAGCCGCGATCACCACGAGAATGGTGACCAGGCTCAGCGTCACCTTGACGTGCCTGGAGGAGCGTGCCGGTGGTGCAGCGTACGTCCCGGCATGCAACGAGTAGCCGGGTAGCAGCCCCACCGTCAGATCGTCGGACTGGTCGCTTCGTTCCAGACGGTCGGTGCGCTGGGCTTCCCGTGCGGTTCGTGATGAGGTCCGGGTGGACGCTCCGCAGTGGGCACAGAACGGAGCATCCGGCACCACGTGGCCGCACTGGGCACACAGCAGCGGCTGGTCCATGTGCATCTCGTCGTGCGCCTCATGGAGCAACGCCAGATGCAACCCGATCCGTAGCGCCAACAGCGCGACGACGGTGAGGGACAGGTACAGCGCCAACTGGACCAGCTGGCGCATCTGGGAGACGCCGACCATGCCCAGCAGGGCGAAGATCACCGCGACGGTCACCGCGATCAGCGACAGGATCAGTCGCAGGTAGCCGCGATGGGTCTGGCTCTTGTTCGGCGGACGGGTGAACCACAGTGCCGCGCCGACCAGACCGCCCACTGCGGCGAAGGTGATCGGGGTGGCCAGTCCGCGGATTCCGGCCTCCACGAACAGGTCTTGCATGGGGCGGTCCTTGACGACGGCACCGGTGGTGAACTGTGGTGCCAGCCGAGTCAAGGTCGCGGCCGCGGTGAAGATGATGGCGCCGTGCGCACCAATGGCATAGCCGTGCAACGCTTCTCGCGGGCCTGGGCGGATCAGGCGCATCAGCAGGGCCGGCACCTGCATGAGCAGTAGACCGCCGAGCGTCACGCTCACGCCGTCGCGCAGCACGCGTGCGCCGGCGATGCCCGCACCCAACGGTATGCCGTAAGACCGTGCTGCTGCCGCCCCGGTGATCAGTGCCCAGCCGGCTCCGAGCACCAAGCTGATCACACCGGTGAGGAACAGGGTGCCGCGCGGGGCGTCGCGATTGATCCCGGAGGTGTGCAGGTAGACCCCGAAGATCATCGGCAATCCGAGCACCGCCACCGCTACCAGTGCACCGGGTAGGCGCAGCAACGAGGTGGCGGCCAGGGCCAGCACCAGCGCGAACAAGGCGCCGAGAAACCCGGCGCGGGCGCGTGGTGGCAGATGCGGGAACAGGGAGCTGGTGACCGACAGCTGCAGCAGGTGTTGTCCGGGTGCGGCGCTGAACGAGCGGGCCCGCAACCAATGCGGCCCGTCGCCGCGGTGGGCGCTCAGGGGAGCGCCGCACAGGCCGCAGTATTCGCCGGCCGGAACGTCCAGCTGGCAGACCTCGCACTCCATCAGCGGAGGGTTTTCCAGCACGGTGCTCATGCGCGATCCGCCTTCGCTTCTCGCTGGGCGCTCATTGCGCGGCCTGCCTTCGCTTCTCGCTGGGCGCTCATTGCGCGGCCTGCCTTCGCTTCTCGCTGGGCGCTCATTGCGCCACCCGCTGAAGGATGAGCAGGTCCTCGACCAGGTTGTCGAGGCTGGGGGTGCCCAGCCCGCTGACCAGGTCATAGCCCGGGCCGGCCGTGTCAACCGCGTTGCCGCCCAAGGTGATGTCCCGGAATGCCGGATGGGGTGCACCCGCGGCGGTGCGGTACAGCTGCGGGTTGAGCGCGCCGAGCAGACGACCGCCGTGGGCGACGAGGTATTGGTTCATGATCGCGGCCAGTCCCGCCCAGATCGGAGCCGACTGCGAGGTGCCGCCGCCGACGACAACATGTTGATTGACAACAATTTTCACCCCGGTGTAGGGGTCGGCCACCGCGGAGATATCGGGTGTCATGCGTTTTCCGGTCCTGCGTGCGGGATTGACTTGGGTCGCCGCGTCGGATTGCCAACGGGGGGTGTCGAACAGGTTCGATACCCCGCCGCCGGTGCCCTGGGACAGCGGGACGTTGAACCAGGCCTGCTCGGCGAGCCATTGCCCGCGCGAGGTGGTGGACAGGGTGGTACCGCCGACGCTGGTCATTTCGGGGATGGAGGCCACCGAGTCCAGTCCGATGTCGTTGGGGCCGGGTGGGGTGTCCCAGTCTTCGCCGCCCTTGCACTCCAGGCCTGCCAGGTCGCCGCTGGCGTCGAATGCGGAGGTGCCGTGCGCCTGCGCGGTGGCCAGCGCCGAACGAACCGGTGCCAGATCCGCTGCGGTGATCAGCTTGTCGCAGCCCCAGCCGATCGAAAAGCTCCATACGGCACCGGGATAATCGTGGTCGGCCTGCTCGAGCATCTGGCCGATCTTCACGTAGGCGCCGTCACCACTGACGGTCGGCCGGGCGTTGACGACAACCAGTTGGGCATCGGGCGCAATGGCATGTGCCACTTCGAGATCCATGGTGGTTTCGCCGTGCACCTCGCTGGGCTGACCGCCGACGACGACCGGCGTGAACTTGGGCAGTTTGAACGTGGTGGCGAAGAGGTCGAGGTCGGACTGGGCGTAGCCGTCGAAGGCGAAGATCACGATGGTGACGCCCTTGCCGGTGTTGCCGGACTGGACCAACTGCTCGGCGCCGTAGGCGTTGTGCAGGATGTCCGGGGTGAGTCCGCGTTCGGGAATCTCCAACGGGGTCGGTGCCGATGTTCGGTGGGAGGTGTAACTGAGGATGCGGCCCAATTCGGTTACCGTGCCGTGCAGTTCGATGGGCACCTGCGGTTGTTGCGGTGCGGCGTAGAACTCCTGACCGTGCAGGCTGCGGTAGTCGTGCACGTCGACCCCGAAGGCGGTTCCCATCCGGTCGGGATTGCCTGAGACGACTGCCCAGTCGTCACCCGGGCGCCAGTGCACCGAGAGATGTTGGGAGCGAGCCCAATTGATCAGCGCATCGGGCCGGGCGCGATCGTCCAGGGCTGCGGTGAGTTGGATCTGGCTGCGGTGCGCAGGTCCCAGATCGGTCGAGGCGGCGAGCAGCGACGAATAGGGGCCCGCGATGACCTGGGGTCGCCCGGTGAAACGGGGAGCTGCAGGCAGGTCAAGAACCAGCGTCAGCGCCGCGACCATGCCCAACGTCAGCAGCCACCGATGTGGCATGGTCCGGAGCGATGACGGCATGCAACAACGGTAGCGCCGGGACGGGGTTTTCCTGGGCCGGTATCGGCTCGGATATCAGTGGTGGCCGAGGCTGGGGGTGTACTGCTGCGACGCGGTGATGTTCGGCGTGAACAGGCTGCCACCGTTGGGGTCCAACGACTTCTCGCTGGGCGTCACGGCGGGCGCGGGGGCGGCCGTGGAGGACGGGGTCGTCGTGGTGCTGGTGGTGGGAGTGGTGGAGGTCTCCGGAGCCTTCTCGCCGTTGTTGCCACAGGCGGCGGTGAAGCCGACCATCGCGATGATTGCGGTGCCTCCGGCGGCGATCGTGAGGCGGCGGACGAGACGTTCTGAGCGCATTGTTTTCAGTCCTTTGACTATCCCGAATAGACCTACACCGCTTTCGAACAGATGCGGAATTCCGGTTATTTCAATTTTAACGCAGTTCGGATAGTGGCGGACGGGCATCGACCGCCCGTCATGGCCACGATCCGCCCCTGCTCTGCTTGACCGTTGTCGGTGGGCGAGTGTTTACTAGCGATATCGAACAAACATTCGAATACCGATGTGGCCCGTGGTGAAGGAGGTGGAGTTGTGGCGGTGGTTGCGAGCTTGGCGGATGTCCGCGGTGACCGCACTGAACAGGTTGAACACCTCCGCCGCAGGATTGCCGAGATGTCCGGTGAGGGGAGTGCCGTGCGGCGGGCGGTGGCACCCGTCGGACGTCCGTCATCGGTCGAGAAAACTTTGCTGGAGCAGCCGGATTTCCAGGCTGACCAGCTGCCGGCGAGCTTGCCCCGGGGTACTGTCGCAGTGCTCTCCGGGGCGCGGTCGTTGACGCTGCGTCTGGTTGCAGAGGTGACTGCCGCCGGGGGCCATGCCGCCATCGTCGGCCAGCCCGATGTGGGGTTGTTGGCCGCGGTCCAGATGGGGGCGGACCTGGAGCGGCTCGCGGTCATCCCGGACCCGGGATCCGATCCGGTGGAGGTGGCCGCGGTCTTGATGGATGGGCTGGATTTGGTAGCACTCGGACTGGGTGGTCGGTCGGTGTCGCCGGGCCGGGCCCGGGCGGTGACAGCACGGGCGCGCCAGCGTGAGTGCACCCTGCTGGTCACGGGAGGTGATTGGCCAGGGGCAGCGGCCCGACTGGACGCCAGGGTCTGTGGTTATGAGGTGGTCGGCGCTGGCCCTGGCAGCCCGACGCCGGGGTGTGGCCGGATCGGGCGGGTGCGGTTCGACACCAGGATCCGGGGACGGTTGGCGCGTCCGACGCGAGCAGTCGGTGGATGAGGTGCTCGGCGGGCACCGGGTGTTGGCCATCTGGTGCATGGACTGGCCGGCGGTGGCGGCGGCGCTGGCCGCCGGGCTGTCGATGACGACCCCGGTGGCGGTCACCCTGGCCAATCGGGTGGCGGCCTGTTCGGCGCAGGCCCGGGCGGCCGGGGTTCGGAGAGGGCTGCGGCGCAGGGAGGCGCAGGCCGGCTGTCCGCAACTGCACATCGCCGCTGCAGACCCGGCGCGCGATGCTCGGTACTTCGAGGGTGTGTTGGCGGCAGTCGATGAGGTGGTGCCGCGCGCGGAGGTGCTGCGTCCGGGCTTGTTGGTGCTTCCGGTGCGCGGCGCGGCGCGGTATTTCGGGTCCGAGCAGTCCGCGGCCGAACGGCTGGTCGATGCGGTGGGAGCGGCCGGGGTCGAGTGTCAGGTGGGTATCGCCGATCAGTTGCCCACCGCGGTGTTCGCGGCCCGGGCGGGGCGGATCGTTGCTGCCGGTGGGGACGCGCAGTTTCTTTCCGGGTTGTCGATCAGGCAGTTGGCCACTGAGCCGAGCCTATCCGGACCTGGCCGCAATGAACTGGCAGACCTGTTGTGGCGCATGGGTATTCGAACCATCGGTCAGTTCGCCGGGCTGTCCCGCGGTGATGTGGCATCGCGGTTCGGCGCTGACGCGGTGATCGCGCACCGATTCGCCTGTGGAGAGGACTCCCGGCGTCCGTCGGGGCCGGAGCCACCGGCCGACCTCGATGCGGTACTGGACTGTGACCCGCCGATCGATCGGGTTGATGCTGCGGCGTTCGCCGGGCGGTCGTTGGCAGGTCGGCTGCACGGCAGCCTGGAATCTGCGGGAATCGGTTGCACCAGGTTGGCGATACATGCGGTTACCACCAATGGCGAAGAACTGCAGCGGGTTTGGCGTTGTGCTGAGCCATTGACCGAGGACGCCACGGCGGATCGGGTGCGGTGGCAGCTCGATGGCTGGTTGACGCACCGGCGGGTAGGAGCGCAGCGAGCGGGGGATGTGCACCGGCGGGCAGGAGGTGGCGGCCCTACTGGGCCGATCACCAGGTTGTGGCTGCATCCGGTCGAGGTGGTTTCGGCATCGGCGCTGCAGTTGCCGCTGTGGGGGTCATCGGGTGACGAGGACCGGATGCGGGCCCGGCGTGCACTGGTGCGGGTCCAGGGGCTGCTGGGTCCGGAGGCGGTACAGGTGCCGGTGCTCAGCGGCGGGCGTGGGCCGGCCGAGCGCATCACGCTGACGACATTGGGGGATGAGCCGGTGCCGTCGGCTGACCCAACGCAGCCCTGGCCGGGCCGGCTGCCGGATCCGGCCCCGGCGGTATTGCTGGATGATCCAGTGGAACTCGTTGATGTGCAAGGAAATTCGATTCGGGTGACGGAAAGGGGGATGTTTTCGGCGGATCCGGTCCGACTGAACGGTTCGGGGTATCGGGGAACGCTGAGTTGGTGGGCGGGCCCGTGGTCGGTTGACGAGCGATGGTGGGATCCGGGCCGGGCCAAAGGGCGGACTGCCCGGGTGCAGGTACTGCTGGAGGCCGACGGTGCCGATCGGGTGGGGCGGGCGCTGTTGCTGTGTTATCGACAGCGGCGGTGGTACCTGGAGGGCGTTTACGAGTAGTTCAGGTGATGGCCGCGAAATATTAATTGTGCACAATTAAATTGTGAGCTATGGTTGTCGCATGGGAGCGCTCAGTCTCGACCGTCAGCTCTGCTTCGCCCTGTACTCGGCGTCGCGGGCGATGACGGCGGCCTACCGGCCGATCCTGACCGAGCTCAACCTGACCTACCCGCAATACCTGGTGCTGTTGGTGCTGTGGGAGGACGAAAGTGTGACCGTCGGCCGGCTCGGGGAGCGTCTGCAACTCGACTCGGGAACCCTCTCGCCGTTACTGAAGCGATTGGAGGTCAACGGATTGGTTCGCCGGGAGCGGTTGCCGGAGGACGAGCGTCAGGTCGCGGTACGTCTCACCGCAGCCGGACGCAAGCTTGAAGCCAAGGCTCAATGCATCCCCGAGAAGCTGGCCGGCCTGGCTGGGATAACCGAACAACAAGCCGCGGACCTGCGTGATGCGGTCCGTCAACTCACCACCGCGCTCAGCGCATCGTGACGTAAAGGAGCCTGTCCATGAAAACTCTCTACACCGCAGAAGCGTTGGCCACCGGTGAAGGTCGCGACGGTCATGGTCGTACCTCCGATGGCCGCCTCGATCTGGATCTGGCGATCCCGAAGGAGATGGGCGGCAGCGGCAACGGCACCAACCCCGAGCAGTTGTTCGCCATCGGTTACGCCGCCTGCTACCACTCCGCACTGCGCCTGGTGGGGCGTCAGGACAAGGCCGACGTCACCGATTCGTCTGTGGGATCGCGGGTTTCGCTCGGCGCACTCGACAACGGCGGGTTCGGTCTCGCGGTCGAGCTGGAGATCACACTGCCCAACCTGGATCACGACGCGGCCGTGGCGCTGGCTGAGAAGGCCCACCAGGTCTGCCCCTACTCGAACGCCACCCGCGGCAACATCGAGGTGAAGATCACCGTCACCGACGACTGAGGATGTCGCCCTCGAATGGCCACTTGGTGACACGCATTCCGCGAATTTCTGTGTCACAAGTGGCCATTCGGCATCTAGAGATCGGAGGCGTACGCGCCCACTCGGGCGATGAACCGATCGAAGAACGCTGCCGGATCGACGTCGACCCCGACGCGGGCATTGGGATGCTTGCCCCAGTGCCCGCGCCAGTCGGCCACCGTCATACCGCGGGTCAGCCGCCCGACCAATTCCACGTCGACCGTCGTCGGCACGTACCGAACCAGGTCGGGATCCAGTGCCACCGCAGCGGCCAGTGGGTCGTGCAGGTGCGCCAGATAACCCTCGCCCTGGTCGAAGTGGAACTCGAAGTAGAACCGCATCGCATCTTCCAGCACCCGGATCAACGGGTTGGCTGCGCGGGACCGGGCGCCCCGATCATCGAGCACGCTCATTGCCGAGGTCGGAGAATCGGCCGCCTCGGCCAACCTCCCGAGGATCGACGGCGTCATCGCAATGTTCTCGGTCAGGTTCAATCCCAACACGATTGGCAGATGCGTCGGCGGCTCCAGGCCCCAGGCCGCGCCCCAGACCGAGAACACCTCGGCGGCTGCCTCCGGGTCGACGCTGATGTTCCATTCGGCCACCGGGGTGGTGTTCCCCTTGTAGTCGAACGCGCCACCCATGATCACCAGACGTCGCAACAGCCGGGGCAAGATGGGTTCGATCCGTAGGGCCAGTGCGAAATTGGTCAACGGCCCGGTGACCAGACCGATCAACTCGCCGGGATGGGCACGCGCGGCCCGCACCCAGGCCTCGGCCGCGTCGTAGTCGGTGAGTTCCGCGGAACCGGGCGGTAATTCGGCATAGCCCAGCCCCTGTGGGCCGTGTGTGTCCTCTGCGGTGCGCAACGGTGCGGTCAATGGGCCGTCGGCACCGCGCGAGACCGGAATCTCTTCGGCGCCACACAATGTCAACAGTCCCAGATTGTTCGCGCAGACCTGGGCGGTCGGGACGTTGCCCGCGGTCGACGCGATCCCGACCAGTTCGGCATCGGCACTGGCCAGCAGGTAGGCCAATGCCATCGCGTCGTCGACGCCGGTGTCGACATCCGCGAAGATCGGCTGTGCTTTCTGAACCCCCACCGCAGTCACGCCGCCAACCCTATGGCCCGACCTCTACCAGCGCACACCGGGATCGCTCGGGCCGGACCGATCAGATCGTGCCGTCGGGGAACGCGATGACGGAGACAAACCAGATCGGCAGATTGATCAGCCGGATCGGTCCGTGTACGCCCTCACCGTCGAACTGAAGAGAGTCGCCTGGCTCGAGGCGATACTCGGAACGGCCGTGGCTGTAGTCCATGACACCGTCCAACATGTAGATGAACTCCGTCCCGGGGTGTTGGAACAGCGGGTAGATCTCACTGTCTTCGGTGAGTGTGACCATCAGGCACTCGAGACGCTTGTGTTCGCCGCGCAGGCTGCCCAGCAGGTGGTACTCGTGGCCGACTTGCGTACCGTTGCGAACAATCGCCGTGCCCTTACCGGCTTTGACGAACGATGCCGGCCGTTCCGTGTCGGCGCCGCGGAGCAGCGAGGTGACCGGCACGTCAAATCCCTTGGCAAGCAGGGCGAGTGTCCCCAGCGAGCACGAGGTCTGAGCGTTCTCGATCTTGGAGAGCATGGCCTTGGAGATGCCGATGCGCAACGCCATCTCACCGACGGGGAGGCCCGAATTGTGGCGCAGCTGACGAACATTGCGTGCGATGGCCACTTCAAGTTCGAGTTCTTCGACCTGGTCCTCGGGGCGTCGATCACGCGCGGTGCCGGTGTTGCGAAGCAGCGTTTCGTCGTTCTCCATGAGGTGACGGTAGCGCATAAGTGTCCACTGGCAGTGAACGCGACGCTTGTGTGGTGTACGGGTTCAGGGGGTCGCCAGGAGTTCTTGCAGGCTGTCCGCGAGGGCGATGGCACCGGCATCCGCATCGGCGTCCTCGACGACCTCGGCGGGGGCGTGCGAGATGCCGGTTGGGTTGCGCACGAACAACATTGCAGTACTCACATGCTCTTTGAGCACTCCGGCATCGTGGCCGGCCCCAGTCCCCAGCACGGGTGCGTCATCGAGGACAGTGCTGAGCGAATCCCGCAGCAGTGGGTCGAAATCAACTGTTGCACTGAAGGATTCCTCGGTCATCGAGACTGCGCACCCCTCGCTCTGGCCCGCGGCGTTGGCTGCCTCGGCAATCTGGTGCACCAGCAGTTTCGTCACCGCGTCGTCGGGGTGCCGCACGTCCAGCCACACATCGACCCGGGAGGCAATGACATTGGTGCCGCCGGGCACCGGGACGATCCGCCCGACCGTGGCGCGTGCGTCACCGATCTTTCGGGCTTCGGCTTGGACGGCAAGGACCAGTCGCGCGGCGGCGACCATCGGATCGGCGCGGTCGCCCATCAACGTGGTGCCGGCGTGGTTGCCCTGGCCGGTGAAGGACAGCCGCCACCGTCCGTGTCCGAGGATCGACGAGGCGACGGCCACCGCCCGGTTCAGATCGACCAGGCCACGTCCCTGCTCGACATGCAGCTCGACGAACGTCCCGATTCGCGCCAGCGTCTGCGGGTCAGGGCCGAGATGGTTGGGATCGATGCCGGCGCTACGACTGGCCTCGGCGAACGTGGTCCCGTCGCCGTCGGTCAGCGCGCGTGCCCGGTCCGGATCGATCGCGCCGGTCAGCAACCGAGAACCCAAGCAGGCGACGCCGAAACGGGAACCTTCCTCTTCGGGGAAGACCGCAATGGCGCGGCTCCCGCGGACACCTCTGGCGGTGAGCAGATCGAAGGCGACCAATGCGGACGCGACGCCAAGAGGGCCGTCGTAGGCGCCGCCGCCCGGTACCGAATCGAGGTGGCTGCCGGTGACCACCGCCCCGTCGCCGACGCCGCCGGACCAGGCCCAGATGATGCCGTTACGGTCGGTCTCGACGTCGAAGCCGCGCTTGGCCGCGTGCCCCAGAAACCACGAACGCAAATCGAGTTCGGCAGTGGAGTACACCGGCCGGGTGTAGCCGCCGCGCTGGCTGTCGGCGCCGATCGCACCAATCTCGGCAAGCAGCGATGTGACGGTATCGGACATGAGATTCCTTCGGGGGCAGGCAGATCGGAGAAGTTCGCAGGCGCCGGTCAGCGCATCTCGCCCGCTCCGGCATAGGGGTGCAGACTGTTCAACGGATTGCCTTCGGCGAACCGTTCCAGGCGGAAGTCTGTTGCCGGGATGTCCGGGTCGGTGCTGTCGCCCTCGAAGACCAAGTCCGCTACCAGGTCACCGACTGCCGGGCTGATCTTGAAACCGTGGCCGGCGAATCCGGCAGCCAGGATCAGACCATCGAACCCGCGGACGGGTGCGATGACCGGATTCCAGTCCGGCGGAACGTCATACACGCCCGCGTAGGTGTGGGTCACCGCCGGCTCGGGGAAGCCGGGGAACCGGTGCATCACCTTCTCGCCGTACGCCAGGACGGATGCCTCGGCAGCGACGTTCGAGTAGTTGTCGGGGTCGACGAACTTCTTCTGGAAGTCCGCGTGGTCGCTGTTGCCGACCAGGAATTGGCCGGACCCTTCGACGCGGCAGTACTGCAGGCTGATCAAATCGGAGATCACCGGCAGGTCCGGTAGCGGTTCACCGGCGTCGACGATGAGAAGTTCGGAGCGGTAGGCTTCGACCGGAAAACTGATTCCTATGTCGGCCAACAACTTTGCCGACCACCAGCCGTTTGCCACGATCACCAGATCGGCGTCGACCACGTCACCGTTCTCGAGCATCACGCCGGTGACCTTGTCGCCCACGGTGAGTACACGTGCCACCGGGGTGTTCTGCCGGATCTTGGCGCCGCCCGCGCGGGCCACCTGGCCGAAGTGCAGCGCCAGCTGGGTGGCGTCGGCGAAACCGCCGCGCGGCTCGTAGGCGGCCAGGGCGACGTCCGAGGTCTCCAACATCGGCCACAGCGCCTGCAGCTTCTCGGTGTCGATCAGGTCGACCTCGATGCCCAAAGACTGGTGCATGGCGGTATTGGCAGTGAGCGCGTCGACATTGTCGTCACCGACCAGCACCGTGTATCCGACTTGGCGGAAACCGACCTGCGATCCGAGTTGCTCGAAAACCGGCGTACTGCGCCAGGCCATCGCCGCGATGGACGGCACGCCGTAGTGGGCGCGCACAATGCCCGACGATTTACCGGTTCCGCCGCTGGCCAGCTGATGTCGTTCCAGGACAACAACATCAGAGAGGCCGCGGTCGGTCAGTGCGTGGGCGATCGACAACCCGATCAGGCCACCACCGACGATCACTGCTTTTGTGGTCATCAGAACGCGGCCCCGCCACCTTGGCCCGGAATCCAGGAAGTGCCTGCCAGTGGTACCCGGGCCATGGCGGCGGCTTCGATGGACACCGCGACCATGTCTTCGGGTTCCAGGTGGGTCACGTGCGCTTTTCCGCAGGCACGGGCGATGGTCTGTGCCTCCATGGTCAGTACCCGGAGATAGTTGGCGAGCCGCCGGCCGCCGTCGACCGGGTCCAGTGCCTGTTGCAGTGCTGGATCTTGGGTGGTGATCCCGGCCGGATCACGGCCGTCCTGGAAGTCATCGAAAAAGCCTGCTGCTGAACCGAGTTCGCCGTATGCCGCATCGTACTTGGGGTGGTTGTCGCCCAATGCGATCAGTGCGGCGGTGCCGATGGCCACCGCGTCGGCGCCCAGTGCCAGCGCCTTGGCGACGTCCGCGCCGGTGCGGATACCGCCGGACACGATGAGCTGCACCCCATCGGACTTGCGGTGGACGCCGAGTTCTTGAAGTGCTTGCACGGCTTGCGGTATGGCAGCGAGGGTCGGGATGCCCACGTGCTCGATGAAGACTTCCTGGGTGGCGGCAGTGCCGCCCTGCATTCCGTCCACCACTACCACGTCAGCACCGGCGTGGACCGCAAGCTTCACGTCGTAGTAGGTGCGGGAGGCGCCGATCTTGACGTAGATCGGTTTCTCCCAGTCAGTGATTTCCCGGAGCTCGTTGATCTTGATGGTGAGGTCATCGGGCCCGGTCCAATCGGGGTGCCGGGAAGCTGATCTCTGGTCGATGCCTTCTGGCAGATCGCGCATCCCTGCGACCCGCTCGGAAACCTTCTGTCCCAGCAGCATTCCTCCGCCACCCGGTTTGGCTCCCTGGCCGAGCACGATCTCGATGGCGTCGGCCCGGCGCAGGTCGTCGGGATTCATCCCGTATCGGTTCGGAAGATACTGATAGACAAGATATTTGGAGTGACCACGCTCTTCCGGGGTCATGCCGCCGTCACCGGTGGTGGTCGAGGTTCCCACTTCCGAGGAGCCGCGCCCCAAGGCCTCCTTGGCCGCGCCGGACAAGGCACCGAATGACATTCCCGCAATGGTGACGGGGATGTCGAGATGCAGGGGATATTTGGCGTTCCGGGCACCCAAAATTACATCGGTACCGCATTTTTCGCGGTATCCCTCCAACGGGTATCGCGACATCGACGCGCCGAGGAAGAGCAGATCGTCGAAGTGGGGGAGTGCACGTTTGGCGCCCCAGCCCCGGATGTCGTAGATACCGGTTTCGGCGGCCCGATGGATGGCGGCGATGGTCGCCCGGTCGAAGGTCGCGGACTCGCGTAGGCCGAGGCGCGCGCGATCGTCGGCGGAGAAAGTCATGGGCTGGTCCCGATCAATAGGAGTTGTGGGCTTGGAAGTGGTAGAGGCTGCGTGCCGAGCCGTACCGCCGGTAGGTGGTCGGGTCGTCGTCATAGCCTGCAGCCTTGAGCAGGCCGGCGAGTTCTTCGACATGTTCGGCTCGCATCGGCTTCTCGATGCAGTCCGCGCCAAGCGATTTCACCGCCCCGCGGACGTACAGTCGCGCTTCGTAGATCGAATCACCCAGCGCGTCGCCGGCGTCGCCGCGGACCACGATGCGACCGCGCTGGGCCATGAACGCGCTCATGTGACCGACCGAACCGCCCACCACGATGTCGAGGCCCTTCAGCGAGATGCCACAGCGCGCGGCCGCGTTGCCGTCGATGACGAGCAGGCCGCCGCGTCCGGTGGCGCCGGCGGACTGCGACGCGTCACCGGTGACGTGCACGACGCCGCTCATCATGTTCTCGGCCACGCCCTGTCCGGCATTGCCATTGATGGTGATCTCCGCCTTTTGGTTCATCCCACCGGCGTAGTAGCCGACGTGACCGTTGACGGTTATCTCGACCGGTGCGTCGATGCCGACTGCGACGTTGTGCGCGCCGTGTGGATTGACGATCACGTACTGGCCGTCGATTCCTTCGGTGTGCAAGGCGGCGTTGACCTCCCGCAGCGGGGTGATGGACAGGTCGAAAGTCGTTGCGAGGTCGCTCATGCCGGCACCACTTCGCGGTTCCAGGCGTAGACGACCTCCGGCTCCGGCTCCCAGATGCGGGCGCCGTCGATCCCCGGGAGGTGCGCAAGGGCTCGGAACTCCGATGCCATGGCGACCCAGTCGTCCGTTTCGGCAATGACTGCGGGCTTGCACGCGATGGCATCACGCACCACGGCGAAGCTGTCGCGGTTGGACACCAGCAGTGTGTAGAAGCCGTCGAAGGTCTTCGTCAGGTCGGTCAGGGCCGTCGCGATGTCAGCGCCGCCGGCGAGTTCATGAGCCACGAACCGGGCGCCGACCTCGGTGTCGTTCTCGGAGTCGAATTCGATTCCGGCTGCGCGCAGGTCACGCCGGATGCCCGCGTGGTTGGCGAACGAACCGTTGTGCACCAGACACTGATCCGGCCCCACGGCGTACGGGTGGGCCCCGCTGGGTGTCACCGCCGACTCGGTGGCCATCCGGGTGTGGCCGACGCCCTGCCAGCCCTGCGCGTTGGCAAGCCCCCAATTGTGGGCCAGCGCCGTGGGTGTGCCAACGCCTTTGAGCACCGCCACGTCGTTGCCGAAGCCGCCGATCAGCACATGCGGATACGCGTCTTTGGCGGCCGCGAGCAGTACTTGGGGCTCGACGTCCGCGGACACCAGGTAAGTGACGTCGAGGGCGATGACGCTGACTTCGGTGCCCAGGTGGTTGCTCAGCACATCGGCCACTCGGTCCGGTGTCGCGTCGACTTCGATCAGCGAGACGGTGCTGTGGTCGGCCGGCGACCAGATCGGATCGCCGTAGACGGCGATACCGGCCGAGTCGGCGCCGCGGGCTTCCATCGCAGCCAGCATGCCGCTGAGCAGTTCACCGAGCCGCGGGTAGAGCTCGGGGCTGCGCAGGTGCAACCCGACGATTCCGCACATGTTCGTTGGTTCCTTTCAGTTTTTCACTGCCGCCGTTCCGCAGTTCGGTGGCACGGGATGAATGCTCGCCGGTCAGCGGGCTAGAAAGCCGTCAGATAACGGTCGTGCTCCCAGGCGCCGACCGCGGAGTGCCAGTCCCAGAATTCGACCTTCTTCAGCTGGGCGAAATATGCTGCGACACTGGGGATGTCCGATTCCGGCGGGACCGCGGCGTCGAGGGCGCCGATCACCACGTCATCGGTTTCCAGTTGCTCGATCGCGTGTAACAAGGTCGCGGGAAGTCGTTCCTGGGTAGGTCCGCCGCCGACGCTGCCCGGGTCGGCTGATCGTTTGATGCCGTCGAGTCCCGCGGCCAGCGTGACAGCCACTGCAAGGTAAGGATTGGCCGAGCCGTCGCCGCCGCGTAGTTCGATGCGGTTGTTGTCGGGGACGCGGATGTAGTGGGTGCGGTCGTTGCCGCCGTAGGTCGGGAAACGCGGCGCCCACGAGGCACCCGACGCTGTCGAGAGCGCGCCGGTGCGCTTGTAGGAGTTCACCGTTGGTGCGATCACGGCCTGGATCGCCGAGGCGTGTTCGAGGATTCCGGCGATGAATGAGTACGCCGTTGCGGACAGGGCCAGCGGTCGTTGGTCCTCGGTGGGGTCGGCAGGGAACACCGGGGTGCCCCCGCTGGTCAGCGAGATATGCATGTGCAGGCCCGAACCGGTCTTGTCGGCGAAGGGTTTTGGCATGAATGTGGCGATCATGCCGCGCTGGTCGGCCATCACGTTCAGTAGATAGCGCAATGTGATCACTCGGTCGCAGGTGGTCAGCGCCTCGGCGTACTTGAAGTTCTGCTCGAACTGGCCCGTACCGTCCTCGTGGTCGTTGGCGTAGTTGCCCCAGCCGAGTTGGTTGATGGCGCTGCTGATCGATGTCAGGTGGTCGTACATCCGGGTGACGCTGCGGGCGTCGTAGCACGGCTGCCGCGCGGTGTCGGCGTCGTCCGCGGGTACCAGGGTGCCGTCGGCCGCGCGCTTGACCAGGAAGTATTCGACCTCGGCTCCGACCCATGGTTCGAAACCCGCGTCGGCGGCACGCGCGATCAGGGACTTGAGGATGTTGCGCGGTGCAAACGGCCACGGTTTCCCGTTGACGTGCGGGTCGCAGTGCACGATGGCCAGCCCGTCCTTGATGAAGGGAACGGGCGTGAAGGAGGCCGGATCGGGAATCGCGATCAGGTCGGGATCTTTGGGTTCTTGCCCTATGGCACCTACCGCATAGCCGGCAAAACCGACGCCCTCGGTGGCCAGTTCATCGACCGCCTCGACCGGCACGAGCTTGGCGCATGGCTTGCCGTTGAGATCGACGAACAGCGCGAGGATGAACTTCGTCCCCGACTCTTTGGCCAGATCGGCCAGCTCATTGGAAGTGGACATTCCGACCCCTGACTACTGGAATGAATCGATGTTTCATTTAAGTAGACTGCCTGTATTCGATTGCCGCAAGCGGGACCTGCGTAACTTCCGCGTTAAGAATTTGCATCCCTTGGCCGGCCCAGGCGTGTCGCCGTAGTGACGCGCGTGCGCGGCACTGTGGGTCAACTCGTCAACATGCTCGAAATATGCAGTAGGACAACGAATATCGCACACCGGCGATGTCCACGACGAAAGCCGCCCCGTTCGGGACGGCTTTCGGTCTGGCCGGTGATGCGACGCGGTCCGGGTATCAGGGACGCGGGACGTACATGATGAGGCCGACGCCGGCCAGGCAGACCAGCGCACCGGTCAGGTCCCAGCGGTCCGGGCGGAAGCCGTCGAGAGCCATTCCCCACGCCAGCGAACCGGCGACGAAGATACCGCCGTAGGCGGCGAGGATCCTGCCGAAGTGTGCGTCCGGCTGCAGTGTGGCGACGAACCCGTACCCGGCCAGTGCTGCGATCCCGGAACCGATCCAGCCAAGTCCGCGGTGTTCCCGAACTCCTTGCCAGATCAACCAGGCCCCACCGATTTCGGCGATCGCCGCAAGAATGAACAGCCCGATGGACTTGGCGACAATCATGTTGTGGCAGTGGTCATTCCGGGGCTCTCGTCGGGCGATGTGCCGGGCGTGACGGCCACGGTGACCTCCGGTGCGAGCCGGCGTGCCAGCTGCTTGCTCAGGTCGCCTTCGACAAAACGCCGCAGTCTGCCGGCTGTGGTGCCTTCCAGTAGGACCTGGGTGGCGCCGCGCCGCCGGACGATCTTGACGATCGCCCGGTGGGCGTGCCGGGTGACGACGATCTGGCCGTCGACGTCCACCCCGGCCCGGCGCAGCCGGCGCACGGTCGCGGTGATCGCCTCGTCCGCGGCGGCACGCTCGCGTGCCGTCGGCATCAGTCCCGGATTGGGCATGCCGAGCGAATATCCGTGAATCTTGAGCGGCAGCACCACCGTGACGGTGCCACCGGTCGCCTTGGCAGCGGCGGCCAATTCGGGGGAGGCTGCGGTATCCGGACTCAAGACCAGGACCACATCACGTGGCGACTCCGGTGCCGGATCGCCACGGCGCCGGCTGAACTGCTTGACTGCGGCGGTCATGCCGACAGTCCGGGTTCGGCTCCGGCGGGCACCACGACGGTTACCGCGGCGGGCGCCTCGGTCATGCTGCGCCGATCGGAGAATCGTCGCCACAGGTGCAGCGGAACATAGGCCGCCAGGACGGCGACACCGATCAGGAACAGTTCGTGACTCGGTGTGCCGACCACAACCGACGGGCTGTTCCAGCCGCCGAAGACCCACAGCACCGCGCAGAAGATGCCGATGGCCAGCGCTACCCAGCGCATGTAACTGGGCAACCGGAATGGGCGCTCGACCGAGGTCCACGTCTGCCGATGTGCGAAGTAGGCGAAAAAGCCCATGCCGCAAGCAAACAAGTAGCCGATGTTGGAGATGATGTAGATCCGCAGTGGGCTGCCGAACAGCAGGATGATGATCGAGCACACTACGTTGAATGCCATTGCCCGGTCGGGTACCCCGTGCTTGTTCAGGTGGCCGAACCAGCGGGGCAGTACTCCGTCTTCTGCGGTCTGGTACAGCGAGCGCGCGCAGCCCATGATCGCGTTGAGTACCGACAACAGCAGAGCCACGATGAGCGGCAGGCCGATCGCCCACTGCACCCAGCCGCCCGAGGATCCGGTGATCTTGGTGATGAACGTGGAGAAGATGGTCAGCGGATCGGCGTTGTTCGCTACGCCCAGGACCAGTACCAACACCACCGCGGTCATCACGAAGATGAAGAAGCCATAGAGGCCCTCCACGGTCATCGCGATCTTGGCGTCACGCGCCGGGTCTCGGCATTCACCGAGGTAGCAGGCCGCCGCTTCCATGGCCAGAACCGACCACGTCATGACAAACATCCACGCCAGCACCAAGGTTGGGCTGCCGACAACTCCCGGGGCGAAGTGGAAGCCGGCCAAGTTGCTGACGGTGATCGAGCTGGGCTTGAAGAAGGGCAACAGGATCAGCAGGGTCAGCGGCGCCATGGAGATCACACCCATCACGGTTGCGAATCCGGCGCCGAGCTTGATCCCGAAGTACGCGGGTACGTACATCGCGGCGATGGCCACGATCGAGATGATCAGTACCGACAACGTGATCGGGCTACCGACAGTCCCGAAAGGCAGGAACGAGCGTCCTTGCGGGATCGAAAACAGCTGGGTGATGTAGGCCGACGCCAGGATCATGTTGATGGGTGCGACGGGAAACCAGCCCAGCCAGTAGGCCCATGCGGACAGACCGCCCAGATGGGTGGCGGTGCCGGAATGCATCGGTTCGAAAGCCTCGGTCGTATACGACGGGAGCCCGCCGGTTCGGTGCGGCATGACCGCGGCGAGTTCGGCGGCGAACAAGCAGAGAAGCACGCCCATTGCCGTTGCGATCGCGATCAGGGGCACCGCTGCCGCGCCGAGAGACTGGACGGCCGGCGGAGCTATACCGGTGACCAGAATTGGGCCGGCGAGGCCGATCACGAATGCACCCCACCAGTTGGTGCCCTTATGCAGCCCTGAATCGGGTTCTGCAGTTACCGACGTCATATCGCGATCCCTTCGTCCGGCTAAATACGGCAGGTGTCCTTCATCCACTGCTAGTGGACACCCGAGGTGTTTCGTCGGAATAAACGATGGGTAACCGTTGGAGACGGAAGGTTTGGTCTGGGTTCAATCGCAAAATGCGCAGCGTCGTACGTCAGGCGACGTCTCGGATAGGCGCGGGAGTGCGCGGCCCAGCGGGCAGCGCGCTGAATTCGATTCCTGTGCAGAATCTTTCAGGACTCGTCCATCGGTGACTGGCCGGGACGGGCCTCCGGCCCTGCGTTTACCAGTGCACGCCGGGGATCATCCGGACCACGTTCTTCACCGGCCGTGGGACCCGGATTGCCCGGGCCGCGAGCGGTCGCTTGGGACGACGCGGGGTGCGCTGACGCTCGGGTTCGGGCTCGGCCGGGGCAATCCCGCGGGCCGCTGCGGAATCCGGGTAGCCCAGATACAGCTGGTGCAACACTCGGCGGGACAACCTGGGGGTCAAGTAGTTTCCCATGTCGGCGAGAGTGCCCAAGGGGGTGTCGATTCGGGCCGGCTTGTCGACCAGCCCGCGCACCACCATGGCCGCGGCGTGCTCGGGAGTGATCGGTGGCGTCGGGTTGAGCCGTTTCGACGGGGCGATCATCGGGGTTTGGACCAACGGCATGTGGATATTGGTGAAAGTGATGTGATCGGAGAGGGTTTCGGTGCCGACCACCTCGGCGAACGCATCGAGTGCCGCCTTGCTCGGAATGTAGGCGCTGTATTTCGGGCTGTTGGCCTGCACCCCGGCGCTGGACACATTCACTACGTGTCCGAATTTGCGTTCCCGCCAATGCGGCAACAGCGCCAGCACCATCCGGACCGAGCCGAAGTAGTTGACCGCCATCACGCGTTCGTAGTCGTGGAACCGGTCGGTCGAGTTGCTCACCGAGCGGCGGATCGACCGACCGGCGTTGTTGACCAGGTAGTCGACGTGGCCGAACCGTCCCAGAATGTCCTTGACCGTGTGCTCGACGGAGGATCCGTCGGCGACATCACAGGTGAAAGCGTATGCCTCACCACCTAATTGGCGGATCTCGTCGACCAGTTCATCGAGCGCGTCGGCGCTGCGGGCCAAGGCGAACACTCGTCCGCCGCGTTCGGCCACCGCTATCGCCGACGCCCGACCGATGCCGCTGGAGGCTCCGGTGATGATCACGTTGCGACCGACCAGTGGGCCGCGGGGGTCGTCGCGGCGGGCGCGATCGGGATCGAGGTGCTCGGCCCAGTACTCCCACAGTTTCGGTGCGTAGGAAGAGAATTCGGGCAGGCTGATGCCCGAGCCCCGCAGCGCGGCGACAGTCCGGTCCGAGGTGAAGGTCGGAGCCAGGTCGACGACGTCGAGCACCTCGGCGGGGATACCCAACTGAGTGGCCGCCATGTTACGCAACACCTTGGCCCGGCCGGTGGCGCCCAGTACCGGTGCGGCGGCGGCCTTCGGCAGCGTGCCGCGCAGTGGCGGCAGCCCGGCCGCGCGGGCGACGCCACGATAAATGTCTTTCAGGCCAATAGCTTTCGGCGAGGTGAGATGAAACGCCTGGCCGTCCTGGCCGTCGGTGTGCATCAGGTGGACGATTGCGTCCACCACATAGTCCACCGGGACGATGTTGGTGCGGCCGGTGTCGGGCACCATCATCGGTGTGAACTTGGGCAGCACTGACAGCCGCGAGAGCATTCCGAAGAAGTAGTAGGGGCCATCGATCTTGTCCATCTCGCCGGTGCGGGAGTCGCCGACGACGACGGCGGGCCGGTACACCCGGTAGCGCAGCCCCGTGGTCGCACGTACCAGTTGCTCGGCCTCGAACTTGGTCTGGTGGTAGGGCGTCGGCAATTCCTGCGAGACGTCGAAATCGTCCTCGGTGAACTCCCCACGGAAGTTGCCGGCCACCGCGATCGAGGAGACGTGATGCAGCGTGGCGCCGGTCCGGCGGGACAATTCGATGACGGCCCGGGTGCCCTCGACATTGGCTGCCCGCTGACTCTCGGCATCGGCGGTCATGTCATAGATCGCGGCGCAGTGCACCAGGTGATCGACGGGGCCCAACTCGGCGAGGGCTTCGTCGGTCAGGCCGAGATCGGCCGACGTCAGTTCGCCGACCAGCGGTTTTGCTCGCGTTCCCCAGTCGGCCGCGAGTTGCTCGAAGCGGGACAGCGAGGCCCGGCGAACCAGAATCCATACTTCGGCGTCGTCGCGAGATTCCAGAATCCGGCTGACGACGCGGCGGCCAATAAACCCGGTACCGCCGGTAACGACATAGCGCATGAAAGTCATGGTGAACCTGCCGCGAACAAAGGTCAACAGCGCGTAGGGTCCGTCTACGTCACACCCACGTGATTACAGGGAGCAGCCGCATGCCGATCAACCCCAATGCCGTCGGAGCCAAGACCGCACCGCAGCCGTTCGAATGGACCGAGCGTGACACCTTGCTGTACGCGCTCGGAGTCGGTTGTGGCACCAACGATTTGGCGTTCACCACCGAGAACAGTCACGACATCGAGCAGCAGGTACTGCCCACCTACGCGGTGATCGCCTGTCCGGCGTGGGGCGCGGTCGGTGAGGTCGGCAGCTTCAACTTCGGCAGGCTGCTGCACGGCAGCCAGCAGATCAGGGTGCACGCCCCGCTCCCGCCGTCGGGTCGGTTGAACGTCACTTCGGAGGTCGTCGACATCCAGGACAAGGGGGAGGGTAAGAACGCCATCCTGACCTTCAAGGGCACCGGCACCGACGATGCCGGAAACGTCATCGCGGAGTCCTGGTCGACCGCGGTGATCCGCGGAGAGGGTGGATTCGGCGGGCAGCCCGGCGAGCGTGCCGCCGCGCCGCAGATCCCGGACCGCTCACCCGACGCGAAGGTGGCGTTGCCGACCACCGAGGACCAGCCGCTGGTCTATCGGCTCTCCGGTGACCGCAACCCGCTGCACAGCGACCCGTGGTTCGCGCAGAACCTGGCCGGTTTCCCGAAGCCGATCCTGCACGGACTGTGCACCTACGGCGTGGCCGGCCGGGTCTTGGTTTCCGAGCTCGGCCGCGGCGATGCGACGAAGATCAGGGCCGTCGGCGCACGGTTCACCTCGCCGGTGTTCCCCGGCGAGACGTTGACGACGTCGGTGTGGCGGACGGAGCCGGGGCATGCGGTGTTCCGTACCGAGGCAGCGGGTGTCGACGGCAGCAATGCCAGGCTCGTGCTGGAGGACGGCACGGCCGAGTACGTCGACTAGCGCCGCCCTGGTCGCAGCGGCCACCTGAGTCCGGGCCGCGAAAGCTCCGACCCGGCTAGCCGGTGACCGCGCGGTCCAGCGCCGCCAGCGACTCCTCGATGAACGTCTCCGGGAACGGTGGCATGCCACCGACCTGGTCGCGGAAAGCCTGTGGCGTTGCGGCCCAGTCGTAGGTCAGCGTCACGTCGGTCGCGGCTCCATTCGGGGCCAGGTCGTAGCGCCACCACCAACCGCCGGGGTTGTGCTCGCCGGTGTCGGTCAGGTTGCCGGTTGACCACGCGATGGTCTGGTCCGGCTCGAATGCGGTCACCAGGTTGTGCGTCACGTAGTCACCGCCGGCCTGGACCAGGAACATGTTCATGGCGAAAATCTGTCCGGCAGCGGTGATCGGTGTGCGGTCCACCGCGTCGCGTACCCAGTCGCCCGGTTCGGTCTCCTGGTGCCGCGTGGGGTCGGCCAGTATCGCGAATACGGCGGTCGGTGTGGCGGCGATGGTGCGGGTGACTGCGTAGCGTTCGTCGGTCATCGGGTCTCTCCGTACAGGCGTGCGATATCGGGCGAGCCTGCCCATTTCGAGTACGTCGGTGACTTGGGCCAGCCCTCGGGCGAATCTTGCCACTGCTCTTGGCGGCCGTACGGCAAAACGTCGATCAGCGAGAAGCTGTAGCCGAGCTGCTCGGTGCCGCGGCCGTTGGTGTGCCAGGTTCGGTACACCGTATCGCCGTGTCGCAGAAAGACATTGACCGCGAAGCCGTTCTCCGGCGGCGCATCGACGTCGGCTCCGAAGCTGCTCTCCGAGGCTGAGAACCAGTCCATCGTGTTGCCCACCTTCGCTTTGTAGGCAAGGGCTTCCTCGATCGGGCCGTTGGTGACGATGACGAACCGGGCGTCGTAATTGGCCAGGAAATCCAGTCGGGTGAACTGCGAGGTGTAGCCGGTGCAACCGGGGCACTGCCACTCGGCGCCGTCATTCCACATGTGGTTGTAGACGATCAACTGCGACCGGCCGTCGAAAATGTCGGCCAGGCGGACGGGCCCGTCGGCGCCGATCAGCGTGTAGTCGGGCAGTTGCACCATCGGCAGCCGGCGGCGCTGGGCGGCAATGGCATCGAGTTCGCGGGTCGCGGCCTTCTCGCGTCGGCGCAACTCGTCGAGGGCGGCGCGCCAGGTGTCGGGGTCGACGACGGGCGGTAGGGCGGTGGCGGTCTGCTGGGTCACTGTTCCTCCTCGTGGCACAGGGTGCGGCTCATGGTGAGTAGACCGCCGCCGGCAGCAGAATTCATCGCAACGGAGATTTGCCTCAGCTCAGGGACTGGCTCGCGATGCGGAAGCCTTCGAGGGCTGCCAAGGTATGGGGCGCCATGGCGGCGTCGGGGTCGCCGGCCTGCAGCCACTGGGCAAAACCCTCTTTGAACGCCAAGACACCGAGCTCGGCGGCGAGCTGTGCGACGGGTGCTGGTGCACCGCGGGCCAGGAGCGCGTCGGACATGGCGGCCGCGAGCCCGACGCTCTTGAGGGCGTCGCGCTCCTGCAGTTCGACATTGGCGGCGACGGCTGCCTTCAAACGGGGTCCGAGTTCATGGTTCATCGGGCCCATGTGGGCCGCTGCGCGCTCGAGTCCCGCAGCGACGGCTTCGAGCGGAGTCGCGCCCTCGGGAGCCTCGGCGATCCCCTCGGTCAGCAGCTGACCGAGGGTTTGTTGTCCGGCCACGAGGAGCTCGCGTTTGTCTGGAAAATGCCGGAAGAAGGTGCTTTTGGTGACTCCGGCGCGCTCGGCGATCTGTGCCACGGTCGTGGCGTCGTATCCCTGTTCGGTGAACAGGTCGACGGCAGCCAGGACGAGCCGCTCGCGTGCCCCGGGTTCCCATCGCGCCATCGGGCAATCGTAAGTGATGGCACCTTTGTCCCGTTGCGGTGTACGGTGATGGGACAAAGGTCTCATCACAAGGCGAGGAGCCACATGCGCGTTTTCATCACCGGCGGCAGCGGCCTGATCGGCTCGGCTGTTGTCACTGAACTGCTCCACCACGGCCACACTGTCTTGGCGCTCGCCCGCTCCGATTCGTCAGCGGCGGCGATAGCGGCGCTGGGCGCCGAGCCGCTTCGCGGTGACCTCGCCGATCTGCCCACCCTGCGCGCCGGCGCAGCCCGGGCTGACGGCGTGATCTACGTAGCCGGCATCGGCGGCTTCAGCAGCCCCGCCGCCGTCGCCGAAGGGATCGCTGAGGAGGCCGGCGCGCTGGCGGCGCTGGGCGAGGAACTTGCCGACAGTGATCGCCCGCTCATCACCGTCTCGGGCACGCCACCCGTGCCGGGCCGGGCGTCCACCGAGGCTGATCCGCTACCGACCGGCGGACCCGTCGGAGGTCGCAGTCGGTCTGCCACCGCAGTGCTGGAGCTGGCCTCGCGCGGCGTGCGCAGCGCCACCATCCGCTTGCCGCGCACGGTGCACAAGGAGGGCAAGGGCGGGTTCGCCGGCCTGCTGACCGACACCGCACGGCGCACCGGAGTGGTCGGCTACCCGGGTGACGGCGCCCAGCGCTGGCCTGCCGTGCACGCACTCGATGCGGCCGTGCTGTTCCGGCTGGCATTGGAGAATGCGTCGGCCGGAACCGCTTGGCACGCGGTGGCCGATGAGGGCGACGCGGTGCGTGACATCGCGACGATCATCGGTCGTCGCCTGGGCCTTCCGGTTCAGGCCGTGCCAGAGCAGACGTTTGGTGTGCTGGGCCCGATCTTCGCTGCCGATCAGCCTTCGTCGAGCACCCAGACCCGACAGGCACTCGGTTGGCAACCGCAGCACCCGAGCCTCCTCGAGGACTTGGAGAACATCGAGTGATTCACCGGTGCCCGGGTTCGCCGAACCAGTAGTGCAGTGCATTTTGCAGGCCCGGTGCCGCGGTCTCGGCTGGCTCACCGATGTCCGCGGCCCAGGCGATGCATGCATCTGGGCGAACCAATATGGCGTCGGCGCGAAGATAATCTGCTGTGGCGCTGTGTATTTCGATGCGATCATCCCATGGTGCGACGGCCGCCCGCAGGTCCGTGCGACTGGCCAGGTCGACCAATATCGGCCGCGCCGATCCCATGGCGGTCCTGACATGGTCCGGTGGATTGGCCAGCAAGGTCCCGGCCAGGGCGTGCGGCCGGGAGTCTGGCATCGGGTAGCGGAGGTCAGTGCCGGCGATCATCGCCGCGACCCTGTAGGCAGCCTGCGGGTCGATCAACAACTCGCCGAACACTTTTCGCAATGCCTCGGCAGCGGGGTCGTGCCCGCGCCGCAGCGCCACCTGGGCCTGCGAGTGCAGCAACAGGCGCTCACCGGCGGGGTGTCGTTCGCTGTGGTAAGTCTGCAGCAGCCCCTTGGGTGCTGAATCTTGTATGGTTCCCGCAAGTTTCCAGGCGAGGTTCACTGCGTCCAGCATGCCAGCGGAAACAGCCACCCCGCCCGTCGGAACCTGGTGTGCGGCGTCACCGGCCAACAGCACCCGGCCGGCCACGTAACGCTCGGCATGCCGAGCCGCATAAGTGAAGCGGGTCAACCGTTTTGGCTCACCCAGTGGCACGTCCGTTCCGAGTACTCGGCGAATGCTGTCGCGAAGTTCAGCCAATGTCAGCGGGGTATCGTCGTCGTACTCGCGATCGGGGACCTCACTTGTGTAGAGGCCCAACTGACCCGGGGCGGACGACGCGATGGCGAAGATCCCGCCCTCGGTCTGAGTGTAACCCCACCGCAGTCGGCCATAGCCGGGAACGTCGTAGTCACCGTCGTCGCGGACCGTGATGTCCGCCGGCATGGTGGTCGTCGCCAGCCGATGGACTTCCGGATAGGTGATGCCGGGGAATTCGATGCCGGCCAGTTCCCGGACCCGGCTGCGTACCCCGTCGCACCCCACCACGTAGCGGGACGCGATCGGATAGGGGCCGTCCGGTCCATCGACGTCGAGGCGTACCGCGTCGACGTTCTGGGTCAGTCCGGTCACCTCGTGACTGCGGCGGACCTCGACGCCGAGCGCGCGGACATGGTCCTGCAACAGGGCTTCCAGTTGGGGTTGGGGGAGTCGCAGTATCTTCATCGGCGACTCGGGCAGTGTGGTCAGGTCAACGTGGATGCCGCCGAACGGAATCCGAGCTGCTGTCGGTGTACCGGCTACAGCCTGCAGGCGTTCGCCGAGCTCCCGGTGTCGCAGTAGATCCAAGATCTGACCACTGAGGCCGCCGGCCTTCGCGACTTCGCGGATTTCGGGCAGGCGTTCCAGTACCAGCGGCTTGACGCCGGCAAGGCAGAGCTCGGCCGCCAGCATCAGGCCAGTCGGTCCGGCGCCCACGATGATCACATCGGTGTCTGTCATGTGTCCCCCTCAAGACAGTCAAAACCACAGGTTGCGTTGTGGCTCAGTGATTTTGACGCATGGATGGGGCCTTGCCGCAAGCCCCCGGGTGCGCGGTATCCTGAAAGTGGTGGTGGTGGACGTAGGTTGCATTTCTCCGTGTCGAATTGCAGTATGAAATGTCGAATGATGTCGAATTCGACATTTCAAATGCAAAGGCCCGCTACGCGATCTGGTGCTACACCTGCTGGTTCGTCGTAGATTGCGAGTGGGTGCCTGCGGAGACCGGGCGCGCTGCTATTGCTTCATCGTCGTGACGACGAACCCGGACGCTTCGAGCGATCCAGGCGAGTCGCGACGACTGACCAGAACGGTACGTGTATGCGGTGGTTGTCGACCAGCGGGGCGATGGTCTGCAGTTGATCCATCGTTGGCCTCATCTGGTCAACACTGTCGGATCGTTCCTTCGATCCCTTCATCGAAGACGTCATGGCCTGCAAAGTCTCAGGGCTGAAGGTTGCCTCGTAGGTGGTGGTTCCGACGTGATCGATACGCCACCCCGCCGCAGGCAGCACCCGCCTGAAGTTGTTCTCCTCCAACCCATCCCACTGAATTCCGTTGACGTTGTGACGGCCGAGCTCGAACATGAACAGCCGCGCTCCGAGTTTGGTGGCCCGGTGAAGGGCTTGCGCGAACCGGGTTTGCGTTTCTTCATCGCCTTGGAACACGTGGTAGAACGCGCTATCCACCACGGTGTCGAACCGATCTTCGAGGCCGTCCAACTTGGTTGCATCCGCGACCTGAAAATCGACTTTGGCCCCGACCCGCTGCGCGTTGCTCTGGGCACGTTCGATCGCGGCTGGCGACGCGTCGATCCCGGTGACCGAATAACCCTTGGACGCGAAATGGATTGCGTGATGTCCTGGCCCGGTGCCGGGGTCGAGGACCTCGCCGCGCAGACCGCCGAACGCTACCAGCTGCTGCACCACCGGCTGCGGCCCACCGATGTCCCATGGTGTCAATGACGGCACATTTTCGGTCAGGCGCTCGGCACGGTACACCTGGTCGAAATCGGGTCGTTCGAAAACGTTGGACATATCTACCATCCCTTGGATTGGTTGATTCGGAAATTGGAGGCTGAATTGCGCGAATGTAGACCGGCAGTTCAGGCGGAATTCGATTGCGGCTGAGGGAGATTCGTCGAAGAGTCAGAGCGGGCGGCTATGCCTCATTCCTCCACTTCGGGTTGTTACTTTGCGGAGGAGCTGTGCTGTTCACTCGATTCAGCTGGTTCTGGTGGCCGCTGCCGCCGGGTGGGGCGGGTGCGTACGTTCAGCGGCCACCAGAACCAGCGGCCCATCAGTGCTGCGATGGCCGGCGTCATGAACGAGCGCACCACCAGGGTGTCGAACAGCAGCCCGAGACCGATGGTCGTGCCCACCTGAGCCAGTACGCGTAGGTCGCTGACCGCAAACGACATCATTGTGAAGGCGAACACCAGACCGGCTGAGGTCACCACGCTGCCAGTGCCGCCCATCGACCGGATGATGCCCGTCTTCAATCCCGCGTGACGTTCTTCCTTGAACCGCGACACCAGAAGAAGGTTGTAGTCCGACCCGACGGCCAGCAGGATGATGACCGACATCCCCAAGATCATCCAGTGCAGTTCGAGTCCGATGATGTGTTGCCAGAGCAGCACTGACAGCCCGAACGAGGCGGCGAGCGACAACACCACCGTGCCCACGATCACCAGTGCGGCGATGACTGCTCGGGTAATGACGAGCATGATGGCAAAAATCAGGCACAACGCAGATATCGCGGCGATCGCGATGTCGTAGTTGCTGCCCTCTTGCATGTCCTTGTAGGTCGCTGCGGTGCCGCCCAGGTAGATCTTCGAGGTTTCGAGAGGCGTTCCCTTGATCGCTTCGAATGCTGCGTTCTTGATTTGGTCGATGTGGGAGATGCCTGCTGGTGTGGCTGGGTCTCCCTGATGGGAGATGATGAGACGCACCGCTTTTCCGTCCGGCGACACAAACTGTTTGAGGCCGCGCTTGAAGTCCGCGTTGTCGAAGACCTCGGGCGGTAGGTAGAACGAGTCATCGATCTTGGATTCGTCGAAAGCCCGACCCATCGCGTTCGAGTTCTGTTGCTGCTCGGCCTGCTGATCCTGCTGACCCTTCTGCGTCGCGTGATTGGCTAGGACCTGGTCGAGGTTGGCTTGCTGGAGGGCGATTTGGGGCGGAATCAGGGCATTCAGTTTCGGTTGAAGTGCATCGATCTTGTCCATACTGGCCGTGATGCTTCCGAACGAGTCGGCGAGCTGACCGATGCCGTCCATGGCGTCGAATACCGATCGCAATGCAGCGCATGACGGGATGTCGAAGCAGTGTGGCTCCCAGTAGAAGTAATTGCGTAAGGGCCGGAGGAAGTCGTCGAAATCGGCGAGCTCGTTGCGCAGGTCGTTCATGATCGGAATGAGGTCGTGGAAGGCCTCGGTCTGCTGGTGTTGGGCAGTCGAGCTCTGCTGTTGAAGCGCGACCTGTTCTCGCAGTATCGCGATCGTCGCGGAGATGTTCTTGGCCTGGGTCAGCAGGTCGGCCGTTCGGTCCTCCGAATAGGACTGGTTCAACTGGGTGGTGACGCCCTGCATGCTGACCTGGTATGGGATCGAGGTGTGTTCGATCGGGGTACCGAGTGGCCGCGTGATGGTCTGAACTCGGGCGATGCCGGGCAGGTGAAAGACGGACTTGGCGATCCGGTCGACGATGAGCATGTCAGCGGAGTTGCGGAGGTCGTGGTCGGCCTGGATCACGAGCAACTCCGGATTGAGCCGGGCTTGGGAGAAGTGTCGGTCCGCCGCAAGATAGCCCTCGTTGGCCTCGATGTCGGCCGGCAGATACTTCCGGTCGTTGTAGCTGGTCGTGTAAGACGGCAGAGCGAGGAGCCCGACCAAGGCCACCGCGATCGTCGCCACCAGAATCGGGCCGGGCCAGCGCACGACGGCGGTGCCCATCTGCCGCCACATGCGCGTGCGCGACGCGCGTTTGGGTTCCAGGAGACCGAATCGGCTTGCCACGGTCATCAACGCTGGAGCCATGGTGAGCGCCGCCAACGTCACGACGAGCATGCCGATTGCCAATGGCACACCGAGCGTTTGGAAGTAGGGCAATCGGGTGAAACTGAGGCAGAACGTTGCGCCCGCGATCGTCATTCCCGAGCCAAGGATCACGTGGGCAGTGCCCCGATACATGATGTAGAACGCAGCCTCGCGGTCCTCGCCGGCGTTACGCGCCTCGTGATAGCGGCCGACGAGGAAGATCGCGTAGTCGGTGCCCGCCGCGATCGCGAGCATGGTGAGGAGATTGACCGCGAATGTCGAGAGACCGATCACCTCGTGGTAGCCGAGAAACGCCACCATGCCCCTCGCCACCAGCAACTCGATCATCACCATCGCCAGGACCAGGACCACGGTGACCACCGAGCGATAGACGAGTAGCAGCATCAGCAGGATGACCCCGATGGTCACCGCGGTGACCAACTGCAGGCTCTTGTCGCCTGCATGCTGCTGATCCGATGCCAGCGGCCCGGGCCCGGTGACGTAGACCTTCAAGCCCGCCGGCGGTGGATCAGCGGCCACCACGTTCTTCACCGCCTGGACGGATTCATTGGCCAAAGTCTCGCCCTGGTTGCCGGCAAGGTAGATCTGCACGTAGGTCGCCTTGTTATCCGCGCTCTGCGCACCCGCCGAGGTCAGTGGATCGCCCCAGAGGTCCTGGATGTGCTGGACGTGTTTGGGGTCCGATCTGAGCATCGTGACCAGGCCGTCGTAGTAACGATGGGCCTCGTCACCGAGTGGCTTGTCACTCTCGAGGACGATCATGGCCGTGCTGTTGGAGTCGGATTCCTGAAAGACCTTGCCCATCAGCTTCATTGCCTGTAGCGACGGCGCATCATCGGGAGTCAGGGACACCGAGTGTGCCTGGCCGACCTCCTCCAATTGCGGCACGACGACGTTCACGAAGGCCGTCAGCACCAGCCAGCCCAACAGAAGCGGGACGCAAAATAGGCGAATGAACCGAGGAATCGCCGGGTGCTTGTCGCTCATCAGGTTGTCGCTCATGCCGACTTCACCAGGCAGAACGTCTGTGCCTTCACACCGTCTGACGTCTTCTCGGCCTTGACCTTGCCGTTCACGGTGATGCGGCAGCCGATGTTGTTTCCGTCGCCCTGAGCCACAATGTTGGCGCTGGCCGACGGCGCGGTGGTGGTTAGCGTGATCGACCAGGGCAGAGGGGTGTTCGTCACCTTCTGCGGTGTCGCCTCAAGGTCGAGATAGTTGATGGTCGCCACGGCGCCTTCCATTCCGAAGATTTCGTACTTCACGACTTTGGGATCGAACGGCTCTGCGTCTTCGGCGAGGCCGGCGCCTGGGCGGGTGATTTCGTTGTTCGAACCGAAGAACCCGTGCATGCGATAGACGACCAGTCCCCCTAGTGCGACGACTACCGCGATAAGCAGCGGAATCCACGCCCGCTTCACCATTCCCGCCACAGCGGGGCCTTTCGCTCGTCTGGCCGAGCTGGGCGTGAGCGTCATCGTTGCTGTTCTCCTCGTCGTCCAGGCCTGTGCCATCTGGTCGCGTCACTGAGGCGGAGATGGCGCTAGTTGATTGATAGCCCGACTAACATTAAACGGTCAGTCAAGCTATAACAAGCCGATCGGCTAACTAAAATAGGCCGACTGGACTGCCGGTCGGCCTAGGTGTGGTGATGGAGGGCTAACCTGGGACATTCGATCGGCGAAGCAATCTGAGGAGGGCGCAACGTGGCGAAGCCTGTGTCACCGCGGGGCCTCGCCAGGGAGCGAGTCCTCGCTGCCGCGCTCACTCTGTTTGCCGAGCACGGGGTGCACGGCACCTCGCTCAAGATGATCGCCGATCACATTGGGGTCACCAAAGCTGCTGTGTACTACCAATTTCAGTCCAAAACAGAGATCGTCTTGGAAGCGATGCGTCCGACCCTCGAGGACATGGCTCGCGTCATCAGAATTGCCGACGCGCTTCCTGACTGGGAAGCGCGTCGGGCGGTCGTCATCAGTGGTTTGGTGGAAATGGTCGTACGTCACCGACAACTGGTCGTGATGTTTCACGGCGACCCGGCGATCGACCAGATGGCCCTGACACAGCCCGAACTGAAAGCCGTAACTGATCGACTTCGCGAGTTGCTGGAGGGTCCGGAACCCGACTCCGCCAGCCGGATCGCATTCGCGGTCTTTTTCGTCGGGGTCGGCAAGGCGGCATCCGACCCGCTCCTTGCCGACATCGAGGACGCGGAAATGCGCAGAGTGCTACTGGATCTGTCGAACCGGATTATGCAACCCGCCCACGAGGACGCTTGACCCCGCGGCCGACCCCCGGTGGCCGAGACCATGCGTTAACTCACCTAGGTTGACGTCGTGCCGCTACCTGCACGTCGAGCGATGCGGCAGTGACTATGTCGGCACTGACAGCAACGTGTACAGGTGGTCGACCAGCCTCGCGGTGGGTGAAGGGGTGTCTTGCAGCAGGTTCTGGCACACGAAGGTACCCATGCTCAGCGCCATCAGGGCCCAAGCGGCGTCAGAGCTATCTTCTGGCGGCACCTGGGGCATCCGATCGATCAGCGTCGTCAGCGCTGCGTGCAGTTCTGTGCCGATGTGGCGCTGCGATCGCAGCGTGTCCGGTGAGCGGGCTGCCTCGGCCCAGACCTGGACGACCAGCGCGGCGGAGCCATTGGAGTCAGGGATGGTGACCAGCTCGCCATGGATGAGGTCGATGATCTCGGGCACCGACAGGGCAGGTTCCGCGAACGCCGCCTCGTGTAGGGCGCAGAGCGCAGGCCCCATCACAGAGTCTGCCAGTGCCTCGATGATCGCCTGCTTGCTGGGGAAATAGCGGTAGACCGCCCCGGAGGACAGTCCGGTCGCTGCGAAGATGTCGGGCATTGATGTGGCGTGGAAACCGTTGCGCGCGAAGCACGCCGCTGCTGCGTCGAGGATCTGTTGACGACGAGCGTCGAGGTGCTGCTGAGTCACGCGAGGCACGTCACATTATAGAACAAACATTCTTCTTGACGGCCCGATGTAAGTCAACGAACATAAAAGAAAGATCATTCGCTTTGGGAGGCAAGTATGGACGAGGGCACACAGGCGCCGGTGGTGCTGATCACGGGCGGCGGTTCGGGTATCGGACGTGCCGCGGCAGTCCTGTTCGCACAGCACAACTGGAAGGTGACGATCAGCGGGCGCCGTATGGAGCCGCTGGCCGAGGCTGCCGCCCTGCATGTCGGCATCTCGTACGAGGTGGCCGACGTGGTGGATGCCGAACAGGCCAGCGAACTCATCGCGCGGACAGTCGAAACCCATGGTCGACTGGACACCTTGGTCAACAACGCCGGGATCTTTCGTGCGTCCAGCACGGAGGCTGCGGACCACGCGACGATCGCGGCCCTCTTCGAGACCAACGTGTTCGCCCCGGCTCATCTGGTCGGCGCCGCGATCCCGCACCTGAGGGCAAGTCAAGGCTCGGTGATCAACATCAGCAGCGCCGGTGCGCAGCGGCCACAGTCGGGCGGCGGTGCGTTCTACGGCGCAAGCAAGGTTGCTCTGGACTACCTCACCAGGTGCTGGGCTGCCGAACTCGCCGGCGACAAGATTCGCGTCAACGCGGTGGCGCCCGGCCCCACAGAGACACCCATCCTGGCTTCCGTTCTGCCGCCGGATCAGCTGGATGCGATCAAACGCCTTGAGGCCGAGCAACTCCCGCTCAAACGACGGGGTGAACCCGAGGAAGTCGCGCGCTGGATCTACCTGCTGGCCGAACCGGCGTCGAGCTGGGTGACCGGACAGGTGATCGCGGTCGACGGCGGTATGGCCGTGGCGTGAGCCCAGTTGTGAATGCTCGTCCAGTTTGGTGACGCGTAGTTGGTCTGTGCAGGTATCGGCGGCGGTGCGTGAGTGTCCTCAACGCTGCCGACCCTGGTGGCATCTGCTTGCGCATCGCGACGGTGACCGCTGCAGATCGTCGTTCTGGCCTAGCCGGGTCGCCAGGCACCCGTTCTGCGGAAAACTGGATGGTGCCGCAGTTCCTCTGCGGCGGGGTGAAGTGGGCATTTTCCCCTTCAGCGCCCCAGAGGAGATTCTGGCACTTCTCGCGAAAGTGATTCGCCCCGAGTTGGTTACGGATGGATAGAGCGTTCGCTCAGTTGGGAGAACTCTAATCACGTTGCAATGCAACGTGATTACGAATGAAGCGCTTGTTGCCATACGCCGGCGACAACCGCAGCAGCAGCGAACCGCACGGGGCGCGCGTCCCAGTTGGGGACCACCGTACCGTTTTAGGATTCGCCATCCAGAATGCAAAAACCCATTCGACAGACCTGATGCAATTGGGCGAACGCGCAGGTCAAGAGATGGCCATATGACACGGAGTTTTGCAACCTACAGTGGTTGTCACTTCTCATTCTGTGTGGCAATTCGTCATTTGAGATGGCAGAACTTGGCAAAATTGCCATCTCGATGAGCGATTGCCTCGGCAGGCCCGACTACGCCGGATTTCTGACTGTGGAGGGCCGAGCCGACAGCCCTCCTTCGTGACGGCCCCGGCTTCGCAAGAAGGGTGTTTCTGCTTCATCTGGCGCAACGAATTGCCTGGCGTCGCCCTCGTTGGCAATGAATAGTACAGTGCAGCAACACTATTGGGAGTTGACGCGGGCCGGTATCCTCGCGATGAGGGTATAGGTACCCAACGTAATTGGGCGTTGTCAGCCCTGCCGACCGACCAGGCGGCGGTCGCTGTTGGGCTATAGCCGCGGCCTCGGGGACCTGCCGCGGATCTTGTCGGGGAGCGAGCCTCGTGGCGAACGCAGCTCACGCCTTCGACGCGGGGTTACTTTGCGTGGGAGGTGTTCTCTTCGACCATTTCCCAGACGTCACGACTGTTGCCGTGCAGGATCGCTCGGGCGCTGTAGACCGCCATCCCATGCACGGCCTGCCGCGCGATGAACGGCGGCTTCACCAATTGCATCGGCTGCACCCTCACGTCCAGCAGCGCTGGGCCGGGCTGCGCGAGCCAGCTCTGGATAGATCCCTCCAAGTCGCCCGCCGCGGACACGCGGCGCCCCCATAGGCCCATCGCCGTGGCGACTTCGCCGAAGTCGGGGTTCTGCAGGTCCGTGTACAGGGGATCCAGCCCTGCGGCCTTCTGCTCGATATCGACAAAACCGAGCTTGCCGTTGTTGAAGACGACGATCTTGATCGGCAGCTTCTCCTGCACCGCTGTCAGGAGATCGCCGAGCAGCATGGTTAACCCGCCATCGCCTGCCAGGTAGATCACCTGCCGGCCGGGTTGGCACTTTTGCAGTCCAAGCGCCGAGCCAAGCCCGGCGGCCATCGTCCCCTGCAGGAGGCTAGCGAACGTTCGGCGTTTCCCGCCGGTGTCGATGTGACGGAGCATCCAGACCGTCGCTGTCCCGTCATCCGCTGCGAACAGCGCGTCTTCGGCAGCGTGCTGGTTGATGATCTTGGTCAAATAGGTCCCCGAAATGGTGGCGTCGGGACCCGAAATAGTTTCGGCGTCCGCCGCTGCCACATCCTTCCGATGACGCTCCACGTACCCCGACAAGAAACCACCCTCGTCGTGCTGCTTGAGGCGAGGCAGCAGCGCCTCGAGGGTCGTTTTGATGTCGCCGACCGCCCCGATCGCGACCGGGTGGCGGCGGCCGATATGGGTTGGTTCGGCGTCGATTTGGATGATCGTGGCCTTGTCCGGATAGAACTGGCCCCACGCGAAGTCCGCTCCCAGCTGAAGCAGAACATCACAGTCCAGAATGGCATGGTAACCAGCGGCCCCACCGATCATCCCGGTCATGCCCACGTTGTACGGATTGTCGTATTCGACGAAGTCCTTGCCGCGCGAAGTGTGAGCCATTGGCGCATTGAGCCTTGATGCGGTGGCGACCACCTCGTCATGCGCACCGGCGCAGCCGGCGCCTGCGTAGATGGTGATCGCTGTGTTCTCGTTCAGAATGGCCGCGATCTGGTCGAGGTCCGCGTCGCTCGGGCGAATGAGCGGGCGCGGTGTGTGAACGGTGTACGGCAGCTCCTCATGTGAATCGGCATTGGCGATGTCGACCGGTACGACCAGAACGGCCACACCACGTTTCGTCAAGGCGGCCTGGCAGGCCGCAACTGTCTTTCGCCGAGCCTGCTCCGGCGTCAGGATCATCTCGCAATAGACGCTGCAGCCCCTGAACACGTCGGCGAAATCGATCTCCTGGATCGATTCGAAGCCCAGGTCGGGCCGGACGATCTGGGTTGCGATCAAGATGACCGGAGCGCGATTGCGATTGGCCTCGTACAGCCCGTTGATGAAGTGGAGACCACCGGGCCCGCAGCTTCCCGCGCAGGCCGTGAGCCGTCCGGTGAGCTGAGCTTCTGCGCCCGCAGCGAAGGCGCCCACCTCCTCGTGCCTCATGTGGACCCACTCGATCTCACTCCGATCAATCGCATGGGCAATGCGGTTCAGCGTGTCGCCCACGATTCCGTAGCACGTCTTCACGCCAGCTGCTTGCAACGTGTCGACCAGCAGATCAGCTACTCGTTTCGTCATTGCGGGAACCTCCGTTGCGTCGGCGATCGGTTGCGCTACATCGTCGCGGCGGCGCATCGCGGCGTCATTGGCTGTTCTAACAACGTTGTTCCGCAAACGTTGTCCCGCCAACGTTTGTTGTGCCGACTGGTTAGGCTACGAAAACTGGGGCATTCGATTGCCCGCAAGGGACGCGCCGCAGCGCACCACTGCTTCACCGCAAGTTCATATCGACCTGATTCCGCCGACTGTGCATTCGTCACAACCCGCGCGGCCATGCGCGGGCTATGGGCCCCAAAAAGCAGGGCGCACAACGTCATCCAGAGCGATCCACCCGGCATGCCGGCAACGGCGAACCGCCCCGGTCCCGTCACGTGGGTAAAACCCAGCCTCCCAACGCCTCTGGCGAGCTGACTACGCACGGTGAACTGGCAATCAGTCAACATCCGTGCACCAGGTTGCCTGCAACGGGACGGCAACTCTTTGGGCCACGGCGGGCAGCGTCGACGTCCCTGGGGTTCTCGTACTTGAAGGGAGGCATTTTGCGCAGGACGTTGTCCTGGGCAATAGCGACTGCTCCGCGACGTTGTTCGGCTCGATATCGACTGTCTTGGCGATTCTTCCGATGATGTGATGATCAACCATCTGAGCCGGCTGCAAAAGGTCACGGGGCTCAAAAGGGAACTGTTGCAGTGCTGGACAGCGTCTGCGACTTTCAGCTGGGGGTGTTCGCCGATGCCGTGAAGGACGGCTCGCGTCCCCTTTGAACATCAGCACCAGTCGGCCGAGAAGGGAGCACGGCATGGATCTGGGTCTCCGAGACCGCGTATATGTGGTGGCCGGGGGCAGCAGGGGCCTGGGATTGGCTGCCGCGCAGTCGTTGTTGGCCGAAGGGGCACGAGTGGTCCTGTCGGGCCGGGCAACCGCAGTGGTGCAGACCGCTCGGGGACTGGGTGCTCCCGACCGGGTGACGGGGATCGCCGGTGACAACGCCGAGGAGTCGACCGCACAGCGCCTCATCGATGCCGCGCAAGGACACTTCGGTCGCATCGACGGCGCACTGATCAGTGTTGGCGGACCGCCCTTCGGCGCCGCGATGGACATCGACGACAACACCTGGCGGGACGCCTTCGAGTCGATTTTCCTAGGGGCGCTCCGCATTGCCCGCACCGTCGCCGCCGCCTCACCGGGCGGCTCGATCCTGTTCGTCCTGTCCTCGTCGGTGCGCGCACCCATCCCAGGCTTGGCAATTTCGAACGGTCTGCGGCCTGGTCTGGGCATGCTGGCCAAGACATTGGCCGACGAGCTGGGACCGGCCGGCACCAGGGTGAACGGCCTCCTGCCCGCCTACATTGCGACCGACCGCGCCAAAGAACTGGCCACCATGACGGGAGGCGGCACGCCGGCCAACTCGCTGCGGCGCCAGGGAACACCGGCGGAATTCGGCAAGACGGCGGCCTTCGTGCTGTCTCCCGCCGCGGGCTATATCACCGGCGCCATGGTCCCGGTCGACGGCGGCACCATACCTGCCCTCTGAAACGCCAGCTAACCGGACCTGAATTGGCTACGCGTGGCCCGCGTGCATTATCGGTTCCACCGTCGCCGGCTTCGTCGTCACCGCGGTCGCGCTGACCGTGTCCATCCCCGGTCGGCATTGCCACCGTCGCCGTCTACATGATCTTCCGGTGGTTCGAGGACAATCTGCCGGTGCCCCGGGGTTATCGGCCGCGCCGTCAAGGTGCCGGGCGGAGTGACGCTGATCGCCGTATTGATCGGGGCGGCGATGCAACTGCTGGCCCAGGTGTTGCTGTTCCCGGCGTTCGACGAGGCCTGAGGGGCACACGCGCGCCGCTGCCGCTCCTTTTTGGCGCACCCTCAATGTGTCGCCATTGCGCGACCCGCGTACCGGCGACACGACCGCGCCGTTGGCAGTGTACGCACACGTCGAACAGACCTACGTTCGTCACGAACACGCTGTGATCGTGACGATCGATACGTTGCGAATTTCGGCGGGTCGCCGACTGCGAGCGCATCCAAATCGACCCGCTCGGTCCCGCTCATGACGGAGCAACGGTTGCCACTCCGGACCGCTGTCATGGCGGACAAACCTCACCCAAGATTGCTGTCGCGCATGACATCGACACCATCGGTGACTCACCCGAGGATCGAACTAGTTGGTGCAGAGGACAATCCGGCTCGCGGCTCGGATTCCCGCCGATTTAGTGGAGTGATAACCGATGGTCAGTTCACACAGACAGGCACCGCAACCCGTGTCCGACGAGACGGCCACCATCGGTCATCTGTTAATTCTCGATCTCAGCAGCAATCGGATCGTCTCAGTCAATTCGGATGGCTCCGACCGCGAGGTCATCGTGACAGAGTGCCAATACCCCGATGGCATCGTGGTCGATGTCGCGGCGGGGCACATCTACTGGACGAATATGGGAACCCCCAAGGAGAATGACGGCTCCATCGAGCGGGCTGATCTCGACGGACGGAATCGGACGACGATCATTGCCCCGGGTGGCACCTTCACACCCAAGCAGCTCCAGCTCGCAAAGAAGAGCGGAACGCTGTACTGGTGCGACCGCGAGGGCATGCGCGTGATGCGAGCCAACCTCGACGGCTCGAACGTTGAGACTCTCGTGGACACCAGCCGGGGCGACCCGCGACCGGGACCGGACGCCACGAAGTGGTGTGTGGGCGTGGCCGTAGACGTCGATGGCAAGCAGCTCTACTGGACGCAGAAGGGCGCCGACAACGCCGACAAGGGCCGTCTTTTCCGTGCCGGCGTCGACATTCCCACCGGACAGACAGCGTCAAATCGAACAGATGTCGAACTTCTTTATGACGAGCTGCCCGAGCCGATCGATCTGGAGCTCGATCTCAACAACCGAATCATTTATTGGACCGACCGGGGCGATCCGCCCCGCGGCAACACGGTGAACCGCGCGCCGATGGACGCGGACGCGCAGGGTCGCCCGGCTCCGACGATCATCTTCACGCACTTGATGGAAGGAATCGGCATCGCCCTGGATCTCGAGGGCGACCGAATGTTCATCACCGACTTCGGGGGCGATGTTCTTACGGCCAAGCTCGACGGATCGGAGGCGAAGGCCCTGTTTGTTGCGCAAGGAAACCTGACCGGGATCGCATACTTCGAAACTTCTTGAAAGGAAGACGCCATCGTGTCATTCGAAAAGCCAATTGGGCGTGTCGCTTTGGTCGGCACGGGAGTCATCGGTGCCAGTTGGGCTGCACAGTACCTGGCGCGCGGGCTGGACGTTGTTGCGACCGATCCGGCCCCGAACGCTGAGGCGAACTTGCGCAGCTATGTCGACGAGGCCTGGGGGCAGCTCGAAGAAATCGGCCTGTCGCCGGGCGCATCGCGCGACCGGTTGAGTTTCACCAAGGACTCCGATGAGGCCCTCGCAACGGCGGACTTCGTGCAGGAGAACGGGCCTGAACGGCCCGACTTCAAAGTCAAGTTGTTCGCGACCATGGACGCAGCGACGCCCGTTGATTCGATCATCGCCTCGAGCTCGTCGGGCATCACGCCCAGCGTGATGCAATCAGCGTGCAAGCACCCGGAGCGGGTCGTCGTCGGCCACCCGTTCAACCCACCCCACATCGTCCCGCTAGTGGAGGTGGTCGGCGGCACCGCGACATCACCGGACGCCATCCAACGCGCGATCGGTTTCTACGCGTCGATCGGCAAGAAGCCCATTCATCTGCGCAAGGAGTTACCGGGACACGTGGCCAACCGGCTGCAGGCGGCGCTGTACCGAGAGATGCTCAACCTCATTGGGCAACATGTGCTGAGCGTCGAGGAAGCCGACATTGCCGTCAGCTATGGCCCGGGCCTGCGGTGGGGTGTGATGGGCCAAAGCCTGCAATGGCATTTGGGTGGGGGAGCGGGTGGCATCGACCACTTCATGGAGCAGCTCATGGACCCGCTCGCGGCGATGATGCAGACCCTCGGCGATCCACAGGTAACTCCCGAACTCAAGCAGACCATCATCGATGGTGTGATGCGCGAAGCGGGGGGACGCTCCGTCGACGACCTCGCGCGCGAAGAGAACGAAGTCATCATCGGCCTTCTTCGGTTGCGAGCGAACGGCGCGAGCGTGCACGCGGCAGCGAAGGAAACGGCGTGAGTACCGTATTTGCCACGGGGGCAACCCGTTTGACCGAGGCGCTCGAGTCGATAACGGGCAACCCGGCGACGTCGTCGGAGTTCGATCTGCTGGCGAACACCAACGACGTGCTCCGCGACGTAGGACTTACCGCCGCGGACTGCGGAGGTTGCCTGTCGTTCTATGGGCAGGACCCGATCATTTCCAGCCCGCTTCGTTTCGGCGCCATGGCCGCGATGGGCCTGGCCGCGAAGTCTGTCGCGGCCGCGGCCGTCTGGCAGGCGAGAACCGGGGAGCCACAGGACATTCACGTCGACGTCCGCAAGGCGCTTCGCCGGTTCTGTGGTTTCTTCGAGGGGAAATGGGAAACGATGAACGGGCGCGCTCCCACGATGGGCGCCTTCGCGGGCAACCCGTTCCTCGAAATTCCGCTGTTCCGCAAGACGCGCGATGGGCGCTACGTGGTGGCCCTGGATTTCTATCCTCGATCCAAGACGGACACGCTCAAGTTCCTCCGGTGCACCGACAGCCTCGGCTCCATCGAGAATGCCATATTGCAATGGCGTGCAGACGAATTGGAATCCGCTGCAGCAGAGGAAGGGCTCATCCTGGCGAAGGTGCGAACTCTCGATGAGTTCCTCAATGAGCCGCAATATACCGAAGTGCTGTCCACGATGCCGCTGATCACCGTGGAGAAGATCGGGGAGAGCGCACCCGTGCCGTTCGAGAGGGGCGGACGCACTCCGCTGGACGGCATCCGCGCGTTCGGAATGGGGCACGTCATTGCCGGCGCGGCCATGGGTCGGGACCTAGCCATGTACGGCGCGGACGTCCTCAATATCTGGCGGCCCTACGCCACCGAGGTCGAGTCCTTCGCGTGGGATGTGCAGGTTGGTATGCGTTCGACCATCTTGGATGGCTCCAAGGAGGATCGCGCCACATTCGACGACCTGCTGAGGGATGCTGACGTCTTCTTCGCCAACAAGCGACCCGGTTATCTGGAACGAAACGGTCTTACTGCCGAAGATCTGTGCGCCCAGAAGCCCGGACTGATCCATGCCAAGGTGATCCTGCATGGCGACACGGGGCCATGGTCGAACCGTCCCGGTTTCGACGAGATCGGTGCGGCCGTATCCGGTGTGTTCTGCATCGAAGGGTCACCCACTCTCCCAAAGTCGCCGGTGATCGTACCGATCTGCGACAACGTGGTGGGCTGGCTCGGGACCGTCGGCGTCCTCGAGGCGATGCGCCGGCGCGCGACGGAGGGCGGCAGCTATCGAGTCGTGGTGTCTCTGACCCGAACAGTGCTGTGGCTGCTTTCGCTCGGGATCTTTGACAAGGAATACGCCGCGGCCACGGCTGGATCGAGCGAGGTGCACTCTTATGTCGCCCCCGATCTCTTCACGGCCGAAACCCCGCTGGGCACGTACCGGGGAATGACCGACCAGGTGGTCATGTCGCGAACGAAGGAGTCATACCGGACGGTTCTGGCGCCCCGCGGCTCATCGAAACCGCAATGGCTCGTCGAGCCGTGAACCAGCCAGCGCGGCTGCGGATCTAGTCGGTCGACACAGAAAGGTCGACACAGAAAGAAGGTGCAACTTCACATGGCCAGGTACATGGTCGGATACATCATCGGCAGCCTGTCGGCCCAGTCAATCAACCGTACTCTGTCCAAGGCGCTGATCCGGTTGGCGCCGGACAACCTGAAGTTCGAAGAGATTGCGATAAAGGATCTTCCGTTGTACAACCGTGATCTCGATGACGATTACCCGCCGGCGGGCCAGGCACTAAAGGACGCGATTGCCGCGGTCGATGCCCTGTTGTTCGTGACCCCGGAGTACAACCGCGGCGTGCCGGGCGTGCTGAAGAACGCCATTGACTGGGCCAGTCGCCCGTACGGAGAAAACTCACTCACGCATAAGCCGTCAGCTGTGATTGGCGCCTCGCCGGGCAAGATCGGAACTGCTGTGGCGCAACAAAGTCTGCGCAGTGCACTCAGCTTCTGTAACGCACCCCAGATGACGGCGCCCGAGGCATACCTGCAATTCACTCCGGGACTGATTACCGACCAGGGTGACATCACCGACCCGTCGACCGAACAGTTTCTGCGCGACTACATGGAGGAGTTCGATACTTTCGTCAGCCGCGTGCTGGCCGTCGTGCCGCGCGCGCTTCCCAGTGGGACGACATGAATGGCCCCGCGCGCTGCGGGCGTTAATGGATTCGACACCAGGAACATTCGTCGCCGAGAAGCGGCACCGGTGCGGCCGAGCCTTCCCGCTGGCCGCGGGCCATCGGCACGTCGGTACGGGCGACCACGTCGTCATACCAAGACGGGAGAACGCTGCCGAGCCTGAACTCAGCAGCGGTACGGTGAGCGTCAGCGGCCAGCAGTGTGCGGGCTGATGTCACGGTGCGGGGACGCTAATGATGTTGATGGGCCGCCGCGTGGAGTGCGAACGGCTGAGCCAACTCATCGAAGCGGTTCGTGCCGGACAGAGCCGGGCCCTGGTGCTGACTGGCGACGCCGGGATCGGCAAGACGGCGTTGCTGCATTATGTGGCTGAGCAGGCGGCGGAATGCCAGGTGTTACGCGCCGCAGGTGTCCAGTCGGAGATGGAGTTGGCCTTCGCTGCGTTGCATCAGCTGTGCGCGCCGATACTAGGCAGCCTCGACCGCCTCCCCGGACCGCAAGGCGACGCGCTGCGGACCGTGTTCGGCATCAGTCCGGGAGGGCCGCCGGACAAGTTTCTTATCGGACTTGCGGTGTTGAACCTACTGTCCGACGCTGCCCGGGGACGGCCGCTGGTGTGTGTCGTGGACGACGAGCAGTGGCTTGATCGGGCCTCGGCGCAAGTCCTCGGCTTCGTCGCTCGCCGATTGGTCGCGGAGTCGGTTGGCGTTGTCGTCGCCGCGCGAAGCCCGAGCCACGATCTGGCCGAGGTCCCCGAGCTCGAGGTGGAGGGGCTGGGAACCGACGATGCCCGAGCATTGTTGGACAGCGGGCTGACCCGACAGCTCGATAGCCACGCGCGGGATCTCATCGTGACCGAGGCGCGAGGTAATCCGTTGGCACTGCTGGAGTTGTCGCGGGGCCTACGGCCCGGCGCCTTGGCGGGTGGATTCGGGATTCTGGGCGCAGTCCAGCTCTCGGAGAGGGTCGAAGGAAGCTTCCGGCGCCGCATCGAGGTGCTCCCCGACCAGACCCGGCTGCTGTTGCTTGTCGCCGCGGCAGATCCGGTCGGTGATCCCGACCTGGTGTGGCGAGCGGCCGCGAGGTTGGGGATCGACCGGGAAGGTGCGGCGGCGGCGCATGATGCGGGCGTCATCGAGTTCAGCACTCGGGTCCGGTTCCGGCACCCCTTGGTGCGCTCCGCGGTCTACGCGTTGGCGTCGCTGGAGGACAGACAACGCGTGCACGCGGAGCTCGCCGAGGTGACCGACCCGGAACAGGATCCCGATCGACGGGCGTGGCATCGGGCGTGTGGAGCGCCCGGTCCCGACGAGGACATTGCCGTTGAACTGGAATGCTCCGCGGGCCGCGCCCAGGGCCGCGGCGGCGTGGCGGCCGCCGCGGCATTCCTTGAACGGGCCGCGAAGCTGACGCTCGATCCGGCGCGGCGCGGCGACCGGGCGCTGGCCGCCGCCTCGGCCAAAGTCAAGGCTGGCGAGTTCATTGCGGCGCAGGAGCTGCTTTGCCTGGCCGGAGCCGGGCCGCTCAACGATGTCCAGCAGGCCCGCGTCGACCTGATCGGCGCCGACCTCGCGTTCGTCGCAAGCCGATGCAGTGATGCGCCGGCTCTGCTGTTGAAGGCCGCCCGGCGGCTCGAACCCATCGATGCGGCCCTATCGCGAACGACCTATCTGCAGGCACTGTCGGCCAGCATGTTCGCCGGTCGATCGGCGCTGGACGGCGGAGTACTTGAGGTGGCGCAGGCGGCACACGCCGCGCCGCCGGGTCCCGGATGCGCGGTTGATCTTCTTCTTGACGGTCTCGTGGCTCATTACAACAGCGGATATCGGGCCGGACTGCCGATTCTGCGGCAGGCACTCGAGCACTTCGGTACCGGTATGTCGGCCGATGAGGAGTTGCGCTGGCATTGGGTGGCCGGCGTCGTCGCCCGCCACCTGTGGGATGACCACGCTTGGCAGTTGCTCTCCGATCGGCACGTCGAGCTTGCCCGCCGCGTCGGCGCGCTCAGCGAGCTTCCACTGGCCCTCAACTCGCGCGCGTTCATGCTCTTGTTTGCCGGTGAACTGGCCGCCGCCTCGTCAGTCAGCCAGGAGCTGCAGGCGGTTATGGAGGCAACTGGCAGCAAGGTGGCTCCATACGCTGTCCTCGGAGTAGCCGCGATGAGTGGCAGCGACGCACAAACGGCGGCCCTGGTAGAAACCACCATCGGCGAGGCCAGCATCCGCGGCGAAGGGATTGGCATAAGCATCGCGGGATGGGCGAGTGCCGTCGTTAACAACGGTATCGGCAACTACCCGGCGGCGATGACCGCGGCCGAGCGCGCACTTGAGTACCCGTATGAATTGAATGCGCCAAGGTGGGCGGCGGTCGAACTCGTCGAGGCGGCCACGCGCAACGAACGACGCGACACCGCCGCCGAAGCCCTCCGTTACCTGGCCGACATCACCAGCGTCAGCGGCACCGACTGGGCGCTGGGCATCGAGGCCCGCTCACGGGCATTGTTGAGCGACGGTGATCCCGCTGAGCGTCTGTATCGCGAGTCGATCGAACGACTCAGCCGTACCCGGTTGCGCGCAGAGCTTGCCCGCGCGCACTTGCTATACGGCGAATGGCTCCGCCGGAAGCACCGTCGCGTCGACGCCCGCGCCCAGCTGCGCACCGCACACGACATGCTGGAGGCGATGGGCATGGCGGGCTTTGCCGAGCGTGCACGCCGTGAGCTGCGGGCCACCGGTGAAACCGCCCGCAAGCGCGCTGTCGCGGCAACCGCGCACGAGCTGACACCACAGGAAGCGCAGATCGCGGCGATGGCGCGCGATGGACTGTCGAACCCGGAAATCGGCGCCCGGCTGTTCATCAGCGCGCACACAGTCCGCTACCACTTGCACAAGGTCTTCGCCAAGCTCGGCGTCGAATCCCGCGGCAAACTCGGCAGCGCCCTATCGCAACGCGCCACCGACCGTCTGGACTGACGCGCCTCAAACGGCGTCGGGATGCATCTGGGGGCCGCACCGACTGGGTCGTGACTGTGCAGTTGGTAGATGCGAGCGTGTGCGCGCTCGACAGATGATGACCACCTCAAACTCGTGGTGCCCGCCACCAAGATTCTGTTGCGAGGAGGCCATGGACATGCGGCCGACCGCAGACGCGGTTCCTGCAGAGCAGTTCGCTGAGGTCGTCGACGACGGACAGCTGTACGCCGAGTATCGACGCCTCACCACCGAACAGGCCGCGTTGCGCCGAGTGGCCACGTTGGTCGCGCAGGGCGTCGGACCTTCGGCGGTATTTGGCGCGGTGGCCGAGGAGATGCGCCGGTGCGTGCCCGCCGTCGCCGCTGGACTGGGTCGCTTTGACGCAGATGGCGAGCAAACGTTGGTGGCCGTCGCGCTCCATCCCACGGGGCGGGCGCGATTGCCGGCGGGCACCCGCACTCCGCTGGAAGGCGACACCATTGCACCGGTGGTGCAACGCACTGGCGGATCTGCACGGATCGACACGTACGAAGACGCTGCCGGGCCGTTCGCTGATCATCTGCGCGCTGTCGGTTTGAGCGCGGCGGTGGGGGTGCCCATCATCATTGATGGACGCGTCTGGGGCGTGGCTGCCGTCGGTTCGGTAAAGCCCGGCCCCATGCCAGCTGATACCGAGGTCCGCATCGCCCGCTTCGCTGAACTGATCTCCACCGCTCTGGTGGCCGGTGAGCGCGACGAGCAGACACGCCAACTCCTGGCGGACGCGTCGCGACGCTCCAATCTGATTGACTCGGTCCTCGAGGGACGAGCTGTCGGCGGGTGGAGCATGTGGCAGGTCGCCGCCCGTCTTCAGCTGCCGCTCCACGGTCCCTTCGTCGTCGTTGCCGCCCACATTGCCGCCATCGGCGATGAGCCGCTGCCCGGGATCGAGTCGAAGCTGCGCAGCCTCGACATATTTTCAGCGTGGCGGCTGCTGCCTGACGTGCAGGTCGGGGTCGTGTCCGTCGCTTCCGACCAACGACTCCGTATGTGCGTTGCCTTGGTGTCGCGGCTGGCCACCGCCCGCGTGGGTGTGAGTGCGCCGTTCGATGATCTGCGTGATACGCCGCGAGCCCTGCATGTCGCACGAGTGATGTTGCGTGGCCGGCCCGATCCGGCATCCTCAGTCGCGGTGTTCGACGGCTCCATCCTGGGCACCGCGGCTGTCAGTGCGCCGGAGGCGATGATCGAAATAGTCGGTCCCGCGTTGGCGGGTTTTGGTGGGCTTCCCGACGAGGAGCGGGAGATGCTTTTTGACACGTTTCGAGTGTGGCTGGACAACGGTGCGTCGGTAGGCGCCGTCTCCGAACGACTGTTCTGCCACCCCAATACGGTGCGCTACCGATTGCGACGAATCGAACGGCTTACCGGGCGATCCTTGTCGCATCCAAAGGATGTCGCCGAATTGTGTTTAGCATTCGAAGTGTATCGCCGACTTATGTGACTCCGAGTCCGCGTCGGCGCCAAAGAAACCGTTCCAGCATCAATCCGGAACGGTCCACTGCGCGGCGTTCGCACCGGCGGCATGGCACACGCGCGACATCCTGCATCCGGCCGCCCAGGCCCGTGGCTTCGGTAGCCGGCGCTCACTCGAGGTCGGCCATAAACGGCATGACACTGAAAATAGCTGCTGCCGAGGGTGTTTCACGCTCGTGAATCCGGGCGCAGCCACCGTGTGGCAGCCGGCGTAGGCATTGTTGATCAAGATATCGAGGTACTGATCGACGTCTCGACCTCAGCGTGCACGCGCGTCGCGGCCCCCCCCCGGGGGGGGGGGGGGGGCGGACACTGCTCGACTCCAGCTACGTCAACGGCATGCAACTGGTCGTCGACGGCGGCAGTCAACGTTCGCTGAGACTCGGGACTAGTCGGCCGGGGCGGGGCCGCGTGCCGTATCTGGCGACAAGGGGCATGACGCGAATGTCACTACAGGACAAGATATCTCATGATAAGCATCAAGTTCGACGAACGTACTCTGAGCATCGACGTCAGCGACCTTGAGTGTCATCTGTGGAGCGCTTGGCTATGAGCGCTTGTCTGCGGCGGAAGAGTCGTCGTCCTTGGTGAGGTGGTGCAGTATTCGTTCGTGGAGGGCGGCAAACATGTCGAGTTCAGCGGGGGTCATCAGGTCGATGAAGTTTCGGCGGACGTCGTCCACGTGCCCGGGCGCCGCCTTCTCGACGGCGGCGCGGCCGGCCGGCAGCAAGCAGATCATGGTGCTGCGGGCGTCGTCGGGATTGGGTTCACGGCTGATCAGACCGTCGGTCTGCATGCGCCGAACCTGGTGTGACACACGGCTTTTCTCCCAGCCCAGTGCGTTGCCCAGGTCGCGGGCGGGCATGCGATCCCCGTCCAGAGCCGAGAGCAACGCCAAAACCTCGTAGTCGGCACCGGACAGGCCCGATTCCTGCAAGCGTCGGGATAGGTGGACTTCGAGCTGATGGTGTGCGTGCACGAAGGCACGCCAGGCGCGGGCTTCACGCGCATCCAGCCACTTGGGTTCCATCAACCTCGACGCCTCCTAGTTTGGTTGACAACTCTACCAAAGCCTCTATGGTGGAGGAGTCAACCTTCTCACCGATGAGTTTAGACGGGATGCGTCATGAGCAGCAGCATCATCGGCACCGGCAAACATGGCCGGCGCTCTGGCCGGCCGGGTGCTCGCCGGCGGCAACGCAGTCGAGATCATCGGCCGTAACCCGGTCAAGGCCGAGGAGTTAGCCGCCGCGCTCGGGGGTGCCACGGTTGGGACCACGGGTGCCGCCCCGGCTGGGGACATGGTCATCCCTGCCCTCCGATGTTGTGGCGGCCGGCCCAGCCGAGGGTCGCGCATTGGACGTGTTCATCGCCGGCGACGACGCCGAGGCCAGGGTGAGTGTGTCGGCATTCGTCGAGAGCCTGGGAATGCGCCCGCTGGACACCGGGCCGGTGGCGATGGCGCGGGCCCTGGAGCACGCCACCCTGCTGCATCTGGGCCTCGTCGCCCATTCCGTCAAGCACACCAACTTCTTTCTTGGCGTCAACATTCTCGGCTGATCGCTACCCACCACCAACCGTCACCATCACCCACTGTCAAAAGGAGAGCACCATGCGCGTTTTCGTTACCGGCGGGACCGGCCATGCCGGTTCGCACATCGTCCCCGAGCTGATCGCCGCCGGGTACGACGTCACGGGCCTGGCCCGGTCCGACGAATCCGCGGCGGCCCTGTCGGCCCTGGGCGCGACGGTGTGTCGCGGCAGCCTCGAGGATCTCGACGCGCTCAAGGAGGCGGCCGCGGATTCCGACGGTGTCATCCACGTGGCCCACCGTCAGGACCTGCTTCCGTCCGGCGGGATGGACGCCGTGGCCGCCGCGGAGCTCCAGATCATGCTCGCCTACGGCGAGGCACTCGCGGGAACGGGAAAGCCGCTGGTCGCGGCTGGCAGCATCGGCGGCCCCGGGCAGGGTCTGGGCCGGCCGGCCACCGAGGAGGACCCGGCCCTTCCCGGCAGGGAGGAGGACAAGGGCACCCTGCGGGCGCGCAATGTCGTGGAAATCGCCGCAGTCGGCCTTGCCGAGCGAGGAGTGCGGTCATCGATCGTGCGGCTTCCGCTCATCGCGCACGACACGACCGATTCTGCCGGCTTCCTCCCGCAGCTGATCGCTCTCGCGAAGGACAAGGGCTTCGCCGGATACCCCGGAGACGGCGCGAACGCGTGGAGCGCCGTGCACATCCGCGATGTCGCCTCGCTGTTCCGTTTGGCGCTGGAGAAGAGTCCGGCCGGCAGGTACTGGCACGCGGTCCAGGACGAGGGCATTTCGTTCCGCGAGATCGCCGAGGCCATCGGCAGCCGTCTGGACTTGCCCGTCGTCAGCGTTCCGGTGGACGAACTGATGGTGCCGGGGTACTTCGGGGCCCTCGCGAGCCTCGTCACGAAGAACTACCCGGCCGCCAACCTCATCACCCGCCAGACCCTGGGTTGGGAACCTACTCAGCCAACATTGATGGCCGACCTGGATAACGGTCACTACTTCGCCGCCAGCTGACGGCCTCGGCGCACCTACCGAATTTCCCCCACTACGAGGAGTAACCATGACCACCTTTGCCGCGCACCGCGACACCTTGGAGGCCTTCGTCGACTGCATCCACGGCGGCGTCGACGAGAACACCCTCGCCGGCCTGCTCGCCGAGGACGTTGCGCTGTACGGCCCGTTCGGCGATGAGCCGGTCAGCGGCCGCGCCGCCGCCGTGCAGACCATCAAGAAAGTCAACACACTGTCCTCCGACGACACCTACATGGAGGTCCTCAGCGGAGAGACCCACCACGCCGCACACTTCCGGCTTCAAGTCGGAGACGCCGCGGTCAACGGCATCTTCTTCGTCCTGCTCGACGCAGACGGCAAGATCGCTGAGGTGAGCATCTTCTACCGCACGCTGCCGGCCGGCATTGCGCTGCAGCGCAATGCCGCCGAGGCAATCGGCATGCGGCCCTGGGAATTACGCACCAACGAGGAGTGATGGCCACGCCCCGGAACGCACCGCCAGGATCCGGTAGTCGGCCCAGGACAGGCCCCGGCGCACGTGCACGCCAATGGTGATGCCGGGCGCGCGAGAAGGCTCGCCGGGACGCCGTGTCCACGCGGGCTCGCGCGGTTCGCTTCCATCCGCCTGCCCTCCTGGATTGGTTGACATGGTCACCAATCGGCATATGGTGGAGTAGTCAACCTTTTATTCAGTAGGAAAGACAGGACATCTCATGAGCAGCATCAGCATCATCGGCACCGGCAACATGGCCCGCGCCATCGGCGCGCTGGCGGTAGCGGGAGGCAACACCGTCGAGGTCATCGGCCGCGATCGGTCCAAGGCCACTGACCTCGCCACGACTCTCGGCGGCAGCACCACAACAGGAGAGTTCGGCGCCGCCCCGGCCGGGGATATCGTGATCGTGGCCCTGAGGTACGCCGATGTCGTGCCGGTCATCACCCAGTACGGAAACGCGTTGGCGGACAAGGTCATCATCGACATCAGCAACCCCTTCAACGCCGATGCCGACGGGCTCGCCCTCCCCGCTGACACCTCGATCGCCCAGGAAGTCGCCAAGGCGGCTCCGGCCGGCGCCCGCGTGGTGAAGGCCTTCAACACCGTCTTCGGTCACGTCCTGGAGAAGGGTCGGACGTTGGATGTGTTCATGGCCGGCGACGATGCGCAGGCCAAGGCGCGCGTGTCGGAGTTCATCACTGGTCTCGGGCTGCGCCCGTTGGACGTCGGCGGCTTGACCATGGCGCACTGGCTGGAGGGAACGGGCCTGGTCCTCATGGGCCTCGCCCGTCATGGACTGGACAACTTCGACGTCGCACTCGGCGCCACCGAATTCCCCGGCTGAGCCGCCCTGCACCAATCCCACGTCTTCGAGGAGCCCTAGTGAACATCGCGGTATGGATCGCGTCCGTACTACTCGCCGCCGCATATCTCTTTATCGGTGGCACGAAACTGCTGAAGTCCAAGGAGCGCCTAGCGGAGAACCCCTCCACGGCTGGCGCCGCCGAGGCGTTGTCTGCGACGTCGATCAAACTCATCGGCGGCGTCGAGGTGGCTGGCGCTCTCGGTCTGATCGTGCCGTGGCTCACCGGCATCGCGCCGATCCTGACGCCGGCCGCAGCCGTGGGGCTGGCGCTGCTGCAGGTGGGCGCGGCGGTGTTCCACGGTCGACGCGCAGAGTACAAGCAGTGGCCCGTGAACGCCGTATTCCTGGCGCTGGCGGTCTTCATCGCCGTCGCCCGGACCGCGGAGGTCGTGCGATGACCAGCGCTCTGCAGTACGCCGTCGTGGGCACCGGCACCGTTGGCACGGTTCTGGCGCAACGGTTCTCCGACCACCACGTCTCAGCACTCTGGGCCAACACGCGAGGTCCGGAGACGATCGACGTCACCGAACTGTCCGCCTCGATCACACCGGCCACCCTCGACTCGGCCCTGGATGCGGACGTGATCATCTTGGCCATTCCGTTCCTGAAGGTCCGTGAGCTGGGTGGGCGCCGTCCAGACTGGTCGGGCAAGATCGTCGTCGACGCGACGAACGCGTTTCTGGTGCCCAACTCCGAGCAAATCCTCGCCGGCCGCATGTCGACCGAGTACAACGCCGAGGCGTTTCCGGGCGCTGCGGTGGTCAAGTCGTTCAACCAAACCGCCGCCAGGCAGCTGGCCGAGAAGCGCCCACCCGAATTCGGGAAACGCGTGGTCTTCGTGTCCAGCAACGACTCCGCGGCAAGCGCGACGGTAGCCGAACTGTGCACCCAACTCGGCTTCGCCCCAATCGAACTCGGACGTCTCGACGAGGGTGGCGTACTCATCCAAGCCCGCAACGCCCTGGTCTTGCGCGAACTCTACGAGCTGCCGTCCGAACTCGAGAAGAATACTCAGGTGACGTCGGCGGTTGGGCGGGATCTCACCGCCGGCACGTGGACGATCGACCCGGTCCACTCTTCCATCATGTTCTCGGTTCGCCACCTGATGGTCGGCCGAGTACATGGGCGATTCGGCGACTTCTTCGGCGCGATCACCGTGCCCGAGAACGGAACTCCGAACATTGCGGCCACCATCGCGGTCGGGTCGGTTGACACCGGCAACCCGAACCGCGACGAGCACCTGCGGGCACCCGACGTCTTCGACGCCGACGATTTCCCCACCGCCACCCTCGCCTCGGTCGACATGCACAGCACCGGGCACAACGACTGGGTGCTCATCATCGACTTCACCCTGCGCGGAATCACCAAACGCCTACCACTGGCGTTCTCATTTCTCGGCGTGAGCCCCGGCATGGGTCACGGTGAAGTGGCCGGGTTCGAAGGCGTGATCCAACTGAAGCGTAGCGACTTCGGCGTCCTGACCGACACTCCCGTGCTAGCCGGAGGCGGCCCCATGCTCGGAGACACCGTCGACGTCACCGTGTGTTTAGAGGCGGTCAAGGCACCAGCCGCGCCGACCAGATCAGAGGGCGACGCCGCACCCGCGTAGGGCCGCACATCGCTCTGACAAATCAGAAACTGAAGGGAACCACCATGAAGGACATCAATGTGTGTTGGCGTTGGTCGCGAGCCTGCGCGCCGGTTCGGTAAACCGGCAGATCGGCCAAGTGGCCTCGGGGAACGGGCCGGACGGGACTTCCGTCGCGGTCTATGACGGTCTTGGCGACATCCCGTTCCATGACGAGGATATCGACGGTGCCGAGGCACCGGCTGCCGCGCAGAGCCTCCGCGCCGCGGTTGCCGACGTCGACGCTGTTCTGGTGATCACACCCGAATACAACGCCACCATTTCCGGCGGTCGTGAAGAACGCGATCGGCTGGTTGTCGCGGCCGTGCAGGGAGGGCGCAGTCACCGCTGAGCGTGCTCGCTGTGATCGGCGCCGCAGGCGGTCAGTACGGCGACGTGTGGGCACATGACGAGACGCGCAAGTCGCTCGGCGGAGCCGGGGTCCGCGTCATCGATGCGATCAGTTTGTCGATCCCGATTAACTCGCTGGACGGTAAGGATCCACGGGAGACTACGGCTTGGACGGTGAACAGACCCGCCGGGTGCAGAGCGACATGTTTCATCGATTCTGCTTACGACAGCAGTGCGTCAAGCGCCTTTTTGATGTGTGCCAGGCGTTTACGGGTGGATGCTGGTGACTGGGAAAGCTCGTTGGGGGAGAACAGGGTTCCTAGGACGGCATCGGCGTAAAGCAGTCGGTACGCGCTGTCGGCAGTGTCGTGGCTGCACTCGAAGCGCACCGTCAGTGTGTCCGTGACAAATTCTGCGAACCGACGACTGGACTCGGTGCCGCGTGCACGAAGCAAGGGGTCGTCGGCGTAGGTCATCATGAAGGCCCGAAAGGCATTTCGGTGAGTTCCGAAGGTCTCCTCGACTAGTTCAATCAGCCCCTGTAGGAACTTCTCGTTGCCGGAGACGACTAGTAACGGTGCACTCGCGATCAACAACTGCTCTTCGAGGCGGTTGAGGAAGCGGTCCTGCGCGCCGACGATCAGCGCATGCCGATCTTTGAATCGGTGGTAGATCGTGCCGGTGGCCACGTCGGCATGCTTGGCCACTGCTGCAATGGTGAGTCTTGCGAGTCCGTCGCGGTCGAGAATGTCCAGGGCTGCGTCGAGCATGCGGTTGGTTGAATCCTGACTTCGTTGCTGCATCGGGGCGCGCAGCAGGCCGGGGTCACGGTCACCCATCAACCCTCCCCTCCTTAGGAGTCGAATCCAGATTCGAGTATGGACAGCCTACGGCGACATTGCTACTGTCCAAACCGAAACCGAATCAGGATTCTAGTTTGGTATGACACTGCAGGTCACCCCGGCGCTCAGAAGCAGTCGCATTCGGGTTATTTGTGCTGTCCGATAACGGTTTAGGAGATGTCATGACAACCGATGGTGATTTCATTTTCGTACCTTCCCGCCCTCCAGAGGAGGGCGGGTATTCGGGTCTGAATCCGTCGCGGTCAATTTCGGAGGGGATGGTCTTCGAACGCGACGTCGCGGTGCCGATGCGTGACGGGACGCTGATCTACATCGATATCGCACGCCCCGACACCTCTGAACCCGCGCCGGCGCTTATCGCGTACGCGCCCTACGGCAAGCACAACGGATTTCCGTCGATACTTGGCAAGGGTGCTGACATCGCCGAGCCGCTACCCGAGGGCACGCCTTTCGAAGCTCCGGTGGCCGAATACTGGGTCAAGCATGGTTATGCCGTGATCTACGCCGACCCACGTGGCAGCTGGGGATCGCAAGGACAGGCCACCTACTTCAGCAGCCAAGAGGCCGAAGATGGTTACGACCTCGTCGAATGGGCCGGAACACAGCCGTGGAGCAGTGGCAAGGTCGGCCTGACCGGAGTGTCCTACCTCGCCATCAGCCAGTACGGGATCGCGGCGCTGCGCCCCCCGCACTTGGCGGCGATCAACCCATCGGAAGGCATCAGCGACCAATACCGCGAAGCGATCTACCAGGGCGGCATTCCTGAAACTCAATTCGCAGCCAACCTGGCCACGATTCTCGGCTTCGGGCAGGGCCAGCGCGAGGACCTACTCACCGAGATATTCGGCCATCCCTACTACGACGACTTCTGGGCGGCGAAAACGCCGGCTTTGGAAAACATCGAAGTACCAGCCCTTTTCGTGTGTTCGGTTGGTAACCAAGGGCTACACACGCGCGGGACCCTGGAGGCTTATCGCCGCGCCGGGTCCGAACACAAGTGGCTCGACGTTCACGGACGCAAAGAATGGCGTTACTACTACCAGCGCGACAACGTCGAACGTCAGCGCGCGTTCTTCGACCACTTCCTACGGGACGCCGAAACGGAGGTCTCGTCGTGGCCACCGGTCCGCGTCGAATACCGTGACCGACCCGAGACGGGACCCATTCGCGCGGAATCGCATTGGCCACCATCGGGTTCGGACCAGGTGACGCTATACCTGAATGCTGCCACCGGCCGCCTACAGAACAATGCGCCCATCGACCCGGCAACGTCGACCTATGATCCCACTGCCTCGCCCGGCGATCCGCTCCGCCACGCGGGCGACCAAACGGCCACATTCACCTACACCTTCGATGAACCCACCCATCTCGCCGGGAACTGCGCGTTGCGCTTGTTTGCCGCGTCGCCAGGAGCGGGGGACATGGACCTATTCGTGGTCTTGGACAAGCTCGACGCCGACGGGCGCGTGGTCACCTACCCGTTTTGCGCATACCTCGATGACGGCCCCCTGGCCCAGGGCTGGCTTCGAGCAAGCCGCCGCGAACTCGACAGCACCAGGTCCACACCCGACCGGCCAGTGCACGCCCACAAACGCGACCTTCCGCTTCCCGATGACGGACCGGTCGCTCTTGACATCGAAATCTGGCCCTTCACTGCGTACCTCCGCCCCGGCGAGTCACTGCGGTTGACGATTGCCGGCGCAGACATCTATCGCTGGCCACGTGGAGAATTCGTCAACGGGCACGATTTCACTGTGAACACCGCTGCCCATGTTCTCTACACCGGTGCTGACTGGGATTCCTCACTGCGACTTCCCATCGCAAACACGTAGCGTCGGCCCCTCCCGGGGCCTCAGATCGCACGACTGCTGGGCTCCGACGGGCTCATCAGTTTCCAGAGTCGTTGTCATCGGCGAGAATTCGCCAACTTCGCAAGCTCGGCCGTGAGACGTGGCCTCAATTTGTGCACCACCGTACCGGTCTCGGATTTGCCATGCTGATCTCAATTGTTGGGCCGGGTGAGTGACCAGTGCGGCGCGCTGTCATGAGGCGCGGAGCCCGGTTGAATGCCCGGATCGAGGAAGCCGACCGCATCCTGGGCGGGCTAACTGTCCGCTTCAAGCTCTCGTAGCTGCGTTGCTACGTCAATGACGTTACGGCTCAAGGGAATCGTGCACCGGCCAGCCCGCGGAGACCAAGCGCTGACGGACCCGTCCGGTGTCCTCTGACGAGGGCATCTCGTCGGTCAGTTTGGTGATGGCCACCCGAATGTCGGTGCCGTCAATGAGTAGTTGGCCGGCAGCAACAAGCTCGTTGGCCACCTGAACGGTCTCGTCGTCGCTCAGACGTCGGTGCGACGACTGACGTCTGGATGGATCACTCAACGATCACATAAAACAACTGTGGTGTTAAAGGCGACCTTGACCGCCAACGACGCCCCGGTCCCACACCTTGAGTGCACTCGTGCTCGCAACATTGACAAGCGCGTACCTGTTGCTTGAGAACGTCGTTAGTGCAAGCGGCTGACCGGTGGTCAAAAGTGCTATCCGGAGCTGTGATTGGCGATAGCCGGCGATTCTGCGTCCAGCACAAGTTTGAGCGCAGCCGTCGCGAGGGCTGTGTCAGGCAGTGTGACAAGGTCCGAGTTTGCAGCGGGTGAATCCTGCTGCGGTTGAGGAGGATTGGGCATAAATCGAGTGTGTCGTCATCACCACTCCACCGCCAGTGGCAGAACAGCCGGTTCTCGCAAGCTTTATGCCACGCTCTGACCGGTCTGTAGTCGTGATCAAGCCGTCCGCGGTACTCCGCCGCGCGGTCGTCCTCAGTGGATGCATCACGTGGCTACGCCAGATCGGAGGACGTACTTCAGTTATCCGCCGTCACTTTCGGTTCGCGTGCGGTCTCCTCGTCGTTGCCGAGATGAAGGAGTTCGCGAACCGAGCTGCGGGTTCCGTACGGACGGAACATGCGGCTCGCCGGCCGGGGTCGGACGTTGACCGGCCACCAGAACCACCGTCCCAGTAGGGCGGCGATCGACGGTGTCATGAACGAGCGGACCACCAGGGTGTCGAACAGCAGGCCCAGGCCGATCGTGGTGCCGATCTGCCCAAGCACCACCAGGTCACTGAAGATGAACGATGACATGGTCGCCGAGAACACCAGGCCGGCTGCCGTGACGACGCGGCCGGTGCCAGCCATCGCACGGATGATTCCGGTCCGCAGGCCCGCGTCGATCTCCTCCTCGAACCGCGATATCAACAGCAGGTTGTAATCCGCGCCCACTGCCAACAACAGGATGATGGCCAGCGGCACCACGATCCAATACAGATGAATGCCAAAGATGTACTGCCATACCAGAACAGACAGACCCACTGATGCCCCGAGTGACAACGCGACGGTGCCCACGATGACGACGGCAGCGACGATGCTGCGGGTGATGAACAGCATGATCAGCATGATCAGGGCCAGCGCGGCTATCGCCGAGATCAGCAGGTCGTACTTCATCCCCTCCTGAATGTCCTTGTTGGTGGAGGCGATTCCGGCCACGTAAATCTTGGCATCAGCCATGGGCGTCGCCTTCAGTGCGTCGAAGGCCGCATTCTTCATGGCGTCGACGTGCGGGATACCACCGGGATCGGCCGGATTGCCCTGGTGGGTGACGATGAATCTCGCGGCCTGGCCATCAGGTGAGAGGAACAACTTGAGGCCACGTTTGAAATCGGCGTTGTCGAAAGCCTCGGGCGGCAGGTAGAACGAATCGTCGTTCTTGGAATCGTCGAAGGCTTGCCCCATTGCGGTCGCATTTTTCAGGGCCTCATCACTCTGCGCGTTGGTGCCGCCGGTCGTCGCGTAGTTCGACAGCGTGAGTTCCCGGTTGCGTTCCTGGATCGCGATCTGCGGCGGAATCAACGCGACCAGCTGCGGCTGCAGGGCATCCAACTTGTCCAGGCTCGCAGTGATCGCGCCGAATTTGTCGGAGAGATCGGAGATCCCGTCCAAGGCGTCGAACACCGACCGCAGCGCCGAACACATCGGAATATCGAAGCAATGCGGTTCCCAGTAGAAATAGTTGCGCAGCGGACGGAACTGGTCGTCAAAATTGGCGAGTTTGTCACGCAGGTCGTTCACTGTCGTCACCGTGTCGTGGAACGCCTCCGTCTGCTCGTGGGTCACGGCAGCGCTCTGCTTCTGCAACGCCAGTTGCTGGTTGAGGACGGCGAGGGTGTTGGTGATGTCGTTGGCCTGCTTGAGCAGATCGTGCGCGCGGTCCTTCTGATAACCCAGATTCATGATCGAGCTGGCATTCGACGCGCTGATCTGGAACGGAATGGAACTGTGTGTGAGCGGTGTTCCGAGTGGCCGGGTGATGGATTGCACCAGCGCGATGCCCGGCGTGTGCAGGACCGCTTTGGCGACGCGCTCGAGAATCAGCATGTCGGCTGGGTTCCGCATGTCGTGATCGGTCTCGATCATCATCAGCTCAGGGTTGATTCGGGCTTCGGTGAAGTGCCGTTCGGCGGCCTCCATCCCGACGACGCCGGGCGCACTGTCTGGGATATACGGGCGGTTGTCGTAGCTGGTCTGGTAGCCAGGCAGCGCGGCCAGTCCGACGAGCGCGAGCGCACATGTCACCACCAGGATGGGACCGGGCCAGCGGACGATGGCGGTGCCGATCCGCCGCCAACCGCGGGCTTCGAGCTTGCCCTTAGATTCCAATAGCCCGAACCGGGTGCCGATCAACAACACCGCCGGCCCCAGGGTCAGGGCCGCCGTCAACGTCACGACAACCCCGATGGCGGCAGGAATGCCCAGAGTCTGAAAGTACGGCAGCCGGGTGAACGCCATGCATGCCACCGCGCCGGCAATGGTCAGGCCCGACCCGACGATGACGTGGACCGTGCCCCGGTACATGTCGTAGTAGGCCGGAAGCCGGTCCATGCCCTTACTGCGGGCCTCTTGGTACCGCCCGACAACGAAGATCGCGTAGTCCGTACCGGCCGCAATCGCCAGCAACGTAAGGAGATTCGTGGAGTAGGTGGACAGACCGATGACGCCGGCATGAGCAAGGACTGCCACCACGCCGCGAGCCGCCGCCAGCTCGATCGCGACCATCACGAGCACGATCAGCATGGACACCAGGGAGCGATAGACGAACAGCAGCATCACCCCGATGACAAGGAAGGTGACGCCGGTGACCTCGTTGGTACCCGCACTACCGACCTCGAAGTTGTCGGTCACCAGCGGTGACGCACCAGTGACGTAGGCCTTCACGCCTGGGGGCGGCGGCGTGTCCGCGACAATCTTCCGCACCGCGTCAACGGATTCGTTCGACTTGGCTTCACCCTGGTTGCCGCTCAGATAAACCTGGGTGAGCGCTGCCTTGCCGTCTTTACTCTGCGATCCGCCGGCTGTCAGCGGGTCACCCCAGAAGTCCTGAACATGTTCGACGTGCACGGTGTCCTGCTGGAGCTTCTTCACCAAGCCGTCGTAGTACGTGTGCGCTTCCGGCCCGAGCGGCTTGTCGCCCTCGAGCACGATCATCGCCGCACTGTCGGAATTGAACTCGTGAAAGACCTGTCCAATGTGCCGCATCGCCAAGATGCCTGGCGCGTCAGCGGCATTCAGCCCTACCGAACGTTCCCAGCCAACAATCTCCAGCTGCGGCACGATGGTGTTGGACACGGCAGCAATAGCGATCCACGCCAGCACGATCGGTAACGCCAACGTCCTGATCAACCGCGCCATCCGGGATCCCTCGACCGGGGCCTCAGTACGGTGCTTATGCGCTGTGCCATCCGCGTCCGGCTGCTCGCCCGGCGTCATGCGGTCTTGTCCAGGCAGGAGATGTAACCGTTCACGTGATTCGTGGACCTTTCGTCCTTGACGATTCCGTCGACTGTGATGCGGCACCCGATGGTGTTGCCGTCCCCCTGTGCCCGCAGATCGGCGAACATCGTCGGGTCGTCGGTGATCAGATTCACCGACCAGGGCAACGTGACGTTCTCGACCCGCTGCGGCTGCGCATGGATGTCGAGATAGTTGATCGTGGCCACCGATCCGGGCGAACCGAATACCTCGAATAACACGCGTTTGGGGTTGTATCCGGTGTTCTCCAGCGCGTCCGATCCGGGCCTGGACAACTCGTTGTGCGAGCCGAAGTAGCCATGGAGTCGGTAAACGGTGAACCCTACGAGTCCCACCACGGCGATGGTCACGAGCGCAGTCCATCGTCGACGCGCGAATTTACCGATCGAGAACCTGCTCAACCCAAAGCCTTTCGCCCGCGGACGATCTCACGCAAAAACAGTGAAACCGTGATGCACACCTACGCAGGACGGTACGGTACGGTACACGCGATCGCAACCGCTTGACGTGCGAATAAAATGCTGCTCTCACGGTGTCGACGATGGTTTGACGATGTAGTAAGGAGCGCGATGATGGCCGATGGCCCATGTGATGTCTCGACCGGTCCGTGGAGCGCGCGCGAGGCTGAACTCCTGGCGATCACACTGCAGCTACTCCAAGAGCATGGATACGATCGGCTGAACGTCGAAGCTGTGGCCATCAAGGCCAAGGCAAGCAAGGCCACCATGTACCGGCGCTGGCCATCGAAAGCCGATCTGGTGCTCGCCGCCTTCATCGAGGGCACCCGCAGTTCGGCCGCTGCGCCCCACACCGGCTCGCTGCGTGGTGATCTGCTGGAAATCGGCCACGCCACCTGTGAACAGGCGCGTCAACACATGGGGACCATGCGGGCAGTACTGAACGAGATGTCGCGTAATCCCCGACTGCAGGCGGCGATGCAGGAGAAATTCGTGCTGCAGCGCAAATTGATGTTCGACGGTGTGTTCGCCGACGCCCTTGAGCGGGGCGAGATCGAGGCCTGCGTGCTCAACGAGGAACTCTTCGATCTGCTGCCGGGATATCTGGTCTTCCGGACCCTGGTCTCCGATCGGCCACCGACCGATGAGACGGTCCGCGTACTGGTCGACGAGGTATTACTACCGAGCCTCACGGGGGAACGAAGTGGGCAAGTCGGACCGGAATAGCAGGCGAGTGACACAGGAATAGGCAGCATCCGGTACTCCTCGACGAATGCGTCGAGCTGGGTGCGCGCGGCGTCGAGGAGCACTGTTGGCCCAGATGGGTAGACCCGGCTGCCGGGTAGCCCGATATCGGGCCCGCTCGGGGTGGGAAGCGTTGGCGCCCAGTGCTGTTCGCTGGCCCCACCGTGTCCTTCGGGGATCGGTGAAAGTCCTGTGGCGATCAGGCGCGGTCGTGGAGAGTGACCTGGTAGCCGTCGGGGTCGGCGAAGGTGAATGTCCGACCGAAAGGGCCGTCAATCGGTGCGGAGACGATGGTGTGACCGTCGGTGGCGAGGGCATCGTGAATGGCCTGGACGTCGGTGGCGTGAAGCCAGATCGCGGCACCGATGCCGGGCTGGGCAACGGAGGCGAGATCGGTTCCGGGAATGACGTCGCGGAGTGCGAACGTGATCGGCTTCGTTTCGAAGACGACGGCGTGCGGAGGTCCGGCCTGCGAGCGCACGAGGCCGAGGTACTGCTCGTAGAACGCTTGCGAGGCGTCGAGATTGCGCGCTTGGAGCGAGATGAAGTCGGGGCCGGTGACGGGCATGTGGATTCTCCTTTGTGTGTCAGATTTCTGACATGGACAACGTATGTCAGAATACTGACATGAGTCAAGATGGTGTCGGGGTCGACCTGGAGACCTCACTGGGCTACCTGCTCAAAGAAGCGTCGAGCGTCCTACGCGCAGCCATGGAGGAGGTCCTGCGGCCGCTTGGGATGAGCGTGACGCACTACGCGTGTCTGGAGCTGCTGGCTCAACGGCCGGGCTTGTCGAACTCCGAGCTTGCGCGGGGCGCGTTCGTGACGCGGCAGTCGATGAACGTGCTGCTCCAGGCCCTGGAGCGAGACGGCTATGTGACCAGACCTGCGGAGGCACCCGTCGGGAAGGTTCTTCCGACGCGGCTCACGCCTCGGGGTCGACGGAGCCTGGAGAAAGCGACCATGGCGGTCCGGTCCGTCGAAGTCAGGATGGTAGCCGGGATGACCGAGGCCGAGCAGTCAGGCGGGTTCCGGATTCTGCAGAGCATGATCCGTTCCCTGCGCGATGACAACGACGACGCACGGCGATGAGTCGCATTCGGTGTTCGCCTGCCTACCGCATTCGGTCAACCGTTGGACGTCATGACGAGCCCGGCCGCCCAAGGTTCAATGAAACAGATATTCAATGAAACAGATAGAGGGATTCTCCGCGGACGATTAGCTGCCCCAACGACTTTTGCGTTGTCGCGGTGGGGCTGAACGAGCTTTGCCTCTCCCTTCTTTGGGCGCCTAACGTGCGGTGAGATCTGGTTCGGGCCACCATCGGTTCAGTCCGAGGTCTGCAGTGACTGTCCCGGCGGCCAGGTAGCCCGACCCGAGAGATCCGGGTATACCGGGATGGACGCTGCCTCCGGCCAAGTACAGGCCCGACACGGAAGTACGAGTCGTCGACGACGCCGGCTCCGGTCGGTTCTCGAACGTCTGGCTGATGCACAACGAACCCTGCCGTATCGATCCATTCGCGGCCGTGGCGAATCGCCGGGCAATGTCGGCGGGACTGTCGCAGAACTGAAATAGCAGATGTGCTTGATCTAGTTCCGGCGATGCGCCTACGAGTGTGTCCCATATCCGTTGGCGCCAAGCGGTGCGTAAACGGGTCCAGGACCCAGCCGGATGCTCCAGCGGCGCCATGGTGTCGAAGCGAAGCGTGTGCAGTGGCCCGTACGGTCCGGGCGAGGCCTGCAGCGGATCGTGCAGGGTGGTCGGCGATAGGTGACCCGCAGGTAGATCTGGAAGTTGGCCGCGCTCGACTGAGTCGAAGTATGCGGCAACGTCGGCGGAGCTGTCGAACCCGATGATCTGTGCCGCGGCGTTGGCGTCGGGTGTGAGGTCAGCCGCCGGTTGTCCCTTGATGCCGTAATGCGCGATGAAGGGACCTGTCCGATCTACGGTCCAGTCCTGTGCGGCTCCACGGTATGCGGGGGAGACCAGATCGTCGTGGAGTATTTCGAGGTTCGATTTGGGGTCCACGGTCGAAATGACCGTCGTGGCATGGATGCGACGTCGGTCGGCCAGCACCAACGCGAACACTCCGTTCGTCTTGGTCACCGATGTCACCTTGGCTGAAACATAGCCGCGGGCACCGGCATTCGCGGCCACCCGGTAGATGCCGTTGGCCAAGTTCTTGGTCCCACCCACCACAAGATTTGGGAAGAATTGGCTGGCGACTGCGAACGCCCCGATGACACCGAGTTGCTGGTCGTTCCTGGTGAATCCGGCCAGACCGGCTGCATATCGCAGTGCAATGCTGCCGCCTTCTGATTCGCCCAGGGAAGAAAGGGTATCCGGGGTCATCTCGGCGATCTCAACGGTCGCCGGGCTGGACTCGGACAATACGCTGAGTACCTTGTCGTAGTTCGAAGGGGATTGGTACAACAGGGGTTTCACATTGGCGTAGGCCGCGTCCAGGAGCGCTTGGGCTCGTCCCCCCAGTCCTCGTCCGCCTCTGTATATCGTGGTGCGCTGCCCTCCGGCGGTCACCGTGAAGGCGATTGATGGGGCAATGAATCCCACTGAGTGTTGATCGAGTCGCAGGTCGCGATACGGTGGCAGCTCGGTGCCCAGTGGTAGTGACAGCTGTGCGAGGTTGTAGGTGAAAGGTGTGGAGTAGTCGTCGGAGGCGAAGGTGCCGCCGCGCTCGAAGCGGCTCTCCAGCACCACAACTCGGGCACCGGCCTTGGCCAGGTACGCCGCCGCTGTGAGTCCGTTCGGACCCGATCCGATGATCGCGATGTCGAATACTTCGTCGGTCATTGCGATCAGGCTCCCGTCTTCGCTGCGAATGTCTCGTGATCAACCCCTAATGGGGTCAGTAGCCGCTCAAGGTTCTGCGCGTACCACTCATAGGGTTTCGAGGTCCACCAAGTCTGGTTGCGAACTCCCGCGTCTTCCGCGACGACTTGGGCGGCGTTGTAACCGGCGGCCATCCAACTGAGGCCGACAGGCCATACGCCGTTGGACATGTAGAGGTTGGTGATCGGCATCCGATAGGGCATGCGGCCCAAGATCCACTGGTCTTCGGAAAAGTCGCCGCCAACGACCTGGCCGAACTTCGCCGACCGATTCAGCCGCCAATTGTCCAGTGGGGTCCAGTCGTATTGATCGAGAACGGAGTCGTTCCAGTTGTTGACCAAGTCAGCCATCATCAGGTTGCGGTTCTGTACAAGTTCGTGGCGGATCGGGCCGTCCCATGCCTCGGGCCCGCCGAGGCCGTGCAACGGGTAGGGAAAGCATTCTTCGGCCCGCAAGATCACTTCGCCCCGCGGGGAGACCGCGTTGGGGTCGACGGGCGCGGAATAGGTGAACTCCATGAGATGACCTGCCGCCTTGCGGGTGTCGTTGCCCAACATGTCGACCATGTACTGCTTGGTGCCCTCCCACGAATCGAAGGCGCGATACACCAGGATGGCATCATTGATCAGCGGGTCGAATCCTGATGACTTCCAATCGATCTTGCGGTCCAAGAGCCAGGACGTCACATGCGAGCCGCGTAGGCTCATCTTCCATTCGCTCATCTTGTTGGCGAGCATCGGGTCGATTGATTCGAGCACGCTGGGTGTGACCATCCGGCGCGTCTCTGGCACGCCTGCGTTGGAAATGATGTAGCGCGCCTCAATTTCGCGGTTGGGGTACATCGCGCGATCGGACAGCCGAACCCCAACGGCGTGGCCGTCTCTGACGAGAATCTCGTCAACAGTGCAGCCGGTCCAGATCGTCCCGCCATACTCCAGGAAGCACGCGGTGAGCGCATCCACCTGAGCTTCGTTGCCGCCGATCGCAATTCCAGTCGTGTAGTACAGGGCGAACGTTGTGCCGAATGCACCCTGGCCGCGGGCGAAGGGTGCGCCATGCTCCCAAAACGCAACCGGTGTCATGAGGATCTGTCGGCACGCATCGGTTTCGAAGGTGCGCTCACACAGTTCCGGTCCGGTCATGTCGACCATCTCGTCGATGCTGTACCCCATTGCATAAGAACAGATTTCATAGATTCGTTGCAGCTTGGACGGATCGGGGTGCGGACTGAACGAGCTGAGCTGGTTGTACTCGACCATGGTCTCGTGGACACGTGACTGGATCTCCAACATGCGTTGCCCGTCGCGGGCCGAGTGCATGGCGAAGTTGTCCCTCGTTCGCTCCGGTTCTTGACAGATGAGCGCGTTGCTGCCGTCCCGGTACGTGGTCGCCAGCACCACTGGACTGACCTTGAAGTTGAAGCCGTACTTTTCCAGTTCGAGGTCGGCGATCACCGGGGAGTTGCCGGCGAACGACACACCGACGTGGGGACTGTCGAGTGTCTGCGGCCAAGTCTCGTGTGTGCAGCAGAAGGTGCCCAGTTCAGCGTTGGCCTCCAGGAGTAATACCCGCAAGCCCGCCCTCTGGAGATAGGCGGCTGCGGGCAGGCCGCCGGACAGTCCGCCGCCGACCACGATGACGTCATACATTGATTTCTCCGTTCGTTGCTTGGTCATGGATCGCACAAGTGATGCGGCGGCTACCGCCAGGGCGTGTCATCGCGATGCCTAGTCGTAGACGGGCGCGGCTGTTGCCGGTAGTACTTCGCTACCGCCCACCCCATCCGTGTCGACGACCGCTCGGTCTGGCCGCCTCGCCACGAAGTAGAGGCCGCCGACCAGGGCGCATACTGCCAATCCGGCTGGCACGGCCCAGGTTGCGGCCGGGGTGACGTCGTGCCGTGGCCAGGCGATGTTGATGCATTCGAATAATGCCCACACCACCGCGAAGATGTTGACGGCGTAACCGAAGCGCCCGCCGAAGGGGGCTTGCGGATACGGGACCCACTGCCCCTTCACGCGGACGTACAGCAGCGCGACGGCCGGAAACAGGAAGGCGATGAAGTACGCGCCGGTGGAGAACTTGACCAGGATGTTGAGGGCGTCGCTGTACAGAAACGCCAGGGCGGCCAGGCCTCCGACGGTCAATGTTGCAACGACGGGAATGCGGTTGTGCCCAGACACTTTTCGCAGCAGCGACGATCCGGGGATCATGCCGTCTCGGGCAAAAGAAAACGCAACTCGGGATGCAGTGGTCTGCACGGCCAGGGCGCACGCCGTGAACCCAATGACGACGACGGCCAGAAACGGCTTCTCGGCCCATGCGCCCAAACCGACTCCGACAGAGTTACCCACCGGGTCGGCGATCAGCCCATTGACGACGGCCGACATGTCGGGTGTTGACAGCATCAGAGCGACTGCACCGATGATGACAACCAGGATCACCGGCGGCAAGGACCAGACGATGGCCCGAGGAACCTCGCGACGGGGATTTTGTGTCTCCTCCGCCACGCTGCCGCACGCATCGAAACCGATGAACGCCCAACCGGCCACGGCGATCGCCGCCACGAATGCGCCGACGAATGCCGACGAACCTCCGGGCGCCAACGATGTGTCGACCAACACTCCGAGCGGCTGTTTGCGTGCCACGATGAGCAAGGACAGTCCCACTGCGATGCTGCCGACCAACTCCGCGCAAATGCCAATCAGCACCGCATATTTGAGAACATTGAGACCAATGCTATTGATGACCGTCACCACCACTAGCAAGGCCATCGCCAACAAGATGCTCGTCAGGGGACTCGGGTTTTGGATGCCGAATAGTTCACCAAGGAATTGGCCGCCCGAGTACGTCACGCCGGCGACCGTCAGAATCACCGCCCAGAGGTAAAACCAACCAGCCCACCAAGAGGCGGCCGGGCCGAGAAGCCGTCGCGTCCACTGGTAGATGCCGCCGCTCAGTGGCCATTTCGCCGCGAGCTGGGCGTAGACCATAGCCAGTGCCATCTGACCGACAGCCACCAACGGGATCGCCCATACCCAGGCCGGGCCGGCGGCGGTGGCCCCGAGCGCCACGATCGTATACAAGCCGACTATCGGTGACACCATGGCAAATCCAATTGCCCAAGTGGTCCAGAACTTTAAGCCACGGTCGAGCTCTTGCGTATAGCCATAGTTTGTGAGTATGGCGGCGTCGCTATGGTTTTCGGCAGATGGGTCGATTGCCATTGGTTGTCTCCTCTGGGTGTAGGTGCACAGAAGCAAGCCCTGGTAGGGGGAGGCGGCGGCCGGGTCCAGGCGTGTCGAGCCGGTAGTACCGGGTCCGTAGGCTCTGCGCGTACGTGGAACAACTCGTGTTGCGGAGGTGCTACCTTTGTTACTGCGGTATTACGTTCTCCCGCATGAGATTTGAGTGTTTCGGTGTGGCTGTGTCAAAAAGTGTGCGCGTACGCTCCCGACTGGGCAACGGACACAATGTCATGCGTTTAGAAGCGTTCGTACGACGTATTGTCGTATAGCTTTGATGCGGGGGATTCGCTGATCCGGCTCGGCCCGTAGGTTGCGAGCTCATCGAACACCGTAGGAGGCTTGGCCTCGTTGTTTGATAATGCGTTGTCGCAGAGATGGTTTCGCACGGCATCCGGATGGCATGCAGGGCTCGGCCACTGGCTCAAGAGTGGCGGCCCACTACGTGGGAGGTAACGACGGCCGGCCAGGCTGCTGACCGCAGGCAAGGGCGCGGACGGCGTCGCCGTCGGCAACGGTGGAACAGGCGGCTCCGGCGGCAACGCAGCCGTCATCGGAACCGGCACCGCCAGGCGCGGCACGTGTCAGATCAATGCCCGGGTAGTCAATCACCCACGTATCGGGACGCCGACCTTCGCCAGACCAACTATGTCGATTCGGAGCTCACAACCAGCGGCCCCTGTACATGCCCGTCGGACCTCACCGCCCGCTCGTTGGGCACTTGGCGGTGAGGTCCTGGCCGGTCCTGCAAGTGATGTGTGTGTTGGGGTCAGAGAATGTAGAGCATCTCCTGGTAGGTCGGCAGCGGCCACAGGTCGTCGGCCACGACGGTCTCTAGGGTGTCGGCGGCGGCCCGGACCGCCTCCATGGCCGGCAACAAAACGTGCTGGGCGTGCGTGGCCTCGTCGTAGGCCGACTCCGCCGAATGGTCGGACAGTGCGGTTTTCAACGTGGCCAGTGCATCGCCCAGAGCGCTGATGGGCTCCGAGATCGACTGCAGCAGTGCCAAATTCGGTGTGACGCCCGCGGCGGTCAGTGCCGCGACGTTTTGCGCGAGCTCGGTTTGGTAGCGGATGGCGGCCGGCAGGATGGTGGTCGAACCGAGTTCGAGTGCCAACTTGGCCTCCACGCCGACGGTCAATACGTACTGCTCCAGACGCACCTCGTAGCGGCTGTGCAGCTCACGCTCGCTGAAGACCCCGTATTTTTCGAAGACTTCCACGGCCTCGGGCTTGATCAGTTCCGGGATGGCATCCAGCGTGGTCTTGAGGTTCGGCAGTCCGCGGGTGGCAGCCTCGGCTTGCCAGTTGTCCGAGTAACCGTCCCCGTTGAAGACCACCGCACCGTGCTCGGTGATGATGTCGGTCAGGACCTTCTGCACCGCAGTGTCGAACTCTTCGCCGTCGGCTACCGCCTTCTCCAAGATGGTGGCCAGGTAGTCGAACGAGTCGGCCATGATGGTGTTCAGGACGATCATCGGCACGGCGACAGTCTGCCCTGAGCCCGGCGCCCGAAATTCGAATCGGTTGCCGGTGAAGGCGAACGGACTGGTCCGGTTGCGATCCCCGGGGTCAGTAGGCAGCACCGGCAGGGTATCCACACCAATGATCATGCTGCCCTTGCCCTTTGATGACGTCGCAGCACCCTTGGCGATCTGCTCGAAGACATCGGCGAGCTGATCGCCAAGAAAGATCGAGATGATCGCGGGCGGCGCCTCGTTGGCACCGAGGCGATGGTCGTTGGTGGCCGAAGCCACCGAAACGCGCAGCAGCCCACCGAATTTGTGCACGGCACGAATGACCGCCGCGCAGAACACCAGGAATTGGGCGTTCTCGTGGGGAGTATCACCGGGCACCAGCAGCGAGCCCAACTCGGCGTTGCCCATCGAGAAGTTGACGTGTTTTCCCGAACCGTTCACCCCGGCGAACGGTTTCTCGTGGAAAAGGCACTCCAAGCCGTGCTTCTTGGCGATGGTCTTGAAGACGGTCATCAGCAACTGCTGGTGATCGGAGGCGATGTTGGCCCGCTCGAACATCGGCGCAATCTCGAACTGACCTGGCGCGACCTCGTTGTGGCGGGTCTTTGCCGGAATGCCGAGCTTGAACAGCTCCCGCTCGGTGTCCATCATGAAGCCCAGCACCCGTTCGGGGATGGCGCCGAAGTAGTGGTCGTCGAACTCCTGGCCTTTGGGCGGCTTGGCTCCGAACAGGGTGCGGCCGGAGTTGATCAGGTCGGGACGGGCAAGGAAGAAGTGGCGGTCCACCAGGAAGTACTCCTGCTCGGGGCCGCAGAACGAGACCACTTTCTCTAAGTTCTCGTGGCCGAACAGTTTCAATATGCGCTCGGCGTGCACGCCCATGGCCTGCTGGCTGCGTAGCAGCGGCGTCTTGTAGTCCAGTGCCTCGCCGGTCATCGATACGAATACGGTCGGGATGCACAGCGTGTTGCCGTTCGGGTTCTCCAGGATGTACGCCGGACTGGTCACGTCCCAGCCGGTGTAGCCGCGAGCCTCGAACGTCGATCGCAGACCACCGGACGGGAAACTGGACGCGTCGGGCTCGCCTTGAACGAGGGTCTTGCCGGCGAACTCAGCCAGCGCCTGCCCGTCCGAGACAGGCTCGAGGAAACTGTCATGCTTTTCGGCGGTCAGCCCGGTCATCGGATAGAACACGTGCGCGTAGTGGGTCGCGCCCTTCTCCAAGGCCCAGTCTTTCATCGCGGCGGCAACTGCGTCAGCAACCGTCGGATCCAGCTTGGCGCCCTTCTCGATGGTCGCCACCACCGACTTGTAGATCGCCTTCGGCAGCCGAGATTGCATCTCGGATTTGGTGAACACGTTGGCACCGAAAATTTCCCCGGGGGCTTCTGCAGGATCGAAGCTGAACGCCGGGGGCACATAAGCTTCAACACCGGCGATGGCCTGCAAACGGGTCGCGTTTCCGCTCAATGGAATTCCTATCGCTCCGGGTGAATGACTGCCTCACCCTAGGAACAGTCGATGGCGTGATTGTTACGGCCACATCAAAGTCAGAATTCAGGTCCCACGGGCCGCGGTGCGTTCGGGTACCCCGGCAATCAGTCGCTGATCATCCGGGGGCACGCTCCGCAGTGTCCGACGCTGTGCGCCCTGCCTGTTTACCGGTCAGGCCAGGCGGTGGACATCGGCCGGCACCGCCAAACGGGAAGCAGCAGATCGGATAGGCAAACGGGTCGGCGTGCGTGGCGACATTTGGCGCTCAGCACGTACTGCGGAACGGTGACCGACCGGCCGGCGCCCCTGTACCGTCGTGTACCAGTGCGGGCGTGAGTCTGCTTCACCCCGGCATGCCTGTGGAGAGGGGACATCCGAGGATGAAACCGGCGGCTACTTTCCCGATCGAGACCATGGTCAACACCGGTTCGGCCAGCGGTAGCCGAGTGCGTGGTCTTCGACGCTCGCCGGTTGGGTCCACCCGTAGACGTTCTGTGAACGCCTTGGCGGTGTCGTGGGCGGTGCTGCTTACCCTGTTCGCGGCGTTGGTGATTGCCGTGGTAATCCTGTCGGGCAGCTCCGCGGGCCTGGGCATGATCCATTCAGACTTCATCACTGCCAGGGCAGAACCGACCCGCACGCAGTCGCCGGCCGCCACAGAGACGGCAACTGCGCCACCGGTTGTCTCGAGTGCGGTGGCGCCGCCGGCCCCCACGGAATCGGTAGCGCCGCCGCCGTCGAAAACGGCGCCGCAATACAACTCCTCCACATCAACCCGTGCGACGCAAGGCGCCAAGGTGTGGACACCACCAAACGGGCCCCCTCCGCTGTTGCGTTGGTTGCGCCACCTTCGCGACCGGCTAGTAGCTGGGCCGTGATATCCCAACGCCGTTATCCCTACGCCCGGACAGCGTGGCAATGCAGCGATCTCTGCTGCTGATCTGATGGACGTCGTGAGCCGAATCAGCGTGCCCGGCCGTGTCATTGCAAGAGCGTGACGTAAGCATCTTCAGGCTCGGTTCAAGTGGGGATGTAGCACTGCCGGAGTCGATTAGTTTAGGCTAACCTAAATTGCGTGTTGGTGTCTTGGTATGCGCTGCCACCGGAAGTGAACTCGGTACTGCTGTCAGTGGGCCCCGGAGCAGGATCTCTACTGGCGGCCGGTGAAGCGTGGCGCTTCCTGGCGGTCCAATACTCCGGCGCTGCAACCGAACTCGCCGACATCTTGTCGGCGGTGCGGTCGGGGGCATGGGAGGGTCCGAGTGCCGAGCAGTACTGCGCTGCTCACCAGCCGTTCCTCGCCTGGTTGACGTCGATGAGCGCGGTGGCGGACATTACCGCGCAGATTCACCACGCCGTCGCGGCAGCATATTCCACTGCACTGGCAGCTATGCCGACTTTGGCCGAACTTGCGGCGAACCACGTTGCTTACGCGGCCCTGTCGGCTACGAATTTCCTTGGTATCAATACGATTCCGATCGCTCTGAACGAAGCGGACTATGCCCGCATGTGGTTACAGGCTGCCACCACCATGAGCAGCTATCAGGCGGTAACTGAGGCGAGTGTCCAATCGATCCCGGCGGTGCCCGGGGTTCCGCCGGTGTTGTCCCGCGACGTCGGCGGTGCGCTCACCGCCTCCGCTGCTGCGGCCTCCACCAGTTCGGATTCCAGCACTGGCGACGTGACCGGCTGGATCCTTCAGCAGATCGAGAACCTTCTCGGAGATCTCGAGAAATGGACCTCGACGTTGCCCGAACCCTGGCGCAGCATCCTTACCCAGGCGCTCGACTCGGTGTCTTCGGTTATCAGCAGCCAGGTATTCACCATCGCCGCCTATTCGATACTGGATCCGACGATCTACTTCGGACCGTTCATCGCGTTGCTGGCTCCCGCCGCGACCGCTGCCACAGCGGCGGCCGTGGCAGTCCGCGGGCCGGTTGCTGGGCAACCCGATGGAACCTCGTCGTACCAGCCAGCTTCCTTGGTTCACGGCGGTATCCCTGAGCGCTCTGCACTGCCGGCGGTCGGCGTCGCACCGCTGAGCGCGTCGCCCTCCACTGCCTCGGCGTCTGGTTCGGCAACGCCGTCGCCGTCGGCGTCGGCGTCGTCCGCGGCCGCGGACGCGCAATCGGCCGGCCAGCTCTACCTCTATGCAGTCGGTGGCGAGCCGCCGGCAGAAGGGTTCACCCCGACCGCAGGTGGCCGGATATCAGAGACCAGCACCAGCGCCGCGGCAGAAGCCGCGCTCGGCGCCGCCCCGGCAGCCGCGCAGCGGGCGGGGCGACGTCGCAGGAGGTCGCGTATGAATAAGCACGAAATCATGGTCGGCGACGAACGAATTCCACTGTCTGCCAATCTAACCGAAGAATATGGCGGACCGGACATCGCTCGGTCAGGTCGGGGTGCCGGCACTGTCACATCTGCGCGAGGCCTGTCATTCGCGAAAACCGTGAAGCCCAACGAGGTCACTTCAGAACCGATGCTGCCCCAAAGCTGGACCGAGAACTGACGCCAAGGTGTCATTCCTCTCCCAATTCTTGAAGGTGCCACCAGTTGGCCCAATCGCTGGTGCCCGTATGAGGCGCACGGTTCATCCCGGCGGAATCAAACGGCGGGGTCCTGGCCCCTGTTCGGAGAGCTGGTCGCCGGGGTTGAAGACTCGGCACGTCTTCAAGGACAGGCAGCCACACCCGATGCAGCCGGTGAGCTCTTCCTCCAAGCGTTCGATCTCGCGGCGGCGGGCTGCAAGCTGAGCGTGCCAGATTCGCGAGATCCGAATCCAGTCGCGCTTACTGGGCATGTGATCGGACGGCAAGGTCTCGAAGGTGGTTGCCACCTCGGCTAGTGGGATGCCGAAGCGGCGGGCGGCCAGGACGATGCTCAGCCGGCGCAGCACGTGCCGGGCATAACGCCGCTGGTTTCCTGCCGTGCGCACCGAGCTGATCAGACCGTGTTCTTCGTAGAACCGCACCGCGCTGGGCGCGATTCCGGCGCGGTGGGCAACTTCTCCTACGGTCAGCATGTCAGTTGGCTTGTGCGGCATCGTCTTCCCTGTGGCTTGACTTCAACAGAACTTGAAGTTTTAGCGTACCTGTGTGAACCAACGCCATCGGCTGCTTGCGATGCGTTCGACAACCACGTCACAGAAATCGGGAACCGCTCATGATCGATGACAATTCGACCGTTCTGATCGCCGGTGCGGGTATCGGCGGCTTGACGTCGCTGCTTACTCTGCACGCCCGCAACATCTCCGCCGCGGCCATTGAGCGGGCGCCCGAGCTACGGGCTGTGGGCGTCGGCGTGAACCTGCTTCCGCACGCTGTGCGGGAGCTGCACCACCTCGGCCTGGGCGATCGACTCGATGAAATCTCGGTATCACCGAGTCGGCTCGAGTTCTACGACGCGAATGGCGGACTACTGCTGCGGGAACCGCTCGGCCTGGCAGGTGACTACGGGTTCCCACAATGTTCGGTACATCGTGGCGAGCTGCAGATGCTGTTGCTGAACGCCGTTACCGAGCGTCTAGGTCCTGACGCAGTCAACACCGGTACCGCGCTGACGGATTTCGACGACAGCGACGACGGTGTCCACGTGACGACGAGCCGAGGGGACCTGTCGTGCGCGATGCTGGTCGGCGCGGACGGAATCCACTCCGCTGTGCGCAGCAAACTCCATCCAGCGCAAGATGATCCGATCCGGTGGTCGGGTGTGCGGCTGTTCCGCGGTGCTACACCGGCAGAGCCGTTTCTCGACGGTGCCACGATGGCAATCGTCAAGGCCGGCGACGGGGTCGAACTCGTTCTGTACCGCCTCGGATTCGGGTTGATCAACTGGGTCTTGCTGGTCCCTGAAGCCCACGACGGGGCTGCTATGGCAGCGCCCAGTTGGGACGAACCGGTCGACCATGACACCGTCACCGCACACGTACGCGACTGGAATCTGGGTTGGCTTGATCCGATCGCGCTGATCGCTACGACCGAGACCGTGCTGCAATATCCGATGGTCGATCGGGCACCGCTGTCTCGGTGGGGCCGCCGACGGGTCACCCTGCTCGGCGATGCCGCCCACCCGATGTATCCGGTCGGCGCCAACGGAGCTTCGCAGACCATCGTCGACGCGGAAGTACTCGCCGAATCCCTTGCGGAGGACAACGTCGACGGGCTCCGCAATTACGAACTGCGCCGTATCCCCGCAACTGCGGCGGTCGTTGCGGCCAATCGTGAACGTCACGACAGCGGCCGGTCGCAGCTGGCCCAAGCGGCCACTCGCTACCGCGGCCGCACCGGCGCGGACACGGTCATGACCAAGAGTCCCGCGCGAGCTGAGTCTGGTTGGCGTGACGAGTAGCTGCGTTCACCCTGAATCAGGATGTGCAGTCGAGTGCTGCGGTGGCTTCCCAAAGTGCGCCTTGGATTTGGGGGCTGCGACCCGGTTCGGGACAGGTCAGCGGTGCGGCGTTTTTGGCCGAGAAGTATCCGCCGCTGGTGTTGGCGAATGCCGGGTCAGTGGCCAGCTTGACGACGATGGCGGCGCCGCGGCGTGGATCGCCGATATGCATTGCTCGGAGCGCCTTTTCGAGCAGGCCGGCGAAGGGAAGTTCGCGGCCGAGTCCGGTGGTGTTGAAGCCCGGGTCGCAGCAGTTGGCGGTCACGCCGGTGCCGGCCAGCCGTCTGCCGAACTCTTGGCTGAACATGATGTCCATCAGTTTTGACCGGCTGTACAGGTTCAGCGATTCGTGCCGGGTGTAGCGGGGTGTCGCGGTCAGGTCGTGGGCGGGGTCGATACTGCCCGCGCGACGCGCCCCTTCCGACGCGACTGTGACGACGCGGGCCGGTGCGGAGGCGATGAGCTTGTCGCGCAAGATGTTGGTGAGAACCCAAGGGGCCAGGTAGTTGACGGCTACCATCTCGGCGAAGCCGTCCGGTGTGACCCGTGGGCGGAAAGCGTGCACGCCCGCGTTGTTGATCAGCACGTCGACGCGGTCGAAGTGCGCGTCAATCTGCCTTCCGGCCCGGCGAACGCTGCCCATTGAAGACAACTCGGCGATGAAGGTGTCCACCCGCGTGCCTGGCGCGACAACATTGAGCTCGCCGATGAGGTCGTCGACTTTGCGCTGACTGCGGGCGACCACCCCGAGGTGCGCGCCCTGGCGAGCCAGTTCAATAGCCGCGATTCGGCCGAGGCCGCTGGTGGCGCCGGTGATGACAACGACAGGGCGGGTTTTGATCAGGGCTCCTTCTCACGGTTAATGAGGTACCTCAGTTTATAGCACGGTCACCGAGGTACCTGAGGTACCTCCGAAAGGTAAAGTGCATCGCGTGGCCGCCGCACGAACATCGGTAGACGACGTGCTGGCTGCTGTTGCCAGCTCCGAGACCGCGCGCCTCGGACTGCACTTGCTGACCGTCGCGCACGGGGTCGAGAAAATTCTCGACGAACAGATGACCGCCGGCGGCCTCTCGCTCGCCCGCTGGAGGATCCTGATTCAGCTGCACGACAGAGTGGCGATCCGGCAGAAAACCTTGGCCGACAAGCTGGGTTACGCCGAACGCACCGTCACCCAAGCCGTAGAAAGCCTGGCCTCCGACGGCCTGGTCGACCGTACCGCCGACCCCGCCGACCGCCGAGCCAAATTGGTTGTGCTCACCGACGAGGGCGCCGCCGCGCTGGCCGCCGGCACCCGCACCGGAACCCGAGTCCTTGAAGGTCTTTTCGGGACACTGAGTGAACGTCAGCGCACCGAATTGGCACGGCTGCTCAATCGCCTCGGCGACACCACGGCCGAGCGCTGAGGCACGCCGCGATTCTGGCGGTCACTTGTGACGCCAACGGTGTCGGGGGGTGCGGGCTGCTCAGCCCTGATGAGCGTCAAGCGCAAGAACCAGCTTGCCGGTGTTCTCGCCGCGGAAGAGGGTGAGCAGAACATCGGGGAAGTCGGTGACATCGCCGGCCACGATGTGCTCGCGGGATCGTAGTTCCCCGTTGCCCAGCCATTTCGCCAGCTGGGCGACGCCTTCGGCGTAGCGGTCGGCATAGTCGAAAACCACGAAGCCGGTCATGGACCCACGCGCCACGAGCAGCTGCATGTAGTTGGCAGGTCCGCCCTGCGCCGCGGTGGCGTTGTACTGAGAGACCGCGCCGCACAGCACGATCCGACCGCCGCGGGCGAGTCGGGCCAGCGCTGCCTCGAGGGCCTCGCCGCCGACGTTGTCGAAGAACACGTCAATGCCGTTGGGGGCGTGGACTTTCAGCTGCGCGCGCAGATCGCCGGCCTGGTAGTCGATGGCGGCGTCGAACCCGAGCTCCTCGACCAGCCAGCGGCACTTCTCCGGTCCGCCGGCGATCCCGACCACGCGGCAGCCTTTGATCCGCGCGATCTGGCCGGTGATGCTGCCGACTGAGCCCGCTGCACCCGAGACAACCACGGTCTGGCCCGGCTCGGGGCGGCCGACGTCCAGTAGCCCGAAGTAGGCGGTCAGGCCGCCGATGCCAAGGACGCCGAGATGGACCGGCGCGGGCGCGAGGCTGGTGTCCACCGGTGTCAGGTCGCGCCCGTCCGACAGCACGTAGCGCTGGACCCCGAAGACTCCGTACACCTCGTCGCCCACCGCGAAATCGGCGTGACGCGAGGCGATCACGCGTCCGATGCCGGCAGCACGCATCACCTCGCCGATCTCGACCGGCGGCACGTACGACCGACCTGCGTTCATCCAGGAGCGCATCGCCGGATCGATGGACAGGTATTCCACTTGCAGGAGGAGTTCACCGTCGCCAGGGCTGGGCGCCGGCTCCTCGGTGAACGTCCAGTCGGTCGGCTTGGGTAGGCCGACGGGACGGGCAGCCAAACGGCATTGCATGTTGACCAGGGTCATCGTTCACATCTCCTGAGTTATGTTGTGTTGCAGCGCTACCGAATTGAGAGTGGCGGCGCCGCCTGGATCTTCAGCCGTGGAGGGCACGATCGAGACGGCGTCGGCACCGGCGTCGTGGTAGGCCTGCAGCCGCGCTGCGACGCGCTCGGGTGAGCCGAGCGCGCACACCTGGTCGAGTAGCTCGACGGGGACTGCGGGCGCCAGTTCGGCGCGGCGGACGCCCGCGCGTGCGCGCTGGACGAGGTCGGAAAACCCTAATTCACTGAACATTTCGCCGTATCCGGGCGGGGCCAGGTAGACAGCCAGCTGCGCTGACAATTGGCCGTGTGCTGCGTCCCCAGGGTTGACCGCGACGGGAACCCACACCGTCAGGCGAGGTGGGGTGCGGCCCGTTGCGGCGGCCACGGCGTCGATGATCGCCCGTGCGTCGGCGACGTGTGCCGGTGATACCAGGTTGAGCACAACCTCGTCGGCGTATTGGGCCGCGACTCTGGTCATTGTCGGACCGAATGCGCCTACCGCAATTCTGCTGTCCGGTAGCGGCTTTCGTAGTCGAAAGCCGTGGCTGCGAACGTGGTCTCCGGTGTAGTCGGCTCGGGCCCCGGACAGTATCGGCCGCAGACACTCGATCGTCTCGCGCATGCGCGACGCGTGCTGCGCCCAGGGGCGGTCATGCCAGCCGACCACGATGGGCGGGCTGGAGGCACCCAGCGCGATGTCGACCTCGCAGCCGGTCAGTGAGGCGACGGATGAGGCGCCCAGTGCCAAGGCGACCGGGCTGCGGACCGCGAGCGCCAATGGCCCCAGCTTCATGCGCAAACCTGGTACGCGGTGTCCGACTGCTGTCGCCAACGCGAAGACGTCGTAGGTGGCCATTTCGCCGATCCACAATGTGCCGAACCCGGCGTCGCGCGCTGCTCGTGCAAGGTCGAGCGCTTCCTCGTCCGGTCGATCCAGCCAGAACGGCAACGCAACTTCGATATGTGCGATCACAGCGTTGACACGTCGGCCGGCTGGCCAAGCAGAATCCTGCCGGGCAGCTCGCGCGAGGCCTCGTTGACCTGGAAATGCGCAGTGGCGGTGTAGGCGTCGCGGAAGCGTCGCTGCAATGCAGAGTCGTCGTAAATTGCGGTTCCGCCGGCGAGGTCGTACATGCTGCGTACCACGTCGGCTGAAGTCCTTACCGCATGAGTTGCTGCCAGGCGCAAGCGATTTCGCGCGTCGAGGGGGACTCCTTCGGGGCTTTGGCTGGCCTGCCATGCCGCTTCGATGGCCTGATAGTACAGCGCTCGTGCAGCATCCAATGTCACTTCCGCAGTCGCCACCGCGGTGTGGGTGGCGGGTCGCTCGGCGAGCGTGCGGGTCGACCCGAGCCCCTTCTTGTTGCCGGCCAGTCCGATGAGGTCGTCGATCGCGCCGCGGGCATTGCCCAGCGCGGCCGCGCCGATTGACAACGCGAAGAATCCGAACACCGGGAAGCGGTACAGCGGCCGATCCACCACAGGACCGTTGAATAGCGAGAACACGCGATCGGCCGGCACGAACACCTCGTCGGCCACCACATCATGGCTGCCGGTACCGCGCAGGCCGAGCGTGTGCCAGGTGTCGAGAACCTGAAGGTCCTCCTTACGCAACGCGACCACCGAGGGTGCCCGCTGATCGTCGATCAGGCAACCGGCAAACATCATGTCCGCGTGGGTGATTCCGCTACAGAATGGCCATCGGCCCGATACCACCACACCGCCGTTCACGGTCCGGGCCTTACCGCGCGGAGCCCACACCCCGGCGGCGATCCCGCGACCATCACCGAAGAGTTCATCGCGGCTGGTAGGGGGGAGGTACGCAACCAGCAAGCTACTGGTGATGGCGATCGAGACGCACCAACCCGCCGCGGCATTGCCGCGCGCCACCGCTTCAGCGCACCGCAGCGATACTCCCGGGGCCAATTCCAGTCCCCGGGATTCGACGGGAGCGCCGGCCCGCGGCAGGCCGGACTCTCGCAGGGGAATCAACAATTCCTCGGGTAGCCGACGGTCGTCGTCGATCTGGCCGGACATTTCGCACGCCGTCATCGCGATCTGCCGGGCCACCGCCTCGATGTCGTTCGCGCCGTTCGGCGATGGGCTCGTGGTGTCGGACTGGTTCATGGCTATCTCCGCAATCGTGGGGGACCGTCGACTGGTTCAGTTACGTTACCACTACTGGTTCAGTAACTGAACCGGTATATTTGTTGAACTATGGTTTCGCCATCTGATCTGTCCCACCGTTTCGAAGCTGACTCTGTTGGCAGGGCTCTTGAGTTGGTCGGCGAGCGTTGGACGCTGCTCATCTTGCGCGAAGCGTTCTTCGGGGTGCGCCGCTTCGGTCAACTCGCCCGCAATCTCAACATCCCGCGCCCCACGCTTTCGTCCCGGCTGCGCATGCTTGTCGACGCTGGAGTGCTTGCGAAGGTCTGCTATTCGGAAGATCCCGAGCGCTATGAGTACCGACTCACCGACTCGGGGCGAGACCTGTTCGGAGCCATCGTCGCGCTGATGCGTTGGGGCGACAAGCATTTGCCGCATTCGAGCGGCCCGCCGGTCGTGCTGCGCCACCACGCGTGCGGCGAAATCGCGGACCCGCGTCTTACCTGCGCCCATTGCGGCGAGGAGATCACCGCGCACAACGTCACCCCCGAGGCCGGCGCCGGCTTCCGGGAAGCATTTACGGGCGAGAAGCCCTGACGGGACGCACCGCGCACACGTGGCGTCCGGTCCCCGCGAGCGGCAACCGGCCCACTCGGGCTTTAAGTGTTGCCACCTTCAAGATTCGTCACCGTCGACCTATTGTATTTGCTGTCTGCGTCCATAAAGATTAAGCGAGACGCTTATGGAGACGGCGTGCGACCCACAAGATGGTTAGCCACGTGTCTCCGCGGGGGCGAAGGGGTCGGTGAAGGCGATGCATTGCGGACAGTTGCCTGCTGAGGAGTATCGACGTAGCACTGCACCGATACCTCTACGATTGAGCGCACACAGGTTGTTTGCGAGACGGAATGTCAGACATGGCGGCGGCCGCCCTCACTCGATGAGATCAAGAGTTGCTGATGTAGCGCGGTGGTTTGGCGCGCTTAGCAGGCAACGTCTGGTTCCATCTATTTGCTGGATGGCTGCGAACGCCAGAAGAATCGCGCGTCTGATCGTGGGCCGGGGACCGGCCGCGAGGCACGCTCGGTGGGCAATTAGGACACCGGCGCATGCGATGGCGGTTGTCATGCTGACCGGCGGACTGCTGGTTGGACTGGGGTCGAGCATGGGAGTCGGGCATGCCACGCCCGGGTCCGACCGCGGGCGTCAACACGCCGACTGCCCAGTGGCGATGACGTGTACCCAATGGTGCCCGGGTGACTCGCTGATGCTGGGAAGTGCATCGATCAGGTGGGACTGGACCATCTGTCACGACTGGTATCAGACGTACGAAGGCACCGTTGACATTGGAAACAACGTTATTTATCCGTGGCGCGGCCAGCCGCATGTAACGACACCAGCGCCGGCGGGCGGGCCGTTCGGGCGGGTCCCGCTGTCCGAACGCTGTATCCCGTGGTCACCATTCTTGGACTGCGGATTCCTCTGAGCCCAATGCGGCCTGTGGCCTGTTGCATGGCTGCTGCCCGGTATTGATGATCACGATCTGCCAGGGCGACTGTTGCGAATGTCGATGGGCAACGTCGGCCCAATTCGACGGAGTCGATGACCCGTCGAGCGCAGTAGCTTCGACGTCGACAAATCGCTTGGCTCAAAATTGCCGTCTCGTGCACCGCAAAGGGGATGGTGGTAGCCCTAATTTCCTTGTGGCGCAATCAGGTAAGTGCCAGAGCATTTGCAATTCAATCAATAGTGTTGTGCAACAGGGTGATTGACTTCGTCGCACGTCCCTACGTGCCGCTGCGTGGATTGGCCTCATCCATTGCGGATCGACCATGGCCGCAAGCGGGCATGCTTTGCCGGACTTGCGAAGCTGTGCGTTTCCGGGACGGGCGACGGGGCAGTCGTCTCGTTATTGCCATGTCCCACATAACTATTCGCTGAGTTATTCCCATTTGCGCTCGCGACAATTGTCGTTAGTATCTTGCCCTGTGCCAGGGGCCTTCCGGTCCCGTGCTGGAGCGCTACCGGTGACTTGAGAGGCGGACGCATGGATGTCGAGGAGGTGGCGCCAGACGTCATCCGGATCGGTGACGTCTCGCCTTCGTGGCTGGCGGACCAACTCGACGAACACGGCGTGGTCCGACTCGGAGGTGCATTCTCTGAAGAATGGCTTGACGCCCTGCGGAAAACTGTGACCGACGGCATCGACAGCCATGGCGACGGCGACCTTCTGGTCGTGCATGCCGACAAGGAGATCGGCTCGCCGGCGCACCAACTCGTGTCCGACCCCGCGCTACGCCGCCTCTTCGACGAAGCTGCCATGCTTCGTTACCCCAAGGCCGGCCCCGCACAGACGTTCAAATGCAACATCGCCGTACGCAACGGCTTCGGGCCGAAGATGCGATCAAACCGCTTTCACTACGACCCGAGCGTGCTCACCATGATCGTCCCCATCTTCATTCCTCGTGCCACCGTTGGCAATTGCGGCGAGCTGGTGGCCTTCGGAAACAAACGTCCGTTCCGGCGTTTTGTCGGTACGCATTTGGTCGAAACGGTGCTGACTCACAACCACCTGTATCGACGCCACCTCGCCAAGAAAGTGAACCGATCCGCCGAAAAGTACTTGGTGAACCTGCAACCCGGTGATGCCTACGTGTTCTGGGGTTACCGCCAGTTCCATGGCAACCTGCCGTGCGAGCCCGGGCTCCTTCGGGCGACCTTGGTTGTCGCGTTCGGGGAGGTGCATTCGGGTAGTTGGGCGCTGAACCTGGCGTGGAGATTCAGTCGGAGCCGGCGTCAGGCTGGGCGCCTTCAGCATTCGCCGACAATACCGGCGAGATCAGCCGTGCCGTTGTGAGCGGTCGAACCTCATGATGTGACAACAAGTTTCATAGGGGTGCTCAACAACGCATCGATCGAGTCGTCCCACGGTGAGATGCACGTAGTAACGACAGAAGGGTCGAACCTGCCGCTGGCGACGAGATCCAGTACTTCCGGGATGCGGGGGCGAGCGTGGGCTCGGCCTGTGTGGAACGTGCAGCAGCGTGAGTACATCGCGAAGACCGGCAACGCGACATCGCCGGCCTGGACGCTGACGCTTGTGCAGATCCCGTCCGCACTTGTCGCGTCGACCGCCGCCCGCAGCGCGGTGCTGCCACCACAGGCCTCGACGGTGATCGGGAACCTGCCCACTCGAACGTCAGCCGCTCCTCCGATGGGCTCGGCGCCGAATCTGGCTGCTATGCCGAGGCGTTCGGGGTCGGTATCCAGGTAAACCACTCGGGATGAGCCGAGGGCCACGGCCAGCCCGGCGGCGTAGAGGCCGATTGACGGCGCGGCGCTCCCGCCCAGAATGAGGACTTCTGCTCCGGGCTCGGCAGCAAGGTGCGGGCCGACGGCGCGGAGCGCGTCAGGGATGTTGTCGCTCGCACTGGCCACTGCGACCGGATCGATGTTGTCGGGGATCTTCACGAGCATGGCGTCGGCGTACGGGATGCGCGCAAGGTCTGCCCACAGGCCTCCCCAGTCCAGGCCGCCCAGTGCGCCCAAGCCAAAGCTGGACATCATCGGGTGGCTTGCACAATTGCCGGTGCGGCCCCTTCGGCACGGATCGCAAGTACCGCAGGAGATTTGGAACGGCACCACAACTCGGTCGCCAATGCTGACCGTGCGCACGTCGTCACCGATGGCCACTACTTCTGCCACCCCCTCATGCCCAAAGGGGTACGGGCCCGTAAGCGGGAACTCGCCTCGCAGTACCGCCGGATCGAGATCGCACGTCGCGAGGGCGATCGGCCGCACCAGCGCTTGTCCGGGGTGCTCGATCGTCGGTTCAGGGCAGTTCTCCCACCGCAGGCGTCCGGGGCCATCGAGCATCAGTCTTCGCATGACGCCTATTCTCGCTAGAACGTTCTTTATGGTCAAGTGTCGGTTATCGGGTCCGCGGGCTTACCGTTGTCGCATGGCATCTGATTCGAAGCGGCGGATCGAAGTGGCGGCTGCTGAGCTGCTGGCGCGCAGCGGATACCACGGATTTGGCTTGAAAGCGCTCAGCGAAGCCGCCGGCCTGACCTATGGCTCGATTTATCATCACTTCCCCGGAGGCAAGGAAGAAATCGCCGTAGCCGCGATAACGGGCACCGGCACACTGGTCGGCCGGATGATCCAGCAGGCTCCCGAGGACGTGTTCAAGACATCGACATCGTTGTTCGACTTCATGGCAACCAAGCTCTCCAGCTCGCAATGGACCAGCGGTTGTCCGGTCGGTACTCCGGCGCTCGACGGAGGCAGCGAAGTCGATACCGTCCGCGCAGCCTGCGCGCTGGCGTTCGATTCCATGGAGAACGGATTCACTGCACTCCTCGAGGACCTCGGTATACCGGGACCGGATGCGGAGGCGATCGCCGTGACGGTGGTCGCCGCCTATGAGGGTGCTACCTTGCTCGCCCGCGTGCGTCGGTCACAGGCGCCGCTGGAAGTCGTATCCGCTCAGGTTGCCCGGCTGATCCGCTCGGCAATACAAGACGCAACGGCCAGGGCGTAATTGCTGAGGTTCGCCTCGCGGATGACGACAACCACTGCTGGGTGATGGTGTCACCGGCCCCGCAATACCGATCTCAGAGCAGCGGTTAACGTGGCCGGGTGACCGTCTATGCCGTTGCCCAGCTGCGCTTCACCGATCGTGCGCAGTACGACAAGTATCAAGTGAGATTCCTCGATGTATTCCGGAAGTACTCCGGAACATTGCTTGCGGCTGACGAATCGCCGCGGATTATTGAGGGCGCATGGGACAGGGAAAAGGTTGTACTGATGTCGTTCCCGGATGAGGTCTCATTTCGAGAATGGGCCGAATCGGCTGAGTATCAGGAAATCTCCGCAGATCGGCGCGCCGGTGCCGACTCAGTGGTCCTTCTCATCGACGGGTTGCGCTAGTTCCTGGCGGCGACTACTGCGCTTCGAGCCGCTTGCGGATGGCGGTCAGCCGTTGCCGAAGGTCCTCTTCACCGATGACCCCGCGCGCGAGTAGTGAATGTGCCAACGACACCAGTTGGCTCTCCGGGAACGGAAGGTCGGCATACACCGAGGCTGACAGTTCGTCCTCCTCGTCGCGACGCTCCTTGAAACTGAACGGCACCGCGGCGTCGGGAGCGCAGGAGTTGTCGAGCACGTCGCAGAGTCCGTCGAGGCTTGTCTTCCACGGCGGCAACGGATTTTCCACCCCGTACCTGGCTGCCATGATCGGCCAGGTCTGTTGTCGCCCGACGATCTCGTCGAGCACGACGTAGTTTTCGCTCATTGTTCGATCGGGCGGACGGCCGGCCGAACCAGTGGCTTGACGTTGGTGGTCACGCCCGGTTTGGGTAACGCGACACCGATCAGGCTGTCCCGCGTGATGATCTCGGCGAGCTGCTCCTCGGTCCAACCCCCGGTACCTTCCGGGCGCATCGGCATGACCATGAAACGGTGCTTCTGATTGGAATCCTCAACCCGCACTTCGACGCCGTCGGGTAGCTCCAGTCCGAACTCGGAAAGCACCTGTCGGGGCCAGCGCACGAGCCGGCGGCGGTAATTCGGGGTGCGATACCACTCCGGGGAATTGCCAAGAATCGGACGGGGATAACACGAGCACAGCGCGCAGACGATGACGTTGTGGACCGTCGGGGTGTCCTCGAGAATCTTGAACGCCGTGAAGTCGCTCGGGGTGCCGAAGCCCGTCGGGTCCAGCCAGTCCACTCCGACTTCCTTGGCGGCGGCGACCGCGTCGGTCAGCGCAAGATTCTTGAATGCCGGATCTAGCCAGGCCCTGGCTACCAGGCGCGCCGCAGGGGTGGGGCCGATCTGTTCGGCGTACTCGGTGAATACCCGGTGCTGTTCGGCAGTGAAAAGGCCCTTCTCGATACACAATTCGCGTAGTGCGATCTCCAGTACCTCGAAGTCGGTGATCTCGTCGACCATCGGCTTGACGGTGCGGATGTGATCGCCGTCTACGCTGTGATCGTGTCCGTGGCCATCCGACATGGTGCCGTCCTTTCGGAAAACTCAAGAGGGACAGGTGATTGCACGGTCGGGTCAGACGGCTACGAGCCAGCGTTCAGGAATTTCGGTCTGCAGGGTGTCGTCGGCCGGACCGGTGTAGTGGTCCCATAATTCGGACTGGTTGAACCGCACGATGTACATCCACTCGGGCTTGGCGTCCTCGCGATCCCACGTCTCGTCCTCCGGGGCCGGGGTCTCGTAGGTGACCTCGGCAATGATCCCTTCGGCCCCGCGGCAGTACTCAGGTGTGCGGGTGTAGAACATCGCCGGCAATTCCTTGACGCGCACCCGGTCACCGGGCTTGAAGGTGGCCGGGCCGGCCTGGCCGGCAAAGCGATCCGGATCACCCTTGCCCATCGCTTCAACAATGTGCTTGTTGCGCTTGACTTTTGAGGGATCACCTGCGAACTTCGGCTTCGCTTCCGGGTAGGTGCCGTTCAGCCCACCCGCGTAGCGCTCCTGCACTTCGGTCAGCCGATCGGTCAGCTCACCCCAGCTGATGTACTGCTTCTCAATCAGCAGCCGGCCCACCGCCCACAACCACCGGCTGTAGTACGGCAGACCGAGATAGATGGCCCGGCCGACGTCCACGTTGCCCAGTCGGCGGCGCTCCTCGGAAACCCAGATGCCGCCCCACCCGAGAACCTCGCAGAGCACGTAGGTCATCAACTCCCACTGCTCTTCCTGCTTGTTCTCGTACAGATGCGGGAAGTCCAACTCACCGCCCACGTCATGGGCTGTCTTCAGGTACGCCAGCCAGTGTTCGTGGCTGATGTCATCCGGCAGGGGCCACTCCGGCACTTCCGGGAAGATCGTCTTGAGGCGGGAAACCAGCGCCAACTGCGCCGCGCGCTCACCAGCAGTACTCAACGTAAGCCTCGCTTCCGCAGGGATGTCTTACGGATTGATGGCGCTCAGAACCCAACAGGCAACTTACTCCGGAAAGTCCAATTTTTGAATGCCGAGCTGCCAGGCCTGAGCCGGGTTGTGCGAGCGGCTACGTGTGTCACCGTGTCAGATCGGTTAACTGCCAGGGGAATTCGGAAAAGGCGTGGCCCGGCGTTGGTCCGGATGCCCGCGATGACCGCGACGCCGTCGATATTGTCGGAGCGCCGCCGGTATCTCTAAATTGCGTTGCCAAGTCTGCATGTATCTGGCAAATTTCAGACGCTCATGGCTGCTCTCTACTATGGCCTGATGTGGCGTTTGTCGGTTGAGCGGAGACGTGGTTCTCGATCTGGTATTGCACTGGCCACGGCTTTGCTGGCAATCGGCTACGTGGTGTTCGGCCGGTTGGCGTTCGCGGTATCGGTGGAGCACGACAACGTCACCAGCGTGATGTTCGTGCCGGAGGGTATCGCGCTGGCGTTCTGCGTCTTGTTCGGCCGTCGGGTGACCTGGGGTGTGTTGTTGGGGCAGACGATCCTGTCGGTGTGGACCGGACCGTCGGTTCTCGGTGGAGCGCTGATCGGTGCGATCAACAGTCTGGAGTGCATGCTCGGTGCCGCATTGTTCACCCGCTGGCGCATCTCACCGCGGTTCGACACTCCACGCGACGTCGGGTTGTTCGCCGTTCTGGTCTTCCTGGTGCTGCAGCCCCTGAGCGCCACCGGTGGCGTGGCCGCCATGTGGTGGTTGGGAAGCATCCCGTCCGGGTGGATGCCGGATAAGTGGGACAGCCTGCTGGTGCACGGTGCTCAGCGGCAGCTGACCAGTCTGGATCAGATCCCCGAGGCTTGGACGCACTGGTGGATCGGCAATTCGGTCGGACAGATATTGGTGACGCCGCTGCTGCTGGCATGGGCGGCGACGACTGTGCGGTACAGGTCCACGGATCGGACGGATCTGGTACTCAGCGTGACGACGATCGTCGTCAGCGCGGTGTTGGTGGCCGTTCTGCCCATCGATCCGTTGTTGATTCTCGGGATGACCTATCCGTTGGTCATCTGGTTGGGGCTGCGCCGGGGACTGCGTGGCGTCACGACTGCCAATGCATTGATCGCGCCGGCGGTGTTCTGGGCTGCCACCACGGCCAACGATCTGTTCTCCAAGGTCAGCCTCGCCGGCAGGCTGGCCACCGTAGGGCTTTTCGTGGCGACGACATGGTGCGTCTTCTCGATGATGCTGTTCTCGTTGCTCGAGCAGCGCCGCCGGTTGGCCGAACAACTCGAATTGTTGGCCCGGCAGGATCCCTTGGTGCCGTTGGTGAATCGGCGGTATTTCGTCGAGCGACTGGAGTCGCTGTTGGTGCGGGCCGCTGCCGACGGAACACCCCTGGCGGCGGTGGTGTTCGACGTCGACCATTTCAAGCGCGTCAACGACGAGTACGGGCACATCGTCGGTGACCGGACACTGATGGCTATTGCCACGACCTGCCAGTCGCTGACCGCTGATGACGACCTCGCGGCGCGCATCGGTGGGGAAGAGTTCGCCGTGCTGTTGGTCGGTGCCGATGCCGGCACGGCGGAGCGGTTCGGTGACCGGTTGCGCTCGGCGGTGGCGGGCTTGGCCCTCGGTGATGTCCACGTGACGGTCAGTGTCGGCGTGAGCGTGCTGGAGGCCGGCGACTCGCTCGATGATTTCCTCAACCGCGCGGACGCTGCGTTGTACGCGGCGAAGCGGGCCGGGCGTGACCGGGTGGTGGTCGCGGAAGTTCCGGCGCTTCCGAGTCGCGACTGATTCCCGCGCTAGCGGCTTTTCTCTGCGACAAGTTCGAGTGCTTGCTGCCGAGACTGCACACCGAGTTTGGTGAACATGTTGTTGATGTGCGTCTTGATGGTGGCCACGCTGACGAAGAGTTCCGCGGCGATTTCCCGGTTGCGCAAACCGGTGCCGATCAGCTTCAAGACGCGGGTTTCCTGCTCGGTGAGGCCATAGTGGCGGGCCACTCGATCCAGCCGAGCTCGGTTGGTGAGCGCACCGACCAGTTGCGTGGTGACCTCGCGTCCAAAGGCACCGTGGCCGGCCGCGACGGCGGTGATCGCCGCGATGATCTGAGCGGCGCCGTCGGATTTCGTGATGTAGCCGTGCGCCCCCGCGGCGAGCGCCTCGCTGATCGATGTCTCGTCCGAATACGTGGTCAGCACAAGCACTTTCGTTGATGGAAAGCGAACGACCAACTCGGGCAGCACATCCAATCCGCCGCGGATGGGCATGTGCAGGTCGAGCAGCAGTACATCGGGGCGGTGGGCCTGCACCATCTGCTCCGCTTCGGTACCGTCGGCCGCCGCGCCCACCACTTCGATGCCGTCGGTGAGGCTCAGAATCGTCGTCAATCCTTCGCGTACAGCGGCCTGATCATCAGCGACGACGACCGAGATCATCGGGCACCTCGCAATACAGTTGCCAGAGAACGTCTTTGCGCTCCGCGGTGAAGGTGCCGCCGACCAGACGGGCCCGCTCGTCCATCCCGAGCAGCCCATGACCGGGTACGGGCGGTGGACCGGGCGCGACGGGGTTGCATATGCGCATGGTGACACGATCGTCGGTGTAGGTCACCGTGGCGGTCGCGGTGCCGATTGTGCTATGCCGCTGGATGTTGGTCACGGCCTCGACGGCGATTTGGTTCAGGGCGTCGTTGACAGCCGGGGTGACGATCCGAGGGACGCCGTGCACGTCGACACGCAGTTCTCCCCAGTCGAGTTCGGCGAGTCGATCGGCCAGGCCCCGCAACGTGTCCTCCACTGGATCGTCGAAACGCCGCAGGGCATGAACTGCTCGACGGGCATCGGCCAATCCGTCCTCGGCCAGGCCCCGGGCATCGGTGATGCGCTTGACCAACTGCGGACCGGCCTGTTGCTCGTGAGCGGCGACCATGGCCAATGCGTCGAGTTGGATCACCAACGCCCCCAACGAATGTGCCAGGACGTCGTGCAAATCCCTGGCGATGCGGGTGCGTTCGTCGGCCGCTGCGCTGGTCAGTTCCAGCCGATGCAGCTGGTGATCGCGCCGACGCTGGTGTGCGGCTTCGCGGCGAACCAGGGCGAGAATCGTGCCGAGCGCCACGGGCACCACCACCGACGCGCTGTCGGATACCCGGGCAGATCCGACGGCCATTGCGATGGCGGCGATCGCCGACAGTGCGAGGGCCGCCGCGGCGAACAGGGGTACCACCGCTGGAGCGATGCCTACCACCACCGCCACGCCGGCCGCCAACGGTACGGTGGCCGCCGCCGACCCGATCAGTGTGCCCCACAGCCCCAATGCCGCAGTGGCAGTGCCGAATACGTAGCGCCACCAGGGGTCGTCGCGGCGCATCGGAGCTGCGTACCAGACGGCGACGCCGGCGATCCCGCAACCGATGGCCGCCACCGAGCAATGTCGCGCGATGTCGCCGGCTGCCAGCGCCGCGGTCAGCGCGACCACCACGACGACCAGTACCGAACGTGCGCGCATCACATCAGTGTGTCAAGACCCGCGTGAACGCTGTGGTTCCGGATCCGAGTTTCCACCCGAATCTCCACCCGCCGGTTGATCAGCTGGGCACGCGCCGGCGCACACCATGTTCATATGACTCAAGAGCCATGCGCGTCGGACACTCTGGACAGCGCCGCGTCGACCGACCGACGCGGATCGCAGATGCGCCTCGTAGTTCTCCTACGCAGTCTGTTGTGGGATGTGATGCCCGCGCTGACGGTGTACTACGGGGCGCGGGCGGCAGGCGCCGGCCCGGTGGTGGCGCTGATCTGTGGGTCGGTGTGCGCCGCCGTCCGAACGATATGGGTGGCAGTACGGCGACGCTCTATCGACGGCTTGTCGATTCTGCTGTTGCTCGGTTTCGCGGTCGGCTTGGTCCTGAGCATGTACTTCCAGACCCCGGGGGCGGTGCTGCTGAAGGATTCGGTGACCACTGCGGTCACCGGATTGGTCTTTCTGGTCAGCGCCCTGATCGACCGGCCGCTCACCTATGTGGCGGTGCTGCGCGCGGCGGGAGACGACACCGAACGCCAGACCGAGCTCAGGACTCGCTGGGCTGCCGAGCGCGGGTTCCGTCGCCGGTTCACGGTGATCGCAGTGGTCTGGGGTGTCGGCCTGATCGGTGAGGCGCTAGCTCGTATTCCGCTGGTGCTGGCCCTGCCTGCCGACGATGCGGTGGTCGGTTCGAATCTGCTCGCCGCTGGAGTCATCGGAGGGCTGTTCGGATGGAGCGCCTGGTATCGGCGGCGGGCGCAGGCAGCGCTGCCCGCCTAGCAGACCACTGAAGTAGCCGAGGTGCCTGGCAGCGGATTTATGGGGCTGCGCCCAGTTCGCGGAGCAAATCATCATTGATTCCGCAGCGACTACCGATCAACAGACTTGGGCTACCGGGTGCGATATCCGAGACCGCATACAGCGAATGGACCCACCACGACGCAGGATCGTGGATATGCACGAAGAACCATGGCCTGTGGCAATCTTTCCGGTGACCCGGACCTGAGCGGTTGGCGCTGGGTGCCGGGTTGATCTGTTCGACGCTTCGCTGGTCGGCTACGAGCTATCGTTGACATCGGCTTGGGCGACAATAAATACGTCTTCAACTGCATAAATGAGTTGAATCGCTATCTGTGGTGAATTATTTGGCAATCGCCAAAATTCGTGAATTTTTGATACTAATAGTTCGTTTGGGCGTTTGTTCGGGTTGCAATTCTTGCGACACCGCAAACTGATTGACGATGACGTCAAAAGGGTCTACTACTGATGCATTGGAGCAACACCATTGAAGTTGAAGGCCTTCCTCTTCTGCGGACCGATGTATCAATGCAGCAAGTTGGGGAAACGCCATGCCTGCACACCGCAACCTTCTCCGCATCATCAACACGTATTCGGTGCCCGCTCTCACTGTCGCGGTCATCGCTGCCTCGGCGAGTCTGCATCCGCCCGCTGACCCGGGGTTCGCCACTCGAAGCGAGCAGGTCGAACTGGCGGCGACGATCGACACCGCGTCGAGTGCCGTGGGCGTCTCGGAATCCAGCCTCTATTTCATGGGCCAGAGCGATCTGAACACCGCGATGTCCGAATTGCAGACCATGGGTGTCACGCAGATTCGGGTGCTGCTGCCGTGGGAAGCGATGGAGCCGACCGACGGTACGTACAGCTGGGCCCAGGCCGACCAGCTTCTCAACACCGCGGCCAAATACGGCATCGCGGTCGACGCCGACATCACCAGCACCCCGACCTGGGCGAGCAGCTACAGCAACAACGGCCTGATCCCGGACGCCCAGCCCAACGCCTCGGCGGATGCCGCGTACGCCTCCTTTGCGGCAGCTGTCGCGTCCCGGTACACCAGCAAGATCTCGGCGATCGAGGTCTGGAACGAACCCAACGGCTACACCGGTTGGTACCCCACGCCGAACGCCGCGGACTACACCCAATTGCTGAAAGACGCCTACAGCGCGATCAAAGCTGCCGACCCCAACATCACCGTCGTCGGCGGTGTGCTCGGGGCGGGCATCTCGATCGGAACTCTGACCATCAACCCGGTCACCTTCCTGCAGCAGATGTACGCCGCCGGTGCCGAAGGGTACTTCGACGCGCTCTCATTCCACCCGTACAACGACACCAGCACCTTCTCGGCCGGTACCACGTTCGCGAACTCGGCCATCGATCAGCTCGAGGCACTGCGCGCGCTGATGAACGCCAATGGCGATGCCGCCAAACTGATCTGGGCCACCGAATACGGGGAGTCGTCTGCGGATTCGGGCGGCCAGGCCCAACAGGCTGCATATATCCAGGATTTCCTCACCACCTGGTCGAACCTGGCCGGCGTCGGCCCGATGTTCCTCTACTCACTGCTCGATGACAGCCAGGGCGACAACTTGGGGCTGTTCACCGACAATTGGACCGCCAAGTCTGCCGTTGCCGTCGTCGAAGCCTGGATCGTCGCCCATCCCGCGGCGGCTACCGCAGTCGGCGCTGTCGGTTCCGTCGTGACCGGCATCGGTGCCGTGGTCCAGGCTTTGAGCTCCGCTGTCTCAAGTCTGGTCTCTGGCGTCGTCAGCTTCGTGCAACACGTGGTCTCCGGAATCGCCGCCGCGGTGGCAAGTTTCGTCAAGGCCCTGACCTCTGGTCTCGGCTCCCTGGTCGGGGCTGCAGCCAGTGCGGCGCCGCACGCCGGGGCGGTCGCGGCAGCCGCAAAGCCCAAAGCCGCGTCGGCTACCTTGACGACCGGTCGGGCGGTCAAGTCGGTCGCAGTGGCCGCCGCGACTGCGGGCGCCACCTCTTCGGGTAGTGGCATCGGGGTCGGCTCTTCGTCTTCTAACCCGCAGTCCGGTTCGGGTACTTCCGGTGACCACGGCAAGAAAGACAAGAAGGATCACGCGAAGCCGGACCAGCCGGGCGCCGCCAAATCGCAGACGCCGGCGCAGGCCAACACCTCGGGCCGTACCGTCCATCACGGCACGTCGCACTAGACCGAAGCGCAACCGCCAGCATATCGAACGTTTGTTCGATATGCTGGTTTGGTGGGTTGGCACAACGGACCGCCGGGCTGGGCGGAGATGCAGCGGGTGCTTGAGGGCAAACCGCGGTTGGCCGGTGCATCCCCGGAGCCTTTTGCCGATGGCGGGGACAGTCCGGCCTGGTCGCGTAAGCGCGGGGAGTATCGGCCGGCGGAACGTCCACGACGGTCCGGTGTGTCGGTTCCGTATGCCGAGTTGCACGCCCACTCCGCGTACAGCTTTCTGGACGGCGCCAGCACCCCCGAAGAACTGGTGGAGGAGGCCGTCCGGCTGGATCTGCGGGCCATCGCGCTGACCGACCACGACGGTCTCTATGGCGTCGTACGCTTCGCCGAAGCAGCCAAAGAACTTGACATGGCAACGGTTTTCGGTGCTGAACTCTCGCTCAGTAACACCGCCCGCACCGAGCTTCCCGATCCACCCGGGCCGCATCTGCTGGTACTGGCCCGCGGGCCGGAGGGCTACCGGAGGTTGTCCCGGGAATTGGCCCGGGCCCACCTGGCCGGTGGCGAGAAGGGGGTGCTGAGCTACGACCTCGACCGGCTGACCGAGGCCGCCGGCGGGCACTGGCACATTCTCACCGGGTGCCGCAAAGGTCATGTGCGCCAAGCATTGTCGACGGGAGGTGCCGAGGCGGCGGGTGAAGCACTGGCCGATCTGGTGGAGCGATTCGGCGCGGATCGGGTCAGCGTCGAGTTGACTCACCATGGGCATCCGTACGACGACGAGCAGAACGCCGTGCTGGCCGCGCTGGCGCCGCGGTTCGGCCTGGACGTCATCGCCACCACCGCAGCGCATTTCGCCGCACCCGAACGCGGAAAGCTGGCCATGGCGATGGGTGCCATCCGGGCCCGTAACTCGATGGATGCCGCGGAGGGTTGGCTGGCCCCGCTGGGTGGGTCGTACCTGCGATCAGGCGATGAGATGGCGCGGTTGTTCGCCCACTGTCCGGATGTGGTAACTGCGGCCGCCGAACTGGGGGAGCAGTGTGCGTTCGAATTGCGTTTGATCGCACCGCAATTGCCGCCGTTCGAGGTACCGGCCGGGCACACCGAGGTCAGTTGGCTGCGCAAGTTGGTGGCCAAGGGGGCGGCTCGGCGCTACGGCCTCGCATCGGAGGAAGCCGAGGCGTACGAACAGATCGAGCACGAGCTGAAAATCATCGAGGAGCTGAACTTCCCGGGTTACTTCCTGGTGGTGCACAGCATTACCAAGTTCTGCAGGGACCACGACATTCTGTGTCAGGGCCGGGGGTCGGCGGCCAATTCGGCGGTCTGCTACGCCCTCGGCATCACCAATGTGGATCCGGTCAAGTACGAGCTGCTGTTCGAGCGGTTTCTGTCCACGGCCCGCGACGGCCCCCCGGACATCGACATCGACATCGAATCGGACCGCCGTGAAGAGGCCATCCAGTTCGTCTATGAGAAATACGGCCGGGACTACGCCGCGCAGGTGGCCAACGTCATCACCTACCGCGGCCGCAGCGCGGTTCGGGACATGGCTCGGGCCCTTGGCTTTTCGCAAGGGCAGCAGGACGCCTGGAGCAAGCAGATCAGCCGATGGAATGGGCTCGCGGACTCTCCGGACGTCGAGGATATTCCGGGTCAGGTGATCGATCTGGCGTTGCAGATCAAGAATCTGCCGCGGCACATGGGGATTCACTCCGGCGGCATGGTGATCTGTGACCGCCCGATTGCCGACGTGTGTCCGGTGGAGTGGGCCCGGATGGAAAATCGAAGTGTGCTTCAGTGGGATAAAGACGACTGTGCGGCAATCGGTTTGGTGAAGTTCGACCTGCTCGGGCTGGGCATGCTCTCGGCTCTGCACTACATGATCGATCTGGCCGAGGAGCACAAGGGCATCGAGGTCGACCTGGCCAAGCTGGATCTGTCCGAGCCCGCGGTGTACGAGATGCTGCAGCGGGCCGATTCGGTCGGGGTGTTCCAGGTTGAATCCCGGGCGCAGATGGCCACCCTGCCCCGGTTGAAACCCGAGAAGTTCTACGACCTGGTGGTCGAGGTGGCGCTGATCCGGCCCGGGCCGATTCAGGGTGGGTCGGTACATCCGTACATCCGGCGGCACAACGGCTTGGAAGAGCCGGATTGCGAACATGATTCGATGAAGCCGGCGCTGGGGCGGACGCTGGGGGTGCCGCTGTTTCAGGAACAGCTCATGCAGCTGGCCGTCGACTGCGCCGGTTTCAGCCCGGCCGAAGCCGACCAGCTGCGCCGGGCCATGGGCTCCAAACGGTCTACCGAACGGATGCGCGAGCTACGCGGCCGGTTCTACGACGGTATGCGCGAACTGCACGACATCACCGGGCCGATGGCCGACCGGATCTACGAAAAGCTCGAAGCCTTCGCCAATTTCGGCTTCCCGGAGAGTCACGCGCTGAGTTTCGCCTCACTGGTGTTCTCCTCGTCCTGGTTCAAGTTGCATCACCCTGCGCTGTTCTGTGCGGCCCTGCTGCGGGCCCAGCCGATGGGGTTCTACTCGCCGCAATCGTTGGTGGCCGATGCCCGTCGGCACGGAGTGGTGGTGCACGGCCCGGATCTGAACGCTTCACTGGCGTATGCGACGTGTGAAAACCAGGGGACCGAGGTGCGGTTGGGGTTGGGCGCGGTCCGGCACATCGGTGACGAGTTGGCGCAGCGCATCGTCGAGGAGCGAAAAGTCAACGGGCCGTACGGTACTTTGCTCGATCTGACCGGCCGGGTGCAGCTGTCGGTCCCGCAGACCGAGGCGCTGGCCACTGCCGGTGCACTGGGTTGTTTCGGGATCGCTCGGCGCGAAGGACTGTGGGCGGCCGGCGCGGCGGCCACCGAACGTCCAGACCGGCTGCCCGGTGTGGGGTCGTCTTCGCACGTGCCGCCTCTGCCCGGCATGAGCGCGCTGGAACTGGCGGCCGCCGACGTGTGGGCCACCGGGGTCTCCCCGGACAGCTATCCCACCCAGTTCCTGCGCGCGGAGTTGGACGCGCGGGGCGTGGTGCCCGCGAATCGGTTGTTGGATGTACCTGACGGCACCCGGATTCTGGTGGCCGGAGCGGTGACTCACCGGCAGCGTCCGGCTACTGCGCAGGGGGTGACGTTCGTCAACCTCGAGGACGAGACCGGGATGGTCAACGTGTTGTGCGTGCCAGGGGTGTGGGCGCGGCACCGACGTCTGGCGCAGACCGCGACGGCGCTGGTGGTACGGGGCATCGTGCAGAACGCCAGTGGCGCGGTCACCCTGCTGGCGGATCGGATGGGTCCGCTCGATCTGCAAGTGACGGCCAAGTCGCGAGACTTCCAGTGAAAACATACCCAGACAGATCAAGTGGCTTTGCCCAAATTATTGACATATGGCCGTTTTTGTAAAATGCTCAACAGGTGGACGGCAGTTGTCTGTCCCGTAGTGTTAGCCGAGACCGCCGGTACTGCATCACTGCACATCCGCGACCGACTCAGGGGAGCCATCATGCCTGCACCATCAGCATCGGTTTTCGACCGTCTGCGCGAATTGGCCGCGATCGAAGATCCCGAGGCCCGGCCGACCCGGACCATCGACGAGGTCTTCACCGGCAAGCCGTTGGCCGTCATCCCGGTCGCGACGGCTGCCGATGCTGAGACTGCCTTCGTGAAAGCACGTGCAGCGCAGCGTGATTGGGCCGCCCGACCGGTCGCTGACCGGGCTCAGGTGATCGCCCGTTATCGGGATCTGGTCACCGAGAATCGCGAGTTCCTGATGGACCTGCTGCAGGCCGAAGCCGGCAAGGCGCGGTGGGCGGCCCAGGAAGAAGTGATCGACCTGATCGCCAACGCCGACTACTACTCGAAGGTGGCGCCGGGGCTGCTCAAGCCCAAGCGGGTTCCGGGGTTGCTCCCGGGCCTGAACAAGACCACCGTCTCGTACCAGCCGAAGGGCGTGGTCGGCGTCATCTCGCCCTGGAACTACCCCATGACGTTGACCGTGTCGGATGCGGTACCCGCGCTGGTCGCCGGCAATGCGGTGGTGGTCAAGCCGGACAGTCAGACGCCTTACTGTGCGCTGGCATGCGCCGAGCTGCTGTACCGGGCCGGGCTGCCGCGACATCTCTACGCGGTGGTGCCGGGTCCGGGCTCGGTGGTGGGTACAGCCATCGCCGACAACTGTGACTATCTGATGTTCACCGGTTCGTCGGCCACCGGAAGCCAGCTCGCCGAGCACGCCGGCCGTCGGCTGATCGGCTTCTCGGCCGAGCTCGGCGGCAAGAACGCGATGATCGTGACCCGCGGTGCGGATCTGAGCAAGGTGGCCAAGGCGGCGCTGCGGGCCTGCTTCTCCAATGCCGGACAGCTGTGCATCTCGATCGAGCGGATCTACGTCGAGCAGGCAATCGCCGAGGAATTCACCACGAAGTTCGGTGCGGCGGTGCGCAATATGAAGCTCGGTACCGCGTACGACTTCTCCGACGACATGGGCAGCCTGATCTCCGAGGGGCAGCTCAAGACCGTCTCTGGTCACGTCGATGATGCAAAGGTCAAGGGCGCCAAGGTGATTGCCGGCGGTAACGCCCGGCCGGACATCGGTCCGCTGTTCTACGAGCCCACCGTGCTCGCCGACGTCAGTGCGGATATGGAGTGCGCGACCAACGAGACGTTCGGACCGTTGGTCTCGATCTACCCGGTTGCCGATGTCGAGGAAGCGATCGAGAAGGCCAACGACACCGAATACGGACTCAACGCCAGTGTGTGGGCGGCTACGCCCGTAGAGGGCGAGCGGATCGCGGCCCGACTGCGGTCCGGGACCGTCAACGTCAACGAGGGCTATGCCCTGGCCTGGGGCAGCCTCGGTGCCCCGATGGGCGGCATGGGGATCTCCGGCGTCGGCCGCCGGCACGGCGCCGAAGGCCTGCTCAAGTATGTTGAGTCACAGACCATTTCGACCGCCCGAGTGATCAACCTGGACCCGCCGCTGGGGATGCCGGCCACTCTTTGGCAGAAGTCGTTGGTGCCCGTCGTGCGCGCAGTCATGAAGCTGCCCCGGCACTGAACCGGGCTGCCCCACACGGCCCTGCCGTGTCGGCGCCTGGTTGTAATATCGCTCAGTCGATCAGCTTGAGGATCTGACAGGGGGATGATGGCGGTGTCGGAAAGTCCAGACGGCGAGCCGGACGCCGCGCGTAAGCGAGTGCTCGCCGCTGCGTTCGACGAGGTGACCCGTTGGGGTATCGAACGTTTCAGCGTGGAGAACCTGGCCGCCCGCCACGGTATCGACCAAGCCGTGATCGATACGTACTGGAGCGACGAGGAAGCGCTGCTGCTCGAGGTCCTGGTGGAGTGGCCGGGGCGTTCCTACGTCTCGCCGGATACCGGTTCACTGGCCGGCGACCTGACCGCCATGGCGATGGCCATGGCGGAGTACATCAGCTCCGAACCGGGACGCAAGATCCAGGGTGCGTTGGTGATACCGGACCGCTCGGGATTGCGCGTCGCCGTCCGTCAAAAGGTATGGCTGCTCCGATCGGCGGTGGTACAGGACATCTTCGCCCGGGCTATGGCGCGCGGCGAGATGCGTCAGGACGTCGATACGCGGACGGTCCTACAGATGCTGTTGGCCCCGATCAACATGCGGGTACTGCTCACCCGTGAGCCCGTCGACGAGCATTATTGCCGGACGGTGGTCGAGCTGATGTGCCGGGCGGTGGCGCCCTAGCAAGCGAAAGTCGTTGGCCTGACCAGGATTTTCCCGGTCATCGGCCATTTGCTTAGGTGGGCTTGTGGTTGGCGGTAGTCTGCGGCCATGAATCTGAATCTCACCGCCGACGACGTTCTGACCTCGACCCGATCGGTGCGCAAGCGCCTGGATTTCGACAAGCCGGTGCCGCGTGAGGTTTTGATGGAGTGTCTGGATCTGGCGCTGCAGGCACCGACGGGGTCCAACGCCCAGGGCTGGCAGTTCCTGTTCGTCGAGGACGAGGCCAAGAAGAAGGCGCTGGCCGACATCTACCGCGCCAGCGGCACCCCGTATCTGGCCATGCCGACACCGGAGCGCGGCGACGCCCGCGATGACCGCGCTGGCGCGGTGGTGAGCTCGGCCAAGTACCTCAACGAGAACCTCGAGAAGGCCCCCGTCTTCCTGATCCCGTGTCTGGAGGGCCGGCCCGAGGGCGCCGACGCCGGAATGCAGGCGTCGTACTGGGGCTCGCTGCTGCCGGCCGTGTGGAGCTTCATGCTGGCGCTGCGGTCCCGCGGGCTGGGCTCGGCATGGACGACGCTGCACCTGATCGGCGACGGCGAGAAGCAGGCCGCTGAGATCCTGGGCCTCCCGTTCGAGCGTTACACCCAGGGCGGGCTGTTCCCGATCGCGTACACCAAGGGCACCGACTTCAAGAAGGCACAGCGGCTGCCTGCCGAGCAGCTCACGCATTGGGACACCTGGTGAGCTGAACCGGCCTCAATCTGCGCCGACGCTACGGTTTGTGACGGGTTTCGACGATTTTCTCGCCAGAAACCGTAGTTTCGACGCAAGGTGTCAGATGCCGCCGGCGAAACCGAGCTGACGCCAGGCCTCGTACGCAGCCACTGCGGCTGCGTTCGACAGATTCAACGATCGCCGCCCGGGCAGCATCGGAATGCGTACCTGGGCGGTGATGTGCGGGTCGGCCAACGTCGCCGCATCCAACCCCGTGGGCTCGGGGCCGAACATCAGCACATCACCGGCTTGGTAGGCCACGTCGGCGAACGACGACGGCGCATGCGCGGTGAAGGCGAATACCCGCGCCGGCATCAGCGCCTGCCACGCGCTGGAAAGATCCGGATGGACGGTGACCACCGCCAGGTCGTGATAGTCCAACCCGGCGCGGCGCAGCTTCGGCTCGGACAGGTCGAAGCCCAGCGGTTCGACAAGGTGCAGCTCGGCCCCGGTGGCGGCGACCATCCGGATCGCGTTTCCCGTGTTGGGTGCGATCCGCGGGGAGTAGAACAGCACTCGGAGCATGGCCGAATTATCCGGTCTTGGCGGGTCGCATTTGCGCGGGGCTGTGGAACGCAACTGTGCAACACCTCGGTCACGAACTCCCTGGAGTCTGTGACATATCTAGAAACCCCTGTTCGTCGCTGCCATACTTCACCAAATTGCCAGCGGAAGCGCATACCCGCGTGGGCACCACCGGCAGGGAAGCCATATGAATCAGGCGTCAATAGCGAATAGCGGCTCCGCGGCCCATCACCAGGCCGGGCCGCGATGACGTCGTTCGACGAACCGGAGCTGGCGGCCGACGACCTCACCGACCCGCCGGTGCGCAAGCCCCCGCGGTGGGCACTGTCGAACTGGCCGGTCGGCTGGAAGGTCTTCGCGATCGCCTTCGTTCCGCTGGCGCTGGCGGGAACCCTCGGTGGCCTGCGTATTTATGACGGCTGGACCGGCGCGGCCGACCTGCGCGTGGCGGCTGATCGCGCCAACATGGTGCCGACGATCGAGAACTACATGTCGGCCTTGGATGCGGCGCTGTTGGCCAGCTCCACCGGAGCCGATGCCCAGGCTGCGACCGCTTCATTCGCCAACAGCAAGTCGGAACTGGAACATCAACTGGGCACCACCGACGTCACTCCAGATGTGCGGGGTGGCATCACGACGCTCCTGGCCGGCGGGCAAGGGCTACTGGACAAGGTCGCCGCGGGCGGCGTCGGGCTGCGCGAGCGGGTCACGAGTTATGCGCCCATCCTGCTGACCGCCGAAGATGCCATCAACGGATCGGTGCGTATCGATGATGCGAAGATCCGTGCGCAGACCCAAGGCCTGAGCCGCGCGGTCGGCGCCCGCGGCCAGATGATGATGCAGCAGTTGCTGGTCAATCAGGGCGGCGAACTGCCCGATCCGGAACTGCGCAATTCGATGACGACCCTGGCCGGTACCGAACCGTCGACGTTGTTCGGGATGAGCGAGCTGCTCGGCGTCGGTTCGCCCGATGCGCGCACGCTGCAGCAGGAAATGGTCAAACGGATGGCCATGATGTCCGACCCGGGCGTGACGCTGGTCGACAACCCGGATCTGACCCAGTCCATCAAGACCACCAGCGATATCGCCAACTCGTTGATCGCCGGTGCCGCGAAATCGGTGACCTCGGCGGTCGACGATCAGGCCGCCGCCAAGCGCAGCACCGCGATGCGGGATTCGGTGTTCGTCGCCGCCGCCATGCTGTTGACGATCCTGCTGGTGCTGCTGGTGGCCCGTTCGCTGGTGCGTCCGTTGCGGATGCTGCGTGACGGCGCGCTGCGGGTCGCCCATCAGGACCTGGTCCGCGAACTCGACGCGATGCGAGCCGGTGGTGACCCGCCGGCGGTGCGTCCGCTGCCGGTGTACACCACCGAGGAGGTCGGTCAGGTCGCCCACGCTATCGACGAACTGCACGAGCAGGCCGTGCTGCTGGCCGGTGAGCAGAGCCGCCTGCAGTTGCAGGTCGGCGACATGTTCGAAACACTGTCGCGACGCAACCGATCCCTGGTGGACCAGCAGCTGTCGGTGATCGATCAACTGGAACGCGACGAGCAGGATCCGCAGCGACTGGACAGCCTGTTCCGGTTGGACCATCTGGCCACCCGGATGCGACGCAACGGTGCCAACCTGCTGGTGTTGGCCGGCGCGAATGCCCCACGCGAGCAAACAGATTCGGTGCCGTTGCCGGCGCTGATCAACGCCGCGGCCTCCGAGGTGGAGGACTACGCGCGGGTGGTCGCAGAGACGGTGCCCGACACCGAGATCCACGGAACGCTGGCCTCCGATCTGGTGCACGTGCTGGCCGAATTGCTCGACAACGCATTGCGCAACTCACCGCCCTCGTCGCAGGTGCAGGTGACAGGTGGGCACGCCTCCGACGGCGCACTGGTGCTGGAGATCCGCGATGCCGGCCTCGGCATGACCGACGCCGACCTGCGCATGGCGAACATCCGGATGCGCTCGGGCGGAGAGATCGACGCCTACACCGCCCGGCACATGGGCCTGTTCGTGGTCGGCCGGCTGGCCGCCCGGTATGGGGTCGACGTGCGGCTGCGCGGCGCCGTCGACGGAAGTTCGGGTACCACCGCCGAGGTCCGGGTGCCCTATGCCTTGCTGGTCGGCGGACCTGAACCGCTGCAGCACTGGGATGCCGACCCCAACGCCGGTGTCGAGCCCGATCCGGACCTCGACACCGACCATCAGGGCTTCGCCCCGATCATCGAACCGGTGGCCGCGGCCGCACCGGCTGTCGACGAAGGCCATTCGATCGACCTGTCGGGTCTGGCTCTACCGCAACGCAATCCGGGCTCCAGCGGCATCGTCGAGTCGCCCGCCGCGGCCGGCGCGCCGACCAACACCGCGTCGTTCTTCGCCGCGCGGAGCCGGGTGACCGAACAACCGGAAGCGCCGCAAGCGCCGGCGGAGCAGCAGCCGAAGTCTTCGGCGACTGCGGGAAGTGAGGACGCCATTTTCCAGAAGATGTTGTCCGAGTGGCTGATCGACGATCCGAACGAGTTGGCGCACAGTACGGATCTGGACTGGAAGTCGGTGTGGGACCACGGTTGGTCTGCGGCGGCCGCGGCCGACGAGGCGCCGGTGGTCGAACGCACCGATGAAGGCCTGCCGGTACGTCAGCCCGGGGCTCGGCTGGTGCCGGGTGCCCCCGATGAGGTTGCCGGCGAAAGCACCACGGATGATGAACCGGTGCGAGATCCTGAGGCAGTACGGGCCAGCTTCAGCAGTCATTTCGGCGGAGTGCAGGCCGGCCGGTCGCAAGCCAACGACACCGGGAGCACGCCATGACCCAGCAACGTGAGTCGCTGGACTGGCTGGTGTCCAAGTTCGCCCGCGAGGTGTCCGGGGTGTCGCACGCCATCCTGGTCTCGGCGGACGGTCTGCTGATGGCCGCCAGCGAGCACATGCCGACCGAACGCGCCGACCAGCTGGCCGCCGTGACCTCCGGGCTGGCCAGCCTGGCCTCGGGTGCCGCGCAGCTCTTCGACGGCGGGCACGTGATGCAGTCGGTGGTCGAGATGCAGAACGGCTACCTGTTGTTGATGCGGGTCGGCGACGGATCCAACCTGGCGACACTGGCCGCGCGATCCTGCGATATCGGGCAGATCGGTTACGAGATGGCGATCCTGGTCGAGCGCGTCGGCACCGTCGTCCAGTCCGCCCGCCGAACCTCTGCCCAATCCGTGCACGGCACGGGCTAACCGCCATAGGCCAGCGATGGACCGCCCACTCGACCCCTGGGAACCGGAGTTGTCCGGTGACCAGCCGAGTCTGGTGCGGCCCTACACCCTGACCGCGGGGCGTACCAGCACCGGCGTCGAGCTGTCATGGGAAGCGCCGATCCACACTCGCGAGGGCATGCCCGCACCGCCCTGGCCCGGCGGCGACGTGCGCTCGATGATCCTGAAACTGGGTACGGCCCGGCCTTCGGTGGCCGAGATCGCGGCAAAGTTGGCAATCCCACTCGGTGTTGCGCGTGTGCTGATCGGTGACTTGGTCTCGCAGGGTTATCTTCAAGTACATGCCACGCTCGGCGATCAGGCGAGCATCGAGGACCGGCGTGACTTGATAGGAAGGACACTGCGTGGCCTACGAGCGCTCTGACCGGCACGGCCCCGCGTCGACCAAGATCGTCGTCTCGGGTGGGTTCGGTGCTGGTAAGACGACGTTCGTCGGCTCGGTGTCGGAGATCATGCCGCTGCGTACCGAGGCGATCGTCACCACGGCCTCCGCGGGCGTGGATGCTCTGGCCGGTACCCCGGACAAGAGCACCACCACCGTCGCGATGGATTTCGGTCGCATCACGCTGGCCGACGACCTGGTCCTGTACCTGTTCGGCACGCCGGGGCAGCGCCGGTTCTGGTTCATGTGGGACGACCTGGTACGCGGCGCGATCGGGGCGATCATCCTGGTCGACGTCCGCCGGCTGCAGGACAGCTTCGCCGCAGTCGACTTCTTCGAGGCGCGTGGGTTGCCGTTCATCGTTGCCGTCAATGAATTCGCCGGTGCGCCACGGCATCCCGGTCACGCGGTGCGCACGGCGCTGGCGTTGGCCGATCACATTCCGGTGGTCTCGGTCGACGCGCGCGACCAGCGGTCGGCGCGCAATGCGTTGATCACGGTCACCGAGTACGCGTTGATGAAGCTGGGCGCATCCGCCTAACGAGCCAGATCCCACTGGCCGAAGTCGGCCGCCAGGATGTTGTCTTCGTCGACGTGGATGTCGCCGATCATGGTCCCGGGATCCTGCGCCGTCACCACCGTCGACTGAAACAGCACCGCCATTGGCGCACGTTGTCCGCCCGACCAGGCCTTGGTCTGCCAGGCCCACCGGTATCCGGGACTGGTGGATTGGCCGATGACACCGTCGTCGGCCGCCCAGGTGACCTGGCGGGCGCCACCGTAGATGCCGGTGCGCTGCACTCCAAGCACTGAGTTGATGCCTCGGAACCATTGCAGCGCAGTGCTTTTCCACGTCGGTGCGTCGATGTCCTCGTCGACGCTGAAGAAGATCGGGGCGGTGGCGGGACCACCGGCCGCGGTATGCAGGTTCAATGCGGTGCGGGCGTCGGCCACCCCGCCGTCGAAGCCCCGGGTGAAGTCCGACGGGCTGTTGACCCAGCCCGGCTTGCCGTACTGGTAGACGCTGACCACGTGCAGGCCCGCGGCGCGTAGGGCGTCGGCGTAGGCGCGGGTCACCGGCTTGAAGTCGAAGGTTGCGCCGGGACGGAGCTCTGAGACGTAGACGATCACCCCGGCGTAGCCCGCTGCGGCTACCTGGTCCACCGGCACCAGACGCTGCGCGAAGTCGATCATCTTGGTGCCGTCGGCTTTTGCAGGGGCTGGCGCCGCCGTGGCGGCCAGTGCGGTAGCCGACAAGGCGAGGAAGCCGCGGCGTGAAACGGGCATGGCGATATCGTACGAAGCCGTGACTGACACCGACGAGCATTGGGTTGACCGGGAATTCGACGGTGTGGTCTTCCGCGACGAATACGACGGCGACTTGAGTCGGCTGCGCACCGAGCGGGTGGTGTTCACCGATTGCGATTTCAGCGGCGTCGACCTGACCGAGTCCGAACACACCGGATCGGCATTCCGCAACTGCACATTCCGGCGGACATCATTGGCGCACAGCATCTTCCGGCACTGCACGTTGTTGGGGTCGACGTTCACCGAATGCTCGCTGCGGCCGATCACCATGGTCGAGGTGGATCTGCGGCTGGCTGTGCTGGCCGGCTGCGACCTGCGCTCGGTGGATCTGTCGGACTGCCGGCTTGCCGAGGCGTCGTTGGTCGGCACCGATCTGCGCAAGGCGGTGCTGCGGGGCACAGACCTGTTGGGCGCCCGCTGTCAGAACGCGAAGTTCGAGCAGGCCGACCTACGTGGCGCGCGGGTCGATGCCACCTTCTGGACCACGGCGTCGGCGCGGGGCGCTCGTATCGATGTGGACCAGGCGATCGCCTATGCGGTAGCGCACGGGCTGGATTTGTCGTCCTGACGAGTCGAATTCGTCAGGCGCCATGACTTGTCTGGTGTCGCCGTTCGATCCGAAGGCGTCAACTTTTGTTGACATTGTCAACAAAAGTTGACGGCCCGCAGCCGGACGCACTGTGGGGGATGCCGGGGATCGGCCGCGTCCGCGAACTAGCCCGCTTTGAGCCGGATCTTCCACCGCACGAAGCCGACGTAGACCAGCGACAATCCGAACAGCATGCCCATGTCGAACAACCACGACCGCAGGGTGTGGTCCCACAGTGCGTCCTTCTGGGTGATCGGCGGGGGCACCAGATCGCGCAGCGCCACCGTGGACGCCGATGATGCGAAGCCCCAGCGGGCCGGAGTGATCCAGGACAGCTGGTCCAGCACGATGCGGCCGGTCACCGGGATCATGCCGCCGGAGAACACCAGCTGGCTCATCACCGCGACCACCAGCAGCGGCATGATCTGCTCGTTGGACTTGGCCAGCGCCGACAACGCCAGGCCGACCATCGCGGCGGTCACCGTGGTGGCTGCCATGTCTACGAACAACTCCAGCGTGCCGTTGCCCAGCAGCACCGCGCCCTTGGTCGGCCCGCCCTTTCCGGCAACGGTGATCGCCGTGACGATGGCCGATTGCACCACCGCGAAGATCGCGTAGATGCACACCTTGGCCAAAAGGTAAGCGCTGGTGGACAATCCGACCGCCTGCTCGCGCCGGAAGATCGCCCGTTCGCCGATCAGGTCACGAATGGTCAGCGCGGTGCCCATGAAGATGGCACCGACATTGAGCAGCACCAGGATCTGGCCCGGCTCATTGGGGGCATCGCCGCGCGGGTCGGGTACGCCGAACCCGACGTTGCCGGGCACGGACAGCGACAGCACGCCCATGATGAACGGCAGCAGCGCCAGGAAGATGAAGTAACCGCGGTCGGAGACGATCAGCCGCATCTGCCTGCGCCCGATCGTGGAGAACTGCCGTCGCAAGCTGGTTTTGGCCGGCTTGCCCAGGTCGGCGGCCTCGGTAGCGGCGGGCGCCGGGGGCGTCGGGCCGGTGCGCTCCAGATATCGACGGTGCGCTTCATTGGGATCACCGGCGACGGTGCTGAAGATATCGGCCCAGTTGGTGGTGCCCAGCTCCGGGCCGATCTGACTCGGCGACCCGCAGAATGCCGTCATGCCGCCCGGTGCCAACAGCAGTACCTGGTCGCAGACGTCCAGGTACGTCAGCGAGTGCGTCACAACCAGGACCACGCGGCCGGCGTCGGCGAGCTGACGCAGCATCGTCATCACGGCGCGGTCGAGCGCCGGGTCCAGACCCGACGTCGGCTCATCGAGGATCAGCAACGACGGACCGGTGAGCAGCTCCAAGGCGACCGAGGCGCGCTTGCGCTGGCCACCGGAGAGCTTGTCGACCCGGGTCTCCAGGTGCTGGGTCATCTCGAGCTCTTCGAGCACCTGCATGACGACCTGCTCGCGGTCTTCCTTGGTGGTGTCCGGGGGCAGCCGCAACTCGGCGGCGTACATCAGAGCCTGCTTGACCGTCAGCTGGCCGTGCACCACATCGTCCTGCGGCACCATGCCGATCCGGGAGCGCAGCGAGGCGTACTCGGCATGGATGTCGTGGCCCTCGAAGGTGATGGTGCCGCTGGTCGGGTGGGTCAGACCGGCGACCTGGCGGGCGAACGTCGACTTGCCGGCGCCGGACGGGCCGATCACCGCGGTCAGCGTGCCGGGCCGCGCGTCCAGCGAGATGTTGTTCAGCAGCGTCTTGTTGCCCTCGATGGTCCAGGTCAAGCCGCGGACTTCGAGGCCACCGGTACGGGTGTCGGCAGTGGTGGCGGTGCGCCGCACCAGGGTGCCGCCGGTATACGTCAGGTCGACGTTACCGATGGTGACGACGTCGCCTTCGCGTAGCGGAGCGGCCTCCACGCGCTGGCCGTTGACGAAGGTGCCGTTGATGCTGCGGGCATCGATGATCTCGGCGGTGCCGCCGGGACCCGGAACCAGGGTGGCGTGGTGGCGCGAGGCCAGCACGTCGGGAACGACGATCTCGTTGTCGGTGGCGCGACCGATCTTGATGCCACCGGTGGGGATGGCCGCGGTCCGGCCGGGCCGCAGGATCTTGAGCATCGTGGTGCCCAAGTTGCCCTCTTGCTGGCGCGATACGGCGGCGGGACCGAGGGCCGTCGGCGGGGCAGAGTTGGCGGCCGGCGGTATGTAGACCGGTTGGGCCGCGCTGGGTTGCATGCGGGTCTGCTGGCTGTTGAAGTCGGTCTGCCGCGACTGCGGGCCACTCGGGTACTGCGACTGCGGGCCACTCGGATACGGCGTTTGGGGTCCGCTGGGGTACTGCGGCTGTGGCACGCTCGGGTACTGGGCTTGCGGCCCGCTCGGATACTGCGGCTGAGGTCCGGAGGGATAGTGCGGCTGGGCGATCGGCTGCGACGGCGGCCGGGTGGTCGGCGACGTCGGAGGCAGCATCGTCGTTGCGGTCGGCGGTGGGGAACCGGCCTGGCCCTGATGCCGGCCGACCTCGAAGGTCAACAACGGCCCGTCGGGATTGCCGATGTTCAACACCGTGCCGTCGTGCAGATCGGCGGCCGGGACACGTTGCCCGTTCAAGAACATGCCGTTGAGGCTGCCGTTGTCGACGGCGACCCAACGCCCGTGGTCGAACCGCAGCACCACGTGGGCGCGCGAGATCAGGGGATGGGCGATACGGAAGTCGGCGCGCAGATCGCGGCCCACCACAACGTCATTCCCCGGAGCGAAGGTACGTGTCGAACCGTCGTATCTAACGGTGAGGGCGGGGGCTGCGGCTGGTCCACTCATCGCGACCAACTCTATCGGTCAGCCAGGCGAACCTGTCACCACACAGTGCGTGTGGCTGTAGATCGTCGGCATACACAGGTTGCAGTGCGTGCAGCCCGACGTGGTGCCGCGGTCCGCCTTGATCCGATTGAGCAGGTCGGGCTCGGCCAGCAGGGCTCGACCCATGGCCACGAAATCGAATCCCTCGGCCATGGCCAGGTCCATGGTCTCGCGGTTGGTGATGCCCCCCAACAGGATCAGTGGCATCTTCAGCTCGGCCCGGAACTGGCGCGCGTCACGCAGTAGATAGGCCTCGCGATACGGGTATTCACGGAAGAACTTGTGGCCGCTCATCCGGATGCCCCAGCTGATCGGCGGCTTGAAGTTCGCCGCGAACTCTTTCACCGGGGCGTCGCCGCGGAACAGGTACATCGGGTTGACCAGCGAGCTGCCGGCGGTGAGCTCCAGGGCGTCCAGCGCGCCGTCCTCTTCCAGCCACTTGGCGGTCTGCAGCGACTCTTCCATCGGGATGCCGCCGCGCACACCGTCGCTCATGTTGAGTTTGGCGATGACCGCGATCTGGTTGCCGACAGCTTTGCGGACCGCCTGCACGGTGCCGCGCGCCACCTTGGCCCGGTTCTCCAGCGAACCGCCGAACTCGTCGGTGCGCCGGTTGATCAGCGGACTGAGGAACGAGCTGGCGAAGTAGTTGTGGCCGAGGTGGACCTCGACGGCGTCGAACCCGGCCTGGACGGCCAGCCGGGCGGCGTTCGCGTGCGCGGCCATCACGTCGTCGATGTCCTGACGGGTGGCTTTCTTCGCGAAGCGCATCGACAGCGGGTTGAAGAACCGAACCGGAGCCAGGGCCTTGGCCTTGTTGGTGCGTGAGTTGGCCACCGGGCCGGCGTGGCCGATCTGGGCGCTGATGGCCGCACCCTCGGCGTGGATGGCGTCGGTGAGCTGAAGCAGCCCGGGCACCGCCTCGGGCCGCATCCAGATCTGCCAGCCGTCGGTGCGTCCGCCCGGGGCCACTGCGCAGTAGGCCACGGTGGTCATGCCGACGCCACCGGCCGCGGGCAGCTGGTGATAGCGGATCAGATCATCGGTGACCAGTGCATTGGGAGTCGACGCTTCGAACGTCGCCGCTTTGATGATCCGGTTGCGCAGCGTGATCGGACCGAGTTTGGCCTCACTGAATACGTCAGTGGACACATCGGGCTGGGTGTTCACTAGCGCAGCTGACCACGCCGCGCCGGGTGGTGTCAATGAGCACACAGTTGCGCCTGACACAATGGCTGCCGTGGGTGCAATCACGCTGGACGGCAAGGCCACACGCGACGAAATTTTCACCGATCTGACGAAGCGGGTGGCGGCACTGACCGCAGCTGGACGCACCCCGGGCTTGGGCACCGTGCTGGTCGGTGACGACCCCGGCTCGCAGGCCTACGTGCGGGGTAAGCACGCCGACTGCGCGAAAGTCGGTATCAATTCTCTACGGCGTGATCTGCCGGCGGACATCAGCCAGGACGAGCTCAACGCCGTCATCGATGAGCTGAACGCCAACCCGGAGTGCACCGGCTACATCGTGCAGCTGCCGCTGCCGCGTCATCTCGACGAGAACGCCGCGCTGGAGCGCATCGACCCGGACAAGGACGCCGACGGTCTGCACCCGACCAATCTGGGCCGGCTGGTGCTGGGCAAGTCGGCGGCGTTGCCGTGCACCCCACGCGGGATCGTGCACCTGCTGCGCCGGTTCGATGTTCCGCTGGCCGGGGCACACGTCGTGGTGATCGGCCGCGGCGTCACAGTGGGCCGGCCGATGGGTCTGCTGCTCACCCGCCGCTCGGAGAACTCGACGGTGACGTTGTGCCACACCGGAACTCGTGACCTGCCTGCGCTGACCCGGCAGGCCGACATCATCATCGCCGCAGTCGGCGTGCCGCACATGGTGACCGCTGACATGGTCAAGCCCGGCGCCGCGGTGGTCGATGTCGGCGTGAGCCGGGTGGACGGCAAGCTGACCGGCGATGTGCACCCCGACGTGTGGGAGGTGGCCGGCGCGGTGTCGCCGAACCCCGGCGGCGTGGGCCCGCTGACGCGGGCCTTTCTGCTGACCAACGTCGTCGAGGCCGAGGAAGCGAAACTGTCTTGACGGTCAAGGAATTCGCCCGCCGGGTGGTCGCCGAGCAATGGCCCATCCTGGTCGTCGGCGGATTTTTCATCTTGGCTTTCGTCCTGGTGATCGGCGGTTACTGGCGCCGCGGGGCCCTGGTGCTGGCGATCGGGGTCGGAATGGCCGCGGCGATGCGGCTGACCTTGACCGATGAGCGGGCGGGTCTGTTGGTGGTGCGCAGCCGGATGATCGATGTGCTGACCACGGCGTCGTGCAGTGCGGTGATGCTCTATATCGCGTGGACCATCAACCCGCTGGGCACCGCGTAGTCCTTACCCGAGATCGGGATTCAGGAATACGTAGAGCGCGACGATCTTGTCGTCGCGAGTCTGGATGAAGTCCAGGCCGGTGTATACACCGGCGCCTGGCCTGCCGGTCCCGAGCCCCAGGCCAGGATTCCGCCGTCCTGTGCCACCTGAGCTGCACCACGCGGTGTGTAGACGAAATGCGGGTGGGTGGCCCGTAATTCGCCCGCGAACGTGTCGATTGCGTCGTGCCCGGTGACGGCCCCCTCTGTCAGGTAGACCACGGCGTCGTCGGTGTAGAGCTCCGCAATGGCTGCACGCCGGCGGGCCGGATCGCCTTCGCCGAAGATCTCCTGCAAGTTGCGATGTAGCAGTTCGATGGTGCGTTCAGTCATGACCGGTTCCTTCCGGGAGTCGAGTGTGGTTACATGACATATCAATCAATCGACTGGATGGAATGTTCCCGTGGGAAATGTGTCGACAACGGGAATGGAAGTGGACTAAGGTCCGTTTACAGCGGCAGACCAACAACGTCTACGAACCAAGGAGCTCGAAATGAACCTGACACTGTGGATCCTGGCCGGCGTGCTGGCATTCGTGTTCGCCGGTAGCGGCGTCATGAAGCTGGTGGTGCCGAAGGACAAGCTCATCACCGCCGGACAGGGCTGGGCCGAAAAGGTCGACCCGAACGCGATTCGGCTGATCGGAGTGGCTGAACTGGCCGGCGCGATCGGCCTGATCGTTCCGCCGCTGGTCCACATCGCACCAGTGCTGGTACCGCTGGCCGCAGTCGGACTCGCGCTGGTGATGGTCGGCGCCATCGTGACGCATGGCCGCCGGAAGGAATACCCGAACGTGGTGGTGAACCTGGTGCTGTTGGCTATGGCGCTGGTGGTCGCCTGGGGACGTTTCGGCCAGTACGCCTTCTGATGACTGGTTCACGATCCGGGGTGTTCAGCGCCGCCCCGGATCGTGAACTTTCACGTGGCCGTCCGCAACTGAGGAGCAGTAGATGACACTCGGGATCGATCCGGAGATGCGCGCCGCGCTCGGTAACCCCACTGAGGTTCAGGCGGGCCCGCCGATTGGTGACGTCGAATCTCGCCGGCAGAGCATGGTCGCCGCGATGGCGGGGGTGGTCGCGGCGTGGGAGCCGGTTACCGGTGTGGAGCGAACCGACCATCTGATCACCACACCTGACGGCTACCAGATGCCGGCCTCCTGGTATCGGACTGCCGATGAACCATCAGGTGGCGCAGTGCTTTTCCTGCATGGCGGCGCGATGGTCGTACCGCTGCTGCCGGTCTACGACGGCGTAGCTCGTGATTACGTGAAAGCCACCGGGGTGTCGATGCTGCTCATCGACTACCGGGTGGCGCCCGAACATCCGCATCCCACGCCGGTCGAGGACTGTTACACCGCACTGCTGTGGCTTGCCGAGCACGCCGCCGGACTCGGCGTCGATCCGAATCGCATTGCGCTGATGGGTGATAGCGCCGGAGGTGGGCTGACGGCGGCGGTCGCGTTGTTGGCCCGGGACCGGGGCGGTCCGGCGGTGGCCGAGCAATTGGTGATCTACGGCATGCTCGATGATCGGACCGTCGAACCCGACCCGCAGCTTCCGGTCGAATACATCACGTTCGGCTACAGCGACAACCGAACTGGTTGGGGTGCACTGCTCGGGAGCTCCGTGGGCGCCGACGATGTGTCGCCGTACGCCGCGCCGGCCCGCGCCGAGGATCTCAGCGGGCTGGCGCCTGCGTACGTCGAGGTCGGCGACCTGGATATCCTGCGCGACGAGAACATCGAATACGCCAAGCGGTTGATGTCGGCTGGAGTCTCGACCGAGTTGCATGTATTGCCCGGGCTGCCACACGGATTCGAACTGCTGGCACCCGGCGCCCAGATGACACGCGTGGCCATGGCGGCCCGTCTGCGCCGGCTCCGCAATCTCTAGCTGCTCAGCCCACCGCTCCGTGGTTGGCGAAAGGCGAAGTGGGAACCGGTGCGTAGGTGCTGTCGCCGGTGGAGCTCGCTGTGACCGCTGTCGGGAGATGGTCGGTGGAGGCGTCGGCCGCAGCCACGGGCAGCGCGGTCATTGCGAAGGCGATCGCCCCGGCGCAGATCAGTGCGGCGGTGCGGTGCGGTGTGACTTTCATGGTGGCTCCTGACTTCTGGGGTTGTGCTACTTCCGACTTCCATGGTCGTCTCCACAAGCGGGGATGTCGCTACTGCTGGCTTGGAATCGACGTACCTGCTAGCAGGAAAACCCACGAACGCATACCTGCCTGACGGGCAATCTTGCCTAGTGTGCAAAATTGCCGGTAAGGTGACGGCATGCCCGAATCACCCGAACTCGGTCTGCGAGAACGCAAAAAAGCCGACACCCGCAAGGCACTCAGTGACGCAGCGTTGCAGCTGGCGATTCAAGACGACTTCGAGAACGTCACCCGCGAGGCGATCGCCGCGCTGGCTGGGGTGTCGTTGCGGACGTTCAACAATTACTTCAACGGCAAGTACGAAGCGCTGGCGCATTGGCAGTCCGAACGGATGCGCTGCAGCATCGAGGAACTACGTCGTCGTCCCGCCGATGAGCCGCTGTGGACCTCGATCACCGCATCAGTGCTCAAGCCGTTGGAGGACGACGCCGCGATCAGCGACCCGAGCCGATTATTCGGTCGCGAAGACTTCGTCGAGGTGCGAAAATTCTTGCTGAGCACGCGAGTTCGCAATGCGATGGCCAGAGATCTGTTCGGCGAATGGGTCGCGGTGATCGCTGAACGTACCGGCACCGAGCCCGGGCGTGACTTGTACCCGCGCCTGGTTGCCTCGGTGATACGCGCCGTCGGTGATGCTGCGGCCGAAACGTACGCGGTCGCTGACCCGCCGGTGTCCTTCGAGGCGTTGGTCCGTAGCGGCCTGACCCAAGTGGCAGCCGGGCTGCCCGAACCGCCCAGAAGGAGGCGTCGATGACTGATGTGGTGATTTCCGGAGCCGGGCCCAACGGCCTGATGCTGGCCTGTGAGCTGGCACTGGCCGGCGTACAACCCGTGGTGCTCGACAAGCTGCCGGCCCGCAGCACCGAGCTGAAGGCCAATGGCGTTGTCGGGCAGGTGGTTCGGCAACTCGATATGCGTGGCCTGTACCCGGCGCTGAGTGGTCAGAGTGATCCGCCCGAGCCGGCGTACGAATGGGTGTTCGCCGGCATGCCGCTCAACTTCGTGGGTTTGGAAGACCGGCCGATGTACGGCCTGCGGATCACGCAACCGCGCATGGTGGAGATTCTGGAGAAGCGGGCCTGCGGCCTCGGAGTCGAGATCCGTTGGGGTCATGAGCTGACGGGCCTGGCCATCGACGGTGACCACGTCGTGCTCACGGTCGACTCCGCCGAGGGTGGCTATCAACTCGAAGCCGGTTATCTGGTCGGTGCGGACGGAGGACGTAGCGTCGTGCGCAAGCAGTCCGGCATCGATTTCCCGGGGCATACCGCAGACACCGTCAGTCGGGTGGCGCATGTGCATCTACCCGAGCAGATCCGCGTTGCCGACCGCGGAATCGATGTTCCCGGATACGGACATGTTCCGTTCCGCCACAACAGACTTGACCGAGGTGTGGTGATGGTGATGATGATGGACCCCACACGTCCGATGATCGGCACCATCGAATACGGGCATACGCCGGGCAGTGTCGACGGGCCGATGTCGGTCACGGAATTGCGGGGGAGCCTCGAGCGCATCCTCGGTGTGGACGTGCCCATCGAGGAACCGCGCTGGGAGGGACCGAAAGCCAACCTGCGCATCGATGGGCAGAACAGCCGCCAAGCCGACCGGTACCGACGGGGGCGCATCCTGTTGGTCGGTGACGCCGCCCACGTGCATTCGCCGCTCGGCGGACCGGGTCTGAACCTCGGCATGTCGGATGCGTTCAACCTGGGCTGGAAATTGGCCGCCGAGATCAACGGCACGGCACCGGCCGGGCTACTGGACAGCTATGAGTCCGAGCGTCATCCCGTTGGGCAACGGGTGATGATGCAGTCCCAGGCGCAGATCGCCCTGATGTCACCGGGACCGGAAATCACGGCCATGCGAGAGCTTTTCGGCGAGTTGCTGCAGATTCCAGCAGTCGTCGAACACATGGGGAATCTGTTGGCCGGCTCCGATGTCCGCTACGACGTCCGCGATGACCACGCGTTGTCCGGACGACTGGTGCCCGATCTCGTTCTCGATGACGGTCGGCGGGTGGCCGAGCTGCTGCACGCGGCCCGTCCGCTACTGCTGGATTTCACCGGTGGCGCCGTGGCCAAGGCGGCGGGGGACTGGCGAGACCGCGTCGAGGTCATCGAAGCAGCGATGGCCAATCGTCCGGCGGCAGCTATGCTGATCCGGCCGGATGGCTATGTCGCCTGGGCGGCAGGGGGTTTCGATACCGATGACCGCGCCCGGTTGGACGCCGCTGTGCGACGTTGGTTCGGGATCGATCGGTAGTCACCGCGCGGCGATCACGCGGGAGTGGTCTGTCCGGTGTTCCACGACAGCAGAATCTGCAGGGCGTCGTACGAGGCGGATCCAGATTCTGCGGTGAGGATCATCAGACGCTGGCCCGACGAATCGGGGCTGAGCCAGGTGTCGCAGTCCAGCGTCAGGTCACCCACGACGGGGTGTCGGTAATTCTTCGTGCCGAATGCCGAGCTGGTCACCAGATGTCCAGCCCACCAGGTCCGGAAGTCCTTGTCCTGCACCGAAAGTTCGCCCACCAGGCGAGCCAGGTCGGGATCGTCCGGATCGTGTGCACCCTCCATGCGCAGCGCCGATACCGCGACCCTGGCGTCGCGTTCCCAGTTTCGGTGTAGGCCGCGGAACTGTTGGTTGGTGAACAGCAGATGCACGTAGTTGCGTTGGGCGGGTGCTATTTTCGCGAAATCGACGTAGAGCGCAGACGCGGCAGCATTCCAGTCGAGGATGTCCAACCGGTGACCCAGAACGATCGCGGGTGTCGTCACGAGTTGTTCGAGCAGTCGCCGCACTGCCGGCCGGGTCCGTTGCGCAGCGCGCCGCCGCCGGGGCCGGGCATCGGTCTTGCCGGCCAACTCATACAGATAGGTCTGCTGGTCGTCGTCGAGTAGCAGTGCGGTGGCCAGTGTGCGCAATACCGCCGCCGATGCCCGTACCCGACCCTGCTCCAGACGGGTGTAGTACTCGACGCTGATGGCCGCGATCTGTGCTACCTCGGTCCGCCGCAGTCCGGCAACCTTGCGGCGAGAATCGGTTTCGGGCAGGCCGACGTCGCGGGGTGTCAGCTGTGCCCGCCGGGCCCGCAGAAATTCGCCGACCTGGTCAGCGTCGTCGCTCATGGTTCGATTGTGCTGCCAAAGCGGTCTGCGGCACAGGGGCCAAGATCGTGGCCGGCCAAGAATCTGTCTCTTTTGCACAGGTCAGGATCGGGCGAACCTGGAATCTGCCAGCGGATCGAGATACCCACGAAAGGAAAACTGGTGAATTCTTCACTGGGATTGGCGGACAAGGTCGTTGTGATCACCGGTGCCAGCAGTGGTCTGGGCGAAGCGACGGCCAGGCGACTCAGCGCGCAGGGCGCAACGGTCGTGCTCGGAGCTCGACGCGTCGACCGGATCGAGGCCCTGGCCAAGGAGATCAATGCCGGCAGTGGCCGGGCAGTCGCGCTGGCCACCGATGTGACAAGTAGCGATGACGTCCAGAAGCTCGTAGCCGCAGCAGTTTCCGAATTCGGGCGGATCGACGTGATGGTGAACAACGCGGGCATCGCTCCGCTGTCGCTCCTGGAGCAGCTGAACGTCGCCGAATGGGATCAGATGATCGACGTCAACATCAAGGGTGTGCTCTACGGCATCGCGGCCGCGCTCCCGCACATGATCCGCCAGCACGGCGGGCAGATCATCAACGTGTCCTCGATCGCCGCGCTGCAGGTCACCCCGGCGACGACCATCTACTCGGCCACCAAGCAGGCAGTCCGGGTCATCACCGAGGGGCTGCGCCAGGAGGCAAAGCCCCACAACATCCGGACGACGGTCATCCTGCCGGGTGCGGTGGCGACCGAATTGCCGGACAGCGTCAACGATCCCGCGATCGCGCAGGGCGTCAAACAGGTCTATGACATTGCCATCTCTGCCGACTCGTTCGCCCGCGCCGTCGAGTTCGCCATCAATCAGCCCGCCGACATGGATGTCAACGAGATCGTTTTCCGACCGACCGCGCAGTTGTGACCCCGGCCGATTTGTGCACGAAAATCAGCGTCCAGCACGGTAATTCGTGCACAAATCACTCAGGAGGCGATAGTGGCGCGGATGCAGTGGGTGACGTAGGGCAACGCCAGGCCGCTGCTGTTGACCAACGCGGGGTGCGTGGATAGCAGCTCGCGAACCTGCTCCAACACCCGGCTGCGGACCTCGGCCGGTGAGGTGATGCAGTAACTGCGGGATGCCACCAGGTCGATAAGTGCCTGCGGGGTAAGGTAACTCGTCCACTCGACCTGGTAGGTCTGCACCTCGGTGAATATATCCGGCAGCGGGGAATCGGCCACGGGGTCGTGTTCACGGCCGATGATCCGGCCCAGATCCTTGACCCACCCCAGCCGCTCGTCACGGGTATTCCACACCAGACCCAGGCGGCCGCCCGGCCGCAGCACCCGGGCCACCTCGGCCGAGGCGCGAGCCGGGTCGAACCAGTGCCAGGCCTGCGCCACCAATACCGCGTCGACACTGTTGTCCGGCAACGGAATGTCCTCGGCTGTGCCCAGTAGCGCCGGTACCGATGGCAGGGAGCCGCGCAGGACGTCCAGCATCTCCGGGATCGGGTCGACGGCCGTCACCGACAACCCGCGTTCCGCCAGGCGCACGGTCAGCTTCCCGGTGCCGGCACCGAGATCCAGGACGTCGTCGGCGCCCGAAGGCAACAGCCAGTTGATGGCTTCGGGTGGGTACGACGGCCGGCCTCGCTCATAGGCGGCGGCTTCCTCGCCGAAGGACAGTGAGCGCTGGCCGCTCACCGTGATGCCAAATCCAGTGTGTGGCGGATCAATACGCCCACTTGATCGGTTTCGACCAGGAACCCGTCGTGACCGAACTTCGAGTCGATGACATTCAGACCCGCGCAGCCCGGCAGCAAGGATGCCAATTCTTCCTGCTGCCGAATGGGGTACAACCGGTCCGAGGTGATACCGCCGACCACCGTCGGCACCGGACAACCGCCCAGCGCTGCGGCGACACCACCGCGTCCCCGCCCCACGTCGTGACTGCTGAGTGCGTCCGTCAGCGCCACGTAGGTACCCGCATCGAACCGCGCGGCAAGCTTGCGGCCCTGGTATTCCAGATAACTCTCGACGGCGTAACGGCTGTCGACAGAACTGTTTTCGTGGTCTTGCGTGGTGTTGCGGAAGCGGTCGTCGAGTTCCTGTTCGCCGCGGTAGGTCAGATGCGCAAACCGGCGGGCGATCTGGATGCCGGCATCGGGCGTCGAACCGGTGAGGTAGTAATCGCCACCGGCCCAGTACGGATCCGCCTTGATGGCCGCGACTTGAGCACACTGGGTGCCGATCTGGTCGGCGGTGGCCCGGGCGCCGACGGCCAGCACGAGTGCGGCTCCCACCGTATCGGGATGTCCGACAATCCATTCCAACGCTCGCGCGCCGCCCATCGAACCGCCGACCACGGCGGCCACCCGGGTGATGCCGAGCGCCGCCAACGCGGCCAGGTCGGCATTTACCTGGTCCCGCACGGTGATCGCCGGAAATCGTGAACCCCACGGCTTTCCATCCGGGGCAAGCGAACTCGGCCCGGTGGTGCCGCGGCAACCGCCCAGCACGTTGGTGGCGACGGCACACCAGCGGTCGGTGTCGATCGGCGCACCCGGACCGGCCACTCCATCCCACCAGCCGGCGGTCGGATGGCCCGGTCCCGCCGGGCCGGTGACGTGCGAATCGCCGGTCAACGCGTGCAGCACCATGACCACGTTGTCGCGGTCGGCTGACAGCTCGCCCCAGTGCTGCACTGCGACTGACACGTCGGGCAGCACGACGCCGCTCTCCAACGTCAGGTCGCCGATGTTCACCACACCGGTGGCGCCCTCGGCGGGCAGCTCGGCGTGAACGTCGGTCAGGGGCACGTCGATAATGGTCACACCGACCCCTTCGCCGCGGCAAAGCCCCGTTCCAGGTCGGCCAGGATGTCGTCGATGCCCTCGATGCCGACGGCCAGGCGCACCAGACCGGGGGTGACGCCGCTGGCCAGCTGCTCGGACTCGGTCAGCTGTTGGTGGGTGGTCGAGGCCGGGTGGATCACGAGCGACCGGACGTCGCCGATGTTGGCGACGTGACTGTGCAGGGTCAATGCGTTGACGAACGCCTTGCCCGCCTCGATACCGCCGGCCAGCTCGAAGGACAGCACCCCGCCGGTCCCGCGCGGAGCCAGCTTGCGGCCCAGTTCGTACCAGGGGGAGCTGGGCAGGCCCGCGTAGTTCACCGAGAGCACGTCCTGGCGTCCCTCCAGGAACTCAGCCACCTTCTGCGCATTGGCCACGTGGCGTTCAACGCGCAACGACAGCGTTTCCAATCCCTGAGCGATCAGGAAGGCGTTGAAAGGGGAGACTGCGGAGCCCAGATCGCGCAGCAGCTGCAGCCGCGCCTTGAGTGCATAGGCCGGTGCGCCGAGCTCGGCGAACACCAGGCCGTGGTAGCTCGGGTCAGGCTCGGTGAAACCCGGGAACTTGGCTCCGCCCGATGTCGCCGGCCCGCCGGCTCCGACAGTCCAATCGAAGGTCCCGCCGTCCACGATCACCCCGGCGATCGCCGAGCCGTGCCCGCCCAGGTACTTGGTGGCCGAGTGCACCACGATGTCGGCGCCGTGCGCCAGCGGCTGGATCAGGTACGGCGTGGCGACGGTGTTGTCGACGATCAGGGGCACGCCGTTGTCGTGGGCCACCGCCGAGACGCTCGGGATGTCGAGGATATCGATTTTCGGGTTGGAGATCGTCTCGGCGAAGAACGCCTTGGTGTTGGGGCGCGCCGCAGCCCGCCAGGATTCCGGGTCGTCGGGGTTCTCCACGAAGCTGACCTCGATGCCCAGCTTGGCCAGCGAGTAGTGCAGCAGGTTATAGGTGCCGCCGTACAGCCGAGGTGAGGAGACGATGTGATCGCCCACGCCGGCCAGGTTCAGGATCGCGAAAGTCTCGGCGGCCTGGCCCGAGGACACGAACAGCGCGGCGACTCCACCTTCGAGCGCGGCCACCCGTTGCTCGACGACGTCGGTGGTCGGGTTCATCAGCCGGGTGTAGATGTTGCCGGGCTCGGCCAGCCCGAACAGTGCCGCGGCGTGATCGGTGTTGTCGAACGTGTACGACGTGGTCTGGTAGATCGGGAGAGCCCGGGCATTGGTGGTGCCGTCGGGGGTCTGGCCGGCGTGTACCTGCTTGGTCTCGAAGGACCAGTCGATTGCGTCGGTCATGGGTATAGAGCCTCCACTCGGGTCAGGGGCCCGTGATGGCGGACCCGCGCTTGCCGTGTAGCCGCCGTGTGCGGCTACTCAACCTGGTCGTCTCCCGGGGCACCCCACCGCGGATGGAGGGTTGCCGGCCAGCAAGCCGGGGCTTGATGCTGGCGCTCATGACCGATAGCGAGCGTATCTCACCATCGGGAGGACCTGCCAGTTGGTTGCTGAGCGTCCCGCTCAGTGGCTGCAGGTGGGACCACCGGAATTTGTAAGCCCCGTCACGGGTAACTTCGTACTCGTCGCCCCATTGGTAGCCGCGTGTAGATGCGGAAAGCGACATAGATTTTGTGCTTGTACGTGACCGTCCGTGACGCCGGGAGAGTGACCATGAGTGGCCAGAAACCATCCATCATCTACACATTGACCGACGAGGCGCCGCTGCTCGCGACGTATGCCTTCCTACCGGTCGTCCGCGCCTTCGCCGGCGCGGCCGGTATCGATGTGCAGACCAGTGACATCTCGGTGGCGGCCCGCATCCTGGCCGAGTTCAGCGACTACCTGACCGACGAGCAGAAGGTTCAGGACAACCTGGCCGAGCTGGGCCGGCTGACCCAGTCCCCGGATACCAACATCATCAAGTTGCCCAACATCAGCGCCTCGGTGCCGCAGTTGGCGGCCGCCATCAAGGAGCTCAAGGACAAGGGCTACAACCTGCCCGACTACCCGGGTGACCCGAAGACCGACGAGGAGAAGGCGCTCAAGGAGCGTTACGGCAAGTGCCTGGGCAGTGCGGTGAACCCGGTGCTGCGCGAAGGCAACTCGGACCGGCGCGCCCCCAAGGCGGTCAAGGAGTACGCCCGCAAGCACCCGCACAGCATGGGTGATTGGTCGCAGGCTTCGCGTACCCACGTGGCCACCATGAAGAAGGGTGACTTCTACCACGGTGAGAAGTCGCTGACGGTGGATGCGGCGCACAGGGTCAAGATGGTGCTGGAAACCACATCCGGCCAGACGATCGTGCTCAAGCCCGAAGTGAAGCTGGACGCGGGCGACGTGATCGACAGCATGTTCATGAGCAAGAAGGCGCTCATCGAGTTCTACGAAGAACAGATCGAGGACGCCTACAAGACCGGCGTGATGTTCTCCCTGCATGTCAAGGCGACGATGATGAAGGTCAGCCACCCGATCGTGTTCGGGCACGCGGTGAAGATCTTCTACAAGGACGCGTTCGCCAAGCACCAGAAGCTGTTCGACGACCTGGGCGTCAACGTCAACAACGGCCTGTCGGACCTGTACGACAAGATCGAGTCGCTGCCCAAGTCACTGCACGACGAGATCGTCGACGATCTGCACAAGTGCCATGAGCACCGGCCGGAGTTGGCCATGGTCGATTCGGCCCGCGGCATCTCGAACTTCCATTCACCGTCGGACGTCATCGTCGACGCGTCGATGCCGGCGATGATCCGCCTCGGCGGCAAGATGTACGGCGCCGACGGAAAGCTCAAGGACACCAAGGCGGTCAACCCGGAGTCGACCTTCTCGCGGATCTACCAGGAGATGATCAACTTCTGTAAAACCCACGGCCAGTTCGACCCGACCACCATGGGCACCGTTCCCAACGTGGGTCTGATGGCGCAGAAGGCCGAGGAGTACGGGTCGCACGACAAGACCTTCGAGATCCCCGAGGACGGCGTCGCCAACATCGTCGACATCGACAACGGTGAGGTCCTGCTTACCCAGGCCGTCGAAGAGGGCGACATCTGGCGCATGCCGATCGTCAAGGACGCGCCCATCCGCGACTGGGTCAAGCTGGCCGTCACCCGGGCCCGCAATTCCGGTATGCCCGTGGTGTTCTGGCTGGACCAGGAGCGTCCACATGAGAACGAACTGCGCAAGAAGGTGGCGGCGTACCTGCCCGATCACTTCACCGAGGGCCTGGACATCTCGGTCATGTCGCAGGAGCGTGCCATGCGGCACACCATCGAGCGGGTGATGCGTGGTCAGGACACCATCGCCGCCACCGGCAACATCCTGCGTGACTACCTGACCGACCTGTTCCCGATCCTGGAACTGGGCACCAGCGCCAAGATGCTCTCGATCGTGCCGCTGATGGCCGGCGGTGGCCTGTACGAGACCGGTGCCGGTGGCAGCGCGCCCAAGCACGTGCAGCAGCTGGTCGAGGAGAACCACCTGCGCTGGGATTCGCTCGGTGAGTTCCTGGCCCTCGGTGCCAGCCTGGATGACCTGGGCAACAAGACCAACGACGCGCGAGCGCTGCTGCTGGCCACCACGCTGGATGCCGCGACCGGAAAGCTGTTGGACGAGAACAAGTCTCCGTCGCGGCGTACCGGCGAGCTGGACAACCGGGGCAGCCAGTTCTACCTGGCCATGTACTGGGCGCAGGCGCTGGCCGAGCAGAACGAGGACGCCGAGCTGGCGGCCAAGTTCGCGCCACTGGCCAAGACACTGGCCGACAACGAGGCCAAGATCGTCGCCGAATTGGCTGCGGCGCAAGGGCATCCGGCCGACATTGGTGGTTACTACGCACCCGATCCGGAGAAGACCGCGGCGGTGATGCGGCCCAGCACGACCTTGAATGCCGCGCTCGCTGCATTCTGATCGAGCCCGAACGTGGGCTTGTGTGCGAGATTTCGTCGATTTCTCGCGCATAGGCCCACGTTCGGCGTTGAAAGGCACGTAAGTGATCGTCACCACCATCAACGTCAACGGCATCCGCGCCGCGGTCAAGGAACGCTCGGCGGAGAACCTCGGACTGCTGCCGTGGCTGGGGGACACCAGCTCGGATGTGGTGTGCCTGCAGGAGACCCGGGCGGACGACGCCCAGCTCACCGAGGCGCTGGCACCCGCTCTGGACGCCGGCTGGCACCTGGCGTCGGCCGAACCGCACATGAAGGGCCGCAACGGGGTCGCGGTGCTGTCGCGCACGCCGATCGCCGCGGTGCGGATCGGTTTGGACGACGAATTCGCTTCGCACGGGCGGTATCTGGAGGCTGACACCGCCGACGTCACAGTGGCCAGCGTCTACGTGCCGACCGGCGAGGCCGAGACCGACAAGCAGGTGGAGAAGGAACGCTTCATGGCGGCGTTGGCGACCCGGATGGCCGAACTGAGCCGCAAGCGCCGAGGTGTGGCGGTGTGCGGGGACTGGAACATCGCGGCCTGCGAGCTCGACATCAAGGCGTGGAAGAACAACGTCAAGAAGTCCGGATTCCTGCCCAGTGAGCGGCAGTGGCTGGCTGAATTGATGGCTTCGGGCTGGACCGACGTGGTGCGTGAGCTACACCCGGATATCCCCGGTCCGTACAGCTGGTGGTCGTGGCGGGGCAAGGCTTTCGACAACGACGCGGGCTGGCGCATCGACTATCACCTGGCCAACGCCAAGCTGGCGCCCCGGGCAGTGGCGGCGCGGGTCGAACGGGCCGAGGCATACGCCCTACGGTGGTCCGACCATGCGCCGGTCACGGTGCACTACGAAGGATCGGCCTGAGGCTTCCATTCGGGATTGCGGCCCAGGTGCCGCAGTAGGCGCTCGAAATCGTTTGTCGCCGCGCCATTCTGGACCGGGCCGAACGGCGCGTTGGCCATGGTGCGGAATTCACCGTCCGGCACGATCTGGGCCACGCCCAGTGCGGTCTCGGTGAGGTTGTCGGGCAGGCTGTAGGGCAGGCCCATGGTGGCGGCCACGTCCCAGCCGTGCACCACATAGTCGATGAAGTGGAAGCCCACGGCGGCCTCGGCGGGGAAGTTGGCGCCGAGCTCGGGGAGGCTGAACTGCGGGTTGGCGTTGGCGAAGGCGTCCAGCACGGCCTGGGCGGCGTCGGCGTAGGCGCCGGCGGGATCGCTGACGACGACGTTGCGGACGGTGTCGGGGTTCCAGATCGCCAGATCGCCTCCGGCGCCGTGGGCGGCCGCCGCGAAGCCCCGGTGCTGCACTGTCATGTGTGCCAGCAGGTCTCCGAGATTCCATCCGGTGCAGGGGGTTTCGCGGTTGAGATCGCTGGTTCCGACGGTGTTGACGACGTCGACGGAGGCCAGTACCGCGGTGCGGTGCAAGGCCAGCAGATCTGCGAAGGGTGAGCTCATGGCCATATCGTAGGCATGTACATACGATATGGCAATGCTTATTATTGGTGGATGGCACAGAACCGGCGCTCCGACCTGGCTGCCATGTTGGCGCCGCTGCTGCGCGAGCTGATCGCCGCCGAAGCGCCGGTGCTCGATGCACACGGCGTGACAATGTGGGGGTACATCGTCCTGTTGGCGCTCGACCATACGCCGATGCGATCGCAGGTCGCGCTGGCGGAGGCGATCGGTGCGGACAAGACCCGAATCATCCGGACGCTCGACGAGTTGCAGGACAACGGATACATCGAGCGCACCCCTGATCCGGAGGATCGCCGGGTCCGGCTGCTGGCCATCACGAAGGCCGGCCGCAAGCTCAAAGACGCCGTGCAGGACGACATTCAGCGCGGCGAAGAGCGGTGGCTCGGCGACCTCACCGCCGAGGAGCGCGGCGTCTTCCTGCGGGTGTTGGCCCGGCTGTCTCGGCCATAGCGTCTGGCCCCGGGAAAACCCGGATGACGCCGGTGCGAAAATCGACGGCATCATGAGCAACAGCGACAAGCGCGTCGTCTTCTCCGGGGCGCAACCCACCTCTGATTCCCTGCACCTGGGCAACGCGTTGGGGGCGGTGCAGAACTGGGCCCGGCTGCAGGACGGCTACGACGCCTACTTCTGCGTCGTCGACCTGCACGCCATCACCGTCCCGCAGGACCCCGAGACGCTGCGTCGTCGCACCCTGGTGACCGCAGCGCAGTACCTCGCCCTGGGCATCGATCCCGCCCGCAGCACCGTGTTCGTGCAGAGCCATGTGGCCGAACACAGCCAGCTGGCCTGGGTGCTGGGTTGCTTCACCGGCTTCGGGCAGGCCTCGCGGATGACGCAGTTCAAGGACAAGTCGACCAAGCAGGGGGCTGACGCCACCACGATCGGGTTGTTCACCTACCCGGTGCTGATGGCCGCCGACATCCTGCTCTACGACACCGACCTGGTGCCGGTCGGGGAGGACCAGCGCCAGCACCTGGAGCTGGCCCGCGACCTCGCGCAGCGGATCAACGGCCGATTCCCGGACACCTTCGTGGTGCCCGAGCCGATGATCCCGAAGGCCACCGCCAAGATCTACGACCTGCAGGACCCCAGTGCCAAGATGAGCAAGTCCGCGGCCACGGACGCCGGCCTGATCAACCTGCTCGACGATCCGGCCAAGAGCGCCAAGAAGATTCGGTCGGCCGTCACCGACAGCGAACGCGAGATCCGTTTCGATCAGGAGGCCAAGCCGGGCATCTCCAACCTGCTGACCATCCAGTCAGCGGTAACCGGTACGGCCATCGATGCCCTGGTGGCCGGGTACGAGGGACGCGGATACGGCGACCTGAAGAAGGAAACCGCCGAGGCCGTGGTCGAGTACGTCACCCCGATCAAGGCACGGGTCGACGAGCTGCTGGCCGACCCGGCCGAGCTGGAGTCGGTGTTGGCGGCCGGAGCCGCGCGGGCCGGCGAAGTCGCCAACCGCACCCTGCAACGGGTCAACGACCGGATCGGGTTTCTGCCCCGACGCCCCTGACGCCGCGCTGCTTTAGGATTTCGGCAAACATCTAGGGACTGCGGGGGAACAGTGGGGGACAGCACCGAGCCGGACAAGCCGGGGATCGTCGACCGGTTACGGCAAAGATTGCCATGGTTTGACCGGGTCATGACGGCGCAGGAGCGCTATCAGTACTGCAACGGCGATTTCTTCGCCGCCGGCATCACCTACTACACGGTTTTCGCACTGTTCCCGCTGCTCATGGTCGGGTTCGCCGCCGGTGGATTCGTGCTGGCCAGTCGGCCTGCGCTGATGGCTGACGTCGAGGATCGGATCCGCGGCGCGGTATCCGGGGATTTCGGGCACCAGCTGGTCGGGTTGATGGATTCGGCGATCAACTCACGCGGCACCGTGGGCGTCATCGGTCTGCTCACCGCGGCGTGGGCCGGCCTCGGGTGGATGGCCAATCTGCGTAAGGCGCTGACCGAGATGTGGGAACAGCAGAGCGAGCCGCCCGGGTTTGTCCACTCCAAACTGTCCGACCTGTTCGCGCTGGTCTCCACCTTCATCGCCCTGGCCATCACCATCGCGCTGACCGTCCTCGGCGACCCGGCACTGATGACGAGGGTGGTCAACTGGCTGGGTCTTGGGCACGTGCCGGGGCTGGGCGACGTCCTGGGTATTGCGTCCCTGGTGGTGTCCTTCCTGGTGGCGTGGTTGTTGTTCACCTGGATCATCGCCCGGCTGCCGCGAGAGTCGGTGAGCCTGCGCAGTTCGGCGCGCGCGGCGCTGATCGCCGCGGTGGGCTTCGAGATCTTCAAGCAAGTTGCCTCGATCTATCTGCGATCGGTCGTGCACGGCCCGGCCGGTGCAACCTTCGGCCCGATCCTCGGCCTCATGGTGTTCGCGTTCATCACCGCCCGCCTGCTGCTGTTCTCCACAGCCTGGGCCGCGACGTCGAAGGACAACCATGTGGAGGTACCTGTCGCGCCGCCCGGACCCGCGCTGATCACCACCCGCCACCATGCGAGCGACGGTGTCGATGCGGGCAGTGCCGCAATCGGGGCTGCCGCGGGTCTGCTTGGTGGAGTCGCACTTTCGAGGCTCTTCCGCGGGCGCTAGCGGCGCAACGGGTTCGTCGCGTTGTACTGCTCGGGCTTGCGCTGGGCGGCCCAGCGCTGCCAGCGCTCCCAGGACCGCACCGAATGTCGTTGCCAGGCATGGTCGACCGCGGGGCTGATGCGCCTCGCGATTTCCAACAGAGCGATCAACGGCGCCCGGAGCAGCAGTAGCGTCAGCCCGAGCACGGCGGACGGCAACCGGTAGTGCCGGCGATTCCACGGCAGCATGAACAACCGGGTGTAGCCGGCCTGGACGTGCAGGTGCAGCTGGGCGCGCAAGCGTTGCAGCCCAGTCTGATCCGGGCGTGGCGCGAAGGCCGGCACAAACGACTCGACCAGCTCGGTGCCCGCAGATCCAGAGTCATGCGCCCGCGTGGCGTCGAACAGAAACAGCATCCGCACGCCGTCGGCGACGGTTTCGGGGAAGACCTCCGAGCGCACCCCGACCAGATGCCCGAGATAGCGATTGAAATGCATGGTTGCCCGGATCTCTTGTGGCGAGGTCAGGTAGCCCAGTCCGAACAGTCCGAGTGCTGGGCCGACGCTGCCGCCCAGCAGGGTCAGCATCATCTCCGCCTGGCTGATCGGCAGACCCCACACACCGCTGTCCCATTCGGGATGATCGGCCACCCGTTGTCGGACGCTGACGTGCATGACCCGGACCTGTAGCGAGATACGTCGCCCCAGTGAGCCGGGGGTCAGGGCCGCGCCGGGCCGGCACACCTCGATCCACCACTTGGTGGTCTCCAGGTAGCGGTTCAGGGCCGAGTCACCGGCATAGCCGCCCGACAACGACAGCGGGACGGCCAGCGACGCTTCGGTGTAGGTATCCAGGGTTCCCGCGTTGCCGACGGCACCCAGTGCGTAACCCCAGCGTCGCCACACCGCGGCGCCCTGCTCGATCAGCTCGGGGTCCACCCAGTCGGGGACCTTTTCGAATTCGGTGAACAGTGTGCGCATGGATTCCGGTGCTTCGGGCACCTGGTCGATGCCGACCTCCAGTGCTTTGTTCAGCAGCGCGCGGGACTGTTCCGGGCCCATCGGGCCCAGGAAGGTCTCGGCGACGAAGCGTTCGGCCACCGGGTCGCCGGCGGTGAGCAACTCGGCGTAGCCTTCGACCACGTCATCGGTGGGAAACAAGTCGAAGCCGGTGGTTCGCCTGAGTCCGTTGCGTATCCGTGCGTGCGGACCACAGTCGCGAGCTTGCGGCCATTTGAATGCCGACGGAGCAGCCACATTCCCTCCCTGGTTTGGGTGCCGTGCCGTCCACCGTATCGGTCGCTCGGATTGGCACGGCGAGCGTGCGGAATAACCACCCCTGACGAAGGGCCGCCCGCTATCGGCCCTGCCACGCTCCGGCCGCCATCACCGCGCTGACCTGAAGCTCACGGTCGAGGACCAGCAGATCGGCTGCCGCGCCCGGGCGCAAGACACCGACGCCGGGCAAGCCCAGTGCGCGCGCGGGAGTCGTTGCCGTCATTGCGACCGCGTGGCGCAGTGCGTCATCTGACGATGGCTCCAAACCCGTTGCCGCGGTGCGGAACAGCGCATCCATGGTCGCGGTGCTACCGGCGATGGTGGATCGCCCGCGGGCCCGGGCCACCGAACCGGTGACCTCAACATCCAACGGCCCGAGGCGAAATGATCCATCGCCCAGGCCGGCGGCGGCCATCGCATCAGTGATGAGTGCGACTCGATCGGCGCCTGCGGTCAGCGCCACCTGATGCACCAGCGCGGGATGTACATGCACTCCGTCGGCGATCAATTCGACGGTGACACGCGGGTCCTCGAGCAGGGCCAGGGCCGGTCCCGGATCGCGATGGTGCAGCGGCCGCATCGCGTTGAACACATGGGTGCCGACCGTGGCGCCCATTCGCACCGCGCGTTTGGTCTGCTCGTAGCTGGCATCGGTATGGCCCACTGCGACAATGACTCCGGCGTCCACCAGTCGTTCGATTGCGACGTCGGCGCCGGGCAGTTCCGGGGCGATGGTGACCATCTTGATGGTGCCGTCTCCGGCGGCCAGGACGGCGTCGAGCTCGGTCGGATCCGGCTCGCGCAGTTGGGTGACATCATGCGCCCCGCAGCGGGTTTCGCTGAGCCAGGGTCCTTCGAGGTGGATGCCGGCGATCACGCCCTCGCGGGTGGCGTCGGCGAGCACCCGTACCTGTTCCAGCAGATCCGTCGGCGATGCGGTGACCAGGCTGGCCAATGTGGTGGTGGTGCCGTGGTCGCGGTGGAAGGCGGCGGCCTTCGCGGCTCCGTCGCCGGTGTCATAGGAGAATCCGCCGCCGCCGTGCACATGCATGTCCACAAATCCCGGCACCACAACACAATCCGGGAAGTCGAAGTCAGCCGCGTGCGGCGGAGCGCCGGTACCACAGGACAAGATCCGGCCGTCGGCGATCTGCAGCCACGCCGGTCGAGTGACGGTGTCGCCCAGCACGGCGATCGAAGCGGTGATGACGGTCATGACGTGGTGGCGGGTTCGGGCCAGCTGCCGTCGTGCTCCCAGAAGTGCCGGATGTCTTCCAGTTGCCGGCCCCGGGTTTCTGGGGCGAACCGGTACACGAACCCGAATGCGACCACCGCCAGTGCCCCGAACACCGCGAAGGTGCCCGTTCCGCCAAGGGAATTGAGCATGGTCAGGAAGAACGCACCGACGATGGCGTTGGCCACCAGATCAGAGGTCAGCATGGTGCTCGACCCGAGTGACCGCAATTGCGACGGGAAACTCTCGCCGGCATAGACCCACACCAGCGCACCGAATCCGAACGTGAACCCGACGGTGAACAGCAGCACGCCGAGGAAACCCAGGGTGTGGTTGGTCAGCCCGCCGGCGAACACACCGATCAGAATGGCATTGGCGGTGATCATCATGGCGATGCCGCCCAACAGGATTGGCCGCCGGCCCATCCGGTCGACCAGCAGCAGCGACACCACCACCGCGACCAGCGCGGCCACCTGGATGAGCGCCGGCAGTACCAGCAGGGCGAAATTTCCGGTGTAGCCCATGGCCTCGAAAAGCCTTGGGCTGTAATACACCACTGCGTTGATACCGGTGATCTGGATGAAAAAGCCCAGGGCCACAACGAAAATGGTGGCCCGCAGATACGGTGGCCGGACCATGTCGCGCCACGATCCGCCGCTCTCGGCGGTCAGCGCGGCCCGGATCTCGGACAGTTCGGCTTCGACGTCGGCCTCGGTGGCGTCCGGAGTCACCTGTCGCAGTACACGCCGCGCGTCGTCGTCGTGACCTTTCAGCACATACCAACGCGCGGTGTCGGGCATCTTCAGCAGCATCAACCCGACCAGCACCGCGGGTATCGCGGCCAGGCCCAGCATCATCCGCCAATCATGGCTGCCGGCAAGCGAATACGCAGTCAGATAACCGATGATGATACCGGCTACGGTGGCCACCTGGTAGGCCACCAGCAAGCGCCCGCGGATGGCCGCAGGCGCCGACTCGGCGACGAACACCGGCACCACAACGATCGATACGCCGATGGTCAGGCCGAGCAGCAACCGTGCCGTCAGCAGTATCGGCACGGTCGGGGCGAAGGCGCTGAACAAGGCGAATGCGGCGTAGGTGAAGGCGACCACCACCATCGAGTTCTTGCGGCCGATCCGATTGGCCAGGGCGCCGGCCCCGATGGCGCCGGCGAGCTGGCCGATCACCACGGCGGTGGTCACCAATTCCTGTTGGTGCGTGCTCAATCTGAATTCGTCGGTGATGAACAGCAAGGCCCCGGCGATGTTTGACAGGTCGTAGCCATAGATGACGCCGATGCTCGCCGCGGTCACGGCGACCAGGGTGCCCAAATGTGTGGTTCGGCCCACGGGTGATCCTCCGCTCGATGGTGCTGACACTGGCATACACCACGCGGCAGGTGGGCCCAACCCATTCGGTGCTATCGGATGGAGTGTTCGGGCCGGCGGTTGACCGAGCGGGCGCCCATGATCAGTGAGAACACCACCAAGGTGCCGACCACACCCACGCCCACTCGGACGGGCGTGCTGTCGGCGTCGGACGTACCCATGGCGGCTTGCTGGGCCGCTGCATTTTGTGCGGCGGGTTTGGCGATGGTCAGCGACGGATCGGGCTCGATGAGGGTGCCGACCTTGGTGCCAGGCGGGGTCGCGAAGCCGTAGTCCAGCAGGTGGGCCGCCTGCTCCCAGGGTGCGTCGGGGACGCGGGTGCCGTGCAGCAGGATCGCCACCAGGCGGCGGCCGTCGCGGTCGGCTGCGCCGACGAAGGTCTGTCCGGCGTCATCGGTGTAGCCGGTCTTGCCGCCGAGCGCGCCGGGGTAGTTGTAGAGCAGCCGGTTGTCGTTCTCCAGGTCGTACGGCGGGTGATCGTCCGGCTCGCCCGGCTTGGCCGGGTGCCCGGGGAAGGTGAACTTCTGGGTGGCCACGATGCTCGCGAAAGTCGGGTTCTGCCAAGCGAATCGGTAGAACAGTCCGATGTCGTAGGGCGAGGTGCTCATGCCCGGCCCGTCCAGACCGGACGGGGTGGCCACCCGGGTATCGCGGCCGCCGAGCTTGGAAGCCAGGTCATTGATCTTGGTCAGGGCGGCGTCCATGCCGCCGACCTGCATGGCCAGCGCGTGTGCCGCGTCGTTGCCGGAGTGCATCAGCAGCCCGTGCAGTAGGTCGTTGACCGTGTACTTACCGCCGACGTCTACACCCACGCGGGTGCCTTCGGCTGCGGCGTCGTCGGCGGTGCCGGTGACGATCTTGTTCAGCGGCAGCTCGCGCAGCGACTGGGTGGCGATCAGCACTTTGATGATGCTGGCTGGGCGGAACCGGCCGTGGGGGTCCTTGGCGGCGATGATGTCGCCGCTGTCCAGGTCGGCCAACAGCCAGCCGTCGGCCGAGACGTCACCGGGCAGTGGGGGCATGTCGGGGGCGGCGATCGCGCCGCAACCGGACATCAGGTCGCCACCGAGCGGGGTGGCCGGCACGGGCAGGGGAGCGGGCGGATCGCCGGCCTTGGGTACCTCGGACTGGTCGATGGCCGGCGGCGTGTTCACCCGGTACGGGCAGCTGTCGGCCTCGGGCGGAGCGGCCGGCTCGGCGTTCGCCAGCGTCGGCGCTGATGCCAGAAAAAACGCCGCTGCCAGCACTGCAGCGCGGTGTGCCGTGGTTCTGATGGTCGCCATGGTGTGGCCAGACTAGGCGACTCGAGCGTGGATTCCAGGTTGCCGCGCTGTGGCTGGTGGGGTTGATGTTGCGTGGGTGATTTGCGTCGCGTGCGCCGGTCCTGGTGTCGAGCGTGGGGATTGCGGTGTTTTCCCGCTATCCGGCCCGTTCGGCGGCTGGGATTGCGCAATGTGCCAGTGCAGGATGCCCGATGGAGCTCATCCACAGCCGGCCGTCGTGCTCGACCAACCCGGTGACCTGACCGAATTGCGGGTGCGTGAGGCGCAGACCTGCCACCGCCGCTCCACTGGCCGGATCAAAGGCCACCGCCCATACCTCGTCGGGCATCTTGGGCTGCAGTGCTTCGGGCAGGCGCCACACCAGTTGGCGCAGCAGCGGCGAACGCGGGGCGAGGAACTCCGCGGCGGCGTTCACCGGGCAGACCAGTGCCACCCAGATCCGGCCGTCCGCGCCGGTGGAGATGTTGTCGGGCATGCCGGGCAGGTTGGTGGCGAGCGGGGTGACGGTACCGGCCTGCGGCCCGGACAACCAGTACTTGGACAGTCGGCGGCCCTGCGTCTCGGCGAACACCAGCGCGTCGTCGGTGGGTGTCACACCGTTGGCGAAGTACAGGTCATCTCGCACGGTGGTGAGGGTGCCGTCGGGAGTCAGTTTGAACAGGCCACCGTTGCCGCGGGCCTCCAGGACTGCGGCCCGGAAGTGTTCATAGTGGAACGCGCTGGTCGACTCGGTGAAATAGATTGTGCCGTCATCGGTTTCGGTGACATTGGAGCAGAACTTGAGTGGTCTGCCGTCGATATGGGTCACCAGGGTCTCCAGGACGCCGGTGCCACGGTCCATGGCCAGCAGCCCTCGGTGACTGTCGCAGATCAACAGCCGGCCATCGCGGGCCACGTGCAGTCCCAGTGGGCGGCCGCCGGTGTCGGCGACCACTTCCGTTGTGCCATCCGGGGTTACCCGCACGATGCGGCCGTCGACCAGGCCGGTCCACAGCCGGCCATCGGCGTCGACCACGACGTCTTCGGGTGCGTCGCCCGGCATCGGCACGATGGTCAGCTCAGCCGGGCCGAAGTCGGGCAGTGGGTCGACCGGGGGCGGAGTCCAGCGGACCGGGCTGATGGATGGCTTGTTCGGCACGCACTGACGGTACCCGCGGCTGCGGGTTCGATAGCCGGATTCGGGTCGTAGGTTGGAGGGGTGACCATCGCCGGCCTGGATGAGTTCGAGCAGCTGCGGCCGCATCTGTTGTCCGTCGCGTACCGCCTCACCGGCATCTACGCCGACGCCGAAGACATCGTGCAGGACGCCTGGTTGCGCTGGCATGCCACTGACGCCGACGTGGCGGACCTGCGGGCCTGGTTGACCACCGTGGTCAGCCGTTTGGGACTGGACCGGCTGCGATCGGCCACCCACCGTCGCGAGGCGTACTACGGCGAGTGGCTGCCCGAGCCGGTGGTCACCGGATTCGATGCCGCCGATCCGTTGACCGCGCTGGTGGCCGGTGAGGATGCTCGGTTCGTCGCCATGGTGGTGCTGGACAAGTTGACCCCCGATCAACGGGTTGCTTTCGTCCTGCACGACGGCTTCACGGTGCCGTTCGGCGAGATTGCCGACGTGCTCGGGGTGACGGAAGCCGGTGCGCGGCAACTGGCTTCGCGGGCGCGTCGGGCGGTGGCGGCCGCCCCGCCGGCAGATCCGTCGCATAACGAGGTGGTCGGCAAGTTGATGGCGGCCATGGCCAGTGCGGACCTGACCGCGGTCATCGAGCTACTGCATCCCGAGGCGACGTTCACCGGCGATTCCAACCGCCGGGCGCCCACCGCACCGCGCACCATCGTCGGCGCCGAGAAAGTGGCACGCTTCCTGTTCGGTCTGGCCAGACGTTATGGGCCGCAATGGCTTTCGGCGACGCAGCTGGCGCTGGTCAACGGTGAACTGGGCGGGTACACCTCAGGGACCCCGGCCCGCGACGGCTATCCGGAGCTGCTGCCGCGGGTTACCGCGATGACCGTGCGCGACGGCATGGTCGTCGCGGTGTGGGATATCGCCAACCCGGACAAGTTCACTGCCTCACCACTTCGAAGTGATTAGCGGCTCGCCGCCGTGGCCTGATTAGCGGCTCGCCGCTGCGGTCTGATTAGCGGCTCGCCGCTGCGGCCTGATTAGCGGCTCGCCGCTGTGGCCTCACAACACGTAGGGGATCAGCGCCCTGCGGTCGGTGGGGTACTCGGGGAACTTCTCCTGATACCAGCTGTGGGTGCCCAGCGCCCGGGGAACCAGATTGCCGGCGGTGATCAGCAAGATGGCAACGCCGGGCAGTGCCCAGGTCAGCAGCGCGAACCCGGACCAGGCGATCATCTCGCCGAGGTAGGCCGGGCTGGTGATGAACCGGAACCCGCCACCGAACGGGATCCGGTACTCCGCAGACGCGACCCCGGGGCTGCCCTTCTCGCGCAGGTTCCGCACGATCGATTCGGAGTTGACCAGCAGCGCGAATCCGCACAGGTAGACCGCCAACCCCACCAGGAAACGCGGATCGGTCAACCAAGCGGTGGTGTACTGCCCGAAGAAGTCGTGGCTGAACAGGGTTCCGTTGAGGTAGCCGTGCATGGACGTGACGAGCATGCCCATCACGATCACCGAGACGTTGAAGGTGCCGCGCTTGCCGGGGGCCTGGCGGATCGCGAGCGGGAAGAACCAACCTCGGTTGGCGTAGTGCAGCAGCCAGATTCCGGCCAAGACCAGGGACGTCGGCTCGAATCGGTGTGGCCCGGCCAGGTAGCTGATCAAGAACACGACGGTCGCCGGGATCTCCATCAGCCACCAGCCGAGCTTCGGGTTGAGGTTCAAGCCGAGTTTCGTCGTCGAAAAGCGCCCGTACGAGCTCTGCGCGAAGAAGCCGCCGATGATCACGAATGCGGCAAACGCGAAGGCCGCGGTCAGCACGGAATCATAGAACGTGTTGCCGGTGTACCAATGCATGGATGTTTCCTCGGTGAGCAGGTAGTTTCAGCGACCCGGGGCCGCCAGTTCTATAACGTGTTCTACCACTCTGTCGCACCGTGATTCCAGCTCCGCGCGATCACTGAGCCCACGGCACCCGGCAGGTGTCACCCGAACTGAAGCCCTGCTCGGTGATGCCCAGCGCCGCGTACATCCGGGAGCGCATGTTCTCCACGCCGATCTGGTACGTCAGCTCGATGACGCCGTCGTCGCCGAATCGGTGCTTGAGGTCATCCACCTGTTCGTCGGTGATGGTGTGCGGGTCGGTGGTCATCGCGTTGGCATAGGCGATGGCCGCGCGCTCGTCGTCGGAGAAGAGCTCAGAGGTGGCGTAACCGTCTATGTGCTTGAGCCGCTCGGTGTCCAGGCTCTCCAGGCGCATCAGCATGGTGCCGAAGTCGACGCACCACGAGCAGCCGACGGTGCGTGCGGTCCAGAACACCGCGAGGTCACGGACGCTGGCGGGGAGTTTCTTCGATCCGCTCTGCAGCAGCCCCTCGTGTGCCGCGTTGGCCACCAGCAGCCGCGGGTGGTGGGCCGCGACGGCGAAAGGCTCGGGCACCTCGCCGAACTGGCGCTTGGCGTAGCGGTACATCAACCGGGTCAGCAGGCTGGCTTGGTCAGGGGGTACGGGTGCAATTCGGGGTGTCATACCTCTTAGACGAGGCGGCCCGCGGAAGTGTGACAGGGCGTGACGCCCAACGGCTACCGTGGACCCATGTCGGTGGCCACGAACTCAACGTCGATGAGTGGCTACGAGGCGCGATGGGAGCAGCACAACACCGAACGACGGTCTCAGATCCTCTTGGCGATGATCGAGTTGCTGGAGGAGAGCGCGTCGGACGCCGACATCTCGGTCGCGGCGATTGCCAAGCGCGCAGGCGTAGCCAAGTCGGTGATCTACCGACAGACCTCCGGAAAAGAAGAGCTCGAACGGCGGGTTCGGTCATATCTGATCGACGATTTCGGCGGCGTCCTATCGACCAAACTCGACATCACCGACGGTTCACTGCGGGAGATTCTGACGCGCACCATCGAATCAGTCGCCGACTGGATGATCGATCACCCGAGGCTCAACGAATTCGCGCGCAGCGGACCGGCATTCGAGGGCGACCCGACGCTGGACGCGGTGGGCGAGCTGAAACTGCGCATGATCGAACGGGCCGACGGCATCATCGCAGCGATCACCTTGGCGATCGGTGTCGACGACAGCGCGTTCAAGCTGGTTCCGTTGGCCATCGTGACCATGGTCGAGGAGACGTTGTTCACTTGGGTGCGTAGCCCGGCACCTACGCACACCCGCGACGAAATGGTCGCGCACTTGGCTGATTTCGCGTGGTATGTCCTCGACGGAGCCGCACGGGCGATTGGTTTCGAGGTCAGTCGGGACGAACCCTTGACCGCGGTGATTGCCGCGTTGGCGAACCGTCAGGCCAGCAGTCCCGAGTTGTAGTCGCTCACCAGGCTGCGCACGGTCTCCTGTGCGCAGGACTTGTTGGTGCCGATGAAGCCGGTCGACCCGCGTTTGATCCAGCCGGTCACGTAGGTCGCCGGCACACCGCGGACGCGGCCGGCATCGTTGGGAATGGTGCCGTCGTCGAAGGGCAATCCTCCGATCGGCAGCCCGCGATAACCGATCGAGGTCAGCACCAGCCCGGCATTGACGGTGTGCAGCTGCCCGGTCGGCTTCACCCGTGTCGTGCCGTCAGCGGCAGCCACCAATTCGTTGCGGGCGAACTCCACCCCCTGCACGGCCTGGTCACCCAGGATCGCGGTGGGTGACTGCAGATACTCCAACACGATCCGGCGGTTGCCTGTGCGTCGGGGCGCATCCCGCAGAATGCGGGCCCGCGGGTCGGTGGCGGGCAGCGAGGCCAGATCCTCGTCGGCGATGTGCACGTCGACTCCGGGCGTCGACGTCAGACCGATGAGCTCAGGCACGGTGAACGCCGACTGCGCGACCCCACGTCGGCCGACGATCACGACTTCTTCAATCTTGCTCTGCCGCAAGGCGTTCAATGCGTACGGTGCGATCTCGGTGTCCGCCAGCAGATCACCACCCATGGTCAGGATCCGGGCGACATCGAGTGCGACGTTGCCGTTGCCGATGACTACGGCGCGGGACTGGGAGAGATCGAAGGTGTAGCTCGCGAAGTCGGGATGGCCGTTGTACCAGGCCACGAACCGGGTGGCCGAGGTGACGCCCGGCAGGTCGGCTCGGGGAACGTCGAGCGGACGGTCCGCGGACGCGCCGACGGCGTAGATGACCGCGTCGTTGTCGGCGAGCAGCTGCTGGTGAGTGATGTCGGTGCCGACCTCCACCCCGGTGCGCAGTTGCAGCCGCGGGTTCGCGCCGATCGCATCGAACTGGCGGGACACCGCCCGGGTGCGCCGGTGATCGGGCGCCACGCCGAATCGTGCCAGCCCATACGGCTGGGGCAGGCGCTCGAACATCCGGACCCGGGCTGCCGGGATGGTCAGCACCTCGTCGGCGGCGTACATGGCGGCCGGACCGGAACCGACGATGGCTACCCGCAGTTCGCCTGGCGCCCGGACCTGCAGTGGTGGCACTACCGGCGCCAGCAGTGGCCGGGGCCGCGGCTCTTTGTAGAAATCGGCGTTGAGCTCGAGGAAGACCCGCTCGGTCGGGTCCAGCGAACCGTCGTGCTTGATGGCGTCGACCGGGCAGGCCGTCACACATGCGCCGCAGTCGACACATTCCACCGGGTCGATGTACAGCATCTCGGCGGTGTGGAAGTCGGGCTCGTCGGGCGTGGGGTGAATGCAGTTGACCGGACAGGCGTACACGCAGGACGCGTCGCTGCAGCAGGACTGCGTGATGACGTGGGGCATCAGGCGATCAGCTGTGCCTCACGGTTGGGGGCGCTGCGGTAGCGAGCCGTCTCGCCGGCGATGCCGCAGCGCTTCCACATCCAGCGGCCGACACGGTTCATCAGGCCGATCTCCTCGGCCAGCGCGCGGGTCTCGTCGAAGAAGCCGGCCATGATCTTCCGTGAATGCGGGCTGCGCCAGAAGGCTTGCCGCATCACCTCTTCGGGGATGTCGAACTGCTTGCCGAACGACTTCGGCGACGCCATGATCTCGTGCGCCAACCAGCGGAGCGTCAGCGGGAAGGCCACCGTGGCGAAGGCTTTGAACCGCCACGACCGGTCTGCCATGTGGGTCTTGAGGAATTCGTTGGCCCACGAGATGTGCCGGGCCTCCTCGGCGATGTGGATCTGCATGGTGCGCAGCACCGCCGGCGGCAGGTTGGCGCCCTCCCGGATCATGCCCTTCTGGAAGTGATCGATCGGCTCTTCACCGGCGAGGATGCCAGCCATGAAGGCCGTCGGCGAGTACTGGCCGACCAGGCCGATGTACGGCGACAGCCGAAAGAACAGCTTGCGCATGCCGGGCACGTCAGTTCCGGAACGGTTGACCAGCTCCTGGAACATCTGGATGTGGTTGCACTCTTCGGTCATCTCGTGCAGCGCGTACCGGAATTCGGGGGAGTTGTTGGGCAGCTTCATGATGAACGCCATCAGCCCGCGGATCAGGATGCTCTCGAAGGCGGCACCCACCTTGACGGTGTTGAGGGTCCGCCAACGGCCGATCTCGATCTGCCGTGCCAGCGGCTGGCTCTGGTACCACTCGGTGGCGCCCAGCGGGTCGATGTGGGGGGACAGCACCCACCGCGGATCGTGTGGGTCCATCTGCATGTCGGGCGCGTCCCACTCGATGTCCAGATAGGGGTCGAATCGGCGTCGCACGGAGCCTTCGGACAACACGTCCAACAGGTTCTGATAGCTGGGCTCCACAGCGTTGGGGACCGTCATGAGATCCAATTTACCGGGAACGTGGGTCCCAGTAAATACCTAGAGATTTCTCGCCGAACATGAGCTTGTGTGTCAATTCCTTGGCAGCTTTGGCACACAAGGTCATGTTCGGTGCAGATGGAACCGCGGTCGTCGGGGCGGCGTCCAAATACATATGGCAGGTGACTGGCCTTTCCTGGGTTCCGAGGCGCGGGCGGCCGGCGCCGCCAACCGCTATCAACTGAGAACCCACTACGAGCAGGTCCATCGCGACGTTTACGTTCCGCGTGGCGCCGAGCTCACCCCTATCGACAAGGCTGTGGCGGCCTGGTTGTGGTCGGGGCGGCGTGGTGTGGCAGCCGGATTGTCAGCAGCGGCGCTGCATGGATCGCGGTGGATCGGCGACCACGAGCCTGCCGAACTCAATCAAGCCAGCCTGCATGGGGACGCCGGCGTTGTCTTGCACAGCGACCGGCTCGCCGAGGAAGAGATTTGTCTGGTCCGGGGGATTCGGGCCACGACACCCGCCAGGACGGCCTTCGATCTTGGCCGTCGCAAAGGGCAGACCCTCGCCGTTATTCGAGTGGACGCGCTGCTCCAGGCCACCCGGCTGAAACTCCCTGACGTACAGGCACTTGTCGATACCCACAGTGGTGCGCGTGGGTTGGTTCAACTGCGACGAGTACTCGAGTTGGCGGACTACGGCGCCGAATCACCGCAGGAGACCCGCACCAGACTGTTGTTGACGAGTGCGGGGATACGGCCGACGCATACGCAGATCGAGGTATTCGACGGCCGGTACCTGGTGGGACGTATCGACATGGGTTGGCTCGAATGGAAAGTCGGCGTGCAATACGACGGCATCCAACATTGGCAGGACCCACGACAGCGCACTCGCGACATCGACCAGGACGTCGAATATCGGGATCTCGGCTGGCGGATGGTCCGCGTCGGCGCCAACCTGTTGAAGTACCGAGGCCCGACGGTCATAGCCCGTGCCCGCGACGCCTTGCGCGCTGCCGGTGCCCCCTACTAACGAAAATGAGCTTGTGTGCCAAAACCTTGCCGGATTTGGCACACAAGCTCATGTTCGGGGGAGCGGAATTAGCGCGCAAACATCAAGGCGCGCTTGACTTCTTGGATCGCCTTGGTCACCTGGATGCCGCGCGGGCAGGCCTCGGTGCAGTTGAAGGTGGTGCGGCAGCGCCACACACCGTCGACCTCGTTGAGGATGTCGAGGCGCTCGGCGGCCGCCTCGTCACGCGAGTCGAAGATGAACCGGTGCGCGTTGACGATCGCCGCGGGGCCGAAGTACGAGCCCTCGCTCCAGTACACCGGGCAGCTGGTGGTGCAGCAGGCGCACAGGATGCACTTGGTGGTGTCGTCGAAGCGGGCCCGGTCGGTCTGCGACTGGATGCGCTCGCGGGTCGGGGCGTTGCCCGAGGTGATCAGGAACGGCTTGACGGCGCGGTAGGCGTCGAAGAACGGCTCCATGTCCACCACCAGGTCCTTCTCCACGGGCAGGCCGCGGATGGGCTCGATGGTGATGGTCAGGTCCTTGCCGGCCTTCTTCGGCAGCAGGTCGCGCATCAGCACTTTGCAGGCCAGGCGGTTCACCCCGTTGATCCGCATGGCGTCCGAGCCACACACACCGTGTGCGCAGGACCGGCGGAAGGTCAGCGTGCCGTCGAGGTAACCCTTCACGTACAGCAGCAGGTTCAGCAGCCGGTCGCTGGGCAGACACGGCACGCGGAAGCTCTGCCAGCCGGCAGCATCCGGGTTCTCCGGGTTGAACCGGGCGATCTTCAGAGTCACCATCACGGCGCCGTCGGGCACCGGGGGCAGCGGCGGGTCGCCGGCTTCTGGCTTGTCCAACACGGGTGCACTCATGTCAGTACTTCCGTTCCTTCGGCTCGTACCGGGTCTGGACCACTGGCTTGTAGTCCAGCCGGATATCGCTCAACAGATCAGAACCTTCTTTGTAGGCCATGGTGTGGCGCATGTAGTTGACGTCGTCGCGGTTCGGGTAGTCCTCGCGGGCGTGACCGCCACGGGATTCCTTGCGGTTCAGCGCACCGACGACGGTGACCTCGGCCAGCTCCAGCAGGAAGCCCAGCTCGATGGCCTCGAGCAGGTCGCTGTTGTAGCGCTTGCCCTTGTCGTGCACCGTGATTCGCGAGTACCGCTCCTTCAGCGCGTGGATGTCGGTCAGCGCCTGCTTGAGGGTCTCCTCGGTGCGGAACACCGCGGCGTTGTTGTCCATCGACTGCTGCAGCGCGCCGCGGATGTCGGCGACCCGCTCGTTGCCGTGCTCGGAGAGGATGTCGCCCACCCAGCCGTTGACCATGTCGGCCGGGTTGTCCGGCAGGTCGACGTAGTTGTGGTTCTGCGCGTACTCGGCAGCCGCGATGCCGGCGCGGCGACCGAACACGTTGATGTCCAGCAGCGAGTTGGTGCCCAGGCGGTTGGAGCCGTGCACCGAGACGCAGGCGCACTCTCCGGCGGCGTACAGGCCGGGCACCACGTTGACGTTGTCGCGCAGTACCTGACCGTTGATGGTGGTCGGGATGCCGCCCATGACGTAGTGGCAGGTCGGGTAGACAGGCACCAGTTCGGTGACCGGGTCGACGCCCAGGTAGGTGCGGGCGAACTCGGTGATGTCTGGAAGCTTGGCCTCCAGCACGTCGGCGCCCAGGTGCCGCACGTCGATGTACACGTAGTCCTTGTGCGGTCCGGCGCCGCGGCCTTCCAGCACCTCGAGCACCATCGAGCGGGACACGATGTCACGCGGCGCCAGGTCGACGATGGTCGGTGCGTAGCGCTCCATGAAACGCTCGCCCTCGCCGTTGAGCAGACGACCACCCTCGCCGCGGACGGCTTCGGAGATCAGGATGCCCAGGCCGGCCAGGCCTGTCGGGTGGAACTGGTGGAATTCCATGTCCTCCAAGGGAAGTCCCTTGCGGAAGATGATGCCCAGGCCGTCGCCGGTCAGCGTGTGAGCGTTCGACGTGGTCTTGTACATCCGGCCCGACCCGCCAGTGGCGAACACGATCGACTTGGCGTGGAAGATGTGGATGTCACCGGTGGCCAACTCATAAGCGATGACGCCGGTGGCCACCGGCCCGCCCGGGGTCTCGGTGAGGACGACGTCGAGCGCGTAGAACTCGTTGAAGAACTGCACGTCGTGCTTGACGCAGTTTTGGTACAGCGTCTGCAGGATCATGTGACCGGTGCGGTCGGCGGCGTAGCAGGCGCGCCGGACCGGGGCCTTGCCGTGGTCGCGGGTGTGCCCGCCGAACCGGCGCTGGTCGATGCGGCCTTCGGTGGTCCGGTTGAAGGGCATACCCATCTTCTCGAGGTCCAGGACCGCGTCGATGGCTTCCTTGCACATGATCTCGACGGCGTCCTGGTCGGCGAGGTAATCGCCGCCCTTGACGGTGTCGAAGGTGTGCCACTCCCAGTTGTCTTCCTCGACGTTGGCCAGCGCCGCACACATGCCGCCCTGCGCCGCACCGGTGTGCGACCGCGTCGGGTACAGCTTGGTCAGCACTGCGGTGCGAACCCGGGGACCGGATTCGACGGCGGCGCGCATCCCTGCGCCACCGGCACCGACGATGACGACGTCGTAACGATGTTCCTGAATCATCCTGAAGTCCTTTTATCCCGTCGCTTCGCTCGCCCTGGATGCCTATTTGATGTTCGCGTCGAAGGTGACGAGCACGTAGCTGCCCAGCACCAGGGTGAAACCGGTGGCCAGCAGCAGAACCGAGTTCAGCCAGAACTTGGTGGTGTTCTTCCGGGCATAGTCACCGATGATGGTGCGCATGCCGTTGGCGCCGTGGATCAGGGCCAGCCACAGCAGGGCCATGTCCCAGATCTGCCAGAACGGCTGCTTCCAGCGCTCGGCGACGTAGTTGAAGTCGATCCGGTAGACGCCGCCGTCCCAGATCAGGCCGATGAAGATGTGGCCAAGGGCGAGCAGCACCAGCGCGGCGCCGGAGAAGCGCATGAACAGCCAGGCGTACTTCTCGAAGTAGGGGATGCCACGGGGGCGACGGGGGGCCCGGGGGTGATCGAGCGCGGCGGGGCGGTCGTACTCGCGCTCCAAGACCGGCGCCGGCCGGCCCGCGCGGCGCGCCTCGGCGGCGCCAGAATCAGTCGTCGTGCTCACTTGAACCACCCGAAGTGATCAGCCATGTGCATGCCTTCTATCCCCACTGCGGCAATGACCACCGCGATCCAGATGGCCAGGATGGTCCAGAGCATGACCCGCTGATACTTGGGGCCCTGCCGCCAGAAGTCGATCAGGATGACGCGCACGCCGTTGAGGGCGTGGAACAGCAGCGCGGCGACCAGACCCATCTCCATGAGCCCGACCAGCGGCGTCTTGTAGGTGTTGATCACCTCGGTGTAGGCCTCGGGGCTGACCCGGACCAGCGCTGTGTCCAGTACGTGCACCAAGAGGAAGAAGAAGATGGTGGCGCCGGTGATGCGGTGCAGTACCCAGGACCACATGCCGGGGTCGCCGCGATACAGGCTCCGCCGTTTCGGTGGTGATGATCGCGGGGCGGGTATGGCGGAATCCGCAGCTGCCGCAGTACTCATTTCGACCTCCAACGCCGTCGGTGGACGCATGGCTCGGCAGCAACTTTTTCACATGCCGAGCCCAAACCTCGGGGCGACTCTAAACCCAATTGGCGCACAGTCAGAACTAGCGTGTGCGTTGAATGCGGAACAAACGTCAAAAATTAGGTTTGCCTACATTAATTTTCGACGCGCCTCGGTGGCAACGGGCGGCGTTGATTGCGGGTCGGAAGCGGGGTGTCAGCCAACGTGGAAATTGACTGGAAAATATTGCGGGACAAGGCAATTGACGCATCGCGAGGGGCCTATGCGCCCTATTCGCAGTACCCGGTGGGGGCGGCTGCCCTGGTGGACGACGGCCGGATCGTGGTGGGCTGCAATGTGGAGAATGTCTCATATGGCCTGGGTCTCTGTGCCGAGTGCGCTGTGGCGTGTGCCCTACACGTCAGCGGGGGCGGACGGTTGCTCGCGCTGGCGTGTGTGGACGGTGCCGGGCGGGCGCTGATGCCCTGCGGGCGGTGTCGTCAGGTGCTGCTCGAGCACGGCGGCCCGACGATGCTGATCGATCACCCGGCGGGCGCGAAGTCGCTGGCCGACCTATTGCCCGACGCGTTCGGGCCCGATGACCTGAACCGCCGGTAACGCCAAGCGTCACAACAACTCTGGTTACCCGCCAGTAACCAGCGCTACGGGCCCGACTTCCGGCCCGACAGGAGGATTCGATTGATGTCGTTCGACGCCCCGTCCGTGATCCGCGCCAAACGCGATGGCGGCGTGCTGTCCGACGATGCCATCGACTGGGTGATCGACGCCTACACCCGGGGCCAAGTTGCCGACGCTCAGATGTCGGCTCTGCTGATGGCGATCTTCCTGCGCGGCATGACCCCGGCAGAGATCGCCTGCTGGACCGCGGCCATGGTGGCCTCGGGGGAGAGATTCGACTTCACGGATCTGCGCCGGGGCGGTAAGCCGCTGGCACTGGTGGACAAGCACTCCACCGGAGGCGTGGGGGACAAGATCACCATCCCGCTGGTGCCGGTGGTGCTGGCCTGCGGAGGCGCGGTGCCACAGGCCGCCGGACGGGGTCTCGGGCACACCGGCGGCACCCTGGACAAGCTGGAAGCGATCCTCGGATTCACCGCGGAGCTATCGAAAGACCGTATCCGGCAACAGCTTTGCGACGTAGGCGCGGCCATCTTCGCGGCCGGCGACCTGGCGCCGGCCGACCGCAAGATCTATGCGTTGCGTGACGTCACCGGCACCACCGAATCGCTGCCGTTGATCGCGAGTTCGGTGATGAGCAAGAAATTGGCGGAAGGCGCACAGTCGCTGGTGCTCGACGTGAAGGTGGGTCGAGGGGCGTTCCTCAAGACCGAAGTCGAATCGCGTGAACTGGCCCGCACCATGGTCGACCTCGGCAATGCCTACGGTGTGCCGACCCGGGCGCTGCTGACCGACATGAACGAGCCGTTGGGTCGAGCCGTGGGCAACGCCATCGAGGTGGTCGAGTCGATCGAGGTGTTGGCCGGCGGCGGACCCTCCGACGTGGTGGAACTGACGCTGGCCCTGGCCCGCGAGATGCTGGATGCGGCCGGGATCGATGGCGTCGACCCGGCCGACACGCTGCGTGACGGCTCCGCCATGGACCGGTTCCGGGACCTGGTCGCGGCACAGGGCGGGAATCTGTCGGTACCGCTCGCGACGGGGCCACACGTCGAGACCGTGCTGGCCCCGCGGGGCGGCGTCATGGGCGATATCGATGCCATGGCCGTAGCGATGGCAGTGTGGCGACTGGGTGCGGGCCGGGCTCAACCCGGAGACCCGGTGCAGTTTGGCGCCGGGCTCTACATGCACCGTCGCAGTGGTGAACCGGTAGCCGCGGGGGAGACGGTGTTCACTCTGTACACCGAAACCCCCGAGCGGCTGCCGGCAGCCCTGGCCGAACTCGATGGTGGCTGGTCCGTCAGCGACGTTGCGCCACCATCGAGGCCGTTGGTGATCGACCGGATCGGCTAGGCCGGCTTAGGTGCCGTGGGTGCCGGTGCCGCCGCCGGTGCCGTTGGCACCGGCTGTGCCCTTGGGCGCGGTGCCGCCGGTTCCGAGTGCGCCGCCTTGGCCGGGCGTGCCGCCGCCGGAGCCGTTGCCGCCGTTACCACCCGTGCCGCCGTTGCCGCCGGCGCCGCCGTTGCCCTTGGGCGAGCTGCCGCCGTTGCCTGCGGCACCACCGCTGTTGCCGTTGCCGGGGGTGGCTCCGTTGTCGCCGTTGCCGCCGTTACCGCCCAGGCCGCCGTTGCCGCCGGCGCCGCCGTTGCCGGAGCTCGCTCCGCTGGCGCCGCCCGCGCCGCCGATGCCACCCGTACCTCCGTTCGCGGCTGCGTTGCCGACGCCGGAGTTGCCCGAGCCGCTGTCGGCGTTGCCGCCGTTGCCGCCCTTGCCGCCGGTGCCGTTGCCGTTGACGGTGGTGACGCCGTTGGTGGTGACCACCTGACCGCCGGCGCCGCCGGCTCCGCCGTTGCCCCCGTTGCCGCCGGTACCGGTGCCGTTGAAGCTGTAGCCATCACCGCCGTTGCCGCCGTTGCCGGTGCCGTCGGGGATGAGCGTGAATCCGGGGCTTCCCTCCGCTCCGGAGCCGGTGCGTCCGCCGTACCCGCCGTACCCACCGTATCCGCCGATTCCGGAGTTGCCGCCGTTGCCGCCGGCTCCGCCGTTCGGGTTGGCGGCGGTGCCGTTCGCGCCGTTACCGCCGCTGCCGGCCAGGCCGCCGCTGGCGCCGTTGCCGCCGTGGCCGTTCTTGCCGAAGAACACAGAGGAGTACCCGCCGTCGCCGCCGTAGCCGCCAAGGCCGCCGTTTCCGCCGTTCATCCCGGCACCGTTGTTGACGCCGGCCACGCCGTTGCTGCCGTTCACTCCGGCTCCGCCGGCCGCGCCGTTTCCGCCGTTGCCACCCGAGTTGCCCAGGCCGAACTGGCCGGCGCTACCGCCGTAGCCACCGTCACCGCCGTCGCCACCCGTCCCGCCGGGCGTGGTGGCTGCGGCACCGGCACCGCCGTTTCCGCCGTTTCCGCCGACGCTGAAGAAGGAGTACGTGCCGGTCTGGCCGCCGTGGCCGCCGTAACCGCCGTCGCCACCGGGAGTGGTTGCAGCCTTGCCGTCGCCGCCGCGGCCGCCGTTACCCCAGATGAAACCGCCGCCGCCGCCGTTGCCGCCATCGTCGCCCGCAACTGTGGCATCGCCTCCGCGACCGCCGTGACCCAACAGTTCCGCGGTGCCGCCGTTGCCGCCGCCCCAGCCGTTACCGCCGCTGCCGAGCAGGCCGCTACGGCCGCCGTTGCACTTGGTTGCGCACGTCGCCGCCGTGTAGCTGAATCCGTTGCCGATCAAGATGCCGGCGTTGGGATGGGTGGCGGTGCCGTTGCCGATGAAGAACGACACTACCTGGCCCGTGGCGGTGACGATGGTGTGGATCGTGCCGCGGAGGTCGCCGCCGATCGTGTTCAGCATCCCGGTGAACATCGCCAGGGCCTCGGTGGCCGGAGAGGCGCCGGCCGGTACCTGTGTGGAGGCCGCGGACACGGCGCCTGCGGAGGCCCCGGTCGTCGAGGAGAGCGCTGCCAGCGTGGCCGCTGCCGAATGAGCGGTCGGGGACGCCGCGACCGGCTGGGGCGCCGTCGCCGCAGCCGGTTTGGGAGCGGTGGACGGGGCCGAGCCCCCCGGCGTGACCGACGCAGCGGGATTCGCCGGGGACTTGGGTGTCGGCGAGGGTGGCGTCGGCTTGTTCGCGGCTGTCTTGCCGGGTGTGGACGCTGCGGGGCGCACATGCTTGTTCGTCGTCGTGGGCTTCTTGGTGCCGGACGACGGCGTGTCGGTGCCGCTGCCGGTGGCGGCACCGGGGGTGCCAGAGCCCGTGCCGGTGCCCGAGCCAGCACCCGTGCCGGAGCCCGACCCCGTGCCGGCGCCAGCACCCGTGCTGGAGCCGGAACCTGAGCTAGAGCCAGCACCCGTGCCCGAGCCGGAGCTGGACCCGCTGCCGTTGCCAGCCGGAGACGTGGTGGTGTTCGGCTGGGAGTGCTTGTTCGTCTTCGTCTTCGATGACGACGAACTGGACGATCCCGAGCCGGAAGAATCGGAGTGGGACGACGCGGACGATTCGCCGTGCCCCGTGCTTGCCGATGCAGCGCTGGCCGGAGCGAGCAGTGCCGCACCTAGACCGACCGCTGCTGCACCCGTGCCCAACCAACCTGACACCGCCAACGCTCGACTATCGCGCTGTTTCCGGTGTGCTCCTGCCATGAATGACCCCTGTGGACTCAAGTGTTATTGACGTGACCGACGGTTGTATCGCCACGTTATTTACGCATACGACACCCGCCTGGTAGGTCAACACGAGGAAATTCACAGGAATTAGCTCTGTCGGAAAAGGGTCGACGTGCACTTTCGGGCCGCGGCCCGGTGCGCCGGGCGATACGTGGCCGCGCGGCGGGTACCCGGCTATGGTCTGTCCCATGGCCGACGAAGACCTCAACGACTTCGAGCGCACCGACTTCACTTACGAGGGCACGAGCCGCACGGTTTACCGACTCGGTACCGGCCCGGCCGTCATCGTGATCGCTGAGATGCCGGGAATCACCCCGAAGGTGCTCGACTTTGCCCGCAAGGTGGCAGGCATCGGCTGTACCGCGGTCCTGCCGCACCTCTTCGGTGTGCCCGGCCGGGATCCGAATCCGGAGGTGCGCGGCGCCGCGGGGACCGCCAGGTACCTGGCGAGCTCGATGATTCCCGCCTGTATCAGCAAGGAATTCACCGTGCTGGCCACCGGAAAGACCTCCCCGGTGGTGGACTGGCTGCGCGCACTGGCCCGGGCCGAGCACGAGCGGTGCGGTGGGCCGGGTGTCGGTGCGGTCGGGATGTGCTTCACCGGCGGCTATGCCCTCGCGATGGCCACCGACGACGTCATTCTGGCGCCGGTGCTCTCGCAGCCGTCGATGCCGGCGCCGCTGACCAACAAGCAGAAGCACAATATCGACATCTCGCCGGCAGACCTGGAGATCGTCAAGGGACGATGCGCCCGCGGACTCAATGTTCTCGGAATGCGGTTCAAGAGCGACAAGTTCGTGCCCGCCGAGCGTTTCGAGTTCCTGCGTGAGCAGCTCGGCGACGCGTTCATCGCCGTCGAACTCGATGACGCGGACGCCAACCCCGACGCCACCCTGCCGCCGCACTCGGTGCTCACCGAGCACCTGATCGACGAGCCGGGACAGCGCACCCGGGCCGCTCTGGACCAGGTGCTGGAGCTGTTCCGGACGCAGTTGTTGGTGGTTGCCTAAACGTCGTCGGCGAGCAGGACCTCGGCGCCGTACCAATGGCACAGCAACAGCGCCATCTCGATGTCCAGCCGGTCATCGACGATCGGGCGGCCCCGGCGTTCCAGCGCGCGGCCGACGCGATACTTCACCGTGTTGAAGTGCACTATCAACTCATCTGCGGCGGCGGTGTAGCTGCCGCCGTGGCGTAGGAAAACACGTAAGGTTTCGCGTAGGCGGGCGTCGTTGGTGCTGGGCCCGGCCAGCGGGCCCAGTGTCATGTGAACGAATTCCCTTGCATCGTCGTGGTTTTCACCCAACAGAGCGGCCGCTGAAAATCCGGGGGCGGCGGCCGAGGTGACGCCGTGAAGATTGGCGGTGACGGCAACGCTGTGCGCGCGGAGGGCCTGTCGGTGTGAACGGCGGAAGCCGTCGACGCCGGGTAGCGGGATGCCGACCGCGACGTCTGGTGCGTCCTTGCGTGAGGCGACGAACTGCCGGATCTGTTCGCCCGCGCCCGCTGCCGTTGCGCTGGACAACGGCAGCCATCCCCACCCGCTCCGCTGATCGGCCGCCTGGAACAGTGGACTACCTTGCGTCCCAACATGTTCGGACAACGCCCGCAAGAACTGTTCGAGCGTGGCCAGCGCATCGTCGTGCTCGGTGTCCGGTCCAGCTTCCGGCCGCCACCACAGCACCAGGGCCAGATGTTGCCGGCGCATCGGGTAGTGGATCGCCGCGGTCACCGCGTCCGGGTCGGAATCGTTGCCGGACAACACCTCCCGCACCCGAAGTGCCCGGGTGCTGTTGCGGTTGGTCAACCAGCGGTCGCGTTCGTCCTCATAGACCACGACGACCGCCTGTGAGATCCAGTCGATGTACCGGAAGGTCACCGACGTCATCCGTTCCAGCGCGACCAGGCTGACTTGCGGGGACAGGCCGGCATTGTTGATCTCTTCGCCGGCCACATCGAGTACCAGGGCATGTCCGATCCGGTACGCCCGGACCAATGCGTTCATCGGCACCCCGCGTTGCGCCAGCCGGCGGGCGTATTCCAAGGCGGCGGTCGGCGCTTCGATGTTGTCCAGAGATATATCGTGCCGAAGCGCGTGAAAGATGGTGTCGATGTTTCCGGCGACGCTGGCGCCGAGTAGTTCGATGATCTCGGGATCGCCACGAAGTTCGGTGATATCAGTGGCCAGGCGGTGTTGTACGGAGCGGGTCACCTCGGTCTGGCGGCCGATGAGACGCGCCATGACCAGAGCATTGGCCTCGCTGAGCGCGGGATCCATGCCCCGACTGTAAGGCCGCGTTTTGTCGTTTGGGAACAAATCGCCGAACCAAGTTGGTGGGCCAACAACGGAGTGTTGCACGCCACAGAGTTCCTAGTCTTGTGACATGAACCTCGCCACCCTGCCCGACCGCCGCGCCGCCGCGGCACCGCATGCTCCTGCCGTCGCCGACGACCACGCCGACCTCGACAACGCCGCCTTCCTGACCGCAGTGAGGCAAGCCGCCGGCGCCCTGTACCAACGTGGTGTGCGGGCCGGCGATGTCGTCGGAATCATGCTGCCGAACCGGGCGGCCTTCGTGGTCGCGCTGTTTGCCACCTGGCGGCTCGGCGCCGTCGCGACACCCATCAGCCCCACGCTGGTGCCCGCAGAGGTCGGCTACCAGGTAGCCGATGCCGGCGCTGTTGTCCTCGTCGTAGACCGCGACACCGAGGCCGATGTCACGGTTCTGCACGTCGACGACTTGGACGGCGAGCCGCGGGCCGCAGAACCGGTCGTCGCCCGCAATGATGATCTGGCCCTGCTGATCTACACCAGCGGCACCACCGGTCGGCCCAAGGGCGTGATGCTGGATCACGGCAACGTCGATGCCATGTGTGCCATGGTGATTGAGGGCTTTGAACTCACCGAGGCCGATCACAGCTTGCTGATCCTGCCGCTGTTCCACGTCAACGGGATCGTGGTCAGTGTCCTGTCTCCGCTGATCGCCGGCGGACGGACCACCATCGCGGGCCGGTTCAACCCGGCCACCTTCTTCGAGCGTCTGGAAGCCAGCCGCGCCACCTACTTCTCAGCGGTGCCGACCATCTACACCATGCTGCTCGGCCTGCCGCTGCAGGTGCAGCCCGACACGTCCGCGGTGCGGTTCGCGGTGTGCGGTGCGGCGCCGGCCAGCGTTGAACTGCTGGAGGGATTCGAAAAGCGTTACGGCATCGCCCTTGTCGAAGGCTACGGGCTGTCCGAAGGGTCGTGTGCCAGCACCGGCAACCCGTTGAACGGTCCCCGCAAAGTGGGCACGGTCGGAATTCCGTTGCCGGGTCAGCAGATTCGCATCATCGATGTGGCCGGCGTCGAGGTGCCGCCCGGTGAGCTCGGCGAGGTGGTGATCAAGGGCCCCAACGTGATGCGCGGCTACCTGAACCGACCGGAAGAGACCCAGAAGACCCTGAAAGACGGCTGGCTGCATACCGGTGATATCGGTCGCTTCGACGAGGACGGCTACCTGGTCCTGGTCGACCGGGCCAAGGACATGATCATCCGCGGCGGGGAGAACATCTACCCCAAGGAGATCGAGACCGTGGTCTACCAGCTGCCCGGGGTCGCCGAGGCGGCCGTGGTCGGCAGGGCCAGTGGACTCTATGGCGAGGAACCTGTGCTCTTCGTCTCGGCGCAGCCCGGTATCGACCTGGACACCGAGAACATCGCCGTACATCTGCGGGCCTCACTGTCGAAATACAAACTGCCCGTGGATATCACGTTGCTCGAAGCGCTGCCGAAGAACCCCGTCGGCAAGATCGACAAACCGTCATTGCGGAAAAACCTCTCGACCACCGAACCGCGAATCTAGCCTGATACCAGCAAAGGAGCTCGTCATGGGATTCATCAAGCCGACCCTGCCAAAAGTCGATCTGGAAGAGTTTCTACGGATGCCGCTGATGGAGCGCATCCGGATCATGTCCCTGAAATGGGTGGACGAAGGTTACGGCGCACCGCGCATGATCCATGTCCTCTACATCTTCAAACTCGTGTTCTTCTACGCCCTGGGCGGCGTGGTCATTGCCACCGCGACCTCGCATCTGCCGGCGTTCTGGCATGTGTCGCAATGGTGGAACCAGCCGATCGTGTACCAAAAGGTCATCCTGTGGACCATCTTGCTTGAGCTCATCGGGCTGGCTGGATCGTGGGGACCGCTCGCCGGCAAGACCAAGCCGATGACAGGTGGCTACCGGTTCTGGGCGCGCCCGGGCACCATCCGGTTGCGGCCATGGAAGGCGGTGCCTTTCACGGGCGGCGACCGGCGAACCTGGTTCGACGTCGTGGTGTATCTCGCGCTGATGGTCAGCGTGGTGATCGCGATGGTGATGCCCGGCGTGCACAACGATTCACTGTCGAAGGTATTGCCGTACAACACTTCCGGCTTGGTGAGCCCGTGCCTGTTCATCGTGCCGATGGTACTGCTCGTGCTGATCGGCCTGCGGGACAAGACGATTTTCCTGGCGGCCCGCGGGGAGCAGTACCTGCCCGCACTGCTGTTCTTCTCCACGCTGCCGTTCGTCAACATGATCATCGCCGGCAAGCTGCTGATCGGCACGGTGTGGATCTGGGCCGGCATCTCGAAGTTCGGTCTGCACTTCACCAACGTCATCCCGCCGATGGTGAGCAACAGCCCGGCGATCCCGCTGCGGTGGCTCAAGCGGGCCCACTACCGCAACTTCCCCGACGACCTGCGTCCGTCGCACCTGGCCACGTTCATGGCGCACGGTCCCGGCAGTTTCGTCGAAATCGTTGCGCCGCTGGCACTTCTGTTATCGCCGTGGCCTTGGCTGACGATCGCCGCCGCCGTGGTCATGGTCGGCTTCCACCTGTTCATCATCTCCACGTTCCCGCTGGCGGTGCCGGTGGAGTGGAACGTGTTGTTCGCCTACGTCACCATCTTCTTGTTCATCGGATTCCCGAACTGGGACGGCTACGCCGTGTGGGACATGACGCCGGGATGGCTGGCGCTGGTGATCGCGGCGGCGCTGTGCTTCTTCCCGGTGCTGGGCAACTTCCGTCCCGACCTGGTGTCCTTCCTGCCGGCCATGCGCCAGTACGCCGGCAACTGGGCGTCCGCGGTGTGGACATTCACCCCGGGGGCGGAGGAGAAGCTCAATCGGGTGACCCGGTCGTCGCCCAACTCGAAGGACCAGTACGTCGACTTCGGCTGGGATCCGGTGACGGCCGAGGTGTTCACCCAGCAGGTGACGGCGTGGCGGGCCATGCACAGCCAGGGGCGCGGCTTGTACTCGGTGCTGCTGAAATGCTTGCCCGATATCGATACTCGAACGGTGCGCGAGGGAGAGATGTCCTGCAATACCATCATCGGGTTCAACTTCGGTGACGGCCACCTGCACAACGAGGACCTGATCCGCGCCATCCAATCGGAGGCGCAGTTCGAGCCGGGCGAGTTCGTGATCGCCTGGGTGGAATCGCAGCCGATCCACAAGAAGACCCAGGAGTACAAGGTGATCGACGCGGCACTGGGCGTCATCGAACGCGGCACCTGGAATGTGGCGGACCTGGTCAACGAGCAACCGTGGCTGCCCAACGGTCCGATCGCGCTGAACGTCACGTGGCAGCGTGCAGGGGTCAGCCACCAATGAATACCGCGGTTGTGGTCGGCGCCGGGCCCAACGGGCTCGCCGCCGCCATCGCCCTTGCCGCCCAGGGTGTCGAGGTCACAGTGCTGGAGGTCGCCGACCGGATCGGCGGCGGCATTCGCTCCAGCGAGAGCATCATCCCGGGTCTGGTGTTCGACCACTGCGCAGCCATCCACGTGATGCCCGCCGGTTCGAAGTTCATCAAAGAACTCGGCCTGGATCACTATGGCCTGCAATGGAAGTGGGCCGAGATCGACTGTGTCCACCCGCTCGACGACGGCAGTGCCGGGGCGCTGTACCGCTCGGTGGAGACCACTGCAGCCGGCCTCGGAGTGGACGGATCTCGGTGGGAGATGCTGTTCGGCGGACCGTCGCGGAACTTCGACAAACTGTCCGACGACATCATGGGACCGCTGCTGCGAGTGCCGAAACATCCGTTCGGTCTGGCCCGGTTCGGGGCGCCGACGGTGTTGCCTGCCGCGGTCACCGCTCGCGTCTTCCGCACGTCGCAGGCCCGTGCGCTGTTCGGAGGTGTTGCGGCACACACCTTTCAGCCGCTGCACCGCCCGCTCACCTCGGCGATCGGGCTGGGCATCATCACGGCCGGTCACGCCAACGGATGGCCGGTGGCCGCCGGGGGATCGCAGTCGATCACCGACGCCTTCGAAGCACTGTTGACCGAGCTGGGCGGCAAGATCGAAACGGGCGTGCGAGTCACCTCTGCGTCCCAATTGCCGCCCGCTGATATCACGATTTTCGATCTGTCTCCGACGGCCATCGCCGGCATCCTCGGGGACCGGCTGCCCTCCCGGGTGGCCCGCGCGTTCCGCCGATTCCGTTATGGCCCCGGTGCTTTCAAGGTCGACTTCGCCGTGGAGGGTGAGGTGCCGTGGACCAACGGCGCAGCGCGCCGCGCGGGCACGGTTCATCTCGGAGGGGACTTCGCCGAGCTTGCCGCCACCGAGCGGGACATCCACGCGGGCCGGATGCCGGACCGTCCGTTCGTGCTGGCGTTCCAGCAGTACCTCGCCGATCCGGAGCGCTCCGTCGGCAACGTCCATCCCGTCTCCGCATACGCGCATGTGCCCAACGGTTACGCGGGTGATGCCACCGAAGCGATGATCAGCCAGATCGAACGGTTCGCCCCCGGTTTCCGGGATCGTATCGTCGGGCAGGTGGTGCGGTCCACCACGGAGATGTCGGTCTACAACGCCAATTACGTGGGTGGGGACATCAACACCGGGGCCAAGGACATCAGGCAGCTGGTGTTCGGTCCGCGAACCACATTGTCGCCCTACACCATTGGTGTTCCGGGTATGTACATCTGCTCGGCAGCCACCCCGCCGGGACCCGGAGCCCACGGGATGGGCGGGGCGAACGCCGCTGCCCACGCGCTGGCTCACCTGCGCAGGTAATCGCGAGTCTGTCATCAGCTGCACGGCACGTGCCAGCGGCAGAGCCCATACGGCATTCGCGGCGGACCCACGCCGACGACGGCGAAGCTGACATTCCCACCGAACTCGTGCATCCGGCGGCAAGATGGACGTATGACTCTGACGTTGGCGCAGATCCGGCAGGCACCCAAGGCGTTGTTGCACGATCACCTCGACGGGGGTCTGCGTCCGGCCACGGTAATCGAGTTGGCCGAGCAGACCGGCTATACCGAGCTACCCACTCATGACGTCGATGAGCTGGCGAGATGGTTCCGCACCCAAGCGCACAGCGGGTCGCTGGTGCGCTACCTGGAACCGTTCGCGCACACCGTCGGGGTCATGCAGACCCCTGAGGCGCTGCACCGCGTCGCCTACGAAGCTGTTGAAGATCTGGCCTCAGACAACGTGGTGTACGCGGAGGTGCGGTTCGCCCCCGAGTTGCACATCGCCGATGGGCTGAGCCTGGACGAAGTGGTCGACGCAGTGCTGGCCGGATTCGCCGACGGCGAGAAGGCTGCCGCCGCGGCCGGTCAGCCCGCAACGGTGCGCTGCCTGGTGACGGCGATGCGGCACGCTGCGCGGTCCCGCGAGATCGCCGAGCTGGCCATCCGGTTCCGGGACAGGGGAGTGGTCGGCTTCGACATCGCCGGAGCCGAGGCCGGCTATCCGCCCACGCGGCATTTGGACGCGTTCGAGTACATGCGAAACAACAATGCCCGCTTCACTATTCATGCCGGCGAGGCGTTCGGATTGCCGTCCATCCATGAGGCCATCGCGTTCTGCGGCGCTGACCGACTGGGTCACGGGGTCCGGATAGTCGACGACATCGAGGACCGGCCGGGCGGTACCGCGCGACTGGGACGGGTGGCAAACATCGTGCGGGACAAGCGGATTCCGTTGGAGATGTGCCCGAGCAGCAATGTGCAGACCGGTGCTGCGCCGAGCATCGCTGAGCACCCGTTCGACCGGCTGGCCCGGCTGCGGTTCCGGGTCACGGTCAACACCGACAACCGCCTGATGAGCGACACCACCATGACCAACGAAATGGCCCTGCTGGTGGAGCAGTTCGGTTACGGCTGGACCGACTTGCAGCGATTCACCATCAACGCGATGAAGTCGGCGTTCATTCCGTTCGATGAGCGGCTCGCGATCATCGATGACGTCATCAAGCCCCGCTACGCGGTGCTCGTCGGGTAGGGCGAGGTCGGTTCGTCGCCGGAGCCGGCGTGGGCTGGCTCCGGTTCGTTTTGTTGTTGGTAGGTCTTGGGCACGAACTTCTTTGTGGTGTAGTCGCCGCGCGGGTAGACCACCTGCGGCCACCAGAACCAGCGGCCCAGCAGTACGGCGATCGATGGCATCAGCAGTGAGCGCACGACCAGGGTGTCCAGGATCAGACCGATGGCGATGGTCGAACCCATCTGGGCGATGACGCGCAGGCTGGAGCCCATCATGGCGGCCATGGTGAAGGCGAACACCATGCCGGCGGCGGTCACCACGCCACCGGAGCCGGCCATGGCGCGCAGGTATCCGGTCTTGAGTCCTTCGTGGATTTCTTCTTTGAATCGGGAGACCAGCAGCAGGTTGTAGTCCGAGCCGACGGCCAACAGGATGATGACCGACATCAGCATGACCAGCCAGTGCACGCGGATGCCGAACATGTCCTGCCAGATCAGCACCGACATGCCGCAGGAGGCGGCGATCGAGCTGCTGGCGGTGCCGACGATCACCAGTGCGGCGACCAGGGAGCGGGTCAGGATCAGCATGATCATGAAGATCAGCGTGAGTGCGGAGACCACGACGATCATCAAGTCCCACTTGGCGCCGTCGGCCATGTCGCGGTAGGTCGCGGCGGTGCCGCCGAGGAACACCTTGGCGCTGGACAGTGAGGTCTGCTTGAGGCCTTCTTGGGCGGCGCTGCGTTCGGAGCTGACCCGGTCGATGCCCTCGGGGGTCATCGGGTCACCTTCGTGGGTGATGAAGAACCGCGCGGACTTGCCGTCGGGGGACAGGAACATCTTGAGGCCGCGTTCGAATTCGGGGTTCTGGAACGCTTCGGGTGGCAGGTAGAACAGGTCACCGTTTTTGGCGGTGTCGAAGCTCTGTCCCATGACGATGGCGGTGTCGTTCATCGCCTTGTTCTGGTCCTGCAGTGCCCCCATGGTGGCGTACGTCGAGAGCATCATGTTGCGGGTGGTGCGCATGACGTGGATGGTCGGCGGCAGCACGGCAGCCATCTGCGGCATGAGCAAGGCCAGCTGCCCGATGTCGCGGTTGAGGTTCTCGATGTCGTCGCCGAGCGCGTCGATGCCGTCGATGGTGTCGAAGACGCCGCGCACCGACCAGCACATCGGGATGTCGAAGCAGTGCGGTTCCCAGTACAGGTAGTTGCGGATGGGCCGGAAGAAGTCATCGAAGTCGGCGATGGACTGGCGCATGTTGTTGACGTGGATGACGGTCTGGCCGGTGTCCAGGCTGGTCTGTTGGGTGGTGGCGATCACTTTGAGCATGACGTCGTACATGTGTTGCATGTCGTCGGCCATGGTCTGCATGTCGTCGGCCATCTTGCGCATGTTGCCGATGGTGATCATCTGGAACGGGTACTGCTGCATCTGGGTCTGGCCGCTCATGCCCTGCTGGAAGGGGATGGAGCTGTGCTGGATCGGGATGCCCAGGGGCCGGGTGATGTCCTGGACCATGGCGATGCCGGGGGTGTTGAGGATGTTGCGGGCGACGCGGTCGAGTACCAGCATGTCGGCGGGGTTGCGCATGTCGTGCTCGGCGTTGACCATCAGGATGTCCGGGTTCATCCGGGCCTGCGAGAAGTGCCGGTCAGAAGCCGCGTAGCCCTGGTTGGCCGGGGCGTCGGTGGGCATGTAGAAGCGGTCGTTGTAGTAGGGCTTGTAGCCGGGCAGGGTGACCATGCCGATCAGCACCGCAAAGGCACTGCCGACCAGGATCGGGGCCGGCCAGCGCACCACCGCGGTGCCGACCTTGCGCCAGAATTTGCCGGGCGGGCGCTTGGATTCGTACCGGCCGGCCAGGCTGCCCAGGTAGAGCACGGCGGGCTGCAGGGTGACGGCGGCGATGACCACCACCAGCATGCCGATGGCCACCGGCAGACCCATCGTGGAGAAGTACGGCAGCCGGGCGAAGCTCAGGCAGTACACCGCGCCGGCGATGGTCAGGCCCGAGCCCACCACGACCGGGGTCACTGAGTGGTAGGTGGTGTAGTACGCCTGCTCGCGGTCCTCGCCGGCGTGGCGGGCTTCCTTGTACCGACCGAACAGGAATATGCCGTAGTCGGTGGCCGCGGCGATGCCCAGCATGGTCAGGATGTTCGAGGCGAAGGTGGTCAGGCCGAACCAGTTCGCGTTGCCCGCCGCGGCGACCACGCCACGCGCGGCGCCCAGACCGACGAAGGTCAGGAACAGCTGCACCAGGGTGGTGACGATCGAGCGGTAGACGACCAGCAGCATGATGGCGATCGCGCCGAGGGTGAAGAAGGTGATCTTCATCAGGCTGGCGTTGCCGATGACGTGCATGTCGTCGGTCAGGGCGGCCGGGCCGGTCACGTAGGCCTTCACCCCGGCCGGCGCGTGCGAGTGGGCGACCACCTCGCGCACGGCCTCGACCGAGTCGTTGGCTTCGGTGGTGCCCTGGTCACCGGCCAGGTAGACCATGACGTAGGCGGCCTTGGCGTCGGCGCTCTGGGCGCCGGCGGCGGTCAGCGGATCTCCCCAGAAGTCCTGGACGTGCTGGATCTGCTTGGGGTCCTTGAGCAGTTCGCGGATGATCTCGTCGTAGTAGTGGTGCGCCTGGTCGTCGAGTTTGTTCTGGCCCTCGATGACGATCATCACCGTGCTGTTGGAGTCGAACTCGTGGAAGTTCTCACCCATCAGCTTCATCGCGATCATCGACGGCGCGTCGTGGGGCGCCATCGGCGCCGAGTGGGTCTCGCCGACCTTTTCCAGGGACGGCACCGCGACGCTGATGAACACGGTGAAGATGAGCCAGAACAGGACGATCGGCACCGACAGGATGCGGATCATGTGCGGCACGATCGGCCGCTTGATGTTGCCGTGCTCGTCGTACTTGACCGGCTTGGGTCCGCCGTGGCTCATGCGCGGTCTGCCTTCGCTACTCGCTGGACGCTGATGCGTGATCTGCTGGGGTTACTCGCTGCCCGGGTCATGCGGACTTCACCAGGCAAAAGGTCTGCGGTGTCGTGCCGTGTTGCACTTTCTGGTCGCGTACCGTGCCGTCGACGGTGATGGTGCAGCCGATCTCGGTGCCGTTGGGGGATTGCACGACGATGTTGCCCATCACCGAGGGCAGCGTGGTCTCGATCGTGGTCGACCACGGCAGGGTCACATCCAGGTTGTGCAGGTTGGCCTCGGCGTCGATGTAGCCGACCTTCGCCGTGGCGCCGGGGGTGCCGTAGACGTCGTACACCAGATACTTCGGGTGGAACTGCACGATCTCGATGCCGGCGCCTGCGTTGGCGTTCAGGTCCTCAGAGGCGAACTGCTTGTGCAGACGCGACACCACGATTCCCGACACGGACAGCACCGCGATCAGCAGAAGTGGTATCCAGACCTTCTTCAGTAGGCGACTCATCGAAAACGACCGCACCTGACCACCTTCCGACGCCCCGCAGCCGACTCAAGTCGGATTCATACGAATTCTTACGCATTGCTAAGCAAATGAGCAACGCAGGGTGCCGATGGATGGGGTTTGTGCAGTTGATCGGACATGTGACGTGTGGGGTACCGAGCGAGTACCCCGCCACTGGTTATTCGGGCCGCAAGCGCGACTCGACGAAGCGCTCCAGCGACTCCCACTGCTCGACGGCCGTCACGTACGGCTTGGGCGGGGCGCTGAGCGTCGCCGGCTCCAGCACGTAGCCGACGAAACGGCCCAACGGCTGGTCGGTGTCCAGCGACTTGTCGGCGGTGCCGTCCTCGGCGTAGTCGCAGACGTCCCGTGCCAATTCGACGGCCAGGTCCAACTGGTCGCGGTCGACGGCGTCCGGACCGTCGGCGAGGTCCTCGGACAGACCGGACAACACGTAGATGTTGTCGTCGGTGACCCGGATCTGCAGCGAGCCGTCGATGGCGGCGGTGCGGATGTCGGAATACGCCTCGAAATCGGACAGGTCGCTCTCGTGTTCGTCGGCCAGGTAGCGGGCCAGGCTGCGTTCCGAGCTGAAGACGCTGATGCGACCGTTGCGGCCCAGGAACCGTGGCTGGTCGTTGTAGTAGCAGCGCAGGGTGTAGTACGTGCCGCGATTGGTCATGATGCGGATCGGGTCGATGCCGACGCGCTCCCAGAAGGCCTTGTCGCCGCCGAGCAGTTGACCTTCGGCCTGAGAGGTCAGTGCGTCGGCTTCCTCGTCGGTGTCGACTTCGTCTTCGATGACGGCTTCTTCGACACTGGGCTCGACGACATCGAAGAGGTCGTCGTCGGGGTCTTCGGGTGCCGGCTCGTCCAATTCCTGCTGGGCCTTTTCGACGGCCGCTGCGTCGACGTCGGGTGTGGTCACCAGCGGGTCGATCGCGTCGAGCACGTTCTGCCAGCTGCGCACAATGGCGGTCTCGACTTCAGACCAGCGCTTGCGGCCGGTGCGGCCCTGGAACGTCTCGATTCCGCCGCCGAGGTTGGCCAGTACCGGGTTGCCGTTGAAGAACTTGGCGACGGCGATCAGGTCGCAGACCGCGCCGAGCGCGCCGACGACCTGCAGGGTGCGGCGCAGTGCGGTCACCGACTCTTCGGTGGGTTTCTTCGACACCATCTCGGGAACGGCGACCAGGTCGTGGCGGCGTTCCGGCTTGGGATCGAGGCGGTGGGCATTGGCCTCGGTGAGACGCTGCCACGCCGGATGATCGGCCAGGTCGTTGTCGGTATTTGTGCGAACGAACGCGGCCAGATCAGCGACGGACTCGAACGCGTAGAGGTCCTCGTCCTTGCCGAGGAATGCTTCCCACTCGTCTTCAGAGTCACGCCACAGGGGTGCCCACAGTGTGTAGAGGTCGCCCTGGGTAAGCCCGAGCCGTACCGGAACGATGTCAGCAGCCATGCGGCACAGCCTAACGACGTGTGGTTGTCGGCTCAGCGGGCGGTTCGGGCGTCATGGGCTGACCTCGTCGCTGAGTCGCCGCAGGACGTCGTCGATGTCGGTGGCGCGGCGGTTGTTTGGGGTCGTGGCGAGGTCGGCGGCGGCTCGGTCCATGGCGGCCAGGGCGGCTCGGGCGCGGGCCATCGCGCTGGCGTAGGGATCACCCGGTGGGCCGGAAAAACCCATGGAAGCCCTGGCCGGCGTTGGTGGTTCGGATCGGCGACAGTTGCACCGGGTCGCCCGCCTCGATCATGGTTCCGCGCCCGACGATCATCGCCACGTGGCCGTCCCACACCGCAAGGTCACCTGGGCGCAGGCCGGCTTGACCTACGGCGCTGCCGATGTCCTGTTCCTGGGCCAGCCGTGGAATGTCCATCCCGGCCTGGTGATACGCCCATTGGGTGAGGCCGCTGCAGTCCAGACCGACGCCCGGTGTGGTGCCGCCCCACTGATACGGCACGCCGAGCTGGGTCAGGGCATGGCGGACGGCGTCGGCCGCGACCTTGTTCGGTGCGGTCGCGGTGGCGCCGTTGGGCAGGGTGACGGTCTCCTCGGCTCCGAACGCGCTTGGGTCGGCCAGTGCTTCGGGATTGGAGCGCATCGTGTTTCGGGCCAGGACTGGGGTGGCCGCGGCACCGAGGGCGGCCGCTCCCAAAGCGCCGGAGCCAAGCCAATCCTGCGAACCGAACCCGGCCGCCGAACCCAGCCCGCCGGCGGAACCGAGCACGCCAGGAGCGCTCGGTCGGCCGAGCGCACTCGGCGCGCCCAGTGGCCCCCCGAGAGCCGAGTGGGTGGGAGCAGGGGCGATTGCATCGGCGTGGGCGCCCAACTCGGCGCGCAGCCCGTCGACCACTGCGATCGCCTCGTCCAACGCACATTTGGCCTCATCGACCAGCTGAGCGGCCGTGCCGGGTTGGTCCAACCCGGATTCCAGCAGCGTTGCGCGGGCCTCGAAGTCTTCGACGAGCGTGCGTAGCCGTTCCCGAGCCTGAGCGACCGCGGCGGTGGCCTCTTCGGTGTGGTCACCCAGTTGCCCGGCGGTCATCGACATGGCGGCGATGGCCATGACCGCGGAGTGTGCGAACTGTTCGGCCCGGGACGCGGCGGTGCCGTGCCACTGCGCCGAGGCCTGCAGCCAGGCCCGCTCGGTGGCATCGGCAATATCGTCGAGGCGATCGCGCATCGACCGGAATGCAGCAGCTGGATCGTGACCGGACCAGCCGGGCCCGACCAGTGCTTGAACGTTGCGCAGCGGGGCAGCCAATGCCGAGGCCAGCGCGCCGGTCACAGCCCGACCCCCAGATTTGCCTGGACGCGGGCGTCGGCGTCGACGAACGCGGTGGCGGTGGCGGCCGAGGTCTGTCCGGCGCCGGACAGGTGGGAACCCAGTTCGGTGGCCTGGTCGGCCTGCCAACCTGCGGCCTTGACCAGGGCCGACGTGAGGATGGAGCCGACCGGTCCGAGCGCGTCGGGATGCAGACTCGCGGCGGCCGCGTAGAACTGTGCAGCTTGCGCGGACAGGTCCGAGCCGGTGCGGTGATACGTCTGGCCCAGGTCCGCGAGCGCAGCTGGATCGGCCTGGAAGCCCTTGGCGCTTTCGGTGCTCATGTTGTTATGACGGATCTCGACGCCATTTGGTTCCATCGAGTTTTCGGATTCGATTATGGTGCGCCCATGGACGTCCGGGTAGTCGATCATCCGCTGGCCGCGGCGCGGCTCACCACGTTGCGTGACCAGCGCACCGACAACGCGGGTTTTCGGGCCGCGCTGCGCGATCTGACGTTGATGTTGGTCTACGAGGCGACCCGGTCCCTGGCCGCCGAGGTGGTGTCGGTGCAGACACCGGTGGCGGCGACCACCGGCGTGCGGCTGGCCGATCCGCCGCTGCTGGTGCCGGTGCTGCGGGCCGGGTTGGGCATGGTCGATCAGGCGCATGCGCTGATTCCGGAGGCCCAGGTCGGTTTTGTCGGCGTCGCCCGCAATGAGCAGACCCACCAGCCCACGCCGTATCTGGAGTCGCTGCCGGCCGACCTGAGTACCCGGCCGGTAATGGTCCTGGACCCCATGCTGGCCACCGGGGGATCGATGGCGCACACCCTGCGGCTGCTGCTGGACCGTGGTGCGGTCGATATCACCGCGGTGTGCGTGGTGTGCGCGCCCGAAGGAATCGCCTTGTTGGAGCGCATGATTCCGTCATTGAAGGTGTTCACCGCGACCATCGATGCCGGCCTCAACGACGACGCGTACATCGTTCCGGGCCTGGGGGATGCGGGGGATCGGCAGTTCGGGCCTCGCTAGCTGGGGTTTCAGCCGCCGAGTAGTTCGGCGATCTCCCGCTTTGCCTGGCGCATCACCTTGTCAGCGTGCACGCGGGCGTCGGTCAGGTCGGCGCCGGGCGCCAGGCTGACCTCCAGGTAGCACTTGATCTTCGGCTCGGTGCCCGAGGGGCGCACCGCGACCCGCAGGCCGGCGTCTTGCGCGCCGGTGAATATCAATGCGTCGGTGCGCTGCTGTCCGCGGCGTTGTGCCAGATCGTCGACGGTCACCGCGATGCCGGCGAACTCCGTCGGTGGTGCTTCGCGCAGATGTCGCATCACCGCGGGGGCGTCGGTATGCACCGAGACGGCGTCGGTGAGATGGACTCCGTGCCGACGCGCCAGCGCGTCGAGTTGATCTGAGACGGTAAGGTTTTGGGTGCGCAGCGCGGTCACCAGATCGCATACCGCGACGGCGGCGCTGATGCCGTCCTTGTCCCGCACGGTTGCCGGATCGACGCAGTGGCCGATGGCCTCCTCGTAGGCGTACCGCAGTGTGGCGCCGGGCGATTTGGCGTCGGCACGGGCCAGCCACTTGAAGCCGGTGAGGGTTTCGACGTGGTGTGTGCGATGGTGCCGGGCGATTTTCGCCAGCAGTTGTGACGAGACGATCGAGCTGGCCACCACCGCGGTCTCGACGTCTTCGGTGGCGAGGTTGCTCAAGATGTATTCGCCCAGCAGCCAACCGGTTTCATTGCCGGACAGCATGCGCCACCCCTTGTCGGTGGGGATTCCGACGGCGCAGCGGTCGGCATCGGGATCCAGCGCGATGGCGACTTCGGCATCGGTGTGCGCGGCAAGCGCCAGCAGCAGGTCCGTTGCTCCGGGCTCTTCCGGATTGGGAAATGCCACCGTGGGGAAATCTGGGTCAGGATCGAATTGCTCTGCGACCGTGTGGATATCAGTGATGCCGGCGCGCTTGAGGACGTTGACGGCCAGTGCACCGCCGACACCGTGCATGGCGGTCAGGGCCACGCGCACGTCACCGACGGTGCGGCGCAGGGTTGCGGTGTGGCGTGCGTAGAGCTCGATCAGTCCGGTATCAGCGGCGATTACCGGCTCGCGGGCGATGTGCGTCGGCGCCTGCTGCATGGCGCGCTCGATGTCCGCGTCCGTTGGCGGGACGATCTGAATGCCACCGTCGAAGTACACCTTGTATCCGTTGTCGGCGGCTGGGTTGTGCGACGCGGTGATCTGCACTCCGGCGGCCGCACCGAGGTGCCTGACGGCGAAGGCGAGCACCGGCGTCGGTGCCGGATCTGGCAACAGAACAACCGAAAACCCTTCGGCAGCAAACACTTCAGCGGTAGTGGTGGCGAATTCATCGGAGTGGTGACGGGCGTCGCGGCCGACGACGACCGTCGAGCCGCCCAAGCAACGGTCGTTGAGCACTTTGGCCACCGCCCACGTCGCGCGCGCGACGGTCGTGACGTTCATGGCATCGGGGCCTTCGCGCATCGGACCGCGCAGCCCGGCGGTGCCGAACGTCAGGGCATTCACAGCCGCGCCACCACCTGCGCCAGCAGCGACCCCATCCGGGTCGCCGACTGCCGTCCGGCCTCGAGTACCTCGCCGTGGCTGAGCGGCTCACCGGTCATCCCGGCCGCCAGGTTGGTCACCAGCGAGATGCCCAATACCTCGGCACCGGCTGCCCGAGCCGCGATGGTCTCGTGCACGGTCGACATGCCGACCAGATCGGCGCCCAGCGTGCGCAGCATCCGGATCTCGGCGGGCGTCTCGTAGTGCGGCCCGGGTAGCCCGGCGTACACACCCTCGGTCAGCGAGGGGTCGACGTCGCGCGCCAGCGCACGCAACCGCGGCGAGTAGGCGTCAACCAGGTCGACGAACTGCGCACCGACCAGCGGCGAGCGGGCCGTCAGGTTCAGGTGGTCACTGATCAGCACCGGTTGGCCGACCTGATGGTCCGACTGCAGCCCGCCCGCGGCGTTGGTCAGCACCACGGTGCGTACCCCGGCCGCGGCCGCGGTACGCACCGGATGCACGACATGGCGCAGGTCATGGCCCTCGTATGCGTGGATCCGGCCGAGTAGAACCAGCGCCTGGCGGTCACCGATCGGCACCACCAGCACCTGTCCGCCGTGACCGGACGCGGTCGGCGGGGTGAAGCCGGGTATCTCGGACATCGGCAGGACGTGGCTGGGCTCGCCCAGTTCGGCAGCGGCCGGTGCCCATCCCGATCCCAGTACGACCGCCACGTCGAAGCCGGAGATCCCGGTCCGGGTGCGGATGGCGGACGCGGCTTCGTCGGCGACTTCCTGAGGGGCGGGCACGCTCCCACCTTAGTTGCCGGGTTGTGCAGATCAGGCCGGTGCGATACTTCCAGGATGCTCACCGACGACGCGCTGCAGACGGTTACCGACACCGTCACCCGACGGCGCGCCGACCTGATCGAACTGTCGCATTCGATTCATGCGGAGCCTGAGCTGGCGTTCGCCGAATACCGTAGCTGCGCCAAGACCCAGAGCCTGGTCGCCGAGCGAGGTTTCGAGATCACGGCGTCGGCCGGCGGCCTGGAGACCGCGTTTCGCGCCGACTTCGGCAGTGGTGAGCTGGTGGTGGGCGTCTGCGCGGAGTACGACGCGCTGCCCGGTATCGGACATGCCTGTGGACACAACATCATTGCCGCTTCGGCTGTCGGTACCGCTCTGGCCTTGGCCGACGTCGCCGACGAGCTGGGCATCACGGTTGCGTTGATCGGTACTCCCGCCGAGGAGGCGGGCGGTGGAAAGGCGTTGTTGCTCAACGCCGGAACCTTCGACGATATCGCGGCCAGTGTGATGCTGCATCCCGGTCCGGTCGATATCGCGGCGGCCAGGTCGCTGGCATTGTCGGAAGTCTCGGTGGCCTATCGAGGCCGTGAGTCGCATGCCGCGGTGGCGCCGCATCTGGGTGTCAATGCGGCCGATGCGGTCACCGTGACGCAGGTCGCCATCGGCCTGCTGCGGCAGCAACTGATGCCGGGACAGATGGTGCACGGCATCGTCACCGACGGTGGGCAGGCACCCAATGTCATTCCGGCACACGCGGAATTGCTGTACACCATGCGGGCTGTCGACGGGTCGTCGCTGACCGCGCTCGAAGATCGGATGGCGGCGTGCTTCGCCGCGGGTGCGCTCGCGACGGGGTGCACGCACATGGTCACCGAGGTGTCGCCCCGTTATGACGCACTGGCACCGGATGCCTGGATGTCGGACGTACTTCGCACGGAGATGGAGCGGTTGGGCCGCACGCCGCTGCCATCGGAACTGGAAGCCGCTGTGCCGCTGGGGAGTACGGATATGGGCAACGTGACCCAGGTGATGCCGGGCATTCACCCGGTCGTCGGGATCGACGCGAACGGTGCGTCGATCCATCAGCCCGAGTTCACTGCGGCCGCCGTCGGCCCCAGCGCGGACCGGGCGGTCACTGAAGGCGCAATCATGTTGGCGCGCACCGTTGTTGCGCTGGCGCAGTCGTCGGAACAACGGGACCGGGTGATCGGCCGGATGAAGGTGGGACGGGTATGACCCTGGTGGATCACGCCGAGCGTTGGCTGGCCACGAATTACGGTGACATGGTGGGCTGGCGCCGTCACCTGCATGCCAATCCGGAGCTGGGCCGTCAGGAATTCGAGACCACCAAGTTCGTCGCCACCCGATTGGCCGACGCCGGACTGAACCCCAAGATCTTGCCCGGTGGTACCGGGTTGACGTGTGATTTCGGCCCCTCCGATGCTCCGCGGATCGCGTTGCGCGCAGACATGGATGCGCTGCCGATGGCCGAGCGCACCGGCCTGCCGTTCGCGTCGAAGGTCCCCAATGTGGCGCATGCGTGTGGGCACGACGGACACACCGCGGTGCTGCTCGGCGCCGGACTGGCTCTGGCCGCGGCGCCGACGCTCCCCGTCGGCGTGCGGCTGGTGTTCCAGCCGGCCGAGGAGTTGATGCCCGGCGGTGCGCTGGACGCCATCTCGGCCGGGGCGCTGGTCGGAGTGTCGAGAATCTTTGCGTTGCACTGTGATCCGCGACTGGAGGTCGGCAAGGTCGCCACCATCCCAGGACCCATCACCTCGGCGGCCGACCAGATGGAGATCACCCTGCACTCACCGGGTGGCCACACCTCCAGGCCACATCTGACCGGGGATCTGGTGTATGCACTGGGCACGTTGATCACGGGGCTGCCCGGGGTGCTGTCGCGTCGGGTCGACCCGCGGCACAGCACCATCATGGTCTGGGGTGCGGTGAATGCCGGGTTCGCCTCCAACGCCATTCCACAGGCCGGAACCCTGGCCGGTACCGTGCGCACCGCCAGTAGGGACGCTTGGGTGGAGATGGAAACCCTTGTGCGTGAGATTGTTTCATCGCTGTTGGCGCCGTTGAACGTGGATCACACGTTGTTGTATCGACGCGGGGTGCCGCCCGTGGTCAACGAGGAGATCTCCACCCGGATCATGACCCACGCCATCGAGGCGATGGGGCCCGATACCTTGGCCGACACCAAGCAATCCGGCGGGGGAGAAGACTTTTCCTGGTATCTCGAAGAGGTTCCGGGCGCCATGGCGCGGCTGGGAGTGTGGCCCGGTGTGGGGCCGCAGCTAGACCTGCATCAGCCGAACTTCGACCTGGACGAGCGCGCCCTCGGTGTCGGGGTTCGGGTGCTGGTCAACATCATCGAGCAGTCCGCCCACCTCTGCTGATCTCGGCCAACTACGGCGCCGTGAGATGGACGAAATGGCGGTGGAAGTCGTTTGGCCAGCAACCATTTCGTCCATCTCGCGGCCTCTAGGGGGACGACCTCGACACCGCCGCCGACGGGATCGCCGAGCGCAACTGGGTGGCGGAAAAACCGCATGAAAATCACCGTGCAGTTGCGTTCGGGACGGCACTGGGCTGGCCGGCGACGCGGCGCCTGAGCGCTAAGGCCCGATGTTGCGGGAGGGGCGGGTCCGCAGGCCGTGCACGTACTCGTTCGGAGCCCCGGCGATTTCGGCGGCATCGGCCATCACGCCCAGATACCGGGCCGACGGCAACCCGCCCTCCCAGGCATCCACGACGTACAGCCAGGCCAACACCGGGTCGGTAGAGGTGTCCGACGACACCCGGTCCACCCGGCAGCGGATCTTCTTGTGGATGCCCAGCTCGGAGCCTTCCCAGCGATCCAGGCGCTCCTCGTCCTCGCGCGTCATGTCGTAGAGCACGACGAACACCTTCGACAGCGGATCTTCGACCAGTGTCGCCAGCGCGCCTTCCCAGCCGATATCGGCGCCGGCGAAGGTCAGGCGCCAGCCGTGTAGCCAGCCGGTGGCCGTCATCGGCGAATGGGGAGCGCGCTGCAGCATCTGCTCCGGATGCATGTTTGATCCGTAGGCGGCGTAGAGCGGCACTGGGCAAGCCTAAGGCTTGGCCCCAGTTGCCCGGCGATCAACCACCAACTCACGGTTAGATAGAGCCGTGGTTACCCGAATCGTGGTCATCGGCGGTGGCCCCGCCGGTTATGAGGCAGCCCTGGTCGCCGCAGGCTACGGCCCTGAAAAGACCGAGGTCACGGTCGTCGACCGCGACGGCATCGGTGGTGCGTGCGTGCTCTGGGACTGTGTGCCGTCCAAGACGTTCATCGCCTCCAGCGGGGTACGTACCGAGTTGCGCCGCGCCGACGGGCTGGGCTTCGACATCAACATCGAAGACGCCAAGATCTCGTTGCCGCAGATCAACAACCGGGTCAAGACACTGGCCCGGAGCCAGTCGGTGGACATCGGCGGGCAGTTGGTGCGGGCCGGAGTCAACGTGGTCGCCGGCAGCGGCCAGCTGTGCGACCCTATCCCGGGCATGGCCCATCACCGGGTCAATGTCACCGCGTCCGATGGGCGCACCGGGGTGCTCAAGGCCGACGTCGTGCTGATCGCGACCGGCGCCAGTCCCCGGGTGCTGCCCGACGCCAGGCCCGACGGTGAGCGGATCCTGAACTGGCGTCAGCTCTATGACCTGACCGAACTGCCCGAACACCTGGTCATCGTGGGTTCCGGCGTCACCGGCGCCGAATTCTGCAATGCGTACACCGAGTTGGGCGTCAAGGTGACGGTGGTGGCCAGCCGCGACCAGATCCTGCCGCATGAGGATTCCGATGCCGCCGCGGTGCTGGAGGAGGTGTTCGCCGAACGTGGCGTCAGCCTGGTGAAGAACGCTCGCGCCGACTCGGTGGTTCGCACCGAGACCGGGGTCAAGGTGAATCTGGCCGATGGCCGTGTCGTCGAGGGCAGTCACGCCCTGATGAGCATCGGGTCGGTGCCCAACACCGAAGGACTTGGGCTGGAGAAGGTCGGTATCGAGCTGGGCCCGGGCAATTACCTGACGGTGGACCGGGTGTCGCGCACCACGGCGTCGGGCATCTACGCCGCCGGCGACTGCACCGGGCTGCTTCCGCTGGCTTCGGTGGCCGCCATGCAGGGGCGCATCGCCATGTATCACGCTCTGGGTGAAGGGGTTTCGCCGATCCGGCTGCGTACCGTCGCGGCCGCGGTGTTCACCCGGCCGGAGATCGCCGCGGTCGGGGTACCGCAAGCCGCGATCGACGCCGGAACCGTTCCGGCGCGCACCCTGACGCTGCCGTTGACCACCAATGCCCGGGCCAAGATGTCGCTGGTGCGGCGCGGTTTCGTCAAGATCTTCTGCCGGCCGGCCACCGGCGTGGTGATCGGCGGCGTGGTGGTCGCACCGATCGCTTCCGAGCTGATCCTGCCGATCGCCCTGGCAGTGCAGAATCGGATCTCGGTCACCGACCTGGCGCAGACGCTGTCGGTGTACCCCTCGTTCTCGGGTTCGATCGTCGAAACCGCGCGCCGTCTCATGGCGCACGACGATCTGGACTAGCCGCGAGCATCGTCAAAGCCACGTAGGCTCACACTCGGACCACTACCGACGAGTAACCACGAGGAGTCTCGGTGAGCGACCCGATCCCCGGGCCGGGCAATGGCCAGACCCTGCTGTCTCCGGAAGACCGCACAGTCGCGTGGAACCGGTTGGGGGAGGAACAGTTCGACGTCATCGTGATCGGCGGCGGCGTGGTCGGGGCCGGTGCGGCGCTGGACGCGGCCACCCGCGGCCTCAAGGTCGCCCTGGTCGAAGCCCGTGATTTCGCGTCGGGCACCTCCAGCCGGTCGTCGAAGATGTTCCACGGCGGCCTGCGCTACCTGGAGCAACTGGAGTTCGGACTGGTTCGCGAGGCGCTGTACGAGCGTGAACTGTCGCTGACCACGCTGGCTCCACACCTGGTCAAGCCGTTGCCGTTCCTGTTCCCGCTGACCAAACGCCTGTGGGAACGCCCCTATATCGCGGCCGGCATCTTCCTCTACGACCAGCTGGGTGGCGCGAAGTCGGTGCCCGCGCAGAAGCATCTGCTCAAGGCCGGCGCGTTGCGGTTGGCACCGGGACTCAAGCGCAGCTCCCTGATCGGCGCCATCCGTTATTACGACACCGTCGTCGACGACGCCCGGCACACCATGACCGTCGCGCGCACCGCGGCCCACTACGGCGCGGTGGTGCGCACGTCCACCCAGGTGGTCGCGTTGCTGCGCGAAGGCGACCGGGTGACCGGCGTGCGAGTGCGGGACTCGGAGAACGGGGCCACCACCGAGGTGAAGGGCCACGTGGTGGTCAATGCCACCGGGGTGTGGACCGACGAGATCCAGGCCTTGTCCAAGCAGCGTGGTCGTTTTCGGGTCCGCGCGTCCAAGGGCGTGCACATCGTGGTTCCGCGGGACCGGATCGTGTCCGAGGTGGCGATCATCCTGCGTACCGAGAAGTCGGTGCTCTTCGTCATTCCGTGGGGGACGCACTGGATCATCGGCACCACCGATACCGACTGGAACCTCGACCTGGCCCATCCGGCCGCGACCAAGGCCGACATCGATTACATCCTCGGCCATGTCAACACGGTGTTGGCCACGCCCTTGACCCACGACGACATCGACGGCGTGTATGCGGGCCTGCGTCCGCTGCTGGCCGGCGAGAGTGAAGAGACCTCGAAGCTGTCACGCGAGCATGCGGTGGCCACTCCGGCGCCGGGGCTGGTGGCGATCGCGGGTGGCAAGTACACCACCTACCGGGTGATGGGCGCCGATGCCATCGATGCGGCAAGCGAGTTCGTGCCGACCCGGGTGGCGCCGTCGATCACCGCCAAGGTGCCGTTGCTGGGTGCCGATGGCTACTTTGCGCTGATCAACCAGACCGAACACGTCGGCCAGCTCTACGGACTGCATCCGTACCGGGTGCGGCACCTCTTGGACCGGTATGGCTCGATGATCGGCGAAGTGCTCGACATGGCTTGTGGGCGACCGGAATTGCTCGAGCCGATCACCGAGGCGCCGGTGTATCTGAAGGTCGAGGCCTGGTACGCCGCGGCGGCCGAGGGCGCACTGCACCTCGAGGACATCCTGGCCCGCCGGATGCGCATCTCGATCGAGTATCCGCATCGCGGAGTCGACTGTGCGCGTGAGGTCGCCGAAGTCGTTGCGCCCGTTCTTGGTTGGAGTGCTGCCGATATCGACCGGGAGGTCGAGACGTACCTGGCGCGGGTGGAGGCCGAGGTGTTGTCGCAGACCCAGCCCGATGACTCGTCGGCCGATGCGCTGCGAGCCGCCGCGCCCGAGGCGCGCGCCGAGATTCTCGAACCGGTACCGCTCGATTGAACCTGCCCGTCCGTCCCGGGTTCGAGGGGATAGGGCCCGCTCGCTTGCGGGTGCTGGGCGGGCCGGTACTCGCTGAGCTGCGCTCCCGTTTCGGTACCGAGGCGGCGGCGAAAGTGCTCGCCGGAGAGGTGGTTTGCGCCGACGGTTCGGTGGTCACCACGGCCACCGAGTTGCCGGCGGGCGCCTTCGTCTACTGGTATCGCGATCTGCCAGAGGAGACCGTGGTGCCCTTCGAGATGCTGGTGCTGTACCAGGACGAGAACCTCGTGGTGGTGGACAAGCCACATTTCCTGGCGACTATGCCTCGTGGTGGCCATGTGGTGCAGACCGCGCTGGTGCGCTTGCGGCGGTCGCTGCAGTTGTGGGAGCTTTCGCCGGCGCACCGCCTGGACCGGCTGACCGCCGGTGTGCTGGTGTTCACCGTCCGGCGTGAGGTGCGTGGGGCGTATCAGACACTTTTCGCTTCTGGTGCGGTGTCCAAGACTTATCTGGCCCGGTCGTCGGCCGGAGCGCTGGCCGAGCCGATCGAGTTGCGCAGCCGAATTATCAAGCGGCGCGGGCATTTACAGGCCGTCGAAGAAGTCGGCGAGGTGAATGCGGTGACGTTGGTCGAGCCGCTTCCGGAGGGGCTGTTCCGGTTGACGCCGTCGACCGGCCGAACCCACCAACTGCGGGTGCACATGAACTCACTCGGGTTACCGATCGACGGTGATCCCTTGTACCCCAACGTGCTTGACGTGGCTTCCGGTGATTTCTCCACACCGTTGCAATTGTTGGCGCAGCGGTTGTCGTTCGTCGATCCGGTGACCGGAGAAGCCCGCGAGTTCGTCAGCGGCCGAGAACTCGGGTAGCGAACGGCGATGGTAGCCGGCCTCTTCCCAACTACTCTTCGATCTGGACTTGTCATCATCGGTTGACAATGTCAACACATGATGACAAGTCCAGATCGCAAGTGTCGCAGGACTGCCCGACACGCCGAGCCACGCTGGCCCACGCGACCCCTGTGTTCTACTGCTTGACATGGATCGCGCTGCCTTTGACCGCTTGTTCGACATGACCGACCGCACCGTCATCGTGACCGGAGGCACCCGCGGCATCGGGCTGGCGCTGGCCGAGGGATTCGTGTTGGCGGGTGCGCGTGTAGCGGTGGCCAGCCGTAAGGCCGATGCCTGCGAGACCGCGGCCGAGCACCTGCGCGGCCTGGGCGGGCAGGCGATCGGGGTGCCCGTGAACGCCAGTAACCTCGATGACCTCGACGCGCTGGTGGAGCGTACGGTCGGAGAGTTCGGCGGCATCGACGTGGTGGTCAACAACGCCGCCAACGCGCTGGCCCAGCCGTTGGGGCAGATGACCCCGGAGGCGTGGGGGAAGTCGTACGACGCGAACCTGCGCGGCCCGGTGTTCCTGGTGCAGAAAGCGTTGCCGCACTTGAAGACCAGTCCGTCCGCGGCCGTGCTGAACATGGTGTCGGTGGGTGCCTTCAACTTCGCGCCGCACGTGTCGATGTATGCCGCGGGCAAAGCGGCGCTGGTGTCCTTCACCCGGTCGATGGCCGCGGGCTTCGCCGCCGACGGCGTCCGGGTCAATGCGATTGCGCCGGGCCCGGTCGACACCGACATGGTGCGCAACAACCCGCCGGAAGCGATCGCCGCGATGGCCGGCAGTACGTTTCTGAAACGGCTCGCTCGCCCGGATGAGATGGTCGGTACCGCGTTGCTGCTCTGTTCCGGTGCGGGTAGCTACATCACCGGTCAGGTGGTCGTCGTCGACGGCGGCGGGACGCCGAGGTAGCGGCAGGGCGCTACCCGCGTGATCCCCGAAAGCGTTGGTAGCCAGCCACGAAAGGACTGTGGGACGTCACGGCGCGGCCCGGTATCCGTCCTTGTCGGGTCGGCCGCACTAGCACGGAGAAAACTCGACATGTCATGTAAAGACGCTATATAGTCGGGGATCGATCGAGTGCAATGCGGTCATCGTCAATGACTGCGGTCTGGGAATTGGTTTCATGTTCAGTCCGATATCCGGGATGTGATCGACTATGAGACGAGCCATCACCTATGCCACGGCCGGCGACCCTGCTGATGTGCTGGCGGTCACCGAGGTCTCGGATCCGCCAACGCCGGGGTCTGGCCAGATTCAGGTCGAGGTCACCGCCTTCCCGATCCACCCCGGCGACCTTCTGGGCGTCAAAGTCGGCCCGGTGCATCCTGCGCAACGCACGGTCGCCGGACTGGAGGCCACCGGCGTGGTGGTCGCAGCCGGGCCCGGCGTCGTGACGCCGGCGGTCGGGACTCGCGTGACGGTGTTCCCGCACCCGGGCTCTTGGGCGCAACGCATCACCGTCCCCGCTGAAGTCGCTGTGCCCGTGCCGGATTCGGTGAGTGATGACGTGGCCGCCCAGATGGTGTGCAATCCGCTCACCGCACTGCTGCTCTACCGGGCTGCCCAGCAGGATTTCTCCGTCGGCGTGGACGGCATCGTGGTGAACAATGCCGCCAACTCGTCGGTCGCTCGCTTCTTCACCACCGTTGCCGAACATCATCACGTCGCGACGATCAGCGTGGTCCGCAGTGCGGACCGTGCCCGGGAACTGGCCGCCCGTCACCCGAACGTGCCTGTCGTTTCCACCGACAGCCCGGATTGGATCCAGCGGATACGCGCCCTCGCCGACGGCCGGCCGATCCCCGTGGTCCTCGATCCGGTCGGCGGCGCCCTCCTGGGCAAGCTGTTGTCCGTATTGTCTTCTGGCGGAACGCTGATCGCCTATGGGGCGCTGGCTCAGGAAGCAGTCCCATTGGATGCCGCGACCTTCGTCGGCCGGGAAGTCGGCATCCGCGGTTTGTCCGTCGGCCGATGGCTCGACGGCGTCGCACGCGAACGTCGTATGTCCGATATCGCCGCCGTCACCGCAATCGCCGCCACGCAGCCGGAGAATTTCGACGTCGCCGCCCGTTACTCGCTCGACCAGATCGCCGACGCGGTCCGGCATGTCAGCCGTCCCGGCAAGGTCGGTACGGTCCTGGTGACGCTCTAGCGTCGTTGCGCCCGTAGCGTCCAGAAGGCCATTTCGATTCGTGCACCGTCTAATTCGCCGGCCTCGGTGGAGGGCTCGAGTGACGTGATGTCCCACCCGGCGCCGCCCAACACCTCGCGCAGTGTCGCTTCCGGCACGGCCGGGCGCCAGTCGTTGGCGATGGGGTTGGCGTCCGAGAAGCAGACGAGCAACAATGTGGCGCCTGGCCGGGTGGCCCGGTGTGCCACTGCTGCATAGCTGCGTTGGCCCGCGTCATCGAGGCTGTGGAACAGTCCCATGTCGATCACGGTGTCGAATCGGTCGGTGTAACCGTCGAGTTTGGTGGAGTCCGCCACGGCGAACGTCACGTCGACTCCGGCCTCCCTGGCCCGTTGTTCGGCGGTGGACAGGGCGGTGGGGGAGATGTCCAGACCGGTCACCGGGTGATCGTGCTGGGCGAGGTAGATGGCGTTGTTGCCGAATCCGCAGCCGATGTCCAGGACGTTGCCGTGAACCCAGCCGCCGGTTTGCCATGCGACGACGCTGGGGCTGGGTTCGGTTCTGGCCCATGGCACTATGGCTGCCGGAGGGACTCCTGCGGCAGGGCTTTCGCCGCGATATAGGGCGTCGAAATCGATGAGTGATCCGCCCGATTCTTCAGGTGAGTTGGTCGCGGTGCCCACGGCACTTTCTCCTTTTCGCGAGTAGCAGTGAATCTTTGGATATACGTGTGCTTTTCGGGCTGAGCCGTCACGGACGCGGTGTTGGTGCGCCGGTCGGCGTGAGGGCCACCACGGGGATGATGCGCGACGTCATGCGCTGGTATTCGGCGAATCCCGGGTACAGCGCGGACTGCAGCGCATACTTCTCGTCGCGCTCGGCGCGGACCAGGTCGGTGGCGTGCACGTCGATGATGTCGTCGCCGACTTCGACCCGAATGTCGGGATTGGTCTTCAGGTTCCAGTACCAGGCCGGGTTGTGGTCGGCGCCGCGGTTTGACGGAAACACCAGGAACCGCTCGCCGTCGGCCAGGTATTGCATGATGTTGGTCCTCGGCTGACCGCTGCGTGCACCGACTGTGTGCAAGATGATCATCGTGGCACCCTCGAAGTGGCCGCCGACGTGGCCGTGATTGGCGCGGAACTCCGCGATGTTTTGTGCGTTGAAGTCAAGACCCTCGCTCATGGCTGAAGTACCAACTTTCCGCGAGTGTGCCGCTGTTCAAGTTCTCGGTATGCGTCCCGGACGTTGTCGAGGGCGTACACACCGGCGATCGGCACGTCGAGTTCGCCCCGCGCGATGAGGTCGGCGAGTTCCGCCATTACCGCCGCGGTCGAGCCCTCGTTGCCACCTGCCGTTTGAACCCCGTACTTCGCCGCGGCCGCGAAATCGGCGATGGTGTCGATTCGCTCTGGTCCGATGTCGAGTTCTTCGACGGCGGTGGCGACGTAGCCGCCGCCGAAGGCATCGAAGAAGGCATCGATGCGCCCGGTGGGAGCTGCGGCGCACAGCCGGGCTGCGAGCGCGTCGCCGTAGTTGACCGGGATCGCGCCATGCTCGGCCAGCCAGGCGTCGTTGGCGGGTCCGGCGATGCCCAGGACTGTGGCGCCGGCGCGGCGGGCGAGCTGGATGGCGATGGCACCGACGCCGCCGGCTGCGCCGGAGACGGCCACGGTTTCCCCGGGGGTCAGTCGCAGTGCTTGCAGAGCGCCGTAAGCGGTGGCACCAGCGACGAACAACGAGCCGGCCACCTCCCACGACACGAGTGGGGGCTTTACGGTCAATTGGTCGGCCGGCACGACGACGTACTCGGCGTGACTGGACCGCCGCATGGAGAATCCGATGACTTCGTCACCGATGTTGAAATCGTCTATGCCGGAGCCTAGTTCGGTGATCACGCCCGCCAGGTCGGTGCCTTGCCCGGAGGGGAAAGTGGCCGGGAACTGGTGATGAAGCGCACCGCTGCGGATGACCGCTTCGCTGATGTTGATGCCGGCCGCTTTGACCCGGACCAGCGCTTCGCCGGCATCCGGTATGAGGAGGGGCACGTCGCGGACTTGGAGGACCTCGACGTCGCCGTAGGAATCGAACTGCACTGCTTTGGTCATGTCCTTCACGGTAGTCCATTTGCGTGACATATCAAGCAAATGTCGATGTGATGATGACAGCTCGCGACACTCCGAGGGTTCGGGAATAAACCGCGCCGGCCGACGAGTCCGAGCTGACCGAATCGCACCGCTCAATGCTCCCGCAGGTGGCGCCGACCGGGTCTAATGTCAGCCCCATGCCGGAGTCTGGTCCAGACGTCGAAGTCGAGGTAGCCCGCCACATTGCCGAAGCCGCTGCGCAACTGCAGCAGCAGCTGCCGCTGCTGTCTGCGGGCATCAGAGAGTCGCTCGAAGTGCAGATCCCTGAGCTCAAAGGAGACGCCAGGGTGATGGAACTACTCGGACCGAGCGTCGAGAGCAACGTCGACACCCTGCTCCACGCCATGCGGTACGCCATCCCGGTGCAACGAGTGGCGGTGCCTGCGGCGGCCCTCGAATACGCAAGGCGGTTGGCCCAATACGGGGTACCCGTGCATGCACTGGTCCGGGCCTACCGGCTCGGTCAGCATGGGATGAATGAGTTGGTGTTCGCCCAGGTACGCACGATCGACGTGCCGGAGGCGGCCCGATACACGGTGTTGCAGGCAATGAGCGCGACGCTGTTCGAATACATCGACTGGATCACCCAGCAGGTGATCGAGGTGTACGAGGACGAACGCGAGCGTTGGCTGGAGAACCAGAACAGCCTGCGCGCCATGCGAGTTCGCGATCTGCTCACAGGTGGTCGACCGGTCGATGTCGATGCCGCCACCATGACCATCCGCTACCCACTGCAATGGCAGCACCTCGCCGTGGTGATGTGGTACCCGGACGTGGCCGGTGAAGAGGCCGAGATCGTTCGGCTGCAACGTTTTCTACGGGACCTCGGGCAGGCAGCCGGAGCGGACGGGGCGCCGCTGTTCGTTGCCGCGGACCGCACCTGCGGCTGGGGGTGGTTGCCCTACCGTGCTGCGCCGGTGGACGCGGAGGAGAGGGTCCGGCAGTTCGCCGCAGCCGGCCGGGACGTGCCCAATCTGGCCGTCGGCACGGTTGGCGGCGGGGTGGACGGCTTCCGGCGGTCGCACCGAGAGGCAGGCAACGCCCGTCAGATAGCGCTGATCGCACAGCGCGCCGAGCCGATGCTGATCACGGCCGGCGAGCCCGGTCTGTCCGCGGCGGCACTCTTGGGCGGAGATATCGAAGATGCGCGGGAGTACGTGGCCAGGACGTTGGGCGCGTTGGCGGCCGACACCGAAGCCGACGCTCGGCTGCGCGACACCTTGGAGGTGTTCCTGTCCTGTGGGTCCAGCTACAAGCACGCCGCCGAGGAGCTGAACATGCACTTCAACACGGTCAAGTACCGGGTGGGCCGCGCGGTGGACCGGCTGGGCCGCGAGATCGCAGCGACCGACCGTTTGGCGGTGGAGATCGCGTTGTTGATCTGCCGCTGGTACGGCGATGCGGTGCTGAGTCAGGCCGGCTGACTGTGCCACAGGACAAAAATCAGGCCTAGATTCGTTTCCCGAGCACAAGCTCGGCCCCCGATCGGTTCCTAGGCTCTCAGCTCATGACGACTGCAGGCGTATCCCAACAGGTCTCCGAGGTGGCCAAGTCGATCGGTCGCAACACCGTCGAACTCGCCGTAACCCTCGCCGGCACCATCTATCGCGAGGTGCACCTCTACCGTGATGTCACACCGGTGCCCTTCAAGGCGGTGGTCGCGAGCTGCGCCGCGAACGTGGCCCCGATTTTCAGTGCGATCGCCACAGACGACGAATTCGATATCTCCCCGGCTATCGACGTGGGCGCCGCGCGCGCCCGCGATGTCGTGCCGTTGTCGTCGGTGATGGAGGCCTTCCGGGTGGCCTTCCGGGATATCTGGGATGCCGTGATGGTCGAGTCGGAGCAACGCATCGAAGGAAATGGCCCGGCGATGCGCATCCTGACATCGAAAGTCCTTGCTGCACAACAGGCCTATACTGACGCGATGGCGATGGGCTATCGCGGCGAGAAGGCCCGGCAACTCGATCGCGGTGAGCCGCAACGGGTTAGTCCCTTGGAGTCGTTGCTTTATGGCCGAATAGTCGAACAGTGGAGTCTGTGGGAGGCCGCGGACTATTTGAAGCTGCCGACCAACGGGCCTTACCTGGTGGTCGCAGCTGAAATCGGTGACTCCGGAACTGCGGCGCTGCCGCAGATCGAGTCGAAGCTGCGGAGCATGGACGTGTACTCGGCGTGGCACCTATTGCCGGAGTTGCAGGTGGGCATCGTCCATATCAAGTGGGACCGCATGCTCCCCGACGTCGTGACACTGATATCCCAATCGGCCACGGCCAGAGTCGGAATCAGCGCTCCATTCAATGATCTCCGGGAGGCCCCGCAGGCCTTGCGCTTTGCCCGCGTCTCGCTGCGCGGACAGCTGCCCGCCGGTGAACTGGTATCCCAATTCGACAACTCGATACTCGCGACCGCCGCGGTGAGCGCGCCGGATGTCCTGGTCAAGCTGGTCGCGCCTGAGTTGGCTCGTTTCAGCGGCCTCAGTGATCAGGAGCAGGACACCCTGTTCGACACTTTCCAGTCGTGGGTGGACAACGACGGCTCGGTTCGAGCGGCAGGCGATGCATTGTTCTGCCACCCGAACACGGTCCGGTACCGGCTGCACCGTATCGAGGAGCGCACCGGCCGGTCGTTGTCGAAGCCGCGGGACGTGGCGGAGTTGTGTCTGGCTTTCGAAGTGCAACGCCGGTTGATGGGGCGCTGATCACGGCGTCAACACCACCGAGCCGACGGTTTTGCGTCCCTCCAGATCTCGGTGCGCCTGGGCGGCGTCCTGCAGCCGATAGCGACCGCCGACCGTCACCGACACCACGCCCTTGGCGATCGCATCGAACAATTCGTCGGTGCGCCAGGTGAATTCATCATGGGTGCGGATGAAGTCCGGTCGTGACGGGCGGGTGAGATAGACCGAGCCGGCCTTGTTGAGCTGCTGGGGATCCATTGGCGGTACCGGTCCGCTGGACGCTCCGTAGAGCACGAGAGTGCCTCGGACCGCCAAGCTGGCCAGGCTGGCATCGAACGTCGACCGCCCGACCCCGTCGTACACCGCGGCGACACCGGCGCCAGCGGTGAGGTTGCGGATTTGCGCATCGAATTGCCGGGCGTCATCGGGATAGTTCAGCACTTCGACCGCGCCGGCGCCGCGGGACAATTGGGCCTTGTGATCCGTTGACGCAGTGCTGATTACCCGAGCGCCGAGGCTCGTGGCCCACTGGGTCAGTAGCAGCCCGACTCCGCCGGCTCCGGCATGCAGCAGCACGGGGTCACCGGATCGCACCGGATACGCCGAGGTGATGAGCAGATGTGCGGTCATGCCTTTGAGGATCGCTGCTGCGGCCACTTCCGACGTCACCTCGTCGGGGACTGCTGCCACCAAACCGACAGGGGCAATTGTGTACTCGGCATAGGCGCCGACCGCGTCGGCGGTAGCAACGCGTTGTCCGGGCTGGAAGTCGGTGACCCCGTCACCGACTTCGGCGACGGTGCCGGCCACCTCGGCACCGAGAATGAACGGCAACGGATGGGCGTAGAGCCCGGATCGGAAGTAGGTGTCGACGAAATTCAGGCCGATGGCCTCGGCCTTGATCAATACCTCGCCGGGCCCAGGTGCGGGGCGCGGGGTTTCGACATACGACAGCACTTCTGGGCCGCCGTGCTCGGCGACGGTGATCGCGTACATGCCCCAATATTTCAATCCAGCAGGCCGTCGTTGTCGATGGATCAGGTCACAACATGTGCAGGCGCCCGGTGCAATCCGACAACGCGGCCGCCGTCAACGGAAAGCGAGCCGTGCCGGTTTGTGTGCTTGCGCTGTCGATCGGCAAGCCCCACAGGCTGAAGGTTCGCTGTGGACTTATTGGGAAACGGGTTGTCTTTCAAAGTGATTGTTGTTTTGCACATCCCCCGGCGTCATACGTTGTCCTCGGCGATATCGACGGCAAAGCGGCCAGGCGCGAATGTTGTATCCGAACGTAGTCCGGGTGTTCCCGACGTGTGATCCACGGCGGTGCAGAAAGGATCGGTAGGACCATGGCAGAAGCAAGAACCGTCCACGAGGTCACCTACGACTTGCTTCGGACGCTGGGGTTGACCACGGTGTTCGGCAATCCTGGTTCGACCGAGCAGACGTTCCTGAAGAACTTCCCCGATGACTTTACGTATGTCCTCGGTCTGCAGGAGGCCTCGGTGTTGGCCATGGCTGACGGGTTCGCCCAGAGCACCGGAAAACCTGCGCTGGTCAACCTTCACACTGCCGCGGGTACCGGAAATGCGATGGGCAGTCTGGTGGCGGCGTACAAGGGCAACACCCCGCTGATCGTGACGGCCGGCCAGCAGACTCGCGAAATGGTCTTGTGTGAACCGTATTTGAGCAACCCGGACGAAACGGTGTTTCCGCAGCCGTGGGTGAAATGGGCCTATGAGCCCAAGCGTGCGCAGGACGTGCCGGCCGCGTTCATGCGCGCCTACACGGTGGCACTGCAGCCACCCGCCGGGCCGGTGTTTCTCTCGATCCCACTGGATGACTGGGAGAAACCGGCTCTGGGGCCGGCGGTGATCCGCACGGCCAGTCACCGGGTCAGCCCGGATGCCCAGCGGTTGCGGGGCTTCGCCGAGCGGATCAACAAGGCGCAACGGCTGGCCCTGGTCTTCGGCCCGGAGGTCGACCGTGCCGGGGCATGGGACGCCGGCGTGGCGTTCGCAGAGAAGGTCGGAGCGCCGGTGTACAGCGGCGCCTTGCCGGACCGGGCGTCGTTCCCCGAGGATCACCGGCTGTATCAGGGACAGCTGCCGATGACCGTCGCCGGCGTCACCGAGACGCTGCAGGGCTACGACCTGGTGGTGGTGATCGGAGCGCAGGTCTTCCGCTACTACCCCTACGTGGCGGGTGAGTGGCTGCCCGAGGGGACCGAATTGTTGCAGATCACCAATGATCCGCGCCTGGCCGGCACAGCGCCGGTTGGCGACAGCGTGCTCGGCGACGCGTTGTTGAGCTTGGAGCAGTTGGTGACCATGGTCGACGATCACAGCGACCGGCAGGTGCCCGCGGCGCCCAAAGACACCAGTGCAGTGGACCTGACCGGGTCGGCGCCGCTGGCCCCCGACGCGGTGTGGGCGACGTTGCGCAGCGTCAAACCGGCAGACTCGCCGCTGGTCACCGAATCGACCTCGACGCTGGCGCAGCAAGTACGATTCCTGCCCACTGTTCGGCCCGCGTCATTCTTCGCGACGGCCAGCGGCGGCATCGGCTGGGGGGTACCCGGGGCGGTCGGTATCGCATTGGGAGACCGGGCTCGCGGGGTCAAACGCACTGTGGTGGCCACCATCGGCGATGGCTCGTTCGAATACTCGGTGCAGGCCATCTACACGGCGGCCCAACACAAACTGCCGATTGTTTTCGTGGTGATGCGTAACGGCGAATACTCGATCCTCAAGTCATTCGCGGTGCTGGAGCAGACCCCGGGCGTGCCGGGATTGGACCTGCCCGGACTCGACATTGCTTCCATCGCTGTGGGTTTCGGGTGCCGGGCGGTCAACGTCGACACTACCGAGAAGCTCGCCGTCGAATTCAACGCGGCGCTCACGGCCGACGGGCCCACCGTGATCGTGGTGCCGACCAGCCCCATATCCACGCACCTGGGATAGGTGTCGTGCCCGGTTGCCGTAGCAGGCACCCGCCGGTGAGAGCGAACCGGCGGTCGTGATGACGCAGGCTCGCCTCAACGACCTCGCAGTCGCCGTCTACGGCACGATCGCTCCCCGAGGGTCCGGGTGTGGTCTGGATGGGGACAAGAAGGCCGTGCAGAAATACGAGTTCTGTTGACATCGAAGCGAAATAGCGCCCGCGTAGCGACCATTTCCCGACTCTCGTGGGCGTTGGTCGACTTGACACTGCTGTGCGGGAGTGCGGCGTTGGGCTTTCTGCTGAAATCGCAGGTCTTGGGACCCTATACGCACAACGAGGCGCTCGATTTCATGAGTGTGATCACGGCATTCCTCGTGACCACCGCGGCCATCGTGATGGGATTGCTGATCAACACGGCCAAGAATTTCGTTGACAACATCGAAGACCATTGGGCCATGTATGCGGCACAGCTGATCCGACTCGACCAATGCATGCGCAATTACGGACCTGAGTCCCAGCCCATGCGAAGTCGGCTGCAGAGCTTTACTGCCGCCGCGATCGCCAACTGCTGGCGCAGCGAACCCGCACCCACCGGTGTGGCCTATCCAGACGTGCGCACGATGTCCCGCGAAAACGCCAGTCTGGTGCTGAGTGATCTGCTCAATGGCATCAAGCTCGAGATCTTTCGGGCCAAACCGAGCAGCCCCTTCCACGAGAGGGTGGTGGCAGACTGCCTCGACCAATATCAGGACTTTGCCCGGGCCCGATGGTCGCTGTTGACCGGGCCGCAGAGGTCGATACCGGCCGCATTCCTGCGTGTGCTGGTGTTCTGGCTGATGACGATATTTTTGTGCTTCGGCCTGCGCGCACCGGCCAGCCCCATTGCCATCCTCATGATCGGGCTATCCGCAATTACGTTGTGCAGCATGCTGTTTACCATCTTGGACATGGTTGACCCGTACGACGGCGTTTACGATGTGTCCAGCGGGGACATGCGTCGCGTCCTGAGCCTCATGCTCGAGCACAACCCGAGCGAGCCCGGCTGATCGGGCCCCCAGCCCGTTCATCAGTCCCGGCGGTGCGCTACCGGGTCGGCACGATGACGGGAGTGGTGAGGGTGCCGCTGGTCAGGTACTCATCGAGGTTTCGCAGCGTAAGTGCCGCCATTGCCGCTCGCGTGCGTGCCGTCGCGCTACCCACGTGTGGTAGCGCGACGACGTTGTTCAACTCCCGGAGTTGTTGTGGCACAACGGGCTCATCGGCATACACGTCGAGTCCGGCACCGGCGAGCCGTCCTGCGGTCAACAGCTCGATGAGTGCCGTTTCGTCGACGACGCTGCCCCGACCGATGTTGATGAGATACCCCTCGGGGCCCAGTGCCTCAAGCACGTCGCGATTCACCAGCGGCGGTGCGTCCTTGCTCCCGCCGGTTGCCACCACCAGCACGTCAACTGATTTGGCCAGGTCCACTGGTGAGGGTGCGTATTGGTAGTGCGAATCGGGAATCTGGCGGCGGTTGTGATAGCTGATGGCACAGTTGAATCCGGTGAGTCGGTGAGCTAGCGCCGAACCGATGTGACCCAGACCGAGGATTCCCACCCGAGCCCCGGAGACGTCCCGAGTCAACGGGAATGGCCCCTCGGCCGACCAGTGGCCGGCGCGCGTGTAGCGCTCAGCGGCACCGAAGCCGCGCACTGTCATGAGCATCAGCCCGACCGCGGTGTCGGCAACGCTGTCAGTCAGCGCGTCGGCGGTATTGCTCACCCCGATTCCCAGCCGACGGGCAGCGTCCATATCGATGGTGTCGTAGCCGTCCAGGTAATGGATGATCGCGCCGAGGTTGGGTAGCGCGCGCATCAACGCGGCGTCGATCGGGGCTTGGCCGGCATCGACGATCACTCTGACCGTCGCCGCGTGCTCGGCCAGAAAATCGGCACGACCTGCATCCAGGGGCAGTACCGCTGCTTCGTACTTCTCGGTCAATGCCTCGGCGAGCGTAGGCGGAACCCCGCCGACCTGTAGAACGGTGGTGGGCATCAAAGACTCCCTCTGTCGTGACCGCAATTGAACTCTCATATTGCCGGGTTGCGTCTCCGGGGTGTGGTTATCGGATCCGACGTCGCCGAGTCCTGCATATCGTTACCCTGCCGTCATTGAAGTGTGGGGGAGCGGTCGCCTGATACTGCCCACTTGCTGTGAGCAACCATGCCGGGACCTGTTGTCCGCCAAGGTGATTGTTGGCTGCCACATTCCAAGGTGCCGGAAGTTGTAGCCGGTGATATCGACGGCGAGACGGGAATGCGCGATGGTGATATCCAGACACGCGACAGCTGGGAGCTGCGATGCCGATCTACACCTGCACCGCCAATAATTCGACGTTCACCGCGCAGACCAAGCAGGCACTGGCGGCGGAAGTCGCCGCCATTCACGCCGAGATCAACCATGTGCCAAGCACTTACGTCAACGTGGTGTTCCACGAGCTGCCGCCCGACGATGTGTACACCGACGGCGTGCCGGCGGCCCCGGTGCTGATGAACGGCTGGGTCCGCCAGGGGCACCCAGCCGATGAGACCACCCGTCTGGCCACCGAGGTGGCCGCCGCTATCACACGCATAACGGGTGTCGAGGCCGAGCGAGTGCTGGTCGTCATCGGCAACAGCCCGGCGTACGGCGCGGTCGAAGGAGGCCGGGTGCTGCCAGAGCCCGGACAAGAGGCTGCCTGGATCGCCGATGACCAGCGCCGCCGACAACAGAACGCGGAGAGGAGCAACACCGGTGCCTAGCAATTTCGGTGACTTTCAGCTGGGCGTGTACCTCGACGCGGTGCATGGGGTAACCACCCGCTATCCCTTCGATTTCCAGACCATCCAGAAGAAGGCGTCGGAGGCCTTGCCGGACTGGGTCTATCGATATGTGTCGGCGGCGGCAGGGGACGGCCGTACCCAGCAGGCCAACATCGACGCCTATGCGCATTACGGGATCACGCCGAGGATGATGGTCAGTCCGCCGCAGCGGGATCTGTCGATCGAGTTGTTCGGCAAGCGGTTGCCGTCGCCGATCTTCCTGTGCCCGATCGGTCTGGTGGGGTTGTGCGCGCCCGACTTTCACGGTGACGTGGCCGCCGCTCAGGCGTCGGCGGCCACCGGGGTGCCCTACACGCTGTCGACGTTCAGCCAGAACCCGATGGAGGAGGTGATCAGCCACGCAGGCAGCACGCCGAACTTCTTCCAGCTGTACATGCCTACCGATCGGGAGTTGGCCGCCAGCTTCATCAACCGGGCCGAGAAGGCCGGATACTCAGCGCTGATCGTGACGGTCGATTCCTGGACGTTGGGCTTCCGGCCGACCGACCTGGCCATCGGGAACTTTCCTCAGTTCCGCGGCTTCTGCATGCAGAACTACTACTCGGACGAGAATTTCACCAAGCATCTGGCCAAACCACCGCAAGAGGATCAGGCTGCCGCGCTGACGCACTACGCCAAGATCTTTGCGCACCCGGTGACTTGGGAGGATCTGCGCTGGATTCGGTCGCAGACGACTATGCCGATCGCCGTCAAGGGCATCCAACATCCCGACGATGCCCGACTGGCGATCGACAACGGCGCCGATGTGCTGTATTGCACCAATCATGGTGGGCGTCAGGCAAATTCGGGAATCTCGACGCTACAGCTGCTGCCGGGGGTGGTTGAGGCCGCGGGATCCACGCCGGTGATGTTCGATTCGGGCGTGCGCAGCCCCATCGATGCGGTGATCGCGCTGGCGCTGGGGGCAACAGCGGTCGGGATCGGCCGGCCCTATGCCTATGCGTTGTCCTACGGTGGCGCGGAGAGTTTGACTCACTACCTCAAGTCTTTCCTGGCCGAATTCGACCTGACGCTGGCGATCTGTGGATTCAAAGACGTGGCGACTCTCAAGGAAGCGGGCTGCCGGCCGACGCTGACCGCTCGGTAGCAGCGCGCCGATTTCCAGAAGGGAATTCGATGAAGATCAGCGATGTCAGGCTGTCCATCCTGCGCACCGAACTCGACGAGACCGTGATTCCCACACAGGGTGCGGTGGACAAGATGCCCGAGTTGGTGCTGGTGTCGGTGTCCACGCAGGAGGGCATCGACGGGCACTACGTCAGCTATCTGATTCCCGCGAAAGCGGCCGAACACGCCGCGGAGGTGGCCAGGACCCTTCTGGTCGGCCGTGATACCTACGACATCGCCGCGCTCAGCGATGAGATGACCAATGCGCTTCCGCCATACTCGAATCCGCCGGCCTTGGCCGGAGCCGACGCCTGTTTGTGGGATATCAACGCCAAGGCCGCGGGCCTGCCGCTGTACAAGTATCTGGGCGCGCACCGTGACAAGATCCGCGCCTACGCCAGTACTGTCGCCTACCCGACCGTCGACGGCTATCTCGAAGCGATCCGTGACGCGGTCGCGCAGGGCTTCACCGCGGCGAAGTTTCATCCCTTCCGTGACGCCAAGCGCGACATCGAACTGGCGCAGGCGATCCGACGCGAGTTTCCCGACATCGATCTGATGATCGACCCGGTGTGTGCCTACACGGTTCCCGAGGCATTGGCCGTGGGTGAGGTCCTGCAGGAGCTGGACTTCTACTGGTTCGAGAACCCGATCTCGGATCTGGATCTGCAGGGGCTGGCGTTCTTGGCGGGCAAGCTTGATGTGCCGCTGGCGGTCGGGGAACAGAACTTCGCCGGATTCCCGGCCATGCGTGAGTATCTGAAGAGTGGCGTGGGGTTCTACGTCCGTAGCCTCGCCGAGTACGCCGGTGGCGTCACCCAGATGCGCAAGTCTGCGCACGCCTGCGAGGCCTTCGGACTCAACTACGAGATTCACAGCTACGGCCCGACGCTGAATCTGGCGATGTACCTGAATGTGGCTCTGTCGGTGTCCAATTGCGACTTCGCCGAAGTGATGGTTCCGCAGAATCTGCTGAGTATGGGTATGTCTGACCTGCCGGTCGTGGACCACGAGGGCTACTTGCTGGCACCCGAAAAACCCGGCCTGGGTTACGACATTGACCTCGATGCAGTGGAAAACCTGACGCTGCAGCGATTCTGAGTCACTCGGTACTCGTCAGCGCGGTCGAAACCTGCCACAGGCGTTCGGCATTCGCCGAATCGAGGGCATAAGGGGCCACGCCTGCAGTGTGCTGTCCGCGCTCGGCGACCACGGGAGACTCCTGGCAGTCTTCGAAGTACCGCCCGGTGATCCCTTCGACTTCGGGGCTGCCGGCCAAGAGCACCGACGTGGCCGCGCCCTGTTCGATGGACTTGCCCTGTGGCAGGGCAAGTTCCGTCTGTTCGCCGAATGCTGCCAGGTCGTCTGGCCCCATATGCCGGGCCAGAGCCGTGCTGGCCACGTTGCCCGGCATCACCGCGTTCGCAACGATGCCGTCCGCCGCCCATTGTTGCGCTGCACCTACCGCGAAAAGGACGTTGGCGGTTTTCGACTGGCCATAGGAGGTCCACTGGTCGTAGGGCCGGAACCGGTAGTGCAGGTCGTCGAAAACCACTGGCGAGAAAAGGTGCCCGATCGAGGCGACGGACACCACCCGGGCGCCGTTGGCCGCTGCCAGCCAGCGATGGAGGCCGACGGTGAGGGAGAAGTGGCCGAGATGATTTGTCGCGAACTGCATTTCGTACCCGGTGGGTGTTCTGGTGAGTTGCGGCAGGGCCATCACGCCGGCGTTGTTCACCAGGACATGCAGCGGGCCGTCCCACGCTCGATGAAATTCGGTCACAGACAATGGATCGGCCAGATCGAGCCGGGCCACCCGAAGCGCGCCGGCGTCAGAAGGTAGATGCGCGGCGATGCCTTCAGATGCGCGGTGGCCCGCATCGGTGTTCCGGACTGCCAGGGTCACCTCGGCGCCCGCGGCCGCGAGTACCCGGGCAGTTTCGGTGCCGATGCCCGAACTCGCGCCGGTCACCACGGCCCGTAGACCGTGAAGATCGACACCTTCGAGGACTTGGGCCGCGGTGGTAGCCCAACCAAAAGAGTTTCGCGCCATCGGTATCTCCTGTCGCCGGTTCCCCCAGGACATCCTTGTCGTCACGCGGTGCCCGGTCTATGTCAGATTTGACAGCACTCAAGCATTCGGAGTGTGCCGCGGGACAATCGGCGGTTCAGTCCTGGATCAGCCGGTGGCGCACTTCAAACGCCAGACACAATTCGGCGATGTCGCGCGGCCGGGACAATGATCTGCCCGTTCGCTTCTCGATCCGGCGCAGCCGTTGACGAACCGTATTCGGATGGCAGGCAAGGAGTTCGGCAGTCGCCCGGATCGAACCATCCGTCTCCTGCCAGGTTTGGAAGGTTTCGAAGAGCGCGGCGCGATCGTCGTCGGACAAGTCGTCGAATTTCGCGAAGAGGGGGCGGACCGACTTGATCATCAGGTCCGGTGAGGACACTGCGGCGGTCGCCAGTAGAGAGCCGTCGAACATCACGATCGGCGACGATTGCCCCGCCGGACTGGTCATCGCCACCTTGGCGAAATGCAGTGCGTCGGCGCATTCGCGCAGATCGTCGAACTGTGCGCTCACTCCGACCCGGACACGTCTGGCGCACACGCGTGAGACCAAGTCGAGCGTTCGCTTCAGGTGTGGAGCGGATGCGATATGCACAATGCCGACCTGTAGATCCGGTAGCAATCGCCAGACCGAGTACACGTCCAGGCTGCGCAGTTTGGCTTCCATCTGCGGCAGCGCGATGGATCCGACGGCCGGAAGTTCGGTGGCAATGACCACGAAAGGCCCGGTAGTCGGCAACTGCAAGTGGTTGGCCGCCGACCAGGACGCCCAATGGCTGTGGACCTGGCGTTGCAGCAGCGCATCCACCACGGAATCGCGGTACGCGTCCTGCCCTAGCAGTCGTCGATTCTGCTCACCGCGGTAGCCGGCCACCATCGCCTGGGTGTAGCCGTCCTCGAGGGTGTGCATTCTGACGGTCAGGCGGCGTAGCCCCTCGGGATCGCTTTCCGGGGTCAGCTCGGCTTCGGCGACGATCATCTCCCACAGCCGTCGCAGGGCCACATGGTCGCGCTCGATGGCTTCTGCGAGCGGTTGGTTGTTTTGTGCGCGTGCGATTCCGGTCCGATGAGCGGAGCTGGGCTCGTATTCGGTGCCGTCAGCCAACGCGACCAGAATGGCGTACAGGTTCTGTCCACAGGTTTGCGACGGGGAGTGCGCCTCTGCGGCTCCGACGCTGCTGTCAGGGATCGGGGTTTGCTCCGCGACCGCGTCGGCCAGCGCCCCCATGAGTTCGTCGATCCGGTCGATCATTCCGCGGAGCACCAGCGACAACCGAGGCCGTGGCGAGTCAGTGTGGACGCGGTGGCCGTTGGTACGAGGCGCGGCCGGCGTGGTGGTCACAGGTGCCGTCGCCTCCATAACGTGGCCTGTCCTGAGCCTCGGACGAGGCTGGTCGGAGCGGCCGCCATTCGGTTTACCACGTATTCACCGGTGCTGCCCGACGAATCGTCACGGCGCCGGAGCCGGTATTCGGCCCGCGATTTTGGCGTGCTGCATCACGGTCATCGGGACGCAGCACGCCAAGATCACTCAGCGGCCAGTAGATCGTGGCCGGCCAGTGGACCGCCGGCTTGCTGCAGGCGGCCGCCTTCGTCGAGACCGCCGAGATCGATCGGCACGTAGCCGAGATCACCGATCAGTTGGTGTACCGTCTGCTTCGCGCCGGCATCGTCACCGGAAACGAACAGCACGCGTCGCGCCGTGCCTTCCTGGGGACCCTTCTCGAAGTTCACCATGCCAATCGAGTTGAAGGCCTTGACAACTCGGGCGCCGGGGGCGTGCTTCGCGACGACGACGCTCGCGCTGCCGCCCTCAAGATCGGCAAGTTCCAGCGGGTCGAAGCTGATGAACGGATTTGTCGCGTCGATGAGAATGCGGCCCTGCCAATCGGGCAGCGGGTCGAGCACCTCGGGCACCGCCCACCACGGGACCGCGAGCAAGACGATTTCGGATGCGGCTGCCGCAGTCACTGAGGCGGCCTCGGCGCCGATGTCTTGGGCTACCGGCGTCAGGGCCTCTGCCCCGCGAGCGCTGGATAATTTCACGCGGTGACCCACGCGGGCCAACTGCCGTCCTACTGCCTGGCCTACCTGTCCGGCGCCAATGATGCCAATTTCCATGGTCTTTTCCTTTTCTGCGGTGAGCCACGTTGGTGGCGTGCAACGCCGGGCCGGGCGAACAGGCTGCGGGGAACCCGGCCCGGCGTTGCGGTTCGGTTCACGCCTGCTTGACGGCCTCGATGTTGAGGGTGATGGTGACCTTGTCGCCGACCACGGCGCCACCGGTCTCCATCGGGAGGTCGAGATCAATGCCGAAGTCCTTGCGGTTCAACACAACCGACGCCTCGTAGCCGGAGACCTCGCCGTAGCCCTGTCCGGGGCTCACGCCGTTGAATTCCAGGCTCAGCGTGACCGGACGGGTAACGCCCTTGATGGTCAGGTTTCCGTCGAGCAGGTAGTCCGAGCCGTTCGGTCGCACTGCCGTCGAGGCAAAGGTCGCGACCGGGTAGTTCGCGGCGTCGAAGAAGTCCGCAGACTTGACGTGGCCGTCGCGCTGCTCGTTGCCGGTGCTGAGGGAGGTCACGTCGATCTCCGCGGTGACCGACGGCGTGCCGTCAGCGGCGACGGTGATGGCGCCATTGAAGTTCTCGAACTTTCCACGCACTTTGCTCACCATCAGGTGGCGTACCGAAAACTCGACCGACGAGTGGGCGGGGTCGATCGCCCAGGTGCCGACGCTGAGGGGAGCGGTTGCTGTGGTCATGTGCCTGTCCTTTTGTCTGTGTGAGTGTCGGCCTCTCCGACCCTCTGGGTGGTCTAACCGGACCGCGGTCCGGTCTATTCCGGTCAATTCGTCGGAGTTGTCGTCAATCGCTGACCACCCGATGCGTCTGGAGTTTGGCTCGGGCGTTCGTGGCCAGTTCACGGGTTACGGATAATGAAGGTGAAACATCCAGCAGAAAGACCGTGACATGCCGCGTTCCCGCCGCTCACCGACTTGTGACAACTCATGGCTGACGCCGCCACAGCAGCGTGCCTGGGTGGCGTTCATGCACGTCCAGCTGCGGATGAACTACGAGATCAACAACCAACTGCAACGCGACAGCGGACTGTCCCTGGCTGACTACCACGTGATGAATCCACTGAGCATGGCCCCGGACAACAGGATGCAGGTCACCGACCTGGCCGGTTTCATCGGATGGGAACGCAGCCGGCTGTCCCACCACCTGCGCCGGCTGACCGAGCGGGGCTTCACCGAGCGCGTGCAATCCGCCGATGACGGCCGGGCCACGGACGCGGTGCTGACCAAGAAGGGCATGGCAGCCCTGGAAGCCGCGGCCCCGGGCCACATGGAGCACGTGAGGAAGCTGTTCTTCGACTCGCTGCCCGAGGATCTGATCGCTCCTTTCACCGCAGCGCTGGAACACATCCAGGTCAGCCTCAACATGAATTCGTCATTGCCACCGGTGCCGCTGTACCCGAACCGTCCGAACTAACCCGGCGGCCAGGCGTCGCTGAGTCGGTCGATCTCGTCGTCGCGCAACGTCAACGACCCGGCAGCCAGGTTTTCCGCCAGATGACCCCGGCTGCGGGTTCCCGGGATCAGCAGGATGTTGTCGGCGATCGCCAGCAGCCAGGCCAGTGCGACCTGGGTCGGTGTGGCGCCGTGACTGGCGGCGACGTCCACGACCACGGCGTTGGTGCGGATGGCGTCGCGTTGATCACTGGGAAATCCCAACGGGCAGAAGGGAACGAAGGCGATACCCCGCGAGATGCAGTCGCGGAGGACGGCCTCGGATGACCGGTCGGCAAGGTTGTACGCGTTCTGTACGCAAACGATGTCGGTGATCTCGAGTGCGGTCAACAGGTGTCGATGGCTGACATTGCTGACCCCGACACCCGCGATCAGACCTTCATCGCGGGCGTTCACCAACGCACCGAGTTGGTCGGCGAACCGCTGATTGGGCACCGCCTTGTCCATCACCCGGAGGTTCACGGCCGTGAGTTGTTCCTTGCCCAGGGTGGTCAGGTTCTCCTCGATCCCTGCGCGCAGTTGGTCGGGGTCGTCGTAGGGCAACACCGCGCCGACATCGTCACGCCGCGCAGCCACCTTGCTGACCACAGCCAGGCCTTCGGGATAGGGGAACAACGCTTCGCGGATGAGTTCGTTGACCACACCGGGGCCGTAGAATTCCGCGGTGTCGATGTGATCGACACCTGCATCGACCGCAGCCCGCAGGACGGCGATCGCTTCGCCGCGGTCTCGCGGTGGCCCGAATACCCCGTCGCCTGCCAGCTGCATCGCACCGTAGCCGACTCGCCAAACATCTTTGTCCGCCAGGGGATAACGCCCGCCGGGCATCGTGTCCATGACCGCACGCTAACACTATTTTGCATGATACATCAATCTTTAATCGGTGGTTTTCGTTCGCCGAAGGCCTTCGTGGCCAGCCCCAATTCGCCCGCGGTGGAGGCCAGGATCTGGCTGCGGTTCTCCACGTGTAACGCGGACTGCAGGCTCGATGCCTCCAGGTTGGCCCACAGCACCTGTTTGGTCGACTCGACGCCGAATTTTCCGTAGCTGCAAAGAGTTTCGGCAATCTGTAGGCCGTCGGCAACCACATCGCCGGCTGACAGTCGGGATACCAGGCCCAACTGCAGTGCCTCGGCGGCCTCAACGGTGCGGGCGGTGAGGATCAGATCGAACGCCTGCCCGGCGCCGACGATGCGGGGCAGCGTGTAGCTCACCCCGATGTCGCAACCACCGATCCCGAGCTTGATGAACTGCGTGCAGAACCGGGCACCGGGACCGGCGATCCGGATGTCACAGGCCAGCGCAACGGCGAACCCGCCGCCGTACGCCGGCCCGTTGACCGCGGCGATCACCGGTTGGCGCAGGCCCTGAATCCGGGTGGTCAGCTCGGCGATGCGCTCCTGCCACCGCATGCCCGAACGCGGAAACTCCAGTCCGCCACCGGCTTCCGGTGGGTTGGGGTCGGAAAGGTCCAAGCCCGAACAGAATCCGCGGCCCGCGCCGGTGAGCACCACGGCACGGCATTGGCCGTTGCGGTGGATCTCATCAAGCGTGTGGTGTAGCGCCTCGACCAACTCGTAGTTGAGCGCGTTGAGCTTCTCGGGTCGATCCAGGGTCAGGACGGCGACGTCAGGGCGGGGATAGACAAGAGTCAGCGGCGGCATGCGCCGACTCTATGCCGCGCGACGACTCAGGCGGACTGAGAATCCAGCAGGTGGAACTGGGCGATACCGCCGTAGTGCACCATCGAATGCGTCTGTGTCAACGGGTTGGTCTCGAAGATCTCTTCGACGTACAGCTTCTTGATCTTGCGAGCCAATTCGACCGGAATGTTGGCGATCACCGCTTGCTCCAGCCCTTCGATGTCAACCTTCAGGACGTCGATACGACCGTGCTTGGCGACAACGTTTTCCAGCACCGTCCGTGAATTCACGCAGGGCACCGTCAGGGTGTGACTCAGGCCGGCTCTGTTGACGCCGCCGTATCGACCGGATTCTTCCCAGCAGAACTCGACGTCGCCTTCAGCGGTGCCGACCGCGACCTCCTGTAGTTCGTACCGGCCGTCGAACGGCCGCAGGTTGTCGCGCAGCCGCGCGATGTTCGTCGGCAGGGGCTCGAACAGATAGGCAAACGCCGACGCGTTGCGGGTGAGGAAATAGGCCGCGGAGATCCCGATGTTCGAACCGAAGTCGACGATCACCTTGTCGGAGATGTCCGCGAGGTAGTCATTGCGGCAGAAGATCTCGTTCAGCGTGAGCAGGTCGTCAGGGGAGTACAGGGTCAGGTCGATGTCGGACTGCGGGGTGCGCACCGGAAAGGTAGCGGGGTATTCGCCGCTGCGAGTGAGGTACCGGTGGAGCATGTTGACCGGGTGGTCATACAGTCGCACCATGTTGATCGCAGCGACGTAGTTGCGACGCGCCACCACTGCATGGGCGATCCTGGCGAGGTCTCGTCCGCCAACCTGCATGCTTACCTCCATAGTGCGTATTGCTCATAGCGCGTACCGCTCCCAGCATCCTGACAGCTTGCCCGCGAGACAGCGTAGTCACGGCGGCGCCAAATCTACCGGCAAGGCCACAGACTAATCGCCGTGGAAGTCAATTGCTGCTTTGCCAGCCGCGGACGCCGACGGCGATCATCCGGAGCTGCTTGAGCGCGGTGCCGCGGACCTCGGCGATCGATTGTGCATCGTTGGCGTCCTCGACGGCTTCGGCGATGGCGATCATCGAATTGACGAACAAGCTTGCCAGGATGTTGAGGTCCGCACTGCTCCAGCTATGTAGTCCGGGAACCCGGGCGAGGTCGATGGCCAGTTCGGAGGTGATCAGGCGGATCTCGGTGCGAATGGCGTACCGCAGGACGGTGACGCCGCTGTTGCGTTCACGGCTGATGAATCGCCAGTGCTCGCGGCGTTCGATGACGCTGTTGATCAGGATGTCGACCGACGACTCGATGATGCGCTTGGGGTCGAGTTGGCCGGCGCGGCCATTGCGCAGCATCTCGCGCAGAGCGCGGAAGGATTCGTCGATCAGGACCAGACCAAGGGCCTCCATGGTCTCGAAGTGCCGGTAGAAGGCGGCGGGCACGATGCCGGCCTCTCTGGTCACCTCGCGCAGGCTCAGCGCGCTGAAGCTGTCTTCTTCCAGCAGTTTGAGGGCCGCGGTGATGATCGCGCGGCGGGTCGCCTCTTTGCGTTCTTCGCGGGAAAGGGGGTCCTGGGAGCGAGAGCTCCTGGAACGACTCGACCGATGGTCTCGTGAACCAGGGTTACGAGTGTTCACTGAAAAAAGTGTACACAGGTTAACTAATTCGCTGATTGATACAGATGTATCGGTTTCAAGCACACATACGTTCACGGTGTGATCCCCATGACAGCCTGCGGTTTAGCTATTGACGTGAACGGATGAAGGCGTGCACTGTGTACATATGTTCACTGAAACCTTGAGCCGCAAGATTCGAGGCTCCGCCCTGGTTGGCATCCTCACCGGCCCGCATGGTGTGGACCGGTACACCGAAGCTTTCGACCGCACCTGGACGCTGGGTGAGGCCCGCGCCCGGGTGGTCGCGGTCCGTCGTCAGACGCCGCGCAGCGTCACCCTGACCCTGCAGCCCAATGACACCTGGCGGGGTTTTCAGGCCGGCCAGCACATCAACCTGTCCGTCGAGATCGATGGCCGCTCCCGTACCCGGTGCTACTCGCCGGCCAACGCCGAGGGCAGCCCCGTCATCGAACTGACCATCGGCCTGCACGACGGCGGCCAGGTCTCCACCCACCTGTACCGCAACGCCCGGCCGGGCATGGTCGTCGGCCTGGACTCCGTCGGCGGCGATTTCGTCCTGCCGGCGCAGCGTCCCCGGCGCATCCTGCTGGTCTCCGGCGGCAGCGGCATCACGCCGGTGCTCTCGATGCTGCGCACCCTGCGCGAGGAGAACTTCGACGGCGAAATCGCCTTCATCCACTACGCGCGCAACCCCGAAGAGGCCGCCTACGCCACCGAGCTGGCCGCGACTCCCAGCGTCACGGTGCTGCACGGCTACACCAGATCGAACCGGGGCGACCTGACCGGCCACTTCGGCCCGGACCACCTGGCCGCTGCGATGCCGAACCCCGACGCCGTGTTCGTCTGCGGCCCACCGGCTTTGGTCTCCGCGGTGCGGGAATTGTTGCCGGACGCCCGGTCGGAAAGTTTTGTGCCGCCGGTCATCGCGGTGCCGACCGACGCTTCGGGCGGCACCGTCGCGTTCACCGACAGTGCCGTCGCCGTTGTCGATGACGGCCGCTCGATCCTCGAGCAGGCCGAGGCCGCCGGACTCAACCCCCAGAACGGCTGCCGGATGGGCATCTGTCACACCTGCACCCGCAAGAAGATCAGCGGGCCAGTGAAGAACCTGATCACCGGCGCGGTCTCGACCGCGCCCGACGAAAACATCGAGATCTGCGTGACCGCTCCGTGCGGCGACGTCCAGATCGACCTCTAGAACCTTCAAACCACCCATCAGGCAAAGGAATTCATCATGACTAAGACTCCGATGACCCCCGAGCAGTTCGAGACCTTCGGCCGCGAACTCGACGCCATCCGCGAGCGCGTGCTCGCCGACCTGGGCGAGCGTGACGCCGACTACATCCGCGATATCGTCAAAAAGCAGCGCGGCCTGGAGGTTGCCGGGCGGGCTCTGATGTTCCTGCCGCCGGCCTGGCCCGTCGCGGTCGCGCTGCTCGGTGCGTCAAAGATCCTGGACAACATGGAGATCGGCCACAACGTCATGCACGGCCAGTACGACTGGATGGGGGATCCGGGATTGCGCGGCCAGGAATTCGAATGGGATTCGGCCTGCCCATCGGATCAGTGGCGGCACTCGCACAACTACATGCACCACACCTACACCAACGTCGTCGACATGGACCGCGACATCGGTTACGGCGTGCTGCGGATGAGCCCGGACCAGAGGTGGAGCCCGTACTACCTGGGCAACCCGGTCTACGCGTTCCTGTTGATGGTGTTCTTCCAGTACGGCGTGGCGCTGCACGAGCTGGAAACCGAGCGCATCCGCTCTGGCGAGATCAGCATCCGGGACAAGAAGGACACGCTCAAAGAAATCTGGGCCAAGGTCCGCAAGCAGACCCTCAAGGACTACGTGGCGTTCCCGCTGCTGGCCGGACCGTTCGCGCCGTTCGTGTTCACCGGCAACATGGCCGCCAACCTGATCCGCAACGTGTGGTCGTACACCATCATCTTCTGCGGTCACTTCCCCGCGGGCACCCATGAATTCACCATCGAAGAGACCATCAACGAGACCCGCGGCCAGTGGTACTACCGGCAGTTGCTGGGCTCGGCGAATATCTCGGGCGGACCTTGGTTCCACATCATGAGCGGCAACCTGTCCTTCCAGATCGAGCACCACCTGTTCCCCGACCTGCCGGCGCACCGCTACGCCGAGATCGCCACCGAGGTTCGGGCGATCTGCGAGCGTTACGACCTGCCGTACAACTCGGGCCCGATCCACAAGCAGTTCTTCTCGGTGGTCAAGAAGATCTGCCGGTTGGCTCTGCCGGATTCATGGTTGGCACAGCCTGCACCAGAAGATGATCCGGTCGTCGAGGTTCTGGAGCCGGTCGCCGTCTGATTCGATCAGCGTCCCGCACCTGCGACATGCCTGCCCGGTCCGGCCGTACACCCAGAGCCCGCGGCCGGGCCGGGTATCGCCCGTTGTGGTGCGATTCCACCTCGCCTTGTTGTGCCACAGCATGTCTCGGGCCCGCTGCACCAATCGCAGCGGGTCTTTGACTGTGCTGACCGGAGATTCGGGGTGGCGACCGACGATGAAACACAGTTCGTTGGCGTAGACGTTGCCGATGCCGGCCAGGTTGCGTTGATCCAGCAGGGCTCGGTGTAGCGGTCTTTGTGGTTCTTGGGTCAGGTTCTCCGCCGCAGTGTGGGCATCCCAGTCCTGGCCCAGCAGATCGGGCCCCAGATGCTTCACGGGCTCGTCGTCCTGGTCTCGGCGGAGGACCTCCAATGTGCCCAGATCGATTCCAGTCGCCCGAATATCGTTGGCTTCCAAAATGATTCTGACCCGATGATCGGGCCGTCGTGGTCCGGGGCCGACCTGCCACTTGCCCTCCATCTTCAGGTGGGAGTGAATGCTGGCGTCACCGATCCGGATGAACAGATGTTTGCCGCGGCTGATGACCTCATCGACCGTTTCGCCGGTGAGGTCTACCGTGGCGAACTGCGGAACGCGAATATCGCAGCGCGTCAGTACTTTTCCTTGCAGCGCCTCGCGGAGGACCGCGGCGGTGTGCCAGACCGTGTCGCCTTCGGGCATCAGCTGAGGCAGGCGTTGGCCCGAGCCAGCGCATGTTCGGCGTCATCGACAATCTTCTTGACCAGGACACCGGCTACTTCCAGGTGGTCGATCAGATCGAGTGCTTCGCCGGCCCAGATCGGCAGGTAATCGATGTTCTGCTCGGCGACCTTGTCCCGGAAATCGTGTTGCGCCTGTTCGTCTGCCTCCAGCTCCTGGTCGCGATGCTGCCACGTGTCCGTGAACACGCTACGCAGCGTGCGGGCTGGAAACTGTGCAGGCCAGCGTGTTTGGGGCGGCCGAGCAGCGATGTCGATGGCTCGGCCACTGGTGGTGTCGCTCGCGGTGGCGTTCAACATCGCCTTGGCTGCGGCCGCCGTGAGCAGGGATTCTTGGGTGGCCTCGAACCGGGTGCCGATCATGGCGCCGGCAGCACCCAGCGTCAGTGCCGCCGCGAGGCCACGACCGTCGGCAATGCCTCCCGCGGCCAGGACCGGCGTGCCGCCGGCGATGTCGACCACGGCCGGGACGAACGGCAGGGTAGACCTACCGCCGTGGTGGCCTCCGGCCTCTCTGCCCTGCGCCACCAATGCCTGGACACCCGCGTCGAGGGCCTGCTTCGCCTCGTCGAGCGTATGCACCTGGGACATCAGCGGGATTTTTGCTTTGTGAATGGCGTCGGCGAAGGGGGCCGGGTCACCGAACGACAACATGATGGCGGCGGGTCGTTGGGCGATCACCCAGTCGACGATCTCCTCGTTGACAGCCCACGTGAGCAGTCCTATGCCCCAAGGCTTTTCGGTGCCTCGGCGGGCGAGGATGCATTCGGTGGCCAGCCAGTCGAGGTTCCCGCGACCGCCGCCGATGAGGCCCAGTCCGCCGCCCTCGGATACCGCGGCGGCGAGTCGACCGCCGGACACGTCACCCATCGGCGCCAGGACGATCGGATGCTCGATGCCGAACAGTTCGGTCAGCCGGGTACGCAGGGCCATGCCCCACTCTATCCACCCGTCCAACGCGAACTTGATGACGAGTTTTCGGCAGAATCTGGATATCTACTTCACGTTCGGCGGGCTGCTACCCGTGCTGGACTCGTCGGCGCGAATGCGCTCGCGTAGCTCTTTGGGATAGAGCGTGTCGAATTTCGCCTGCCGGCCGTGGCCGTCTTCCAACGCCAGCAGCAGTCCGTCATGTACGACGATGGGCCCGCGTCCGCTATGTCGTTCGTCTTCGGTGTAGCACTGGTACCACGGCAAGATCGGGACTTCCCAGTGTTCCTGGCGTTGATCGGGGTGGATGCGGGTGCCGAGCGCCCACAGCACGTCGGATGTGTCGGTGGGGTCGATGTCGTCGTCGAGCACGTAGGTGACCGGGCACATGTGCCCGACTCGGTTGGCGCTCATCAGTTCGCCGATCCGGTGCACGAACTCGGTGGAGGTCGTGCCGGGGAGAATGTTGCGCCAACTCCGTGGGACGGTAACGACCATCCAATGACACGCAGTGTCGACCAGCAGCCATGCCGTCGTCACGGGTAGTCCGGCGCCGCGCAGCAGCGCCAGTAGCTCGGCGGATACTCCGAGGGCCGGGGCGATCTGCGAATCGTCGGGCGGGCGGCCGGTGGAGGTCACCGGCCAGATCGGATTGTCGCGGTGGGTGATCGCCTCGATGGTGTAGACGGGTTCCGGGGAGGTCTCGGGCAGCGCATAGCCGTGGAACTCGGCATACGGTCCCTCGGTTGCGTCGCGGGTGATCGAAACATGGCCCTCGATAACGACTTCCGCGCCCGCGGGCACTTCGAGATCCACCGTTTCGCACTTGACCACCTCAACCGGTTGGCCGTACAGCGTGCCTAGGTAGGTCGCTTCGTCCATCTCGGCGGGAATGGGCATGCCGCCGACGATCGGAATGCCGGGATCGCCACCCTGCACCACGGCGAACGGCATCGGCTCGCCGCGCTTGACCCATTCGGCCCAGATCATGCCGATGTGCTGCTGCGGCAGGAACAGACCGGTCATGTGCCGACCGTCGAGCATCATGATGCGGGAGATGGACCAGTTCGTCCACCGGCCGTCCGGCGTCTTCGCGACGATGATGCCCCAGGTGTTGACGTAGCGTCCGCCGTCGTCTTCGTGTACCAGCGGAATCGGGAAGCGATCCAGCGTGGCGTCGGTGCCGCGGAGGATGTTTTGTTTGCAGGGTGCGGATTCCGCCGAGACGAGGGTGGGTGGAATCGGCGATTTCCGGTGCACGGCGACCAGATGCTCGACAAGATCCTGCGCGGATGCGTCATAGGGCAGTCCCAGTGACAGCGCAATACGGGCCAGCGGATGTTTTGTATCGCCGGACAATGCGCCGCCGGCGCCGAACATCCAGAATCCGGGTGCCACGCCGTCGACGTTGGTGAACAACGGCGCCGGGCGGCGCTGCTCGGTCGACCAGCGGGTGATGGCCGCGGCCTCGAGTTCCGCGCTGACCGGACGATCGATGCGTTCGACATCGTTGATCGATACGAGTGCGTCCAGATACGCGCGGAGGTCCGTGATCGGAGCCATCAGATGTTCACCGCCTTGAGTTTCGTGGCCGGATTGGTTCGGTTCCCGAGTCTCAATATCGACGTGTTGACCGGCGCTGTCGATGGACTGGTTGACAGCCCGAAGGGCACCTCGGTGTGCCCGGGTACAACGGTCCGAACGAACGGTCCGAACGGCACCTCGGCCGCCGCGTCGGGTCTCTGGGCACAGATATCAGCGCAGCCGCAGGCCCCGCGGAGTGCGGGCGAACCCGGCATCGGCCAACGCGAGGTGCGCGGGAGATCCCGCCGCGGCGGGATCCAGCACCGAAATGCCATTGACCTTCTCGATCAGCAGCGACTGCAGCCGGCCCGTGCTGACCAGATCGGCCAAGGCGCCGGCGGCGGCGCGCTGGGATTCCTGGGTAGCGCCGAACGACAACAACGACTTGCCGCCACGTTCGGCGAACCACACCAGGGCGCCGTCCACCAAGACGACCAACGCGCCGGCCTTGCGGCCCGGGCGGTGTCCGGTGTCGGACGGTTCGGGCCAGGGCAGTGCCACGCCGTAGGGGTTGGCCGGGTCGGTCGCAGCCAGTACCACCGTCGCGTAGTCGGGGTTGTGGGGGTCGATGTTGTCCTGGTACGTGCGCAGTCGGTCGACCGTCGATGCCACCGCAAATTGTGCTCCGCCAAGGGATTCCACGAAGTAGCCGCGCTGGCACCGGCCGGCTTCCTCGAATGCGCTCAGCACCTTGTACAGGGTGGCGAACCCGCCAGGCAGGCCGTCGGCGGCGCCGCGGGTGATCACTCCGTATCTGCCCAGCAGCAGTTCGGCTTGGAAGTGAGCGCGCACAGTGGATTCCGGTTCGGCTGGCGGCAGCGCCGACCAGCGGCCGGCCACGGTGGGATCGGTGCGGGTCTGCGGCCGGGCGACGCTGTAGCGGCTGAGCCGCGGCGGGCGGCTGCGCTGCCGGTGCGCGCCGCCACTCTTGCCGCTCAGCACCGAGCGGACCGGAGCGAAGGTATCACCGGTCACCCAGCCGGACCAGATCAGTTCCCACAGAGCCTGTTTCGCATCACCGCTGTCGTCGGGCGCGAGTTGCCGGAAGAAGTAGGCCCCGCCGCCCGCCAGCGTGTCGAGTAGTTCGCGATGGGTTTCGGTGAAGTCGATCTCGGTGGCCGGCGTCAGCGACAGCGGTGCCGTCTCGGCCCGGTGGAACACCACCCAGCCGTCATTGCTGCCGATCTGCCCGGCGCCGGACCAGGTGACCTCGCCGGAAGCCAGCAGTTCGTCGAGCATGGCGGGTTGATAGTCGGACACGCGGTGGCCGAACACCAGCGGTTCGACCGCGGAGGCCGGTATCGGCACCCCGGCAAGCTGTTCGATGACCGATGCCAGGCCATCGACGCCGCGGGCATCGCCGACTTGTTGCCAGGCTGACAGGAATCGGGCGTAGGCCGCGGTGGTGACCGGCTCGATCTGGGCGCGCAGTGCCGCCAGCGATCGGCGCCGCAGGATCTTGAGCACGGTGGCATCGCACCATTGCTGTTCGGGCCCGGTGGATTCGATGAACTCGCCGCGAATCAGCTTGCCGTCCAGCACCATCCGGCTCAGCACATCGGCAGTGACGCGCAGGCCCAGGCCGAAGCGGCCCGCAGCTTGTGTCGTGGTGAAGGGGCCGTTGGTGCGGGCGTAGCGGCCCAACAATTCGCCGAGCGGATCGGACACGGCAACGGTGAAGCCGGCTGGGACGCCGACGGGAATGGCAACGCCGAGGCCGTCGCGCAGCAGGCCCATTTCCTCCACCGCGACCCACCAGGTCTGTCCCGCGAACGTCACCGGGACGGCTCGTCTGGCGGCGTACAGCGCCTCGCACCACGCTCCGACATCGGTGGCGGTGGACCGTTCTCGGAGTTCCTCGATGCTCAGCGGTCCGAGCAGGCGCAGTAAGTCGGCGACGCCCTCGGCATCGCGCGCGGCACGTTCGTCGGTCAAGTGCTGGAGCTGACGGGTGGTCGAGGCGATGACCTCCGGGTCGAGCAATTCTCGGAGCTCCACGCGGCCCAACAGCTCGGCCAGCAGAGTCGGGTCCAAAGACAGTGCAGCAGCTCGGCGTTCGGCCAACGGGCTGTCGCCCTCGTACATGAATGCCCCGACGTAGCCGAACATCAGGGATGCGGCGAACGGTGACGGCGTGGCGGTCTGCACTTCGAGGACACGGATCCGGCGCTGGTCGATGCGCCGCATGACCTCGACGAGCATCGGCACGTCGTAGACGTCCTGCAGGCATTCCCGCACCGTCTCCAGGACGATCGGGAAGTCCGGGTACTTACGGGCGATGTCGAGCAGCTGGGCCGCGCGCTGACGCTGGTGCCACAACGGCGAGCGCTTACCCGGGTGGCGCCGTGGCAGCAGCAGTGCGCGGGCTGCGCATTCCCGGAATCTCGAGGCGAACAATGCAGAGCCACCGACCTCCGCGGTGACGATCGGCTCAACCTCATCGGGTTCGAAGACGAAAAGCTCTGCCCCTGGCGGATTCTCACCCGTGTCCGGCAATCGCAGGACGATGCCGCTGTCGGAGGCGGTGGGCTTCTCGTCGAGACCGTAACGCTCCATGATGCGCCGGCCCACCGCCAGTGCCAGCGGGCCGTGCACCCGCAGGCCGTAGGGGGAGTGCAGCACAATGCGCCAGTCACCGAGTTCGTCGCGAAACCGTTCGACCACGAAGGTGGTGTCGGTGGGGACCGTACCGGTGGATTGCTTTTGTTCGTCGAGCAGCTGCCACAGATTATCGGTGGCGTAGTCGTTGAAACCGATTGTCCGGCAGTGCTCGTCGAACTCAGTGCGATTCTTTCCGGCCAGGTCTCCGGTGAACGCGCCGATGGCCTCGCCCAGTTCAGCGGGACGTCCGACGGCGTCGCCGCGCCAGAACGGCAGTCGGGCCGGTTGGCCGGGGGCGGGTAGCACCAGCACCCGGTCATGGGTGATCTCGGTGATCCGCCAGCTCGTCGCGCCCAATGAGATGACGTCGCCGGGTCGGGACTCGTAAACCATCTCTTCGTCGAGTTCACCTACCCGCGATGGCTTTTCGTCGCCGGTGGCCAGGTAAACGGTGAACATACCGCGGTCCGGGATGGCTCCACCGGAGGTGACCGCCAGCCGCTGTGCGCCGGGCCGGGCGATCAGCGTCCCGTGGTCGCGGTCGTAGATCAGGCGCGGCCGCAGCTCGGCGAATTCGGTGGATGGATACTTGCCGGCCAGCAGATCCAGGGTGGCTTCGAACGCGCTGCGCGGCAACGCCGCAAAGGGGGCGCTGCGGCGTACCGCGTCGAACCAGCGATCGGCATCGAGCGGCTCCAGGGCGGCGGCGGCCACCGTGTGCTGGGCCAATACGTCCAGCGGATTAGCCGGCACCGCGAGGGTTTCGATCTCACCGGCCCGCATGCGTTGCACGCTGACGGCGCAGTCGATCAGGTCGGTGCGGTGTTTGGGCAGCAGTACGCCCTCCGAGATCTCGCCGACCTGGTGGCCGGCCCGGCCGATTCGTTGCAGGCCACTGGCCACCGACGGCGGGGCCTCGACCTGGATCACCAGATCGACTGCGCCCATGTCGATGCCGAGTTCCAGGCTGGACGTGGCGACCACAGCCTTGAGCAGTCCGCTCTTGAGTTCGTCCTCGACCTGGGCGCGCGCCTCTTTGCTCACCGAGCCGTGGTGTGCCTTGGCCAGAATGCTTGGTGCGCCGAATGTTTGGCCGCTGCCCATGATGTGCGCCGGGGCGCCTGCGCCGACCTTGGGATTGGGTTCATTGGGAAGGTCGATACCGGTGCGGGCGGCGTGAATTTCGTTGAGCCGTGCGGTGAGCCGCTCGGCGAGGCGCCGGGAGTTGGCGAACACCAGCGACGATCGGTGCGACTCGATGAGGTCGACGATGCGCTCCTCGACATCGGGCCAGATGGTATTGCCCTCGATATTGGCCATATCGGGCACCGGAACCTCGACGGCGAGGTCAAAGGTCTTGGCGGCGGGCGGTTTGACGATGGTGACCGGCTTGTCCCCGGACAGGAATCGTGCGACTTCTTCGGGTGGCTTGACGGTCGCGGACAGGCCGATGCGCTGGGCCGGCTTCTCGAGCAGCTGGTCGAGACGTTCGAGTGAAAGTGCCAGGTGTGCACCGCGTTTGGTTGCGGCGACCGCGTGGACCTCGTCGACGATGACGGTCCGGACGCTGGCCAGGGTCTCGCGGGCTGCCGAGGTCAGCATGAGGAACAGGGATTCGGGGGTGGTGATCAGGATGTCGGGTGGCTTGGCGATGAGCTGGCGGCGCCCCGCGGTGGTGGTGTCGCCGGAGCGGACGCCGACGGTGATGTTGGGGGCAGTGCGGTCCAGGCGTTCGGCGACACGGGTGATGCCGGTCAGCGGCGTGGACAGGTTGCGTTCGACATCGACTGCCAGGGCCTTCAGTGGCGACACGTAGAGGACCTTGGTGCCTTTGGATTCTGGTGCCGTGGCCAGTTGGTCGATGGCCCAGAGGAAGGCCGCCAGCGTCTTGCCCGACCCGGTGGGGGCGATGACCAGGGTGTTGTTGCCGTCGGCGATGGCCTTCCAGGCCTGCGCCTGGGCCGGGGTGGGGGTCTGGAATGTGGACGTGAACCACTGCCGGGTCAGCTCGCTGAACCTGTCGAGTGGATTCACACGTCCATACTGCCCTGCGGGTCCGACAAGATTTCGGGTTCGGGTGGGACGGGACTCGCTGCTGTCGGAACCTCCGACGCGCAGGATATTCCCAGGTTTGGTCAGTTACCGGCTGGAGGTCCGGAGGCCGGCGGATTGCTGCCACCGGTGTCCGGGGTACTCGGATTGTCGGTGCCGTTCGGCGCGCCGCCGTCAGTGCCTGGGGCCACGGTGGCCGGCGTGCCACTGTCGTCGGGCGCCCCGCTGGTACCGGGGACGGCGCTGCTCCCTGGAGCAGTACCGGTGCCGTCGTCGACCACCTCGGTAAGGCGCCAACTCATGTCGTATTCGACGTAGCTCCCATCCACCTTGGTGACCTTCATACGAATCGTGTACTTCCCGTTCGGGCCGGAGAAGGTGCATGCGAACTGCGCGCCGACCTTGGCTTCGATTCCCGACGGGCAGCTCACATTGGTGGGCGTGAACCCGGACTTGCTCGCCACTTCCTGGCTGATGAACTCCGCCGCCTTGTCCGGAACGATCTGTGCGGTCTCAGGCCGTCCGCAGCCGGTGAGCTGCAGGGCCGCCGCACTCAGGAGGGCCGCGGTGGCCACGAACGTTCCGGACATGGTTGTCATGCAGCGGAGTTTGATTGGTCGCCGGCTCGTGCGCAAGGAATCCAGGAGGTACACAGAATTGGGCTCTCTCGTTGCGCCGACGAAAAGGTGCCGAGTCACTGCCGACGGGTGCCATGTCCGGTTTTGTGGCTTATGTGTCGGTTTGTGCCCTGTGGGCCGAGCTCCTGCTCGGACAGAGTGGAATGTGTCCGCTTAAGCCCGACCTGGGGAGATGTCACAATGACCGAAGTTATTGCCGGGGTAGTGATTCCGGATACCGAGTTGGTTCGTGAGGCGACCGCGATTGTTCGCAAGGTGGCCGATGAGACGCTGTTCAACCATTCCCGGCGGGTTTTCCTGTGGGGGTCGCTCAAGGCTGCCGGGCGTGGTCTGGAGGTGGACCCCGAACTGGCCTATGTCGGGGGACTTTTCCACGATCTCGGTCTCACCTCGGCGTATGGCACCACGGCCCAGCGGTTCGAGATCGACGGCGCTGACGCGGCGCGAGACCTGTTGCTGGACTTCGGCCGTTCCACGCAAGACGCAACGAATGTGTGGCTGGCCATCGCGCTGCACACCACCCCGGAAGTGCCGCATCACCTGCCGCCGGAGGTGGCGGTGGTGAGTCTGGGTGTCGAAACCGACGTGCTGGGCCTGGATCTGGACGAGATCACCGATCAGCAGCGGGCCGAGGTCCTGGCCGCCCATCCGCGCCCCGACTTCAAAAGCCGCATCCTGCGGGCGTTCTACGACGGCATGGCCGCACGACCGGAGACCACCTTCGGAACCATGAACGATGACGTGCTGGCGCACTTCGATCCGTCATTCAAACGTGCGAATTTCGTTGACATCATTGAGAACAATGCCTGGCCGGAATGATCGCGCCACAGTTCGCGGCCTGCCCGGACGGGCCGCTCTCGTGCCGGTTGTGGTGGCCGCCGGACTCGCAGTTGCCATGGGTGCGGCGGTCGACAGTGCCACTTTTCCCCCGCCCAGAACTGGACAGGTGATGGCAGATGACGCGTCGCAATACGGTGGAGCTGTTGCGTGGTGCATCCCTTCGGGTAACTACGCAACGCGTCGCTGTACTCGAAATACTCAGTCGGTGCCCGCATTCCGATACGCGGTTCCTGACTGAGGCGGTACGCAAGGCGATCGGCTCGGTCTCTGGCCAAGCCATCTATGACGCGCTGGCCGCGTTGGAGCTGGCCGGGCTGGTCCGTAAGGTCGAGCCGGCCGGTTCGCCCGCGCTGTATGAGTTACGCACCGGGGACAATCACCACCATCTGGTGTGCCGCCGATGTGGGGTGCTGGCCGACGTGGACTGCGTAACGGGCGAGGCGCCGTGCCTGACGCCGTCGAGCTCCGCCGGTTTCGTCGTCGACGAAGCCGAGGTCATCTTCTGGGGGCTGTGCCCTTCCTGCGCTTCAACCAATCGCCGATCGCGGCGCGACGTGCCGCTGCCAACCAACAAGGAGAAGAAATGTCTTTCGAAGAGAACACCGAACCGTTGACGACCGCTGCGGGAGCTCCCGTGGTCGACAATCAGAACAGCATGAGCGCCGGGCCGCGCGGCCCGCTGCTGTTGCAGGATCTGTGGCTGATCGAGAAGCTGGCGCACTTCGCCCGCGAGGTCGTTCCGGAACGGCGCATGCACGCCAAGGGATCGGGCGCATTCGGTACGTTCCGGGTGACCGGTGACATCACTGCGTACACAAAGGCCGCGATCTTCAGCCGGGTCGGCAACAGCTGCGAGATGTTCGCGAGATTCTCGACCGTCGCCGGCGAGCGGGGTGCGGCTGATGCCGAACGTGACATCCGGGGTTTCGCGTTGCGTTTCTACACCACCGAAGGCAACTGGGACATGGTGGGTAACAACACCCCGGTCTTCTTTCACCGCGATCCACTGAAGTTTCCCGACCTGAACCGGGCGGTCAAACGGGACCCGCGGACCAATCTCCGCAATCCCGAAAACAATTGGGGCTTCTGGACCAATCTGCCCGAGTCGCTGCACCAGGTGACCATCACCATGAGTGATCGGGGCCTGCCCAAGTCCTACCGGCACATGCACGGGTATGGATCGCACACCTTCAGCTTGATCAACGCCGCCGGCCAAAGGCATTGGGTCAAGTTCCATTTCCGTACCCAGCAGGGCATCGAGAACCTCACCGATCAGGAAGCGACAGCACTGGTCGGGCAGGACCGCGAGTCCCACGGACGCGATCTGTACGAGGCGATCGAACGCGGTGAATACCCGAAGTGGACGCTGGCAGTTCAGGTGATGCCCGAAGAGGATGCGCTGACCTACCGCTACCACCCGTTCGACCTGACCAAGGTGTGGAGTCAGCAGGACTACCCGTTGATCGAGGTCGGCGAGTTCGAGCTGAATCGCAACCCGGACAACTACTTTGCCGATGTCGAGCAGGCCGCGTTCACGCCGGCGAACCTGGTGCCCGGGATTTCTTTCAGCCCGGACAAGATGTTGCAAGGCCGGCTGTTCTCCTACGGCGATGCAGCACGCTACCGGGTAGGCGTCAACCACCACCAGATCCTGGTCAACTACCCGCGGGCGGCCACGTTGGTCAACACCTACCACCGGGACGGCGCGATGCGGGTCGATGGTAACCAGGGTGGCGTGCCGGGGGTGGAGCCGAACAACTTCGGTCGGTGGGCTGAGCAACCTGCCTATGCCGATCCGGCGCAGCCGATCGGGGCCACGGCTGACCGGTTCGATTTCCGCGCCGATGACGACAACTACTTCGAGCAGCCCGGCAACCTATTCCGGCTGATGACCGGTGAGCAGCAGCAACGGTTGTTCGAGAACACTGCGCGGGCCATCAAGGGCGCGCGTCGGGAGACCGTGGAACGGCACATCGAGAACTGCGGCAACGCCGACCCCGCCTACGGCGAAGGGGTGCGCAAGGCCTGCGAAGCCCTCGGAGCGCTCTGAGCCGGGTTAGCCACGAATCACCTTCCCGCCCAGCCTCATTGGGCGGGAAGGTGAGTCGGCGTTGGTCGCTGCGGGTCAAGGGCAGCGGTTTCCGGTACCAGTGCGCGCTGGCGGCTGTCACAAAACGCGACATTGTCAACCGATGCTGACGGCTCCAGACCGCAAGTGTCCCAGGAGAGCCGACCGTGGTTCGCGTTGCAGAGGACCGTTTCACCTCTGCTCGGCGATATGCTGTTCCAACCGGCGTCGCGTGTCCTCGCGACCGAAGTACTTCGCAGTCTCCAAGGCCGACGGCGAACCCGCGAGCGGATCTGCGTCGGCGCGCAAGAGCATTTCGATGACGCCCGTCTCATCTTTGAAGACGGCCGCCATCAACGGAGTTTGTCCTCGATTGTTGTGTCGGTTGACGTCGGCGTGGCGCTCGATCAGGGCCGCGGCCGTAGCCGGGTGTCCGTGATAGGTCGCCAGCATGACGAGGGTGTCGCCGTGCCACGGCCTTCCATCGCGCCATCAGCCATGGAAACCTCCTCGTCGAACTGTTACGTCAATGTGCGCTGATACCGGCGCATCCCGGCGAGCCAGCGGTCGTAGTCGGCGCCCTTGCGCCGGTACATGTCCAACACCTCGGGGTGCGGTAATACCAGGAATTGGCCGGTGCCGATAGCCTCGATCACCCGTGTGGCGACCGCGTCGGGACCGATCACCTCGCCCGCGACGGCGACCGCCGCGCCGGCCACCCGAATCGTGGGGTCGGACGAGTCGACCATGTCCCGTAACAGCGGCGTGTCCACGCCCATGGGGCAGACACAGTTGACGCCGATGCCCTGGTCGCCGTAAGTGATCGACAACCATTCGGCGAATCCGACGGCGGCGTGCTTGGTGACGCTGTACCCGGCTGCCCCGAGCTGGCTGAGCAGGCCCGCAGCCGAGGCGACCGCGACGAAGTGCCCGCTGCCACGCTCAAGCCATTCCGGCACAAGCGCTTTCGCCGCCCGGATGTGGGCGCGGACATTGACGTCGATGATCCGGTCCCAGCCGTCCTCGTCATCACCCAGACCCGGTTGGCCGGTGATACCGGCATTCGCGACGTAGATGTCCACCGGACCGTACTGTTCGCGCGCGGCGCCGATCAAGGTGGCAATGCCATCGACAGTGCCGGCGTCCGCACGTATGCCGGCACCACCGATCTTGGCGGCGGTCTCGGCCGCGGCCGCGCCGTCGAGGTCTCCCGCGACGACCGATGCGCCTGCAGCGGCCAGTGCCACTGCGATGGATCGGCCGATACCCGAACCCGCCCCGGTGACGACCGCCACCGCACCGTCGATCTTCATGACGTCATGTCTACCCGATCAGCTGGGCACGTAGCTTTCGCTTGAGCACCTTGCCGTAGCTGTTCTTGGGTAGCTGGTCGACGAACTCGTAGCGTTTGGGGCGCTTGAACCGGGCAATACGTTCGAGCAGATGGCTGTCCAATTCACCGGGCGTTGCCTGGCCGACGATGAAGGCCACCACGACTTCACCCCATTCCGGATCGGGCGCGCCGACCACGCACGCCTCGACCACCGCGTCGTGGCTCAACAGTGCCTCCTCTACCTCACGCGGATAGATGTTGCTGCCGCCGCTGATCACCACATCCTTGGAGCGATCTTTCAGCGTCAGGTATCCGTTGGCATCGAAGGAGCCCATATCGCCGGTGTAGAGCCAACCGTTGCGCAGGGTTTCGGTGGTGGCAGTCGGGTTGTTCCAATAGCCCGACATCACGGAGTCGCCGCGGCACACGATTTCACCGACCTCACCGGTTTCGCAACGGGTTCCGTCTGTGTCGATCACCGACACCTGCATACCGGAGCGAGGGACGCCGACCGAGCCGAGCACCGCGTCCGAGGCGTCGCAATGACCAGCGGCCGACAATCCGGTGATGGTCATCGGTGTCTCACCCTGGCCGTAGATCTGCGCGAAGATCCTGCCGAACGACTCGGTGGCCTGCTTGAGATCCTCGACGTACATGGGTCCGCCGCCGTAGACGATGGTGCGCAGCTGCGTGGGCCGTGGCCGGCCGGTGCGAACCAGCCGGGCCACCATCGTCGGTGCCAGAAAGGAACTACAGGACGGGTGTTGGCCACACAGATCCAGGAACTCGTCTGGGGCGAATGAGCCGGATGCCGGCACCACCTGACGTGCGCCGCGCAGCGCGTAGGGCAGGACGTACAAGCCCGAGCCGTGCGACATCGGTGCCGCGTGTATCAGGCTCGAGTTCTCGTCGGGGGCATCGATGTCGGCCAGGTGCGCGACGGCCATCGCCGTCAGGTTTCGGTGGCTGAGCATGGCGCCCTTGGCTTTACCGGTGGTGCCGCTGGTGTAGAACAACCAGGCCAGCGCGTCCGGAGCGGGATTCGGCGGCGTCGCGGGGCGGCGGGCGAGCCGCTGCGAGTACAGCTCGCTGCCAATCACTTCGGTGGTGTCAAGGCCGACGGCGACCTTGGGAGAAGCAAACACCAACTCGGCGCCGGAGTCACCGATGATCTGCTGCATCTCGAGGGCGTGCAGCTTGTAGTTGATCGGCACGACGACGCATTCGGCAGCCCAGGCGGCGAACATCAACTCGATGACTTCCGGGCGGTTCTCCGAGGCGACCGCGATCCTGGAACCCGCCGGAAGGGTCTCTCGGATGGAGGAAGCCAGGCGCAGGGCGCGATCCCGGAGTTCGGCCCAGGTGTGCAGTTGCTCTTGGCCGAGAAAGACGGCAGGGTTATCGCCGAAGCGGGCGGCGGCGTTGTCCAGTATTCCGAAAAGACTCACCTGTCAACCCATTCCGAGGACAGCGCGCGTTCGGACAGGAACTTGGTGGAGCTCCAACCGCCGTCGACCACGATGGTCTGGCCGTTGATGAAGCTGCCGCCTTCCGAGCACAGGAAGGCCACCGTCGCAGCGATGTCATCGACGGTGCCGAGGCGAGTATGCGGCGTCATCTCGGTGGTGATCTTGCGGAACCGCTCGTCGCTCAGGCGCTGGGCGACCATCGGGGTCTGAGTCACCCCGGGCGCCACCGCATTACAGCGAATTCCCTGCGCGCCGTACTGGCAGGCGATGTGGGTCGTCAGGGCAGTGAGCCCACCCTTGGCCGCCGAATACGCGCCGCCTCGCAGCCCGCCGACTACCGCGAACGTGGACGTGACGTTGATGATCGCCGACCCTGGTCCCATGTGGCCGATGGCTTCGCGTGCCAACCGGAACGGGGCCCGCAGCATCACGCCCAGGAATTCGTCCAGGGTTTCGTCGTCGGTCTCGTGCAGTGGCTTGGGGCTGCCGAGACCCGCGTTGTTGATCAGGAAATCGACGCGGCCCCAACGCTTCAGCGTTTCGTCGACGATCCGGCGGGGCCCGTCGTCGTCGGTCAGATCGACGGCGAGGGTGTGAATCCGCTCCGAGGCGAGGTCGGCCAGCCGGACTTCATCGCGGCCGGTGCCGAGTACGGACATTCCCTCGGCGGCCAGGCGTTTGGCGCAGGCGAGGCCGATTCCGCTACTCGCCCCCGTCACTATGGCTACTGGCATGCGGCCAACTCCGTTCGGATCTGCTGCTTGAGTATCTTGCCGGCGTCGTTCTTCGGAAGCGCATCCCAAATCTCGACTTGCTCAGGGATCTTGAACCTGGCGACGCCGCGCTCGGTCAGATAGCGCCGCAGGTCGGCGACGGTGATCGTGGCAGCCGTGATCACTACCGCCACCGCGCGTTCGCCGGTCCGTTCATCGGGCAGCCCGACGACGGCGACCTCGTCGATGTCGGGATGCCCGGCCAGTACGTCCTCGATTTCCTTGGGCGAGATGTTCTCCCCGTTGCGGATGATCAGATCTTTGGCCCTACCGGTGACCACCAGATACCCGTCGTCGGTCCACCGTCCTAGGTCACCGGTCCGGAAGTAGCCGTCCGCATCGAGAGCGTCGTCCTCGGGATGCAGATAGCCCAACAGCATCTGCGGACCCTTGACGCGGATCTCGCCGTCGACCAGTTTGACGTCGGCGATGCCGGGCCGTCCGTCGGTGTCCGCGGCTCGCTCGCGATCATCGGGTGCACCCACGGTGGTCACCGGGATCTCGGTTGAGCCGTAGACCCGGGTGACGATGGCCTTGTCGAAATATGCTGCGGCGCTGCGGATCAGTTGCGGCGACACCGAGGCCCCGCCGCAGATGAAGACCTTCAGGTCAGGCAGACGGGAAAGTGCCTTCTTGGCCGCGGCCAGGAGGCCGGTCAGGAAAGGGGTGGCACCGGCCATATGGGTGCAGCGGTGTTCGGTCATCAGGGTGACAGCCGCGGCAGCGTCCCACTGGTCCATCAATACCGCGGTGGTGTCGAGCAGCAGTGGGCATTCGAAGGCGTAGATCGACCCGCCGATGTGCGCGACAGGGGATGGCACCAGGAAGGTATCGCCAGGTTCGACGCGCCAGTGCTGGTGCAGCTGGGCAATCAGGGCGCCGAGGGAACGGTGGCTGTGCAGAACCCCTTTCGGCTTCCCGGCGGTGCCCGAGGTGTACAGGACCATCCGGACGTCGTCGAGATCGAGTTGTGGCAGGTCGGTGTGTACCGGAGAGGTGGCCCACGGTTGGTCACCGCGGACGACGATCACCTCGGGCGGATTCGGCAGGCCGGCGCAGACGCTGATGAGCATGGAGGGGTAGTCATGTCCGCGGAAAGTACTGGGAATGAAGATAATCCGGCTTTCGCAGTCAGCCAGGATATAGCTGAGCTCGTGTTCGCGTAACGACGGCAGGATTGGGTTCACCACCATGCCGGCCAACGTTGCGCCGAGATAGATCACCGCGGCCTCATGCCAATTGGGCAGCATGAATGACACCACGCTGCCGACCTGCAGACGTGCCAGCAGCGCCTGTGCCAGACCGTTCGCCCGCTGCAGCAGGGTACGGCAGTCGAGTGTGTCCGCGCCGTCGATGACGAGCACCCGGTCCGGGGTCTGGGTGGCGGCCGCGCAGAGGGCCTCGGAGAGGATCACGGTCAGCTCTTCACGCGCCGCATGGTCATCGTGTGCCGGAACCTCGCGGCGGGATGGGTGTTGATGGTCACCTGCGCGATCTCGCCGTCGGAGGTGGAATAGGAACGGCGAACCTCAAGGGCCGCAGCACCTTCAGCGATCTGCAGTTGGGCGGCGAGATCGGAGGTGGCGATCACGGCGGCGATCTCCTGGTGCACCTCAGTGATGTTCACCCCGAACAGGTCCTCGATCAGTGGGAAGATCGGTCCGGTGTGTCGGGGCAGCATCCGGCCGACCGCCGCGAACGCCCGGTTGATGAAGTAGTCGGTGCGGCACACCGGCAGTTCGGTATGGGCGCTTCGGCGTAGACCGCTGACCGCCAGCCACTGGGTGCCCAGCGGCAGTCCACTGCGTTCGGCCCGCGGCTTGTCGATCGTCACCATCGACGTCGACTCGATCTCCAGCTCGGCCCCGGCGGCCCAGGCCAAGAGGTCGTTGATCGACATGACGTCTTGGGCATAGGAGTTCGACGTGGGCCGCGGTACCACGAGTGTGCCTGCGCGTGGCTTGGAGGACACCAGGTTGTCGTCACGCAGTCGGCGCAGTGCCTCGCGCACGGTGTATCGGCTGACCGAGAACCGTTCGCACAGTTCATGTTCGGTGGGTAGTTGAGAGCCGACGGGATAAACGCCGTCGACGATCTCCTTGCGCAACGTGCGGGCCACCTGCAGGTAACGGTGATCGGTTGGTTCGGACATGATCACGTCTCCGGATTGGCCGGCAGGCCAGAAACTGGACACAGCGCCAGGATGCTGCCGTCGCCGTCGGCCGAGACATACAGCGTGCCATCGGACGCGGCGGCGATACCGGCGAACGGCCCCTGCGGCCCGGAGAACGGGGGCATGCCGCGCAACGGTTTTGGCGTCACCCCGGGTGGTGCCCCGAGCGGCAGTCCCGATGCGAGGGTGCGACGCGTCCCGGTGCCCAGGTCGACGGCCACCACTTCTTTGGCTCCGGCGTCGACGATGTACAGCACCCCGTCGCGCACCGCGATGCCCTGCGGCGTGAGCAGGCCTTCGACCACGGGGGTGCCGTCGGCGGCCACGACCCGACCGACTTCTGAGACCAGCGGACCGTCGGGCCCGACGGCCACGCCGACGGGTGTGTCGAGTCCGGAGGTGACCACCTCGACGCCTGCCACTACAGAGAGCAGCCTTCCGGTGCCCTGCTCGACCGCCAAGACCCGGTCGCCGTCGACCGCGACCCCGTACAGCTGGTCCAAACCGTCTGCCAGATAATCGGTTTCACCGAGGGACGGCCGGTAGCGGGCCACTTGACCGCCGGAGGTGGCCACCACGAACTCACCGGATCCCGAGACCGTCACGCCGCGGATGAAGCCCGGGTAGCCGGGCGTGAACAGCATCGCGACGGTTTCGAGCGTGCCGTCGCGGCCCAGGGCATAGAGGTAGGTGCCGTCGGCGACGTAGAGTCGCCGGTCGGTGCCGATGGTCAGGTCCAGTGGCCAGTTCAGCCCGCCGGGCAGTACGTCGCGCGCGCCGCCGTCGCCCAGCACTTCGGTGATCGAGCCGGTGAAATTCGAGACGAACAACCGATTGTCCACGAAGGTGCAGTTGTCCAGGCCTGGGGCGAGGTTGGCGAGCACCGTCTGCGATCCGGTGCTCGGGTCGATCCGCAGCACCTGGCCGCTGTGTACCTGGGTGGAGACGATGAATCCGTCGGCATCGAACTTCACCGCGTCCGGAACACCGAGATCGCTTGCTACCACCTGGGTTTCGCCGCCGTCCGGATCGATCCGCCAGATCTGATTGGCGCCCATCACGGGGAAGTACAGCATGCCGTCGGGGCCGACCTCCATGGCGTTGGGGGAGGGCAGGTTTTCGGTGATCAGCCGCGGTGGACCGCCGGCCAGATCCATCTCGAAAAGCCTTCCGCCCTCGCGGCATTCGTTGATGAACAGCCGACCCTGGTGGACGGTGATGCCGTTGGCGCAGGGCATGTCGTCGCGCAGCACGCGCGAGCGGCCGTTGGTGTCGCGGGCACTGACCCGCCCGTCCATCACCTCTGTCGCGTACAGCGTGCCGTCGGCGCCGAAGGCGACGTCGTCGGGCGCGATGATGTCGCCGCCTTTGGCGCTGATGGTCTCCAAGTCGCCGGTGTCGACGTCGAGTGCGCTGATGGTGCTGCCGGTGACCTGGGCGATGTACACGCGACCGTCTGGTCCGGTGCGCAGCCCATTGGCACCGAACAGTCGACTGGGCGCGGCGATCCGGTCGAGCCGCCAGCCGTCGGCAGCCTGGGGTGTCGCCGGGTAACGCGTCGTCGAAGCGCTGTTCACCGGTCGGACGTTAGCAACGGTTAGTGGTCCAGACAATAGTGGTTCGTAAACCTCATTTTGAGTCTTGACGCGGGTAGTTACCTAGGAGAATATTGTTCTCCGATGAGAGCACAGCGTTTTCATGTCCGTACAAATGGCCGGAGTGGGTGGTGACAGACCTGCTGAACCTCGGCGGTCGGGTGGTCGTGGTCTCGGGTGCGGCCGGTGGTGGCATCGGCACGTCGGTGACCAGGTTGCTGGCCGACGCCGGAGCGATCGTGGTTGCGGTGAGTCGTTCGCAGGACAACCTGGATACCCACATCGGGCCCATCGTCGCGGAAGGTTTGCCGGTGGTACCGGTGGCCGCGGACGCCGCTACTGACTCGGGCATTGCCGTGGCGTTGGCGGCGGCACGTGGGGCCGGGCCGCTGCACGGACTGGTCAATGTCGCCGGCGGCGCCGAGCCGGCTACCTGGATGCCGTCCACTCGGGTGTCGCGAGCGGACTGGCGGAGCCTGTTCAGTCAGAACCTGGAGACCATGTTCTTCATGAGTCAGGCGGTGGCCGCAGAGCTTCGGACACAGGGACGGCCGGGGTCGATCGTATCGATCTCGTCGATCAGCGGGATGAACACCGCCCCGTTGCACATCGGCTACGGCACCGCCAAAGCCGCTCTCGTCGCGGTCACCCGAACGATGGCCGTCGAGCTGGCGCTGTCCGGAATCCGGGTCAATGCGGTCGCGCCGGGTGTGACCGCGACCCCGGCCTCGCGCACCTACGTCGACGACGACGAGGACCGGGACCGCCAGGCCATCGCCATGGGACGGCGCGGCACCCCCGAGGAGATCGCGGGCGCGATCGTCTTTCTGCTGTCAGACCTTTCGACCTACGTGACCGGCCAGACCCTGCTGGTCGACGGCGGGCTCAACCTGAAGTGGAGCCACCTGGCAGCGGACAACACGTCACTGTTCTTGAAAGATCAGGGTTTTCGGGAGGCGATCAAGCAATGGTGAACAGCGAAGAACTGTCCCACCCGACGACCATCCCGGTGGAGGCCTACACGTCACCGGAATACGCACGGGCGGAACGGGATCGGCTCTGGCGCAGGGTGTGGCAGCAGGTCGGGCGGGTCGAGGACATCCCGGAGGTCGGCAGCTACCTGACCTATGACATCCTCGACGATTCCATCCTGATCGTCCGGACCGGTCCGAATGAGTTTGCCGCGCACCACAACGTCTGCATGCACCGTGGCCGGCGGCTGGTCGATACGCGTGCCGGCGCGAAGAATGCGTGTGACCGGGCGCGTAAGTCGTTCGTCTGTGGCTTTCACGGCTGGACCTACGGTCTGGACGGCGTCTGCACACACATTCGGGAAAAGGATGACTGGCAAGGGGTTCTGACCCCGACGAACACCAGGCTGGCGCCGGTTCGGGTGGACACCTGGGGCGGCTGGCTGTGGATCAACATGGACCCCGATTGCGAGCCGCTGGCCGACTTCCTCTACCCGGCCGCCAAGATCTTGGACCCGTTCGGCCTGGAGAACATGCGCTACAAGTGGCGCAAATGGTTGCACTTCGACTGCAACTGGAAGGTCGCCATGGAGGCCTTCAACGAGACGTACCACGTCTTCACCACCCATCCCGAGTTCAACCGGTTCGGCGAATTCAAGGGTTGGGCGAAAGCTCAAGGGCGGCACAGCAATATCGGCTACGACGCGCCTGAAGACATGGCCGAGACCAAGTCCAAGATCCGGTTGGGCACCGGGGACCCCCGCATCTCGACTGCGGAGATGCAGGTCTACACCATGGAAGAGACCAACGCGACCACCACCAAGACGCTGGTGAATGCCGCACTGCGTCTGGTCGACGAGCTACCCGAGGGCACGCCCGCCGACAAGGTGCTGGAGCACTGGTTGTCCTCGGCACGCACGGACGATGAAGCGCGTGGAGTGATCTGGCCGACCATCCCGGCCGAAATCCTGGGCCAGAGCGGCACCGCGTGGCAGCTGTTCCCGAATTTCCAGATCGGTCAGGGCCTGACCAGCGCCCTGTGCTACGGAGCCCGACCCGACCCGAGCTACCACCCGGACAAGTGCATCTTCGAGGTGTCGGTGTTCGAGCTGTATCCGAAAGGCTCAGAGCCACAGACGGAATGGGTATACACCCCGGCGGACAGCCCGAATTGGCTGTCGGTGCTGCCGCAGGATTTCTCGAACATGGCGGCAGTGCAGCAGGGCATGAAGTCGCTGGGTTTCCCGGGCACCAAGCCCAACCCGTACCGCGAGCGCAGCACGGTGAACCTGCACTACCAACTTTCCAAATACATGGGGACCGGTGAACCCCGCGACATCTCGTGATTTCCGCGTGCCGGTGGGTGCTGGACGCCCCCGAACACGCCGAAATCGCTCAGTGAGGAGAGATACATGAAGGTCAATCTGGGTACGGGGGCGCAGAACTCCCGCGACTGGGAGCGCGTCCTGGCGGGAGATTTCAGCACCCCGCCGCAGACCCCCGACTACAAATGCGTGCAGGCCGCGCTGGCTCTCGGCGACATGGCCGAGCCGCTGGGCTTCGACGGCATCTGGTTCCCCGAGCATCACGGCACGCCATATGGCATGACGCCCAACCCGATTCAGGCACTGACCTATTTCGCCGGCCGCACGGAGCGGGTCAACCTGGGTACTTTCGTCGCGGTGGCGCCGTGGTGGAACCCGATCAGGTTGGCCACCCAGATCGCGTACCTGGATATCGTGTCGGGCGGGCGCTATACGACCATCGGCCTGGGGCGCGGGGTATCCAAGGCGGAGTTCGACGCAGTCGGCGTGCCGCGCGAGCAGAGTCGCGACCGATTCAACGAGACCTTGGACATCCTCAAGCTGGCGTTCTCCGGTGAGCGGTTCTCCTACGACGGCGAGATCTTCAGCTTCCCAGAGATGTCGCTGCGCCCAGAGCCGATGAGCACCGACCTGTTCGACCGGATTTACAGCTCGTCGTCCACGCCGGAATCACTGGAGCTGTTGTCCCGCAAGGGTCTGGTCCCGCTATTCGTCGGCAACAAGCCGATCTGGGACGCCGGGGAAGAAGTCAAGAAGGTCAATACCTTCCGCGCGCAGGAGGGGCTCGGCCCATGCCAGCCGAAGAACGTCATGTTCATGTACTGCGTACCTGAGGAAGCCCAGGTGGCCGAGACCGAAGAGTGGATCTGGACCGCCAACCGCGACGTGAACGTGCACTACGGCTTCGCTGACGCATCGAACTTCAAGGGCGTCAAGGGATATGAGGCTTACGCCAACCGGGAGGCGACCGCGACGGCGCTGTTGGCGGAGTCGGTCCAGGGCGACGGCAGCGGCGGCCCCAAGCCCGGCGACAAGAAGGGACCGCCTGGCTATCATGCCTCCAACCTGTTGATCGGAACCCCGGACGTGGTGTTCGAAAAGCTCAGGGCCGCACAGGAAGCATGCTCGTTCTCCGAGGTCACCATCGTCCCGCAGTTCGGCACCATGCCATATGAATCGGCCTTCGAGAGCGTCAGGCTGTTCGCGGCCGAAGTGCTGCCGGCGGTGCACAACATGCCCGCCCCACTGCACAGCTCGGTTCTGCCGGAGGACGTCAACGCATGACGGCGTGTGGCCCCACAGACACGCCCGCCGATATCGACATCGACGCGCTGCGGGAGAAGTACCGCGTGGAACGCGAAAAGCGGCTGCGCAAGGAAGGTTCCAAGCAGTACATCCAGACCGCCGATCGGTTCGCCTCCTACGGCGAGAGCGACCCGCATACCCCGTTCGTCGAGCGCGACGTCATCGACACCGACATGGATGTGGCAGTTCTCGGCGGTGGTTTCGCCGGCCTGCTGTCCGCTGCCTACCTGAAGAAGGCCGGGGTGGCGGACGTCCACATCATCGAGATGGGTGGGGACTTCGGCGGCGTCTGGTATTGGAACCGCTACCCCGGAATTCAGTGCGACAACGAATCATATTGCTACATACCGCTGCTCGAAGAGCTGAACTTCATGCCGAGCAAGAAGTTCGCCGACGGCGCGGAGATCTACCAGCACTGCCGAAATATCGGTAAGCACTACGGCTTGTACGACGGCGCCATCTTCTCGACCCAGGTCAAGGATCTGGCCTGGGATGACAGCATCGAACGCTGGCGGATCAGCACCAACCGTGGCGACGACATCCGCGCACGATTCGTGGTGCTGGGTTCGGGCTCGTTCAACCGGCCGAAACTGCCCGGCATCGCGGGTATCGGCGACTTTCGGGGCCAGATGTTCCACTCGTCGAGGTGGGACTATGACTACACCGGCGGTGACTCCTCGGGGAACCTGATCGGGCTGGCCGACAAGAAGGTCGCGCTGATCGGCACTGGCGCCACCGGCGTACAGCTGGTTCCGTTCCTGGGTCGAGATGCTCAGCACCTCTATGTGTTTCAGCGCACTCCGTCCACCGTCGACGAGCGCAACAACACCCCGACCGACCCGGCATGGGTCAAGACCCTCCGGCCGGGTTGGCAGAAGGAACGCCAGCGCAACTTTCACGCGTGGACTTTCGAAGGCATGGCGCTGGGCCAGCCGGACTACGTCTGCGATTTCTGGACCGAGCTGGGCCGTAACACCGCGGCGCGCGTGCTCGCGTTGCCGGACCCGGCGTCCATGACCCCGCTGCAGTTCATGGAACTGCGCGAGGAAGAGGACTACAAGCTCATGGAGCGGCTTCGGCGTCGCATTGCGGACTTGGTGGACGACCCGAACACCGCCGAGGGCCTCAAGCCGTACTACCGATTCCTGTGTAAACGGCCATGTTCCAACGACGACTATCTGCAGACCTTCAACCGTTCCAATGTCACTTTGGTGGATGTCTCCGATGCCAAAGGCGTCGAACGGATCACCGCCGACGGGATCGTTGCAGGCGGGCGGGAATACCAGGTCGACTGCATCATCTTCGCCAGCGGCTTCGAGATCACCACGGAGATCAGCAGGCGTTACTCGATCGATTCGATCAAAGGGCGAGACGGCCTGTCGCTCTACGACAATTGGGCTGACGGTTACAAGACACTGCACGGCATGACCAGCGTGGGATTCCCCAACCAGTTCTTCACCGGCTTCACCCAGGTCGGCATCTCGGCCAATATCGCCGCGAACTACGAACTGCAGGGCGAGCACATCGCGTACATCATCGCCCAGGCGCTGGATCGAGGGCTGACAACCGTCGAGCCCAGTCAGTCCGCCCAAGACCGTTGGTGCCAGGCCATCAAGGACAACTACATCGACAACTCGGCGTTCGACGCCCAATGCACGCCGGGCTATTACAACAACGAGGGTGGTGGTGACGAGGGGCTGCGCAGCCACCTCGGTGAGCCGTATGGGCCGGGGTTCTACGCGTTCGGCGACCTGCTGGCAGCATGGCGGAATGAGGGTGGACTGGATGGCTTCGTCACCAGCGGATGAACTGCGCTTCGACGGACGCGTCGCCGTCATCACTGGCGCCGGCCGCGGGCTGGGCCGCTCGTACGCCCTACTGCTGGCAGCGCGCGGTGCGCGGGTGGTGGTCAACGACTCGGGTTCCAGCGTGACCGGCTCTGGTTCGGATGCCGCTCCGGCACAGCGGGTGGTGGATGAGATCCGTGCGGCCGGTGGGCATGCGGTTGTCAGCGGCGATTCGGTGGCGACGCCGGAAGGCGGCCAGGCGATCATCGATACCGCGGTCCGCGAGTTTGGTGGTGTCGATGTGCTGGTGCACAACGCGGGTACGGTGCGGCGGGCGTCGTTGTCAGACATGAGCTATGACGATTTCGAGTCCGTCCTGGATGTGCACCTGCGTGGCGCGTTTCACGTTGTGCGCCCGGCCTTTCCGCTGATGAAGGCCGCCGGCTATGGGCGGGTGGTGCTGACCTCGTCGATCGGCGGCCTGTACGGCAACCACGACGTCGCCAACTACGCCGTGGCCAAAGCAGGTCTGATCGGCCTTTCGAATGTGGTGGCCCTGGAAGGTGCTGACTGTGGTGTCAAGTGCAATGTCATCGTGCCGTCGGCGATTACCAGAATGGCTGAGGGGATTGACATCTCGTCCTACCCGCCGATGGGGCCGGAATTGGTAGCCCCAGTCGTCGGCTGGCTTTCGCATGAAAGTTGTTCGGTGACAGGCGAGATGTTGATCGCCATCGCGGGCCGGGTGGCGCGGGCGGCCATCATGGAGAGCCCCGGTGTGTATCGGCCGTCGTGGAGCCTCGAAGAGGTGGCCGCGGCTGCAGTTGAGATCCGGGATATGCGGGAGTCATTGGAGTTCCCCGTTGTGCCCGGTGCACACGCCGACCACATCCGGTACAGCTTCGGAATGGCCGACCATGGGTAGCGGTCCACTGCAGGGTATTCGCGTCGTCGACCTCACCGCGATGGTGATGGGACCGTACTGCACCCAGATCATGGCCGACATGGGTGCCGATGTGATCAAAATCGAGCCACCGCAGGGAGATAACACCCGCTACATCTCCGTGGGCCCCGCGCCCGGAATGTCTGGGGTGTTTGTCAACGTCAACCGTGGCAAGCGCAGCGTGGTGCTGGATCTGCAGACCGTCCAGGGGTGTGAGGCGTTGCGTGCGCTGATCACCGATGCCGACGTCTTCATTCATTCGATGCGCGGCAAGGCAATTGCCAAACTCGGGTTCGATTACGAGGCGGTGGCATCGATCAAACCCGACATCGTCTACACCAACTGCTATGGCTATGGACGGCGCGGCCCACATGCGGACCGGCCCGCCTACGACGACACCATCCAGGCCGAATGCGGAATTCCTGCTGTGCAGCAACAACTTACCGGCGATGCGACGTACGTCGGCACCATCATGGCGGACAAGGTCGCCGGCATGACGGCCCTCTACGCGACCACGATGGCGCTGTTCCACCGCGAGCGTACCGGGGAGGGGCAGGAGGTCGAGGTCAGTATGTTCGAGACCATGGCTGCCTTCATGCTGGTCGAGCACGCGAACGGTGCCATGTTCTCGCCGCCGCTCGGGCCGGCCGTCTACCCGCGGACCGTCGCGCCGAACCGTCGGCCGTACGAGACCAAAGATGGGCAGGTCGCCGCGCTGATCTACACCGACAAGCAATGGGCCGCGTTTGTCTCAGCGGTTCAGCCCGCGTGGCGCAGCGCGTCTTTTGACACCCTGGAGCAGCGCGCCAAGCAGATCGATGTGGTGTACGGGCTGGTGGCGCAGACTCTTCGGTCGCGAACGACGGCCGAGTGGCTGAAGCTGTTCCGCGAGTTGGAGATTCCGGCGGCGCCCATCCAATCACCTGATGCGTTGTTCGACGATCCGCATCTCAATGCCGTCGGGTTGTTCGAGACAGTCGAGACCAAGTACGGTCCGGTGCGTTTTCCCGGTGTGCCGACCTGGTTTTCACGTACGCCGGGCCGGGTGGCCGGGCCGGCACCGGAGTTGGGAGCTGATACGGAGGCAGTGCTGGCGTCGTTGCCGGATCATCTGACAGCTTGAGTCCGGCTGTCCGGTAGTACTTGCGATCTGAAGCTGTCAGCATGTGCTGACAATGTCAGCACATGCTGACAGGCTGCGACGAGAGTCATGCGGGAGGCTGCCGCCCGTTGGCGTCATCCGAACTGAACGCCCTGAGCCAGAGGCAGATCGGATGAGTAGTTGACCGTATTGGTGGCCCGGCGCATGTAGGCCTTCCAGGAGTCCGAGCCCGATTCGCGGCCGCCGCCAGTCTGCTTCTCACCGCCGAACGCCCCACCGATTTCTGCGCCTGACGTGCCGATGTTGACATTCGCGATCCCGCAGTCCGACCCGTCGGCAGCCATGAACCGTTCGGCCTCTCGCAGGTCGGTGGTGAAGATCGCCGATGAAAGTCCCTGCGGCACAGCATTGTTGAGTTCGATGGCCTCATCGAGGGTGTCGTAGGTGAGGACATACAGGATCGGCGCGAACGTTTCCTTGTGCACGATCGCCGTCTGCTTGGTCATCCGCACCACCGCCGGCGTCACGTAATACGAACCATCGCCCACATCGACGCGCTCGCCACCGGTCACGTCCCCGCCGTCCGCGCGGGCCTGCTCCAGCGCATCCATCATGTCTCGGTAGGACTGTTCGTGAATCAGCGGCCCGATCAGAGTCCCGTCAGCGGACGGGTCACCCACCGGCAGGCTCCGATAGGCCCTCACGATCCGCTGAACCAAGGCATCGGCCACGGACCGGTGCGCGATGACCCGGCGCAGCGTGGTGCACCGTTGCCCGGCGGTGCCTGCTGCGGCGAACACGATGCCACGCACCGCCAGATCGAGGTCGGACGACGGCGTGACGATGGTGGCGTTATTGCCGCCGAGTTCCAGCAGCGCCTTGCCGAATCGCTGCGCCACCCGCGGACCGATCTGCTGCCCCATCCGCACCGAACCCGTCGCGCTCACCAGGGCGACCCGGGGATCGTCGACCAGCTGCTCGCCGATCTGCCGTCCACCCTGCACCAGTCGGCCTACTGCGGCCGGCGCGCCCACGTCGGCAGCGGCGCGTTCCAGTAGGGCCTGGCACGCGATGGCAGTCAGTGGGGTGAGCTCTGAAGGCTTCCACACCACGGTGTCACCGCAGACCAGCGCGATGGCGGTATTCCACGCCCACACCGCGACCGGAAAGTTGAAAGCGGTGATGACGCCGACCACCCCGAGCGGATGCCAGTTCTCCATGAGCCGGTGCCCGGGCCGCTCCGAGGCGATGGTGCGGCCGTAGAGCTGCCGGGACAGGCCGACGGCGAACTGGCAGATGTCGATCATCTCCTGCACCTCACCGAGTGCCTCGGAGGTGATCTTGCCGGCCTCGATGGTTACGAGGGTGCCGAGATCGGCCTTGTGCTCGACGAGCAACTCACCCAGGCGTGCTACCAGTGCACCGCGCACCGGCGCCGGCGTGACCCGCCAGGTGGTAAATGCCTGGGCCGCTTCGGCGATCGCGATGTCGGTCTCTTCTGTGCTGCTTTCCGCCACCGTGAACAGGACATCGCCGGTGATGGGGGTGCGGGCCGGTAAGCCTGGCTCATCGAGCGTGACGTCTGCGCCGATGGCCTGCAGTGCGGTACGCACGCGGTCGCGAAGTTGATCGGCGGTGGGTAACAGAGTTTGCACGGAAGTCATGATGCCGCTTTCTCGTAGAGGTCGTAGGGGTCATGGATGTGATGACAGATGGCACCGGCCATCCAGTCGACGCTGTAAGTCGAGCGGTCGTCGACGTCTACCGCTTTGGCGTCGGTGTCCAGATTGGACCGGAAGATGCCGGCCGCGGATGCGGGCAGGAAGTCCTCGTAGACAACGGGTTTCGCAGGGTCGCCGCCACGGTAGTAGGCCAGGCCCTGCTCTGACATCTCGGCATCGGTGGCGGGGAAGTACCGCGACCATTGTGCGCGGTCAGCCATGGCGGCGTCGTAGCGGTCCCGGCCCTTGCGGGTCAGCGCCACACCTCGGGCCTCCACCTCGCCGAAACGTATCCGCAGGGTCCCGTCGAACACGCTGCCATCGGCACTACGGAACGTGCGTGGCTCGGACAGCGCCCGAAACGATGTCTGGCGCAACAGGACTGGCGGGCCAGCGGTGCGTGGCGGGCCTTGGATGGCGTCGATCATGGTGATGCCGCGGGCGGTCATCCGTCGGTACAGCTCGTCGATATCGAGCACCCGCGGGGTGAGATGGTTGATGTGGGTGCTGCTGACTCCGGCGATGTCGGCGGCCACCGCGGACACGGCGCCGAGCTCGTCGTACCAGGCCTTGTCGATCGGTGCGCGGGATAGCGCGAACGCCGCGGTGGCACGTCTGACGAAGTCGCCGGCCTCGGATTCGGGGCAGCCGTCGACGGCTATCCGACGCGCCTGAGCGATCAGCGCGGGATCGAACAACTGACGCTGACCGATGAATTGCTGAACACGTGCCCGCAGATCGGGGGTGAAGAATCGGGCGTCATCGATTGCCAGCATCGAAGTGAAGACCCGAAACGGATTGTGGTCCAGTTCATCTGAGTCGATGGGACGGAATGCGGTCGAGACCACCGGCACCGGCGCGGCGGCCTCGCGCAGGTCGTAGAAGCCGACCGGGTACATCCCGAACGCCGCGAAGAGGTCCGCGACGTCGGCGAGTTCGGTGGGACTGCCCACCCGGATCGCGCCATGGCGCTCCGCGGTGACCCGATCCACGGAACCGAGCCGGTCATCGGTGGCGCAATCCCGGTTCACGGCAGTGCTGACCTCGACGAGCGTGGTGTAGGCGGGCACCTCGGCGCCGTACATGTGCGACAGGGCGGCGGCGAATGCGGCGCGTAGCTTCCAGGTTTGGACGGTCACAGGATGGCTCCGGGGTAGTCTCCGCGCATGGCCGAAGCCGAGCAACTTGACGATGTCGATCGCACTTTGGTGCGCGAACTGATCGCCGACGGCCGGGCGACCCTCGCACATCTGGCGACGTCGGCAGGACTGTCGGTGTCGGCGGTGCAGTCGAGGGTGCGCCGACTGGAATCGCGCGGAGTGATCACCGGGTACACCGCACGCATAGACCCCGAGGCCATCGGCCACATGTTGTCGGCATTTGTTGCGATCACCCCGCTCGACCTCTCCCAACCCGATGATGCCCCCGCCCGCCTGCAGCACTTCGCCGAAATCGAGTCCTGTCATTCGGTGGCCGGCGACGAAAGCTATGTCCTCCTGGTACGCGTTGCCTCGGCGCGAGCGCTGGAAGGCCTGCTCCAACGGATCCGTACCGTTGCCAACGTTCGCACGCGAAGCACCATCATCTTACAGACTTTTTACGATGATCAGGTATCCGTACCGGAATAATTACTGCTTGTAGTCGTGCAGGCCGTAAATATTGCGTTAGGATGGCGGCATGACTGCTGTTCTGACATCTGACGGGCTATTGGCCGACAGCGCCTGCCACGTGCACGAAGTGCTTGGCCGCAGCATCCTGACCGACGGTTTGGACCTCGTCCTCGACCTCGACAGATCCGGTGGTTCGTACCTTGTCGACGCGCGCGACGGCAGTCGTTACCTCGACATGTTCACGTTCTTCGCGTCGTCGGCGCTGGGCATGAATCATCCGGCGTTGGCGGACTCGGCGTTTCGCGCCGAACTGGCGCAGGCGGCGGTGAACAAGCCGAGCAACTCCGACATCTACACCGTGCCGATGGCGCGCTTCGTGCAGACATTCGCGCGGGTTCTGGGCGACCCCGCATTGCCGCATCTGTTCTTTGTCGACGGCGGCGCGCTGGCAGTGGAGAACGCGCTGAAGGTGGCGTTCGACTGGAAGAGCCGGCTCAACGAATCCCGTGGGATTGACGCGTCGCTGGGCACCCGGGTCCTGCATCTGCGTGGCGCTTTTCACGGTCGCAGTGGCTATACGATGTCGCTGACCAATACGGACCCCAACAAGGTGGCGCGGTTCCCGAAGTTCGATTGGCCGCGTATCGATGCGCCGGTGGTGTCGCCTGGCGTGGATATCGTTGCGCTGGAACGCGAATCGCTGCGGCAGGCGCGTGCGGCGTTCGAGGCGTACCCGCACGATATCGCCTGCTTCGTCGCCGAGCCGATCCAGGGTGAGGGTGGCGACCGGCACATGCGTGCCGAGTTCTTCGCCGCGATGCGGGATCTGTGCGACGAGTTCGACGCGCTGTTGATCTTCGACGAGGTGCAGACCGGTTGCGGGATGACCGGAACCGCCTGGGCTTACCAACAATTGGGGGTTGTTCCCGACATCGTGGCCTTCGGCAAGAAGACTCAGGTATGCGGGGTGATGGCGGGTCGGCGCGTGGACGATATCGACGACAACGTCTTCCGGGTCAGCTCGCGGATCAACTCCACCTGGGGTGGCAACCTCACCGACATGGTGCGGGCCCGCCGCATACTTGAGGTCATCGAAGCCGATGGACTGGTCGACAACGCCGTCAGGATGGGTTGGTACCTGGTTGGCCAGTTGCGCTGCCTCGCAAGCGACTTTCCCTCACTGGTGCTCGATCCACGCGGACGAGGGCTGATGTGTGCGTTCAGCTTGCCGTCGGCCGGACAGCGTGACGAGGTGATCCGGCGGCTATGGGAGCGTCAGGTCATCCTGCTGGCCAGTGGCGAGGACTCGGTGCGGTTCCGGCCGGCGCTGACGGTGTCGCGGGCCGAACTCGACGAAGCCGTACACGCGGTGCGAGAGGTGCTGCGTACGCTCGCCTGAGTTCGGTGCGGTGGTCGCGTCGCCCGGCGGCGGGCTCTCTGGTGACCCGTGCGATCTGGACCTGTCAACGATCGTTGACAATGTCACGTTTTTTGACAGGTCTGGATCCGACTCGTTGGGGGGAGACCGGCGTGCTTCTGCGTTGCGGTGTTGCTATACCGAGGTCAGTTGGCGGATCAGGGATTTGAGGCGGGGAAGCTCGGCCCCACTGACCAGCGTGCAATGGTGCAGCTCGGCCAACTTCCGTGCCGCCGGCGTGAACTCGTTGTTGGTCACCACCATGGTGTGTGCGCAGTCCTGCATCGGGGCTCCGGCCACGACCTCTTGTACGGCGCTGGTGCCGACCGGCCGGTTCAGCCGTTTGCATTGAATGGCAAGGCGATTGGGCCGCTTGCCGACAATCAGATCGACACCCCAGTCGCCCGTGATCGCGGTCATGATCACCGAAACTCCGCAGGACCGTGCAATCCGCGCGACGTAGTCCTCGAACTCGGTGCCCGACATGTCGTCCACGGGGTTCTCGCGGGGACTCGGCGTACGGATTCCGGTGAGGATGTGCGGAATGGCGACGATCAGCAGTGGGACGCCTGCGGTAATCGCAAGCGCCACCTGCCAACTCCAACCGTGCAGATACGCGGCGCCGCCGGCGAGCAGGCCAACCGCTACCACGAGTTTTATCCGCACGCAGGCATCGTAGAGCCAAGCCCTGACAGGTCTTTACATGGCGCAGAGCGGCTACTACTGTGCGTAGTAGAGGTGGTCGCAATGGTCGAGGAAACCAGCGGTGTCGAACGCATCTTTCGTTGGGCCGCAGCATTGTTCGTGGTAGCTCTGGTACTGCACGGCGCTGACCATCTGCGGCGGGGGATGGATGTGGTCCGGCCGGCCGTGATGGTTGGTGGCACCCTCCAATTGATCTTGGCGGCGGCGACTGTCGCTCTGGTGATCACCCGGAATCGCTGGGCGCCATCCGCGGCCGTGGTAATCGGCTTCGTCAGTGCAGTGGGATTCGCTGCGGCTCATCTGCTTCCGACGTGGGGGTTCTTCAGCGACAGCTTCATCGATGCACCACCGTGGGCGCGGGTGACGGCGTTTTCGTGGGTGACGGCGATAGTCGAGATCGCCGCAGATCTGATCTTCGGGGTGGTCGGTGTGTTGGTACTGCGCGCCCGTCGGCGACAAACTGCAACTCGGTAGTTGCGCTCTGGCGGCACTTGTGCAACTCTGGAGTTGCACAATTTGTCGACCCTAGGAATGATCATGGACTCTCTGGACATCACTCGAACCATCGACATCAACGCACCCATCGAGAAGGTGTGGGCGACTATCACCGAACCTGAACTCATCTCCCAATGGTTCGGTGACGCAACGGAATTCGAAGCCACCCCGGGTGGCGCCGGATTCTTCGCCTGGAACACCCACGGCAAGTTCCGGGTGGTCGTGGAGCAGGTGAACCCGCCGCATACGCTGGTCTACCGCTGGGCGCACCGCGAGGTCGACGCCGAGCCGACACCGAGCAACTCCACTCTGGTGCGCTTCGAGCTCACCGCGATCGCCGATGGCACTCGGCTGGACCTGCTCGAGACAGGGTTCGAGGACCTGGTCGATCCGCAGACCGCGCACGCGGAGAACTCGGGCGGCTGGACCGCCGAACTCGGGGATCTGGTGGCGTTTTTGCAGGCCACGCCATGAGCATGCCCACCGAGCTCGCGGTGCTGGCCGACGAGACCCGCTGGCACATCCTCACCGAGCTCGGCCGCGCCGACCTGTCTGCCAGTGCGCTCGCCGAGCGGCTGCCGGTCAGTAGACAGGCCATCGCCAAGCACCTGGGCGTGCTGTCCGATGCCGGTTTGGTCGAGTCGGTCAGGGTGGGGCGGGAAATTCGCTACCGTGCCCTGGGCGCCAGGCTCAGCGCGCTGGCGACGGAATTGGAACGCATTGGCCGCCAATGGGATCGACGGCTGGCCGCGATCAAGCGCATCGCCGAGAGCGACCTGGCGACCTGAGGCCGGTTGGCGCATACTTGGGCTTGGTGGTGGTTTCGATGCGGTATGAGTTTCGTGAAGACGACCCCAGCGTGCATCAGGCGGCGAAGTTCGCACTGGTGATGGGTGTCCTCGGCGTTGCGTTCATGGCGTTGGCCGCGGCCTGGACCAAGCACTGTCACGGCGTCGACGCCGCAGCGTGCAGCATGCCGTACCGGACCGCGCTGGCGCTGGGCGGCCCGGCCATCTTGTTCGGCGGCGGAGTGTGGGCATTCGTGCGGACATATCAGGCCTGGCGGCACTACCGGACGTGGTTCGCCTGGCAGGGCGCCGGCTGGTTCCTGCTGGTGCTCATGTCGGTGGTACTCACCATGAGCCTGCCGGTGCTGCTGCTCTAGCGGAGCATGGCGTCGGCGAATCGACGCACGGCCTGAGCTCCGGTTGCGGCTGCTTCATCGCACCCGGCCCGGGCCCGGGTGGTGATGGCACCGGACGACGGGTCCAACACGATTTCGGCCAGTAGTTCACCGGTTGTCGGCTCGCAGACTGCCCACGAATAGAGTGTGTCGGACTCCCATTGCGCCGCACGGGTTTCCACGTGGGTGGGGGAGAACTCGCCCAAATCGGCGAGCGAGGGCCGGTCGTCCATCCGGTCGTCGGCGCGCAGTGCGCGCAGATACCAGCCGCCGGCGTTGATCTCGATGGGTTCCATGGGAAATAGAACCGCCGAGTGGCCAGATATTGCCCGGATTTCGCGAGAAAGCGTGCAATAAATGGCCGCTCGGCGGAACGGAGAACTAGTCCTTCAGCTCGGCGATGACGGTGCCCTGGGTGATGGCGGCACCGGCCTCGACGGACAGGCCGGTCACGATGCCGTCCTTGTGCGCGGTCACCGGGTTTTCCATCTTCATGGCTTCCAGCACCACGATCAGATCGCCCGCGGAGACCTGCTGGCCCTCCTCGACGGCCACCTTCACCACGGTGCCCTGCATCGGTGCGGTGACCGAGTCGCCCGAGGCGGCTTTACCGCCGGCGGCGCCACGCTTGCGCGGCTTCGGCTTCTTCTTGATGGCGCCGGACGCAGCACCGCCGCCGCCACCGCCGATGGCCAGGTCGCCGGGCAGCGATACCTCGACACGACGGCCACCGACCTCGACGATCACCGTCTGGCGCGGTGCGGCATCTTCCTCATCCAGCGGCTCGCCACCGGTGAAGGGCTCGACCGTGTTGTTCCACTCGGTCTCGATCCAGCGGGTGTGCACGTCGAACTTGGTGCCGTCACCGATGAAGTCGGGGTCGGAGACCACGGCCCGGTGGAACGGGATGACGGTCGCCAGGCCTTCGACGTTGAACTCCGCCAGCGCACGACGCGAGCGGGCCAGGGCCTCGTCGCGGTTGGCGCCGGTGACGATCAGCTTGGCCAGCATCGAGTCGAACTGGCCGCCGATGACCGAACCGGTCTCGACACCGGAATCCATCCGGACGCCGGGGCCGGTCGGGGCCTCGAACTTGGACACCGGGCCGGGGGCGGGCAGGAAGCCGCGACCGGCGTCCTCGCCGTTGATCCGGAACTCGAACGAGTGTCCGCGGGGGGTCGGGTCCTCGGTGATGTCCAGTGCCTCGCCGTTGGCGATCTTGAACTGCTGCAGCACCAGGTCGATGCCCGAGGTCTCCTCGGTGACCGGGTGTTCCACCTGCAGACGGGTGTTGACCTCAAGGAAGCTGATCAGGCCGTCCTGGCCGACCAGGTACTCCACGGTGCCGGCGCCGTAGTAACCGGCCTCCTTGCAGATCCGCTTGGCGGACTCGTGGATCTCCTTGCGCTGCGCTTCGGTCAGGAACGGCGCGGGGGCCTCCTCGACCAGCTTCTGGAAGCGGCGCTGCAGCGAGCAGTCACGGGTACCGGCGACCACGACGTTGCCGTGGGTATCGGCGATGACCTGGGCCTCGACGTGGCGGGGCTTGTCCAGGTAGCGCTCGACGAAGCACTCGCCACGGCCGAATGCGGCGACGGCCTCGCGGGTGGCGGAGTCGAACAGCTCGGGGATCTCTTCGATGGTGCGGGCCACCTTCATACCGCGACCGCCACCGCCGAACGCCGCCTTGATGGCGACGGGAACGCCGAATTCTTTGGCGAACGCGACGATCTCATCAGCGTCCTTGACTGGCTCGGCCGTGCCGGGGACCAAGGGCGCCTTCGCCTTTGCGGCGATGTGACGCGCGGTGACCTTGTCACCGAGGTCGCGGATGGACTGCGGGCTCGGGCCGATCCAGATCAGCCCGGCGTCGAGCACGGCCTGCGCGAAATCGGCGTTCTCCGAAAGGAATCCGTAGCCGGGGTGGATGGCGTTGGCGCCCGACTTGGCGGCGGCGTCGAGGATCTTGTCGAACACCAGGTACGACTCGGCCGAGGTCTGACCGCCCAGGGCGAAGGCCTCGTCGGCTAGCCGGACGTGGGGGGCGTCGGCGTCGGGCTCGGCGTAGACCGCCACGCTGGCCAGCCCAGCATCCTTTGCAGCCCGGATGACCCGGACGGCGATCTCTCCACGGTTGGCGACAAGCACCTTGGAGATCTTCGAACTGGCGTGGTTGGCCACGGTGCCTCCTGCAACAGGTTCTCTAAGAAATGTCTTTAGAAATGTATCGGGCGCAGTGTATGCGCCCGATACCGGGGGTGGTGTGTCGGCACCCCGAAATCGAGGAGACCAACGAAAGATCTTTGGAAGATCGGGTGGAACTAGGCGAAAAGCGTCGGAATGCCCTGCATCGACGGCGCCGGATCGATGCCCAAGACGTTGGCCAACAACGACGGTGCGACGTCCAGAACGTCGACCTCCTTGCGCGACGGATCCCTGGGCACCCCGGCGCCGGCAGTCAGCAGAATGCCCTCCGGGATGTGGTAACCGGTGTTGATGCCACCGACGCGCGGTTGGGTGCTGAAGCCGAGATCGGCGGGCTTGCACGTGCCGTCGTTGTCGGACCCGGTGACGCGGTACCGCAGCGTCGCGTCGGGATCGGCGCCTCTCTCGGGATCGATGCCGAACGTCACCGTGATGCCCTCGGCGCGCACCCGCGCGAACAGCGGCCCCTGGTCACCGATGGTGACCGATTCCAGCGGGGCCACTGCGGCCCGCGCATCGGCTTCGGTGGCGAAGACCAGAGACACCATCGGGTACATCGCCAGGCCGGTGTCGGCCTTCGGCAGCCCCAGCACGGACAGAAGCTTGGTGTGGTCGTCGAGCACGAAGCAGTTGTCATCGAACTTGCTCACCGCAACCGGACCTTGGCCCATGCTCGCCGCCAACACCAGCATCGACTGCGGATGCTTGGCCAGATACTTGCGGATCCGGCCGAGCTGGCTGTCGGTGATGTCCATCGCTTCGATGATGAAGCTGCCGTACACCTCGTCGGCGTCGTACTCGTACTTCTCGGTGTAGCCGGGCATGCCGTCACCCCAGAAGCGGTGCATCATGCCGGCGACGTGGTTGGTGAAGAAGATGGACAACCGCGGGTCGTGCTTGCGGTGGGCATTCCAGTACAGGTCGAAGCCCAGCGGCGCTTGCATGGCCGAGCGGAAGGCCTTGTAGCGCGGGTCCCGGCGCTCCTTGACCAGGTGGGTGGTCAGCGTGGCGGCTGAGCGCGGGGTCAGCCCCTGACGCAGCATGTCCACCGCGGTGCCGGCCAGCATTTTCGGGTTCAGTACCTCAGCGGGCGAAAAGCCGTTGGCTCCCGTCATGGCCAAGTTGAAGGTCTGGAAGCGCTCCAGGGACTTCGGGTAGGTCTTGGCATCCTGGCTGAAGGTGTCGGGGATATAGAACCCGCCGTGTTTGAACTGCCGGGCCGGCCAGCTTTGCATCGGGCCGAACAGGCCGACTGACAGTCCTGCGGCCTCGGCGACGTCCCAGATCGGGTCGCCCTTGAATGTGGTCGGGTCCTGACCCAGATCAAACGAATTGTGGGCATAGGTCGACATGTGAAGCGTCGGCCAGGTGCGCCACGGCTGCAGACCCATCTGCTCTTTGCGGTCCTCGTGGACTGTGGTCTGCGACTGGCCTTCCTTGATCAGGGCTGCCAGGTTGGAGTTGGGCCGATTCTTGACGTAGATGTCGACGACGTCCCACGGAACCTCGTTGAGCTCGTAGAGAATGACATCTCTGCGCTGGCGGTCCATCGGGCGTGGCCCCTTTCGTGAAAATCCGTTGCCAGCGGGTCGGCCGGCGTCATGCGGTGTAGCTGTCGTACGGAATGCAGGCAATCCGGACGACGCTACGCGAACCTGACAACGGCGCCGTTGCCGTCACATGACAGTTCGTCGACAAGAATACGTGACGTGAACGTTATTTATGTCGTTTGCCCAGGAAATTCGAGCAAACACTTCCGGGCCTACAGTGTGGCCCGAAGACGCCGTTTGATGCGCGTCAACATGGCCGACATGCCGCGTAGCCGAAGGGGGCTGATCAACGCCGATAGCCCCAGGTCTGCATAGAAATCGTCGGGCACCTCGAGGATAGCTGCTCTGGGCTGTCCGTCCAGGCCGGCAGCCAGGATCGCAGCGAACCCGCGGGTCGTCGGGGCCTCGGCCGGCGCAGTGAAATAAAGCCGCACCTGCTCGGGATCTGAAACGTCGACATCAAGGAACAACGGCGACTGGCATTCCGGCACCGGCTCCATGGCCGACTGCTCCAGATGAGCGGGCAGCGGGGGCAGCTCATTGGCGTACTCCAGAAGTAGCTGGAGCTTGTCCTGACCGGTGACATCCTGGAACTCGGAGACGACCTCGGCCAGCGCGGCCGGCACCGTCACGATTTGCCTGGAGCCTCACCGGGCTGGTCGCCCATGACGACCGGCACCCGTACCGCGTTGCCCCATTCGGTCCAGGAACCGTCGTAGTTGCGCACGTCGGGCAGGCCCAGCAGATGGGTCAGCACGAACCAGGTGTGGCTGGAGCGCTCACCGATCCGGCAGTAGGCGATGATCGCGTCGTCGGCGTCGAGGTGCCCGTAGAGCTCCTTGAGTTCGTGGTGGTTGCGGAACCGTCCGCTGTCATCGGCGGCCTTGGCCCACGGAATCGACACCGCGGTCGGGATGTGACCGCCGCGCAGTGCGCCTTCCTCGGGGTAGTCGGGCATGTGGGTGCGCTCACCGGTGTACTCCTGCGGAGAACGCACATCGATCAGCGGCGACGTGCCCAGCGTGTCGAGCACATCTTGGCGGAACGCCCGGATGGGGGCGTCGTTGCGCTCCACGACCGGGTAGCCCGTGCTCTGGGTGGCCGGCACGTCGAGCGAGGTGTCGCGGCCGGTGGAGACCCACAGGTCGCGCCCACCGTCGAGCAGACGGACGTCCTCGTGGCCGAACAGGGTGAACACCCAGAGTGCATAAGCCGCCCACCAGTTGCTCTTGTCGCCGTAGATGACGACGGTGTCGTCGCGACTGATGCCCTTGCGATCCATCAGGGCGGCGAAACGTTCGCCGTCGATGTAGTCGCGCACCGCGGGGTCGTTCAGGTCGATATGCCAGTCGATCTTGACCGCGCCGGGGATGTGGCCGGTGTCGTACAGCAGTACGTCTTCGTCGGACTCGACGATAGCCAGCCCGGGACGGCCGAGGTTGGCCGACAGCCAGTCAGCCGTCACCAACCGTTCAGGGTGGGCGTAGGCGGCGAGGGCGCGGTCTGGATCTGCGGGAAGCGGCACCCTATGAGCCTACCCACGCGTTTTTGCTCGCATAGTGCAAGGCGTGTTTCTCAACAGGGTGGTGCCCGTCAGGCCACGTGCCCGTTTGGCGGCTCCGCGTGTCGGCCGCTGTTGTGGCACTTCCGATTTGGAGCGGTCAACTTTCCTTGACCGGTCAGGGAAAGTTGACGATCCCCAACCGAAGTGTGGCAAGAGCAGGGGGCCGATAGCAGTGCCAAGAATGACGAAATCACCACGGCGGCCACCCTTTCGGGTGACCGCCGATTGGGACCGCGGGTGTTGATCAGCAGCCGGCGCGGCACTTCAGGATCGGCACCGAGATGGGGGCGGATTGGTTCCAGTAGCCTCCGGCGGTCGCAACGAACTTGACCGTGAAGGAGTCGGAGGTGGCGAAGCCAAGCCACGAGTTAGCTGAATTGCTCATCGCCAGTGCTGTGGGTGTGTAGGTGTACCACCAGGTGCCGTCGGCGTGCTGGCCGACGGTTGTGCTACCGGGGCCAAGACCGCCGCCGAGCGACGATTGGGTGACCACGGTGTAGGTGCCCTGGATGTTGCCGCCTACGTCACCGGGCAGGACCAGCTGTCCGGTGACCACGCCGTTGCTTTGGTTCTGGCTTTGGTTTGCGGAGGTCGGGCTGGTGACGGCGAAGTTGGTCGACGAGGCGATCGGCACGGTGGCGGTGTAGGTGGTGGTGTAGCCGGCCGCGTTGGTGGCCGTCAGCGTGAAGGTGCCGTTGACCGAGCTGGCCGCGGCCGCGGTGCGGGCGGGACCCGAGTCGGTGAACGTGATGGTGCTTCCGCTGATGGAGACCGTGCCGTTGGAGGAGTTCGAGACGGTGTAGGTGATGGCCCCACCGTCGGGACTTGTCGCCGAGGCGGTGGCGGTCGAGACACCGGTGGACAGGTTGTTGTTGACCCCGGTGATGGTCAGCCCGGTCGGCACGTCGCTGTTGATCGCCACGGTGATCGTTGCGGTCGACTGGTAGCCCGCCGAATTCTTGGCGGTGATCACGAACGTGCCCGACTGGGTGCCGGTACGGGTACCTGCTGCAGGAGTGAACGTGTAGCTGGTGCCTGACGAGCTGATGGTGCCGTTGGTGGCGCTACCCACGGTGTAGGTGATGGCGCCGCCGTCGGGGCTGGTCGAGGACATCGTGCCGGTGACCACACCCGTGGTTGCGTTAGCGCTTTGGCCGGCCGTCGGCGCCGACGGGACGTCGTTGTTGATCGGCACCGTGACGGTTCCGGTCGAGCTGAAGCCCGAGGTGTTGGTGGCCGTGACGGTGAAGCTGCCGGTGACGCTGCCGGTGCGGGTGCCGTTGGCGGGGGTGAAGCTGTACGCCCCGGTGGAGGCGTTGATGCTCACCGTGCCGTTGGTCCCGGTGCCGACGGTGTAGGTGATCGCGGCGCTATCCGGGCTGGTCGAAGACACCGTGCCGGTCACCACGCCGGTCGAGGCGGTGGTGGTCTGCGTGCCGGAGGTCGGAACGCTCGGGGTGTTGTTCGAGGCCGGCGAGACCGGGACCGTAACCGTGGCGGTGGAGCTGTAGGTGCCGTTGGACGCGGTGACGGTGAACGTGCCGTTGGTGGCGGTCGTGTTGGCCGCCGTACGGGCCGCGTTCGTCGGGGTGAATGTGTAGGTGGTGCCCGAGATGCTCACTGTGCCATTGGTCGCGCCTGAGACCGTGTAGGTCAACGAATGACCGATCGGGTCCGTGGAGCTGACCGTGCCGGTGACTACACCGGTGACCTGGTCCTGGTTGGTGGTGTAGGTCGGTGTGGTCGGGGTGTCGGCAACCGGCTTGATCGCAACCGTGACTGTGCCTACGCCGGAAGTGAATTGGCCATTGGATGCCGTCACCGTGAACGAGTCCGTAGTGGCACCGCCCATCGAGGCCTGCTGTTGAGCCGACAGGGTCGGGGTGTAGGTGAAGTCATTGCCGCTCACCGTGACCGAGCCCTTGGTCGGGTTGCCCGTCACCGTGTAGGTGACGGTGGCGCCGTCGGGGCTGGTGGAGTTGAACGAGCCGGTGACCACACCGTTGGCGTTGGTCGAGACGTTGGTCGCGGCCGGGACGTTCGGGGTGTTGTTGGATGCCGGCGAGATCGGCACCGTGACGACGGCGCTGCTGGTGGCGGTGCCGTTGGATGCGGTGACGGTGAAGGTATCGCTGGTGTTGGTGCCGTAGTTGGCATCGCTGCGAGCGAAAGCCGTTGGCGTGTAGGTGAATGTATTGCCGCTCACCGTGACACTGCCGGTGCTGTGTGTCAGCGCGCTGACCGTGTAGCTGACGTTGACGCCGTCCGGGCTGGTGGAGCTGAAGGTGCCGGTGACCACGCCGGTGACCGGGTTCTGGTCGGTGGTGTAGGTCGGGGCGGACGGGGTGTTGTTGGACGCCGGTGAGATCGGCACCGTGACCAAAGTTGCGTCGCTGGTGAAGGTTCCATTGCTCGCGGTCACCGTGAAGCTGTCGGTGGTCGCGTTGTTCCGGGTCGCCGCGGTCGGGGTGTAGGTGAAGGTGCTCCCGTTGATGGTGACGCTGCCGCCCGCGGGGTGGCCGGTGACCGTGTAGGTCAACGACTGGCCGGCGGTGTCGGTCGAGGTCAGGGTTCCCGTCACCACACCGGTGATGGTGTTCGTGTTGACATTGCCGGCTACCGGAGCGGTCGGAACGTCGGCGACCGGAGCGATAGCGACCGTGACTGTTCCTGTGGCCGAGGTGAATTGGCCGTTGGAGGCGGTAACCGTGAAGCTGTCGGTAGTGATGCCGAGGCTAGCCTGCGCCTGCGCCAGTGCGGTCGGAGTGTAGGTGAAGGTGTTGCCCGAAACGGTGACCGATCCGTTGGCGGGGTTCCCGGTGACGGTGTAGGTGACGGTGTTGCCGTCGGGGCTGGTGGAGTTGAGGGTTCCGGTGACCACGCCGTTGGCGCCGGTGGAGACGTTGGAGGTGGTCGGTACCGACGGGGTGTTGTTCGTCGCCGGGGAGACCGGGACGGTGACGGTGGCTGTCGAGCTGAAGGTGCCGTTGGATGCGGCCACGGTGAAGCTGTCCGTCGTGGCCCCCGTGTTGGCGGCCAGGCGTGCCGAATCGGTCGGGTTGTAAGTGAATTCACCGGTAATGGCGTTGACGTTCACGGTGCCACTGGCGGGGTTGCCGGTGACGGTGTAAGTCAGGGTGTGGCCGGCGGGGTCGGTGGCACCGATGGTGCCGGTGACAGTGCCGGTGATCGGGTTGGCGTTCACGTTGGTCGCGGTCGGGGTCGACGGGGTGTCGGCAACCGGTGCGATCGCAACAGTGATTGTTCCTGCGCCGCTGGTGAATTGGCCGTTGTCGGCGGTGACGGTGAAGGAATCGGTGGTGGCTCCGCCCATCGAGGCCTGCAGCTGAGCCAGGGAGGACGGCGTGTAGGTGAACGTGCTACCGGTGATATTGAGCGTGCCGTTGGCCGGGTTGCCCGTCACGGTGTAGGCCACGGTGTGGCCGTCCGGGCTGGTCGACGTCAACGTTCCGGTGACCACGCCATTGGAGCCGGCCGAGACGTTTGTGGTCGCCGGGGCGCTCGGGGTGTTGTTCGACGCGGGTGAAACCGGGACGGTGACCGTTGCGCTGCTGGTGAATTGGCCATTGGAGGCGGTCACCGTGAAGCTGTCGCTGGTGTCGGTGCCGTTGTTGGCCGCCAATCGAGCGGAATCGCTTGGGGTGTAGGTGAATTCACCGGTGGTGGAGTTGACGTTCACAGTGCCGCCGGCGGGGTTGCCGCTGACGGTGTAGGTGACGTTGGTGCCGTCGGGGCTGGTCGCGGAGACCGTGCCGGTGACCACGCCGGTAACCACGTTCTGGTTGGTGGTGGCGGTCGGGGTGCTGGGGGTGCTGTTGGAGGCCGGGGCGATCGGGACGGTGATGGTGGCTGTCGAGTTGAAGGTGCCGTTGGAGGCGGTGACCGTGAAGGAATCCGTTGTCGCGCCTGCGTTGGCGGCCAGGCGTGCCGAATCGCTCGGGTTGTAGGTGAATTCACCGGTGTTCGCGTTGACCGTGACCGAGCCGCCCGACGGGTGGCCGGTGACGGTGTAGGTCAGTGGAGCGCCGGCCGGGTCGGTGGCCGAGATGGTGCCGGTGACAGTGCCGCTGACGTTGTTGGTGTTGACGTTGTTGGCAGTCGGCACGCTCGGGGTGTCGGCGATCGGGGCGATCGCGACGGTGACTGTGCCTGCGCTGCTGGTGAATTGGCCGTTGGTAGCGGTGACGGTGAAGGAGTCCGTGGTGGCTCCGCCCATCGACGCCTGCAGCTGAGCTTGCGAGCTCGGGGTGTAGGTAAAGCCGTTGCCCGACACCGTGACCGAACCATTGGTGGGGTTGCCGGTGACGGTATAGGTCACGGTGGACCCGTCTGGGCTGGTGGAGTGCAGCGCGCCGGTGACCACGCCGTTGGCGCCGGTGGAGACGTTCGAGCTGGTCGGGACCGACGGGGTGTTGTTCGACGCCGGGGAGACCGGAACCGTGACGACCGCGCTGCTGGTGTAGGTGCCGTTGGTCGCGGTGACGGTGAAGCTGTCGGTGATCACTCCGCTGTTGGCGGCCAGGCGGGCGGCGTCGGTGGGGTTATAGGTGAAGACACCGGTGGTGCCGTCGATGCTGACCGAGCCGCCCGACGGGTTACCGGTGACGACGTAGGTCAGGGCGTGGCCGGCGGGGTCGGTGGCACCGATGGTGCCGGTGACGGTGCCGGTGATGGCATTGGTGTTCACGTTGCTCGCCACCGGAGTGGTGGGCGTGTCGGCGATCGGGGCGATCGCGACGGTGACTGTGCCTGCGCTGCTGGTGAATTGGCCGTTGGTAGCGGTGACGGTGAAGGAGTCTGTGGTGGCTCCGCCCATCGCGGCCTGCTGCTGAGCTTGCGAGCTCGGGGTGTAGGTGAAGGTACTTCCGGAGACCGTGACCGATCCGTTGGTGGGGTTACCGGTCACCGTGTAGCTGACGTTCGAGCCGTCGGGGCTGGTGGAGTTCAGCGTTCCGGTGACTACACCGTTGGCGTTGGTGGAGACGTTGGAGGTGGTCGGGACGGCCGGGGTGTTGTTGGACGCCGGGGAGACCGGGACGGTGATGGTGGCCGTCGAGCTGAAGGTGCCGTTGGAGGCGGTGACCGTGAAGGAATCGGTGGTCGTGCCCGTGTTGGCCGCGAGGCGTGCCGAATCGGACGGGTTGTAGGTGAATTCGCCAGTGTTGGCATTGACGGTGACGGCGCCGTTGGCCGGGTTTCCGGTGACGGTGTAGGTCAGGGTGTGGCCGGCGGGGTCGGTGGCCGAGATGGTGCCGGTAACGGTGCCGGTGACGTTGTTGGTGTTGACATTGTTGGCCACCGGGCTGGACGGGACGTCGGCGACCGGCGCGATGGCCACGGTGACAGTACCTGCGGCAGAGGTGAATTGGCCGTTGGAGGCAGTGACCGTGAACGAGTCGGTGGTGGGGCCGCCGACCGACGCACTTTCCTGGGCCAGGGTGCTCGGGGTGTAAGTGAACGTCGAACCGCTCACCGTCACGGTGCCGTTGACCGGGTTGCCTGTCACGGTGTAGGTGACGGCAGCGCCGTTCGGGCTGGTGGAGTGCAGGGTGCCGGTGACCACACCGTTGGTGCCGGTGGAGACGTTGGAAGTGGTCGGGACCGAGGGGGTGTTGTTGGAGGCCGGCGAGATCGAGACGGTGATGGTGCCGGTGCTGGTGGCCGAACCGTTCGATGCGGTGACGGTGAAGCTGTCGGTGGTGGCGCCGCTGTTGGCGGCGGTGCGGGCGGCGTCGGCGGGGGTGTAGGTAAAGGTGTTGCCCGACAAGGTGACTGAGCCCTTGGTCGGGTTGCCGGTCACCGAGTAGCTGACGGCGGCGCCGTTGGGGCTGGTGGAGGTCAGGGTGCCGGTGACTACACCGGTGATCGCGTTGGTGTTGACGTTGGACGCGGTCGGCGTGGTCGGCGCATTGCTGGCCACGTTGACCGGCACGGTCACGGTCGCGTTGGTCGAGGCGATGCCATTGCTGGCGGTCACGGTGAAGTGATCGGTCGCGTTCGCGCCGAGCGAAGCTCCCGACACCGACGGTGTGTACGTGTACGAACCACTGGCATCGACGACGACCGAACCCAACAGCGGGTTGGTGCGCACCGTGTAGGTCAGCGCGGGACCTCCGGCGGGCACGGTGAAATTCAGGTTGCCGGTGACGGTTCCGGTGTGCGGATCGGACGTCGTGGTCGGGTTACCGGCCTTGGGCACCAGCCCGGCGAAGTCCTCCATGCCGCGGTACATGCCGTAGAGGAAGGCGCCGACGAAGTTGGAAGGGGCGGCGGGGCCGGTGAGGCCATTCGCTGTGAGCGTCGCAATGGTCGACGGGTTGGTGAAGAAGCTGATCATCGCGTTCTGGATGGCCGCGACGATCGGGTTGGAACTGGTGGCGTGCGGGACCGCGGTGGTCGTGGTGGTGGTGGAACCGCCGGTGGCGGCAGCCGGGTTGGCGGTCTTGGTGACTGCCGCAGCGGCGACCGGTTGCAGCTTGGTGGCGGTGTTCGGGACGGTTGCGGCGGCGACCGGCACGGAGGTCTGTGCAGCGGGCGCCGGGGCTTCGGGCGACGAGCTGTCGACAGCCCCGGTCGGTGCCGGCTTGGTCTTGGTCTTCGACTTGGACTTGCCGGACTGGTCGGCAGCGGCGGCGTTCTTGGTCTTCTTGCCCTTGCCGGCATTGGAGTTGTTGGCGCCGTTGGCATTTTGGTCGGTCGGGTTCGATGCCGTGCCGTCCGAGGTGGTCGAACCGGAGGCGGTGCCGTCCGACGGTGTTGTGCCGGAGGCTGTGCCGTTGGACGGGGTGGTGCCGGTGGCGTCCGTGCTGGGGACAACGGATGTGCCGGTATCAGTCGTGCTGGTGGCAGGCTTGGGCCGCTGCCCCGGCCGGTGGCCCTTGTTGGAATGGTCTGGGCCGGAGTTCTTCGAGTTGGAGTTGCTCGATGCCGAGGATCCGTCGCCGCCTGTGGCGTTGGCGATGCCGGAACCACTCGCCATTGCCGCACCCAGGCCCAGGGTGACTGCGCCGACGCCGAGCCAGTTGTAGGGCTGGTGTGACGGCTTGGGTGCGACCCGGTGGTTGCCCTTCTTGCGGCTGTTGTTCTTGGACCGCGAGGTGGATCGGTGCGCACCCGACATGCTGAATCTCCATCCAAAGGGCCGTGTCAGGTGACACGGCGAGGGTCTTGAGTGGCCGAATTCACGCGAAATTCGACATCGACGTCAAATTCTTACCAGACTCTCAGGCGGTTTTCGCAAAGTTTTCGGCGATATATTTTCGTTTGCGAAGATTCGCCGTAACCACACTTATGGGCGTGTTGGTTGCCGGTGACTCCGGTGATGCGGGCCGGGTGCGGCTGGTCTGATAGCTGCAAATCAGCTGAAGAAGCAAATGATTGCCGCGTCAGTGGTATCGGTATTTCGGCTTTACCTGCAAATAGTTGGACTCGTCGACAACGTGATGGGAACTCGGCGCTGAGTCGTATCCAGTGGTATGCCAGGGAAGCTGACAGGTGCTCAACTGGTGTCGATGGATAGCTGGACGGGTCTTTTCATAGCCAAAGATTATTTCGATGTGAGTCCGGCAAAGTTTTCACATGGGGTCGGATGAGTCTGAGCAGGCGGGTCATGGCGGCCCCGTCCGGCAGGTGCGCAAAAGCAATCGGCGGCCACCCGAAACGGGTGACCGCCGACGGCGCTGGCGTCAATGTTCGACGCTGTCTTTACGGTTCGCAGACGAAGCATTTCAGGATCGGCACGGTGAAGGTGGTGCTGGTGGAGACTCCGCCTGCGGTGGTCATCTTCACGGTGAAGGTGTCGGATGAGGGACCCGTGCCCCACCACACGTTGTCCATGGTCTGCTCTGCTGGGCTGAATGAGAATGTCCAGGTGTTGCCGCTTTGGCTCAACCCGAGGCTCGAATTGGTGGTGGGGCCCTTGGTGATTGTGTAGGTCTCGGCCACGTTGCCCGGATCGCCGGCGATGCTGAAGGTGCCGGTCACGATGCCGGTGCTGCTGCTCTGAACCTGGTTGATGACGGTGGTTGCCCCGGGCGTCCAGTTGGCTGCCGAGGAGATCGGCACGGTGGCGGTGTAGGTGGTGGAGTAGCCAGCGGCGTTGGTGGCGGTGATGGTGAAGGTGCCGTTGGTGGTGGTGCTGACGGCGGCGGTGCGGGCTGCCATCGAGTCGGTGAACGTGATGGCGGCGCCGCTGATGCTGACCGTGCCGTTGGACGGGCTAGACACCGTGTAGGTGATGGTGCCGCCGTCGGGGCTGGAGGCTGAGGCGGTGCCGGTTGTCACGCCGGTGGACAGGTTGTTGCTGGTCCCGGCGAGGGTCAGTCCGGCGGGGATGTCGCTGGCGATGGGCACCGTGATGGTTCCGGTGGAGGTGAAACCGCTGGTGTTGGTGGCGGTGACGGTGAAGCTGCCGGTGACGCTGCCGGTGCGGGTGCCTGCATTCGGCGTGTAGGTGTATGCGCCGGTGGTGGCGTTGATGCTGACGGCTCCGTTGACCGGGTTGGAGGTGGTGTAGGTGACGGTGGTGTTGTCGGGGCTGGTCGCTGAGACCGTTCCGGTCACCACACCTGTTGTGGCGGTGGTGGTTTGGGTGCCGGTGCTCGGGGTGGTTGGGGTGTCGTTGGAGGCCGGGGAGATCGGCACTGTGATGGTGGCCGATGAGTTGTAGGTGCCGTTGGTCGCGGTCAGGGTGAAGGTGCCGTTGGTGGTGGTGCTGTTGGCTGCGGTGCGGGCGGCCGTGGTGGGGGTGAAGGTGTAGGTGGTTCCGGTGATGGTGACGGTGCCGTTGGTCGGGCCGGTGACTGTGTAGGTGAGGGTCTTGCCGGCGGGGTCGGTGGAGCTGGCGGTGCCGGTGACGACACCGCTGGCCAGGTTTTGGTTGATGGTGGCGGTGGGCGTGGTGGGGGTGTCGGGGATTGGGTTGATCGGGACGGTGATGGTGCCGGCGGTGCCGGTGAATCCGGAGGTGTTGGTGGCCGTGACGGTGAAGCTGTCGGTGGTGGGTCCGCCGACTGAGGCACTCTGCTGTGCCAAAGTCGTTG